>JAEESZ010000021.1 GCA_016286535.1 Treponema sp. | reverse complement strand
TTGTCATAAGAACGGGTATCAAAAAAAGCTATTTTCATATTGCCTCCTGCATTTATCTACTTAAAAGATAATATCAATCAGGAGGCAATTCAAGAAATCTTTTTACTAGAATCCTAATCTTACAACTACTGCACGTGCATTTGTTGTAAAGGTTGTAGCACTCTGATCATTTACGTCATCGTAGCAGAAGCCGTAAGCAAGACCGCCGCGTTCACTGTGATCGTGCCAGAACTTAGAATAGTAGTTGCATGGACCTGCATTGTAATAAGCAGCTGCATTATTCCAGTAAGCATCTGGTTCCATGTGGGCAACGTGACGGTTAAGTGCGGCACAAATCCAGGCTTCAAGGGCAAGTTCCATAGGATTTCCGGAAGCAAGAACTCCATAACCTTCAAAAACTTCGCTTGTTGTTGGTTTACCGTGAATAACGTAAGTCTGACCGGCAGCAGCAATTGAACCGTAAGCTTCAATACAGCGGAAGTAAAGATTTGTTCCGTCACCTGTAAGAATAAACTTACCCTGTGGATGTGTTACTGTCTGACTCTTAGAAGCAATTGTATTCCATGTCTGTGTAACATAATCTGTAAAGTAGTTACCGTAAGCTCTGCCGGTTCTGTTATCAAAGGCACCTTTACATGGAGCAAAGATTCTGTATTCGCTGGCAAGGGTCTTGAACTCTGCAGGCATTTCTTTCTGGAAAGCATCCCATATATCTTCACGTTTTGCAGAAATTCCTGTCTGCTGAACACGACCATCATTATCATAAACGTTCATAAGAACAGGGAAGCCCAGCTGGTCTACCTGAGTTGTGTTTACCCAGAAACCATGTTCTGCAACTGTGTATTCAAGCCAGTCAAAATATGTTTCGTAGTTAGGGTCAGCAGGATTGCTTAATGAAGGAAGAACTACACCGTTTCCATTTCCCCACATTACAAGAGGTTTACCGTAAGAGTAGTAAATGCGTCCTGAATGAGAAAGTGGAATCTGGAAGCCGGAAGTTTTTACATCGGCAAGGGTGTACTGCCATGTGTCAGATGATGAAGAGCCGATTGGAATTAAAGCTCCGTCAGGGCGGGCATAGCACCATTCATTATTCTGATTCATACAGATGATGTAGATGTAAATCTGATTATCAGCAAAGGCTCCGCGTGTATGATTCTGGAACTGATAGGTTACCTTCATTCCTTCTTTGCGGGCAACAAGAACATCATTTGTATCTGTTGAGATTCCGCTTGTGATTGGCTGAGGCTGTGGACTTGTTCCCTGGTCGTCAGGATTTTCGCCATTTGAGAGGGAAAGATTTGTAAGTTCCCAAAGCTGGGCGTCTGTACCATTCCAGGTCCAGGTCTGAACGTTTGCACCGTCTTCTGTAGAAGCGGCACTTACATCAAGGGCAAGGCCTGAATATGCATTTATGATTTTATAATATGAACCTTCCTGACTAATAAACCAGTCCTGATTTCTGTTATTAAGGTCTGTCCACTGAAGAACATTTGTTCCGTCTGTAGTACCCCAGTTGGCGGCATCAAGGGCAAGATTTGAATAAAGATTGATGATTTTCCAGCTGCCATCAGAGTTCTGGCGTAAAATCCACTGCTGATTTGCCTGATTGTCGCCATATGACCACTGGTGAACATTTGAGCCTGGAGCTGTCTGCCAGCCGTCGTTGTCCAGAGCTTTACCTGAACACTTTGCAAGAATTTTATAAGTTGCACCAGAAACAAGACCTGAACTGCTTCCTGCTGGTGCCGCTGTTCCTTTTACGTTCACTTCAAGCCCTTCGGCTTCTGAACGTTTTCCGTTTTTTACTGCTGCAACTGCAACAAGGTGATTTCCAGAATAAGCTTCAATTTCTACCTGTTTAAGAATAGATGTTTCATCAACTTTCTGGCCGTCGAGATAGATATACCATTTGTCCGGCATAACTGATGGGCATCCCCAGGCAAGACGAATCAGATTGTCCTGACTAAGGTCTGCAACAAGACCAAATGGAGAGGCAATAGAAGTATCAATAGAAAGATCTCCATTAACCAGTACGCTTCGTGATGTGTAATTTGAATTTGTACCGGCAGCAGAATCATTATAGATTAAGTTAGAGCACCCGCTGAAACTTAAGGCCATAGCCGTAACAGCTGCAAAAACCGCAGTTCTTACTTTTTTCATGAAATAACCTCCGTTTTTTTTTAATGGTCGCATCCTTTACTGCTGCCGTAAAGTCTTAGATTTTTCGGTAAGTTACTTAATATTTCGGTTTGCTGTCTTTTTTAACAGATTATTGCGGTATGGCGGGAAATTTTCCTTTTGTTATTTTTTCTAACTGTTTAATAGTAATAGCTGCTCCTTCTTCAGAAAGGGATGCAAGCTGATTAAATATTGTGTATTCTTTGCCATCTCTTTCAAGAATTTCAGCTTTCATAATTCCCCGTAAAAATATTTGTGCAATGTGATTCACACAGGTATGGCAGGTGTATAAATCTGCAAGGATATTTGCAGCGGAGATGTCTTTCAGGTCGGGAAGGGCAAGTTCCACTTTCATAAAAAGATGAAGAATCCTTGCTGCAGATTGCCGGGTCAAAATATTATTACAGAACCTTTCATCCT
Source organism: Treponema sp. (assembly GCA_016286535.1). GTDB lineage: Bacteria > Spirochaetota > Spirochaetia > Treponematales > Treponemataceae > Treponema_D. Next base: position 2,329 of record JAEESZ010000021.1, on the reverse strand, counting down.
GATCTTCCAGCCAGCCTTTGATATGACCATAGTGTAAAAGATCTTCATTTGTTGAGGGAAGAACAGGAGGAAAGGTGATTTTTAATAATTGAACAAACCGGGCTATGGAAATTTCATTCATTATTTTACGGGCAGCACCTTTATGGTTAAATTATCGCAGGCGGCAAGTTCTGTAATTTCAAAAACTCCATCATCATTCTGCCAGCTTTTTCCAGTCCACAAGTCATAAATCATAAACTTATTATGGCTGATAAGTTTTTTACCAAAGGCTTTTTCTATCTGGTCCATAGAAATTTTCAGATTTCCCTTCCAGTCTTTTAGACTCACATTTATAAAACTGACAGCAATGCTCTTATCACTTAGAGGTTTTGCAAGAATATCTATGCGGTTTATATCTTCGATATAGGCTTTGTCTGCTGCTTCCTTACCACAATCAAAAGTAGTTGCAATTCTTTTAGCCTGTATACCAAGCTTATCCTGATTCAGGGCAATCAGCTCTTTGTTTGAAATTATATTATAAAGTTCATCCTCTTTTTTAAGGCGGCGTAAATCCAGGCCCAGCATAAGCGGAGAATTCATCATACACCACATTGTAAAATGTGTTTTGTTTTGGGTAAGATTCAGGCCATCCATACCAATCATAAGCATGTCCGGGTCGTTCCAGCCCTTGTCCAGGCCGGCAAATTCATCCATTATGACTGCCTTATTGTATTGTGAGGTTACACTTGGAGTTCCGGGATCGGACCAGGCACCATATCCGGGATTACCGTCGCTGCCAACCCGGAAGGTGATGTCATTTAAGATACGCCAGGAATCGCCGACCTTGTAGCCCCAGTTTTGTGGGTGAGTTTTTCCCCATTCGCAAAGGGAAAGTAAAATCTGATGATCTGCTTTTGCTTTGTTTAAGCCCTTTAGCATGGCGGCATAAGAGTCCAGGGTATTTTCCTGGCGCCGGTGATTCATAATGCGGATTAAATTTTTTCCCTGCTTAAACATAACTTTAACAGGGGAAGAAAAAATGAAGCTATCTTTGGACGGACTTTCAGGAAGTAAATCATCATAAAAATATTCTGAATTTACTGCCAGCTGCAGCCATTCCCCTGTAAGGTTTTCTTTAGAAGAAGCATATTCAATTTCTATTTGATATTCGCCTTCCCTTTCACAGTCAAAATCAAAATGAAGCTCGCCGCTTCTTTGACCTACCGGCGAAGTTCCGGTATTTGTTCCATCAAGAGTTCCGATTCCATATACAAAAGATTTATCTTCATCAATGCGGATAGAAGCTCCGCAAATTCTTCCGTCTTTTATGGCAGAAAGTTTTTTACAGAAATCCTTATTATCATTATTGTCGCAGCCTTTGATTATTATGCTTTTGATTTTTGGTGCAAAAACATAGCGGGCATTTTCCGGATTTGAGAAGGTTGCGTTGTCCCATAAATAGTAACAGTTATCGATTTTAAGGAAATCTACTCCCCAATTAATATAGGATTGAGCATCATCTTCTTCGTGGCCACAGGTTCCTACGGCGGCTCCTGCACAAAGGTTAGTTCCGATATCATTATACATTCCAAACTTAAGTCCATGCGCATGGATATAATCAGAGAGAGCTTTAAAACCGGAAGGAAATTTTACTTCTTCATTAGAAAGTTTGCCATCGATGCGCTGACTTTTATAGCAGCCGTCATCCAGGACAAGATATTCATAACCCAGTTTATTAAGTCCAAGTTCAATAATTTTGTCTGCCATTGCCTTTGTTAAAGCTTCCGTGTTACCGCTTCCAAAAGCATTCCAGCTGTTCCAGCCCATTGCGGGTAAACGGCCGGATTTTTTTCCCGGTAGGATTTTTCCGTTTTTAAAACTATCGTAACGGAATTCGATATCTGTAATTTTAGAGGGTCTATCTTTTGACATAATCAATATAATAATGATGTAGTAAGAAATTTCAAATCGGGATTATTATGTATAATCTTTTAAACCTTGCGAAAAGTTGATTTACTTAAAAATGCGGGAGCATTTTGGAAAGTAAATCTTCATTCATAATATAGACGTAAAAATTCACTTTTGACAAAAAAGGGGAAAAATAAAAAAAGATTCTCTTGAGGCTGCAGGAACTTACAGAAAAAAGTTACGATTTGCTAAAATAACCCGTTGACATATTATTCACACTTAGTGTAGTTTTGCAAAAGAAAAGTAAAAAAAAAGGAGTTAAAAAATGCAGAAAACAAAATTTTTTACTATGCTGCTATCTGCAGCAATTTTGTATGTATTAACCGGTTGTAATAATATTAGCAATTATTATTATACAGGTAATACTGGTTCAAATTCAGAA
>JAEESZ010000006.1 GCA_016286535.1 Treponema sp. | reverse complement strand
TGATCTTCAATACTTGTTATACATAGAAATGAACGAATTGAAGCAATTGCAGCAGAACAATTTAGAAGACAAAAGAATTGAATTAATCTTAGAAATTTGAATAAGTTAGCCTTCTTCTTTTGATGAGTTTCTATAAAAAGATATAAAGCAAAACAATAATCAAAGAAGATAAGGATTTCTATAACTACTGCAGGAAGTGGAGCAAATAATAGTGCAAATAATAAGCTTAATGCGAAAAGAGGTAATAACTCTCTTATAGATTTTAAGATTTTTTTCATATAAACCTCCCAAATTAATCAACAAGAATATCTGAAATACGAATCTTGCTGATTATAATTTCACCTTTATCTTCCAGACGAAAAATGATTTTAAGTATTTCTGACTGGCAGTTTTCTACATCAGATAAACGAACAGGACCCATCCATTCCATATCTTCTTTAAGCATAGAAGCTGTTCGGCGGCTCATATTACGGAAGAACTTAGCTTGTATCTCGGTATCAGTACCTTTCAAAGCTTTTGCCAGTGTCTGCTGATCTACTTTTTGAAGAATCTTTTGGATTGCCCGATCATCAAGCATGAGTATGTCATCGAAATTGAATATGCACTTATTAAGTTTTTTCTGGAATATAGGTGTTTCTTCTCGGAAGTCTTTTATAGTTTTTTCTGCAAATATATTAGAAGTATGAAAAAGATATTTTTTTATGACTTTGTAATCTTCTTCCAATTCCATACCAGAAGCAGTCAGAATATGTTCAACTTCAGCAGTTACTTTTGAATCTGTTTTTGTGAAATCTTTCGAAAAGGAAAGTACCGTATTTCTTGTTTTATCATCCATTCCAGAAAGCAAGTCTTTTCCTTCATCTGACTCTGCACCAAGATATGCAATTACTTTTGCAAAACTTACAAGATACATGCCGATTACATAATCCATAAGAGCTTTCTTTGTAGCTCTTGTGATATCCCCCATTGCATTAACTACTTTTGATTCTGCGATTTCATTAGAGTTGATTTTCTTTGTTTTCATAAGCATTTCCTCCTTGCTTCTTTTTTTATTCTAACATGCGCACACTATCACGGTTTGATAGGCTGAAATTTAACTTTTATTTTTTTTCAGATTTTCATGTAGAATATATTTGTTACGATTTATAAGATTTTGCTTGATAATTTCTAACGTGGATGTATAATGTCCAAAAGCAATAAAAAGACTTGATATATCTTTGGATGCCAAATTTGCTTGAATTAATTGTTTCGATTTAGATTCAAGTAAATCACCCCAAGTTCCAACATATTTCCATTCATCTTCATTGCTCCGGTGAAATATGTTCTGATTTCTAACGACTGTAAAATCTTCGATATAGTAAAGTTCGTTTTCCATATAGAAACCTCTTATATGGAAATATAAACTATGACACTATCAGGGATTGATAGGCAGTATTAAAAGTTTTATTTTTTTTGATTGTTTTTTTTATTTTTTAGGGTATTTTTTTTCTGTAGTTTTTTTTGTTCCAATAATTTTATATTTCTAATTTGAGTAATCTCTTTATGAGCAGCTTTTATGCCTTTAACTTGTTTTCCATCCTTAAAGATTTTGCCGTCTTTAATTTCTATAATACCAAAACATTTTTTTTCTACGTTGTAATATGAAAACGAATCTTTATGCATATTATCCAAATCATATAATCTTTCGAATAAGAATGAATTATAATTTGAGTTCTTATTCTGGAAAAAGATTTTTGAACGATGCATTAAATCTTTAAGGTAATCATATTTTTGAATCTTTTTATTTAGATAATCTAAATCTATAAAATTATTACTCTTAAAATTGAAATTATATTCTTGTTTAATTAGATTTGTATAATCAGGTTCTGGAATATATAAGATATTTGCAAGTCCTGATAATTGATTTTTTTCTTCTGGAATAACTAAATATAAATTATATTTACCGAACAGTTTGCTCATTAATTCTTTTTTACGCTTAAGCTTATCTTCTACGAAAGCAAGATTAACTTTTTGCTTGGTTATTTCATACCAATGGACATTTCCTTTTAAATCAAAGCCGATAATATCAAACTCGCCTAAATCAATTAAAGATGACTGATAACATAAACTTCCAGCAGCAGAAATATAAAATCCATCTTTTTTAGACTTGTTCTCTTCTAAACGAATAAACTTAAAATCTTGATATTTATTTACAATTTTCTCATAACAGTAGCATTCATATATTTCACCTTCAATAATCGATTTTTCTTTAGGTGTAAGAGAATCATGAAAATGCCGTATTCGTTTAGTTGCTTTCATTTTTAATCACATATATACGCTGAAGATTTAATATATTATACCACATAAATTATATTTTTTAATTCGTTTTGTATTTCCCCCTTGCCCCCAATAGCGCTACGCTTCTAAGCGTTGCAGGAAGAAAAAGAAGAAGCGTAGCTTTGCGGCAAGAAGAAAAGATATGCGTTGTTTGCAACGTATAAAAAGTCTATCCGTTGCGAAAGCGTTGCTAGATTTGATTAAGTTTGAATTATATCTGTTTATTTCTGAATGTGTTTGAATTGCATATCTTTTAAATTTTTCTTTAGCAACGCTTGTTCCTAAGAAATTAAAATTATTTTTATATGTAATATAAGAGTAAATGAAAAAAAACGCATAAAAGAGTATATGCGTTGCTTTGATTTAAAGTCAGAAAATGAAACTTTTTAGACCGCTGCGCGCGCTCCCCCCGCGAGTTTTTATTTTAATGCGGCCATGACCGGATTTTCTTTTTTGAAAATCTCGATTTGTTCAGGAGTCAGCTTATCAGGGTAATCTGTCCAGAAGTTGTAGATTGTTTCCTGGTCGAAGCTGAAAAGATATGGGCCTTCTTGTCCAGGAGTTTCAACAGACCAGATCTTATCGGTTTTTGAGTTCTTGTAAAAATCGTGGCCGTTCTTGTATTCGTTGATACCTTCTTCGTATTCATCACTCATGATTTTATTATACAACGGTTTTCTGAAATTCGGTAGACGCGGAGCGAAGACTGCTTTTCAAACTCAAGCGTCTGCGTAGCAGGCGCAAACTTTTGAAAGCTGTCTGAGCGGAGTACGGAAGATGAAACTTCCAGGAGGGAGATCATCACATTGTCCGCCGCAGGCGGACCTGGAAGAGAGATTTTGTTTTGAAAAAAGGAACTCGGAAGAAGCAGTCTTGCTTCAAACCCAAGGGCGCGAAGCGGCCATAACTTTTGGCAAGTCTGCTTCTGGAGCTAGAAGATTCATCGGCACGCTGAGCGGCGGGAGCGCACGGACGCGCGACCAGAGCGACATTTGTAGGAGCGTGTCCTGAGCGGAAAATAAATGTAGCTGTGTAAAGGGCGGCAACACGGACGTTGCCGCCTTGCTGATGGAGCGCAGGCACTAGCGGTGCCTGTGCGACTGAAGCAATATTTTTCCCATACAAAAGAAGTTCCCGAAAAGCCGCCTTTTACCGATGATGTGAGCATCTTAAAACGGTGGGACAACTGCAATGTTGAGCAAAAGTTTTTCCCCCTAATGCCCCCCGAGAGCGGTTCAATAGCATTCCTTAATTTTTGGAAAGGGGGTGTTGGGGGGGTGCCCCGCGGCAGGGGGGAAGGGGGAAAACCTTTTGCGTGCCCACCGTTTTAAGTTGCGACCTACGCGGACGGCACTTATTTTATGAACGATGCATATTCTGCGCGAAACGGCACTTGGCGGCTTTTACAACCAGAGTGCTTACTGCAAAGATGGGCCCACCTGCGGAAACAGGCAGACCACAAAGCGTAGTGCTACTGCGAAGCAGATGCACGTAGCGACTGGGCTGACTGTGCTTTCATTGCTCTCTTGCGAGCTTACACAAAGGCCACCTTGCGAGCCCGCTAGTAAATGCAAACAGTGTGTGAACGAATGAAGCGCAACGAAGTGAAGCTGAATGAGTGAACACTCTGTTTGCTACCTTTCTTCACCGACGCACGCTTCCTAATGAACAAGAAATGTAGTGAGCGGAAACGGTACGAAGTACGGTTGGAGCGAACGGCTCTAACCGATACCTTTTTATTTATGCGCTCAAAATATTGTCCCAGGTTACCTGCATAATGTTTCGCATATTCTGAAGCTTCTCTTGTGTCTCGTGATCTGAATAATGCTTTGACATTGCTTCTGTCTTGTGGCCCATAACTGCCTGGACTGTTTTGAGGTCTGCTCTCTGGCTTAAGATTGTTGCACAGAAATGTCTGAGGCTGTGGAATACGATGTTTCTTTCTTTGCGCTGTTCCTCGCTTACACCGATTTTCTCTAAAGCTTCGTAAAGCCCGTCCACATAGTATGACGGCCAGTAAGGCTGTTCCGGTTTTACAGGTGAGAAGAATACATAGCTTAAATCGCTGAACAAAGGATTTTGTTTTGCCATTACATAAATCTGAGTTAATGTCTGATGGTCGATTGGCAGGTCTCTGATGTCTGCATTCTTAGGACACTTTAAGCCGTCTGTATCGTTCCAGCTGTGGCGTACATGAATTATGTCTGCCTCCAGATCCAAATCGCAGACACGCAGTCCGCTTATTTCTCCGGCTCTCAAGCCACAGAATGCACCAAGCTTAAATGCCAGCTTATAGACTTCGTTGCTCCATTCGATTTGGAGTAATTGTTTTACTTCGCTTTCTGTTGGAATGCCTCGTTCAAGTTCGTCCGGATTAAAGCGTTCTATGCCTGCCATTGGATTGACTGCGATTTTTTTATTCTCGTAAAGATAGCGGTAAACTCTACTGCCGCAATTTATAGCCTTATTAACAGTTCCACCTTTCAAGCCTTTTTCTGTATGCAGATAGAAAAAGAAATCGTCTAAAGCTGTGCGGTCCAGTTCTTCCAAAGTGATTTCGTTTCCGAAGTAAGGCTGCCAGTAATTTCGTACAAGGCTGAGCATATTGTCTGTGTGGCGTCTTGTCATGTTGTGGCCGTGTGCAAGATAACGCTGAATGAATTCTGATTTGTCGTAGTCCCAGAAGTTGAGCATATATTCTGAAAGAGGGATGCCTTTTGTTTGAGGTTTTACAGCTGCAACTTTTACAGGCTTTTTGATTACTGCAGGAGCCGGAGTTTCTTGTGTTTGTGGGATTATGATTTGCTGAGGAGTAGAGAGGCTGTACTTCTGGTACAGCATATTGATTAAAGTCTGAGCTTCTTCCTGGGAAAGCCTTTCACAAATGTCTTTTAGATTTAGCGGATTATCTGTGCTTGTGGCCGAGAAGTTTCTTGAATTACTTCTGGTTTGTGGAGCTCCTGACTCAATCCATTTTTGCGCAATGATTGTTGCCTGGATTTTGTCTTTGGTGTGAGTGCTTTTGTCTGTGCCTTTCTTTCCGCTGATTGGGTCAACGAAAACCGCATTGTAATAGCCGGAACTGTTCTTGTAGAGATAGAACTGACGCATAAAACCTCCTCAGAATAACTGAAGTTTGACCACAAGAGGCTTTGTGTCTTTCTGAAATGATTTCTGAAACTTTTACTGAAATCATTACTGAAATCCACACCTTTTGTGGAGATTCTATCGCCCGTTCCAGAAAGGTAGGGAAGATAAAATTGTTATACAAAATCGCCTAAATGCTAGTAATAACAGGATTTAGGCACAAAAAAAGCTCATCCTACGATGAGCTATTAAAGTTGAGACTGACACGATTCGAACGTGCGACCCCCACCTCCGCAGGGTGGTGCTCTAATCCAGCTGAGCTACAATCTCAGATAAAAAAAACTTACTGTGATGTGCGGGGGATGGTTCACGGAGGCGACAGGAGTTGAACCTGCCCGGCCCTTTCGGAACCGACGGATTAGCAATCCGTTGTATTACCGCTCTACCACACCTCCAGTAGAATCGGAGCGAGAGGGATTCGAACCCCCGGACCCGTGAAGATCAACGGTTTTCAAGACCGCCCCAGTACGACCGCTTTGGTATCGCTCCAATAAGTGTTCTTAATATATAGGTTTTTCTAATTCTAGTCAAGAGTAATTCATAAAAAAAAGAAAAAAAATAGGGTAAAATTCCTTATGTAAATTTTTACCTTTACATATTACAATGTAAATATGAGTTCAAGAATTATTAATCCAATTTTACCAGGTTTTTATCCTGATCCTTCAGTTTGCGCCGCAGAAGGTGCTTTTTATTTAGTAAATTCATCATTCAGCTATATGCCGGGTCTGCCAGTATTTAAAAGTACTGACTGTGTTCACTGGGAGCAGATTGGTAATATCATCGACCGTAACGAACAGCTTGATTTTAGCGGTCAGGGTGTTTCCCGTGGTCTTTTTGCTCCAACTATCCGCTATAACAACGGAACTTTTTACTGCATCTGTACCCAGGTAGATAAGCTGGGAAACTTTTTTGTAACCGCAAAAGATCCTGCAGGTCCATGGTCAAATCCTATCCCTATTCCAAAGGCTGTTGGTATTGATCCATCCTTATTTTTTGATGATGACGGCACTGTATGGTATGTGGGTACAAGACCTGCTCCGGAAGGCTGTAAATACAACGGAAACTGGGAAATCTGGATTCAAAAAATAGACATTAATACCGGAGACCTTCTTGGCGAATCAAAGGGAATCTGGCGGGGTGCCTTAAGGGACTGCGTATGGCCCGAAGGTCCTCATATCTATAAAATCAACGGAAAATACTATCTTCTTCATGCAGAAGGCGGTACCGGTCCTGATCATGCAGTTTGTGTTGCCCGCTGCGATACAATTGACGGCGTATGGGAAGGTAAAAAATCAAACCCTATTTTAACTCACAGACATCTTGGAAAAAAAGCCGGTGTTGTTTACGTTGGTCACGCAGATTTGTTCCAGGATAACGACAAGAGATGGTGGATGGTTTGTCTTGCTTCCCGTCCTTACGGAGATGGAGAAGAGCGCTTTTGTAATATGGGACGCGAAACCTTCCTGGTTCCTGTAATCTGGGAAGACGGCTGGCCCCTTGCAAGTCCTCAGACAGGTCTTGTAGAAAATGCCTATTCTCTTACCGGCTATGTTGTAAACCGCTCTCCTGATGATTCTGATGCAGTTTCTTTCCCTCCATTAGATGATTTTAACGAAGATAAACTTGGCCTTTACTGGCTCGGCCTTCGCAAATTAGATTCTTCTGTTTATTCCCTTACCGAAAATTCCGGTTCCTTAAGGGTTTTTGGCGGAAACAATCTGCGCGAAAGTTCCGGTGTAAATATGGTTGTGCGCCGTCAGACAGGCTTCAGCTACGAAGCTTCCTGCGGCCTTGATTTTGATTTTATTGAAGAAGGCGATACGGCCGGTCTTGTCTGCTTCCAGAATGAAACTTCAAATTACCGTCTGCAGGCCCTTAAAAAAGGCAAGGTGATTGCTTTACAGCTGGTTCGCAGTTTTGGCGAAAGCGAAGAAATCTTAAAGGAAGATGTTTTGTGCGGTTCGAATCAGCACTACAAGGGTGTGTTCAGGGTTGTGGCCGAAAAACAGAAGCTGTATTTTGAATACGGCCAGGATGAGCGCAAACTTACTTTGTTCTGTGATGATGTAGATGCTTCCATCTTGAGCGTAGAAAGGGCAGGAGGATTTGTTGGAACTGTAATCGGTATGTTTGCGGTTTGTGGAAACGAAGCTTCTAAGGGCAAATTCTATGCAGATTTTGACTGGTTCCGTTACGAAAATACTGCCAGACTCTGGGTTAATTAAAATTACGGGGAATAAAACAAAAAAACTTGAAAGGATTATTTGATGTTTAAAACATATGGAATTTATTCAGACGGAATGGTCTTACAGCAGCAGACTGTGAACTGTATTTGCGGTGCTGCAGACGCAGACGCTCCCGTCACTTTAAAATGGGATGGAAAAGAATATAACTCCCAGGCAGATTCAAAGGGTCAGTGGAAAATTGAATTTGAAACTTCAGCTGCGGGTGGGCCTTATAGTCTGGAACTTAAGTGCCAGAATCAGAAAATCCTCTTTTCTGATGTTTATGTTGGCGAAGTATGGGTTAGTTCCGGTCAGTCTAATGCCCAGCTGCCTATGTCCAGAATGGCTTATTCTTACCCTGAAGAATTTGATTTACCCGAAAATCCTTTTATAAGAATGTGTACGGTTCCAATCAGATGGAACTTTGAAGGGGAACAGAAAGAGGTGGAAAATCCATGCTGGAAGGCTGCCTCTCCCAAGGCTCTTGGAGAAATGAGCGGTACGGCCTATTTTTTTGCAAAAAAACTTTCTCAGGAATTAAAGGTTCCGGTTGGAATTATTAATGCGAGTCAGGGAGGCTCTCCAATTGCTTCCTGGATGAGTAAAGAAGCTTTAATCTCTCTTGGAAAAAAGGACCTTATAAACGAAGAAGAAAAATGGGAAGAGCCTTCTGCAGTTACTAAAAAAATGGATGAAGTAAATCAGGCTCAGAAGGAATGGAATGATAAAATCTGGGCTTCTGACAAGGGTATCAAAGAGCACTGGGAACGCCTTACTTACAGCGAAGTAGAAAATAACTGGGTAAGTGTTCCAATTCCAGGCGTAATTGAAGATTTTGAAGGGGCCGGAATTGTCTGGTTCAAAAAAGAAATCACCCTTACTGCAAAACAGGCAGAAGATTTTAATTCTCAAAAAACAAATCTCTGGTTTGGAACCATTGTTGATGCTGACCGCATTTATGTAAACGGGGTAGAAATTGGCGTAACTTATTATCTTTATCCTCCACGCCGTTATGTGGTTCCTGCAGGCCTGCTAAAAGAAGGAAAAAACACAATTACTGTTCGGGTACAGAAAAACTCCCGGGCTGGAAAAATCCGCTTTTATACTGAAAAGCCATATTGTCTTTTTACTGATGATATAAAAGTTCCGCCGGTAGCCTTTAGAAATGTAGAAATTCAGGCTTCTATAAAATCAGAAGATTTTTCTCCTCTTTCTCAGTTTATCCTTCTTGACGGCATGTGGAAGATGGCCTACGGCACTGTAATTGAAGATGCTCCTGAACAGAAATTCTTTGAATGGGTTCCGACAGCCCTTTATAACGGAATGCTTTCTCCATGTTTTAATTATGCTGTTAAGGGGGCCTTGTGGTACCAGGGCGAAAGTGATGTTGAACGTTATGACCAGTATAAGGATATGCTTTGCTCTATGATTGAGCTCTGGCGCAAAAAGTTTACTTATGCAAAAAAAGATATGCCTTTTATTGTTGTGCAGCTTCCAAACTGGAGCGACGGCTGGTCAGAAAAAGAAGCCATGTTGGAAAGCGGCCTTGCCTCTATGAGGGAAGTGCAGGCTAAGGTTACAGAAAGCCTTCCTGCAACCGGTCTTACCGTTACAATTGATGCAGGTGAATGGAACGATTTACACCCCGAAAAAAAATATACGGTTGGATGTAGAAGTGCCCTTGAAGCTTTAAGAATTGCCTATAATCAGGATTATCCGCCTGCCCCTAAGGCCCTTTCTTTTGAAAAGACAGATACTTCTTTACTGGTTACTTTCGACTGCGGAAAGTCTTTCCTTACCCCTTTTAACGACTCTCTTGCAGATTATATTCCGGGCTTTTCTTTTGTTTATAAGAAGGGCCAAGAAAGCTTGCTTGTAGAAATGGCCGGTAAGCTGATTTCCGATACCCAGGTGGAAGTTCCCCTTCCGGCCGTAGACGGAAAATTACTGGAGTTAAGATATCTCTGGGCCGACAGTCCAAACCCGGTTTGCCTTTATTCAGGTATGGGCCTGCCTGCCGCGCCATTCAGATTTGTGCTGTAGAGTGAATGATGCCCCGCGCGCAGGAGCTTTCGCGCGCGAGGTAGTTTTTACCCCCGCGCGAGCTTTTACCCCCGCGCCATTCAGATTTTTCCTAGCGTCTGCGCCTGTTGTTTGAAAGAACTATCAGTCTTAATAAAGATGCAATTGCAGTAAGTGCTGAAGCAACGTAAGTCATTGCGGCTGCTCCAAGCACTTTTTTTGTGCCCTTAAGCTCTTCTTCGTCCATAACATTTGCCTTTTTAAGAATCTTTAAGGCCCTGTTTGAAGCGTTGAATTCTACCGGCAGGGTGATTAAATAAAATAAAACTGAAATACTAAAAAGAATAATTCCAATGTTGGTTATAAGCTGAGCCAGGGGACCGTAATCTGCAGTTGAGCCTGCAGCACTTCCAAAACAGATTCCAAGAATTACCAGCAGGGGACCAAAGCGGGAACCAATATTTGCGGCCGGAACTAAGGTTCTTCTTAAGCCAAGCGGTTTATAGCCCTTTGCGTGCTGAATGGCGTGGCCTGTTTCGTGGGCAGCAACACCAATGGCTGCAATTGAACTTGAATTGATTGTTGAGTCACTAAGGCTTAAAGTTTTTGTAGAAGGATTGTAGTTGTCGGTTAAGTGACCGCTGATTCTGGCAATTTTTACGTCTGTAATGTTGTTTACCCTGAGCAGGTACTGGGCTGCCTGGGCTCCGGTAATGTTTCTTTTGCACTGTACCTTGTTGTACTTTGCAAAACGGCTTTTTACCAGGGCAGAGGCCCATAAACTTAAAATAACAGTTGGTAAAACAAAAATTAAATAAGTGTAATCGTAGTACATAAGGGCCTCCCGGCTGTTTGTATGATTAATTGGAAAATGCTAAACGAATGCTTTCGCATCCGTTTTTAACGCATTTGCTATTCTAATCCATTCCAGCAGTAGGTGCACAGGCATTCGTGTGGTAAGCCGGTTGAATCCAGCATATCGTCCAGACGGTGGAAGCGCAGACTGGTAAAATGGAGTTCCTTTCTAATCTCTTCTACCATTTTAGCATACTCTGGAGAATCCGGATCTGTATATTTTCTTAAAGTTTCTTCGCTTACATTGTCGCCTTCGAACTGCTTGATAATTCTTCTTGTAATCAAATCCATTTCAGACTTTGAACGGCTGAAGTTCAGATATTTACAGCCGTAAACTAAAGGAGGGCAGGCCGGACGGATATGAACTTCTTTTGCACCGCTTTCGTAAAGGAAGTCTGTGGTTTCTCTAAGCTGGGTTCCCCTTACAATTGAGTCATCAATCAAAAGAATCTTTTTACCCTTAATAAGAGGCTGAACAGGAATAAGCTTCATGTGGGCAATTAAGTTTCTCTGTTCCTGATTTGTAGGCATAAAGGAACGTGGCCAGGTTGGAGTATATTTGATAAATGGTCTTGTGAATGGAATACCGGATTCGTTAGCATAACCTACGGCGTGGGCTGTTCCCGAGTCCGGAACGCCGGCAATTGCATCCGGCTGAACGCTTCCCTTATCGCGTTTTGCGAGGTATTTTCCGCAGTTGTAGCGCATTGCTTCTACGTTTACGCCTTCGTAAGTGGCTGTAGGGTAGCCGTAATAAATCCAGAGGAAGGTACAGATTTTCATCTCTTTTCCTCTTTCCTGTAAAATCTTAATTCCATCACTTGTCATAAAGACAATTTCTGCAGGTCCAAGTTCGTAATAATCTTTGTAGCCAAGATTTGCATAGGCAAAGTTTTCAAAAGATGCACAGTAGGCGCCTTCCTTGTGACCAATCTGAATTGGAGTACGGCCAAGGCGGTCTCTTGCACAGTAAATACCTTCGTTTGTCATTACCAGCATGGTCATTGAACCTTTTACAACCTGCTGAACAAACTGAATGCCTTCAAGAATTGTATCTTTCTGGTCCATAAGGGCAATAATCAGCTCTGTCTGATTAATTTCTCCACCGCTCATTTCAAGAAAGTGGGTTTTTCCCCTGTTAAGGATTTCTTTTACAAGTTCGTCTTTGTTTGAAACAATTCCAACTGTTGTAATGGCAAAAGAGCCTAAGTGTGATTGTACTAAAAGTGGCTGAGGTTCAAAGTCAGAAATACATCCGATTCCGATTTTGCCCTTAAGTTCTTCAATGTCTTTTTCGAATTTAGTTCTAAAAGGGGAATTCTGAATATTGTGAATGGAACGTTGAATTTTTCCATTCTCAGAAACTACTGCAAGACCACCGCGTCTTGTTCCCAGATGTGAATGATAATCAACTCCAAAAAATAAATCTAAAGAACAGTCAGATTTTGAAGCTACTCCAAAAATGCCACCCATAAAAAAGGCCTCCAAGAAAATTTACAAGAAAATTTATGCTTAGAGTATAATGATTTTGAGCCCGAATTTAAAGGAGATTTTGAGCCATTATTCAGGGCGATTTTATTGTCAACTCTTAAAATTTTTAATATATTTAACGTATGATTATTTACAATGACGAAGAAACAAAAAAGGCTCCTGAAGCCCCAAATCCTTTTCAGGATAAATTATTAAAAACCCGTCAGATTATGCTTTCTGGCGAAATTAACAAGGACCTGGCAGAAAAAATTGTAAGCCAGCTTTTAGTTTTAGAAGCAGACGATAATAAGAAAACAATTTATATGTACATTGATTCTCCTGGCGGAGATGTTGATGCAGGCTTTGCTATTTTTGATGTAATCCGTTTTATTAAAGCTCCTGTTGTATTAATTGGAATGGGCTTAATTGCATCTGCTGCAACTTTAGTTCTGCTTGCCGTTCCAAAAGAGAACCGTGTAGGTTTACCAAACAGCCGCTACCTTATTCATCAGCCAATGAGCGGAATGCAGGGTGTTGCAACCGATATCGAAATTCACGCTAAAGAAATGGAAAAGACTCGTGCAATTCTTAATAAAATTATTGCAGACGAAACCGGAACTTCTTTAGAGCAGGTTACAAAAGATACTGAACGCGATTACTGGCTCGATGCTCAGGAAGCAAACAAATACGGCTTAATCAGCAAAATCATAGTGAATCGTTCAGATTTACCTAAATAATTATGACTTTTGAACTGACTGACAAACTGACAGATGAGATTATCTCTGCAATGGAAAATCAGGAAAAGGTTTTTGTTGTAAACGCTGCGGCCTGTCAGCTGGTGGAGGAGTTACAGCCTGATGAAGAAAACTTCTACAGGCTGCCTGAATGGAATTCTACAGATGGTTTTGCAATGCGCGAGGAATTTGTTTCTCTTTTGCATAATCCAATCATTCATAATGAATTACAGTCTGTCTTACATTCGGGAAGGGGGGTCTTTAAGAATTTTAAGATAATACTAAAAAGTTATCCAGAAGTTGATAAACGATGGCATATCTTTAAAAACAGATATATGCTCAATCGTATTAACGAATGGTACAATTCTCTGCGAGAAATATGGGGACTTGAGAAATTAGATTATTATACTGAATCTGATGATAACTTAGTTCATGATGATTTTTATTTTGAGGATTACAAGGCTCAAAAATTTCAGGATGAGGTCCTTTCAAGTATTTCTGCAGCCACTTTTGAAGATGAAGAAGTTCCTGCGGACATTTTAATGGCAATTAACGGAATGTGGATTAATCAGGCAAAAAAAGCCCTTGCCACAAGCCAGATTGGATATGTTTGCCATAGTCTTTCTGATGAATTTGCAGGTTTTATAACGGCTTCATCACTAGATGAGAATCAGGAAAAGGTTATGTTTATTACAGGTCTTTTTGTTCCTGAACAATTCCGTGGATTGGGAATTTGCACTGAACTAATTTCTATGATTATTTCAAAAATACAATCTATGGGCAAAAACATTTTAATGCCAAATTTTATTGCGACGGAAAAAATAAAACCTTTATTAATTCGAACAGGTTTTAGACAAATTGATTCCGGCTTTTTTTTGGCCCTTTAATTTATTAAAAGGAGAATAAAACAATGAGTTTTAATCATGATTTTGAAATTAATGAATCAAAAATTGCAGACTTTTTAGAGAATGCTGCACAGAAAGTAAAAACTACAGAAGATGTAGATGTATTAACAGAATTAACAAAATTATTTAAAAAGAATGTGCCTCTTACCTTAAGAAAATATGTAATCGCATACATGTTAAAAGAGACCGTAAAACACTACCATTCATTTGGAAATAAAAACGACCGCCGTAACGACAGAAACAACCGCAGCGAAAAACCTGCAAGAAATCAGAAAGTTTCTGCCAGAGAAGAAGTTAAGGCAGAAGTTAAAACAGAAGAAGAAAGACCACGCCACGAACGTGTTGTTATTGATCCTGAAAAAGCTGTTTCTATCTTTGTTGGAATTGGAAAAAACAGACGTGTTTATCCACGCGATTTAGTTGGAATTTTAATTGCTGTTGGCGGTTTAGACAGAGAAAGAATTGGAGATATTAAAGTTCTTGCAAACTATTCTTTTGTTCAGCTTTACGCAGAAGACGCTCAGATGGCTATTGATAAATTAAACGGTTATGAATACCGCGGAAGAAAGCTTGCTGTAAGCTATAGCCGTCAGAAAGCTGATGGTCAGGAAGAAGGCGATGAAGAAGCTGTATCTTCTGTAATTGCTGAAGATCAGATTTCTGAAGAAGAGATGGCTGCCGAAGACGCTGCTGCTTATGCTGCTGCAGAAAAAGCTGCTGCCGACAAGGAACCTTTTGGACTTTAATAAATGATTCATGTTATAAGAAGCGGGATATTTTCGGTAAACTCTCTTATTGTTCCTGTAGAGAAAAATAAGGTTTTTCTGGTAGATCCTGCTTCTTGTAATCTTTCCGGCGACGAAAACTCAATCCTTGATTATTTAAAAAAGAAAAAACTTGAATGCCTTGGCATTGTGCTTACCCACTGTCATTTTGACCATATCACGGGCTTAAAAATCATAAAAGAAAACTTTCCTCAGGCAAAAATTGCAATTCATCAGGCGGAATTTAATCAACTGCAAAATCCTCCGGGCTCCATAAATGAAAGTGCCATCAGTTTTTTTGGGCTTCCTGCCTTATACGATCTTCTTGCTCAGCTGCCTGAAGTAGACCTTGCCCTTACTGACGGCTGCGACTATTTTGGCTGGAAGGTAATTCACACTCCGGGCCATTCGCCTGGTTCCATCTGTCTTTACAAAGAAGCCTGCCCTGAATACGAAAAAGGGGCTTTAATAAGCGGCGATACTCTTTTTGATTATGGCGGCTACGGCCGTACAGATTTGGAAGGCGGTAATGAAGGGGTAATTATGCAAAGTCTTTCTTTATTAAAAAGAAAAATACCGGCGGGTACTTTAGTTTACCCCGGTCACGACTCTTTTGGCTTTTCATTTTAGCAGACTGGCGTCCACAATTTGTAATCTTCTGTTTTTATAAAAGCTGTGTCTATAAACTCTTTTTCAAAAGTTACGATTGCAAAACCTGCAGGCTGGCCTCCACGCGGGCGGGCACAGCTTCCGGGGTTTATACAGCGGCATTTTGTCGAAGTGAATTCGCCGGCAATATGGGTATGGCCGTAAAAGGCTATGGAAGCTTCTTTTTCGTTTGCGGCATAAGAAAGGCGGTTCAAAGAAAAATCTACCCCGTAATAGTGGCCGTGGCTCATGAAGATATTATGACCGTTTACGCAAAGGCTCTGGTCGGAAGGGAAAATCACTGTTCCTTTTGGAAAAAGTCTTGCTTCCGGATTATTTTTTCCAATATCAAAACTTACAGGATAAGTTTTTGGGTCCCCGTTACCGGCTACAAAGGCCATTACAGGCGGCAGGGCTTCCTTAAACTTTTCATCTTCTTCTGCGCATTCAAGGATTTCTGCAATATCGGAAGCGCCGTCCCCGCAAAATAAAAAGGCGTCGCAGCTGCTTCCGTAAAGGCGCAGTATGCTTAAAAGGGTTTTAAACTTTCCGTGAGAATCTGATGCGAGTAAAACTCTGGCATGGTCTTTAGAGGCCAGGGCCTGAATTGAGCAAGGGGAGCCTATAATATTGTTACTGTTTTGTGTAAGTTCCAGCATATTATCTTAATTAAAAACAAAGTGATTTATTGATTGAAGCCCGCTCTGGGAATCAACATAACGTCTGAAGCTCTTATTTTTATACATCTGCTGCACGTGAGTCTGCACCGAAATATCGCGGGACATTGGGGCACCCAGCGCAATTATGTAGTTGATTGTATCGATAAGAATTTCATCTGCATTTAAAATTTCCTGTTCTGCAAGTTCCGAATTATTGTCGTGTTCAATCTGGCCCTGGTCCATTACTACGTCGCAGGCAGCTTCAAGGCCTAAAACATCATCCTGTGGGTAAAGAGCGATGATAGGGTAAGGAACCTGCTGTTCCCATTTGTCCTGCAATCTTGCAAGGGCTGTGTGAGTTTTTTCCGGAGCTCCTAAAATTATAAGGCCTGAAAAATCGATTGTATCATCATTAAGAATGGCAAATAAATCTCCGCTGTAGCCCCTGCTTCCGTGCTTAAAATCATCCGGATAGAGAAGGGGGTAAATAAGACCGCCGTCCTCATCAAGGCCGTATTTTTCTTCCAGCAGGGCCTTAAGCTTCTGGTAAACTTCCGGACTGTTAAAATCGTAACCGAAAACTACGCAGATTCTTTTGTTTGTAATATGCCAGCTTTGTGGGGCCGAAGAAACCTTTGCCGAAGTTTTGTCCAGGCTTAGTTCAAAGGAATCCTGGTTTGTAATTTCTTTTTTATTTTTAGAGCAGGCCGAAAAAATCAGGGCTGCCAGACTAATCATCATAAATAATTGATATTTTTTCATATCCTTATTCTACAGTATTTGCTTTTTATTGAAAAGAAGGCCCTTTTTTTGCTATTATGTAAACATGAACTACATACAACCCGTTTTGGAATTTATTGGAAGCTTAGGCTTTTTGCTTTATGGAATGAAGCTTATGAGCGACGGTATTCAGAAGAGTGCCGGAGAAAAACTTCAAAGAGCCTTGAGCGTAGTTACCGGAAACCGCTTTCTTGGTTTGCTAACCGGAATGCTCATCACAATGATTATCCAGTCATCTGGAGCCACAACGGTCATGGTTGTTACCTTCGTAAATGCCGGTCTTTTGTCGCTGGCCCAGTCTGTTGGAGTAATTTTTGGTGCTAACATTGGTACTACAATTACTGCCTGGATTGTTTCTATCTTTGGTTTTAATTTTAAGATTTCAGCCTTTGCCATTCCTGTAGTCGGTGCCGGCTACTTTATTTCAATCCTTAAAAAAACAAAATATGCAAGCATTGGCGAAGCTCTTATGGGCTTTGGAATGCTCTTTCTTGGTTTAAGCGGACTTTCTTCCGTATTTACCCCTCAGCAGTTAGGCTTTTTATTAAACATTAAAGGAACCGGATTCCTTGCAATTTTAGTCGGCTTCTTTATTGGTATTCTGGTTACAGCCCTTCTTCATTCATCATCTGCTTTTTCTGCCATTGTAATTACCATGGCCTATAACGGACTTGTAACCTGGGAACTGGCTGCCGCAATGACTCTTGGAAGTAACATCGGTTCAACCATAGATGCCATTCTTGCTTCTGTAAATACTTCTGCCGACGCAAGACGTTCTGCCTTAATTCACGTTTTCTTTAATGTTTTTGGTACAATTCTTGCCTTAATTTTCTTCCATCCTTTCTTAAGATTAATAGAAATACTTACTCCAAAAGGAGCAAATATAGCAATTCAGATTTCAATTCTGCATACAGTTTTCAAGACCCTGTCTACAATCATTATGCTGCCTTTGAAAAATCAGTTATGCGCCCTTTCCCGCCTTATGATTAAGGATGATAAGGAGCAGATCAGCGGAGTTTATAAACTTGAGTTTATTCCGACTCTTGGTAAAGAAAACTATGCAACTTACATTATACGTGCAGAAAAGGCTATTGCCGATATGACTGATATTGTAAGCGAGATGTTTGACCGCATTCAGATTGGCGTTACAAAACGTAATTCTGACTTTGTAAAAAATCACGTAGAAACTGCTTCTAAAGAGGAAGATTATGTTGACCAGATGCATGAGCAGATTACTCATTACCTGGTTAAGTGCGAGGCTTTACAGCTTTCCGAAAAACAGATTTCTCATATTTCTTCAATGATTCAGATTGTTGATGAACTTGAAAACATGTCAGATAACTGTTACACAACAATCATGCTGCTGGGCCGCAGTATAGACAAGAAGATGAAGTATCCTGGAGAAGATATTGAAAGAATGCTTCCTTACATTGAATTAACAAGACAGTTTTTGCAGTTTGTACGCCGCAATATTAATAAACACATTGACGAAGCAAAGCTTCAGCTGGCAAGTGAACTTGAAGATGGAATTGATGCTTTCAGAAAAGATTTGAAGAAGGTTGCCCGCAAGCGTCTGGAAGGCGGGGCTGATGTAAAAGCCGAGCTTTTGTATATTGATATTGTACGCCAGATTGAGAAGATTGGAGATAACTGCTTCAGCATCTCCGAAAGTCTTACATCAATCTAGCTTATATTTTTTAGAAGATTTCTCTTACTCCGTCGCCTGAAGAACATCCAAAGAAAGCTCCGTCGTAGCCGACTACTTTTTTGTATTCTCTGCCAACATTGTTTATAAAATCATCTACATTATCTTTGTGAACAAGGGCAATGGCACAGCCACCAAAACCTGCTCCTGTCATTCTGGCTCCAATGCAGCCTTTCTGTTTAGAAGCCTGGTCTACCAGTGTGTCCAGTTCTATACCTGTAACTTCGTAATCGTTCTTGAGCGATTCGTGAGAAGCGTATAAAAGTTGTCCTAATTCTGTAAGATTATTTGCCTTAAGGGCATCAACTGCCTTTAATACTCTGTCCATTTCGGTAACGCAGTGGCGTACACGGCGGTAAATTACATCATCTTTAATTGCAGAACCTTTTTCTGCAAAAACTTGTGGAGTGATTGAACAGAGGTCTGGAACATTGAGTCCTGCTGCCTGCAATGTTGCAAGTCCTTCCTCGCACTGAGAGCGGCGTTCATTGTATTTAGAATCAGCAAGTTTTCTCTGCTTTTTGGTATTCATAACTACAAAGCGGTAGTCGCCTAAGTTTAAAGGAACATATTCATGTTCAATTTTTGCACAGTCTAAAACTTCGGCTGTGTTTTTCTTTCCGGTTGCAATAATGTACTGGTCCATAATTCCGCAGTTTACATTCATAAACTCGTGTTCTGACTGCTGACCCATAAGGGCAATGTCTTTACGGCTGATTCCAAGTCCAAAGGTTTCGCTTACTGCCCAGGCAAAGCCGCATTCCAGGGCAGAAGAAGAGGAGATTCCGCCTGCGCTGGGTACATTGCTTGCTATAAGGCATTCAAAACCGCATGGAAGGGAGATGCCTCTTTTTTTCATGCAGGAAAGAATACCATTTAAAAAGTTTGCGTAATCGTTTTCTTTACTGAATTTAAAATCTGTTGAAGTGTCAAACTCATAGTGGCCCGGAAAAAATAAATCATCATAAATAATCTTTGAATCATTTCTTTTTCTGATGGCACAGTAAAGGTAACGGTCTATGGCTGCAGGAAAAACTTTTCCGCCATTGTAATCAATGTGTTCGCCAATAATGTTAATTCTGGCAGGAGAAGCAAAAAGTCTTATTTCTCCGCCTGCACCGTAAAGCTCTTCAAATTCTTTTCTTAAGGCTTCTGGTGTGATTGTGTAACGTTCTTTCATTTTTTTATCCCTATCTTATTAAAATTCCTTTTCTATTTTTTATATTATTGATGTAGTCTTCGATACTTTTAAGAGGTTCTTCAAAGTCCATTCCGCCAAGGGGAAGTGAGGATGGATCCCCTATTTTATTTATTGTGTGAATGTCGCTTCCGCTTGTAACCGGAAAATCATATTCCTTTGCATATAATTCTGCCAGCTCATTTTCGGAAGGCTTGTTTCCTGCATTGTATACTTCTACGCCATGTACTTCGCGGGGGTGCAGATGTATTGCCTGCATGTAGCCGCGCAGGCGGAAGGGGTGCGCCTGAATCATAAGGCCATTTTCCTGGTTTACTGCTTCAAAAAGCTGCATATGATTCATTTTTTCTACCTGAGGATGATTAATAAGCCATTCTTTGTTCAGACCGTAAACCAGATAGTCGTCGCCCTGGAAGGTCTGTTCAAGGCCAAAGAAAACTTTGAATTCTTTATCGCTTCCTTTAAGCTTGTTTTTCTGATTAAAGATTTCTGCCTGAGCCAGGGCGTTTTCGTAGCCTTTGCAATATAAATCTACCCTGCTTTTCCAGTCCAGTTCGTTAGAAACACAGGTGTTGCCGCCAAAAAAGTGGTCTGTAACAAAAATGCCGCTGTAGCCGGCCTTAAAAAAAGCCTCTATGTAGTCTGCGGCCGGAGATGAGGCGCAGGCAGATGCTTCCGAGGTATGAAGATGGGTTTCGTATTTATAAGCCATAGTCTTCATTATAGCAAGCGGCAGATAAAAATGCAAAAGAGTTGCAGATGGAATTTTTTTTTTCTCCTTGCTATAATGAATTTTATGAATAAAACAGTTTATATCATTGGTCACAAAAATCCTGATACTGATGCAGTTGTTTCTGCTGTCGGTTATGCAAGTTTAAAAAATCTTCTTGGACATCCTGAATACAAGGCTGCCCGTGCCGGTCACTTAAATCCTCAGACTGCCTATATTTTTGAAAAGTTTGGAATTCCTCGTCCCGAATATCTTCCTGACCTTGTTCCAAAGGTAAAGTATTTTATGCAGGATAAGGTAGAAACCGTTACCTCTGATATTTCTGTTTGGGAAGCAATAGGAAAGATGGAAAAAACAGAAATCCGCGTTCTTCCTGTTGTAGATAAGGATGGAAAGTATCAGTCACTTTTGCATTATTCCGGCTTTGCCCGCGGTGTGCTTACAATTTTGAATCCCGAAAAAAAGCATCGTTTTGCAACCAGCATAAGTTTAATTCAGAAAACTCTTAACGCCCAGCCAATTTATATTGCCGGCGATTCAGACAAAACCTTTAATGCATCAATTCACGTAGGCTCTTCTTCAATTGAAAGTTTTGAAAAAAGACTTGAGGCCCATGCAAGCGAAGATATAGTTGTTATTTCTTCTGACCGCGATGATATTCAGAGAATCTGTATTGAACACAAGGTAAAGCTTTTAATTACAACTTCTAACTGCGTAATAGATAAAAAACTTCGTGAACTTGCAGAAAAGAACGGAGTTTCTGTAATTGTTTCGCCTTACTCAACTTCGCCAACTTCCATGCTTATTGCTTATTCTATGCCGGTTTCTGCCATGGGTGATAAGGAAATTATTACCGTTCACGAAAACGATACAATTTCTAAAATTAAAGATCTGCTTAAAAATGCCCACTGCAAATATCTTCCGGTTGTAGATAACGAAAACCGTGTTATCGGTATTATTTCTGAGCATGATTTAATGAAGGAACCTAACATAGAAGTTATTCTTGTAGACCATAACGAAATTACCCAGGCTGTAGAGGGAATTGAGCATTATAAAATTCAGGAAGTGATTGACCACCACAGAATTGGTTCCATTCCTACAAAAAATCCGATTACCTTTATAAACAGGCCTGTTGGTTCAACTGCAACCCAGATTGCAGGTCTTTACAGGGAATATAAAATTCCAATTCCAAAGGATGTAGCATCACTTTTACTCTGTGGTATTCTTTCTGATACTTTGATTTTACAGTCTGCAACCGTTACAGACACTGACCGCGATATGGCAGAGTATCTTTCTAGTATTACTGACCTTGATATTAAGGAACTTGGAAATGAAATCTTAATGGCAGGAAGTAAGGTTGGCGGCCGTCCGGCTTCTGAAATTATTCATCAGGATATGAAGGAATACGAGGAAGGAAAAATCTCTTATACTGCAAGTCAGATTGAAGTTGGAAACCCTCAGGAGATTCTTGACCGTAAGGCAGAATTTATGAATGAACTGGCTGTGGAGCGCCGTGCAAACAAGGCTTTATTTTCATGCCTGCTGGTTACCGACATTACCAAACTTTCCAGCATTCTGCTCATAGACTGCGATTCGAAATTTACCCAGTTTATCACCTTCCCAAAAATGGAAGACGGGGTTTATTACCTGCAGAACGTCGTAAGCCGCAAAAAGCAGCTGATCCCGCTCATTACTGAGCAGGTGCTGAATTATAGTGCTTAATACATGATGGATGAAGCTACAAAAACTTTTCTGATGAAAAGTTTTTGTTTAATGCTTCTTCGATTACTCCCAACCAAAGGTAGCAGGAGGCTTGTTTGTGGCGTCAAAATAGAGGGCGTCTACAAATGGCAGGTCTGCAATCTTATGTACAATTGTCTTTAGCAGGTCTTCCGGCCACATGGCAAAGCGGGCTGTCATAACATCTTCTGAAATTACAGGGCGCAGTACAAAGCTTGCGTGGTCAGGACTGCCTGCGTATGGCAGGTCAATTGTAAGGTGCTGGAAGATTTTGTCATACCAGCCGCTTTTGTGAAGTTCTGTTAATACAATGTTGTCTACTTCGCGAAGCTGGTCCAAGCGGCGGCGGTCGCAGTAGCCTTCCTGAATTTTAAGGTCGCTGTCTGAAATGCCAGGTCTCTGGAAAAGTTTAATACAGGTTCTGTTAATGTATTTTGCACTGTTTGTAATTGCAGAAGAAGCGGCTTCGAGCTTTTCTCTTTTTCCAGGAAAGTGATAGAAGCCGGTGCCAGCCTCTTCTTCGCGGAAGGTAAGAAGGGCAGGAAAGCGGTAAGTACGGAAGTCTCCCTGAACGCCTACAGAGCGAACCGGCAGAATGCTGCGTTTAAGGTTTTCGCTGCATTTTTGGCAGAACATATCAAGCTTTATTTCTTCAAGTTCTTTTTGTGCAAGTGGAAGTTCTGCTGCATCTTTTTCATCAGCTTTACCGTCGTTACAAAGCACGTTTATAGAAAGACCAGGGCCAGGGAATGGATGGCGCATAACAAGTTCGTCAGGAAGTCCAAGTTTTTTTCCAATTGCACGAACTTCGTCCTTGTAAAGGTCACGGATAGGTTCAATAATAAGGCCCTTGGCAATCAGTTCCTGAATGCCTGCAACGCGGTTATGATGAGTTTTAATTGTATGTGAGTTTTTTGTTCCACCCGATTCAATGATATCCGGGTAGAGTGTTCCCTGGGCAAGAAGCCAGGAATCATCAAGATTCTGGCGGGCAGTTACTTCGTTTCTTACTGTAATAAAGTTTTCGCCTACAGCCATTCGCTTTTTCTGTGGATCGGTAAGGCCCGCTATGGCCTTTAAGAAGCTTTCGCTTGCGTCTTCAACAATAAAGTTTGTAAAGCCGAATTTGCGGTAGGCTTCGGCAACACCGGCAGATTCGTTTTTGCGCATAAAACCGTTATCAATATGAAGGCCAAGAACTCTGTCCTGACCAAGGGCTTTATTCAAAAGTGCAAAAGTGATGGTTGAATCAACTCCGCCGCTTAAGAAGAGAAGAACATTTCTGCCGTCTGCTTCTTTTTTAATATTTTCAAGAATTACATTTAATACGGTATCCTGATCCCAGTTTTTAGGCATCTGACAGTAGTCTGCAAAGTTCTGGAAAATCTGATTTCCGCATGGAGTATCTTTTACTTCGCAGTGGAACTGAAGACTAAAGCGGCGTTTTTCAAGGTTCTGGGTTGCAGCAAAAGGACAGTCTTTAGTTGAACCTACAAGTTCAAAACCGTCTCCCATTTTAAGAACTCCATCCTGGTGGCTCATCCATACCTGCTGGTCACCTTCAATACCTTTAAAGAGAGGGCATTTAGAAGCTGCTCCGCCCATGCCTGCTGCAAAGTGAAGGGTTGCAAAACCAAACTCACCAACTTCTGCCTTGCCTACTTTTCCATTGTAGCCGGTCTGAACAACGTAATGACCGTAGCAGAGTCCAAGAATAGGGATATCAAGAGTCAAAATTTCTGAATTAAATTCAGGAGTGTTATCATCATAAATAGAAGAAGGGCCGCCAGAAAAAACAATTCCCTTACAGTCTTTAAAAACAGAAAGATCTGCAGATGGAAGGGCAATTTCTGAGTAGTAACCCAGCATACGGAAGCGTTTTGCAATTAAGTGAGCGTACTGAGAACCAAAGTCTAAAACGAGGATTTTTTCACGTGCCATAAATGAACCTTATAAAAAAAATTTGCAATATTATATCTGATTTTTTATTAATTTGGAAGTAAGCGGGAACTTGCTCCGGGAACTTGCTTCGCGGGAACTTGCTCCGGCGCTATTCTTACTGCTTGCAGAAGTTTTTTTCTGGTAGTAAAGTATTTCTAATTGAAGGTGAAAAATGAAAAAATCAATAAAATGTCTTTTATTAGCACTTAGCCTTAGTCTGGCTGCTCAGCCTCTTATGTATGCAGATTCCCAGCTCCACAAAGAAATTATATCCCTTGAGCTTGAACTTGTAAAAATGAAAACAAAGAGAGGTGAATATGCCTCTATGAGCGAAAAGGAGTTAAACAAAAAAATCCAGAAAACAGAAAAAGAACTGGAAAAGAAAAGAGCAGAAGCAGATAAAGAAGCTGAAGCAGAAATGGAAAAAACTAAAGAGAATCTTAAGAAAGCCGGCGAAGATATTAAAGAAGCCGGAAAAGAGTTTAAAGATAATTTTAAAAAGTGGCTTGATTCCTAGGCCTGAGTAAAAGAATCTTCGGATATTTTGGCAACAGCCTTTGTTGCCGCAACCGGAGAGCGTCTTATTAATTCCTTGAATTCCTCTGCAGAAAAAACAATCAGCTTTACTTCTGTGTCTGCAATGGCATTGCCGGTTCTTGGCTGATTTAATAAACACTGGGTATCGCCAAAGAAAGAACCCGGTGTATAAGAAATAATTGAATCACCGCATTCTTCTGTTATTTTTCCCGAACGCAGATAATAAACACAGTTAGAAGCTTCTCCCTTAGCGTAAATAAGATCACCAGCCTTAAAATACAGGGTGTTGTCGCTGGTTTTTAAGGCAGAAGGATTTAAAAACATTATTCTTCTAAGGTTATTTATAAGGCCTTCTTCTTCCTCAGTTGGCAAAAGATAAATCTGACTTTTTAAGAGAATGTCAAAATACTGGGTAACATAAATCATCTGGGCAAAGAAGAGGAATATTACAAAGAAGAAGTAAACTTTCATCATTAAAATTACAAGGGTGCTTACAGTTCCGTAGATTACGTTGTAGTTGGTAAGATCCATGAACTTACTGATAAAAAGCGAGAAAACATAAAAACTGAAGGTACTTAAGGCTGCATAAATAAGGCACCAGCTTAATTTTGGATGGGTACCTGAAGACAGCTTAAAAATGCAGGAAGAAGAAATAAAGATAATTATGTACATTCCCACCGAAAGAAGGTTGTGTGAATTACGGGTGATGAAGAATGGAATAATATCAGAAAAGTTTTCCAGCAAAAAGGAATGATTTAATACCTGATTAAAAATAAAGGCAGAAATAATTGTAAAGGCAATTAGAATTACAATTAAAAATTCAAGAATAAAAATAAAAAGCTGATTGATGATGGTTTTTCTTTCTGAAACAGACCTGAAAATTTTTGTCATGGCCTGCATTATGGAAAGGAACATCTTTCTGGCCATCCATATTACCCAGAAGCCAAGCAGAATATCTACCCAGTGAATTGCATTGTTATTCATAAGGTTAGATAAAAAAGGTGTGATATCGTAAACCGGCCGGATTTCGTCAACAATTTTTAAAACCCACTGGTAAATATCCGGCGAAAGTTTAATAAGCCCTGTAAGCAGGGCTATTATAATAAGGGAGAGCGGAATAAATGAAAAGATAAAACCAAAAGAGCAGGAAGATGCACTTTCCCAAAGATTGTTATTCATAAAGTTGGCACAGGTAATGTAAATTATCTGGCCAAGCTTTGTTAATTTTTGAGACTTTTTTAATTTTCTCTTAGTTTCATGTATTCCGTCGTTTTTCATTAAAAGTCAGCTAACTTTGGTGCACGTGGGTAAGGAATAACATCACGAATATTGTCCATACCTGTTACATAGCGCAGAAGGCGTTCGAAGCCAAGACCGAAGCCTGAATGTGGTACTGTACCGAACTTGCGAAGGTCAAGATACCAGTCGTAAATAGACTCATCCATGCCGCGGCGTTCAATTTCTGCCTTAAGTTTGTCGTAATCTTCTTCGCGCTCAGAACCGCCAATCAACTCACCAATTCCTGGAACCAGAACATCAACGGCTTTTACTGTTTTTCCATCATCATTCTGCTTCATATAGAAAGACTTAATCTCTTTTGGATAGTTGAATACCATTACAGGACCATTGTAGATTTTTTCTGTAAGGTAGCGTTCGTGTTCTGTTGCAATATCACAACCCCAGTAAGGTTTGAATTCGAACTTAGCACCATTTGCGGCTGCCTTTTCCAAATCTTCAATTGCCTGTGTATAGCTGATTCTTGTGAACTTAGCCTTAGCAACCTTTTCGAGGCTTTCAATTAAGCCAGGCTGGATTCTCTTGTCAAAGAAGGCAAGGTCTTCGCGGCATTTTGTTAAAGCCCAGTTCAAAAGATATTTTACAAAGTCTTCCTGAATGTCCATGTCGTCGTTCAGGTCGTAGAAAGCCATTTCAGGTTCAATCATCCAGAACTCTGCCAGGTGACGTGGTGTATTAGAGTTTTCTGCTCGGAAAGTAGGTCCAAATGTGTAAACGCGGCTTAAGGCAGTTGCTAAAGTTTCTGCTTCAAGCTGACCAGATACTGTAAGGGAAGCTTTCTTTCCAAAGAAGTCTTTTTTGTAGTCTACAATTTTTGCAGCATCTTCAGGCTTCATTCCGCCATTTCCGGCTTTTACACCCATCTCAGCAATTTTTTCAAGGCTCAAAGTTGTTACCTGGAACATTTCGCCTGCACCTTCGCAGTCTGAACAGGTGATTTCCGGTGCATTGATGTACTGGAAGCCTCTTTCCTGGAAGAAAGAATGAACGGCAAAAGCCATCTGGTTACGCATACGGTAAACTGCACCAAAAGTATTTGTTCTTGCACGAAGATGAGCAACATCACGAAGATATTCCATAGACATCTTGTTTTTCTGCAATGGATATTCATCAGGATTTGCTTCTCCAAGACATTTAAGGCTTTCGAGAGTTACTTCGACAGCCTGTCCGCTTGCAGGAGATTCAATGAGGATACCTTCTGCGCGAAGGCTTGCTCCAGTGTTGAGCTTTTTGAGTTCTGTTTCAATTTCGTTTACATTTGCATTATTAGAAGGATTATTGCGGTCAAAAGTGAGCTGGATATTTGCAAAGCAGCTTCCATCGTTCACCTGAATAAAAACAAGACCCTTTGAGTCGCGAACTGTGCGAACCCAACCACATACTGTAACTTTTCTGCCGTCTGGCGATGAAGTCAGTAAATCTTTTATTAATGTTGGTACCATAAATCCTCCGCCCGCAAAAGTGATTTTTCTGCGGGTCCACAATGTAAATCTAAATATTTATAATAGCACTTTTTGAAAAAAACTTAAAGGCACCCTGCTATTTGCCCTAACATCAGCTATTTGATAAACTTCATCATATGAAAAAAAACAAGACTAGAGAAAACATAAACTATAACAAAATAATCTTAAGATCCATTCTGCTTTCAGTTTTTATACTGCTTGTATCTTTTGCAAGCCTTACAGTATGCCGCTGGATAGGATTTAAGAAGCTGAGCGAAGCAAGTAAACTTTCCATTGTTAATAAAAATAATCTGGATTTACTCTTAAAAAACAAATATTCAGAAAGATATCAGCTGCTGCAGCCCTTACCTTATAATGTTGCAAATCAAAAACTTTCTGTGGGAGCCGAAGCGGCAATTCTGGTAGATGTTTCAAACGGAAATATAATTTACCAGAAAAATGCAGACCTTGTTATTCCTCCTGCCAGCATGACAAAGCTTTTTGCAATGTATGTGGTAGAAGAAGAAATTGCAAAAGGAAGATTTTCTTATGATGATGTAATCCCCCTTCCGCCCGAAAGCTGGGCCTGCAATATGCCTCCACATTCCTCACTGATGTTTCTTGGAGAAGGGCAGGTAGTTACTCTGGAAGATCTTTTGCTGGGCCTTTCAATCTGTTCCGGAAACGATGCGGCTTATGCACTTGCCTATACTGTCTGCGGAAGCATGGAAGAGTTTGTTTCCAGAATGAATCAGGTTGCAACCAGTCTGGGGCTTAGTCACACTCATTTTGTGGAAAGTTCCGGCTACAGCGAATTGAATACTACAACTGCAAGAGAAATGGCCGCTTTTGCCAGAGTTTATATAGAAAAACATCCTCAGTCTTTGCAGAAGTTTCATGCAGTTCAGTCTTTTACTTATCCAAAAGAAAGAAATCTTGCTCCGGGTGATAGTCTTCAAGCTCAGGATTTTAGTCAGGGGCTTCCTTCTCATATTACCATGAGCATTACACAGAAAAATACAAATCCTCTGCTTGGAAAACTCCAGGGCTGTGATGGTCTTAAAACCGGCTACATTGAAGAAAGCGGTTACAATCTTGCCCTTACCGCAAAAAGAAATGGGGTAAGATTTTTGTCTGTAACCATGAGGGGACAGGGGGCTAATACCCAGGAAGGTCAGGCAGGCAGGGTAAAAGACGGTACAGAGCTTATGGAATATGCCTTCAGAACTTTTTGCGATGCAGATATTTCAGATTTTGTTACATCCTCTTTTGTAAAAGTTTACGGGGCTAAGGAAAAGGCAGTAAATCTTCTTCCGGCTTTTGATGTAAAAACTTTTTCGGTACCTTTTATAACCGGAAATTCCCTGCAGGACAATCTTGATAATCTTAAAATAGAAGTTTCTAAACCGGATTTTCTTTTTGGTGATGTAGTTTGCGGCTATGAATATGGAAGCATTAAAATAAAACTGTGTGACGGAGAAAATACATTCCTTCTTGATACAATTCCTCTTGTTGCAGACAGGGATGTAAAGAGGGCCTCTTTTATTATTCGTCTTGCAGATTCTATATGTTGCAAATAAAAATAAAAGTAATTATGATGATTTTATAAACAAATTGTTTTCGGAGGTATTTTATGTCATTGAAAAAAACTTTTTCAGCAGATGGAAAAACCTGTACTGTAGTATTTAGTGTAAATCCAACAGCTGCAGCAGGTGCTCAGAGAATTACACTTGTAGGAGAATTTAATAGTTGGGATAAAGACGCAACTCCTATGAAGAAAAGCCCTGACGGATCATTTTCTGTAAAAAAGCAGTTAGATACAAATAAACAATATCAGTTCCGTTATTGTCTTGATGGAAATGTCTGGATTAACGACTGGAAGGCAGATTCTTATGTTCGCTCAGAGCTTGCAAATGATGATAACTCTGTAGTTGATACAAGTCTTCCAAAAGCTGCAAAAACAGCAAAAAAGCCTGCACCAAAATCTGCCGCTAAAAGTGGCACAAAGAAAAGTGCAGCAAAAAAATCTTCAGAAAAATAGCAAAAATATTGCAAATTTTTGAAAGTGAGTATTGACGTAAACGAGTAAAATCTATATATTAATACTCACTCATTCCCCGATTGTGTAATGGTAGCACTTCAGATTCTGGTTCTGACTGTGGGGGTTCGAATCCTCCTTGGGGAACTAAGGCTGACAAACGTCAGCCTTTTTTTATTTATACTTGATTCCTGCGTCCCTGCGGGAATTGAAAATGGTCCCTTCGAATATCGGTTCAGTTCGCGGCCCTCTCAAGGCTGAAAGGCGGGTTCGATTCCCGCAGGGACCGAAAATATCGGTTTAGTTAATGCCCTCTCAATTATAGAATCGAAAATGCGTAAGCAAAAAGGCGAAAGCGTTTTTGCAGCATTTTCAATATCGCGAGTTTTTTTTACGGATTTGCAATTATAGACTTCGAATATCGGTTTAGTTGGTGCCCTCTCAATTATAGAATCGAAAATGCGTAAGCAAAAAGGCGAAAGCGTTTTTTACAGCAAAGCGTTTTTGCAGCATTTTCAATTTTAAATTTTTCTGTTAAAATTAAATATATTTTTGCACTTCATTGTTGAGACTTCCCGGAGAGAGGTTTTCTTATGATACAAAAAACTGTTTTAAAAAAATCCCTTTTTTTAATTTTTATCATCACTTTTGCCGGACTTTTTTCTGCCTGCAGCAATTTTTTGACAGGAAGTCTTTTTAAAGAGCAGCTTGAAGCAGATATAGCATATGCAAATGCTTCTTCTAATCAGATTCGAATCGAACTTGAAGATGGCTGCGGCAGTCTCCTTACCGAAAGTATTATAAATAAAAAAGTTTCAGATACGTTTTCTATCGAATTTAAAATTGCTCCAGATTATGAATTTGAAAAATGGGAAGCATATTCTAAAAGCCCGGAAGGCCTTTTAGAAGTTCTTTCATCTGATTATATAAATTTCAAATCTTTTAATAGCATAGCATCAGATGGACTTTATGCGGTAAATGTAGAATATAAAAAATATGCAGAAAATATTGTCATAAAACCGCTTTGCTATCTTATTCCAAAAATTACAGATTCTTTTCCATCTTTTGACAATGCAGGATATCCACAGGACTCATCCATTAAAATTTATTTTAATAAACCAATAAATATCTCTGATTTTATGGATACTGATGGTTTTCTTAAAAACATTACAATTACCAGTGGAAATGACAATCTGCTTTTAACAGATAATACATATTATAAAAATCCTTATCTTGAAGATGATGGAAAAACTCTTGTAATACCTTCTGTTCCTGGAAATTATCTTTTAAACGATGGAGTGCAGGATATAAATGTAACTATCAGCCTTGAAGATATTTATGATGCAAAAGATAATCTGCCTTTTAAGCAGAATAATTATTCTTTTATATTCCGTGTTAATGCTTCAAAAGATTCTAATTCACCAGTCTTTTCAAAATTTTATATAGCCCGTACAGAAGAAGATGCCCGAAATGGAAGTAATCTTATCAATATGGATGTGTTTTCTCATTATGCAACAAAAACAAATTATGATGGGGAACCTTCTCTTGTTGCAGAAAACATTCATAACCATAGAGTTAATAAATTATGGGTTTATCTTGAAGCAGAGGATTCAGAAAGTGGTGTAGAAAAACTGATTGTTGAAGAGGCTCTTGTCTATAATAAAAATGGTGTCAGCGAAAATGGAGAGACTTATACCAGCTCTTATAATAATACTTCTGCTAATCTTTCTTATGAAGACTGCTTTGAATATAACTTTCAAACACAGGGGGACGGAGTCATAAGATTAACCTTTAGTCTTTATGATTATTCCGGTAATGTTAAAAAAGAAACAATAGACGTTATTAAAGATACTCTTTGTCTGCAGTTTTTTAATATTATGATGATTAAACCTGATTATGGCTATTATTTAATTGATGAGAATGGAATGTCAACCTGTGATTTCAAATTAACTATTCTACCAAATTTGACAGGAGACAACTTTATAATTGATTTAGATGGCAATGAGTATCCTGATAATATTATCTTTAAGGATGAAACAGCAGAGCGTCCCATAAGAATTTCAAAAATAGAATATGGTCCTTCAAAAGAAAACCTTGAAAGTTTTAACCTTGATTCTTGTGATTGTAATGATGTTAAATATGGTTATAGTTTTGGTGGTGATGATGATTATTATTATAAACAGTATTTACCGCAAATAACTTTTAATCCTTTTAATGACTTATATATAGTCCTTACCACAGAAGATTACATAGGAAATACAAAAACATATGAAGCTTGTTTTCCTGCAGCCGCAAGTGTTATAAATTGGGAAGCAGGTTCTGTAAAAGTTGGCTCGGTTTATAAAACGGCCTGGATTTTTCAGACAGACACTTCAAAAAAATATAGCTTATTATATATTTTTGAAAACACAGAGGGTATAAAGTCTGAAATAAAGAGTGTCTGGGATAATTATACAGGCCCTTATTATACAGGCCCTGCATCTATCAGCACTCTTGATAGTGTTGATATAGATAATTTAGAAAGTGGAATTTACTATTTTTATGCTCTTCCTTCTGATAATACAGCTTCTTTGCTAAGTACTTTTGCACTTGGAAATCCTGTAGTTATTTATAAGGATGTGGAGGCCCCGGATATTGAGGCAACAGAACTTAGTCAGTCTTCTATTCCTGATTTTTCAGTTGTGGCGGATCCCCCTGTTTTAAATAGTGGACAAAGACATATTCGTGTTTTGCTCAACGAAAATACAGAACTGAATCCTAATCTTAAATATTTAGTGGAATATAAAAATACCACTAGCGGACTAACCCTTTTTTCAAAAGATTTCGAATTTGATATTAAGACTGATTATTCTTTTTATGATTTTAGACTGATGATTCAAAATGAAGCTGGTGAAAATGTTTTTTCAGACAGTGTAAGTTTGGATTTAACTTTTGATAATGTTTCCCCAATAGTTGGTTGGGTATATTACACTCTTTATGGAAATGCCTGGAGTATATTTTTCCCTTATTGCAATGATGGAAATGGTGTTGGTTTTGAAAAAAATGAAGATGAAGAACTGCTGGTAAAATATATTACTTCTGCAACTGCCTTAAATCTTTCAGAAATTGACTGGAAAAATGATGTAAGAGTAAAAGAAATTAATCAAGATTCGTTCTGGGGCTTTCATATTCCTTATGATGGCGGAAATTCAAAATATATTTATATTTATCTGCCGGATGAAAACGGAAACTTTTGTACTTTTGAAACACATGGTAAGGATTACATCGCTGTTACTCCTGTTATAAAATGCAGTAATAACACTACTTTTAATGTAAAAAATACTCCTGTAGATACTGCAAATACAACAGCATGGTATCTTACAGCCTGGTATTTAAATGGCGGAGAGTGGGAAATTACAGAACAAATTAAGGAAGATAGTTTTTATCATGACAAAAGCAAGTTATATGATACTTCTCATTCCTTTGGCCTAACTTTTACAGAGCTTGAAAAACAATCCTTTATAAAGATTAATTGCTGTAATTTTGCATATACACAAGGATCAAATTTTGAACTGGCTTTTTCTGATTATGCTCAATACTTTTATCCCCCTTATTATCTGGAGGAGGATTTCATCTGCGATTTAAAATCTTACCTGGAATGTGCTGATAACGAGCTTGCTGTTTTTGCAGATAAACCGTGTCTTGTTCAGACTCTTTATTGTTCAACAGATCTTGGGGACAGTAATAGTATAAAAGACTGGATAACCTATGCTTCGGAAGCCGGCCTTGTACAAAAGGACGGCAGTTTTACCTACAAGATTCCTGTAGATGAAATTCCGTCTGGAAAATATTATACAAATGTAATTCATTTTGCAGACGGAAGCAGAAAAATGACAGCTGTAAAACAAAAACTTCCTTAATTTTTTCCTGTGTCCCAGTCAACTTCCACGCTTCTTTCATCCTTGTTTGGAATACGCTGGTAAATTAAGCAGTCTGCCCGGTGAATGGAAATGCCCTTTGAGCGGGTAACATAACCCACAATCAGGTTTGGATAAACCGGTTTACAGCACTGGGCAAAGTTGTGGAGGACGTTTTTTTCGCCTTCAATTAAAACATCATAGCTTTTTGTGTTTTGAGGAAGCTGGGTAAACTGATCCTTCTTAAGATGCTGTTTTCTTACTTTTACTGGGGCCGGTGGCAGCTGTTCAACCTTTTCGTTTTCAAATTTCTGGCTGAAGCTCTTGTCATTTGTCATGAGCCAGGCGTGAATCTTCTGGTGAGCCTTTGAAGTTTTTACAAGGTTAAGCTGGCTTTCGGTAGGGTGGGCCTGAGGATTTGTAATAACTTCGATTATTTGAGTGTTTTCCAGGGGCTTTGAAAGAGGAATGATTTTTCCGTCAGCCTTGGCCGCAATAATCTTTTCTCCAATGGCAGAATGGATGGAATAAGCAAAATCTATTGCAGTTGCTCCGGCAGGCAGTTTTCTAACATCACCTTTTGGAGTAAAAACATAAATTTCATCGCCCAGAAGTTCATTTTTTAAGGTTGCAAAAGTTGCCTTGTCGGTAATTCCGGCTTCCTTAAACTGTTTGAGCTTGTTAAAAATATCAAGTTTATCTTCTTCAACTAAATCGTGATTTGTTCCTTTTTTATAAAGCCAGTGGGAAGCAATTCCGTGTTCAGCCATATTATGCATGTCATAAGTACGAATCTGAATTTCCAGAGGATGAGATTCACACATTACGGTTGTATGCAGAGACTGGTAGCCGTTTGATTTTGGCATGGCAATGTAATCTTTAAATCTTCCGTCTAAGGGTTTCCAGAGTCCGTGTACAATTCCTACCAGAATGTAACATTCGGCAGGGGTGTTGCACAAAATTCTAAGGGCCAGTAAATCGTAAAGTTCTCCGGCAGATTTATTGCGCTTCCTCATTTTCTGATAGATTGAATAATAGTGCTTTGCCCGGCTTGAAATTGTAACTTCAAGATTCATTCTCTGGCTTGACTTATAAATGCTGTTTACAGCCTTTTCCAGATAGGCAGAGCGTTCTTCCTGAGACTGGGCTATTATTTTTTCTATCTGCAGATAGGCTGCAGGATTTGTATGCTTAAGGCTTAAATCTTCAAACTCATTTTTTTCCTTCTGCATTCCAAGGCGGTCTGCAAGAGGAGCCCATACTTCAATTGCTGCTTCTGCCAGGGCATGCTGCTGCTCTTTTGAAAGGCTGCTGATGTTTCTAAGCCGGTCCAGACGGTCAGAAAGGGTAAGAAGGATGATTCTTGCATCATCGCACATGGCAAAAAGCATTTTACGGATTGCATCTGCCTGGTGCAGGGTTTTTGAATTCATAGGAAGGGCAATGATTTTATTTGTTGTAATCAGGATTTTTTCTACGTCTTCGCCAAAATCTTCCCTTATCTGATGAGGTGTGATATCAAATTTATGTATTGGATGTAAAAGTGCAGAAACCAGGGTGTGTACATCAAGCTTGTTCTGGGCAAGAATTGTTGCTACCCGTAAAGGATGAACGTAATAAGCTTCTCCACAGGGACGTTTTACATCTTTTGTCTTTTCAACAAGAAGCTTCCAGGCTTTTTCAATGGTCTTTTTATCTTCTTCGCTGTAGTTTGGTAAAAGATCAAAGAATTCTTTTAATAGAGATTCAGGTTCATTTTCTAAAGATTTGTACTTATATTCCATAGGCATAAAATAATATTTTTTTAAAATAACAATTTTATATCTGATTTTTTTCCTTTCTTTTAATATACTTATAAATATGAATTGATTCAAATACTTGATTATAAAAGAGGCAAAAAAATAATGAAGAAAACTCTTTCTTTTATGATTGTTACACTAAGTCTGATTACAACTTTTTTTGCAGAAGAAGAGTCTGTTAATTTTAGAAAACTTACGGTAGAAGATGCTGTTATGTTAGCAGCAGATAACAATATTTCTTTACAAAAGCAGCGCAATTCCCTTGAACTGCTTGAAAAACAGAATGCATATTCCTGGAACTCGGTAAGTCCCAGCATAAAAGCTTCCGGTTCATACACTCTTCCTTTTGAAGATACATCAGCCTGGTCTATGTCAGGAACCCTTTCTTTAGGCCTCAGCTTTACCCCATCTTTATTTACAACAATAAATGCCGCAAAATTAAATTACGAAAATGGAATAGAAAGTTATGAATCTGCAGTAAGAACAATTGAACTTTCGGTACGCAAGGCCTTTTATTCCATCCTCTACACAAAGGAATATCTGAATCTGCTTGAACGCAATATGGAAACTGCAAAGCAGCGCTACAGCTTAAATCTTGATAAGTATAACAGGGGACAACTTTCTGAACTCGATTTACTTTCTTCGCAATATTCATACGAAAGTCTTGTACCAACCTTTGAATCATCTTTAATTTCTTACGAAAACACAATTGCAAACTTTAAGCAGACCTTAGGTCTTGATCAGACAGTTGAACTTGAACTGGACGGAAATCTTGAAGACTATGATTTTATTGAAGATTTTACCATTGAAAAGGCAATTGAAGAGATTCCTTCGGTAAAAACAATTCAGGCCAGCATTGATCTGGCAAAAAATCAGCTGATGGCCAGCCGTTTTTCTGCCTGGGGTCCGGTTGTAAGTCTTTCTTATTCTTATGGAAAAGAAACTGATGCTTCGGGCAGCTGGGCTACAACTTACGGAAGCAATAAACTTGGAATCAGCGTTAGCATTCCTCTGGACGGCTATCTTCCATGGTCAAGCGGAGCCTTAAGCATAGAAAACCAGAAGACAAACTTAAAAAATCTTGAACTTGAACTTGAAAATGCAAAAACAAGTGCAGAACTCACAGTTCAGAATTCAAGCAAATCAATAATGCAGGCCCAGAATCAGCTGGAATCTTTAAAAAAGAATGTTGATCTGGCCCAGAAAACTTATGACATGACCCTTAATGCATATAATCACGGTTCGAAAGATTTGCTTACCCTGCAGAACTCTGCCGACTCCCTGCTGAGTGCAAAAATCAACCTTATGCAGCAAAAGTACACTTTAATAAGTGCAGTTTTAGATTTGGAAAATACTCTGGGAATTCCTTTTGGAAGTCTTGGTACAAAATAAAGAGGTAAAAAATAATGGAAAAAGATTTTGACAATACAGAAGAAAAAGAGAAATCAAAGAAAAAGACAATCACAGGAATTATAGTTTTTACTGTTATTCTTATTACTATTCTTGCAATTGCCGCAATTGGTATTGTAAAAAATAAAAAATCTTCCCAGGGCTTTAAAGGCGGCTTTGGAGCTGGTTTTGGTTCTGCAAGCGTTACCTCTGTAAGAACTCAGGTTGCAAAAAAATCTACCCTGACAGACTTTGTAAAAACCAACGGCGAAGTAGAAACCCAGACTTCCATTGAAGTTTTCCCTGCCATTGGCGGAACTGTTGTAGAAATGAATGTTTCCCTCGGTTCTCCTGTAAAAAAAGGTGATGTTATTGCCTATGTAGACCCTTCAGAAGCCGGTGCCTACTATGTAAAAAGCCCTGTAGTTGCCCCAATTGACGGAAGTATTATCAGTTCTCCTGTAAAAAAAGGTCAGAAGGTAAGCGTTAGTACCGTAATTACAAAAATTGGTGATATAGACAACCTTCAGATTAGTGCAAAAATACCAGAAAGATATGTTGCAGACTTACAGATTGGACAGACTGCAGAAATTACCCTTAAGGCTTATCCTGACACTGTATTCCTTGCCCGCATTACAAGAATTTCTCCTGTAGTAGATGCGACTACAAGAACCAAGGAAATCATCCTGAACTTTGATAAAAAAGATTCAAGAATCAATTCCGGAATGTTCGCCAGCGTAAAGCTTTATACAAATAAATATGAGGGAGAAGTTATTATTCCTCAGGATGCTCTTGTAAACAATAACGACCTTTACTATCTCTTTGTTGTAAATGAAGACGGTCAGACGGTTTCTAAACGCCAGGTAGAACTCGGTAAAAATATTGACGGTTACTATCAGATTTTATCGGGAGTTGAAGAAGGGGAAACTGTAGTTGTTGCCGGAACATTAACTCTGGCAGACGGCAGCCGTATTAAAGATATTTCTAAACAGGAAAATACTAAACAGGAATAGGACTGCTTATTTTAGGGGTATAGAATGAGTGTTGCAAGAAAAACAATGGATCATCCGGTCCTTATACTTATAGTTTTTACATTACTGGGCTTACTTGGAATTTTTACTTACAGTAAGATTGCCATAGCCCTTTTTCCGGAAACAGAAAATCCTGTAGTTATGATTATGACTACCTACTCAAATGCTGGTCCGGAATCTGTTGAATCAACTATTACAAAACCTATTGAAAGTGCCGTTGTAAGTGTAAACGGCTTAAAGACTATGACTTCTACTTCTTCGGAAGGAAGTTCTACCGTTCAGCTTACTTTTGATTATGGTGCCGATATGGAATCAATAATCAGTGATATCCGCGATAAGCTGGACAGGGTAAAAAGTTATCTTCCTGATGCTGCAAGTACACCTTCCATTATGCGCTTCAGTTCGGACTCAATGCCAATTATGCGTATTCTGGTAAGGGGTAACCGTTCTGTTGATGATATTAAACAGATTGCAGAAAATCAGATTATTGATATTCTGGAGCAGGCTGATGGCGTTGCCGAAGCCGATGTAAACGGTGGACGAACTGCCCGGGTAAATGTTGAACTTGACCAGAACCGCATGGCAGCCTACGGCTATACAATTCCAACGGTTGTTTCTGCCCTTGCAAAGCAGAATCTTGAGCTTGGAGGCGGTAAGGTTCTTGAAGGTCACAAAAACTACATTGTAAGAACAACAGGACAGTATTCAAGTGTAGACGAAATTAATGATACGGTTATTTCTACAATCAGCGGTTATGATGTCCGCCTTAAAGATATTGGAACAGCTTATTTAGGCTATGCAGATGCCTCTACTGAATCTTACATCAACGGCGAAAAGGGCGTTTATGTTTCGATTACAAAACAGTCTGGTTCAAACTCTGTAACTGTTGCAAATAATGTTTATAAAAAAATAGACCAGTTAAAGAATACCCTGCCATCTGATATTTCCCTGGAAATCATTTCTGATGATACAGATTCCATCAGGGAAACAATCAGCATTCTGGTAAAATCACTTCTTGAAGGTCTTGTACTTTCGGTTGTAATTCTCTGGGTATTCTTACAGAGCTTTAAATCTACAATCATCATTGGTATTTCCATTCCTCTTTCCATGATTATTACCCTCTTTGCAATGAGTATGTTTGGAATCACCCTTAATATGATGACCCTTACCGGTTTAATTCTTGGTCTTGGTATGGTTGTAGATGCCTCAATCGTTATGATTGATAATATTTATGCCTACAGGCAGCGAGGGGCCCGGCCAAAGGTTGCGGCAATTCTTGGAAGCCAGGAAATGTTTATGTCTGTACTTTCAGGAAACCTTACAACCATTTGTGTATTCGTTCCTTTCCTCTTCTTTATTAAAGAACTTGGTATGATGGGACAGATGTTCAAGGGAATCATCTTTACAATTGTAATTGCCCTTGTTTCTTCCCTGCTGGTCGCAATCTTCCTGGTTCCGGTTCTGGCAGGAAAATTCCTTCCACTTACAAACCGTGGCGAAAAACCTGTAAAAGATCCTGTCCTTAAGGCAATTTACGGCTTTTTCCAGAAGTGTATTGAAGGACTTACAAATGTTTATTCAAAACTTTTACGCATCTGTCTTAACAACAGGCTTATCACCCTGGTTGTAGCCTTCTGTGTATTTATTTTTGCCTGTGCCTTAATCAGAACCATGCAGATTAATATGATGCCAATGGGAAATGATGATTCGGTTACCCTGAATGTAGTGCTTCCTGTTGCAACTCCTCTGGATGAAACAAAAGAAGTAATGCTGGCCCTTGAAGCGTATGCAAAGGATGAATTAAAGGGCTATAAAAATATTACAACTTCTATTGGTAGGGGAGGAAGAACCACTTATACAAACAGAGGTTCCATTCAGATTACCCTGCCGGAAACTGCACAGCAGATAGACAGTGCCCAGGAAATGCAGAATAAACTCAGAGCTCACTTTTCGGAGTTTCCGGGCGTTACCT
Source organism: Treponema sp. (assembly GCA_016286535.1). GTDB lineage: Bacteria > Spirochaetota > Spirochaetia > Treponematales > Treponemataceae > Treponema_D. Next base: position 183,026 of record JAEESZ010000006.1, on the reverse strand, counting down.
TTAATTTTGGCTGGGGTATGCGTGGTCAGATGTTCGGTGCAGATATTGATGTTGTAATCCGTTCAGATGATATGGACGCAGCCTTAACCGTTGCAGATAACGTTGCCAGTGCAATTGAAGCCGTAAACGACTGTGGCGAGCCTTCAATCAGTATGGACAAGGGACTTCCTCAGGTTGAACTTATTATTGACCGTGACAGGGCTTATCAGTTTGGTGTGGATGTTACAACTGTTGCAAAAGAAGTTAATTACGCCATTAATGGTACTACAGCCAGCGTTTACCGCAAGGGCGGAAAAGATTATAACGTGGTGGTTATGTATCAGAAAGAAGACCGCAAAACAATTGATGACCTGGACCAGATTTATGTAAGGGGTACAAACGGAATGGTTGCCGTTTCAAACTTTGCAAGTTTTGCCAAAGGTCTTGGACCTGTTTCCATCAGCCGCGAAAACCAGACCCGTATTATTCACGTAACTGCAAGTATCCTTACAAATACCAATGCAAATATTGTTGAAAATGCAATCAAAGAAGAAATAAGCAACAATTTCATTATTCCTGATTCTGTTACCATTACTTATGAAGGTTCATGGCAGGATACAATGGAACAGATGTGGCTTTATATAAAGATTCTTGCAATGGCAATTATTCTTGTATTTGGTGTAATGGCCGCTACCTACGAAAGTTTTAAGGCGCCTTTAATCAACCTTGCAACTATGCCTTTCTTAATCATTGGTGTAGTTTTCCTTTACAAGATTATTGGTCAGGCCCTTTCCATCGTTTCTATGGTCGGTATTATTATGCTGGTTGGAATTGTAGTTAATAACGGTATTATTCTGGTTGACTATACCAACCTTCTTATTGGCCGCGGAGTAGCTCTTAAAGAAGCCTGCTATGAATCGGGAAGAAGCCGTCTTCGTCCGGTATTAATGTCTACCCTTACTACAATTCTTGGTATGCTTCCTATGTGTTTTGCAACCGGTGGTCAGGCTATGATGGTACAGCCAATTGCCCTTGCCGTTGTAGGCGGTTTAATTTCAAGTACCTTTGTAACCCTTTTGGTAATTCCAGTTCTTTACAGTCTGGTAATGAAACCTAAAACAAAAAAATAAGGATGATGTTATGGCAGATAAAAGATATAAGGTAGAAATAATTTCTAATCAGTCTGTAGAAGATGATATTATTGAGCAACTGGAGCAGGAAATTCCGGGGCTTGAGTATACCGTCCTGCCCGAAGTTCAGGGCAGGGGAAAAAACACAAAAAAACTTGGAGATACTGTCTGGCCCGAAATGAACTTTGTATTATTCTGTTATACAGATTTAGAAAATGCCAGGAAAATAAAAAATGTAATCAGTGATATTAAGGCAAGGTTTCCAAAAGAAGGAATAACCCTCTTTTTTACAGAAGAAGTAGAGTTGTAAAAAGCATAAAAATTTATATACTAGATTTATGGCTTCCAATCTTCTTCTGGATAATAAAGAAATTTTACGCTATATGGGAATCAGTCTGCAAAAGGCAGATTCCCGGACTCTTTCTCTTATAGAAGAATGCAAAAAGGAAATAGAGAATTATCTGCAGCCCAGATATGCTCTTTTACGCTTCCCCCTTCAGATTAATCAGAATAACATAACAATTTCAGATTTAACTTTTTACAGTTCAGACCTGGCAAAAAATCTGTCTTCCTGCGAAGAGGTTTATATGTTTGCGGCCACAATCGGTCCCCAGGTTGATATGATGATAAAACGCTATCAGAAGCTGAATATGGCAAAATCGGTAGTTTTTAATGCCGTTGCCATAACCGCAATAGAAGCTTATTGCGACTTTATTAATGACCAGATAAAAAATCAGGCGGCCCTTGAAGGTAAAAAACTTAAGCCCCGTTACAGTCCCGGCTATGGGGATTGTCCTCTGGAAGTTCAAAAGCCCTTTTTAAAACTGTTGAATGCAGAAAGACTTTGCGGCATTGTTCTTTCGGAAGGTGATTTAATGATTCCGGAAAAATCTGTTACTGCTTTTGCAGGAATTTATAAATAGATAAGGATTTGCCTATGAATTTTTTAGACGAGCTTGGAAAACGTATCCTCTTCTTAGATGGTGGAATGGGAACTTTATTGCAGGAAAAAGGCCTTAAAGCCGGAGAATTACCGGAGCTCTTAAACCTCAATAATCCCCTTATGGTCAGAGAAATTCATAAGAAGTACCTCGAAGCCGGTTCAGACATCATTTATTCAAACACCTTTGGAGCCAACCGCCTTAAGTTTGATAATGTAGAAGAAATAATTGTTGCCGGAATACAAAATGCAAAAAAGGCTGTAGAAGAAAGCGGAAAAAATGCCTGGGTTGCCCTGGATATTGGCCCTACAGGAAAGCTGTTAAAACCTATGGGTAATCTGGATTTTGAAGAAGCAGTAGAAATTTTTGCAGAAGAAGTAAGGGCCGGCGTTAAAGGCGGAGCCGATTTAATTGCCATAGAAACTATGAGCGATATTTACGAAATGAAGGCCGCTGTCCTTGCTGCAAGGGAGAATTCAAATCTTCCTGTCATTGCAACCGCAGCCTTTGGCGAAAACGAAAAAATGCTCACCGGGGCAAATCCTCAGATAATGGTTTCTGTAATGGAAGGCCTTAGAGTCGATGCACTTGGAATGAATTGCGGCCTTGGCCCTTACCAGATGGAAAATATGGTAAAAATTCTGCAGGAGGTTTCTTCAACTCCAATAGCCCTTAAGCCAAATGCCGGCCTTCCAAAAACCGTAGGCGGCCAGACAGTATACGATATTGGACCAAAAGAATTTGCCAGAAAAATGCTGGAATTTGTAGAAAATGGAGTCTGGATTGTCGGCGGCTGCTGTGGAACAACTCCTGTTCATATCCGCGAATTAAAAGCCCTGTGCAAAGACATAAAACCAAAGGAAATTACTCCAAAGGATATCTGTTCTGTAACTTCCTATTCTAATTACGTAACGCTGGGAGATAAACCTGTAATAATCGGCGAGCGAATAAATCCTACAGGAAAATCAAAGTTTAAGCAGGCCCTCCGCGACAATAATATGGCCTATATTCTTGATGAAGCTGTAAAGCAGTCAGATTCAGGCTCTCATATTCTTGATGTAAATGTAGGACTTCCGGAAATTGACGAAGTTCAGATGATGAAAAATACTGTAAGCGAACTTCAGGCAATTCTTCCTCTTCCCCTGCAAATTGATACAACAGATCCTGTAGCAATGGAAACTGCCTTAAGAATCTACAATGGAAAAGCAATGATAAACTCCGTAAACGGAAAAAAAGAAGTTATGGAGCAGATTTTCCCTCTGGTAAAAAAATACGGTGGTGTAGTTGTGGGACTTTGTCTTGATGAAGACGGAATTCCGCCAACTGTGGAAGGAAGGTTAAAGATTGCTCAGAAAATCTATGATACAGCAGCAACTTACGGCATAAGCAAAAAGGATATTGTTATAGATGCCCTTACAATGACAATGAGTACAGACAATAATTCAGCTAACATTACTCTGGGCGTTGTAAAAGAAATAAAGAAGAGGGGCGGAAGAACAGTTCTTGGGGTTTCGAATATCTCCTTCGGACTTCCTCAGCGGGAACTGGTAACCTCGGCCTTTTTTACCCTTGCAATGCAGTCTGGCCTTAGTGCAGGAATTATAAATCCAAATTCCGTAAACATGAAAACCAGTTACGATACCTACTGCCTTCTTGCAGGTTATGACAAGGAATGTGCTGATTACTGTTCTAAATATTCAGTTACCCAGATTGTTTCTTCTGTTCAGACAGCTTCTCCTTCTGCCGATGGAAAGCCCGGTACAGACGGGGAACTCAGCCTGCAGGACTGCATCATAAAAGGCTTAAAAGACAAGGCTTACAAGGCAACGCTAAAGGCTCTTGAAAGTAAGGATTCTCTTGCTATTATTAATGAAGATCTGGTTCCGGCCTTAAACGAAGTAGGCAAGGGCTTTGAAAAAGGAACTATCTTCCTGCCACAGCTGCTTATGAGTGCAGATGCCGCCGCCAATGGTTTTGCCGCAATAAAAGAAGATATCCAGAAAAAAGGGCTCAGCCCTCAGAAAAAGGGAACAATTGTAATTGCAACCGTTAAAGGTGATATTCACGATATTGGAAAGAATATCCTTAAAGTTCTCCTGGAAAACTACAGTTATAATGTAATAGATTTAGGAAAGGATGTTCCTGTAGATGTAGTTGTGAATAAGGTTGTAGAAGAGCACGTTCCCCTTGTTGGTTTAAGCGCCCTTATGACCACGACTGTTGTCAGCATGGAAGAAACTATAAGGGAACTTAGAAAAAAGGCGCCCTGGTGCAAAGTTATGGTAGGGGGGGCAGTTCTTACCCAGGAATATGCAGATATGATTGGGGCAGATTTTTATGGAAAAGACGCCATGCAGAGTGTTTATTATGCAGAAGAAGTCTTTAATCAGGGAAAAAATGCGTAATTCTTCTTATTGATTAATTATTTGTAATTATACAAACTGAAAGTGTATTAAAGAGGGTACTATGAATGATACTTTAAAACAAATTGGAAAAACAGGCATTGTTCCTGTTGTTGTTCTTAATAAAACTTCAGATGCAGAACCTCTGGCAGAAGCCCTTATAAAAGGTGGTCTTCCATGTGCAGAAGTTACTTTCCGCACTGATGCTGCAGAAGATTCGATCCGTGCAATTGCAAAAAAGTTTCCGCAGATGTTTGTGGGAGCCGGAACCGTTCTTTCTATTGAACAGGTTGACCGTGCAATTGGTGCAGGTGCAAAATTTATTGTTTCGCCTGGTTTGAATCCAAAGGTGGTTGAATACTGTATAAAAAAAGGATATCCGGTAACTCCTGGAATTATGACACCAACAGAGCTTGAAGTTGCTTTAGGCTTTGGCCTTGACCTTGTAAAATTCTTTCCTGCAGAAAATGCCGGCGGCTTAAAAATGATTAAGGCTATGAGCGCTCCTTACACAATGATGAAGTTCATGCCAACCGGTGGAATCAATGCTACAAACGTTCGTGACTATCTTGCCTGCGACAAAATTCTTGCCTGCGGCGGAAGCTGGATGGTAAAAGGTGATTTGATTAATTCAGGCGCTTTTGATGAGATTGAACGTCTCACCAAAGAGGCTGCAGGAATTGTAAAAGAAATTCGAGGATAGAAAGCAGGTTCTTAGGGTGCAACCCTAAGCGGTGCTGGTAAAGGAGGTAAAGCTAAAAAATTGCTGCATCGCAATTTTTTTTTACGCTTTGCTATAGAACACCGCGGGCTCTGACCGGCCCGCTTACACAGGAGTTAAGTTAAAATGAAAGTAGTAACATTTGGTGAAATTATGCTTAGACTGGAACCGGAAGGATATTTCCGTTTTGTCCAGGTTGATAAAATGACATCTACATTTGGTGGCGGCGAGGCTAACGTTGCAGTTTCCCTTGCAAACTATGGTCTGGAGGCTTATTACGTAACAAAGCTTCCAAAACATGAAATTGGACAGGCTGCAATCAACAGTCTGCGCCGTTACGGTGTAAATACAGATTATATTGTTCGCGGCGGAGACCGTGTAGGTATTTATTATAACGAAAGGGGAGCCAGCCAGCGCGGTTCAAAATGTATTTATGACCGTGCCCATTCTTCAATTGCAGAAGCAAAGCCGGAAGATTTTAACTGGACAGAAATTTTCAAGGATTGTAAATGGTTCCACCTTACAGGTATTACTCCGGCTCTTGGCGGAAATATGGTTCAGATTTGTATTGATGCCTGTAAAGCTGCAAAAGCTGCCGGCGCAACAGTAAGCTGTGACTTAAACTACCGCGGAAAACTCTGGACAAGAGAGCAGGCCCGCGAAGCTATGACAGAAATCTGTAAATATGTTGATGTTTGTATTTCTAACGAAGAAGATGCAAAGGATGTTTTTGGAATCGAAGCTGAAAATACAGATATTACCGGCGGAAAACTTAATAAAGAAGGCTATAAATCTGTTGCAAAACAGCTTGCAGATAAGTTCGGTTTCAAAAAAGTTGCCATAACTCTGCGCACTTCTATTAACGCAAACAGAAATAACTGGGCAGCCCTTCTTTACGATGGAAAAGATTTCTGCTTCTCTAAGGAATACGAAATGTATATCGTAGACCGTGTAGGTGGCGGCGACAGCTTCGGCGGTGGCCTTATTTATGCCCTCCTCAAGGGAAAATCAACTCAGGAGGCAGTAGAATTTGCTGTTGCAGCTTCATGTCTCAAACATACAATCGAAGGCGATTACAATATGGTAAGCGTTGACGAAGTAGAAAAGCTTGCTGCAGGAAACGGAAGCGGCCGTATTCAGAGATAATTCAGAGTTAAAAAAAAGCAGGTCCCCAAAAAACTAAAAAAAAGGGACCTGCAAAAAAATTAGGAGGCTGTTTAATTAACGCTTTGTACCTGCATATGCAACTGATATAGAAGGTGCCAGCTGTGTGTCAAAGTAGGCGGTTACCTGCTCTGAAAACATCTGATCAAGCGTTTTCTGGTATGCAATTATGTTTCCCACATAATTCAAAGTTGTCTGTGGCGTAGAGTTTGAACGAACTCTGTTGGTACCTGCGTTGTACATTGCCAGTGCAGAAACTTCATTTCCTGCAGTATTCAGACAAAACTTAAGGTGCGACATACCATATTTGGCACTTGTAAAAGGGTCATAAAAATCTGTTTCAGTAAGATTTGGAAAAGAATTACTGTTTAACTGAAACAGGCCCCTGTCTATGGTGCCATTCTTATTCTTATTAGAAGCATTAACCTTGTAATTACTTTCTGTATGGGCTAAAGAAAAAGCCAGAGACAGAGGAATATTATTTTTTTCTGCCTCAGAAAGAATTGCCTGGGTAACGTTCTTGTTTCCGGTAATCTGATAGTAGAACCATTCTACAGCTGCTCTTGAAAGTGGCTGGCGGTAAAGAATTAATCCGTCGTCAGTTTTGTTATTCAAGGTTCTTTCTGTAAAATAATCCTGAAACTCTACACTAAGGTCATCTTCTTCGCTGTTTAAGTCCACATACAAAACAGGAGTTTCTTCTACAGTCTGTCCAACTACAGGATCAGAAGGCACAAGAAAATAAACAAGAAGAGAAACTGTAATTAAAGCAAAACTCATGACACAAGTAACCAAACATGTAGACGTCAAATTATTTGTTTCACTAATTTTAGACATTAATATTTTCCTTTCGTATAAAAGTTACCAAGATAATGGCACAAATGAAAAAAAAATACAAGAGAAAATTTAAGAAAAAATTGAAAAAAAACAGTATTTTATTGCAAATAGTGCGTTTTATCGCAAATATTACGTTTTAGTAAATTACAATCGCAGAATCTTGCAGTTTTTCTTTTAAGTTAAGATTATTAACATCCTCTTCTTTTGCAAAATATACATATTGAGAGTGTTTGATATTAACTGTGTCTATAAAGGTTCTGGCTGCAGAACCAGGCTCTAATCCGCCTTTTAAAAGTTCTGCCGGCAGGGCATAGCCAGTTACACTTACGCAGTCCTTTATTCTTCTTGCACAGTGGTTATAGGCATTTATAAAAAGTTCAATATCTTCAGGAGAAGAAAGGCTCTTATCCACCTGGGGAACTAAAAGGGCAAATTCATTTGCATCATCCAGCTTTTTCAGATCTTCCCTTAGCTGTGCAAGATATTCTTCGTTATAGCTTTCGGCTTCAAGTTCTATCTGAGACCATTTGATTTCGAAGATTTTTAATTTTTCTATAGGGTAGGGACTATTGTCCGAGATTTTAATCAGTTTGTTATCAGTTACTGTGAATAATGCTTCTAATTTCATTTTTGTTTTCCACTTAATTTTTTATAAAAAAAAACGGTAGACTTGAGCCTACCGTTTGTAAATACATCAGATAATGTAATCTATTCTGTTAAGATTTTAATAACTTCAGCTTTGTCTTGTGTGTCTAAGATTTCCTGACGTTTTTCAGGACTCTTAAATAATAAACTTACTTCTGCAAGGAACTGTAAGTGTGGACCAGTTTTATTGATTGGAGATAATGTCATAATGAAAATACGGCATGGTTCCTGATCCAGAGAATCAAAATCAACAGGATTGTCTGAAATACCAATACAAGCTACTAAATCTGTAACTGTATCAGTTTTTCCGTGAGGAATTGCAATTCCGTGTTTCATACCTGTAGACATTTTGCGTTCACGGTCTAATACACATTCACGGGCAGCTTCTTTATCAGAAACTTTGCCTGCCTTATATAATACATCGAGCATCTCGTCAACGATTTCTTCTTTAGTAGTTCCCTTTAAGTGAAGGTTTACTGTGTCTGTTGTTAATACTGTTCTTAAGTCCATATATTTATATTATTTCCACTTTATAAAGTTGTCAAGGTGCAAAGGTCCAAAAATAAGGAAAAAAAATCTTCAAAAGAGGGCCTGAAGCAGCCGCTTTGATACAGCCGCTTTATTGAGAATATCAGCGGAAATCTGTATAATAATATTAGAGGAAATTTTTATATATGGCAGATTCAAAAGCAGAATTTAAAGAAATTATAGCAAAAGCTCTCGGAGAGTTTTGTAAAGAAAAATCAATAGAGGCAGATACAGTATCAGCAGATTCAATTGTTGTTCAGAATGCACCAAATCCAGAAATGGGAGATTTAGGTTCTCCAATGTTCGTTTTTGCAAAGGCTTTCAGACTGGCTCCTGTACAGATTGCCCAGGAAGTTGCAAAAATTGCAGCCTCTTATCAGACCTCTCTTGGAGAAATCCTTGCCGTTGGTCCTTATGTAAATATTAAACTTGATAAAGCAGGCGCTGCCTATCCAATTCTTGAGGCAGTTAAAGCCCAGGGCGACACTTACGGTTCAATTAACAGCGACGGAAAAAAGCCTCTGGAAGGCCGTCGTGTAATGATAGAATTTTCTTCTCCTAATACAAATAAACCTCTGCATCTGGGACATGTCCGCAACGATGCACTTGGAGAATCGGTTAGCCGTATTCTTAAGGCTGCGGGGGCTGAAGTTTTCAAGGTTGACCTTATTAATAACCGCGGTGTTCATATCTGTAAGTCTATGCTGGCTTATAAGCTCTTCCATGAGGCAAAGGGCGACACGCCGGAAAGCCTTGGAATGAAAGGTGACCATTTTGTTGGTCAGTGTTATGTTGAGTTTGATAAATATCTTAAAGGCGAAAAAGACAAGCCGGAAACTGCTCATCCTGAAGCTAATCAGATGGCAGAAGATATGCTTATTAAGTGGGAAGCCGGAGATCCTGAAGTTCATGCCCTCTGGGAAAAAATGAACGGCTGGACTTTTGACGGTGTAAAGGAAACTTACGCCCGTACCGGCATCAGCTTTGACAAATACTATTTTGAAAGCGAAACTTACCTTAAAGGTAAAGGTGAAATCTTAAAGGGACTTGAAAAAGGAGTTTTCTTTAAGGCTGAGGACGGTTCTGTCCGCATAGATGTTACAGATGTTGTTGGTAAGGGTAAGGACGAAGATAATCACGAAAAAGTTCTTCTTCGTAAGGATGGAACTTCAGTTTATATTACCCAGGATATTGGAACTGCAATTAGCCGCCACAATGACTGGGCTTTTAATCAGCTGGTATATGTTGTTGCAAGTGAACAGAACTATCACTTTAAGATTCTTTTCCACATTCTTAAAAAACTTGGCTTTGAATGGGCAGACAAATTATTCCACCTGAGCTATGGTCTTGTAAATCTTCCAAGCGGACGTATGAAGAGCCGCGAAGGAACTGTAGTTGATGCAGATGATTTGGTAGATTCACTTCACGCAGATGCTCTTGCCGCAATTAAAGAACGCGGCCGCGACGGCGAAGTTGGAGATGCTGATGAGGTTGCAGAAAAAGTTGCCCTTGGTGCCCTTCATTATTATATGCTGCAGGCAAGTCCTGCCAAGGATATGCTTTTTAATCCTGCAGAATCCCTCAGTTTTAATGGAAATACAGGTCCATATCTTCAGTATATGGGTGCCCGAATCAATTCAATTCTTGCAAAGGCAAAGGAAAACGGAATTCAGTCAGATAATTCAGAAGAAAGCGTTTCTCTTTTGAAGTCCGGCGATGAATGGGAATTAATCAAACTGCTTGGTACTTATCCTGCTGTTGTAGAAAAGGCTGCAGAGAATCTGGATCCTAGTGGAGTTGCTTCTTACGTTTATGATACAGCAAAGGCTTTCAGTAAATTCTATCAGACTTGTCCTATTGTTTCTCTGGCAGAGGAAAATAAAAAACTTGCAGGCGCCCGTTTATACCTTGCAGAATGTACGCTGCAGGTAATAAAGAATGCCATGAATCTTCTTCTGGTTCCTTACCTTGAGAAGATGTAAAAGCGGTCATTTTTATGCAGAATAAAAAAAAGTCACAGAGATTAAAGCATTTTAAGAGAAGTTTACTCTATATTCTAAAAAATCCATTGACCTATTTATGGATTCTGCTCTTTGCCATCATCGTTTTAACTACCCTTGCAGTTTATAAAACAGAAACCCAGACAGAAAGTGGAATTGAAACACCCTTCGATTCTGTCTGGTTTACTCTGGTTACCGTTTTTGCCGGCTACTATGACTATTGTGTAAAGTCTCTGGGTGGAAGATCTGCCGCCCTTGTTCAGCTGCTCATTGGCATGGCAATTTTAAGTGTTATTACCGGTAAGGTTGCATCTGTCTTTATGAATATGCAGATGAAAAAAGATAAAGGATTAAAAAGGTTAAAGAAAATGAAAGGTCATTTTTTATTGTGCGGATGGCGTCCCGGCTTTGAAAAAATTCTGGACAGTGTTCTTAATTCAAATCCCGATATTACTCCGGATATGATTGTTCTGGTAAATGAAGCTCCGGACCATATTGAACAGATTCGCTCAATAGGAAGATTTAAGGAAATCAATTATATTTCCGGAGATTTTTCTGATGAGGCTGTATTAAATAAAGCTCACATTAAGGATGCCGTAAGGGCTCTTGTAATTTCTGACCGTTCAAAAAGTTATTCTGACCTGGAGATTGACTCAAGAACCGTTTTGTCTGTTTTGACAATGGAAGGCATTAATCCGGGCCTTTATATTGCAGCAGAATTAATTGATTCTAAATTTCAAAAGCATCTGGAAATGGCTCACTGCGACGAAATAATCCTTACCCAGGAATACGAACACAGCCTTCTTGCAACTGCATCTTCCGGCATGGGTTACAGTAATGTAATTCGTGCTTTAATTGGAGATGATGCAGAAACCGGAATCTTAATTGAAGCAATCCCTTCGGCCTACAGGGGAAAGACCTGCCGTGAATATAAGGATTCATTGAATGAAAAGTCCGGAATCTTAATCGGCTTTCTGCTTAATACAGGAAACTTTCATGAACGTAGAAAGGATGCCCTTCGCGAGGCTCAGAAAAATCCTGACATTAAAAAGGTTGTAGATAATCTTAAAAAAGTAAAAACCTTAAAAAGTAATGAAGTGCTTCTTACTCCAAAAGATGATTTTGTAATTCAGGCGAATACAAAGGCTATTTTCGTAAGGGGGTAAAGAAATATGATGGATACATTTGAGAACGTATTACCTAAACTTTTACAGATAGAATTGTTTTCTGATTTTAAGGCAGATAATGAAAACGACTGCAGAATTTTAAGAAAAGTTTACGAAAATATGGTCTTAAAAAACTATAAGGCCGGAGAAGTCATTATAAAAGAAGGGGATACAGGAGATTTATTCTATATCCTTTATAAAGGTTCTGTTCAGGTTGTTCGTAATACTCCTGCAGGAGACACAATTGCCCTTGCAAACCTTACTTCCGACATGAATGTTTTCTTTGGCGAAACTGCCTTAATCAGTAAAGATACCCGCTCGGCTACGGTAACAGCCCTTTGCGACTGCACAACTATTGCCCTTTCTTCCAAAAAGTTTATAAGCATTTGTGACGAAGAGCCTTTGCTGGGCTACAGGGTAATTCTGCATCTGGCACAAAAAATGTCTCAGACAATAAGAAGTTCAAACCGCGATAAAGCAGCCTTGTATCAGGCCCTGTTTGATGAAATAGAAAATGGAGAATAATAAAATATGGATTGGTTAAAATATGTAATTTTAGCGCTTGCAGTTTTAATGTACCTGCTTGTAATTATCTTTCAGGATAAAAAAGTTATTTTTACAAGCATTGCAGGCCTTGCTGTAATTATTCTTGGAATGATTTTTCCGGGGCAGATTTTTAAGGCTTCAGAAAGTCATTTTTATGCTTTAAGTCATTCTCTTTTTGAAATTATAAACTGGAATGTAATTCTAATTTACCTTGGCAGCATGACAATTGCCGCTCTCTTTTTGTACTCAAATGTGCCGGCAAGAATTGCAGATTCCATAATAAATAAGAGCCGTAATACAGGAATTGCAATTGTATTGATTCTTGCAATGACAGGTATTATCTCTATCTTTGTAGAAAATGTTGCAACTGTTCTTGTAATGGCTCCAATTGCCTTAGCCCTGTGCAAGACTTTAAAAATCAACCCTACAAACTTTATGATTGGCCTTGCAGTTATGTCTAACCTGGAAGGAACTGCCACCCTGGTTGGCGACCCTCCAAGCATGATTTTTGCTTCTTATGCAAATTATAACTTCAACGACTTCTTTATTCATAACAGAACCCTCTCAATCTTCTTTATAATTCAAGCTGGCTTACTGGTAGGCTGTATTTACTTTTACTGCTTTTTTGCCCGCCTTGGAAAAGATAAGATTGAAGTTGAAAAGACCCCTGTAATTTCCTGGGTTCCATTTGCAATTCTTCTGCTTATGATTTTTGGACTTGCAGGCATCTCCTTTATAAAAACTGATTTTGCCTATTTGAGCGGACTTTATGTTCTGTCTTTAGGAATCATCTGCGTTTTATGGTATATCTTTAATCAGAAGAAAAACGGTAGGGAAGTCTGGGAATTAATAAAGGGACTGGACTGGGAAACAATCTTCTTCCTGCTTGGAATTTTCGTTGTTGTAGGTGCAATCAGCGAAGTTGGCCTTTTAGATGATTTTGCCCTTTTCCTTGCAAAGACTTGCGGCGGAAGCAAGTTGTTAGGTTTTATCATCATCCTTCTTGTTTCTGTATTTATAAGCGGCTTTGTTGATAACGTACCTTATATTATTGCCATGCTTCCTGTTGCGGGCAGTATGGCTGTAGCAATGAATATAGATAAAGAATTATTTATGTTTGCCCTCTTAATTGGAAGCTGTCTTGGTGGAAACCTTACACCTTTTGGTGCTTCTGCAAATGTAGTTTCCATGGGAATTGTAAAAAAAGAGGGCTACAAGATGAACTTTGCAACCTGGCTTAAGGTTGCGGTTCCATTTACCCTTCTTACAACAGGAACTGCAGCTCTGGTTCTCTGGGGCTTGTGGGCATAATTTTACAGGAGATTTATGAAAGGTCTGATTATTGCTGGAACTAACAATTTATTTACCATTGAGTGTGAAGATTCTGTTACCAGAAATTGTACAATAAAGGGCAAAGTTTTAAAATCTGACAAGCAGTTTTATAATCCTCTTGCACCGGGCGATATTGTAGAGATTGAAGAAGATCCTATCAACGAAAAAAAAGGTCAGATACTTTCTCTTGAAAAAAGAAAAAATACCTTTTTAAGGTGGAACGTAAAGGGCCGCTGTCCTCAGCTTCTGGCAAGTAATCTGGATTATTTGATTCTGGTTACCACTCCGGATGAGCCGCCTTTCCGTCCCCGCTTTACAGACCGGGCTCTGGCTCAGGCTGAACACCAGGGTATTACTCCTGTAATTGTCTGCAATAAATGGGATCTTGCAGAAAATATGCAGACTGACGGCCGCGAAGAAGAGTTTGCAAAAATTGATGAAAGATTAAATATCTGGGAAGATTTAGGCTACAAGGTTTTAAGAATCTCTGCAAAAACCGGGGAAGGAATGCGGGAGTTTGCAGAACTGCTCGAAGACAGACTCTGCGCCTTTGTAGGGCAGTCTGGAGTTGGAAAGTCCAGCTTAATAAACGTTATGGATAATTCCTGTGTTTTAAAAACCGGAAGCCTTTCTCAAAAATATGGAAGAGGCTGTCATACAACTACAAAGGGAACTTTAATTCACCTTACCCTGAACGAAACCCTTACCGAGGGAGTTGTTGGCAGAACTGCAAATATAATAGACACTCCGGGAATCCGCCGCTTTGTTTTAGATGATATAGAGGCCGGAGATCTTGCCCTGTATTTTAGGGAATTTGAACCTTTTGTAGGAAAATGCAAATTCGGCTTAAACTGCAGGCATGAGTCCGAACCGGAATGTGCAATCCGCAATGCCGTAAGCGAAGGAAAAATCACACAGGAACGCTACGACAGTTACATGAGGATTGCTGATGAAATCAGGACCGGAAGCTGGTCAGATTAAATATGAATAAACAGGCATTGGAAGAAATAGATTATTTTAGAATCAGAGATAGTATTGCGTCTTTTTGTATTTCTCAGGAAGGAAAAGAGATTTTATTAGAAAGAGAACCTCTGACAGACTTTAAAAAGATTGAAAATTTAAAGAATCTAAGCAGGGAATGGACTTCCTATATTTCGGCTGCTTCTACAGCACCTCTTTCAAGCTGGGAAGAGATTCATCCTCTTTATGCGGTTATCCGTACAAATGGAGCATCTTTATCTCTGGAACAGGTTTATGCCCTGGGACAGTTTACCCTGAGCGTAAAAAAAGTTTTATCACAGATTCAAAATTATAAGGATAAACTTGATTTTAAATATCTGACTGAAGAAGCTGCCAAAATCCCGGATTTTCAGGAGACAGAAAAGAAGATTTTCTCAATCATCTCTACAGACGGTCAGTTAAGGGATCTTCCGGAAATTGCCGCCATAAGAAAAGAAATTGCAGGACTGAATCAGAAAATAAAAAACATCATGCAGTCCTTTACTTCAAATCAAAAGCTTGCTTCGGCGCTGGAATCTTCCGTGCCGGTTTTAAGAAACGGAAGGCAGGTTCTTGCCGTAAAATCTAATCAGGCAAACCGGATTCCGGGAATTATTCACGAGGTAAGCCAGTCTGCACAGACAGTATATATCGAACCTGAAGAAGCTGTCCGCTGCAGTAATGATTTAATTCAAAAGCAGCATGAGCTTGCACAGGTTATAAAGCAGATTCTTACAAAATTAACCCAGAGCCTGCAGCCTTCCCTGCCGCTTTTTAAGGCCGCTTTACCGGTCATGGAACTTTTTGACACAACTTATGCCGCCGCTCAGTGGGGGCTTTCTGTAAATGCAGTTTATGCCCTTGCCTGTAAAAACGAGCCTCCTCTTTTACTGCAGGCCCGTCATCCTTTACTTGGCGAAAAGGCCGTTCCAATTGATATCCGCTTTTTAGACAATAAAAATGTTTTGATAATTACCGGTCCAAACACCGGCGGTAAAACCGTCACATTAAAAACCTTTGCCCTTTTTGCAATGCTTAATCAGTCAGGTTTTCCTATTCCTGCCGCAGAAGGCAGCCGGCTTCCGGTTTTCAGTAACATTTATACCGATATTGGCGATAATCAGTCTCTGGACCAGAGCCTTTCTACCTTTAGTGCCCACATGAAGAATATTGCAGAGGCAGTAAAAAATGCCAGAAGCGATACTTTAATTCTTCTTGATGAGCTTGGAAGCGGAACAGATCCTCAGGAAGGTACAGCAATTTCTATGGCAGTTTTAGATAAACTTATAGAAAAAAAATCCTTTGTTCTTGTAACAACCCATCAGGGCATTTTAAAGAATTACGGTTATACAAATCCTTCCTGTATTAATGCTTCGGTAGAATTTGATGCCGGAACATTAAGTCCTTCCTATCATCTTCTTATGGGCGTTCCAGGAGAAAGCCATGCCCTTGATATTGCCCAGAAAAACGGACTTCCCCTGGACATTGTAAAAAGCGCAAGAAATTATATTGCAACAGAACAGGCCGATGTTTCTGCCTTAATAAGGGGCTTAAACCGAAAGCATCTTGAATTAAATAAACTGCAGAAAGAGGCCGAAAGCTTAAAATCTGTAAATGATGAAAAAACTTTAAGACTGAAAGAAAAGGAGCTGCAGCTTCGTAAAAAAGAACAGGAAATTAAAGAAGGCAAGCAGCAGGAACTTAATGATTTCTTAATTCACAGCAGAAGAACCCTGGAAAATCTTGTAAGAACCCTTAAGGAGGGCGAAGTTACAAGAGAAAAGACTCTTTCTGTAAAGCATTTTATTTCTGAACTTGAAGGCGATACTCAAAGACTTGAAAAGAAGATTGAAGAGCAGAATGAAAAACTTGCCAAAGCCCAGGAAGAATTTGAAAAAGAGATTTTAAAGGGAAAGCATCCTGCAAGCAATAAAAAAACAAAAAAGAAGATGAGTAATGCCCGAGCACTGGAAACTGCTACTCCTGTAATTCCCCAGCTGCTTGCAAATAATAAGCCTGCAAAAAAAGAGGAAGCTGCGGTTTTGTGCATAGGTGCAACAGTCTGTCATAAAACTACCTTAATGCAGGGAAGTGTAATTGCAGAAAATAAAAAGAAGGGCTGGCAGGTTCAGTTTGGAAGCGTAAAAATGTTTTGTAAGGAAAAGGATTTAAAAGTCCTTTCTTCTGAAAAAACTCAATACTCTCCTGATATCAGTATTGAATTAAATTCTTCTGGTGATGGTATAACCTACAAGGATGAAGCGCCTGCCTTTGAATTAAGACTTTTAGGCTACCGGGTTGAGGAAGCAATAAAGGCCCTGGACCGTCAGATAAACCTTTGTATCCTGTACAATTTTCATTCCTTCAGTGTAATTCATGGTAAGGGTGACGGGGTTTTGCAGCAGGCGGTTACAGATTATCTTTCTCATTGCAATCTGGTAAAGGATTTTTCTTTTGCTGCCGCAGATGACGGTGGAACCGGAAAAACCTATGTTCAGCTTTAGCCGGGGAGGGTGCTATGGACTGGTTTGAAAATGAAGCTTTCTGGATTAATTACGCTCCAGTAATGTTTGATGAAGCACGTTGGGCCGAAGCTCCGGCTGTTGCAGATTTTGTAAGGAAGATTGGCGGATTAAAAGATGGGGATTCTGTTCTTGATGCAGGATGTGGTCTTGGCCGCATTTCAATTGAACTTGCCCTTTTGAATCTGAAGGTAACCGGCGTTGATATTATTCAGTCAGAGCTGGATGCCGCAAAGGAGTCTGCCTTAGATGAAAATCTTTCAATAGATTTTATTAAGGAGGATTTAAGGCGCTTTAAGTCCAGGAAGAAATTTGACTGTGCCGTAAATCTATATACTTCCTTTGGTTACTGTAAGACTGTCGAAGAAGATATTAAGATTCTTAAAAATATTTATAAAAGCCTTAAAAATGGCGGAACTTTTATTCTGGAATCTACCAGCCGCGAAATTGCAATTCTGTATTTTACAAAGGGCGAAGAGTTCAGAAAGGGCCCCTGGAATGTAAAAACAGATTTTAGTGTAACGGGGGCCTGGGAAGGGCTTCGCTCTCACTGGACTTTAACGGGGGATGACGGTCGGAAGGTGGATCATGAGTTTGTTCAGCGCCTTTATTCTGCCGCCCAGCTAAGAGATATTTTGATTGATGAATGTGGTTTTGCTTCTGCTGAGGTTTATGGAGATTTTGATTATTCGCCATATGACGAAAAAGCAAGAACAATGGTAATAGTGGCTAAGAAGTAGAAAATCTACAAAAAAAGCTTCCGCTGGAGCAAGGTTTATGACCAGCTGAGATACTGACGTATCAACGCTGGTCAAAACCTGCTCTCAGCTCACGCTTTTTTTATTCGTATTTTCCAAAAAGCGCGAGCAGGGTTCGGCTTTTGCGGAGCGTTGAAGAGTATAAGGCCAGTTCTTTCTGTAAAGAAAACGCAGCGAAGCTGGCTCTTCTCGGCGGAGCATAAAGCCGGTTCCTGCGGGAGCTTTTCCAAGAACAAGTTTCCAAAAAAGCGCGGAAGCTTTTTTATTTTTCCAGCGGAAGCTTTTTGATTGAAGTTAAAAAAAACTCCCGCTGGAGTTTTTTTTTGTTCCAGCGGAAGCTTTTTTTATTTTTCCAGCGGAAGCTTTTTTTTCTATGACAAGAAGTTTTTAGCTTTTAATAATTCTGCGTTTAAGATGCCGCCTAAAGCTGCACCACGTTTTGTATTGTGGCTTAAAGCAACGAACTTAATATCGAATACGTTACAAGGTCTTAATCTTCCGATTACACATGCCATTCCCTTTTCTGTTTCGCGGTCACGGCGTGGCTGAGGACGATTTTCTTCGTGGCGTACAACAATTGGATGTTCCGGTGCGCTAGGAAGATTTAATTCCTGAGGAAGAGATCTGTAAGAGGTCCATACGCTTTCAATTTCTTCGAGGCTTGGTTTTTTGTCATCTGGTAAATCAAATTCAAGAGAAACGCAGGCTGTATGTCCGTCTACAACTGGTACTCGTGTACAGGTAGAAGAAACAATAGGGTATTTTGCGTTTTCAATCTTACCGTCTTTTACACTTCCAAGAATCTTAAGACATTCTTTTTCTGTTTTTTCTTCTTCTCCGCCAATGAAAGGAACGATATTATCAATCATGTCAAAAGAAGAAACGCCAGGATAACCTGCGCCGGAAGTTGCCTGTAAAGTTGTAACAACCATTCTCTTAACTGGGTAGCCAGCCTGAATAAGGGCATGAATAGGCATCATATATGTCTGAAGCGAGCAGTTTGGTTTAACGGCAATAAAACCTTTGTCCCAGCCGTGATGTTTTTTCTGTTCTGCAATTACATCAAGATGAGAGTAGTTGATTTCTGGAACCAGCATAGGAACATCTTCTGTCCAGCGGTTTGCAGAAGCGTTAGAAACTACAGGAATACCTTCTGCAGCATAAGCAGCTTCAAGAGCTTTGATTTCGTCTTTTCCCATTTCAAGGGCACTGAAAACGAAACTGCATTTGCCAAGAGCTTTCTTTTCGTCATTTGCATCTTCAACAATAAGGTTTGCAACTGCAGCAGGAATATCTGCTCCAATTAACCAACGGTTTTTTACAGCTTCGCAATAAGGCTTTCCTGCTGAACGTGGACTTGCAGCAACGTATGTTACTTCAAACCATGGATGATTTTCCAGCAGTTTAATATAGCGCTGTCCTACCATACCAGTTGCGCCTAAAACTCCAACTTTAATCTTTGCACTCATAGTCTTTCCTCTAATAAAAGTTTTTTCATTTCAGTTTTATATTCCTGTGAACAAAAAGCTGCCTCTATACTGTTTTGTAAAATCACTTTTTTTTGTTCATCACTAATACCATACATTTTTTCAATGTAGGAAAACTCGTTTTTTAAAGATGTTCCGCATATTGCAGGATCATCTGTGTTCAAAGTTACCTTTATTCCTTTTGAAAGATATTCTTTTAAAGGATATACCTTCATGTCTTCTACCGCTTTTGTCTGACGGTTGGAAGTAGGGCACATTTCCAAAGGTATTTTGTTTTTTATAATAAAGTCCACCAGGTCAGCATCTTCATAGATCCTGACCCCGTGGCCAATTCTTTTTGCACCAAATTTCAGTGCTGTTTTTACGCTGTCTGCACCGTCAGCTTCTCCAGCATGAATGGTAAAAGGAATTCCTTCTTTTTTTGCAAGTTCAAATTCCCTTTCAAAAGCTGAGGTTTTGTAAAGGGCTTCTGCTCCTGCAAGATCAATGGCAACTACGCCATTATCTTCAACTAAATATTTTTTAGCCAGCCTTACTGTCTCAAGATTTTCTTCAAGGTTATTGTCAGCCCGCATACAGCATAAAATTAAGTTTGTGTGCAAGGAACTGAGTTTTAAGCCTTCAAGGGCACTCAAAATTACCTCTTCCTGGCTAAGGCCTTTTGTAAGATGTAATTGTGGCGCAAATCTCAACTCCAGGTAAAAAAGTCCTTCCTTCCTGAATTTTTCCTGAACTAAGAATACAGCCTGCCTGATTCCTTCTTTTGTCTGCAGCAGAGTTAAAGGTAAGTCAAAGCACTTAAGAAAATCATTCAGGCTTTCACAGTCGGAAGAAACAGATAATTTTTTTTGCAGCTGGTCATCATTTTTAGCAGGAAGTTCAAGCTTCTGAAGTTTTGCAAGTTCTTTTGCAATTTCCAGAGAAATACTTCCATCCAGATGACAGTGTAAATCAATCATTATTTCTTCCTGCTTTCAGCTTAAAGGTTACAATCTTTAATTGCCTTTTCAATCTGTGCCTTAGCAGCATCTGTAACTTCTACAAGTGGCAGACGGCATGGACCAGAAGGCATCTTTTTGTAAGCCATAGCATACTTTATTGAAGATGGGTTACCATCACAGAATTCAGCCTTAAAGAAAGGTGCAAGTCTGTAATTTATTTCCCTTGCCTTTACAAAATCTCCCTTGAGGGCAGCATCTGCAAGTTCATGCATAAGGGCTGGAATCATGTTTGAAGCAACAGAAATAATTCCATCACCACCGCAGGCAATTAAAGGAAGTGTAAGACCATCATCACCACTCATAACTGCAAAGTCAGGATGTTTAGCCTTTACCTGTCCAATAACTTCCATCATCTGGGCAACAGAGCCGCTTGCTTCTTTTACACCGGCAATATTAGGAAGTTCTGCAATTCTTACCAGTAAGTCTGTTGGAATGTTTAATCCTGTTCTTCCTGCAATGTTGTAAACAATAATAGGAATACCAACTTTAGATACTGCTTCAAAATGTCTGAAGATACCTTCCTTAGATGGTTTGTTATAATAAGGAGTAACAACCAGTGCTGCATCTGCTCCTGCTTTTTTTGCACGTTCACAGTAAGCAACTGCGTCCTTTGTATTATTTGAACCGGCACCCAAAATAACAGGGATTTTTTTACCAGAGGTTTTTTCAAATGCACGGACTTCTTCAAATACAATCTGAATCAGTTTATCTTCTTCACTGCCAGGTTTTTCATCCAAGGTTGGAGTTTCTGCAGTTGTTCCGAGGGGAACTAATCCGTCAATGCCTTCTTCCAGCTGAAACTTTACATTCTTGCGGAAGCCATCAAAATCTACTGAACCATCAGGGTTCATAGGGGTAATTAAAGCTGTGTAAGCACCCTTAAAAATATTCATAGTTTTTACCTCTGATAAATGAATTTTGCCACTAATTTTAGTGAATTTGCGTGATATTTTCAATTATATGGGGTAGACTAAAAATATGATTACACTAAAAGAAATTGCCGCAAAAAGTAAAGTTTCTATTGCAACCGTATCTAACATACTGAATGGAAAAACAAATGTTTCTCTTGCCACAAAAGACAGGGTTTTAAAAATTATTAAAGAAAGTGGATATACACCAAATTACATGGCCAGAAGTCTTCGTTCCACCAAAACAAATACAATTGGTGTAATTATCGAAGAAATTACAGAATTCTGTTCGCCACTGCAGATTGAAGGTATAACTTCTGCCCTCGAAAAAAAAGGCTATAAATTAATTTTTGAAAATTTAAGATATTATTACAGGTATTCCGGAAAATATTCAGACGAGTATAAAGAAGAAGTAGAAAAGGCTTTTCAGGAGATGCTTTCAATTAAGGTTGATGCCTTTATTTTTGTTGCCTGTCACTCAAGAAAAATAGATTTTCTTCCAAAAAATCTTCCGGTTCCGGTGGTAATTTCCTATTCGGAATGTGCAGATTCTGACTATCCTTATGTAGTTATAGATGATGAAGATTCTGCAGTAACCATCATAGATTATTTAATTCAAAAGGGAAATAAAAAAACGGGTTTTGTCTGCGGAGCCAAGGATAATTTCCATACCAAACTCCGTCTTGAAGGCTGTAAAAAGGCTCTTGCAGTCCACAAGATTGATATGGATCAGTCTCTGGTTTATTTTGGAAACTGGACCCGCGAAGCAGGCTATGAATGCTGTAAAAATCTTCTGGAAAATAACAAAGATTTGGACTCTATTTTCTGTTTTAATGATTTGATGGCTGCCGGAGTTTATGACTATCTTTTTGAAAAGAATCTTAAGCCTGGTAAAGATATTGATGTTATTGGTTTTGATAACAGGGAAGTTTCAATTTTCTTAAGGCCTCAGCTTACCACAATGGAAATCCCCCTGATTGACCTGGGTGCAAGTGCGGCTTCAATTTTACTGGCCCAGCTCGAAGGAAGAAAAGATTTTGCAAAAGAAAGCAGAATAAAATGCAGTCTTATTGAGCGGGAGTCGGTAAAAAAATAAGTAAGATTTTTTAATTTTGCCTAAAATATACTTAAAATTACTTAAAAATTAAACTTAGAAATTCTTAAAAATCCTCCTTAAAAAGTATAAAAATAACTTTAAATTTGACAAAAATAAATTCGGTTTTATACTTAAATTATAAAAAAACGTCCCTTACGGACCTACGGAGGAAAAAAATGAAAAAAATGTTCAAAGTTACAGTTTCTCTTGCTGTTATGGCCCTTATGTGTGGTGGTTCTGCATTTGCAAAAAAGGCAAAACAGCCAAAAGCTAAATCTTCATTAACAGATAAAACTTATGTTTATCAGATGTATGATGATATTATTCCTGGTGCAGCCGGCATTGATGAAGAAGAAGCAAAAGCAAAATACAACATGGTTGATGCAGAACTGGAAAAATGGGCTCCAGATGGTGGAAAGACTTACCTTCACACAGGCGATCTTTATTCAAAATTCCAGTATGAAGATGGAACCGGTGACTGGGCAGAAGATATCATGGCTCATACTTATGAAAAAATAGATTGTGGAGAAGGTGATTCTATTATTGCTTTCAACCTTACAATGGCAAAACACATCGGCTGGATTTTGAACTTCTCTGAACAGGGGGCAAAATCAAAAAGCGTTAAAAATGCTGTAGTTAAATTTAAGATTTATATTCCTGCAGAATATGCTACAGAAGATGCCCGCGAACTTGCTACTTTCCGTTTTAATGTTCGCGATACAAACTGGGGTCTTACATATCTTGATGGTCCAATTGATCACTGTGCACTTGCAGACATTGGTGCCGGCTGGCATGTTTGTACAATTGATTTCGCAAACAAAACTTATGAATTAGGAAAGGTAAAGGGCGAATTCAAGGCTGGCTTCTCAAGAGGTAAACACAATGCTATTGAACTTCAGTTCGATGGAAAGGGTGGAAAAGCTGTATGTCCTGTATACTTCGACTGGCTTACAATCGAAGGTTTAGAGTAATCTAAAAGCGTAAAAAGCTTTTAAACATGTTCCTGGGAGCTGTCTGATTTTTCGGGCGGCTCCCTTTTTTTATAAAATAGCATCGGGAATGGTGGAAGGAACAATTACATCTACAGCTTTTTTCTGGTATTCCTTTGGGGTGCAGCCCATAATATGCCTGAAGACCCTGGAAAAATACTGAATATTGTTAAAGCCGTTTTCGCTGGCAATTTCTGTAATATTCTTTTTAGTGTAGATTAAGTCCAGGCAGGCTTTTTCCGTACGGTATTTATTCAGGTACTCGGTAAAAGACATTCCTGTAGTTTCTTTAAAAAGTCTTGTAAAGTGGCTCTTACTGTAATCAGATTCCTTCTGGACATCTTCAAAATCTATGTTTTCCTTAAAATGGTTGTGAATAAAATTAATGGCATTGTCTATGGCTGATATACTTATTTTCTTTATGTTAGCCAGACTTGAAACATATTCAAACTGCTTTGTCTGAATGATGTAGGAAATAATCTCGTATAAAAGAGCTTTTATTATAAAATTCCTGCTTTTATCATCCTTTTTTATAAAATCAACAGACTCTTTTATTTTTGTGATTATTTCTGCTGAAAGTTTTAAAAATCTGTGAATCTTAATACTTTCAAAAAATGTGCGGCAGGAATCCTCTTCACTGCCAAGAATTGAAGCTTCAAAAACCAGGGCATAATAGTGGTAACTGTCTCTCTGTCCTATAACACAGTGTTCCTTTTCGGGCTCTAAAAAAAAGCAGTCCCCTTCTTTAAGCTCAAAGGAATCTTTTTCAATTTTCAGCTGAACGCTGCCCCTGTCCAGGTAAAAAAGTTCATATTCTACATGATGGTGCAGGCGGGGCAGGTAAGTACCCTGCGAAAAAACTCCAACCGGAAATTCTTTATATTCATCACTTTTTAAAATTGTTTCGCTTTTCATCGTATTTTTTATTCTAAACCCAAAAATAAAAAAGACAATCAAAATAGCATTTTTGTATAAATTTTATGAGTTTTAGAATGTTTTTTTTTAAGAATTCCGGGCTTAACATAAAAATATGTAAAATATTGGCAATAACTTTAAAAATTGCAGTAGTTTACTTGAAAATCTAGTGAATTTCCCCTATGACGATTTTTTTCATCTGGGGGGTAAAATAATTCTGTAAAGATAACATTTTTTTATCTTGAATTTTAAAAAAGTCATAGTTTTAGGAGGACTTTATGAAAAAAACTGTAGCGATGTTGTTAATGGCTTCGGCTTTGACAACTTCAATGTTCTGTGCACCTAAAAAGGCAAAGAAACAAAAACCAATGAATATTTCTATATTCACTATTCAGCAGCGTCAGCAGCCACCTGCAGACAATAAAGCTTACAAGTGGATTGAAGAAAACTTTGGCGTAACCTTCTCTTTTGATATTCTGGTTGGCGATAAAGATCAGAAGATTGGTGTACTTATTGCTTCTGGAGATCTTCCAGACTTAGTAGAAGTAGATTCAGAAAAATTCCAGGGTGCTGGTTGTCTCCGCGACCTTAAGCCTCTCGTAGAAAAATATGCTCCTAACTTAAAGAAGCACTATTCAACAGCATGGAAAAAGATGATTGACCAGGATTCTGAAAAAGATGCAAAGGGAAACATCGTAAAAGAACACATCTATTCTCTTCCAAACTATGGTGTAATTGATGGAGTTCCTTCAGATACATATTATAACCAGAACGGCTGGTGGATTCAGAAAGCTGTATTAAAAGAATTCGGATATCCAAAAATCTCTACAGTAGATGAATATTTCGACCTTCTTGAAAAATATGCTAAAAAATATCCAACAATTGATGGAATGCCAACAATTCCTTTCAACATTATTACTGCTGACTGGGAAGCATTCGACTTGTGGAATCCTCCTAACTTCCTGGCTGGTTATCCTAACGATGGTAACGGACACGTTGATAAGGTAGGAAACAAATATGTTTATACAGATAACTTCGTAGACGAAAATGCAAAGAAATGGTTCAAACTTGCTAACGGCTACTATCAGAGAAACTTAATTGATCCAGCTTCTTTCACAGATAACCGTGACCAGTACTATGCTAAGATTGCACAGGGTCGTGTTCTTGGTATGTTCATTCAGGGATGGCAGTTCATGGGTCAGCCAGAACAGACACTCTGGACAGCAGGAAAAGACGAAAGAACTTATGCTCCTTTAGCACTTACATTCGACAAATCAATTAAACCTCACTATCGTGACCGCTCTCTTCCAAACTTACAGAGAGGTTATGGTATTACAACAAAATGTTCTGAAGCAAAAGCTATTCAGATTCTTCAGTTCATGGATGAAATGATTAAAGAAGAAAACCAGAAAGTTCTCTACTGGGGATTTGAAGGTGAAGATTACCTTATCGACAAAGACGGTTCAAAAACTGGTGTAAAAGGTGCTGCTTACAGAACTGATGAACAGCGCGCTCAGCAGAAAGACCCAGACTGGTTACAGAAAAACCGTGCTATCCTCTGGACAGAAGAAGCTCCAAAACTTGACGGAAGAATGCCAAGCGGATACAGCCGTTCAATGGATGACCTTGAATGGGAATATGCTTTAAGCCAGAAGCAAGTAGATATCGAACTCTGGAAGGCTTATGGTGTTGGTTCTTACGCTGAATTCGTAGATCCTAACCCTCCACAGAATGCCGGATGGTACCCAATGTGGCAGTGTAACCCTTCTGCAGAAAATGGTGGTCTTGAAGAACAGGCTGCTATTGCTATGACTGGTTTTGAAAGCATTCAGAAGAAATACCTTCCAAAATTAATCATGGGTAAACCAGAAGACTTCGAAGCAACATGGGCAGAATATGCAAAACTTATTCAGCCACTTACAGCTACATATAACAAGTTCATGCAGCAGCAGCTTGATCATCGTGTAGAAATCTTCGGTGGTTTCCAGAAATAATTAGAAACTAAGGTTGTCGTACATTAATTTGTACGGCGCCTTTCTTCTATATTTTTTAAGGCTGCCCTTTCTTTTTTTTTAAGGCAGCCTTTTTTTAATTTCCTTAAATAAAGGTATTTTTATGCAGATTAAAAAAAAGAAGAATAAATCTGAAGAAGCTGTTACTACAGAGCTGACAATCAGAAAAAATAAGTGGAAACTTCTTAAAAAACAGAAGGGCCTGATTTTAATGTCTCTGCCTTTTGTTTTATATATCATCTTATTCAGATATGTCCCATTATGGGGCTGGACAATGGCTTTCCAGAATTATAAACCTGCAAAGTCTTTTTTTGATCAGACTTGGGTTGGCTTTAAAACCTTTGTTGAACTTTTTAGAACTACAAACTTTGTAACCGGCGAGACCAGCTGGAATCTTGAATTCCTTAGAGATCTTCGCAATACAATCGGAATGAGTATTATTAGTACGGTACTTGGTTATATATCGGCTATTATAATAGCGGTATTCTTAAACGAAGTTCGTATTATTGGAATAAAACGATTTGTTCAGACTGTTTCATATCTCCCACACTTCCTTTCCTGGGTAATTGTTACAGGACTTGTAGCAAACGTACTTAATGTTGAAGACGGTATTTTAAATAATATCCTCTTGAAATTTAATATTGTTAAGACGCCTGTACAATGGCTGGCGGTCCCAAAATACTTCTGGCACATCATAGGATGGACTTACGTATGGAAGGAAGTCGGCTGGAATACAATTGTATATCTTGGTGCTATGACCGCAATAGATCCTTGTCTTTATGAAGCTGCAGAAATTGATGGCTGCGGACGATTTAGAAAAATTGCCCACATCACTCTGCCGGGAATTAAGGCAACAATCATTATTATGATGATTATGAGTGCCGGACACATTCTTGATGCAAACTTCGAAATGCCATACTTCTTACGAAACGGTATGACAATAGATGTTGCCGATACAATCGATATTTATGTATTGAAATATGGTTTCCAGCTTGGAAAATTCTCTCTGGCTACTGCTGCCGGTATTTTCAAGAATTTTGTTAACATTGCTCTTCTTCTTGCTGCAAATGCAATTGCTAAGAAGAGTGGAGAAGAGAGGTTAATATAATGAGTTTTATAAGAAGATTAAAAAAATGGTCTGCAGAAGACTGGATTTTGAATATTATCATTACAATTACACTTCTTTTTCTGGTAATTGTAACTGTTTATCCTTTCTGGAATACCGTTGCAATTTCTTTTAATGACGGTCTTGATTCAATTAAGGGAGGCATTACAGTATGGCCAAGAAAATGGACTGGTCAGAACTATGCGTCTTTGTTCGTTGATTCCAGACTTCTTAAAGCTTTTGGAATCTCTGTTTCAAGAACAATTATACAAACCATTTTAAGCGTATTCTGTACAACTATGCTGGCTTATTCCCTTAGCCGTAAAGAATTCGTTCTTAAAAAGTGGTTAACTTCAATATTAGTAATTTCTATGTATGTAAATGCAGGACTTATTCCTAACTACATGCTTATTAAAAAATTACATCTTATTAACAACTACCTGGTTTATATTGTTCCATATATTGTAGATGTATTTAATTTTATTATTGTAAGAACTTATATAAATGGTTTACCAGATTCCTTTGTTGAATCTGCCCGCATTGACGGTGCAAACGAATTTACAATTTACATGCGAATTATTATGCCTTTAATAGTTCCTGTAATTGCCATGATTTGTCTTTTTGTTGCCGTAGGTGCATGGAATAACTGGTTTGATACATATCTTTATGCTTCTCCAAAAGTAAACCTTCATTCTTTACAATATAAACTTATGGAGTTCCTTAACTCGAGTCAGAATCAGAGTACAAATGCAGCCGACGCAAATGCTATGGCTGTTGCTGCCGCCGGCGGTTCAAGCTCTTCTATGGTAACTCCAATCAGTATCAGGGCATCAATTACTATCATTGCTACAGTACCAATTCTTGTAGTTTATCCTTTCCTCCAAAAATACTTTGTTGTTGGTATGACTATTGGTGGTGTAAAAGAATAGTAGTGCAATAATTATTTAAAAAAGTATTCCTTACCATGATTTGAAAATGTAACACAATGTAGTACAAGATTCTTTTTTGAACATTTTTAGAGTTTTGTACTACAGTTACATTTTCTTTATTTGACATTCCACTAATCACTAAGTAAAATTATAGTCATGAAAAAGTTTATTATATTCTGTTCTTTATTTTTTATTTCTTTTAGTGTTTTTGCCCAGTCGGCAGATGTTATCACTCAAATCCTTAATTCAAAAGAAGTAACTACCGGACAGTTAGCTTATTTAGCAGCATGCAATCAGAATTTAATTACAGATGATGCAAGCTTTGACGAAGCTGTAGATGTTCTGATTGACAATTCTTTAATGGCAACTGATGCTACCGCCTTAGATGTTCCTACAATAGAAACCGTTGCAAAGATTCTTGCTAAAAACTGGCATGTGAAAGGTGGTCTTTTCTTTAAGATGACAAAAGGTTCTGCCCGTTATGCTTTTAAGCAGTTAAAAGCAGATGGCATTATTTCCCCAAGAACTGATCCTAAAACAATAATTTCCGGCAGACAGGCTTTGGATTTAATTACAAAATGTAATGTTTTATATGGAAAAATGCAGTTCACTGATGATCCGGAGGAAGAATAAAAATGAAAAAGTTACTGGTTTCTATTCTTAGCGCCTGCCTTTTAATATCTTCTATTTCTGCTTCTGAATGGGGCGGAATCTTAAGAAACAACTCAAAGGGGGCTACACAAGATTTTTCTTCTTTCAGAGTAAATCAGGCAGATGAATTATACTTCTGGTTTAGAAGTAATCTTGGTTCAAAGTGGACCTTCTCTGCAGAAAGCTTCTATAAATATGAGTTTTCTTACCAGGAAGCAGGCTTTTATCACAATCACACTGTAGATATAGATTTGTTCAAGCTGGCTTTTGTCCAGCCCCTTTCAAGAGGAAAGCTTCTTTTGAACATGGGAAGATTTACCATTCAGGATAATACAAAAATCACCCTGAATCAGCTTTGCGATGGCTTGCAGTTTGCATATTCTTCGCCTGTATTCATAAGCTCCCTTTATGCAGGTTATACAGGTTTATTGAATTCAAACACCGTTACAATGCTGGGCCCTGGTTCAGCCCCACTTTCTCCTGAAAATCCCCTTTATTCTCTTTCTAAAGGCTATATTCCTGTAAGTTTGACTTTTACCTTCCCGGTAGTATTTGCAAATCAGTATATAAGTGCCCAGGCCTTTGCTGTAATTGATCCTACTGAAGAAGCCTTCAGCCGCTATTACGCAAATCTCCTTTTGAAGGGTTATCTTACAAACATTTTCTATTATTCTATAATAAGTCAGTTTGCTACAGTAAACTTCCAGAATGTAATGAATTATTCTCAGGCAGATTTGACCCTCATTGCTTCTAAAAAGTTCAATGCAGTAATCGGCTGTTCCTATGCTTCCGGAAACAATGCTATTTTTAGTCCTTACAACGGAGTTTCTTCAAGCACCTCTTATACAAGCCTTGTTTCAAATGAATATACAAGCACTTTAATTCCAAATCTTGCTTTTGTATTGATGTCCAGAAAAACCAAGACAATCTTAAATACCAAGGCAATTTTTGATTGTGATGATAACTTCAACTTTAAGGGTCTTGATATGGACCTTAGCTTTAACTGGAATGTTCTGAGCGACCTTCAGATGGGCTTTAATATTCACGGCTATCTGGATTATATAACTCAGGGACTTGAAAACAATTACTATGCAACCTTCAGGTTTGCCCTTGCATTCTAGCTTTATAAAGGAGAAGATTATGAAAAGAGCTTTAGTAAAAATATTTGTAATAACACTTTTTATGCTTTCTGCTTCTTTCCAGGCTTTTGCTGAAGATGCCCTGGTTACCTTTGCAAAAGGAAAAGTAGAGGTTAATAGGGAGGGGGCCTGGGTTGCCTTAAATGTTGGCGACAGCGTAAAGGAAACTGAGATTGTAAATACAGGCTTTCAGTCGGAAGCTAAACTTAAATACAAGGGTTCAGTCATGACTCTTGCAGCTTTAACAAGGGTAACTTTGAGACAGCTTTCTTCTACAGAAAGTAAAGATAAGGTTGATGTTTACCTGAATACAGGTGCAGTTCGTTCAAAGGTAACTCACACTGCAAATACAAGGGTAAGCTATAAGGTTACCGGACCGGTTTCTGTCGCTTCTGTTCGCGGTACTACAATTGTTTCATTTGGCAGCGGAGAAAATGAATGTCTTTCCGGTGCTATGGTTGTTTATCCAAACAATGAAGCAAATACCAGACAAAGAAAATCTGATGATTCTAAAGAAGGCAGCAATGGTAAGGCTACTTCAAATACTGCTGCAGAAGATATTGATGATAAAGCCCCAGCCGGAGCTGTTGTTGTCGGAGCCGGACAAAAAGCCGAAATTACCGACGATGGCGATGTATTCAAAACTCATTCAGAAAACGTTGATAATACCAACCTGATGACCCTTTCAGAATCTGATCTTTATGACAGTGAAGGTACTTCTAATTTTGAATCTGATTCATTAAAATCATCAGTTGGAAGCATAAAATTCATTCTGGAATTTGAATAATAAAAACTTATGCTTCCGGTGTTTAGTCAGATGAGTTATATTACCGGAAAGAATGTCACATTTAAATATCCTAAGACGGAAGCATTAGTTTTAGACGATATCTCTTTTAATATAGAAAAAGGTTCTTACACAGCTATTGTTGGTTTTAATGGCTGTGGAAAATCCACTCTTTCACGTCTTATCTGCGGACTGGAAATGCCTCTTTCAGGCAGTATTGAAGTTGAAGAAAACTGCCGTATTGGAATTGTATTCCAGTCTCCTAAAAATCAGATTGTAAGTTCCATAGTTTACCGGGACACAGCCTTTGGTCCTCAGAATCAGAAATTACCAGCATCAGAAATAGAACTGCGTTCAATAGAATGTCTTAATATTGTAGATTTACTTGATCACGCCCAGAGTGGAACTGCAGAACTCTCTCTTGGCCAGGTTCAAAAAACCGCACTTGCAGGTATGCTGGCCTGCGATACAGATGTTTTAATTTTGGACGAAGCCCTTTCTATGATTGATCCTCAGACCCGCTCCGATATTCTTGATTTTTTAAAATACTGGCACAATAAGGGAAAGACAATTATTCATATTACCCATGAAACAGAAGCCTTAAGAGATGTAAACAGCATTATTGCCATGAGAAAGGGTAAAATCTTTTTTTCGGGAAGCAGGGAAGAATTTTTTAGCAATAAAGAATATCTTCTTATGCTGCAGGGAGAAAGCCTTAAAAAGACTTCAAAACAGGCTCTTGTAAAAAAAGCAGATAAAAAGGTTTCTTTAAGACTTTCTGACATTAATTTTGATTATAACGAAAAATACGGTATTCATAATGTAAGCTTTGAATTATATAAGGGGACTATTACAGCCCTTACAGGAGAATCTGGGGCCGGAAAATCTACAATACTTGAAATTGCAGCAGGCTTAAACTCTAATGCAGGCGGAAATATTTATGCCTGTAAAATGCCGGTCCTTGCCCAGCAGAATGCGGCTTCTGCTCTTTTTGAAGCCTTTGCAGCAGATGATGTAGCTTTTGGTCCAAAGAATATGGGCATAGAAAATAAAGCTTTGCTTGAAACTGTAAAAAAGAGCATGGATCTTGCCGGCCTTCCTTTTGACCTTTTTAAAGAAAGGCATACTTTTGAATTAAGCGGGGGAGAGCAGAGAAGGCTTTCCGTAGCGGGAATTATTGCCTTAAATGCCGATGTTCTTTTTTTTGATGAACCAAGTGCCGGGCTTGATTCTCCTTCAAGAAATCAGCTCTTCAAAATGTTCAGGGAACTTAGTCAGCAGGGAAAGACAATCCTCTTTTCGACCCATCATCAGGACGAAATAGATTTTGCAGACCGCGAAATAAGAATAGAAAGTGGAAGACTTGTTTACGATTCCTGCAGTCTTGGCTCTAAAGCCTTTGTCCCTGCAGCAGATGATCCTGGTCTGGAAATGCTAAAAAAAATAGAATCAGCTTCAATCTTAGATACTTTAAGAAAGGCAACGTCTTCGGTAGCGGGAACTCATCTTCCCAAAAAATCAGTCTTATTAAAGATACCTGCTTTTTTAAGAATCCTTATTTTCCTTGGCCTTTTTATAACTTCTCTTTTAATTGAAGGGCCTCTCTGGTGTGCAGGGCTTTTTGCCATCACCCTGTTTTACACTTTTTTTGCCGGCTTTAAGCTGAAAAAACTTCTCTTGAATTTTTTACGCATACTTCCTTTCCTGGGCTTTTTTGCAGTTTTGCAGATGATTTTTAAAGCCCCTTTACCGGATGAAGTCCCCCTTGTAAGCTGGAAATGGTTGGCCATAACGCCGTCAAAGCTTTTTTTCAGCCTGGAAAGCCTTTTACGAACTTACTCAACAATCGCCTGTATCTGCGCCTTCTTTGTTTCTACTCCTGAATACGATTTAATAGACGGCTTAAAAATCCTTCTCTGGCCTTTTGAAAAAATTAAACTGCCGGTCCGCTATCTGATTTTAATTCTGGAAGTTATTTTCAGATTCATTCCATTGCTTATAGAAGAAACAGCCTGCATTATAAAAACTCAGATAATCAGGGGCAGCATGAAAAGTGTAAAAGGTCTTGTTGCAAAAATTAAGGCCCTTGTACCGCTTTTTGTACCTGTTATTATTCAGACCATAAAAAGATCTGAAGCGCTTGCAGATGCCATTACCATGAGGGGGTTCTGATGGAAAATACCTTTAATTTTTGTCCTTTGTGCGGAAAGAAACACATTGTCTGCGATAATAACCGTAAATGGTTTTGTTCCGACTGTGGTTTTCTTTTATACTGTAATGTTGCAGCTGCCTGCGGTCTTGTTTTATATGATGATTTTGACAATGTGCTTTTTGAAGTAAGGGCAAAGGAACCAAGGAAGGGCTATCTTGCAATTCCAGGCGGTTTTATAGATGCGGATGAAAGGGCAGAGGAAGGCATTATAAGAGAGTGTAAGGAAGAGCTTGGATTTGAGCCTGAAAATATCTCTTTTATATGTACTTATCCTAATACTTATTTATATAAGAATATTGAATATAAAACCTGTGATATGTTTTTTTCTTCAAAACTTCCGTCCTCTTATAAGGATTTATATGCTTTATTAAAGACCCTGCATCCTCAGGAAAGCGAAGTTTCTGACCTTAAGGTTGTAAAGGTCTCTTCTTTGGAAGATATAGAAAAAATTCCTTTTGCCTTTGAAAGCAGTAAAAAAACACTTATAGATTTTATAAAAAATAAGAAGGGGGTATAAAATGAAGATTAATTATATATGTCTGCTTATTGCAGAAATTCTTATTCTTCTGGATATAATATGGTTTTTAATCCGCTTCTTTAAGAATAGACCTTCCAGAGAAAAATTTACCAGACTTTATATTATAAGGCTCGCTGCAATTTACCTTTGTGTAATTTGTCTTCCCTTCCTTACAATCCTTGTTGATACGGGCCTGACCGGTAATATTATAATTTCTTTGTGTGCCGTAATTGCCCTGGAAATTACAAATAAAGATATACTTCAACCACTTGACTAAAGAGCCCGTCTTGTATATATTATAAACACCTTTTGGAGTGGTACCCAAGCGGTAAGGGACTGGTCTGCAAAACCATCATTGGTAGGTTCGACTCCTATCCACTCCTTAAAAAGAAGTTTCCTTGTGAAACTTCTTTTTTTTTGCATCCTGTCGAAGCAAAGCTCCAGGATGATTACATATATAAGAAGGGGCTGTCCTTTGTAAAGTTTTAACTAACTTTCAGGACAGCCCCTTTTCTTTTCTTTGTTCAAGAGTCCGTTATTTGGCCTTATTTAATAAAAGAGTTGCAGCGTTTCTTTAACGCTGTGAAATACAGGTTTTGGCTTTAAATCCTTATCAAAGAATCTTGAACTTGTTTTGTCGTTACTGTAAAGAGGGTAACCGTCCATTACACCAAAAGTTGAAACACAGGTAATGTTTGCCTTACCGCCTCCCTGGGTATCGAGTTTTTGCAGTAATCTGAAGATTGAAGCATAGCGCTCTGCCTGAGTTTCAAGTCCTCTTTCATTATAGGCATCTGCATTCATACTCCATTCTGTAAGCTGAATTTCAAGTCCTAATTCTGCATAGTAATTAATTGTATCTGCAATTGTTTTAAGACTTGGATTTCTGTTGTCCCAGTAAGCCTGCATACCAATACCGTCAATAAGGCCTTCTTCCTTTAAGCTCTTGCAAAGTTTGTAAATGCACTCTCTTTTACTTTTATCTGTTGTTCCGTAATCATTGTAAAAGAGGGCAACTCCAGGTGCTGCATATTTTCTTGCACTTATAAAGGCCAGACGGGGGTAATCAGCTCCTATAGTAAAATACCAGTTATTTCTTTCCTTATCGTTCATAATGCGGCAGCGGAAAGGACTGTTTTTATCGCCGTTTGCAGGATCTACTGCTTCGTTTACAACATCCCAGCAATAAACAACTCCGGGAAACTTTGTCTGGCAGTATTCCATATACTGTTTAATCATACTGTCCATTCGATTTATCATAACTTCGCGGCTTACATAGTTACCCTTGTCATCATAATTTTCTTTGAAGAACCAGACTGGGGCCTGGGTGTGCCATACAAGAGTATGTCCCCTCATTTTTACGTTATTATCAAGACACCACTGTAAAGTATCTTCAATTGCAGAAAAGTCCAGATAAGGCTCCTCAATTCCATTTTTAATATTTTCCTTACTCTTTTTTTGATTAAGAATGGAAGAGGGCTTCATAAGGTTTGTCATTGTACAGCTGGAAAAATGTGTTTTCAAAGTATCCATATATTCAGGATAATTAATGGCACAGGTTTTCCTGTTATAACCGTAGATTCCGCTTCCAATCTTAAAGTAAGCATCTGAAAGTTCCCTTAAAGTTTGTCCGTCTTTTTTATTCTTTGATGATATAAGATTTTTATTTTCTGAAAGCTTAAGTCCTGTAGGGTAAAGGGCGCCTTTCCCAAAAATAAAATTTGCATAGAGAGTTTTCTTATCAAACCGAAATTTTGTCTGAAAGCTTTTGTAAGCGCTTGTATCTGTTTTTACAGCCCGACTTTTAAAGGAAGTGCAGGCAGCTCCGCTGGTAAAGGCCTTCCATTCTTCTTCAAAACGGGCAAGACTTATGGAAAGCTTGTAATCTTCGCTCATCCTGTTGTAGGCTGCTTCACAGTTATTTTTTGAAAGCTGGTCTGCAATCGAGTTTGTAATTGTAATAAGCTGCTTATCATCTTTTGAAGTACAGGCAAAAAGGGATAAACAGAGGGGGATAAATAATAAATAAGTAAAACGTTTCATAATTTAATTTTACATCACTTAATCTGAAAATACATAAGGAATTTTACCTTTAATTTGCGATTCTGGCGTTTTTATGGTAAAATTAGTAGTATTTTGCATTCATTGCAGAATAATTTAATAAATCTATTTAAACTAATTTAAGGAATCTTTTATGTTTCAAAAAATCCTTGATTCAATTGATGACGTTGTATGGGGAATCCCTACAATTGCGCTGATCCTGGTAACTGGTATTGTTATGACCATTGCTACCCGCGGTATTCAGTTCACAAAGCTTGGACGTGCTTTCAAAAGCATCTTTAAAGAAAATGAAGGAAAGGGAGAACTTTCTGGTTTCTCTGCCCTTTGTACAGCACTTTCTGCAACCATTGGTACCGGTAACATTGTTGGTGTTGCAACTGCTATTCTGGCAGGTGGACCTGGTGCCCTTTTCTGGATGTGGGTTGCAGCCCTTTTAGGAACTGCCACTAAATATGCAGAATGTATGCTTTCGATTAAATATCGTGAAGTAAAAGAAGACGGCCATGTTCTTGGCGGACCTTTCTACGTAATTGAAAAAGGTATGGGTAAAAAATGGAAATGGCTTGCAGTTCTTTTTGCTATTTTCGGAACTCTTGTAGGTCTTCTTGGTATTGGTACCTTTACCCAGGTAAGTGGTATTTGTACTGCAATTCAGAATGCCTTTGACCCTGATATGGCTAATACAGTTACCATCCTTAATAATGAATATTCTATTGCTACTGTAATTGGTGGTGCAATTATTACAATCTGTACTGCTCTTGTAGTTATTGGTGGTCTTAAACGAATCTCTAAAGTTGCAGAAAAGGTTGTTCCTGTAATGGCTGTAATTTACGTATTCCTTGGTGTTTCTGTAATCATTATGAATGCAACAAGAATTCCTGCAGCATTTGCCCTTATTTTCAAAGGGGCATTTGGTGTAGATACAGGTGTTAAAGCTGTTGCCGGTGCTGCTGCCGGAACTATTATCCGCATGGCTATGCAGAAAGGTATTGCCCGTGGAATCTTCTCTAACGAGGCCGGACTTGGTTCTGCTCCTATTGCAGCTGCTGCAGTTCAGACAGATGAACCTGTAGAGCAGGGTATGGTAAACATGACAGGAACTGTAATTGATACACTTATTATCTGTACAATGACAGGTCTTTCAATCGTTCTTGCCGGTGGTGATGTATGGAACAGTGGTGCAGAAGGTTCAGCCCTTACTGCAAAAGCTTTCTCTGCAATTCTTGGTGGAGACGGTATTTCTGTTCAGTTCCTTTTAATGCTTTGTCTTGTATTCTTTGCCTTTACAACAATTCTTGGCTGGGACTACTATTCAGAAAAATGTCTTGAATACTTAACCGGCGGAAATATGATTGTAGTAAAAGTTTACAGATGGCTTTATATTCTCGCTGTTGCAATTGGTCCTTATATGACATTGAAACAGGTTTGGACTATTGCAGATATTACAAATGGTTTAATGGCAATCCCTAACTGTATTTCTCTGCTTGTTCTTTCTGGAGTTGTTGCAAAAGAAACAAGGGCTTATTTCGAAAAATATCCTACTTTACAGTAAGTAAGTATTTGCCCTGAATAATAAAGCCTGATTTGGTCCCCTTTATATAAGGAAACTAAATCAGGCTTTTTTTATCTGTATAAATTATTTATGCAGTTTGATTACATACAGGTGTAGCCGCCGTCTACAGGAAGAATAACGCCTGTTACATAGCTTGAAGCCTTACTTGAAAGGAAGATAGCGGTTGTATCCAGTTCACCTTCGTTACCATATCGGCTTAAAGGAATCATGGTCTGAGCATTCTGCTGGAAGAAGTCTGAATCCAGAGTTTCTTTTGTTAATGGTGAATAGAAGTAGCCCGGGCAGATTGCATTTACGTTGATATTGTATTTTCCCCATTCAGCTGCAAGACCTCTTGTAAGGTTTACAACGCCGCCCTTTGCTGCATGGTAAGGAGAGCATGGGGCTACCTTATTTCCAACTAAACCATACATAGAAGCAATATTAATGATTCTACCGTATTTAGCAGGAATCATGGCTTTTTTAGCACAGGCTCTAGCCAGTCTGAAAGATCCGAACATATCAATATTAATCTCGTTATTGAACTGTTCATCTGTAATGTCTTCTGCAGGGGCTACAGCTCCTGTTCCTGCATTGTTGATAAGAATATCAATGCGTCCGAATTTTTCCATAACAAGGTCTACGGCTGCATTTACTTTGTCTGTATCTGTAATATCGCAGGGAATAGAAAGTGTTTTTACACCGAAGTCTTTTTCTATCTGGGCACAAACTTCTTCAAGTTTGTCTTTACGTCTTGCAATTGCAACTATATTTGCACCCTGGTTTGCTAAAGCTTTAGCCATCTGTACTCCAAGACCTGTTGAACAGCCTGTTACAATAGCAACCTGACCAGTCAAATCAAAATAATTTTTAACCATATTGTTAGTCTCCTCTAATTATATCTTACATTTAAATACTACTAATATAATAAAGGGAATTCAAGGTTAAAACAAAAAAAATGGCTTCGTTTTATAACGAAGCCATTTTAACTTAAGTATCTGCTTTTATTATGCTACAGTAGCTTTTACAAATACTTCTTTTACTCCATTGTCTGCTTTTACAATAAGACCGTCAGCTTTTCCGCCTTTTACTTCAAGGCTTACTTTTCCGTCGTTCTTTTTGTTTTCTACAGTAATGTGATAGGTAACACCACGGAATTTTCTTGTGAGCTCAGCATTTTTAATGTGAGAAGGCAGGCGAGGCTCAATTTCAAGACCAGCATGCTGTGGACGTAAACCGCAGATGTACTGAGAAAGTGCAACAAAGTTCCAGGCTGCTGTTCCTGTAAGCCATGAGTTTTTAGCTTCACCTTCGCGGCGGGCCTCTTTTCCTGCAACCATCTGGCTGTATACATAAGGTTCTGTACGGTGAATATCAGACCATTTTTCTTCAACCCAGGCTGGAGCAATTTTTGTGTAGTGTTCAAAGGCATCTTCTGGACGTCCGTTTACAACTTCTCCAATAATTACCCATGGATTGTTGTGACAGAAAATACCTCCGTTCTCTTTGTATCCAGGTGGATAAGAAGATACTTCTCCAAGTTCTACATGATAGTTCTGGTAAGCAGGCCAGAGAATTACAATACCATATTTAGAATCAAGATATTTCTTTACGCTGTCCAGAGATTTTTCCGGATAACCTTTGTCTTTACCGATTTTTGCCATTGTTCCAAAGCCCTGGCTTTCAATAAATATTTTTCCGTCTTCACATTCTTTTGAACCGATTTTGTGACCAAAATCATCGTAAGCACGAACGTACCATTCTCCGTCCCAGCCGGCAGTACAGATAGCTTCTTCCATTTTTTTGCAAAGGTCTTCAGCTCTCTTTGCTTCAGCTTCATCACCCATGAGGCGGCACATCTGAACATAATCAGGTGTAACAAAAACAAACATCTGGGCAATCATTACAGATTCTGCATTCTTTCCGTCTTTGTTTGTAGAAGTCTGGAAAGAATCGTTTGGATTTGTAGAGAAGCAGTTTAAGTTCAAACAGTCATTCCAGTCGGCACGACCAATAAGAGGAAGTCCATGTGGTCCCATGTGATTTGGAATGTAGTTGTATGAGCGGCGTAAATGTTCAAACATTGTAGCCTTGTTTGTTTCACTGTTATCAAAAGGAACGTCTACTTTAAGGAAGTCAACATCTCCTGTTTCGCGGATATAGTTTCCAACACCAAGAACAAGCCAGAGAGGATCATCATTAAAGTTAGAACCGATATCTGCATTTCCTCTTTTTGTAAGAGGCTGGAACTGATGGTAAGCAGAACCGTCTTCAAACTGGGTTGCAGCAACATCGTAAAGGCGTTCGCGGATGCGGCTTGCAGGAAGCTGATGAGCAGCACCAAGCATATCCTGAGAAGTATCGCGGAAGCCAAGTCCACGGCCAATTCCACTTTCAAAGTAAGAAGCAGAACGTGCAAAGTTGTAAGTTACTACACACTGATACTGGTTCCATACTGCCATACGGTCAAGTTTTTCATCTCCAGTCTTAATAGAGAAGTGTGAAAGGGTTTCATCCCAGAAGGCACGTAAGGCGGCAAGAGAAGCAAGAACTTTTTCTTTGCTGTCGAATTTCTTCTGTAAAGCATAAGCTTTTTCTTTATTGATAATTCCGCTTGCTGTATTAGTTCTTAAAAGGCCTGCTTTAAGAGCGGCTTCCTTATCTGCTTCTGAAAGGAATTTTTTATTATCTTCGTTTTCAATATAACCAAGTACGAAAATGAAAGTTTTTTCTTCGCCGGCTTTAAGGCTTACTTCAAGTCTGTGCGAAGCAATTGGTGACCATCCGTCGGCAACAGAGTTTCCGCTCTTTCCTTCTACAACTGTTTTTGGAGCAGAAATAGAATTATAAAGGCCAAGGAAAGTTTCTCTGTCTGTATCAAAACCGTCAAT
This sequence comes from Treponema sp., assembly GCA_016286535.1. Lineage (GTDB taxonomy): Bacteria > Spirochaetota > Spirochaetia > Treponematales > Treponemataceae > Treponema_D. The sequence continues at coordinate 143,107 of JAEESZ010000006.1, read as the reverse complement.
TTTCTGATTACACCAGTAGAAAGCAAAGTGATTTCTTCTTTCGCGATATTCTGTTTTATGATAGATTGCGCTTCCTTCAATTTCTACTTCGCCTGTAGAGAAGTTTCTCTGGAAGTTCTGGCAGTCATCGCTTGCGTTGTAGAGACACCATTCAACAAAAGAAACAAGGCTGATTTTTTTATCTGCTTTACCTTCATTTTTTAAGGTAATCATTTCTACTTCTGCGTTTTCTCCAAGAGGAACAAAATAAAGTGCCTGAGCCTGAAGGTCATTCTTTTTAGAAGTGAATTTTGAATATCCAAAACCGTGTCGGCATTCATATGAATCAAGTTCAGTCTGACAAGGCTGCCAGCCTGGATTCCAGATTGTATCTCCATCTTTGATGAAGAAATAGTGACCGTTGTTGTCTAATGGCATGTCGTTATAACGGTAACGAGTCAGACGACGAAGTCTTGCATCTGTATAAAAAGAATATCCGCCGCTTGTATTTGATACCAGGGAGAAGAATTTTTCGCTTCCCAGGTAGTTAATCCAAGGGTAAGGGGTGCGAGGAGTTTCAATAACATACTCGCGGTTTGAATCATCAAAATGACCAAATTTCATGTTGTAACCTCTGTAATTTTTCAGTTTTTTAGTATAAGCAGAATAATTTAACGTTACGAAAACGTTGTAGTAAAAGAATTATACAATATTTATTATTTTTCCACAAGAAAAAAATTAAATATTAGAGACTGTTCCGCCTTTTAAAAGCCGGCCTGTAATCATTAATCTTTTGCTCTTGTAATCACTTTCTTCGATGTTCTGAATAAGGGCTTCGGCCATCTTTCTTCCAATTTCAACGCCGTTCTGTTCATAGGTTGTAAGGGGAGGCAGCATCATGGAAGTAAGCATAATTCCGTCATAGCCAACAATGCTGATGTCTTTTCCGGGTTTAAGGTTATGGCTGTTGAGTTCCCTTATACCGCCCAGGGCTGAATAGTCGTCGGGATAAAAAATACAGGTAGGGGGATTTTCAAGAGAAAGAAGGATGTTTGTAGCTTCGCCGCTGGTTATAGGATCGTGATAAAGGGCTTCGCAAAAATACTCGGGTGGAGTTTCTATTCCGTGCTCTTTACAGATTTTTTTGAAAATCTGAATACGTTCCCTTGTAACTAAAGTGTCTTCGCCATGAATCATTCCGATTTTTTTGTGACCTGCAGAAATAACAAACTCAGTAAGTTCTGTCATTCCTTTTTCGTTATCACTCATAATTGCCGTGTGATTGTTGTCGTAAAAATAGTCCAGGGTTACGGTCGGGATTTCGCTCTTTACAAGATTAATAACTCCGCTCTGATTAAAATCGGCACTAAGAATAGCAACTCCGTCAAAATTTCTTGCCTTAACATGATTGTAATAATCATTTTCGCTGTTGCTCTCTGCACTTGTAAAGGTTATGTCGTAGCCCTTCTCCTGGGCAACATACTGTAAACCACTGATAATTTTGGCAAAATACTGGTGCTGAAAACCTGCTCCTGTTTTGTCTTCAAAAATAACTCCGATGTTGTTTGTTTTGTTTGTTCGCAAAGTCCTTGCTGCAATGTTAGGATGATAACCCATTTCCTGGGCTTTAGTCTGTACCATTTTAATGGTATCGACGCTGATTTCCGGGCTGCCCTTGAGGGCTTTGCTTACGGTTGAGAATGAAACCTTGCATTCTCGTGCAATATCTTTTAGTGTTACCATAATTTTTTATTCTATGCCAAGTTTTTGTTTTTCGCAAACGTTTTCGCTGGAATTTTTCTTAAAAAAAAAGATTCCCCCGGGCCGGGGAAATCTTTTTTGCTAAACTGTGAGCCACTTTAGTGAACTCGTATATCATTTAGTTCTTCGAACTAAATAATCGCTTTCATCACTGACATGGGGCGTAATCTGCGCATAAGCTTCAACGAACTTCCCCCATGTCTCCAGTTTTGTAATAAATTACAAAACTGGTTTCATAGCTGTCATATATGAGCGTAATTTGCGGCCTACAACTTCGATAGGGTGGTTACGGATTTCTGCATTAACTGCAACTAATTCGGCATTGCTTACACCATTGTCTTTTAATGTAAGACCTTTTCCAATTACATCTGTGTGTAATTTTGGCATTAAATCTTTAGCCATCATAGGAGCGGCAACATTTGCAAATAAGTAACAACCGTATTCAGCAGTATCAGAAATAACTCTGTTCATTTCGTAAAGACGTTTGCGGTCAATAAGGTTTGCAATAAGAGGAACTTCGTGTAATGATTCGTAGTAAGCTGATTCAGGTTTAATTCCTGCATCTACCATAGTTTCGAAGGCAAGTTCACAGCCGGCTTTTACCATGGCAACCATCAGAATACCCTTATCAAAGTATTCCTGTTCACTGATTTCTTCTTTTGATTCTTCGTTCTTTTCAAATGCAAGACGTCCTGTAGCTTCACGCCAGGTAAGAAGATCCTTGTCTCCGTTAGCCCAGTCTTTCATCATTGTACTTGAGAATTTTCCACTGATGATGTCGTCCATATGTTTCTGGTAAAGAGGGGTAAGCAAAGTCTTGATTTCTTTTGAAAGAGCATTTGCCTTAATTTTTGCAGGGTTAGAAAGTCTGTCTAACATACCTGTAATTCCACCCCATTTAAGAGCTTCAGAAATAACGTTCCAGCCGTGCATTAATAATTTAGTTGCATATTCAGGAGAAATTCCTTCTTCAATCATTTTGTCGTAACATACGATTGTTCCTGCCTGCAGCATACCACAGAGAATTGTCTGTTCACCCATTAAGTCAGATTTTACTTCTGCTACAAATGATGATTCGAGAACACCGGCTTTACTTCCGCCCATTCCAACTGCAAGAGCTTTTGCAATAGCCCAGCCTTTTCCTTCTGGGTCGTTTGCAGGGTGTACAGCGATTAAGTCTGGAACACCAAAGCCGCGTTCAAATTCGTGGTAAACTTCTGTACCAGGACCTTTTGGCGCACACATTACAACTGTAATGTCATCACGAATAATCATACCTTCTTCAATCATGTTGAAGCCGTGTGAATACCATAATGCAGAGCCTTTTTTCATAAGTTTCTGAACTTCATTGATAACTGGTGTATGCTGTTTATCTGGAGTTAAGTTTCCTACTAAGTCTGCAGTAGGAATCATTTCTGCGTAAGTGCCAACTTTGAATCCGTTTTCAGTTGCATTTTTCCATGACTGTCTCTTTTCTTTGATTGCAGATTCTCTCAAAGCGTATGAAACATCAAGTCCTGAATCGCGAAGACACATACCCTGATTTAAGCCCTGTGCTCCACATCCAACAATTACAATTTTTTTACCCTTAAGAGCATTTACTCCGTCAGCAAATTCTTCCTTTGCCATAGAGCGGCAATGTCCTAACTGTAATCTGGCTTCTCTCCAGGGAATTTTGTTAAAATAGTTTTCACCCATTTTTTCTTATCTCCATATAAATTATTTGCGAATTAAATCTTTGAACATTGCGTGGCGTCTTTCATCCTGCATCAAAAGATTCAGTTTGAACTGTCCGTCGCGGGCACCCATATCGATACAGCGTGCCTTGTAGGTTTCAAATGATTCTTTCTGAAGAAGATGTGCAACAGGATCCTTTACACGGAAAGAATCGCGTTTTGCAGCATATTCAATGTTCATGTCTTTAAGGTTTTTATCTACGACTTTTGCAAAAGCATCGGCTGTTTCCTGACTTGTGCTCTGGTCTGCAAATTCAAAATAGAAGTGATAGGTTGATGATTCAAGTTCAGCAAAGCCTACAAAGAATTTTAATGAAGTCTTTTCTGAAACTTCTGCCTGATGAACTGCTTCTATAAACTGACGTTCGTGGAGTTTTTCTCCGGTCATTGTGATAATTCCGTTGATTTTCTGTACAAGCTGGATTGTTGGAATTGTGCCATAGAAGTCTGTAACTTCAACAAGGTCGTTCATATCGTAGCGGTAGAGACCTGCAAAGGTTGTTACAAAAATAGAATAGCGTTTGCCTTTTTCGAGTTCGCAGAGTCTTAAGAAGCGTTTGTTTTCTTTATCAAGATCTTCTTCCGGAACAAATTCAAAGTAGTGCATGTGTGGGAAAAGAACTGTATCGCTTTTTCCGTTCATAACTAAGCCGGCTCTACATTCCGAAGCAAAGTAGCCGAATTCCTGGTGCAGAGTCTGCTCTGGGAAGGAATCCTTGAATTTTTCGAGGTAAACTTTTGTATTACCGCATTTCCAGGTTGTAAGTACCTGCATGTTAGGCCAGTAGTGTTTTGGTAAAACTGTGCCGTATTTTTCTTTTAATTCGCGTAATTCTTTTGCTCTTTCAGGGTTTGGTGAATAGCGTGATTCAAGAACCTTACGAATCTCTGGATCAAGCTTTAATGAAGAGTTGAGGGTACCAGTTTCAATATCCTTTACGTATTCATCAAAGAATTCGTTTACGTTATTCTGCATTTCTACAATTGTAGAAGGGTTTGCTGTTACAAGAAGGGTTACGTCTTTTTCAATACCTGTACGCATAATACAGTAGTAGCGGGCCTTGTAATCTGCAATGGAATACATTTCATCTGGTTCGCAGTAAAGACTGTGAATGAAGTCCGGACAGTCTCGTCTTGTTACGCCGGAAACTGAACCATAAACGGTTCCGTCTGGAGCTGCACCTTCAACAGATTTTCCTACAATTGAAGTAACCATTCCGCCAAAAACCTTTGGTCTGTGATGAATAAATGTCCACAGCCATACTTTTGACATTTTTGAATAAATATTCTGATAGTATTCATTTGTAATTGGAATCCATTTTGGTTCTTTTGTAGTTCCTGATGTAGTTGCATACATCATTGGTTTTCCAGGGAAAAGAACATTTTCTTCTCCATTCTTATGTCTTTCTACAAAAGGTCTGATATCTTCGTATTGAATTGCAGGCTGATTTTCTTCCCATAATTTCTGAAGTTCTTTAGCGTCTTTAGCCTGTAAGATTTTGTCATAATTGTGTGCTTTTCCCCATTCTGTATCTTTTGCATATTCAAGAATTGCACGTAAAGTTTTTTCCTGTGCTTTTTCACAGTTTTTTGATGCTTTGTTAAGTTTTTTTACCTGAATTCCGCCGGCAACATTCATAAGAAAATTAACTTTCAGGTTTCTTCTCAATTTTTTAGCCATCTTTTTTCCTCGTAAATTTTTATGTTGTTTTATCTATAAGAATATACTTTTATAGTGGTTATTTCAAGGTTTGAAAATAATACAGATTTTAATTATATTTAAAGATATGAAGTATTCACTGGTAATTTTTGATTTAGACGGAACAATTTTAAATACACTTGATGACCTGGCAGATTCCTTAAATGCCAGTCTGAAAAACAATGCTTTATCAACCTATACGGTAGAAGAAGTAAGATTCATGGTAGGAAACGGAATTCGTAAGCTTATAGAAAGGGCTGTGCCTGGAGCAGAGGCAAATCCAAAATTCCAGAAGGTTTATGATGATTTTGTTGAGTATTATAGAAATCACTGCCTGGAAAAAACCGCTCCTTACCAAGGAATGACAGAATGCCTTAAGGAATTAAAGGCCAGAGGCTGTAAGATTGCAGTTAATACAAATAAAGATGAGGTTGCTGCAATTGAACTTTGCAAGAGATTTTTTCCCGGTCTTATTGACTGCATAAGCGGGGGAAAGGATTCTATACCTGTAAAACCATCTCCTCTTGGAGTTTATTCGATCTGTAAAAAACTTGGCCTTTGTGCTGGAAATACCTGTGGGGCAGAAGAAAAGCCTGACGAAAAAATCCTTTCAGGCCTGCTTTTTGTCGGGGATTCAGATGTTGATATTGCAACTGGTATTAATGCCGGAATTGATGCTGTGGGAGCCGAGTGGGGCTTCAGGGGCAAAGCCTTTTTAATTGAGCACGGGGCAAAAATGACGGCCGCTGCTCCTTTAGATTTATTAAACTTAATTGTATAAGCTAATTGTTTTTACTATAATACATCGTAATTATGTTTTACGATTATTATGACGTTGCTGTAGTTGGCGCAGGTCACGCAGGAATTGAAGCAGGTCTTGCCTGCGCAAGAATGGGTTTAAAAACAGTTTTAATTACACAGACTCCGGATGCTATTGCCCGAATGTCCTGTAATCCTTCTATTGGAGGAATTGCAAAGGGAAATATAGTCCGCGAAATAGATGCCCTTGGCGGCGAAATGGCAAAAATCATCGATAATTCAATGATTCAGTTCCGTATGCTTAACAAGAGCCGGGGCCCTGCCGTACAGGCTCCCCGTTCCCAGGCCGACAAAATTACCTATTCACAGCTCGCCCGTAAAATTTGCGAAAAAACACCAAATCTATATACCTTAATGGATACTGTAATAGATATTCTTACAACAGCATCCGACACCCCGCTTCCTCCAAACTCAGATTCAAGCGCAGAGAAGGGAACTATTCCCGGTGAATCAAGAAACGAAGGAGTAACAGAAGCTGCCCGTTCCGGAATGAGGCAGAAGGTTACAGGGCTTGTTACCCAGCGCGGCCGCATTATACCGGTACGCTCGGTTGTACTTACAACAGGAACCTTCCTTGGCGGCCGTATCTTTATTGGTGAGTACGATGCTCCCTGCGGTAGAATCGGAGAAAGCGCCGCTTACGGTCTTACAGAAAGCCTGCACCGTTTAGGCTTTACTACAGGAAGATTAAAGACAGGAACTCCACCAAGAATTCTTCGTAAAACAATTGATTTTTCTAAACTGGAAGAGCAGCCGGGAGACGAAGAAGTTATTCCTTTCAGCTTTGAAACAGAAAAAGTTGAGCGGCCTCTGGTTCCCTGCCACATAGTTTATACAAACGAAAAAACTCACGAAATAATCCGTAATAATATTGGACGTTCGCCTTTGTATTCGGGAAAGATTCATGGAATTGGTCCCCGCTACTGTCCTTCAATTGAAGACAAGGTTATGCGCTTTAAGGAACGCGACCGCCATCAGATTTTTGTTGAGCCGGAAGGTCTTGAAACCGAAGAAATCTATTTAAACGGACTTTCTTCTTCCTTACCTGAATGTGTTCAGGATGCCTTTATGCGCACAATGCCGGGGTTTGAAAATGCAGTTCAGAGCCGTCCGGGCTATGCAGTAGAATATGATTTTGTTGAGCCAACCCAGCTTTATCCTTCTCTTGAAACAAAAAGAGTTGCAGGCCTTTTTGATGCCGGTCAGATAAACGGTACCAGTGGTTACGAAGAAGCTGCAGGGCAGGGTATGATTGCCGGAATGAATGCGGGGCTTTATGCTAAGGCTCATATTCAGACCTGCGGTCCATTAAAGGCGATACCGGATACTATGAACGGGGTTCCTTCAAGTACAGAAAAAGATCATCTCTGTCCAAAAGCAGAAATGACCGCCGAAGAAAAATCTGTTTTTGCAGAGATTTCAGCACGCGAAACAAAAGAATTAAATACCTATATTCAGAAAATACAGAAGGAAGCAGGCTATCAGAAATTTGAAGTTATTCCTTCTTATGAACCTGTTATTTTAGGAAGAGACGAAGCTTATATTGGTGTTTTGATTGATGACCTGGTAACACTGGGAACAAAAGAACCATATCGAATGTTTACAGCCCGTGCAGAATACCGTCTGAAACTCCGTCACGATACAGCCGACCGCCGTCTTGCAAAGTATGCCCTTAAGTGCGGTTTAAAAACTCAGGCCCAGTACGACAAGATTTGCGAAAAATATGCCCGTCTTGAAGAACTGGAAGCCATGCTGCTAAAAAAGCCTGATATGGAAAATCCCGGCTACCCTGAGGCAGAATGGAATGAAGCAAAAATTGAAGCTAAATACAAGTATTATATAGAAAAGCAGGACCGCAGGGTTGAAAAGCTTCATAAGATGGAAAATACCCATATTCCTCCAGATTTTGATTATGGGTCAATTCCTTCTCTTTCTGCAGAAAGCCGCTTTAAGCTTGAACAGATAAGACCTGTTACCCTTGGTCAGGCAAACAGAATTTCCGGAATCAGGAATTCAGATATTATGCTTCTGATGGTTTATCTTAAAAGATAGCTTTTTAAGAAAATTCTTATTTTTCTCTTATTCACAGCAGGCCTCATATAATCTATAATGTAAGCATGAAGAAGTTATATTCTTTAATCATCTTACTGATACTTTCTCTTTTTGCATTAACAGCTCAGCCGGAAGGTTACAGGGGGCAGAGAAAAACCCTTGATAATATTCCCTGCAGAGTAAGACGGGTTGATTTTGATTCTTCTTCTAAAGCTCTGGATATTTATTTTTCTTCTGCAATTGATCCCCGCAGTGTAAGGCCTGAATCAATTACAATTAATGACAGCCCTGTAAGGTCAAAAATTACCTTTAACAGGGACGGAAACCAGGTAAGGGTGATTATAGACCAGAAGAGTCCTTTTACAGTCAGAATTTCAGGCATAAAAAGTTATGAAGGAAATCCGGTTGAATCCTTTTCAAAAAGAATACAGTAAGGGTAAGTTATGGAAAAAGTTTTAATAGTTGAAGATGATGAAGGCATCAGTGATTTTGTAAAGGCTGAACTTGAGCACGAAGGTTTTGAAACAAAGGTTGCAGAAGACGGCCGAAAGGCTCTTGAATTATTTGAATCATTTAATCCGGATTTAATTCTGCTTGATGTAATGCTGCCACAGCTTAGCGGTCTTGAGGTTCTAAGAAGAATAAGAAAGACTTCTTCTGTTCCTGTAATTATGGTTACAGCCCGCGGAGAAACCTACGACAGGGTAAACGGCCTTGATGCTGGTGCTGATGATTATTTACCAAAGCCATTTGAAATTGAAGAGCTGCTTGCCAGAATGAGGGCGGTTATCAGACGCAGCTCAAAAATTGTAAGCGAAGCAAAATCCTATAAAATCCGGGACCTTGAATTAAACTGCGATAACATGAAGGTTACCCTTAAGGGCGAAGTAATAGAGCTTTCTAAAACAGAATATCTTATGCTCAAGCTTCTTATGGAAAGAAAGAATCAGGTGCTCAGCCGCGATGCCATGATTGATGAAGTCTGGGGCCAGGATCATTTTATTGATATAAACACAATTGATGTTTACGTTGGTTATTTAAGAAATAAAATTGATAATGTAGCTGGGGAAGTGTACATCAAAACTGTTCGTGGCAGCGGCTACATGATGATAGATGATGAATAATGAAAAGAGCTTTTCTTCATTCTGTTGCTGTAAGACTTGCCTTTAGATTCTCTCTGATTGTTGCTGTTACAGTAATCCTTTTGTCTTCTTCCTTTATAGGAATGCTCAATCTTATTGTACAGAATCAAAAATCAGAAGAGCTTTTGCAGGCAGTAGAAATTGTAGAAAAGGGCCTCCTTGCTGATAAGCCATCTTCTTTTGATTATGAAAAAGTCCACCTTCCATATTATATATCTTACCTGGTTTATTTAAATGGCCAGGGGGGAAAATACACTCTTACTGCCACCAACGATCCTTATCTTCCTGTGCTTGAAAAAAGCGGCAGAAAGGCCCGTAAATATGTTGATAGGGATTTCTTTCTTGATGGTGACTTAAATATCTATTATTTTACAAAAGATGTTCAACTGGATTCTTCAAAAGTTACAATTCAGACAGCTTTGAACATGGAAACCGATTCCTTTACCAGAATGACAGAGCAGCTGCCCTTGTCCATGTGCATAATTCTTATTCCGGTATTTGTAATTTCCTTTTTTGTAACCCTTTTTATTACAAAAAGAACCATGCTGCCGGTAAAAAGAATGACCGCAACGGCAAAAGAACTTAGTGCCAGCAGGCTGGATACCCTTCTTCCTCTTTCTAAGCACGGGGACGAAATTGATGATCTGGCCCTTACCTTTAATGACCTTTTCAGACGCATAAAAATAGATTTTGACAGGGAAAGGCAGTTTACCTCTGATGTTTCTCATGAATTAAAAACTCCTCTTGCCGTAATAATGGGGCAGGCAAAACTTTTGCAGCGCTGGGGAAAAGATGATGCAAAGCAGCTTGATAAATCTCTTTCTACAATTGTAAGGGAGTCTAAATCTATGTCTGCAATAATTGAAAACCTGCTGCAAATTTCAAGAATAGAAAACGGAAAACTTAAGCCGCAGCTGGAGCGTTTTAACCTTTTTGAGCTTTTTGAACGGTTGCGGGAGGAAGTTTTAAGCATTAATGCTCTGGTAAAGATAAATATCGATTGTAAGGAAAAGCTTTTTGTTATTGCAGATAAGGAACTTTTGCACCAGGTATTTACGGTAATTACTTCCAACAGCTTAAAATACTGTGCTCAGGCCGGAATCAATCCTATAATTCTGACTTTTTCTGCAAAAGAGACTTCAGAAAAAACTGAAATCTTTATAAAGGATAACGGCAAAGGTTTTGATTCTAAAACAATAGATCATCTTTTTGAGCGTTTTTACCGCGGAGACGATTCTCATAACCGTTCTGACGGGGGCTGCGGACTTGGACTTTCAATTGCAAAAACAATTATAAATGCAATGGAAGGCAGCATAAGCGCCTTAAATGATGATGGTGCAAAAATCCTCATCACTCTTTTTAATTAATCTAAAAATAAGCAGATTCTTATTTTTCTCTTAGTAAAGTTTCAAGAATCCCGAGCTTTTAAATGTCATAATAAAGACATAAAGAAAAGCACGGAGGTTGATTATGAAGAGTGTTTGTAGAAAGATATTTGTGGTGTTATTTATAGCTGTTTTTACATCAATGTTTACAGGCTGTTTTATTTTACTTGATGAAGAATTCTGGTCTGAATATGACAGTTCAAGAACAAAGGTTATTGTAAAAAATGAATGCAGCAAATATGGAGTTGATGCAGCCTATGTTTATGAAGTTGCAGTAAGAACTTCTACTTCTGAAGAATGGGAGTCATCCTGGTCCTGCGAAAATTATTCGGAGCCTCTTTATGCAGACAATAACTGTAAGTTTTATGTAAATAATGGCCGTTACTACTTCAGGGTAAGAATTGTTTATCCTAATTTAAGCAGCCGCTATGATTATTATGAAGATTTTATAACCGAAGGCAGAATAGCCTGTGCGGAAGGCGAAACACTTTATCTCTACTTTGATGGAGATAATTTATATACAGATTAAAAAAGTACTCGGGCAAAAAAATAGCCGTCTTTTAAGAGTATGTAAAATACTTTTTTAAGACGGCTTTTTTTATAAAAATTTCTAATTAGAAATCTTTCTTTTCTGTCTTTCTTCTCTTGTTCAAAAGTTTTCGTTCAAGAGTTGTTTTCTTCTGATGAAGAGTAGCAGAAGGTTTAACGAAGTATTCACGCTTTTTATATTCGCGGATAATACCTTCTTTTTCAACCATACGTTTAAAGCGTTTAATTGCTTTTTCGATGTTCTCTGAATCATCTACGTTGATTGTTGCCATGTGTGTCACCTCCTGTTGTTCGGAAATACCGTAAAAACAAAACTATTTTAAAGAAAAATAAAAACTTAATCAAGAGCAGGGCTCTTATTTTTGCAGAATATCTACTGTGTGGCTGGAAGCTCCCAGTAATTCCGGTCTTTCGCAGTTTTTCTGGTGGAAAGCAATAAAGGCCTTGAACTCTTCTTCATCCATCTCGTTCAATTCTTTACGCATATAATCACTTGGTCCATCAGCTGCAATTGTCTTTATTCTTTTTAGACCTGCTTTTTCGCTAAGCCTATAAATGTCTTCCAGGCGGACATAATCATACAAATCTTCTTCGCCACAAAGTGTATGAAAATCTTCTGAAAGGCCGCCCTTATTCATAACTTCTTTATATTTATGAGCCTTAAAACAGTAACTTATTACACTGTATTCATTCATTACATAGGCAATAAGAATATAGCCGCCTTTTTTTGTAATCCTCTTTGCTTCGTTTAAGGCTTTGAGTTTTTCTTCCTCTCCGTGTAGATGATAAAGAGGGCCAAAGAGAAGGGTGATATCAAAACTTTCATCTTTTAGAAAATCCAGCTTACGGGCATCTCCCTGCCAGGTTTTAATGTTTTCGTGTTTGCTTCTAAGAATTTCCAGATTGTGTTTTACAAGTTCAACGGCTGTAAGATCGTAGCCCTGGTGACATAATTCAAGGCTGTAGCGGCCGGTTCCGGCTCCAATATCTGCAATTTTGATTTTGCTTTTTTCAAAACCTGCTGCTTCAGATTCTATCCGCTCAAGGCATTCTTTTATATATTTAAGAGTGGTTAAAAATTCAACCCTGCCATGCCTTGTTGTAAGACGGTGTTCTTCGTGAAATTTATTATAATATTGTTCGAGTAAGGACATTTTTAAGACTTAAAAGCTTCTTCTACTTTAGAAATCCATGCTGCTTTTTCGTCTGCGGCAAGATAAGTTGCTTCAAAGCTGTTTATTACTAACTGTTTAATTTCGTCCATTGTAAAGTTCAGCTGACTGTGACAAATCCAGTATTCGTTTAATAAGTCTGATTTAAAGAAAACAGGATCATCAGTATTAACGGTTACAAGCATGCCTCTGTCAAAGAATTCTCTGATAGGATGGTCTTTTGCTTCTTTTACAACCTTTTTAGTAAAGGTATTCGAAGTAATACAAACTTCTACAGGAAGCTTACTTTCTGTAAGCTTCTGCATAAGTTTTTCATCCTGAATGGCTGTAATTCCATGACCTATTCTCTGGGCATGACATAAATTAATAGCATCCCAGATGCTTTCTGGTCCTACATCTTCTCCGGCATGGGCAACTACCTTGTAGCCTTCAGATTCTGCAAGCTTAAATACAGGGGCATAATCTTTTGCAGCGCCCTTACTTTCGGCACCGCCAAGACCAATACCAATAATATCTTCGCAAGGATATTCTTTAAGGAGTTTGTAATTATTCATGGCGTTTTCAAGACCAAAGGTGCGGCTTACGTCCATAATTAATTTAATTACTATACCTGTTTCTTTCTTTATTTCTGCAATCTTCTTTTTGAAGATTTTTACCATGTCTTCGTATTTAAAGCCCTTCTTAAGGAAGGCAGTAGGAGCAAAAAATGCTTCACAGTATGATATGCCGTTTTCAAGCAGATATTCTTTTAAATCATCAAAGATAAGGTTAAAGTCGTCTACAGATACAAGCAAATTCTGAACTTTTAAAAAGGCCTGAATGAAGCCATTTAAATCATTGTAGGAAAATATTTCATTTAACTCGTCATCGCTCATAGCTTTACCGTTACACTGTTCGTAAAGCTTTTTTACAGAGGCAAGTTTAATTACTGCTTCAATATGAATATGAATTTCTGCTTTTGGTACCTTTTTTATAAATGACTTAAATTCTACTTCGTTCATAATTTTGCTCCCGTCATATTTTATAATTATAAACCTAAGAAAAGAATAATACTACTCTAAAATCTATTATCGGCAAAAAATAGTCAAAACTTTATAAAAAGTTTATAATTGCATTTATGTTTAGCGATACACATTTTCATTACAGAACTATGACATCAACTTCTCAGGTAAATGGTCAGGAAGTACTTGAAGAACTTGCAAAAAGGGATTGTAAATTTGCCCTTGATATTGGAACCCGCTCTGATGATTTACTGGAAAGACAGGCGCTTTTAGAAAAAACTATAGCCCAGATAAAGAATTCAAAGCTTGCTGAAAAGGTAAGAAAGTATCTTTATTTTTCAGCCGGAATCTGGCCCGATATGGATTCAATTCATAATCGTTTTGAATGTATAAAAGAACTGGAAGAGCAGATTCAAAAGGCAAATTCTGGTGATGAGGATATTTTACATAGAAGGGTTGTCGCAATTGGGGAAGGGGGAATAGACCACCACTGGAACCCTGCCGGCGTAGATGGAAGATGCGAAGATGATTTTGATACAAAGACCTACCTGGCAGAAAGGGAACTTTTTGAACTTCAGCTGCAGCTTGCAAAAAAAATGGATTTACCTTTTATTGTTCATTCAAGAGACGGTTTTGAAGATACCCTGGACTGCATTAAAAATGCGGGCTGGAATAAGGGAATTATACACTGCTACAGTTATGGTCTTGAAGAAGCAAAGGCCTTTTTAGATTTGGGCTGGTATATCAGCCTTAGCGGAAGTGTAACCTATACGAAAAAGAAAAATATGGAAGCTATGGAAGAGCTGATTAAATATATTCCTTCTGACAGGCTTTTATGCGAAACAGATGCTCCTTATTTAGCGCCTGTACCTGAAAGGGGGACTGTAAATACTCCTGTAAAAGTCGAACATACTTATGCTTTTGTTTCACAAATAAGGGGAATAAGTAAGGAAGAACTTAGTGACCTTGTAGATAAAAATGTAAAGGTGCTTTTCAGGGTATAAAAAAACTCTCACAGGTCTGACTGTGAGAGTTTGTAAAGTATCTTATCCTGCCCTGTATAGAGCCGAATTAAGACAATACTATAATATTAATAAAAGAACTTGTTTTAAGACTGCCTTCAGACTAAAGTTAGTACATGAAGAAATATCAAATTCTGTATACTTTGATTTACCAAAATAAGTTTCTTCTGGAGCTTTAGCATCTTTTTTTGTCCAGCTAACTGCATGGTAAAGTACAGAATATTTATTCTTTGTTACTGTAATAGATTTTTCTTCACTTCCTTCTGCTTCATCAGCAACTGTAAGACTTTCGTTAATATCCCAATGCTTATAGATATAGTTTGAGTCTAGTTTGAAGTTATCAAGAATATCGCCTACGCCTGTTGCAGACATATCTGGTACAATTAATACTGTAAATCCCGCTGGGATTGTCTTATAGTTATACTTAGTTTCTGTTGAACTGAACATAACAAAGCAGTCTAATTCAACTCCTTTGTACTCAATATTATACTGTTCCCATTCCTGTTCAGGGGCATCCAGTAATCCACAGCTGTTTAATACAAACAGATTTGCAGCCAGCAATAAAATTCCAAAGATTTTCCATGTTTTATTCATATTTTTCTCCAGTTTTCACACGTAAGTGCATTTTTTTCTTTTCTTAAGAAAAGCTTTTAAAATTATAGTTCAATGTATTTAGAATGTCAAAATCTCTTTATACCTTAAACTTATCTACAGTTGTACCAAGAATCTCGATATTACTGCTGTTTTTACGGGTAAGATCGTTTACAGAGTTAATGGAATTATTGATGTTTTCCATACCCAGAGCCATTTCTTCCATGCTGGCCATAATTTCATCTGTAAGACGGGCAAGATGCTCCATTTTTTCGTTTACAGCATTGCTTTCACTCTGCATTGTGTGTCCACCAGAGCGAACGTTTTCCGTAATATCATTAATCTTTTTAATGGCTTCCAGTACCTGAGTACCACCTTCCGACTGTTCCTGCATGGCATTCATAATTGTAAGTTCCTGCTGGGCAACTTGCTGGGCAAGACCGTAAATTTCAGAGAAGATTTCCTGAAGCTTATTGGTAGAATCAGCAACTTCATTAATACTCTTAAGAACTTCTGTAAGGTTATTTGTAATTGTTTTACCCTGTTCATTAGAGTCTTCTGCCAGCTTTCGGATTTCGTCGGCAACTACAGAGAAGCCCTTTCCTGAATCTCCGGCGTGGGCAGCTTCAATTGCCGCATTCATGGCAAGAAGGTTTGTCTGACTGGCAATATTCTGAATGATGTTACTTGCTTCAAGCAGGGTTTCTGACTGCTGTTTGATTTTATCTGTGGCAAGAACAGTTCCTTCTACGCTGGAACGTCCGCTTCCTGATGAAGCTTCCAGAGCTTTGATTGTATCACTGTTCTTTTCAAGAATTCCTGTTACCGAACGGATATTTGCAACCATTTCTTCAATTGCAGAAGAAGATTCTACTACGCAGGAACTTTGACTCTGAATATCGCTTACAAGATTTTCTACAGAAGATTTTACAGAAGACATAGATTCTGTTGCTTCCATAACGTTCTGTCCCTGAAGCTGAATCTGTCTGTTTACGCTTTCAATATTTGCAGTAATCTGATTTGCTGCGGCTGCTGTATCGTTCATATTGTTGCTCAGATCAACACTCTGATCCTGCATGGTGATACTTACATCTTTTACCTGACCAATAGAATTCTGAAGTTTTTTCATGGTTTCGTTAAAGTAAGTGAACATACGGCCAAGTTCATTTGAGCTTTTTACTTCCATGCGAACAGTTAAATCTCCATCACCCTGGGCAATATTCTTCATAGCAAGTTCACCCTTATGAAGATCTTTAGAAACTCTTCGGATAATAAAATAGCTTAAAAGGATTACCTCAATTAAGGTCAAATGGAAAATTATTACAACATTTGCAACAATTTTAGTTCCGCTTTTATAAACTTCTTTTGTAGGAACATTTACTCCTAAAAACCAGACCTCATCAGCATCACCTACAGTAAAAGGCTTGTAATATTTTGTGATTTTTTTATTGTCTTCAATTCCATTGATTGGGAAGGGAGTTTTATCTTTAGCAGACTTTGTAAAAAGAGCTGCAGTCTCTTTTGAAGAAAAATCTTTGCTTAACTGACCTTCATCTTTTGAATTTTTTGTTACTGCAATAAGACCTGTATGTGCCACGAGTGAAAGATAGCCGCTTTCATAGAGTTTTGCTTCCTTTAAGATTGAAGAAAGGGAGTTAAGAGACATATCTACACCCAGCATACCCATAATCTGGCCTTTGCTGTTGTGAAGAGGGAAGGCAACGCCGCAAACCCACATCATTTTGCCGCCAACTTCATATAAGTTAGGCTGAATCAGAATGCCCTTGTTCTTTTTCATTGGTTCTTCATACCAGAAGCTGCCTTCGTAATCTGTCAGGGCACAGCATTCAATTTTAGAACCATCATAGGTCCAATATGGTATAAGACGGCCTGTTTCATCATAGGTTTCGTCATAATTTTTATAAAGGTGATCAAGTCCATCCAGTGCATTTTCTTTCCATACACAATAGGCGTCGACTAAATCCGGATTTAATTCCAATGTGTGTTTTAACAGGTTATTGATATAAGTTCTTCTTTCTGCTTCGGGAATATCTTCATATCTTTCTAAAGAAGCCTGAAGTGTTTTTGCAATGTTGTATTCCATTGTAAGAATTTTTGCAGTACTTTCTCCGTAGCGTTCTGCTGTAGAAATAAGATAGTTTTTAGATACATCTGTAAAAGATGTGTTTACCATTCTGGTAATAAAGGCTATACATAAAGATAGTAATGTGAATAAGGCGAGACCTACATAAAGTGTAAGCTGACGTGTTAGGGATTTGCTGATAAAATTCATTGTAACTCTCCTGTAATTATTTAACTAATTATAAGGGGAGTTTTCTTATATGTAAAACAAAAAAAGGAATAAGATGCTCTACTTTTTCATCAGACTTTTAATTTCAGAGTCTGACAAATAGCGCCACTGGCCTTCCTGTAAATCTTCCGGCAGCATAAGGGGGCCAATGGATTTTCTTTTCAAACTTAAAACTTCATTACCAACAGCAAGGAACATTCTTTTTACCTGGTGAAAAAGACCCTGCTTTATGGTGACAAGGGCCTGTCGGTCGCCTGTGAAGGTTACCTGCGCGTCAGAAATATTTTGTTCCGGGGCTTTTTTTTGCGCGGGGAGGGTGAGCCCTTGAAGAAATAGCTTTGTGATTTTGATTTTTTCTTCTTCGCTTACCTTATTTTTAAGCTCCACCTGGTAGCATTTTTCTATGTTATTTTCCTGTCTTGTAATTCTGTCAGAAAAAAAGCCGTCGGTGGTTAAAAGCAGGAGTCCGGTAGTATCACAGTCCAGCCTGCCCACCGTATGCAGCCTTGCACCTCTTTTTGCTTTTAAAAGGTCCTGAAGTTCTTGCGGTAAAAGTTCATATACAGTTTTATGAGAATCTGAAACAGAAGAGCATACATAACCTGAGGGTTTGTTCATTAAAATGTAAATCACTGGATTTTTGCATTGCGTTCCCAAAAGATTCCCTCACTATAGCCCTGAATGCTTTTATCTGTATCTGCCATATTTAGTCTTTTTTGTGCAAGCAGAGAGTATTCTTCGTTAATTTCTATTCCACAGTAATTGCGGCCCAGTTTTTTTGCAGTTACGCTGGAGGTTCCGCTTCCTAAGAAGGGGTCAAAAACCATGTCGCCGGGCTTTGATGAGGCAAGAATAAGTTTTGCGTAAAGCTTTTCCGGCTTCTGGGTAGGGTGATCTGTGTTTTCCGGCATGGACCAGAAGGGAATGCTTATGTCATCCCAGAAGTTTGAAGGGCAGGTAAGGCGGAAATTTCCTTCCTCTGTTTTCTGCCAGTCTTTAGGCAGTCCTTCCTTTGTGTAAGGGGCTAAAACCCTTCTTTTTATTTTGACGGCTTCAAGATTAAAATAGTAATCATCAGGATTTTTTACTGCAAACCAGATATCTTCCATTCCGTTTTTCCAGTTTGCCTTAGCGCCCCGTCCTTTTTCCCTCTGCCAGGTAATTCTGTTAAGAACTGTAAGCTCTTTTTCCAGGGCTCTCTGCAGGCTGGCTGTACATTTCCAGTCTCCACAGAGGTAAAGGCTTCCGTTATTTTTGAGCTTTTTGCAAACTTCCGGCAACCAGGATTCCAGGTAGAAATCATATTTTTCGCTGGTCATCTCTTTAAAATTCATGCCGTTAAAGTTCTTGGACAGATTATAGGGAGGGTCAATGATGATTAAATCTGCAAAAGCATCAGGCAGCACTTTTAGTGCATCAAAAATATCTGCATTTATAACCTTGTTTACAAAAGAAAGGCCTTTCTTAATTTGTGCGGCACTTACAGTTTCTTTTTTAAGGCCTTCAATTTCATCACTGCCCAGAACAATTGTCCTGTTATTTTTTGCTCTTACTTTTTCCATAATACGAGACTCTATCAGAATTGCTTAATTTTTAAAAGATGATGTACATTACAAAAACCCAGATAAAGGCTACTGCAGTTGCAAGTTTTAGTCCTGTTCCAAGAAGAAAACCTGTAAAGGCTCCTGCTGCGGCTTTAAAAACCCTCTGCATATCTGAAGAATCGTTTATAAGTTCTCCAATTAAGGCTCCTGCAAAAGGACATAAAATAATTCCTATTGGTCCAATAAAAAAGCCTGCAATTAAACCTATGGTGCAGCCCCAGGTGCCGGCCTTTGAACCTCCGGCTCTGTTTGTCATAAGGGCCGGTAAAACATTATCAAGAACAGAAACAACAATGGCTGCAATAGCGCAGACAACAATTACCCAGACTGGAATCTGCATGTAAGAAATCCAGTGGCCAAGGAGGAGGCCTATCCAGGCAAGGGGGGCACCCGGTAATACCGGAACAAAAGTGCCCAGAGTTCCAGCTGCAAGGCATACTACCGCGAGTATTAAAAGTACTACATCTAAAGTCATGTTTTTATTATAATATTATTATGAGTAAAATTATAGCCTTTCTTAAAAAGGAAATTATGCTGAGCCTTTCTCTCCTGGTTGCGATAATTTCTTTATTTATAACTCCCCCTTCCAGGGAACTATTGAACACTATCGATTGGAAGACTCTAGCAACCCTTTTTATGCTTTTAAGCGTGCTTGAAGGTTTTAAAAAAGAAAGCATTTTTAATCCTGTACTAAAACTGACTTCTAATATAAAGAGTCAGCTTGTATTAACCTGTTTTCTGGTTTATTCAGTTTTTCTAACTTCCATGTTTGTTACAAACGATGTTTCCCTGATTATTTTTGTTCCAATCACCATTGTTTTATTTAAGGCCGGACATAAAGAAGCCTATATTATTCCTGTTTTGACTTTTGAAAACATTGCAGCTATAAGAGGTTCCCTGCTGACTCCTTTTGGAAGTCCCCAGAATCTCTTTTTATTCAGTAAAAGTGATATAAGTTTTTCTTCATTTTTATTGATGATGCTTCCTTTATGGCTTTTTAGTGCATTTTTACTCTTTTTATTTATTTTATTCCTCTACAGACATGACAAAAAAGAAATGATAGAAATAAGTCATGATAAAAATGAGTATGTCTGGCAGCCGGAAGGAAGATTCAAAAGGCTTTTATATATCAGTCTTTTTATAATAATTGTCTTTACTATTGTAAGCAGAACTAAATACTGGCCTTTTGTAACACTTTTTATTGCCCTGGCCCTGATTATTTTTGATTTTAAGATTCTTCTTCGCACCGATTACGTGCTTCTTTTAACCTTTCTCTGTTTTTTTGTATTCAGTTCTTCCTTGTGCAGAAATCCTCTTATTGCAGACTTTTTACAGAAAAAAGTTTCGGGTCATGAATATGTCTGGAGTATTCTGCTCAGTCAGGTAATTTCTAATGTTCCTGCAAGTATTGTTTTATGGCCTTTTACAAAGAGCCTTAAGGCTTTAATTTATGGACTTGATTCTGCCGGCCTGTGTTCCATTATTGGTTCTCTTGCCAGTGTTATAAATCTTCGCCTCTATAACAGAGAGTATCCGGGCCAGGGCTTTACCTTTATCCGAAAGTTCACCTGGATAAGTTTAATCTTCTTTGCAATTGTGGTTCTTCCCCAGTATCTGCTCCTGCTTTTAGATTGACTTTGCCTGCCCCCGGAAGTGACCCGGAACTGACCTGCTGCGGGAAATTGCCTTACTCAGAAAATAGCCTTACAAAAGAATCTCCTGACTGCGAAAAGCCCATCTTTTTCAGATACTTTTCGTGGGCCGGAATGCTGCTTCTTGCGGTAAGTTTTTTTATTCCCCTGTCTTTAAGATAATTAAAGAAAAACTTTGCGGCACTGGTGTCTCTGTAGGCGGCGGTGGTGTAATCAAGTTTTACCTGAAGTCCGTCATCCTCTTCTTTTGCAATAAAAAGACCTGCGGCTGTCTGGCTGCAGTTTATAAGATAAATTTTGTCTTCTCTTTGGGGGCCTGTAAAGTCGGGAAAGAAGTTTTTAATATCCTCTGAATAGGTTTTTAAAAAATAAGAAAGATAGCCGTCTTCTGCCTTAAGTTCTATGGCTGAATATTCTTTTTTTGTGTTCATCAGTTTGTAAAGGCTTACGGCATTTATTGCAATTAAACAAAGCTGCATGGCGGCAGTAGGATAAGAATGAATGCAGACTGCATAAGCGCAGAAAATTATGCTTCCTATGGTGTTGATTACCCGGAGCTTTACTACGGAAGTCATCAGCATGGAAATAATTACAAGAAAGGAACCTGTATAACCGATCAGTTCTAATATAAAAGATGTGTTCATAGCTAAGATTTTATAGTTTAAATGAAGGGGAAACAAGAAAAAAAATCCCCTTAGCCGTTTTTAAGGCGGGTAAGGGGATTAAGCACATATTTTATGCCTGATAATTATTTAAGGTTAATCATACTCTTGTCGTAGTCAGAAGGAGCCTTGTAACCCATTAATTCCATTAAAGTTGCAGGCCAGCTTGAAATGCCTAAGCCTTCGTTAAGTTTTGTATTATCGTATTCACCCTTGTATTCAGGGTCATAAATAATACCTGGAACTGGATTTAATGAGTGAGAAGTCTTGGCTTTTGGTTCTCCGTTCTTGTCCATTTTTACACTTCCGTCTTTTGCATGTTCGTACATGTCATCAGAGTTTCCGTGGTCTGCAGTAAGACATAAGATACCGCCTGCTTCGTCAATTGCTGCCTTAAGACGGCCAAGCTGTAAATCCATACCTTCCATAGAACATACAACTGCATTGAATACACCTGTATGACCAACCATATCACCATTTGGATAGTTCAAACGGATATGATCATATTTTCCGGATTTGATGGCTTCGATTACTTTGTCTGTAATTTCTGCACATTTCATCCATGGTCTCTGTTCAAAAGGAACTGTATCAGATGGAATTTCAATATAGTCTTCGAGTTTTTCGTCGAATTTACCCTGGCGGTTTCCGTTAAAGAAGTAAGTTACGTGGCCGTATTTCTGAGTTTCAGAAATTGCCATTAATTTAACGCCTGTTTTTGTAAGGTATTCACCCATTGTGCGGTCAATGCTTGGTGGGTTTACAAGATACTGATGAGGAATGTGAGCATCGCCATCGTATTCCATCATTCCGGCATATTCGCAGGCAGGGACACGTTTGCGGTCAAAGTGAGAGAATTCTGCACCGGCTTCGAATGCATTTGTAATTTCAAGGGCGCGGTCACCTCTGAAGTTGTAAAGAATTACAGAATCACCGTCTTCAATTGTTCCAACAGGCTTTCCATCTTTTGCAATTACGAATTCGTGCATATCCTGGTCAAGAAGACCTGCGTTTTCTGCACGGTAAGTTTCAATTGCCTTTGTTGCAGATTCGAACATTCTTCCTTCGCCTAAAACGTGAGCGTACCAGCCTCTCTGAACCATTGGCCAGTCTGCATTGTAGCGGTCCATTGTGATGAACATACGTCCGCCGCCTGAAGCAATCTGATAGTCTGCATCTTTGAAAGAAGCGAGGTATTCTTCGAGTGGAGTTACGTAAGCAAGGGCAGATGTAGGATCTACGTCGCGGCCGTCAAGTAAAGCGTGTACACGAATCTTTTTAACGCCTTCTTTATTTGCCTGGGCAACCATTGCCTTTAAGTGATCAATGTGGGCATGAACGTTTCCGTCAGAAACTAAGCCGATAAAATGTAAAGAAGAGTTTTTGTCTTTTACATTTTTGATAAGTTTTTTCCAGGTTTCGCCTTCATACATTAAACCTGATTTAATAGATTCATTAACAAGTTTTGCACCCTGGGCAAAAACACGGCCACAACCAATAGCGTTGTGTCCAACTTCACTGTTACCCATATCGTCATCAGATGGAAGTCCAACTGCTGTTCCGTGTGCTTTTAATTTGGTGTGTGGACAGTTTGCTGTAAACCAGTCAAGATACTTCATTTTTGAAGCCTTTACTGCATCACCTTCTTCGTATTTTCCATATCCAACTCCGTCCATAATTACAAGGACAACTGGACCTCTTCGACCTTTCCAGTTTGGATTTTTTTCCAATGCATGCATTGTGTCTGCCATATATTTACTCCTATAAAGATAAACTTTTTCTGAATGAATATTATAGTAAATATAGCGAATTTTATCGGCTTATACAAATAGAGAGAGAGGAGGAAATATATTCTAAAATATAATTCTGTGTTACAATTTCTCATATGAAAGAGAATGAGAACTTTATCAAGTATCGTGAAAATCTCTATCTTAAATGGCAGAGAACGATATTATTAACAAGCTTATTTGCAGCCTGCGTTATTCTGTTTATAGAAATTTTTACATACATCACTTTTATAACAAACGGTTTAGGACCAGACAACGATTTATATTATATTCTCATAAGGATTGTAATTCCTTCCAGTCTTAACTTTGGAGTTTTATTTGCTGCCTCCCTGGTAACGAAAAATAAGAAAATTAATTGCAGGGTAAAAAATATTATGGTTTCTTATGCCATCTTTACTATCTGCAGTGTAGTTTCAATTTTTCACAATTACTTTTGTGTTCTTCTTGCAGCTCCTTCCTTTGCCTTTTTTATCTGTTCTATTTTTGGCGATACAAAAATCCTGAATATGCTGGCTCTGAGCGAAATTCCTCTTCTTATAATTTCTCTGGTGGTTTTTTGTTTTGTTGAGCTTGAACTTATTTTCAAAGTATTAAACATGCTTTGTTCCATTGTCTTTATAGTTTTTTCATTTGCTTTTTCTCATACCTTTGTAACAACTCATGCAAATCTTCTGGATTATATACATAAAAACTACCGGCTTCAGACCGATTTAATTCAGGAACTGAATATAGATTCTCTTACCAAACTTTATAACAAAAAGGCTATGGATAATGCCATTGGAAGAATTATTCATAAGTCTATTTATGAAGATATAAAACCATATCTTGTAATTCTGGATATTGATTTCTTTAAGAAAATTAATGACCGCTTTGGTTACAGCATGGGCGACAGGGTTTTAATGACAATTTCCGAAATTATAAAGGACAAGATGGGGGGAGCAAGGCAGGCTTTCCGTTATGGCGGCGAAGAGTTTGTACTTCTTTTTGAAGATACCCTGCAGTTCCCTGTTATAAGTCTGGTAGAAGAAATTCAAAACGAGTTTTCAAATTATAAGTTTGATTTTGATTCAGAAGCTTCCTATACCATCAGTGCGGGTATTTCTGCCCTTGAACCAGGCTGGGATTCTAAAAAGTGGTTCAGAACCGCAGACGAGTCCCTTTACTATGCAAAAACTCACGGCAGAAATCAGATTAAGATTTACGAAAAAAGTTATTAATAAAGAATAATTCCGCGCGGGCAGGAAAATCTCCCGGGCAAAAGAGCCGCGAGGGCAAAAAAAAAGACTGCCTTAAAAAAGCAGTCTTTATGGAGAATAGGGGGTTCGAACCCCTGACCCTCGGCTTGCAAAGCCGATGCTCTAGCCAGCTGAGCTAATTCCCCTCAGTTGTTAATAAAATAGCGTATTGCTTAAAAAAAATCTATGCTTTTTAAAAAAAATCTCATTTTTTCCGATATTCTAAATATGAAAAAGAATATCTTAATTATCTTATTTTTAGTCTGCAATTGTCTGCTTTTTTCTGAAGTATATAAAACAAATGTTACAGTTTCTTATTATGCGGGCGATTTTCACGGGAAAAAAACATCAAACGGGGAATATTTTAATATGAATGCCTTTACCTGCGCTCATAAGTCCCTGCCATTTAATACTGTCTTAAAGGTAACAAATCTTTCTAACGGGAAGTCGGTAGAAGTCAGGGTAAATGACCGGGGCCCCTTTGTTGCCGGACGAGAAGTGGATTTATCTAAAGCGGCTGCTAGTCAGATTGGTATGATAAAGAGTGGAACCTGCAGGGCAAAAATTGAAATTGTTAAAATGGGAAAAAATACAAAATTAAGCCAGCAGACTGCTGATAGTGCAAAAAAAATAATGGAGAAACTTTATGGCAAGAGTGAAAGTTATGATCCATCCCTTTTTTATGATATACAGATAGCTTCTTTTTCTACAAAGGAAGCTGCCAGTAAAACTGCACAGAAACTTTTAAAGGCAGGTTTTAAAGATGTGGTTTACCAGAAAACATCTTCTGCGGTCAGGGTTACAATTAAAAAGGTTCCGGGGCAGAAGGTTTCAGAAACCGAAAAAAAACTGCAGGAAAAAGGTTTTACGAATTATCTTGTAAAAGTAAGAAAGAATTAGCAGCTGACTGCTTTTATATATTTTTAAGTAGGGTATAATCTAAGTATGTCCTTAAAAATTGGTTCAATAGGTTATAATCATTCTCATGGAGCAGATTTTAAGCAGGACTTACCAAACGGCCCTGGCGCCTTTTTGTTTTTACTTGTAAAATCTCCCTCTGTTTTTTATATAAAAGACAAGCGGTATAACGTAATGAAAAACTCCTACCTTATTCTAAGGCCTGCTACCAGGTGTTTTTACAAGGCCCAGAAAGATAATTATGTTGATGACTGGTTTTACTTTCATTTTGAAGAGGCAGGAGATGAAGAAGAACTTTTAAAACATGGACTCCTGTTTGACCAGCCTGTTTTTCTTGGCAACACAGATGAACTTTCCACAATAATCCATCAGATTTCCTATGAACATTTTTCTAATGATGATTATCACGAAACTATAAAAGATCTGCTTACAAAATTCTTTTTCTATAAACTTGCCAGAATAATAAAATCTGACAGGATTGCTTCTTCCGATGTGCTTGCTTCCAAGAACGACAAAATTTCTTACCTGCGTACCCGTCTTTTTGAGCAGCCGGACCTTTTTTCAAATGTAGATGAAATGGCAGATTTTGTGGGCTTAAGCAGATCGGGTTTTCAGCATCTTTATACAAAAAACTTTGGTGTTAGTGTAATCAAGGATGTTATAAGCGGCCGAATAGAAAAGGCAAAATCTTATCTTGTAAAAACAAGCCTTACAATCAGTGAAATTGCCTCCAAATGCGGTTACAAAAGTGATTTTCATTTTATGAGGCAGTTTAAGGAACAGACAGGCTTTACGCCTACAGAATACAGAAACGGTTCAACCTGGCTTCATATTCAAAATGTTACCTAAAAAAGCATAAAAGGTTATAACATTTTTTCTATTTGGACTGATAATCCTTCTTATGGAGGATTTCTATGAAGAAAGCATTTAGATTTATTATTATCTCAATAAGTACCTTATTTTTATTATCTTGTGCATCAAACACAAATACAAATAGTAAATACAGCTACGAGCCTGTAGATGATTCAGATTTAGAAAACATGTCTGCTCTGCAGTTTACACAGGTTATAGGAAATGGAATTAATCTTGGAAATACTTTTGAAGCAAACGGTGCCGGTTGGATGGGCTATAATGCAAGTCCAAATCAATATGAAACTGCCTGGGGGCAGCCGGTAACTACAAAAGCTATGTTCGAGGCAATGAAGTCTGCCGGTCTTGATTGTGTGCGCATTCCTGTAGCATGGACAAGCACCATGGACTGGCGGGAAAACGACTATGAAATCAATGAAAATTTTATGAACCGTATAAAAGAGGTTGTCGGCTGGGCCTTAGATTCCGGACTTTATGTAATGATTAATGACCACTGGGATTATGGCTGGTGGGGACTTTTTGGAAGTGATAAAACAAAAGCCTATAAGATTTTTGATGCAATCTGGGACCAGGTTGGAAGTGAATTTAAAGATTATGATTACCGTCTTATTTTTGAAGCAGGAAATGAAGAGTGGGGCGACCGCTTTAATGATGAAGTTGACGGAGAAAAGGGCAGCCTTTCTGTTTCTGACCAGTATCTTTTAATTCATGAACTTGCCCAGCATTTTGTAGATAAAATAAGGGCTCAGGGCGGAAAGAATGAAAAACGCTTTCTTTTAATTCCAGGTTACAGCACGGACATTGAAAAAACATGTAGTTCAGAATACCTTATGCCAGAAGACAGTACAAACACAGTTCAAAAGCTTTTGATTTCTGTTCATTATTATTCACCAGCTTTATATTGTATCCTTGAAGAAGATGCAAAATGGGGAAAGGTTCAGACTTCCTGGGGATCTTCATCAGATATTTCTACACAGAATACCTTGCTTGCCAAAATGACAAAATTTACAGATCAGGGCTATGGTGTAATCATTGGCGAATATGGAGTCGCAAAGCTTAAGTCTACCGGCGAAAAAAAGGATGGTATGGAAAAATGGATGAAAAATGTCCTTGAAAATAGTGACAGATATAATTACGCTCCATTTTTGTGGGATTGCAATACCTTCTTTAAAAAGACTGGAACTTTAGGCTTTACTGATCCTGAGATTGCCTCGGTTTATAAAAAATAAAAAAAGCCTTTCCTTGCACCCCTATTTTTTACATGTTATAATGAAGCCTATATTATTGGGGTGTTTATGAACGAAGAATTAGATCCAGAAATTGCAGCATTAATTGCTAACTCAGAAGATGGAAAAGCTGACAATTCAGATAATATACTTGATAACGTTGAAGAGTTTGAAGTTCCTACTAAAAGGAAATCTTTGTTTTCTAAAAGTGTAGATGAAGTTGTTCATGGCGGCAGCGGAAATCGTTCCATCCATGAAGTTGATTTAAGTAAAACCACTTTTGACCCTTTAGATAAACTTGTAAGCGACCAGCCTTCTGAGGTTTTTGCAGACAAGACTTATTATAAAACTGTATTAACCGGAGAAAATCAGTCGGCCCAGAGGGTTCACCAGGTATTGTCAAAATATTTAACCTGCAAAGATCCAAAGGACCGTGCTGTTTTCCGTCAGCAGATTGTAACCGCCTACTGGGAATTAATTCGCGGTATGGTAGGAAAAATGTCTTCTTCTGCAACCCCAATGCCAAAAAGAATGCTCATTCGTTTTGGAGTTCTTCTTCCTTCTTTGTTTAAGGAAGAACAGAAAGCCTATTTTTCTAAAATTTTTTTAGAAAACAGAACCGGAGAACCAATTCTTTATACTGATGAATGGTTTAAAGAAATTGCAACCGGAAAAATGACCAACTCTGCAACCGATGAAAAAAAACAGTCTCATAAAACTGCCAATATGAGTGCAGATGAAGCTGCCATGGTAGAGCAGTCCAGATTAATGCAGCTGCAGTCAAAAAATTCCGGAAAACTTCAGAGTGCAGAAAATCTCTTGAATATAAAAGAAAATGAAAGACAGATGCTGGAAAACGATTTAAGGGATAAGCTTGAAAATCTGATGGAGCACCAGCCTGTTTTGGGAATGGAGCCTCACAGAGCTGCCCTTACCGAATTTCAGAGAAAACTCTTCCCTGAACTTACAGATTTAATTCATAGAATTTCTAAAAATGATAAGGAACTTTCAAAGTGTCTGGCAGAATACCAGGAAGCAAAGGGTACTTATGATAATGTTCAGAGTAAGATTTCTGATCAGGGACCAATTCAGACAAACGATACAGAAGCTGTAAAAATTGAATTTGAAACTGTAAGGCAGATGGCAAAAATGACTGTCGGTCGCCGTGGTAATCAGTTCCCTATTTTTACAAGAGAGTTTTATCACTGTACTGAAAGGGGAACCGGTTCGCGAGAAAATGTAATTGAAGTTTTAAGGTGGATAGAATCTATTGATCCTGGTGTTTTCCACCGTATTCATAAAAATATTCCAAACAGAATTGTACCTTACGTTCTTCTGGTTCCAACTTACGGAGACAGGGGCTTCTGCTGGGAACCTTTTGACCGTTATAACAGAGTTACCAGCCGCGGCCGTATTGTTGTTCCAATGTATCCAAAAGACCTTAAGATTGCAGTTCTTACAGCTGTTGCCGATTTAAGATGGCAGGTTGCAAAGGAAAAAGCTTCTTACTACTGGATGGAAGAAGGTCTTACCGGTCAGTACTATCAGCATGCGGAACAGCTTAAATTAAAGGGTGACTTAAAGGAATTCTTTATAGAAGATTATATTTTATGGATGACAAAGGAAAGCGAAGGAGTTCAGCGTCTTGATAAGGATGTAAGGGGTATTTTCTGGCGAAATATGCCATTCCCTAAAGAACGCAAGGAAGAACTCAGAAAAAGATCCCTTGTTTATGATGAACTTTGTAAGAAAGATGCTAACCGCGAAATGAGTGACGGATATTAATACTTTATTCTCCGCTCAGAGCAATTACCGGGTCCAGTTTTGCAGCCCTGCTTGCAGGGTTTAAGCCGAAGAAGATTCCTACAAAAACAGAAAAAATAAAAGCTATCAGACAGGCTTGTGTACTTATTACATAAGCCTGTTTTTGTACATATTCCACCGCAAGACTTATTATAATTCCCGAAATTACACCTAAGACTCCGCCGATAAGGGTAATGCTGGCCGATTCAATTAAGAACTGCTGCCTTATATCGTTTGGAGAAGCGCCCAGGGCTTTTCTTATTCCGATTTCCCCCTTGCGCTCTGTAACGGTTACAATCATTATATTCATAATGCCAATTCCCCCTACCAGCAGAGAAATGGCCGCAATGGCACTAAGCATCATACTCATGGTGCCGGTGATTTTACTCATCTGGTCAATCATAGTCTGCATGGAATTAATGCGGACCGCATAGGAGTTTCCAGTTTTTTCAGTACAGTAATTTCCTATTGTGGTAACAAGTTCCAGAGCCTTCTGGTTCGAAACTGCCTGAACCATGGCCGAGTCTGCAGAAGGATTTGGTTTTATCTTTTTTGAATAAAAGCCCCTTGGAATAAAGGCTGCTCCCCCTTCCATACCGGTAGTCTGGTCTTTAAGAACCCCGATTATTTCAAAGCAGAAGCTGACATTACTTGCAACAAGAATCAGCTGTTTACCAAGAGCATCGCCTGCTGGAAAATAATCCTGGGCAGTTTCGTGATTAAGAATAATTTTTTGAGTTCCTTCTTCGTTATCTGTTACATTAAAAAAACTTCCGTACTCCAGCTGCATGTTATACATTTCAAGGTAACCGGTTTCTACGGCAGAGCAGCTTACGGTGGAAGAAGTTTCTCCATAAGCAATTGTGGCACTCAGGGTATTTTTGTACCAGATTTTTTTTATGTTATCTATGTTATCAAAAAGTTCAGTTCTGAAGGCTTCGTCTAAAACAATTGTATTTGACTGGCTGCCTTTTTTCATTTTTCCGGCATTTACACTCACAACATCAAGGCCGGCCTGACCAAAGGTTTTTTCTACTTCTTTTGTGGAGCTTTTTCCCATGCTGGTGATTACAATTACAGAAGCTACTCCGATTATAACCCCCAGTAAAGATAAAAAGGTTCTGGTTTTATTTCTTTTAAAATTGTTCAGTGCGTTTATAAAATCTTCCCACATAAGTGACTTAAACCCCTTGCATCATTCTACAATCTGACCGTCTAAAATACGGATGCAGCGCTCCATGCTCTGGCCAATTCCATTGTCATGGGTAACAACAATAATTGTTGTTCCTTTTTCCTTATTAATCTTTCTGAAAAGTTCCATAACGTCCTTTCCGGTTTTAGAATCCAGGGCTCCGGTAGGCTCATCGGCCAGTAAGATTTTTGGACTGGTAACCATAGCTCTTGCAATTGCAACCCTCTGCTTCTGACCTCCCGAAAGTTCATGAGGACGATGATTTATTCTTTCGCTAAGCCCTACAGAATCCAAAGCTTCCCTTGCCATCTGCCGCCTTAAGTTTTTTTCTATGCGCTGATATTTTAAGGGCAGCATTACATTTTCTAAAACCGTCATGGAAGGAATCAGGTGATACTGCTGAAAAACAAAGCCTATTGTCTGATTCCTTAAAATGGCAAGTTCCTTTTCCTTCATTTTTGCAGTTTCTTTTCCGTTGATTTTTACAATGCCGCTTGTGGGCCGGTCCAGACAGCCAATCATATTCATGCAGGTAGATTTTCCTGAGCCCGAAGGTCCCATTATGGCAAGAAACTCCCCCTGAGAAATTTCAAAACTGATTCCCCTCAGAGCTTCAACCTTGTTTTCGCCCATCTGATAGGTTTTTACAACATCTATAAGCTTTACAACATTTTCGGCCATATCACATTACCCGATAATCAGCGCTTAAAACCTGCAGCCCCTGTATTTCCGGCAGCCGGCAGGTTACCCTGTTTTTTGTTTGATGAATTTTTGTTCTGTCCGGATTTTTTTTCTGCAGTCTGCTGTAAAAGCAATTCTCCTCCAGTTAAGCCTTCCAGAACTTTTACATATTCTTTTCCGTAAGGTTTTACCTTTACAGCTCTTTTTTCTCCGCTTTTTGCAAGTACAACATAAGGCTCTTTATCTTCGTAACCTATGGCATAACGCTCAACAATTATGTTATCTACCGGCTCTTCAATCTGGATTTTTCCTGTAAAAGAAAAGTTTGGAAGAATAACGGAAGGGTAGTCGTCTATGCGGATTTTTGCATTTACAATAGTTGCACCCCTGGAGGTAATTTCGCCGATGGCGGGCCAGCTTTCTATATATCCGTAAACAGGAGTTTTGTAGGCAGAAAAATTCAATTCAACCTTTTGATTCAGCTGCAGTTTTGCTACATCTGTTTCAGGTATTTCAACTTCGGCAGTAAGGTAATCAATATTTACCAGGGTTCCTACAGAGTCCTTTGCTTCAAGAGAATCTCCGACAGCAACATCCAGGTCTGCAATTACACCATCAAAGGTGGCACAAACCTTGCGGTCTGCAATTTTTTGTAAGAGTGAAAGGCGCTGGGCCTCCATAAGTTTAAGTTCCTTTTGCGAGCCCGAAATTTGTGTTGTTGCCATTTCGTAATCATGCTTTGCAAGATTATACTGTTCGCTGGTGTCGTCCAGCTGAAGAATCAGGCTGCCTTTTTTTACGTAGTCTCCTGCAGAAACATAAACTGCAATAACAGTTCCGTCAGAAAGGGCCTGCAGAGTCTGTTCCTGAGCTGCCGCTACAGTTCCTGAAACTTCAATTACGTTTTCGTAAGTTTCTACCTTAACCTCGTAAACTTTCTTTTCTTCGTTTGATTTATTTACAAGAAGTCTAAGTCCTGTAAGAAGCAGGGCCGTAAAGAGCAGAACTGCTGCTGCAATGATGATGATTTTAATTAATTTCTTTTTAGACATATTCTTCTTTCCTTTCTGCTTATCTTTTACTGTGCATCACTATAAAAATATGAAGAAACAGTATCGTTGTATAAAAGCATATCAATAAGATTTATAATCTTAAGTACTTCGTATTCTTCCCGGCTTACCCTGGCACTAAGATACTTGCTTTCTGTTATAACGCCCATTTTGTACCAGCTGAGCATATCCTCTTCAAGGCTTTTGTTAGTCTGGTAGTATTCATCATATTTTGTTTTTTCCCAGAGAATATTCTGCAGTTCCAGTTCTTCTTCGGTGATAGTGCTTTCAAGTTTTCTTCTGGCACTTTCAATATCTATAAGTTCCTGCCTCTGGTCCAGCACATCAATCTGTGCATCAATTTTATCTGTTCTGAATTTGTTTGGGTCAAGGCTGATTCCAAGGCTTGCTGACGGATAAAAGTTTCCGCCTGCGATTGGAAGGTAAACTTCCGGGCTGATTGTAAGGCCGCCGATTGTACCTGAAAGACCTAAATCAATGGTAGATTTGTTTGAGGCCGAGCTGTTTTTGCAGGTAAGGCCAGTATTTGCTGTAAGGGTGAATTTTTTATTTGTCTGCCTGTTTAATTCAGCAATCTTTTGAGCCCAGAGGGCTTTTTCTACCTGGGTGTAAGAATCGGGATTAAAGCTCTTAATTTCCAGAGGCTGAACTTCCGGAATATCTGAAGGAATTAAGGACATATAATCGTTTAAGTCGTCAAAGTGCAGCTCTTTTCCGCACTGAAGATAAAAGAGGGTGTATTCATTTTTAAGGACTCTTTCTGCCTTTTCTACCTCGTGCTGGTCGCTCAGAACCTTCATCTGGGCACTTCTGTAATTAGAAGATTTTTCGCTGTAGCCCTTTGCCTTTACTTCTTCAAACTCAATTTTGTCTTCGTATAAATCCTGTTGTTTTGAAATGATTGAACTTACCTGAGAAAGCAGACTGCTCAGGGTTGAGTAAAATTCTTTTTCTGCCGCAA
This sequence comes from Treponema sp., assembly GCA_016286535.1. Lineage (GTDB taxonomy): Bacteria > Spirochaetota > Spirochaetia > Treponematales > Treponemataceae > Treponema_D. The sequence goes on along the minus strand of JAEESZ010000006.1, from coordinate 110,230 downwards.
TCACCGCTGCTTCGAATTCTCTTTTTGCTTCCAGGACTTTGCGTTCTGATTCAAGCAGACTTATTTTTCTTTCCAGTGCAGAGGATGATATGATATCAAGGCTGACATTTACCGAAGAATCTTCCATGCTTGTGCCGCTTTCCGAGAAGGTAAAGTTTCCCGAAAGATTTATTCCCAGATTTGCGGCCTGAGGAATTGAAGTTTTTATAGCCGGGCTTATTGAAAAGGAATTGCCGTCTGCAGAAGTTTCAAAAATCATGCTTCCGCTTGAAAGGGTTATGGAAAAGCCCTGGTTTATATGATTTTTCTGATTGGAAAACTGGGCCTGCTGGTAAGAAATAGCCTGTGTTTGAATATCACTGTTTTTTTCAAGGTAGGCGGCCAGCAATTCACTGGTAGAAAACAGTTCAAAGGCAAAAATATGGGATAAGACTGAAAAAAGTATAAATAGAATTGATTTTTTCATACTACCTCTAAAACTTCCGGACTCTATATTAATAATAAATTAATTTTAGAATTAGGACAGTTAAAAAGGTAGTTATAACAATAATTTTATTCGATTGTAGTAAATATCTTTATGATATCTGTTCCGCCTGCAAAGGTTCCAATCATGCTTCCAACAGTAGAAAGCAGTAATACAAGGAAGGCTCTTAAGATTCTGTTTTTGTACCAGCCTTTAAAACTTGAAACATCATCCTGAAGGCTTTCCATATCCATTACCTTTGGTTTGCAGATTAAAGCCTGAACAATTGCAGTTACAAAGCCAACCCCAATAAAAGGACACAAAGAGGTAAATGGAGCCGAAATAAAGGCAACCAGAATTGTAAGAGGGTGGGCAAGGGCCAGAGTTGTCATAATGGCGGCTGGAATTGCATTCCAGAGGAACCAGCTTAACACCATTTTACCGCCGGCATGAAGTCCGCCGTAAACAAAGCCTGCAGCAATTAAACCTACAATAATTGCAGGGATTATCCAGCCAAGGCATTTTGAGAAAAAGCTTTTTGGTGGAACGTCAGAAATTTCTTCAAGCTTTGTATTTTCAATATTCTGGCTTAATTCAATTAAGATTTCTTCAACGCCTTTTAAATGACCTGCTCCTAAAATGGCAACTTTGTTATCTCCTTCCGCATTGTATATTTTTGAAGCAAGATAATAATTGCGTTCATCAATCAAAACTTTTTTTACGACAGGCATGTAATCGCTGAGTTCATTCATCATAGAATCCATTTCATTGCCTTTTTTAAGCTCTTCAATTTCTTCCGATGAATATTCTTCCTTACTGAAGGCTGAACTTAATAAAGCTGCCAGCAGTTTTGATTTTCCCCAGAGTGAGTTTTTGGCCCAGGCTCTTCTAAGGGTTACCTGAATAGGGCGGTCTGCCATAACGGTAGGAATATTTTTTTCTTCTGCAACCTTAATGGCTTCAAGCATTTCATCGCCCGGTTTTACTCCCAGATTCTGGCCCATTCTTCTCTGAAAGGAAGAAAGAACCAGGTTTGCAATCATCAAAAAGCCCTGATGATTTTTCAGGACTTTTACAAGATCAAGCTGTCTGTATTTGTCCGGATTCTTAATGGAATCTGCACGTTTTTCGTCCAGTTCAATACAAATGCAATCCGGCTTAAGTTCTTCTATGGTATTTCTAACTTCTTTTATACTTTCTGCACTAACGTGAGCAGTACCTATTAAGGTAATTTTTTTTCCGTTCAGTTCTAGTACTTTCTGTGTCTGGCTCATTTTAATAATCCCCATTCTGCAATTCTGTATTCAAAAAACATAGGTGCCTGCATACTGGTTACTTTTGCATAATAATCGTTTGCCATTTCTTCAAAATTATTAAGTTCGTAATACAAGCCCATGTAGAATAGCATTTTACCGCGTTTATTTCCATTCTCTTCTTTAGAGATTCTGTTTATAAGGGAACTTTCTGCGTTTTTACTGTAGCTTTCGTACCAGAATCTTACCAGGTAGTATTCAGGAGAATCTTTTTCCAGGGTTTTTAATACGGGAGCGAGGGTGTTTTTTGCCTTTAACTTGTCGCCCAGTTTTGTATAGCAGGCAGAAGCCATAAGCTTGTAGGCATAAGAATTAGAATATTCGTAGGTTTTATTAAAGAATTTAATTGCATCTTCGTATTTTTTCAGGTGATAGCATAAGATTGCAATTTCTTCATAGGCATAATAATAATTTGGATTTGTTTCTATTACTTTAAGGTAGTTTTCAAGAGCCTCGTCATATTTGTTCTGTTCATCATAAAGACCTGCACAGTAGGCGTAGCCTAAGAAGTAAGTAGGATCCAGGGAAATTGCTTTTTTCCAGGCTTCAATTGCTTCATCAAATTTACCCAGATAACGGATGATGTTACCGTAATCGATCCAGTAGTCGTAGTTTTTAGGATCGTTTTCTATGGCCTTTTTAGAGTACATTGACGCTTTGAGGTAGTTTTCTTCTTCCATGGAGATTTTTGCAAGATAAGCATATGCGGTTGCGTTATCGGCATCTTCTTCCGTTATCTGCTGAAAGAACTCTTTCGCAAGATCCACATCATCGCAGTAATAGGACATTTGAGCAAAGCCAATTCTTGCGTCCATATTCTTTTTGTCGCTTTTTAATGCTTTTCTGTAGCAGTCTCTTGCAAGCTTCCATTTGCGGTTTAAGGCATAGTCTTCTGCCTTCTGAATGTTTGCATTTACGTTGAATGGATCTTCTGCAAGAATCTGGTCCAGGGTTGCCTTATAAGATTTTCTGTCTCCTTTAGCTCTTTGTGCTATAGAAATTAATTCCATGGCTTCCATTTTGCCTGGTTCCAGGGTAAGTACCTGATTTGCAGTATTTATGGCTTCGTCATAATTTGCATCGCTGATGTAAAGGGAGCCAAGTAAAATCATTAATTCTGTGTCGTCTTTAAGTGAGGCAGGAATTGTTTCAAAGCAGGCAATGGCACCTTTTACATCATCCTGGTCAAGTTTTGCCTGTAATTTCTTTACGAATTTTACGTTAGGAGGATCTTCAGGTTCTTTTTTACTTTCTCCTTTTTTATCTGCGGGAGCTTCTTTTTTTGCCCCATCTGTTTCAGCCTGTGGTTTTGATGCACATCCGCTCATAATGTTAAGTATTAAACTTACCCCAAAAATAACTGCAAAAAACAGATTTGTCTTTTTCATTTTTTATATCCTTACGTATTATATTACACGGTTGAAATAAACCGCGTTGTAGACTAAACTGATAGAACAATGAGCACTCGAGTAATTAGAAAAGCATTAGGACTGCTTGTTGTCGATATCGTCTTAATCATCGGCATTTTTGTCCTTCAATTTAGAACAGATTCAACTATAATTGAAAAAATTGGAAATCTTCAAGTCACTTTAGCGTTAACAGAAGATCAAAACTCTACTTCTTTGTTAAAAAATAAACTTCAGGCAAGTTACAACGGAATTAATTTTTATTGTGATGACCAGCATCCTGCTCAGATTTCTGCTTCTAATTCTTCGGAAAAAACATCTCTGGTTCTTCAGTCTTGGAAAAAAGATGATTTAAGTCTTTCCTTTAAATTTTCAAAAGACGTTACCCTTATTTTTACTCTTTCTTCCGAAGCTCCTGATGCAACCTTATCAACCCAGATAATTCTACCTTCAGGGGTATCTAATTTCTATCTTCCTTATTCCTTTAATTACAATATGAAGATTCAAAAGGAAGAGGGCAGTCATATTCTGGTTGATGGAAAACGTTCAACCTGGGAATTATCTGCATCAAATCTTTCAAAAGATTACCTGGCCTTCAGCCGCGAAAATACCCTTTCTTCTTATGCTGTTTATGATAATTCTCATCAGTTCAGTTTTGAAGTTCTTGGCGAACTTGCCCTTTCAAGTCTTTCAAATTACAACAATACAATTTCTGTATTTAAGAATAACCTCATCAATTCCTTTAAGGCTAATACAGTTGAAGCAAACCTTACAGAACAGGCCGTTGTTTCTTATGTTGCAGCCCAGGCAGAGAAGGGTAACTATGTACAGACTCTGGAAGATATTCCTCAGAGTTTTAAAAAGAGTAAGAACAGAACTTATCTTTCTGCCCCTTACTTTAATACCCTTGCAGATATGAATACCATTCTTGATAAGACCCTGCTCGATAACGAACAGTTAATTACAAGAAGCGTTAATACAAGTTCCCTGGATATTTATACTGTAAGAAATCTTGCAGAATTCCTCTTTATCCATCCGGACAGAAATAATGTAATTACCCTTTTACAGAGGGCTGCAAATGCTGATATTTCTAAAGCCAGCCTTGCCCAGGTAACCGGTATATTACAGGTTTACACAAGCCTTTCTGAATATGATTCAAGCCTTGCTTCAATTCTTTTACCTGTGCTTGAAGAATGTGTAAACAAAATTGAAGCTTCCTGCACTTACGACGGTGTGGTTCTTACAATTTCAGAAAACGACACCTTCCTCTCTGTAGTTCAGGCTATAGAAACCGGAGTAACCTTACTCCGCTATGGTTCGGCTATAGGAAACCAGATTTATGTAAAGGCTGGTTACGCAATTGTAAACTCTTACATCAGCGAGAACTCTTCTTTCGATTTAAGAACCCTTTCAAATCTTTATCCTATTCTTGCTTACGATAATTTCTATTATCCTCATTTTGCTAAGATTGAAGCTGATGCAAACTCAAAAATCTGGGCCTGGACCTGTGCTAAAAAGATTACTCTTGACGATTCAGGAGAAAAATCTCTCAGCTTTAATATTGATTTCCCTGAAAATTATACCCACTACATTATTTTCAAGGGTATGCCGGCCTTCAAGACCATCTACATTTATAATATGGCCTTTAGAACTGACCCTCGCTTTGAAACCTATAATTCTTCCGGTTATGTTTATTTACCTGAAACAAAGACCCTGCTGCTTAAATCAAGACACAAGTCTAAGATTGAAAATATCAGAATGGATTTGTATGGCAATGAAGGAAGACCTGCATCAAGTTCAACTTCTGCTGCCGCAAGTTCTTCGTCATCAGAAAGCACAAACGCAGGAAGTACAAGCTCAGGCTCTGCCTCTACAGGCACAGCTTCTTCAACTTCTTCTACAACTTCTTCGGCAGGTGAAACTTCGTCAGCTTCTGCAGAATCTGCTGCTTCAGAAAGTAATACAGAAAATCAGAACGAAAGCACTGATACTTCAGAGACCAGTGATGTAAGTGATAATACAGAAAGTTCTTCAGAAGAAACTACTGCAGAAAGTGCAGCAGTTGAAGAGACTCCTCCTTCTCCTCCCGCAGAAACTCCTGCTTCTAACGGAAAGAAAAAGAGGAATAAAAATAATTAGAATTTAACAAAAGCTTTTGCATTGTTTTTTCCGGTTCTTTTTGAAGTGCCGGAAGCCTTTGCTGGAGCTTTTGAAGCTGCTTTTTCGCCTTTATTTTTCTTTGGATTTTTTGGATAAGCCCTTGATTTAGCTTTTTCTCCCGATAATTCTTTTGGAAGTCTTCCTTTTCTGCTTCCACGTCCTTCTTCTTTTACATCAAAGTGCATGTGTGGAAGAGATTTATTGCTCTTAGACATTTCTACAGCTTTTTTTGCAGACATGGCAGGAAGGCTTAAAAGAGAGAACTGCTGGGCTACATCAATGTCATCTACAAGATTTCCCGGAATATGAAGCATTTTACTGAAATAAGCGGCAATTTCCTTTGCTCTGTAGCCGTCTTTTTTTCCAAGAGATACAAAGATTCTGAGCTGGTCTGAATTTGCAGAGAACTGCCTGTTGCTTATTTTTCCATAATGCTTTGGACTGAGTCTTTCCCCGTAAATTACAGAAAGTACCTGAGCCAGAACTTTTGAAGCATCAGCTTCCCTTTCCCGGCAGAGTTCTTCTGCAATTTTTGTGTACTTTTCTTCGCATTCTTTAAGGCTCTGGTCTTCGTTAAAAATCTTTTCCTTTAATTCATCAACAACTCTTTTTTCCTTAATGCTTAATACTTCGCTTACAGAAGGAATTTTTCCCTCTTTAAGTTCGCCCTTGGTTGCCTTTGAAACATTTTTAATAAAGTAAGAAAGCTTTCTTTTTTCTTCAGGTCTTACAAAGGTGATGGCGGTTCCGCTTGTTCCGGCTCTTCCTGTACGGCCAATTCTGTGAACATAAGTGGCTGTATCAAAAGGAAGAGAATAGTTTACAACATGGCTTAAACCTGAAATATCAATGCCGCGGGCAGCAACATCTGTTGCAACAAGGATACGGGTCTTCTTTAATCTGAAGCGTTCAAGAACCTTTTCCCTCTGATTCTGCATGATGTCTCCGTGTAAGGCATCTGCTTCATAACCTCTCATATCCAGGTTACGGGTAACGTTATCGGCATCGCTTTTTGTGGTTGTAAAGACAAGCCCGTAAAAATCGGGACTCATATCAATAAGGCGGACAAGCGCTTCAATTTTTTCGCTTTCCCTTACCATCCAGTACTGCTGCTCAATAAGGAGGGCTTCGTCTATAACCTTTTCTTCCTCAATAATGTCATAGTCCTTCATAAAGTCTGCAGCAATTTTTAAAATTGGTTCAGGCATGGTAGCACTAAAGAGGAGGATTCTAGCATCAATATTAGACTTACTGAATATCTCGCGGATATCATCAATAAAGCCCATATCAAGCATTTCGTCCCCTTCATCAAGAATAAAATACTTGATTTTTGAAAGGTCAAGAGTTTTTCTTTCAAGGTGATCTTTAATTCGACCAGGAGTACCTACAACAATTTCGCAGCCTCTTTTAAGGTCTTTGATTTGAGTTGCATAAGAAGCTCCTCCATAAAGAACAGTTGTGCGTGGAAAAGTTTCAGTTGTAAAAGACTGCATTTCGGTGCAGGTTTGTACTGCAAGCTCTCTGGTTGGTTCAAGAATTAATGCTTCAACATGGTCAGATTTCTCGTGAATGTTCTGGATAATTGGAAGGCCAAAGGCAGCTGTTTTTCCGGTTCCTGTGCGGGCTCTTGCAATCAAATTTGTATCGCCATTCAATAAACGTGGAATTGCCAGCACTTGAATAGGGGATGGTGTGATAAAGCCTTTTTTTTCTACAGCTTTGAGCGTATATTCGTCGAGGCCTAAATCTTCAAAAGTAAATGTGTCGTTTTCTTCATTCATAATACTGTAGAAATATATAGGAAAAGAAAGAAAGTTACAATTGAAATAATTACTTCATTTGTGATAGAATAATAGAAATATGAAAGCTAAATTTAAGATTAACCAGAAGGTTGTTTATCCTAGTCAGGGTGTAGGAAAAGTAACAGAAATTTTTGACAAAGAATTTAACGGAGTTCCTACAAGTTATTACAAAATCTATATTGAAAATTCAGATATGGTTGTAATGGTTCCTGTAGAAAAATCGGATGATTTAGGTATTCGTCAGATTGTTTCTGCAGAAGAAGCACAGGAAGCATTAGAACTCCTTTCTGCTGAATTTGAACCAATAACTTCAGACTGGAAATTACGATATCAGATGAATCTTGACCTTTTAAAGAAAGGAACAATCAAAGATATCGCAACAATTGTAAGATGTCTTTATAACAGAAGTAAAGTAAAAGAACTTCCTGTTCTTGAAAGAAAGCTTTACGATTCTGCAAAAAAACTTCTGGAAGATGAAATTTCCATTGCTTTAGGAAAAACTTCTAAAGAAATTGAAAACGAAATTCACTTAAAGCTTGAGCCACCTGGAGCAGCCCTCAAAATTAAGCACACTGCAATTCTTGAAGAAGATGAAGATGATGATTTAATGGATGATTTGAACGACAAAAAAGATAACGACAGTTCAGATGATTCAGATGATGATGAAGATTCAGCTGAAGAAGAAGATATGGGTGACGACGAAGATTTTGATGACGAAGAATTCTAAAATTGCAATCGTTATAACTGCTGCCGGTTCTTCTACAAGAATGGGCGGCGGTAAAAAAGAATATCTGCCATTTAAAAACGGTACAGTCTTGTCTGTCTGTGCCGGAACTTTTTATAAAGCCTGCCATAAAAACTTTCAAATTACAGATTTTATTATCACCTGTCCTCAAAATGGAAAAGAAAAATGTCAGGAGGTCCTTAAGGCCGACAAAGAAATTGATTTTCCGCTCAGCATTGTTGAAGGGGGAGCTTCAAGGCAGGAATCTGTTTTTAAGGGGCTTCTGGCCATTAAGGGAAAGCCTGAGCTGGTTTTAATTCACGACGGAGCCCGACCCTTTGTAAGCGAAGAACTTATTCAAAAAGGAATTGAACTTGCCTTTGAATACGGAGCCTCTGTTCCAGGCCTTACTCCGGTAGAAACTCAAAAAAGAATTAATTCTCAGGGCTTTATAGAAGAACACCTTGTAAGGTCCAGTCTTGTTTCCGTTCAGACGCCGCAAACTTTTAATTACGAAAAGCTTTTACAGGCCCATAAGGCAGCCGCTCACGAAAATAAAGAATATACAGATGATACGGAAGTGTGGGCAAAGTACAATAAGCCTGGTCTTGTAAAGGTCTACCCCGGAGATGTTAATAACATAAAAATTACTTATCCTGCAGATTTAGAAAAACTGTAGTTGTCAGAGGAAAAAATGATTAGAACTGGTTTAGGTTACGACTTACACAGACTTATAGAAGGAAGGCCTTTAATTCTTGGCGGTATTGTGATTCCCTTTGAAAAAGGGGAGGACGGTCATTCAGACGGTGATGTCTTGTTCCATGCAATTACCGATGCCCTGCTTGGCGCTTCTGCCTTAGGTGACATTGGCTCTTTTTTTCCTCCGGAAGACGCAAAGTGGAAGGATGCAGATTCTGCTCTTTTATTAAAAACTGTTCTTGAAAAAATATATGCTCAGGGCTGGAAAATAGAAAACCTTGACTGTGTTATAAAACTTGAAAAACCAAAATTCATTCCTTACAGAAATAAAGTAATAGAAAATATTGTCTCTGTGCTTGGGGTAGATAACTCTCAGGTCTTTGTTAAAGCAAAGACCGGAGAGAAACTCCCTCCGGTTGGAACTGGCGAGGCTGTAGAAGCCTGGTGCTCTTGTCTTTTATCTAAATAACTAATCTGAAACTTCCAGAAGCAGTTCAATTTCTGTTTCTGTACGGTTAAATCTGCTTGCAAGCTCTGAAATTGTCCAGCCGTCCCGCTTTAATGATCTGATGGTTTCTCTTAAGTTAGGTGTTAAAGGTGTGTCTTTTGGTATCTTTCCGTCCTTAGAGATATTCTGTTGAGTTATAGTGCGCAAAGTTTTGTACTTGTCATCAATTTCGCGGTTAATCTGTTCAAGCTTTAATTCTGTCTGCTTAATTCCATTTTGAGCAGTTACTATAGAATCCATTCGTTTTTCTGTATCTGTCATAATAGATTCAAGATTTTCAAGCTTACCGATTGCGTCTGTAATTTTGGGACCGTTCTTTAAGATTCTGTCAACATCATTCTGAACATCCTTAATTTCTTTTGGTAAAGAAACAACCTGGCGGTTTGCATCAATAAGACGCTGCTCCAGATCTTTAAGATTATCCCATGAAGTATTTACATCATTTGTAATTCTGTTAATAACTTCATTCTGTTTATCGAGTCTTTCGAACTGTTCAGAAACCTGTGAGAGTTTATCATTGTAATCTCTTACGGTAACTTCCATTAAGTTCAAGTCATCAGAAGTTGTGTTTAATTTGTTAATTCTGGCATCAACTGTGTTTGTAATTTCAATGATTCTTCCAAACTGCTGTTCAAGATTTGTAACCTTATTCTTCTGGGCTTCAATTTCAGAAATCTGATCAGTTAATGTGTTGTTGATTTTCTTAATTTCATCATAGCGCTCATTAATCTGATCGATGGTGTCTGTGTAGTCTTCAATCTTTTCAAAAGATTTGTTCAAATCAATAAGATTCTGTTCGAGTGTACGCTTCATCTGTTCTGCTTTTTCAAAGGTCTGAATGTTTGCACGTACATTCTGTAATTCTTTTGTAATTTCGTTGATATTATACTGCAGGGTATTTGCATCATCCTGCATTTTCAAAACCATCTTAGTCTGACTTGCACGGTTTGTTTCGGTTGCATCTGCAATTTCTTTTTTAAGAACTTCAATTTCTTTTTCTGTAGAAGCAGACTGTTCTTTAATTCTGTTTTCTGTACTTTCAAACATCTCCTGGTACATAGACTTGAGCTGGGCAAGAATCTGACTTGAACGTTTTTCGTAGTCTTCAATAGAACCCTGAGTTTTTTCAGAAAGATCTGTAATTTTGTCATTCAGTTCATTCTGCTGGCTCTGAATAGAAGCTGCATAGCTTGTCATGTTCTGACTAAGTTCAAGGGCTGCCTTTTCAAATTTTGCCTTTGCATTAGACTGGAAGTTTTCGAGCTCGTTGCTGAATACACTGTTAGACTCATCAATCTGAGATTTAAGCTGCTGTTTCCAGGTATTAAATTCAGAAAGGGCTGCATCAATAGAAGAAGTTCCGCTTTCCTGACGGGATTGAATCTGCTCTTCAAAAGAACGCAGGTCTTCAAGCAGCTGGTTCTGAACCTTTTCAAGGCTTGTTTCAATATTAGCAACATTACTTTCAATCTGTTTTTTGATAATTTCATCATTCTTCTTAGAAATATCAGAAATTGAAGAAGAGGTTTCTTCCTTGAGACGGTTTACAACAGACTGAATTTCGCCTATGGTCTTCTGAAGGTTATCTTTTGTAGATTCAATATTTGCAAGAACCTTTGTATAAGAATCGTTGGTACGGTTCTGAATATTTGAGATTCCTGCCTTTAAATCTTCGTAGTATTTAGCTTCTGTCTGCTTTCTGCTGTCTTCGTAGTTATTTGTAAGCAGGGTGAGTTTTGAGTCAAGATTGTGCTTCCATTCAGCAATTTCTGCATCCATTAAAGAATTCTTTTCATCCAGTTTTGTGTTCATATTGTTCTGGAATTCTTGCAGTTTAATGTTCATGTTTCCTGCAGCAGTTTCTTTAAGGTCGTCTAAAGAATTGTTGATTTCTACAATCTTTGTTTCAAGAGCATCAGAATCTTCTTCGATTGCCTTTGCAAATTCCTTCTGTTTCTGATCCTGTGAACTTGTAAAGTTATTAAAGTCTCGAAGTACTCTTGTCTGAACTTCTGCCATTGCAGCTTTTAAGCTCTTTTCAAGGGTATCGATATCTGACTGAGAAATTTCAATTTTAGAAAGCTTGTATTCAATATCATTTTTGTAAGCATTGAGCTGGGAATCAACATTTTCAAGAATAGAAAGCTGTTTTTCCTGACTTTCATTAACGCTCTTTTTAACAGAGTCAGAAATGAACTTAGTAAGATTATCCAGTCTCTTGTTTACTTCCATCTGGAAAGAATCGATATTGATGTTTATTTCCTTGATTTTTTCTTCGAGTTCAGGTTTTACGCTGGCAGCCTTTCTGGTTGCTTCTTCGTACTGGCCCTTAATTTCCTGAAGAGCCCTGTCTGCCTGAGAAACTGTGTCATTTGCCTTAAGTTTTACATCCTCCAGTGTTGCTTCAATAGAGTTCTGCATTTCCTTAATTTCGCGGTTAAGGGCTTCTGAACGGTCATTACATTCGCTTATGCTTGAATCAAGATCGTTTTTGAGGTTTTCAATTTTTGCCTGGTAATTGTTTTCCATGCCGGCAAGACTGTCAATTCTCTGACCAAAGCTTTCTTCAAGATTCTTGAATTTTGCTTCGTAAGTGTCTTTAAGAATGCCGAAGTCTGTATTGTAATCTTCCTTGAGGTGGGCAATGTTTGTTTCAGATTTGGCACGGAAGTCTTCCATTTGAGAATTATAATCCTGGCTGATTTTTGAAATTTCAGAGTTGTAATTCTTTTCAAAGTCAGAAAGTTCTGTGCTGTAGTTTTCCTTAAGGCTTGAAATTGCTTTAGAACAGTTTTCTTTAAGGTTTGCAATTTCGCTGCTGCAGTTTTGCTTGAAGGTGTTGATTTCGTTACTGCAGTTTTCCTTAAAGCTGCTGATTGCATTAGTGCAGTCTGCCTTTAATTCATTAATTTCACCACTGCAATCATCCTTCAGGCCGTTAATCTCATTACTGCAAGAGTCTCTGAGCCCGTTAATCTCATTACTGCAAGAGTCTCTAAGGCTGTTAATCTCACTGCTGCAGCTTTCTTTAAGGCTGTCAATTTCACTTGTGCAGTTTTCTCTAATGCTGCTGAGTTCTCCGCTGCAGCTTTCCCTTAAGCTGTTAATTTCGCTGCTGCAGTCTGCCTTGAGCGCATTAATTTCGTTGGTACAGTCTGCCTTAAGGGCATTAATTTCGCCGCTGTAATTGTCTCTAAGGCTGTTGATTTCTCCACTGTAATTATCTTTAAGACTGTTAATTTCGTTACTGTAATTATCCTTTAAGCCGGTAATTTCTGTATCGTAATTTGTCTGGAATGCGCCGATTTCTGACTGATATTTTGTCTTGAAGTCCTCAATGGTTTTTGTGTAGTTATCAACAAGATTTTTGTATTCGCTGACAAAGTTCTGATTAAAATCATTAACCTTTTTGTTGTTTGTTGCTGTAGCGGTTTCAAAGGCTTTTGTATATCTCTGGGTAAAGTCTGCAAAGTCACTTTCAAATTTCTGGTTGAGCTGGTTGTAGCTGCTTTCATTTTTGCTCTGAAGTCCTGCAAGCTGATTTTCGTATTTCTGATTGATTTTTGCATTGTCTTCTTCAAAGCGGGCTGTAATTTTTGCAATAATTCCGTCATTCTTTCCGCTGATGGAATCAAGCTGGGCAGCATATTTTTCCTGAATAACCTGAACTTTTGCAGAGTATTCTTCTGAAAGTTTTGTAAGGTTGTTTGTAAAGCGTTCTGTTAATTTTGTAGAAGTTAAAGAGAACTGTTCTGTAAGGTTTTTGTTTAATTCTCCTTCCTTTAATTCCAGTTCCTTCTGGAATTTTACGCTTGCAGCCTGCAGTTGTTTTGTAAGATCTGCATTCTGAGACTGTATTTGGCTAACAATATCTGTAAAGCGGTTTTCGATTTCTCCCTGGTAGGCGCTGAATCTTGCTTCTGATTTCTGGCTAAGGTGTTCAAAGGCTGTATTTTCAAGTTTGTCTGCGCGTTCTGCAGCTTCGTTGTAAACAGTCTGGATGTTCTGTTTAATGCTGCTGAGGGCCTGCTGGGCATTTTCTTCAGATTTTTTAATTTCTTCCTGAAGTTTTGCGGCATTATCCTTGTACTGCTGTAAAAGACTTGTTCCGATTGCTTTAAGCTGTTCTGCGTTGAGCTGAGAAAAATCATCTGTGATTTTTGGAATACGTTTTTCAATATCAGCAACAACAAGGTTCTGTTTGTTAAGGCGGTCAGAAAGCTTGTCTACAATTCCGCTTTCTTTATGGATGCGGTTAAGATTTTCTTCAACCTGAGCAGTCATTTCGTCAAGTTCATTCATGAGGGTAGAGTAGTGCTGAATGTAATTTTCAATTTTCTGGATGGCTTCAATATTGTTTTTAAGATTTTTGATTTTTTCGTTAAACTCTTCGTTTTGCTGCTGCATAAGTTTTACAGCGGCATTTGCCTGAGTCTGCTGAGTTTTAAATTCTGCAATTATGGAATTAAAGTTTCCTTCGACTGTTTTGTAAAGTCTTTCAAGGTCGCCCTGCCTCTTGTCTGCATAGGCTTTTACCTTTTCCATTGAATTATTGTTTTTATTCAAGGAATGAAAGTAGATTGAAACTCCCAGTGAAATTACTACTGAAACAAGAATTGAAAAAGCAATACCAATACCCATTTTTAATACCCACCCATTTTTTTATTATATTTTTTATTTAGTCTTACTTAGTAACAGTTTCCTTAATTCTTTAAAGTGCCAGAAAGAAAAATCTGCATAATCTTTTCCGGCCAGTGCCTTAAAAGGATTTTTAAGCCAGGCAGCCTTCATACCGGCCTTTTGTGAACCACCGACATCATACTTTAAGCTGTTTCCAACATAAAGAATTTCTTCTGGTGCTACGCCCAGAGCCTCTGCCATTTTTAAAAATGGAAGAGGAGAAGGTTTTAAGGCTCCTACCGCTTCTGTGCCTAAAATTACATCGCAAATATCTCTGATTCCCCAGATATCCCCTTTTTGTTCCGGAGGAAAATCAGAAAGTAAGGCAATTTTAAAACCAGCGGCCTTTAAATCCCTTATAAGTTCTATAGAATCACTGCAGGTTTTGAGTTTTAAGAAATAGGGTTTCATACCTTCGTAAACAACTTTATCAAGCAGTTTTTCAGCTTCTTCTGCACTGATTTTTAAAAGAGCCCCTGTTTTTTCTGCCTGAACCTGCCGAAAATTTTCATAGTTACCGCTTTTATGCAGTTCCTTTCTTACCTTGTTGTAGGCAATATAGGTCCTTGCATTTCCAATAACATGAAAAAACATACTGAGATACATCGGAATACTTCGGTATAAAGTTCCGTCGATATCGAATCCTATTGCTTTAATTTCCCCTAAGTTTTCTATATACACAATGGTTAATTATACAATAAAACAGTAAATTCGTCATCATTTATTGTATATTTTTACGGGACTTCGAATTAGAGGGCCTGACAACTCATTGCTTTTTTTAGAAGTTCTTCATCGGGACTTATGCAGAGATTTTTCTCCTGGCTTGGAATTACAAGTCCCTTTGGTCCGTTTTTTGCCCTTCTTAAATATTTTACATGAGTGTAGTACAAATCAACCTTTGTGTTTTTGCGGGCCTTGGAATAATAGACGGCAAGATTTCCGGCTGTAAGAAGAATATCGAGGGGAACGGTTTTTCCCTTGCGGGCTTTTATAAAAACGTAACCGCCCGAATAATCCCTTACGTGCAGCCACATATCATCTCCCCTTACGTGGTGGCGTAAAAGTTCATCGTTTTCATTTGCGTCGCGGCCAACCAGCAGGTACCAGTCATTAATGGTAAAGGCAAGTCCCGGATGATTTTTTTTCTGCTGCTGCTTTGGAAGGGTTTCTGTCCTTAAAAGCTGTTCAATTTTTATAGGATTTTCTTCGTTTATAATTTTATTGTACTGTTTTTCAAGCTGTCTTAAGCCTTCTTTTGCATTTTCTATATCGCGAAGAAGGTCTTCGCTGCCAGAAACTGCCTTTTTATAATTTTTGTAATATTCGGCGGCATTTTCCTGGGCAGATTTTTTTGGATCAATCACTATTTTTATAGTTTTTCCGCTTTCAAAATCTTCGCATTCGAGGAACTTTGAGTCGCGGTCAATTTTATAGGCATAGGAAAGAATTAAATCTCCCTGGTGTTTGAGCTGGCCGCAGTTTTTATAGCGCTCCATTTTTTCTTCAAGATTTTTAAGGGCACTTTCCTTTTTGTTTTTGTTTGTGCTGTACCATTTTTCTGCCTTTTCGAGTAAGGCTTCGCGGCTCATGGTCTGGGCGTGTTCAGAATACCAGCTGTCAATAAAGTGGTTAAAAGTTTCGCCCTCCGGATGCTCGCGTACAGGAAACTTTTCTTCCGCCTGGGGAAGTTTTTCTGGAGCCGGGGCAGGGGGAGTAAAAATCTCATCCTTTACTTCTTTTCTTTCCGGACGGCGGTACATTGTGTCTAAAATCAGATTTTCTTCGTTGCAGACAATTACGTTTGCTGCATTGTTCCAGAGTTTTATGTAAATGATGTAGTTTTCGTCGTATTCTTCTTCTTTTATTCTGCTGTTTGAAACTGCCGTATTGGAAAGATTAAAGGCAGATGAGGCAAGTTTAATCTGATTATATTTTTCGTTGGGCTTTTCTTTTATGCTTACCCTTCTGGAAACTTCCATTTTTACAATTCTTTCAAGACCAATCTGGCTGATGGAGTTGATCCTGCAGCCCTTAATTCTTGAACGGCAGAATTCCATAAAGCGCAGAGGCTTTTTGTTTTTTGGAATTTTCTTTTCTGTGGAATTAATTCTTATGGAGTTTTGTGCTGTAGATATCAGAATTGTCTGGGCGCCGCCTTCTTTATAGGTGTAAAAAGCAATGGTGTCGTAGCCGGGCTGTACAATTTCCTGAATAAAGGCTCCGGTTAAATCAAGTTCATCTAAGATAAGGTTAATTTCGTTGCAGTTCAAACTCATATTTTAATCTTACTAAAAAAAGATGGAGATGTCACTTTCTTTTGCCCATTGACTTTTTATAAAAAAAAATGATTTAATAAGGGTGATGAAATCTTTATCTTTAGTCACAGTCGTATCAGTTCTCGTGGAAGTGGTTATTTAATAGCCAGAGAGTTTGATATTTGTGATTGAAGTACCAAATATAAAAAAGAAAGCTCTCCGGTAAAAATCGGGGAGCTTTTTTTATTAATAGGAGTAAAACATGAAATTAAGTGGCGCACAAATTATTGTAAAATTATTGGAAGGTTACGGAATTAAGACTGTAGCCGGTATTCCAGGCGGCTCAATTCTTCCTCTTTATGATGAGCTGAATAAATCTTCAATCCGCCACGTCCTTGTGCGTCAGGAGCAGGCAGCAGGATTTATAGCCCAGGGCTTTGCCCGTTCTACAGGAAAGGTTGCAGTTTGTATGGCAACTTCCGGTCCGGGAGCAATGAATCTTCTTACCGCAGTTGCAGATGCCCGCTGCGATTCCATTCCTATTATCGCAATTACCGGTCAGGTAAATACAAGTCTTTTAGGAACAGATGCCTTCCAGGAAGCTGATACCTATGGACTTTCTTTCCCTATTACAAAACATTCAGAAATGGTAAAAAGACCCGAAGAACTTCTGGATGTTATTCCAAAGGCTTTTGCCATTGCAGGCAGCGGAAGACCTGGACCTGTTTTAATTGATGTTCCCCGCGATGTTCAGTTAAAAGAAATTGAAGTTGATGATGCTAAGTGGGAAGAAATTTTTAACAGGGAAAAGAAGGGGCAGAAGATAAAGTTCCATTCTTCTTCAGAAGAAATTGCAGAAAAAATCGGGGAGATTACACAGCTGCTTAAAGCTTCTAAAAAAGCTGTTCTTTACTGTGGTGGAGGCTGTAATTCAGAAGAAGCTGCTGCCGGAATAAAATCCTTCCTCAATAACTATTCAATTCCTGTTGTTTGCAGTCTTATGGGAATTGGAAGTATATCTAAAAAATCAGAAAACTTTATTGGAATGGTTGGTATGCACGGAAGCTATGCAGCAAACCTTGCCATGCACGACAGCGACCTGGTTATTGCAGCCGGCGTAAGATTCGATGACCGTGCAACAGGCCTTGTAAAGTCTTTCTGTCCTGATGCAAAAATTATACATATTGATATTGATGCTGCAGAAATTGATAAAATCCTTTCTACAACAGTTTCTCTAATTGCAGATGTAGAATCTGTATTCCCTGTTCTGGCAGAGCTTTTGAACGAAAATAAAATTACAGCAGATTCTGCCTGGCTTAAAAAGATTAATAAGATTAAAAAAGAATGTGATACATTTTCTGCCGGTCGTCCACAGGGAGAAGCAAAGGTTAATCCAAGAGAATTTATTTCCTCTGTTCCAGACCTTGCCCAGAAGGCAGGTGTTTGTGAAGATGATCTGATTGTTACTACCGATGTAGGTCAGCACCAGATGTGGGCTGCCCAGTACTATCCTGTAATTAATCCACGTTCTTTCTTAACTTCTGGTTCTCTTGGAACTATGGGCTTTGGACTTCCTGCCGCAATCGGAGCCTCCCTTGCAAATCCTCAGAAGAGGGTAATCTGCTTTAGCGGTGATGGCTCAATTATGATGAACATTCAGGAGCTTGCAACCCTTAGCGAACTCAACCTGCCGGTAACTGTAATTGTCTTTGAAAATGGAACTTTAGGTATGGTTTACCAGCAGCAGAAATATCTTTTTGAAAAAAATTATTCGGCTTCTGTCTTTGCAAAATCTCCTGATTTACTCAATATTGCAAGAGGTTTTGGAATTGAAGCAATAGATGCAGACGAAGATGAACAGTGGTATTTAAAAGCTTTTGATCCTGAGCGAAGTGCAAAACCATGTTTTGTAAGGGTTCGTATAAATCCAGAAGAATGCGTTCTTCCTTTTGTTCCGGGCGGAAAGGCAAATATTGATTCTATTCGTGACTAATTGCTAAAAAGGCAATCTGGCTTTTCCATTCAAAAACCGATTTTTCGCAGGCAGCCTGCAGAAGATTTATGATTTTCTGTAAGTCTGCACTGCCGATTTTTTCATTCATTCTGGCACCGTATGCAGAACTTTCTGTATTAAACCATTTTTGAATTTCATCAAGGGTGATTCTTCTTTTTTCGTAAATATCCTGAACTGCAACTTTTACACTGAAGCCTCTGGCCCTGAATACGTTGGCAATAAAAATTCCGTCCCAGCTGAAAAGCGGATTGTCCCGGTCGCCAAAAAATTCCTGTTCACATTCTTCCATTTTTTCAAGAATGCTTCTCATAGATGGCAGGGAATCTGTATTTAATATCTGATTTTTTACCAGCTGAGAGATTCTCTGTCCGTTTGCAGGAATTCTCTGCGAAATAATTATTTTATAGCCGTCGGCAAGAGGGGACTCAAAGGTAAAGCCGTCTTCATCCTGTGGCGAAACAATATCTTCAGAAAAAAGAACATTTTCTTTTTGTGGAGTCAAAACTCCTTTTATGGAATCTGCAAGGGCAATTATGGCGGCCTCGTTTATAAAAGGATCTACAAAGAAAATCCTGTCAAAAACAGCTCCGTTATACTGAAACTTTACTATGATATTGTAAAAATCTTTTGGAGTTAAAAAGTCTGTAGAAATGGAATCGCCCCTTACCTGTAAAAGAGGGCGGTCAAGATTGCCCAGGGTTCTTCCGTACTGTTCGAGAATCTGCTTGCCTTTTTCAGATTTACAAACCCCGCAGGTAACTCCTTCCGGTTCCTTACGGGCAACTTCCCACAAAAGAAGTCCGGAATCTGCATTCCAGATTAAACTTCTGTGGTGGCGAAGTAAATCTGCCATTTGAATCATTGTATCGCGGATATTTAAAAGAATTTCTGCCTTGTTAGTGGTAAGCCTCTGCTGCCAGAAGCGGTCAGCCCTATCCAGGGCAAATTCCCGGGCGGTGTCTTTAGGACTAAAGGTAAGGTTTTCTGCCTTTTTAGAATTTCCGCTCTTAAAGTGTTCGTTTATCCACCATTCACTTATAGGATTTACCCGGTTTTCTTCTGTAGAGACCGCAGGCTTTTTGTATATGTTGATTGAACCGGTTTCTGCAGGACTTGTTGCAAGCTCGGCCGAAGATAATTCATTACTTTCTTCTTTTTCGAGTATGGCAGCAATCTGAAGTTCCCTTCTGGAAAGAACATCTTCCCTGATGGAAGCTTCGTAGCCCTGGGTACTTGGATTGTAGAAAACGCGTCCCATAAGGGTGTCGGGTAAATACTGCTGGGCTACCCAATGGTCCCTGTATGCGTGAGGATAGAGATATCCGCTTCCATGGCCGAAGCCCTCGCTGTCGCGGGAAGAATCTTTTAAGTGATTTGGAACATCGGCATCTTCTTTTTCTACCGAAGAAAGGGCATCAAAGAAGGCCATGCTGGAATTAGATTTTGGTGCGGTTGCAAGGTAGAGGGCGGCGTGGGCCAGAAAATAGCGGCCTTCGGGAAGTCCAACCCTGTCAAAAGCTTCTGCGCAGGAATTTACAACTGTAATTGCGTTAGGATCTGCAAGACCAGTGTCTTCGCAGGCAGAAATGAGCATTCTCCTGAAAATAAAATGCGGGTCTTCTCCGGCCCTGTTCATCCTTGCAAGCCAGTACATTGCGGCATCAGGGTCTCTTCCCCTTAAGCTTTTTATAAAGGCAGATATAATGTCGTAGTGATAGTCTCCGTCGCGGTCATATAAAACAACCTTTTTTTGAATGGACTCTTCTGCAGTTTCCTTTGAAATATAAATCTTTGTTCCATAAGCCGGAACAGGAGGGTGAACATTAGGTTTCCATACTTCGGGAGTAGTTTCTACGGCCAGTTCCAGGGCGTTTAAGAGGGAACGGGCATCGCCGTTTGCAGTGTCTATTAAGTGCTCTAAGGCTCCTTCTTCAAACTCAACGTTCCAGTTTCCATAACCTCTTTCGCAGTCCTTAAGGGCAGCAAGGGCCGCCTTCATTAAATCGTCTTTTGTAAGGGGCTTTAACTGGAATACTCTTGAGCGGGAAACCAGAGCTTTATTTACTTCAAAAAAAGGATTTTCGGTGGTGGCGCCAATTAAAATGATAGTTCCGTTTTCTACCCAGGGCAGGAGGGCATCCTGCTGGCTTTTATTCCACCTGTGAACTTCATCAACAAAAAGGATGGTTCTTTTACCAAAAAGATTTTTATATTCATCAGCCTTTTTGATGGAGTCCCTGATGTCTGCAACGCCGGTAAGTACTGCATTTAAAGTTAAAAAATTAGATTTTGTGTGATTTGCTATGACTTTTGCCAGAGTTGTTTTACCTGTTCCAGGCGGGCCATAAAAAATTACAGAAGACAGCTGGTCTGCTGCTATAGCCCTTCGTAAAAGACGCCCCTTACCAACAATGTGGTCCTGCCCGATATATTCGTCCAGATTTCTGGGCCTCATTCGGGCAGCAAGGGGCTCTGTTGTCATTTTTGCCTGTTCAAATAAAATATCTGACATACACTATTCGCGGTTCCAGTTTCCTCTGCTGCTGTAGTATGACCAGAGTCCTACATTGCTGTATGAAACAGATGTAGAAGAACCTGAACCAATAAAGTATAGACCTGCATAAAGGGCATTGTCTAATTCAGTTTTATCAGGATAAGTGCTGAAAACCAGTGTAAGCAGGTAAGAGGTTAATAACTGGGTTTGAGCATTTGTTGTAAAGGTTCCGAGAGAAGTTTCCGGTATGCTGTCGTTAAGCTGAACCTTTGTAATTCCTCCGGTAGAAGAGGTTGATGTAGAGTTGTTCTGGCCTCTTCCAATAAGAATGGCATCGCTGCAAACTGCAAGGGCTGTGATAGTGTAAGAAGCATCTACGCTTACAGTTTCTTCTACTCCAGATAAATCAACTCCATAAAGGGTTGAGCCTGATGAATAATAAACCCAGGTTGCATCATTTGTTCCGTCAATGCATTCATTTGTTGTTACAGCCTTTGTAGCATAGAAGTGAACATCGCCGGAATAATATACAGCTGATTCTACATTTACTTCGCCTGCATCTGAGTCTGAATCTTCAACATAAGAAATAGTGTATGACTCAATTGAAGTTCCATTTAATTTGTAATATACAGGATCTACATCTGAATAAGTACCGCCACCAACTCTAATAAAGGCCTGGCGGTGATCAGATTTTGGTGAGTTTGTAGAAAAGGCGCCAAAACCAGTGTAGTAGTATTCGCTGTCGTACTGGTAGATTGCCCCTTCTTTATCTATAGAATCATTTGAATTAAAAATTTCTGTGTAATCACTTTCTGTAAGGGTGTCCCACTGACCGTCTGAATCTGAATCTGCCGGCTGAAGGGTCCAGATGTAGAAGTTTTCAGGACAAGATGTACCTTCATCAAGATTATTAAAGTAACTTACAGTTATAAGGTAAAGATAATTTGAATCAGAAACTACTTTAAGAATCTGCTGTCCGTAGTGAGTTACATTTGTGTAATCAAAGTAGTGAAGTTCAAAAGGAAGCTGAGATTCGTCAACAGTAGTCCACATACCATGCGCTTCTGTTTCTTCGCAAACTTTTTTATAAATCACACCATCTGTGTTTACTGTAACCAGATATTCATCACTGCCAATTGTATAGCGGGCAATAGAACGCATAACTCCGTTTACAGTTGCTTCTTCAGAAGTAACATCGTTTGAAATATACCAGAAAACAGGATCTGTGCAGGATGCAAAAATAAAAGATATGAATATAGATAAAATAATTAATACTTTGCTTGTTTTTTTCATAATTTTTCCTTGGAGCCTTCCCCTAGAAGTGATACCTTGCGTTAAGAGCGCCTGTTACAAACATACCTGTCTGCTGCTTTTGATTTTTTGCAAACAGTTCTGTAATTGACATAAAGCTTGTAGAAGCACCAAAAGACCAGGATTCAGAAAATCTGTAATAAACGCCGGCAGAAGCCTTAAAGGTAAGGGCAGGCCAGTAAGACATGTTGGCCCAGGTTTCTGTAGCAAGTCCCACATTCAAAAGAAGAGGGAATTCAAATTTTCCTGCACTAGGCTGGAAGATAATTCCGCCGGTCAGAGGAATCATAAATAAAGCTTTGTTACCGATTGAGAAACTGTTGGTAACCATAACTTCACCGCCAACAGCAAATTTATCTGAAAAGAATTTGTAGTAACCTAAGTTAACACCAAAGCCAGGTTTTAATGAATCTCCAAAATTAAGTGGAAACAGGCCGTCTAATTCAATTTTTAAGAATCTGTCGCCGGCTCCGTTCTGCTGGTAAACATAACCATCATCATATTCGTCGCCCTGCTCATCTGCAAAAACTGCCATAGAACAAAGACATAATGTAAGCAAGATAGAAAGAATGCGTTTCATATTGTTCCTTTTGTTTTTTTAATATATTTTAAGAATATACTAATTTTGTTAGTATTTATCAATAAAACTATCTTAATGTTGAAAGGTTACTTATGAGTGCTGTAATAATTGACGGAAAACAAATTGCCAGTGATGTTCGTGCAGAAGTTGCATTAAATGTAAGCAAATTAAAGGAAAAAGGCATTGCTCCTTGTCTTGCTGTTATTCTTGTTGGAAATAATCCTGCTTCGGTAAGTTATGTAACAGGAAAAAGAAAGGCTCTTGCAGAAGTTGGAATGCTCGACCGTTCTATAGAATTGCCTGAAGATACTTCAGAAAAAGAATTGCTTGATTTAATAGAAAAACTTAATAAAGATGATTCTGTACATGGCATTCTTGTTCAGCTGCCTCTTCCAAAACATATTGATGAAGATAAAATTATTATGGCTATAAGCCCTTCAAAAGATGTTGATGGTTTCCATCCAGTAAGTGTAGGAAATCTGATGATTGGTCGTCCCGGCTTTTTGCCTTGTACTCCTCACGGAATTATTGTTCTTTTACAGAAAATGGGAATTGAAACTTCCGGAAAACATGCGGTTGTAATTGGCCGCTCTAATATTGTAGGAAAGCCTGTTTCAATTCTTCTTGCCCGCAAAGATGTAAACTGTACTGTAACAATGTGTCATACAGGAACAAAAAATATGGCAGAAATTACCCGCCAGGCAGATATTCTTGTTGTTGCCAGCGGTCATCCTCATACTTTGACTGGTGATATGGTTCGTGACGGAGCAGTTGTAATTGACGTTGGTGTAAACCGTATTCCGGATGCAAGTAAAAAATCAGGTTTCCGCTTAATCGGCGATTGCGATTTTGATGACTTAAAGGAAAAAGCTTCCTTTATTACTCCTGTTCCTGGTGGAGTTGGACCAATGACAATTGCAATGCTTATGGTAAATACTCTTGAGAGTGCCCAGAGCAGATTGAATGAAGGAAAATAAAAGCAGAAATTATGCGTGATATTCAAAACGAAGAAGATACAAGAGAAGTTCCCTTACAGAAGGTTGGCGTTAAAAATGTAAAGTACCCGGTTTTTGTTTTAGATAAGACTAAGAAAAATCAAAGCACAACCGCTACTGTAAATCTGTTTGTAAATCTCCCTAAAAACTTCAAAGGCACCCACATGAGCCGCTTTATTGAAGTTTTTCACAAGTATCATACAGATATTTCCATGCATAATTTTCTTGAAATGCTGGAAGAAATCAGAATTAAACTTGATGCCCAGCGGGCCTTTGGAAGAATCTCTTTTCCATATTTTATAGAAAAAGAAGCTCCTGTAACTCATTCGAAGGGGATAATGCAGTATCAGTGTTCTTATGAAGGCGAAAGTTCGGAAGCAGAGGCCGCTTCTGCGCAAGGTTCAACTGCTTCTGCACAAGGTTCAACTGCTTCTGCGCAAGGTTCTACCGGCTGCTGCCAGGCTTCTTCCAGATTTTTTGTTTCCATAGAAGTGCCTGTCGCAACTCTTTGTCCCTGCTCCAAGGCAATTTCTGAATACGGGGCTCATAACCAGAGGGGAACAGTAAAGGTAAAGCTTCTTTACACAGAATTTTTCTGGATAGAAGATGTAATTTCTATGATAGAAGAATGTGCATCAGTTCCTTTGTATTCGGTTTTAAAAAGACAGGATGAAAAGGCTGTAACAGAACACGCCTATGATAATCCCCGCTTTGTAGAAGACGTAGTAAGAGAAGTTTATATCGGTTTAAAAAATATGAATTTTAAATGGTTTACCGTAGAATGTACAAATTATGAAAGCATTCACTTTCATGACGCTTATGCCTGTGCTCAATATGGTGACCTGTAGGAAAAAACAGTGTTTTATTTTATAGAAACTTATGGCTGCGAAATGAATATTGCAGAATCGGCTTCTGTTGAGCAGCTTTTTATTGCAAGAGGCTGGAAGAAGGCTGCTTCTCCCCAGGTGGCAGACCTTGCGGTTGTGAATACCTGTTCGGTTCGGGGTTCTGCAGAAGAAAGAATTGTGGGACGTCTGGGCTGGTATAACGGCTTAAAAAATGTCAGGGAAGGAAAGCCTGGTGCTAAAAGAAAGATGCACGAGGAAGCCAGCGATTTTGTAAAAAAGAACGGCCCAAAGCCATTAACCCTGGTTGTAATGGGCTGTATGGCAGAAAGACTTTTAAAAGAGTTAAAAACTGATTACCCTTTTATAGATTATGTTGTTGGAACCTATGCAAAGCATCATTTTGGTCAGATTATAGAAGCTGTTGAAGAGGGCAGAAAACCTTTCGAAGTTGATGATACAGAAAAGTATAAATTTGCTCCTGTGTCTGCAGAGCCCGGCGCTTTTTCTACCTTTGTTCCAATTATGCACGGCTGTAACAATTTCTGTACTTATTGTATTGTCCCTTATGTAAGGGGAAGAGAATGCAGCCGTCCTGTAGACGAAATCTTAAACGAAATTGATATTCTTTCAAAATATAAAGTTCGCGAAATCACCCTTATTGGTCAGAATGTAAACTCTTACAATGACAGGGGCCTTAATTTTGCAGGCCTCTTACAGCAAATTGCAGACCATCTTCGCGAAATAAAATCTCCGATTGAATGGGTCAGATTCATGTCTTCCCATCCAAAAGATTTTACAGATGATGTAATTGATGTAATTGCAAAAGAAGAAGTAATCTGCCGTCATATTCATCTTCCTGTACAGCACGGTTCAAGCAGAATCCTTGAAAAAATGAACCGCCGCTACAGCAGGGAACAGTATCTTAATCTTGTAAAAAGAATCAGGGAAAAAATTCCTGAAGTATCTCTTACAACAGATATTATGATGGGCTTTCCTGGCGAAACAGAAGAAGATGTTGAAGATACCCTTAATTTAATGAAGGAAGTAAAATACGAATCTGCAATGATGTATTATTACAATCCCCGTGAGGGAACTCCTGCTGCAAAATGGGAACAGCTTCCGGAAGAAGTCCGCAAGGAAAGACTTCAGAGGGTTATAAATCTTCAGCTGGAGCATACCCATGAACAGATGAGCAAAAGGGTAGGCGAAGTTGTAAAAGTTCTGGTTGAATCTGTAAGCCGTGATAATAAAGACGAACTTCTTGGTCAGACAGAACAGCACGAAAAGGTTGCCTTTAAGGCAGAAAAAAATAAAATTGGAACTTTTGTAAAAGTAAAAATAACAGAATTAAGTGGAAATACATTTAGAGGAGAACTTATATAATTATGAAGCCCGAACTTATTAACTCTTTAAAAGGATATAATTCAAAAGCCTTTCTGAGCGATTTAATTGCCGGAATTATTGTTGGAATTGTAGCCCTCCCGCTGGCCATCGCCTTCGCCATCGCATCGGGAGTCGGCCCAGCCGCAGGAATCTTCACTGCAATTATTGCAGGTTTCTGCATCAGTGCCTTTGGTGGCAGCCGCGTTCAGATTGGAGGTCCAACCGGAGCCTTTGCCGTAATTGTTTATGGAATTGTTGACCAGTTTGGTCTTGGAGGCCTTGCAACTTCAACCATCCTTGCCGGAATTATTTTAATTCTGCTTGGTGTTTTTAAGATGGGTGGTCTTGTAAAGTTTATTCCATATACTATTGTAACAGGTTTTACAGCCGGTATTGCAGTAACAATTGCATCCGGTCAGATTGGCGATTTCTTTGGCCTGCATCCGGATTTTTCTACCCCAATGCTAATCCTTGGCGAAGAATACTCAAAACTCCCCGGCGACTTCCTTCCAAAGATGATTGCCTTTGCAAAATCTTTTTCTACAATAAATCTTTATTCAACCATAATGGCAGTAATCTGCCTTGCCTTTATTTTTATCTGGGCAAGATTTGTTAAAAAAATACCGGGATCAATTATTGTTATTGTACTTGCAACTATTGCCTCAGTTCTTCTTAAAAAGTTCTGCAATTTAAGCTGCGATACAATCGGAACCTTTGCAGACGGTTCTGCTCATTTCAGTATTCCCCGCATTACAGAATTAAAACCTGTTTTGCCAGACTTCAGCATAAAAACAATGATAGCCCTCTTTCCTTCTGCCATTTCCATTGCAGTTTTAGCAGCTATTGAATCCCTTCTTTCTGCTGTTGTTGCAGATGGGATGATTGGTGCTAAACATGATTCAAATATGGAACTTGTAGCTCAGGGAATTGCAAATATTGCTTCTCCACTTTTTGGTGGAATTCCTGCTACAGGTGCAATTGCAAGAACTGCAACCAACATTAAAAACGGCGGACGTACTCCGGTAGCAGGTATCATTCATGCCCTGACCCTGCTTTTAATTCTTCTTTGTTTTGGAAAATATGCCGCTTATATTCCAATGCCTGCTCTGGCCGCAATCTTAATAAACGTTGCCTGGAACATGGCAGGTTTCCCTGCAATTAAAGCCCTTATAAAAGGACAGAAATCAGATATTTTTGTTTTCTTAATCACCTTTGTAATTACAGTCTTTGTTGACCTTACCGTTGCCATTGAAGTTGGTTTAGGTTTTGCAGCCTTCTTCTTTATTAAGAAGATGATAGATTTAAGTGAAGTTCAGAACGAAAGACAGATTATGACAGGCGGAATTAAAAAAGATCAGCCTGGCGAAGACCTTGATATTCCACAGGGAGCAATTGTATTCGAAATTGAAGGACCTCTCTTCTTTGGAACTGTAAGAAAATTTGAACTTGCTACAGAAAGAGCCCAGGCAGACTGTAAGGTGCTTGTTTTAAGAATGAGAAATACCCTTTACCTTGATGCCGGCGGTGTAAAAGCCCTGGAACAGTGTAAGCAGGCCTGCGATCGTAAGGGAATTACAATTGTAATTTCTGGAATCCATACCCAGCCTTACATGCTTTTTGAAAAAAGCGGTCTTGCAGATTTAATTGGCCGTGAACATATTTTTGATAATATTAATTCAGCCTTAGAGCATACAAGAACTTTGTTAAAGAATTAAAGGATTTAAATTATGGCAGCAGAAGACAAAAATACAGTTTATATTCTCGATAGCTACGGTTTAATTTTCCGCTGCTATTTTGCATTTATTTCCCGCCCATTAACAAATTCAAAAGGCGAGAATGTTTCTGCCCTGTTCGGATTTTTTAGAAATCTTCACTGGGTTTTGCAGCACTATAAACCAGAGTGTCTTTTTGCGGCCATGGATTCAAAAACTAAAACTTTCCGCCATCAGATGTATGAGCAGTATAAGGCAACCAGAAATAAAACTCCCGATGACCTTCATGCACAGATTCCCTGGATTGAAGAAGTTTTGCAGGCTATGGGAATTCCCGTTTTACAATGTGATGGTTATGAAGCAGATGATATTATTGCCACAGTTGCAAGAAAGTGCGAAGAAGAAAAACGTCCCTGCCGCATCCTTAGTGGTGATAAGGATTTAATGCAGCTGGTAACAGATAATACTCAGATTTTAAAGCCTGAAAGCGGTGCAGCCACCTGGAAAATTACTACAAGCGAAGGCGTAAAAATGGAGTGGGGCGTTGAGCCTTCCCAGCTTCTTGATCTGCTTTCCCTTTATGGGGATTCTGCCGACAACATTCCGGGTGTAAACGGAGTCGGAGTAAAAACTGCTTCAAAATTATTAAACGATTATGGTAATCTTGATGGAATCTATGAGCATATAGACGAAATTAAGGGAGCCATGCAGAAAAAGCTTATTGACGGTAAGGATTCTGCATATTTCAGTCAGAAACTCGTAAAACTTTGCAGCGAAGTTCCTTGTTCAGAAATTGATCAGGCTTTGAATGCGGGGCCTGCAGCTTATGATTTTTCTTCTGCCGCAAAGGTTCTTTCTAAATACGAAGTATTTAATGTTGCAAAATCTTATGCAGAACTTGCCCTCAAGAACAGCGCTTCAGATTCAGAAACTGTGCAAGAGGAAGTTGCGCCGGGGGAAGCTGCTGGTCTGAAGGCAGAAGCCCAGTCTATGCAGTCTCAGGCCCAGACTTTGCAGGCAGATTCCTTTGACCAGCCTGCACTCGAAGTAAAAGAAAACGATACCAGCTCTTACCGTGCCCTTACAAAACTTTCTGAACTTGAAGATTATATAGATGCTTTCCTTAAAAGCAACGAAAAAATCCTTGCCTATGATTCAGAAACTTCCAGCCTCGATACCTTCAGCTGCAGTCTTTTAGGCTTCAGTCTTTGTTATGAAGAAGGAAAGGCAGTTTATGTTCCTTTACAGCAGTCAGACAGCGATTTATTTACAAGTACAGATTATATAAGCCAGAAAGATGCCCTCAAATCTCTTTCTAAGCTTTTGTTAAATAAAGATGTAACCCTTGTTCTTCATAATGCCAAGTTTGATTTTAAGGTTTTACTTAATGCAGCGGGCGAAAAAGAGTTTGAAAAATTAATTGCCTGTAAAATTTATGACACAATGATTGCAGCCTGGCTTAATAATCCTGAAAGAACAGGTAAAAACGGTTATAGTCTTGAATATCTTGGCGAAACACAGCTTGGTCTTAAAGGAATTGAGTTTACAGATATTGTAAAAAAAGGTCAGACTTTTGCAGATGTTCCTTTAGAGCAGGCTTATAAATATGCAGCAGAAGATGCAGATTTTACCCTTAAGCTTTATAAAAAGCAGATGGAAAAAAATCCTGACTTAAAACTCTTCAATATGGAAATGCAGGTGCTTCCTCTCCTTACCCAGATGGAAATGCAGGGAATACATCTTGATACTGCTTTCCTTAATTCTTATAACCAGGAACTGACACAGGCCTTAAACCTTGTTATGAATAATATTTATAAGGAAGTTGGCCACGAGTTTAATATTGCATCTCCAAAACAGCTGCAGACAGTTTTATTCGAAGAACGCGGGCTCAAGCCTGGTAAAAAAACTAAGACCGGTTATTCAACAGATACTTCAGTTCTTGAAGAGCTTGCTTACGAAGATTGTGTTCCAAAAATGATTCTGGAATATCGTGAACTTGCCAAACTCCAGTCAACCTATGTAGAAACCCTGCCAAAACTGGTAGATAAAGAAGGCCGCATTCATACAGATTTTGTTCAGACTGGAACTGCTACCGGCCGTTTAAGCTGCCGTGACCCTAATCTTCAGAATATTCCGGTAAAATCTGATGCAGGAAGAAAAATCCGTTCGGCCTTTACCGCTCCGGAAGGAAAAGTTTTAATTTCTGCAGATTATGCCCAGATTGAACTTGTAGTACTTGCCCATTTAAGCGGCGACAAAAATATGTGTAAATCTTTCTTAGAAGGCACTGATGTTCATAAGGCAACTGCCGCCATGATTTACAAGGTTCCTGCCGAAGCTGTAACAGCTCAGATGAGACGTACAGCAAAAACCATCAACTTTGGTGTTATTTATGGTATGTCTGCCTTCCGTCTTGCCCAGGACCTGGGAATAAGCCGTACCCAGGCAGCAAATTTTATACAGGAATACTTTAATATGTATTCAGATGTAGAAAAATTTATAAACGAAACAATAGAATCAGCTTCTGCAAGGGGCTATATTGAAACTCTTTCTGGCCGTCGCCGTCCGATTTTAAACATCAACAGTAAAAACAAAATAGAAAAGGCCGCAGCAGAAAGAATTGCCGTAAACTCACCTGTACAGGGCTCTGCAGCAGATATTGTTAAACTTGCCATGATTTCCGTGTCAGAGGCCTTAAAAGAAAAAAAATCTCCTGCAAAACTGCTTTTACAGGTTCATGATGAATTGATTTTTGAATGCCCTGATGACCAGAAAACAATTGATGAAACCATTGCCATTATTAAAGACAAAATGGAAAATGCAGTAAAACTCAGCGTGCCTTTAAGGGTGTCTGTAGAATACGGAAAAAACTGGGGAGAGTTCCATTAATGTTTAAGTATGATGACTTAAAGGAAAAAGTGGATTCTCTGAAAATCATCTGCGTTACAGGTCCTATGGCGGCCGGAAAAAACTATGTATCTGAGCAGCTGGAAAAAGAAGGCTGGAAAAGTATAGATGCAGATATTCTTGTTCACAAGGCAATTGAAAAATCAAAAGCTTCTATAGTGCAGGCCTTTGAGGACGAAGCAAAAAAGCGCAATATCAGCATTCTTGATGCTGCCGGAAATATAAACCGCAGGGAACTTGGCCGCCTCTTATTTTCAGATGCCGGTCTTATGGCAAAACAGGAAGCAATAGTTTACCCGGTTATTACCGGCATGATAGATGAATTTACTTCTGCAAACAGTAAAAGCATAATCAATGCAACCGTTCTTTATAAAACTCCGGAGCTCTTAAAAAAATGTCAGGCAGTTTTATACGTAAAGGCTTCTTTTATAAAAAGAATGCTCAGGGCAAGAAAAAGAGACGGACTTTCTTACCTGCAGATTTTTAAGCGTTTTTATTCTCAGAGAGCTTTATTAAAAAATTACCGCAGACAAAGTGATAATGTAATTGTAATTTCCAATTAAAAAATCCTAAAGGTATTTTTCTAAAATCCGATATTTTGAATAAGGTGGCCGGTAAAAATCCAATTAACCGGTGCAAAGAGGAAAAATTATGGATCAGAAAAAGACATTATGGATTATTGCTGCAGTTGGTGCTTTTTTGTTATTTGTTTTAGGTGCAGCCTTTATTGTTTATCCAAAAGCGCCAAAAGTTGAGCAGACAATTACAAGAAATATTCCGGAAGCAAAACCAGCGCCACTTCCAGTTGATGATGGCTGGGTTATGAATGAACCGGTTATGACTCCAACAGAATTAAGCGTAAACGATTTAACCGTTTTTGCAGAAAATGCAAATGTTTACGGCTTTGACACAAATACTCCGGAAGCAACAACAATTGATCTTAATGCCCTTAAAAATGCTCAGGAAGTAACAGCAACTGCTCTTCCTGATGTAAATATCACAGTTGAAGTAAAAGACAGTGAAGCAAAAGATGTAAAAACTTCTGCTCCAGCTGCAAATACTGCTTCAGATTATTATCTTGCTAAAACAGAAAGTGCTCCTGCTAAAGAAGAGGTAAAGACTTCTGTTTCTAAGAAAAATAATGCTGCAGAAAAAACTGCCCCAGCTGCAAGTGCAAAAACAAGCAGCGTAGTAAAGGCAAATACTTCTTCAACTGCAGCTTCTGCTAAAGCAAATACTTCTGCTAAAACAGCTTCTTCTGCTAAGGCTCCTGCAACAAAAACTCAGTTCTGGGTACAGGTTGCCGCATATTCAAGCAAAAAAGCTGCTGAAGGTGCCCGCTCTGTTCTGGACGAAAACAAAATTACAGCCGATATCTTTACTTACAAAGATTCAAAAGACAATCTTTTCTATCGTGTAAGAGTTGGTCCATATACAACAAAGAGCGAAGCAGAATACTGGAAATCTAAGATTATTAAAATCAGCGAGTTTTCTAAGGCAGAAAGCTACATTACAAGTACAAGCACACAGCTTTAGTAATAAGCTTTGCCTTGTAAAGGGGACCGGACTTATGCTCCGGTCCTTTTTTTTTATTATTTTTCATTATTTTTTATATTTTTTGTTAAAAGTGATTTTTTTACACAATAATATTGTGTGAAGATAAAATGTTTTTTTCTTGCTTTTTTAATTTTTTTCTCCGGAAAAAAGGCACTTTCAGCTGTGGAAGTTACTTTTCAGCCCTTTGCTTACGGCGTAAAGCTCGATACTTCTTTTTGTCAGCTTTCCTATTATCAAAAATCAGATTCAAAAAACTATGGTCTTGCCTTATGGACAGATGCCTTCTGGAAGACTTTTCCCTGTACTTTTAAATGCGGAAGCATAAGTGCAAGAGCTTCTTTCAGCAGCCTAAAAAATCCTTCCTTTACATCTTCAATTACTCCTTTTGGAAGTGTAAAGTCTGGTGTAAATTGTCTTACATCGGTCCTTAATTCTTACTCCTCTTTTCCAGATGAATTTTCCATTTTTTCTGAATTTGCTTTTGTTAATAAAAAAGTTCTTCCCGGAAAGTTTAAACTGAATTCTTTTTATGCTTTTGAATCTAAAGAAATGCTTTTGTCTTTTTATAAGGATTTTAAAATAAATAAAAAGAATCTTTTTTCTCTTTCCCTTACTTATGCTCAGCTTCCCTACGGCGACAGAGATTTTTCTTCCTGGTTTAATCATTCAGATTATTATTTCCATGGAGGAAAGCTTCACTGCCTGGATTTTCAAAACTGCCTGAAGCTGAATAATCTTGTAACGTCCTTTAAGCTGGACACTTATCTTTCTCCTCTGGGCAAGCTAAACTGTCTTTTTAAAAGCGAAAACAAATTAACCTTAAAACATTTTATCTTCACACTTTCTGCTTTTTATAATCCTTACGAAGATGTCTTTCTTGCAGACAAAAGCTTTTTAGATCCCCTGCTTCAAGTAAGGGGAGGCCTGCAGTATAAAAATATTATAAAAATAAAAAATCCCCTTTTTTTTAAAGCCGGCCTTAATAATTTTGTTTCTATAAACTTAATGGAAAAGAGTCACACTTTAAAAACTGCCGCAGGCTTTCAAGTTTCTGCTTCTCTTTTTTCTGCAGGCCTTTCTTCCCTTACAAGTCTGAAAGTTGACTCTTCGGGCCCGCATTTGCGCACGGCTTTTTCTTCAGAAAAAATCACCCTTACAAATATAATTTACCTGGACAATACAAACCTCTCCCTTCAGGCTTCCTTTACTTTTTCCAATGCCTCTTCCGGCTATACTTTTAGTCACAGGTATTCAGCTTCCTGTGTACAGGATAAAAAAATAATTTTTTCTTCAGCTTTTTCACAGGATTTTAAAGGGGGAAAACTTTATTCCTCTGCATTAAACTTTGGAATTAAGACCACTTTTAAGGTAAAAGTAATCAGCATAAATGCAAAGGCAGAAGTAAAATTACAATTTGACCCCTCGGACTAGTTGAATATCACAAGGGAATTCACTAAAATAATAAAACTTATTATAGGAATTTTTTTTTAAAAGAGGTAACAATATGGCTTGGGATATTTCAAAAGTAAGAAATATCGGTATCAGTGCCCACATTGACTCAGGAAAAACAACAACTTCAGAACGTATCTTGTTCTACTGTAACAAGATTCATGCAATTCACGAAGTTCGTGGTAAAGACGGTGTCGGTGCTGTAATGGATAACATGGAACTGGAACGCGAACGCGGTATTACAATCCAGTCAGCAGCTACTCAGGTTCAGTGGAAAGACTACACAATTAACCTTATCGACACACCGGGTCACGTAGACTTTACTGTAGAAGTTGAACGTTCTCTTCGTGTTCTTGATGGTGCTATTATGATTTTATGTGCTGTAGCTGGTGTTCAGTCACAGTCAATTACAGTAGACCGTCAGCTTAAACGCTACCATGTACCACGTGTTGCATTTGTAAACAAATGTGACCGCCAGGGTGCAAATCCTATTCGTGTATGTAATCAGGTACGCGAAAAACTTGGTCTTAACTCTCACATGATGGAATTACCAATCGGTCTCGAAGACAAACTTGAGGGTGTTGTAGACTTAGTTGCCATGAAGGCTATCTACTTCGATGGTCCAAATGGTGAAGATCTTCGTATCGCTGAAATTCCTGCTAACATGCAGGCAGATGCAGAAAAATATCGTGAAGAACTTCTTGACGCAGCTTCTATGTTCGATGATTCTCTTATGGAAGAAATCATGGAAAACGGATACGATGGCGTTGCAGAAGATAAAATTATTGCTGCAATTCGTAAAGGTACTTTGGCTGAACAGTTTGTAGGTGTATTCTGTGGTTCAGCTCACGTAAACAAAGGTATTCAGCCTTTACTTGATGCAGTTGTTCGCTATCTTCCAGCTCCAAACGAAGTTCGCAACGTTGCTCTTGATCTTGATAACAACGAAGCTGAAGTTGAACTTGAATCAGTTGATAACAAACCTTGTGTTGCACTTGGTTTCAAACTTGATGATGGTCAGTATGGTCAGCTTACTTATACTCGTGTTTACCAGGGTAAAATTAAGAAGGGTGAAGAACTTTACAATACACGTACAAAGAAGAGATTCAAGGTTGGACGTCTTGTACGTATGAACTCTGCTCAGATGGAAGATATCAACGAAGGTTGTGCAGGTGATATCGTTGCACTCTTCGGTGTAGACTGTGCTTCTGGTGATACATTCGTAAGTGGTGGAGTTAACTACTCTATGGCTTCTATGTACGTTCCAGAACCTGTTATTTCTTTGTCTATTAAACCAAAGGACAAACAGGCTGAAATGCAGATGTCTAAAGCTTTAAACCGCTTTACAAAAGAAGACCCAACATTCCGTGTTTATACAGATCCTGAATCTAATGAAACAATCATTAGAGGTATGGGTGAATTACACCTTGATGTTTATGTTGAACGTATGAAACGTGAATACAACTGTGAAGTTATTACAGGTGCACCACAGGTAGCTTACCGCGAATCTATTACTGCACAGGGTGACTTCAACTACACACATAAAAAACAGTCTGGTGGTTCTGGACAGTATGGTCGTGTAGCAGGATTCATGGAACCAATCGCAGATAAAGACTACGAATTCGTAGACTCAATTAAGGGTGGTGCAATTCCTAACGAATTCATTCCTTCTTGTGATAAAGGTTTCCAGAGAGCTATGAAAGAAGGTTCTTTAATTGGAGCTCCTATCGTAGGTGTTAAAGTAACTATCAATGATGGTCAGTCACACCCAGTAGACTCTAACGATAACGCATTCCAGACAGCAGCTATTGGTGCTTTCCGCGAAGGTTATATGAAAGCTAAACCTGCAATTCTTGAACCAATCATGAAGGTACAGATGTCTGCACCTACAGAATTCCAGGGTAACCTCTTTGGTCTTATCAACCAGAGACGTGGTGTAATTGTTGATTCAACAGATGAAAACAATACATCTACAGTAAACGCAGAAGTTCCACTTTCTGAAATGTTCGGATTCTCTACTATCCTCCGTTCTTCAACTCAGGGTAAAGGTGAATTCACAATGGAATTCTTAAAATACGGTAAAGTTCCAAACAATGTTGCAGAAGAACTTATCGCTAAATACAAGGAAGAAAAAGCTAAAGGTAACAAATAAGTTTTAGCTTAAAACTTGTAAGACACCGTCTGATGATTATTCAGGCGGTGTTTTTTTTTGTTGTTTTACTCTTCTTATGTGTTATTATATTAAAGATAACTTTTGTTATTCAAATTACTACAAGTGAGGTTCTGTTATGGAAAAGAAAGATTTAATTGAATATAGCCCTGTTCAGTATTTTGAAAAGGTAAGCCCTGCATTAAAAG
Source organism: Treponema sp. (assembly GCA_016286535.1). GTDB lineage: Bacteria > Spirochaetota > Spirochaetia > Treponematales > Treponemataceae > Treponema_D. The sequence goes on along the minus strand of JAEESZ010000006.1, from coordinate 74,612 downwards.
ATGGAGAAATGGGACTTGTAACAGCTAAAAAGGGATTGGGAAAGACCTCTGTTTTAGTACAGTTCGGCCTTGACTCTTTAATCAAAGATAAAGCAACTGTTCATGTTTCTTTTGACCAGCATTCTTCTAATGTTATTTCCTGGTATTCCAGTGTACTTGCAGAAATTACTAAAAAGAAGAATATCAGTAATCTTTCAGAAATAAGTGAAGATATTGTTCGTAACAGAACAATTTTGAACTTTAATCAGGAGACATTTACTTTACCTAAGGTTGTAAACACAATTAAGGCCCTGAATGAAGGCGGATCAAAAATTGCAACTCTGGTTCTGGATGGTCTTAATCTTGCAAATACATCTAAAGAAGATTTTAGTCTTTTTGCAGATTTTGTTAAAAAGGAAAAGATGACAGCCTGGTTCTCTTATGCCTCAGAAGCTGACAAGTTAAAAGATACTCTTGATGCAGAAAAAATAAATCTCTTTACCACAGTAGCTCATATGGCTTCAAATGGCAAAGAGATTGCAATTTCTCTTCTTAAGAATGGAGAAGGTCAGGTAAAAGTAGATACCAAGACCTCTCTTATGTCTAAATAATTTTTCTTTCTAAAGGAAATCTTATTTATTTTCTTCCTTCCATGGGAAAAGAAAACTTTTTAATTTACGAGGCCCAAGAGTTTCGCGGTCTTCGTAGATAAGTTCTTCCCATGGTATTTTTTTTCTGTCCCGTTTACCCTGAAGCTCAGGATGTTCTTCCAGATAATCGTATTTATAAAGTCTGATTCTTAATGCATTTGTAGTGTTGATTAATATTCCGCTTGCGCCGGGAACAAAACCGACTGTTAAAACTGTCAGAATAAGACATACTAAAGAATAAAGGGCAACTAAAAGACTGAAGCCTGTATTATCAAAAAATACAATAAAGGATTTTTTAAGACATTTTCTAAAGCCGTTGTGCATAAGGGAACGGATTGGCAGGAACCACTGAAGGGCCAGAATAAGGAAAATGTCACACCAGAGAATTAAGCCTCCTAAAAATACGCCTACAAGACTCTGCATCTGTAAAAAGTAATAGTCAAAAGCAAGCAAAGAAACAATAGCGGCTGCAGAAATAAAAAGACCAAATAAAGTTCCGTCTTTTAAAACCTTAGGAATCTGCTTAAAGTATTCTACAAGAGAAACTCCATTAAAGTTTGCTATATCAGCTGCCAGTTCTCCATAAGCAAATACCAGAATGGAAATTATTATACATGCGACAACAAAGAGCAAGGCAAATACAATATTATTGCTTAATTTTGCAGCGTAAGCAGCAAGAGTCAAAAGTCCCATAGTAGCAAAAAGAATTATTACATTGGTAACTACAAGAGAAAGCAGGTTATCCCAACCATCACAAAAACTTTTTTTGAGTAAAAATCCGTACATAAGTTAAAGATAGCAATTATTAGATTTAAAAACAATAAAAAAGTGGTAGAATAATAAGGTATGAAGAATAATATTGATTCAAGTATTTCGCTCCTTTCTTTAATCCACACTACAACCGCCGATTTTCTTATAAAAGAACTGTCGAAAATGGGCTTTGACGATTTTGCCTCCTCACATGGAAATATTCTTTTTCAATTAAGTATAAATGAAAAAATGACAATGAAAGATTTATCTGCAAAAATTAACCGCGATAAGTCTACAACTACAGTTTTGGTCAGAAAACTTATAAAAGAAGGCTATGTAGAAGAATGTCCTTCTAACAGCGACGGAAGAAGCAAGTTTATTTCTCTTACACAAAAAGGCCAGCAGTTTCAAAAAATAACCTGCGACATTTCTGCCCAGCTCTTAAATACCTTTTACGACGGATTTTCCGAAGAAGAAAAAAAGGATTTTCTAAACTATCTGAACCGAATATACAATAATTTTACAAAAAGCTCTTGACGATAGTTTTATATAAAACTAAAATAAGGGTATGAGACGTTTACTTTTATTAATTTCAATTTTTACTTTTACTTTGTTTGGTTGTGCTTCAAAAAAAGCAAATAAATCAATAGCGCTTTTTATTCCTGGTATCTGCGATAACAGTCCTGTCTATCAGATGTTAAGAGACGGTGTTGAAGCAAGCGTAAATGAATACAATCAGAAAAACGATGTTAAGGTAAAGCTTTTTGTAATGGAAGCCGGTACTAACCAGGCAGAATGGTCAAGTCAGCTTACAGCCCTTACCGCAAGTAATGAATATGATGTAATTATTTCTTCAAATCCTTCATTACCAGATTTAGTTCTTCCAATCTTAAAAAAATTTCCTAAGCAGAAATACATTCTTCTGGATGCAACTGCAGAGGGAAATCCAAATATCTATACAGTCTGCTATAATCAGTATGAGCAGTCATATGTAACTGGTTACATCGGAGGTCTTTTTTCTAAAAGCCATAAACTGGCTTTAATTGCAGCTCAGGAATATCCTGTTATGAACGAAGTTATTGCTCCTTATTTTGAAAAAGGTGCAAAGGCTGCAAATAATCTTTCATCTGTCGAATTCAGGGTTGTAGGTAACTGGTACGACGCAACAAAGGGAGCAGAACTTTCTGACGCAGTTATTAAGGCTGGAGTTGATGTAATTCTTCCTATTTGCGGCGGCGCTTCCCAGGGAGTTATTACTTCCTGTAAAGAAAAAGGAGCCTACATTACCTGGTTTGATGATGATGGATTTTCAAAGGCACCTGGCGTAATTATTTCAAGTTCAACAATGGCTCAGGAAAAAATGTCCAGAGAAATTACCGACAAATATCTTAATGACCAGGTTGAATGGGGAAAGGCTGATATGGTAGGAATTAAAGAAGGCTATATCAACTTTGTTCAGGATAATCCTCTCTATATTTCTACAGTTGATCAGTCAATCAGAGATAAAATGGCAGCCTTAATTGAGGATATAAAAACAGGTAATGTTACAATTAAATAACTTAGTTCAGAAGTTTACATATAAAACAGTTCTGGATGGAGTTACTTTAAACTTCGAAGAAGGAAAAATATATTCCCTGCTTGGAGAAAATGGTGCCGGAAAATCTACTCTGGCCGGAATAATTGCAGGCGATATACTTCCTTCTTCCGGAGAAATTTTAATTAATCAAAAGAGGGTAAATTATAAAACTCCTAAAGAGGCTATAAAGCATGGAATTATGTGTGTTCACCAGCGCCCTCTATTGTGTGAGCAGGTTACCATAAAAGAAAATCTCCTGCTTGGCCAGAAAAAGCTGGATACTAAGGCGGCCATCTCTCTTCTTAATTATTTTCTTCCACAAAGAAGTCTCAACACCATAGCGGGTGATCTCACTCTTTCTGAACAGTTCTTCCTTTCTTTTGTTGGAATTATTTTAAAGGAGCCTCTCTTTTTAATTCTTGATGAGCCTTCTGCCCTTTTAAACAAGAGTCAGGCTAACCGGCTTTTTGACTATTTGCATAAGAAGGTGGAAGGGGGACTTACAGTTCTTTTAATTACTCACTTTATAGAAGAAGCCCTGCAGGAATCTGATAATATAGTTCTTTTAAAAAAGGGTAAGGTTGAATTAGAAAAAAGTGCGGACAAGTGCAGTCAGAGCGAAATTTTAAAACTTTTGTATGATGATACTTCTAAGCAGGATATTACTCAGCTGGAAGAATATAAGGCTTTTATAGCAAATAAAAATGTTACCTTAATTCAAAGCGAAAATCCCAGGGCTTTAATAGAAAAAGAAAATGAACTTCTGGTAAGGAATAAAAAGGATAATTTAAAATATGGAATAATTCCTTCGGACAGAACTTTTACAGCGTCTGATCCTTCCCTTACAGTTTTGCAGATTACAACTGCCCACGAAAAGTTTGCAGATAAAAAGAGTCTTGAAGCGGCCTGCAATAAAATACTGGAAAAGGCAGAAGTTAATATAAAAAGTTGGGAAAAGGCAGTGAACCTTAGCGGGGGAATGCTGCAAAGAATCATACTGGAAAGAGAGCTTTCCATAAATCCTGACATTTTGATTTTATGCCAGCCTTTTCAGGGGCTGGATTTTATGGCCTGCAGAAGGTTAATTTCAAAACTCAATGACTTTTTATCTGGTCAGAAAAAAATAATTGTACTGGAGGCTAAAAAATGAATTTGTATTATTTCGGACAATCCTTAAACCTGGCCTCTTTATACATGCTTGCTGCCCTGGCCGATGCTCTTATTATAAAAAGCGGCCGCTTTAATCTTGGTGGAGAAGGACAGATTTATGCAGGCGGCTTTGTTTGTGCCATAACGCTGAACCTTTTAAAAAATACTCCTTTTATAATTGCTGTATCTCTGGCGCTTTTATTTTCTTTTATGGTAAGTGCCTTAATGAGTTTTCTAAGTGCCCTTATGCAGCGCTATAAAAAAGCTGATTTTCTTTTTACCTCCTTTTTAATTTCTCTTGCGGTAATTCCGGTAATTGACGGACTTATTGCAGGACCTTTCAGAAGCAGGGAAGGAAATCTTCTGGCTACAGCCTTTATAAATCATAAGTTTGAGTTTTTTAGTATTCTGCAGCCTTCCTCACTAAACCTGACCTTTATATTTTCAATACTGCTCTGCCTCCTGTCAGCTTATTTTATTTATAAAACAAGATGGGGCCAGCAAATCTGCATTTACGGAAAATCCAGAAAATTTGCTTCTTATATAGGTTATGATGGAAATAAAATAGAAAACTTTTCTGCAATAATTTCGGGCGGCCTTCATGGTTTATGCGGAGCCTTTGCAGTCTGCGGAACTTACTATACCTGTCATTTAGGCTTTTATGCCGGAATGGGCTGGAACGGTTTATGTGTCTGCCTTATTGCCGGAGCAAATCCTCTTTTTATAATTCCTTCTTCCATTGCAATGGGCTTTATAAAAATCTGTTCAGATAATTATGCAATGTATTCAAATGCCGGCTATGATATTTCAAGTCTTATTCAGGCCCTGATAATTTTTATTTTTGCCATGCCTTATGAAAATATCTTTTCAATATTTAAAAATCTTACAAAAAGGAGAAGCGCATGATTTTTGATATAATTTCTTCTTCCTGCCCCCTTCTTTTATCTTCTGCTGCCGCTCTTTATACAGAGTTTGCCGGTGTAATGGTAATGTTTCTGGAAGGTTTAATCTGTTTTGCAGGCTTTACAACTTATGCCATAACTTATTATACAGGAAGTCTTTTTGCAGGCATCTTTCTTTCTGCTTTGCTTTCTTCTTTTCTATGTGCTCTTTTTTATTTTATTGTTTATAAATTTAAGGCCCATGTTTTTATTTCCGGAATTGCCCTTAATCTTTTGTTTGGCTTTTTGACAAGTTTTCTTTCTGTAAAACTTTTTGGAACAAGGGGAGTTTTGTTTTCAGAAGCTTTTAATGAAAGTATAGGAAATTACAAAAGCGCTCTTATTATTTTTACCCTTTTAAGTCTTGTTTTTTGTCTTTGTGGAATTCTTTTTCTGCTTTTTTCAAAAAGCGGTTTATATATAAGGGTATCTGGTTATAACTCTGGTGTTTTAAGGGCAAAGGGAGAGAATCCCGAACTTTACAGGGGACTTTCCTGGCTTATAGCGGGCTTTTATGCGGCTCTGGCAGGAAGCTTTCTTGTTATAAAAGTAAAATCTTTTGTTCCAAATATTTCGAGCGGGCGGGGCTGGATGGCTCTTGCGGCAGTTTTTTTAGGCAAAAAGAAAGGCTGGAAAATATCTCTTGCAGTTTTGATTTTCTGCGCTGCAGATTATTTTTCCAGCCATATCCAGAATTATATTCCCGGCATTCCTTCTTCTGTCCTGCTGGCATTACCTTATTTTGTAATGCTGGCAATAATTTTAGTAGACAGATAGGATTTTTGTAAGTTCGTCTTTTCCAATAATCTTCATAAAGTTTGCAAGACGTGGGCCCTGGTCTTTATTGATAAGAGCATTGTAAAGTGCTGTAAAGAGAACCTTTGCATCAAGTCCGAGTTCAGTAGCAATATCATACATAGCCTGCTGGCAGTCTTTGTCTGTTGCAAAAGCTTCTGTACCGATTTTTGGAACAACTTCATCACGAACACGTTTTACAGCGCTTACAAGTTCCTCGCTAAGGTCAGCCTTGCTGCCGTCTTTTCTAAGAGAGAAGCAGAATTCTGGAGCACAGTCTGGGGCTGAATGCTGAATCCAGAACCAGGCACAGGCAATTCTTCTTCTTAATCTTTCTTCCTGTTCAGGTTTTACATCTCCAAGAGCCTTAATAACTGCATCTGCATCTCCGGAATAAATCTGAAGCATTGTAGAAAGAAGACGGATAGTAATCTGATAAGGCATAACTTCTGGAATTTTACCGTCAATTTGAGAAAGCATGTAAATGCGTTTTTCTTTATTGAAGTGATCTTCAGATTTAGCCTTGTCAATTCCGTAAACAATTCTTTCTGTTTTATCGTAGTCTTCGTAAACTTTAAGAACGTCCATGTCAAAAGAAATTGCAAATTCGGTGTTTGGACGGGTTCCTGCAAAAAGATAACGTAAAACTTCTGCCTGGTATACATCAAGTGCATCAGGAAGGGCAATTACTTTACCTTTTGAAGAAGACATTTTTCCAGGAACTCCCTTTAAGTTTACAAAGTCGTAGCGCATTGTAACAGGAGCATCCCAGTTATAAATTTTTTTAGAAACAAGTTTAGCTGTGTCGTAGCTTCCGCCAGGACTGATATGGTCTTTTCCACCCGGTTCAAAAACAACTTTTTCTTCGTTCCATCTCATTGGCCAGTCTACACGCCAGCCGAGTTTTGCGCCTTTGAAGGTGCGTAAGTCTGCAGTTTCGCAGTTTCCGCATTCGCATTTATAAGTAATTCCGTACTCGCCGTCGTAATCTGTAATTTCTGTTGTGTCTTTGTTACATTTTCCACAGAAAATTGCTACAGGCCAATATACATCTTCCGGTTTCATTTTATGAGCATCGTCACGGTACTCGTTTAAGCAGGCCTTAATTACATCGCGGTTCTGCATGGCCTTTTTCATGCCTTCTGCATAGCGGTTTGCACGGTAGCGGCTTGCCTGGTAAAGGAATTCTGGTGCAATTCCTACACGTGGAAGCTGAGTTTCTATATCTACTTCGTGGTGACGGGCATAGTTTTCGTTACGGCCTGTTGTATCTGGAACTTCTGTAATAGGGTAGCGTAAATATTTTTCCAGGATTTCTGGGTCAGGCATGTTGGCTGGAACTTTACGGAAAACATCATAATCATCCCAGGAATAAATAAAACGTACATTCTTGCCGCGATCGCGCAAAGCTCTTACGACCAGGTCTACGGTTATGATTTCGCGGAAGTTACCAAGGTGAACTGTTCCCGAAGGTGTAATTCCTGAAGCACAGGTATAAGATGGCAAATCTCCCTTTTCGCGGATAATCTGATTTGCCATTTGATCTGCCCAGTGACAAAGGAGCGGATCTCTTTTTTCGTTATTGTGATTTTCGTTGTTACTCATATTTCTAGTATAGCTTTTTTGCGCAAAATAGTCATTAGGGGGCTATTCTGCGCATTTTGCTGTAATTTTATTTTATCTGGGCAGTTTCTATGTAGCCACCGGCAGATTTTGTAATGGCATAACCCAAAATTGGATTCTTACTACCGTTACCGTAAATTTCACCTGCATAATTAGTTGAATCATACGAGATGCTTCCAATGTTGTCGTCTCCAGGTTCATTTCCATCTGTAGTTGACCAGGTAAGATTACCGGAAGAATCTTTCCATACACCAACATTAATATGGTCTATAGAAATTTTACTTGTACTTGGAATAATGCTTATTTCCCAGTTTCCGGTAAAGACTTCTTCTTCTGCTCCATATAATGAATCTTCACCACTTGCTGTGCCAAGGGAAGTGCCTGCTGCCCAGAAGGCTATCTTAGGGCGGGCACAACTGCTTCCGTAATAGCTGATGTAAGGAACTGGATTTCCATTTGAAAGTGCAACATCAAGATTAAGTTCTGTTCCAACAATTCCGTAAGAATCAACAATACAGGTTTTTGCATTTTCCGGAGCTGCATAATTGTCAATGTAAGCATACCAGACATCTGCATTTGCATTGTCATAGCAGGCAATATGAACATTGCCGTTTGCATCCAGTGCCACCTTACAGTATTCGCCTATACCGTTACCTTCTCCAAATACTGCTACAGGAGTAGACCAGCCGGTTGCACTTTGAGAATAAGAATCGATAGTATTATAATTATTTCCCTTATATGTCGGGGCTTTAATTTTTTGAGGTGCTGTATTATATGAATAGAGCATCTGATTGTTTGTTGCATCATACCAGACTGCTACAACCAGGTCGTCTGTAAAGTTTACAGGTTCTTCTTCTGTTCCAATATTATATGTGTCCCCACCCTGATATTTGGCCGCAATACTTACATACTGGCCGGCACAAACTGGTTGAGGTACTGTTTTATTTGTCATTACGGCAGTATTAGCTGTATATTTTGTATTGGCATTGCCAGGAACAAAAGTATATTTATTCTTGGTTTGACCAGCAATAAGAGAAATATATTCTAGAGTGTATGGTAAACTTACTACAGTTTTTGTTTTTGTCAAAGAACGAGTATTTGTTGAAGAATCTTTTGCACCATCTCCGTTTTCTGGCCCATAATAATCATAGAAAAGATTATTTTGACTTCGACCTGTCGTATTGTTACCATTTGAAAAAATACCCCACTTAAAGCGTATTTCATCATTAACTTCATCATAGTAAGCAAGATAAACATTCGTACTTGTTGCAGTTGTACTAGTAACTGTTGTGGCAATCGATGGTGATTTTATTCTCTGCTTATTAATGTTATTTCCATTAAAATTAGTACCATCTGTAGATTCTGCCTGTCCAAGAATTTCTAACCTTAACTGTCCAGTTCCATTATTATGACCACCTTTGTTATTATACAGGCCCTTTCCCCATCTACTTGTAAATATACCAAACGAATCTGAATCTGGTGTACCATTTATATCACCTCCGGCAGTAGTTCCAAAAGAGTTTCCGTTTGCATCGTAGGCAAAACCAATACTAGTCCAGAAGTCCAGTCCCTGTTCCCAAACATCGTAAGATTTACTTGTGCTTCCCATACTAAAATGAAGAGGACCATTTGCAAATGCAAATCCTACCTGTTTATTTACAGGGTTAATTGCCATTACAGGTTGAGATAAAGGTCCTGCTATTGGTTTTCCCGCTTCTGAGTTTATCTGCCATATTTCAAGGTAAATATCATCTGTAAGGCGGTTATTGTTGTCGCCGTTTGGCTGTCTGTTGTAATAATTCTTATAGGCAGTAATATCTCCGGTTATAGGAATTTCTTCATCATAAGAATACTGGCCTCTTGCATCATTATTGTTCAGGTTGTTTAAGGCAGGAAGTGATAATTCTTTCTCTCCTTCTGTGTAGGCAACCAGAAGATTATATGAACCGGAAGTTGCAACAGAAGAAACATCAATGCTTGTATTTGTGCCAAGATTAAAGCCTTCAATAGCAATGCTTTCGTCACTCTTAACAGGGTAGTGGCCTAAGGCAGATCTTGAATAGATTGAAGGATTATTCTTTTTAAGAGATGAAAGCTTTGTTGTTACATTTGTAATATATGGCATAACATCCATCTGATACTCAGGCTTGTTATTATCTGTATCTTCAAGGTCGGTAACAAGACCAGAAGAATCTGTTGCAAGAACAGTAAGCTTTACATTTTCTGCAACAATTGTGTCAATTTTTGAAGTATCAATAGAAAGTGTCCAGTAAATCTTATGACCTTCCTGGTTTAAGAAGGTTTCATCATTATAATGGCCAATAGAAGAACCTGTGTCTACAATTAAAACTTCATAGCCGTCAGAAGCAAGGCTTGCAGCACTGTCCGGATTAGCTGTCTTCCATGCGGCAGTATTAGACCAGGAATGATTTACTTCATCATATTCAGCCATGGTGATGTTGTTAAAGTTTGTGTAGGCAATTCCTGCTTTATTGCTTAAGGTAAAGGTCAGCTTAGAAAGGGCATGATCATCATAAGCACTTCCCGTAAAGGTGATAATTCCAGAAACTTTAGGGTCATTTTCATAGGCAGAAATTAAGTCGCTGCTTAAGTCATCTTCAAGTTCTATGTGACCCTTCAGGTATTCATAGGATTTTACCTTTGAAGGATTATAGGTTGAGTTATCATTAAGGCCCTGCCAGTAGAATGGATTAATAACAGTTTTTGGTTTATTGCCGTCGGTAAGGTCCATAATAAAATCAGTTACATAAAGAACTGCATTTTGAGAATCAAGTCCGGCTGTACATTCTTCTGTGTTGTCCCAGAAGGTAAAGTTGAAGGCTTTTCCTTCCCCGTCCTCATTGTCTGTATAATCATCCTTACCTGCTAAAAAGCTGTTATCAAGAATATAACCGTAAACCTTGCTGCTTGTATAAGAAGCTGTAAGGTCTGGAAGATTAGAAGTTGCTGCAGTAAATCTTGTTCCCTCAGTGTTATCTATGGCAGTAATATCTTCGGCATCTTTTTTTGCCAGAAGTAGAAGAGATGAGTTTCCGCCAACAACTTCAGGAATTACTGCAAGCTTATCTTTAATAGTAAAGATTCCTGAGCCGAATGAAGTTCCAAAGTTTTCAAAGTTCAAAGTATAGGCAGACTGATATTCCGCGGTTTTACCGTAAAGGTCGTATGATTCGCATTCATTTGTTTCAAAGCTGTTGTTTGAGTTCAAGTCGGTTGCAAAGGTTACTTTTGCAAGACGAGGTGCGTTGTTAGAAACATTTGCCTTTATGGTCTTTCCGTTTACGTTTCCTGCGTTATCAAAGGCAAGAATTACAAGGGCAAGAGGACCGTCCGGAAGATTGTCTGACTGAATTGAGGCATCCCAACTCCATACACTTCCAGATTTTGTAACGCTTTCAAGCATAGTGTCTGCGTCATCTCCGGATTTGAAGGTTACCGGTTTTGTAGAAAGATCTGTTGCAATTTCTGAACTTGTATTATCTATAACCTGGGCAATAGGGAACCAGGCATCTACAGAGCTATGGCTGCTGGTAGAAGATGGTTCAAAGGTTACTTTGTTTCCAGAAATTTTTGAAATCTGGCGGTAAATACCGTCAATAAAAATTAAACCGCCAACGCGAACATGTTCATCATAAGCTGAGTCTGAAGTAAAGCTTTCGCTGTCTGAAGAACCTGAGTGCTTTTTAGCGTAGAGGTAGAATTCATCTTCGTTCTGTTTGATTGTTAATTTTTCTAATTCTTCAAGAGAAACCTTTGTGTCTTCACTTGAAGTTGAAATCATAGGATCCAGAATTACTTCGCCCGAAGAGAAGGTCTTTTTACTGTCAGATTTTCTTATAAAGTAGAAGGCAATATTCTTAAAGCCCGAAGCTTCATCTGTTGAATCGCCTGAAATTGTGTAAACATAATTTTTGTTTACAATAGAGTTTGCAGTATAAGCATCTGTTAAAGAAAGAAGAGCTTCGTTTCCTTTTATGTTGTCTAAAGTTGGAGCATCGTTATCAAGAGTAAAGGCAAAGGTCTGACTTGCGGTGTGAGGTGTAGAACCAGTATCCATATCTGTAGCAGAGATTGTGTAGCTGCTGCTCTTTGCAATTTTTACAAATACCCTGTAACCGTTCTTTTCTTCTGTAGAAAGTGCACAGGTATAATATCCTGTATCGGCTGTAAGAGTCTGATTTCCTTCCTTTACCTCAAGTTTACTGATTCCCGATTCATCAAGAACATCAAGAACAAGGTACCAGCTTCCCCTTAAATACATATCTGCAGTGTATGGAAGTGATGCTTTTGCAGTTAACTCTGTAGAAGCAGTAGAAGATGTTATTTCTGCATCATACTGATTAATTGAGTATTCAATGCCTGGAGCCTTGTTATCAATGTGGATTTCTATTACGTTGTCTCCGCCGGACCAGGCTCCCATTTTACCTTCAGCATTTACTGCGCAGGCCCTTATTTTAATATCATTTGTGCTGTTTCCCTGAGGATTCATTTTTTCGTTTGAATTCAAGGCAATATTCCATGAAGCAGAACCGTTAGCACAGATTCCCCACCAGGAATCTAATTCTTCCTTACTTGCAAAACCTAAAGACTTAAGCTGTTCACTTGTAAAGTTTGTAGAAGATGAGTAAGAAGTATTCCTAATTTCGTTTATTACGGTATAGGCATCTACAACAGTAAAGCCGTACCTTGAAGAAGCCGTGGTCTTGTCGCTGTCAGTGAAACTGCTGTCTGCAGCAGCAATCTGCAGGTAAACACTTTTTACGGTTGTAGTTCCGGATGGAATTATTGCAGTTCCGGTTGGACGGATTGTTCCACCAAGAGTAATGTAAGTGGCATTTTTGTCGTAATTGCTTACAAGAGGGTAGGTGAATTCAACCTTAGGTCTGTCTCCGTCCGGGTTATGATTAATTATAAAGTCTGTACAGATTGTATAGTTGCCGACTTCATCAACGGCCTTAAAGTAAACAGGTATTTCGTATACACCGTTTTCTATAGAAAGGGCATAATTTGAACTGTCGTAAGTTTCAAAAGAATCGTTTTCTGAACCGTCAAATACAAAACTCCACATAGTTGCAGAAGATGAACTTGAAAGTTTTCCTTTCCAGCTTAAAGAAGCAAGATAAGCAGTTTTTCCTTCTTCGCTGCTTAAAGCTTCGCATTCCTCTCTTTCTGCTTTAGTTGGAATATGATAGAAAATGTTCTTTGTGCCGGAAATACCGTCTATGGCAGAACCTGTAATTGTAATTTTTCCGGTTAATTCACTTCTTGTAGCAGGACTGAAAATCTTAATTACAGGGCCGCTGTTATCCATTTGAACGTTCTTGGTTACCGGAGTTTTGTTTCCGGCCTTGTCTAAAGCAGTTATGGTAATGGCTTTAAGGCCAGATACAACTTCGCTTCCTGCAGTCAAAACTTCAGATTCATAGTATTGATAGCTCTTTCCACTTTCAGCCGGAGTATAAGTTACAGAATCAACCTTTTTAAGGGTAATTTCATCGCCGCTTATAGCAGTAAGATTTCCGTTTGACCAGGTATTGTATTTTGAAGTTTCTACGTTTCCGTCTGAGTCAGAAATCTGAGCCTTTATTGTTACCGGATTTTTCTCATAAACAGGAACATAAAGCTTAAAGTATTTACTTTCTCCACCAATATAACGGTTTCCACTGATTTTATAAGTAGCATCGGTAGGGCTTGCTGCAACAGTTGAAGCGCTTATAAGATTTGCAGCATCGCTGCCGTTTACAAGGCCAAGCTCTGCAACAAGAGGAATGCTGGTATCAAGATTAACTATAATAGGATCTGTGTTATCTAAGCCAAAATCCTCTTCTGAAATTGAAGAAGTATCAGTTTCTGCAAAAAGATAGTATGGTCTTTTGAACTTTTCTCCGCCGGTGGTAAAGGTTTTTCCTTCTTTATCAATAATTTTAAAGTAAAGGGTTTTTCCTTCACCGTCTCCTCCGCTAAGTTCATAGGTCCAGTTTCCGTTTGTTACGCTGCGCTTACTTCCCCAGTTTTCAGGATTCTGAGAAATATACAATTCACTAATACCGTCATCATCACTTATGCTTCCCTGAATTGTATCTTTTGTAAGCCATGATTCGCTGTTATCCATGCTGGAAATATTAATAACAGGACGGTCTGCGTTCTGGTTTACATAGTATTCAAAATAATCTGCCCGCCAGTTGCCTGCATAATCATAAACAACAGGAATAAGATAAACCTTCTTACATGGATTATCTTCAGTTACGCCGGAGCGGGTATATATATCAATGTCTTCAAATTTCCAGCTGTAAATTTTTGAAGATTCATTAATTTCTTTAATAAGGGTAAGGCTGCTTAAATCTGGCTTAGTCGGATCTTCCAGGCTTGTGTCGGGTCCTGATTCAGAGTAGTAAAGCTCCAGCTTTGAAGGATCAGAGCCGGAATATTCAACGTTTCCGCTTAAGGTGATTTTTCCGTTGATTATGCTGTCTTCATCTTCGCTTGAAGGAAGAGGATTTGTTATTACAACCTGAGGACTTTCTGTATCAAAAGAAAGATTGAAGAGTTTTGCAGAGTTTGAGTTGCCTGCATAGTCTGTAACAAGGGCATTTACATTGTAGGTTTTTCCCGAAGAAAGATTAGCCAGATATGAGATTGGAATTGTGGCTTTCCAGGTGTAAGTGTCCCCTTCATTTTCAGGTTCAAATATCTGAGCATCTATAGTCTGCTTGTTTAGAATGATTTTTATGCTCTTAAGACCGGCGCAGTCTATTGTTCCATCGTCAGGAAGATCGTAACAGTTTCCGTCTAGTTTTATTTCTGAAACTCCGTTTGTAAACTGCTGTCCTGTCTGATTACAGGTAATAATAGGACTTTCTGTATCTACGTTAAGGCTGATATTGTTGTAGGTTGAATAAGAATCGTTTTCGTTTTTTACGGTGATTGCATCTTTTCTTGCATTTCCAAGGTAATCAACTGCAACAAAGGCAATGTAATTTTTTCCAACAGAAAGGCCTGAAAGGGTAGTTTCAAAGTTGGAAGGAATTGTTGCATAATACTTTGAATTTATCTGACCTTCGCTGTAAACAGGAGTCTGGCTTCCTTCATCATCGTTTCCATTAGTAGTTGTTCCAACAAGACCTTTTGTTGCTTCGTTTTCTTCGTTCTGGGCAAGGCCGGTGTAGAAAACTCTTTTTTCCTCTATTTCACCATCGGCAAAAGGTGCAAACATACCGTCGCTTAAGCTTTCATAACTATTGAAGAAGGTATTAATTGTTGCCTGATCAGGCTCTTCTGTATAAAGCTTGTAATAAACCATCTTTGTGCCACTTTGAGGGTCGTCATAATAACCGCGGACTTTTATCGTAGTTGCATTTCCAAAGGTGGTTGTGGAATATTTTCCGCCTACATTTTTATCAAGAGAGTCACTCCATAATTCATCTTCAGAAGTGATGTCTGTGTTATCGTAGTCCCCGATTCTAAAATAGATGTCTTTTCCGTTGCCGTCTTGTGCATGGCGGGCTTTTGGACCTGTCGTATCAAAGGCAAGGGCTATTGTTTCAGAAATTCCGGTATTATTTGCGGCATCTTTTGAATAAATGTAAATATTTGCACCGTAGTATTCGGAAGAAATTGTATTTGCAGGAATTTCAAAAGAAAGAGTGTTAACGCCCTTAAGTATAGTTAAATTACCATTTTCATCTTCCGGTGACCATTCACTTCCGTCAATTTCATTTCCGTCTTTATCTGCGGCAACAATTTTTATCCAGCTTGAACAGGCCTTTGAAGAAGAGAAGTTGTCGGTAACAAGACCGGTAAGGGTAAGAGGATTTTTTGGATTTACCCAGTACATTTTTCTGCTGTCTTTTGTAAAGGACTTTGAAGTTGTAAGGGTATTAAGCTCCGGAACAGGAGCGTGGGTATCGAGAGTAAAGCTTCTGCTTGTTGAACTTGTATCTCCGTTATCTGCATCCAGAATAATCAGTACGGTATAAGTTCCGCTTCCTTTACTTATGATTTCGTCGAAGGTGTCTGCAGCAGCGGCTGTGTTGACCCTCCACTGGTAAATTAAAGAAGAGTCGCTTGTAAGGTTGTAGCAGTAGTTTTCAAGAAGATTTTCTGAATAGTCAGGAGCCTGGTCATAGCTTTTTATAGCTACGGAAATGGCATCTGTGCTGCTTGTGTAAAGCTGGTTTATCTGAGGATCATTATCATCTTCTACATAAACAGTGTATTTAAAAGATTTTAAGGCAATGTTAGAAGCTACAGTTCCGCTCAGGTATAAAATGTCATCAAGAGAAGAAGCAGAGCAGTTAAATACATCCTGATTAATTATAGAGTTCAGGCTTTTTCCTTCTTTGATGAGGATTTTTGCCGCAGAAGTAGCCACAGCTCCGCAGAATCCATAGCCTTTGCTGTTATAGGCAAGAATCTCGTTTCCCGAAACATCTTTTCCGCATACAAAGAATAAATAATTATGACCGGCAGTACAATCCGGAGTTACAAGTG
This sequence comes from Treponema sp., assembly GCA_016286535.1. Lineage (GTDB taxonomy): Bacteria > Spirochaetota > Spirochaetia > Treponematales > Treponemataceae > Treponema_D. Next base: position 58,638 of record JAEESZ010000006.1, on the reverse strand, counting down.
TTTTTGTTAAGGCAGTAATGCTTGAATCTGCATCTGTCTGTGTGTAACAGGAAGAATAATCTTTGCCCCATTCTAAAAAGCGATTGTATACACTTTTATCCCAGGTGTGTAAAAGTGTAAAATATCCTGCTTCAAAATTCTTTTTTCCTTCTTCTCCGCTAAAGGTAGCGGCAGTAACTTCTCCGGTGTAAGCATCTGTATCAATACAATAAATGCTGACTGTATTAGTCTGGATTTTTTTGTTGTCGTTTCCAACATTTATGCTTAAAGGAACAGGATTATCTACATAGGCTTTTTTATAGCCCTGGCCAGAATAGTTGTCTATAGTGTGACTTTCGTCCAGTTGAGAAACAATTTCGTAACCGCCGATTGTATAGGTAGGATTATTCTGAGGGTTAAATTCAAAGCTTAAGGAAATATTGTCGTTAGAAACCTTTGCAGCATCCGCAATTAAATCAATTTGTTCTGAGTAGGCAGAAAACTGATTTGAAGTTCCATTTAAATAGGCGGCAAAGGCTGCAAGACTAAAGTCTTTAATAAGGTCTCCGGCAATAAGTCTCTGCATATTTACTGTAGCTTTATAGATTTCTGAACTTTCGTTTCCTCTTTTTTCTCCGTTTGAATTTCCTCCAAAAGGCTCCTGGAAGACTTTTGCATCATCCTTTACGGTAACGGTAAAGTAAACCTGAGAATCTTCTACAGAAAGGCCTGCTTCATAATTAATAAGATTTTCGCTTCCAATAAGATTTGAATAAACATCTGCAACTTTCTGATTATCTGAGCTCTGCTGACTGCTTGAGTAATAGCGGGCAACTGTAAGAGGACTTGAATCTCCAAGAGCCATAATGTTTGTATAATCTCTGTAGGTTATAGGATTTCCTTCGTCATCATATAAATTATTACCATTCTGATCGCTTGGTAGAATTAATTCTCCGTTTTTATCGTAGAAAGTTATCTGAAAATCTGAAATTTTATTGCATAAATCATAAAAAGCACCGGTAAACTGAATAATCTGGCCAAACTGTTCAAGATTTTCGTTTCCTGTACTGGTAGGATTTGTAAGCATGAGGACAGGTGGAGTGTTATCTATAAAAAAGGTTGCTTTTGCACTTTGCGAAAAGTGACCTCCGTTATCTTCTGCTATGGCAAGGAATTTATATTCACCGTCTGAATAGGGCCAGCCGCGGGTGGAAGGGTAGGCTTCTTCATCTTTTATATTAAGATGCAGGGACCAGGTATTATCTTTATTAAGAGAGGCTGGAAGGGTTTCTATGTAGTCATTGCCTTTGTAAACTTCAACAAGAATCTCTTTCAGGCTTTTATCATCGTTCCAGCTTCCGGCAAGATAAAAATCCTGGCAGACGTAAGAAGAGTCAGGCGGGTAAGTTATAGTTAGGGTTGGGGCCTGAATATCAACAGACTGACCAAGACCAATTGTACAGGATAAAAAGAGGTTAATTAGAAAAAAAATTCCTATAAAGTTAATTTCAAATTTACGAGACAAATTCTTCATTACAAATTTCCTTTCATGTTTAATTTTTTTTTGTGCTACTTTTTTTGGAAATTTTTATTTTTAAATTTGAATTAATTAAATATGAATTTACTTTATAATCGGCTTTTTAGGTAAAATTGATTAGTTCTTATTATTAATTTATTAATATTTTGTTATTTTTGCCCCTTTTAGTCAACAAGAAAAAAAAGGCTTCCGGATATGAAGTGCACTTCAATCCGAAAGCCTTTTGCTTATTGAGGGTTTATATCACCTTACCATACAGTAAGATTTGCGTAACCGCTGCTCTGGTAGCCTTCAACTTCCATAATCTGGTAGTCCCAGGTATTACCAAGGTACATTCCGCAATTTGCCCAGGCATTAAAGTGATTTGCTGTTGTAACTGTGTTGTTTGTGCCCTGAGTACGTTTTTCGCGTCTTACACTCCAGTACTGGTCGAAAGTGGCGGTTCCAAGAATAGATGGCTGATTGTATCTGGTTGTTTTGTAAATATCATACCAGCCTCCGTCTGAATAAACCTGACCCATCCATGTTCCTGTTGGACGATATGTTCCCCATGAATCTACAATGTAGTATTCAACAAGCTTGCTTCCCTTTGTCCATCCATAAACGGCAAGGTAGCCGTTGCCGGAAGGATTCCACACACCTGCATTGTAGTTGATGTTTCTGTAAGAACCCTGATTCCAGCCTTTTCCTGCAGTAAAGTTACCGCAGTTCTGCCACCATACTGAATAATTTCCCCCGTCTCCGAGTGTCATTTGTACGTTTCCACCGCCATCAGTCCAGAAGGAATAGTACATACCACCATTCCAGCCAGTAGTATTACTGCTAACGGTTGCTGCTCTAGAAGTAGAATCTGTGCTGCCTGCATCTGAAATATCTGCAACAATACTATTGTTACAGCCAGAAAAACATAACATTGCTGCCACTGCCAGAAGGGTAGTGACAAAAATACATTTTTTCATTTTAAACATGCTCCTAGTTTTTTTGAATGAAGGGATCTGCAGAATCTTCTTTCTATAAATAAGTATGAAGCATATTTTGTAAATGGAAATAGGAAGATTTTCTTAAGAAGTTTCTTGGATTCGGGGAAAACTCTGAGTTTTTTACTTTACAAGATACAAGTATATTAGTATAGTGTTATTGGCATTCAAAACTGAATGGCGGTCTTGCTTCCGAAATTCGACTACTTTGCTAGCATGGTAGATTCTTAAATTAGGAGGCTTGCTATGAATAAGTATGAATTTTTGGATTTGCTTTTAAAAGTAATTCAGATAATCATTACAATTATTCTGCACCTCTTCCACAGACGGAATAAAGGTAAGAAATAAAAAAAAATAGCCCGCCACAAAGCTTCGACCCAAAGTGGCGGGTAAAGTCCGTTTAGGACAACTGCTATAGAGGCAAGACGCTATAGTTGCGAATGCCACTTTTTTTAATATAAAGCACCTGCCCTTAAAAAGCAAGTGCCTAAATCTTTTTATTCACTTAACAGTTCAGCCTGTTCCAGTTTAGAAGCCGTATAACCTACGACAATGTTACCTGTATAACCGGTACCCTTTGTCTCAGTGTAGGTGTTATCCTGGGTCGGAGCATTTGCAGAAACTACGACTACAGTTTCCCATTTACCCGTGTAGCCATCATCATTAGCACCAGCCTCTATGTCTGCTACAACTGTTAATGGCCATGAAGTACGGAGTGAGTATTTTGTACCACCATAAGAAATTGAGTAGCTGGTAATTACAGGGCGAATATCACTTCCGTCTTCGTCTTCTGAAAAATCTTTGAGAGTAATACTGTTGAACATACCGTTTGTAAAGAGTGTGTCTACAAGAACTTTCTTTGTTACGGTAAGTCCGGTGATTTCGCCTGTAGTTCCTGTTGGTGTAAGCATTGCATACTTCAGGTAAGAACCTGTTGAGTCATAGTAAGCAAGGTGAACAAGACCGCTTGCATCTGTTTTCATTGAGACATACTGACCGGCTGCATCAGGATCAATTGTTACAGCAGTCTGCCATGTATTTGTCCAGCTGCCGTAGGAACCTGCTGCAGGGTTGTTAAGGTACTTAATTTTTAAGCCACCCTCAACTTCGTCATAGTAAGCAATGTAAACAACATTCATTACGGAATCGTATGCCATGTCAAAATATGTAGAATCTGCCTTGCCGGAAGTAATTTCCTCACGACCGGCAGGAGTGTCAAGACCGACATTCGCACCATCAGTAAATCCATTTACATATGAATAATTATGCTCAGAATAACGACCAATATCTGACCATGAATTTGCAGTATAATTATTACCGTTTTTGGTATATGTTAATTCGAAATTCTTCTGAGATATACCAGTTCCTTCATGGAAACGATAGAATACAATTGATCTTGATGTCTCTGATTTATCAAAATAAGCAACCATATTCAAAGTATCAGAAGCATCTCCTGATACGAGCATTTTAAAATTCTCATAGCGTTTCATAACGGAATCGCTATAAGAGTAATTCTGTGTATTTCCTCCAAATGAGAGGTTACCTAATCCCAAACGTGCAGTACCATATGCCGTTGTACCATCTTCACTATAGTCTGTATATTGTGTCTGTCCCCAGCTGGTACTTCGCGATGCTTGTCTTCCAGTTGTCAAATTCCAGTTAGGTGCCCAAACACTTCTTGCAAACTTTTTACCCCACTGAGCAGATCCATAGGCCTGATATGTTGTTCCGCCTGATGACCAGTTCATATTATGTAAGAAAATCCAAGAAGGAACTCCGACAGAGTTGTAAGCAAAGTTTCCTCCATAAATTGAACCTGCCCAGGAATATGTTAATAAAGTATTATCAGCATACAAATACTGATTGTTATTAGCATAGAACCACATCATTGCACCTGTCTTAGCGCCCTGATTATTGATAACCGGTTTCATTACAGCTTCACTACCACTATAAGTAGTCGTTGTGGTATCCCACATGTAGATATAGCGGTCGTCGGTATGGTTCGGAGCAAACTGAGAAGCTTCCTTGTTGCATTCGGCATCGTTATCATTACTGTTATTCAATGATTCAACTGACTTATTGATTACCTTGATAGCACCGGAGTTTGTAAGCAGAGATTTCTTTACAGTAAGGTTAGCTCCGGATGCAACTGTTGTCTTTTCAGTATCACCAAGATATACAGTACCACCGGTCAGGTTATAGCCTTTTACGGTAATGCTTGCGTTTGTTGTATCATCTACATTTGCCATAAATGCACCGCTTGCAGAGCGTCGGAGGTATTTCTTTGTTCCTGTTTCCATGTCTCCGCTAGAAATGTCTGTAATATAAGGCACAACATCCATCTGGTAAGACGGAACGTGCGTTGTACCGTCTGTAACTACGTATGCGCCGTCTGTTGTGTCAGGAGCTCTTGAAGCTGCTCCTGTTGAAGCAGTTCCTGCCTTATCAGTTGCAGTTACTGTAAGCTTAATGTTCTGTTCAGCAACATTTGGAATGCTGGCTGTATCAATGCTGATTGTCCAGTAAACCTTGTGTCCACCCTGGCTTAAGTAGTATGTATCATCATAATAACCGGCTGTTTTTTCTGCCCCTGTGTTATCCTGACTGATTGTCCATTCATAGCTTCCTGTTGCAGATACAGATGCCCCTGAGTTTCCGCTTAATGCAGACCAGCCGCCGTTAGCAACATATGTTTCATTTTCAGAAGTTGAATCATAAGTTCCCATTGCAATATCTGCAAAGCCTGTCAGTGCTGTACCTGAAGAAGAAGCAAGGGTAAACTTAAGGTTTTTAAGTGAGTGCTCGTCATAAGCCGTTCCGGTAAACGTAATCTTTCCTGAAACCTTAGGGTCACTTCCATAGAGAGTTGCAGCAGCTGTTCCCGTCAAATCACTTTCAAGTTCGATATGACCATTTGAAGAGCTGTTACCGTAGAGGCTGTTCTTTGATGCACTTTCCCAGTAGAACGGATTGATTACAACGCGCGGAGGAACAGAGTCAATAAGATCAATCGTAAAGTCATTAATCAGGAGAACACAGTTCTGTGAAGTTGAGCCCTGAACAAGTTCGTCTGTTGAATCCCAGAAGGTAAAGGATGCCTTCTTTCCTGTTCCGTCATTTGTCTCAGCTACTGTACCAACCAGCTGGGCATTTGTAAGAGTAAAGCCCTTAAGAGAAGTTGTAGTTGCGGCGTTGTTGTAAGTTACAGTACCAATTTTACCGGAAGTTACATGGCTTCTTATTGTATCGTCTGCATTTGCTCTTTCTCCGGCTCCTGTTCCGCTTGAAGGAACTGCAGCAGTTGAAGAAGCACCCGCCTTGTAGACCATCATAATATCGCCATTACCACCAACAATTTCTGCAACTACAGCAAGTTTGTCCTTAATTGTAAAGGCTGAACCATAAGAAGCTGTTGCAATTGACTGTTTTTCTTTGACTCCGCTTGTAGCAATTCCATAAGTAGTATTTGCATTGTATAAATCGTAGCCGGTAAATTCGTTAGACTGCCAGCTGCTGCTTGAGTTTAAGTCAGTTCCAAAGAAGACTTTTGCAAGACGAGGTGCTGAGTTTTCTACCTTAATAGGGTAGGTCTTTCCACTTACGTTTCCTGCTTTATCGAAGGCAAGAACAACCAGAGAACATGGTCCGTCCGGAATATTTGATGAGTGGATTGTTGCATCCCAGCTGAAGCCTGCAGACTTAGAACCTGTTAAGGTTTCTGGTAAGAGGTCTCCATCATCTGAATTATTCTTAAAGGTGAATGGATTAGCACTCTGAGAATTAAGACTTTCTGTAGAAGTATTGTCTACTACCTGTGCATAAGGGAAGTAAGCAGTTGCGCTTGTTTCTGTTTTTACACCTGTACTTGTATTAAAGGTAATTTTTCCGCTTGTAGAATCAATTTCTGTGATTCGGCGTAAAAGACCTCCAACTTCAATTAAACCTCCAACTCTGATATGTGCATTGCCTGTAATATGAGAAGCGGTTGTTGGTTCAAAGGTGTAGCCTAAGCTGTCTTTACCAATTGTACCGGCAACTTCTTTAGAGTATAGATAGAAGGTGTCTGTTCCCTGTGTAAATTCACGGGCTTCAAGTCCTGAAATTACTGCTTTAGAATTTGCAGTGCCGCTTGTAATAAGAGGATCAAGAATAACTTCGCTGGTGTAAGTTTTTCCGTCTATTGCGTTATCGCGGACAAAGTAGAAGGCAAGGCGTTCAAAACCGGATGCTGTTTCTTCAACTCTACCACCAAGAGTATAAATGTAGTTAGAATCTGTTACGGTGTTGTCGATTTCTAATACATTATCACCACTTTCTGTTAAAGATGAGCCCTTGTAAACGTATTCAAGAGTTGGAGCTGTGTTGTCTATAAAGAGAGAGTAGGTGCTGGTAATTGTATGAGGATTTTCTCCTCCATCAGTTACAACAACTATATAATCAACAGAAGATGATGATTTATCAACTGGAATATAGAGGTATTGAACTTTTGAGTCTACTACAGAAGAATATTTATAGTCTGTTCCTTTTGTTAATGAAGTTGTAACTCCATTTGCAACTTTTTTAACAGAGAAGCCAGATAATTCGGCTTCATCTTCAAGTTTTACTGTCAGATACCAGTCTCCCTTAAGGTAGATTTCGTTTCCGCCGTATTCCTGACTTGCTTTTATATTTGTGCTGTCAAGGGTTGTGCTTGCATCAACATCATTAGCCGATGGTGCTGTATTGAACTGGTAAAGGCTTGCAGTCTGGCTTGGTGCTGTATTATCAATATTGATATAGTACCATGGTGTCCAGGAACCAACTTTACCATCAGCATTAATTGCACAGGCTCGAATGGCAATATAAGTTATGTTGTTCTGTGCTGGATCCAGTTCTTTATTTTCATTAATTGTTTTACTCCATGAAGAAGTTTTGTCTGCTTTTATACCCCACCAGCCATCTTCCGCAAAAGTTACTGTCTTACCAAGTTCAGCTTCAACCTGGGCCTTGGTCATTACACCAAGTGCTTTAGAAGTTGCAAAGTCAGAATTTTCTGTGTATTTACCGCCATTTGCAATGTTTTTGGTTCCGCTAATTACCTGTAAATATACAGAGTCTACAGTTGTTGTATTAGAAGGAATTATTGCAGATCCAGAGATTCGGATTGCACCGCCTAAAGTAACCCAATCATCATTACCATAGTTATTTTCGTTAGGATAAGAAATTTCTGTCCTTGGACGGTCTGCATTAGGGTTGTGCTTAAAGGTAAATGTACGGTCAATTTTTGTATTTCCAAAGGCATCTGTAGTTTTAATATAGAATGGCAGAGTATAGATTGCGTTTACGGTACTTGTTGCATAATCAGTATTGTCGTAGGCAGCAAGAGTAGCTGAATCAAGGGTAAAGGCCCATACACTTACAGATTTATTTGCATCTAAGGTGTCCTTCCATATAGATTTTCCTTCTCCATCTACAGCTGCGGCAAGTGTATCATCATCCATTCCTCTTTGAGCAGCAGTAGGAATGAGCCAGGCTGTGGTACTTGTTCCGGCATTACCTGTATCTGTAGAGGTTCCTCCAAAGGTAATATCACCTGTAAGTTCTTCTGTAGAAGAAGGACTTGTAAAGGTTACTGTTGGAGCTGTGTTATCAACATTGAAAATTATAGAAGCATTTCCAATTAAACCTGATTTATCATAAACATCTATGCTTCCTGTAATTGGACCTGTCTGCATTGCAGAAAGGTCTATAGTATCTGTTGTCCATACGGTTCCATCATCATTTGTACTTCCCATTGTATAGAAACCATCTGTTGCCCAGTCATTTTTAGATGTAAGTTTTATCTGTCTTTCTGTTCCATTCTCAGCTGTATAGTTTAAGGTTAAGCGGAAGCCGTCTATACCGTTTGCATCACTTCCTGTAATTGTAAACTTAACATAGCCCTTTTCGCTTCCTCCAGCATTTACACTTGCACTTGGGCTTACCTGGTCTCCCACAGCTGTGTTTCCTTCTGCATCCTTGTAGGCCTGTAACTGGGCACTTACAACAGGAGCAGTTGCGTCACTCTTGTAAGAAATTGCGGCTGTGTTGCTTTCCTTGGCGCTTGATTTAAACTGGAAATAAGGAGACTTATAATAATAGTCTGTTGTTGAGACTGTATTCTTCTTTCCTGTATAGAAGACTGTATCTTCATTATCAACAATATAGAAGTTTACTGTTTTTGAACCATCTGAAGTATCGGCTGGGGTGAATGTCCATTCACCGGTTGCAGGATTAAATGTTGTAATATCGTAAACTGCAGGGGTGCTTGTTCCAACTCTAAGCTCGCTTGTTACAATTCCAGTAGAATTGTCAGTTGTGCTTGTTACATTTGTAGTTGAAGTAATTTGAGAAGTTGTTGCAATGAAGGTTTTTACGACTTTTTCGCTTGTTGAATCGTCATCGCTTATGCTTCCTTCTATTTTTGCATTTTCACCATTCTTTAAGATATATGCACCGTCTATGATTGAAAGGTTAGTTACCTTTACAACTGGGCGGTCTGTATCCATGTCTACTGTATACTTAAAGTAGTTTGTGTTTACTGTAAATTCGTTCTTTTTGCTTGTAAGATTATAAGTATTTGTATTTCCTGCTGTATCTGTTACAACTGGAATAAAGTAGAGGTCTGCTGTTGTAGGAGCAGACGCTACACTGGTAAGAGTGTAGGTATTTATATTTGCAAAAGACCAGCTGTAGATTTTTGAAGCATCTGTAATAGTACCAATCTTTGTATATTTTGATGTATTTGTTAATAAGTCTCCATCGGCAGGAGCTGTTTTTGAAGCATAAAGCTCAAGTTTTACAGGAGCTGAGTCCTCATAAGTTACACTTCCTGTAAGAGACATTTTTCCATTTAAAGAAGCTGAAGTTGATGGTGTGGTAATACTTACTACAGGAGCTTCTGTATCAAATTTAAGGGTAAAGATTGTAGAAGCACTTGAGTTTCCTGCATAATCTGTTACTGTTGCATTTACATTATAGGTTTTTCCTTGTGTAAATGCCGCTACAGTTTCGGCATCTATTGTTGCACTCCAGCTTCCTGAAGAGTAGTCATCTGTACTTACAGGTGTAAGAGTTGCAGAGATGCTTTCTCCATTAACTGTTAGTGACACATCTTTTACTCCGGCACAAGAAGTATCTGGTAGATCTTCGAAGCTACCGTTTACTGAAATTTCAGAAACACCATTTGTAAATTCCTGTCCATTATGAGAACTGCAGGCAAGCAATGGACTTTCCTGGTCTACATTTATTGATGCGTTGTAGTATACTCTGTCACCACTTGGACCATTTGCAATTACCTTATCAAGAGAAGCATTTCCAACCTTATCTTCTGCAACAAGAATAAGATAGTTTGTACCGCTTGCACTAAAGCCTGAAATTACAGAGTCAAAGTTAGAGACAATATTTGTATAATACTTTGAGCCTACTTTGTCTGTGGAAGAAACTATATATTCTGTGGATGAAGTCTGGATATTACCATCTTCATCTACATATTTTAAAGGAATTTTTCCATCATTTCTTCCGATAATTGCTGTATAGAATATACGTTTTGTTTCATCACTGGAAAGAGGGGCAAAGTAGCCTGTATATTCAGCAGCACTATTATAGTTAGCATAAAATTTTTCGGCCTGAGTTTTTAAGGCATCGTATTCAAGGGCGGTATCGGACTGAACAACCTTATAGTAAATCATATTTAATCCACTTTCTTCTTCTTCAAAGTTTCCGCGGATTTTTATTGTTGTACTGTTACCATAGGTGTTTTCCTGATACTTTCCGCCGACATCTGTATCAAGATCATCGTTCCATATATCAGAATTAGCAGTTTTAGAAATATCATCGTTGTTGTATGAACCAATACGGAAATAAAGGTCTTTATAGCTTCCGTCAAGAGCATGCAGACCTTTAGGGGCTGTTGTATCGAAGGCGAGAGTTTCTGTAATGCAGCCTGTGTTGCCGGCAGTATCTTTAGAATAAATATAAAGTTTTGCTCCGTAGTAGGTAGATTTAATTGCCGAGGCAGGTACTGTAAATGTCCATTTATTTACATCTGTTTGTGTTGTACTTGTATATATATCTCCGCTTGCACTAGTAGTAACTTCTGTATTTTTATCAGATAAAGCAACAAGTTTAATCCAGCTTACACAGGTTTTTGCTGTTGCTTTGTTATCTGTAACAAGACCTGTAATGGTTAATGTCTTTTTAGGATTTACCCACCAGAAACCCTTATCGTCGTCATCAGTATCTTCTGCTGCCAGAGTAAGTTCTGAAAGTTCAGGAACAGGATCCTGTGTATCAAGAGTGAAATCTCTTGACCAGCTTACACTTACGCCATTATTTGCTGTAAGTGTAAGGTTTACATCATAGGTTCCTGTGCCTACAAAGTCCTTAAAAGTTTCTGCTATAGTTTTTCCAGAAAAACGGAAATTATAAACAAGAGGAATTGTAGATCCCGAAGTTGTATAACAGTAACTGTCCGGTAGAGTAGAAGGGGCTTCTGTTAAAATATTAAAAGTTCCGTTCTCGCTTTGACTTTTAGAACTGTCTTCTGAGTTTGTAACTGTTATTGTATAAGTTAATGATTTTACCTGTGTTTCTGAAGATATGGTTCCTTTTACATAAAATTCATTACTTTCATTTGTACCAAGGAAACATGATTTATTTATAATTGCATTATTTGTTTTTCCTTCTGTCTGAGAGATAGATGCAGCCTGTGTACTTACTGTTCCACAATAACCGTAACCGGTGGTGTTGCCGCTTATAATAGCATTTCCTGCAATATCTTTACCTGTTACATAAATAACATAGTTATGTCCTGCTTCAAATTCTGTAAGGGTAAAGGATTTGCTTATAGAAGCAATGTTCTTGTTAGTTTCGGTTGGAGTATAAACTGACGAAATATCAACTCCCCATGAATTAAATTCTTCGTAAACATCCTTGTTCCAGGTCCATAAAGGTTCAAAGCATCCGTTCTGGTAGTTAGTTTTACCTGTGTCTCCTGTAAACATATCATCAGATATTGTTCCGCTGTAAACATTTTTGTCTACACGATAAATACTTACAGTATGGGTCCAGATTGCTTTGTTATCGTTACCAACATTTATGCTCAAGGGAATAGAGGAGTTTTTATAGGTATTTTTATAATAATTATTATTGTTTTCTTCTTTTGTGTAGCTGTCTATTTGGTAATCTTCAATTTCAGAAAGAATATCATATCCACCTACACTGTAAACAGGATTATTTTTAGGATTAAATTTAAAAGCCAGGTATTCGCTGGTAATAGTTTCTGCAGTATCTTCGTTTTCAATATCTCTTGAATAAGAAAGTGAGTCGTTTGCAATGTCTCTGATTGCATCTGCTGTACTGCTGTCTTCGTAACTTGTATTTCCATTTAAGAAGGCAGCAAATTCTGTAATATTAAAATCTGATATTGTTTCGCCTGCCAGAAGGTTCTGAAGGCTTGTTGTTCCTCGGTAGAAATAGATAGTCTTATTGTTTCCTTCAATTTCGTCGCCTTCAAGGTTATCTGCAAGGAAATTTTCTTCTGAGTATTTTTTTGCTGTATCGTAGGCAGTTACTGTAAAGTAAATCTGTGCATCATCTACAGCCTGATCGTTTTCGTAATCTGTAAGGTTGTCTTCTCCAAAAAGGTGGAGGTAGTTCTGGTAGATTTTTTCGTTTTTCTGGCGGTCTTCTGGACTTGCGTAATAGCGGGCTACAACAAGAGGACTTGAATCACTTAAACTAATAATATTTGTAAAATTAGTGTCCCAGATGTGGTTTCCTTCGTTATCGTAAAAGGAAATATCCATCTTTTTAATTTTTCCGCACAAATCATAAAAAGAACCGACAAACTGAATAATCTGTCCGAATTCTTCTTTTTCTTTGTCGCTTCCAGTTGTAGTTGGGTTTGTAAGCATTAAAACAGGTGCGGAGTTATCTATAGAAAGGGTATGAACAACGTCCTGAGATTCATGTCCGCCGTTATCGTAGGCTATAACATGAATTTCGTAAGAACCGTCGCTTAACTGCCAGCCGTTTGTTGCTGCATAAAGGTCTTCATCGTTTTTGTTTACAGAAAGATACCATTTGTTATCTTTTATTTGTACTGAACTTGAAGAAAAATCTGGTGTTGAACTTTTATTTCCGTCAACCAGCTTGTAAATGTCAACCTGAATTTTCTTTAAGCTGCCGTCATCTGACCAGGTTCCTCCAAGAGTAAACTCTTTACTTACTATTGAGGAAAGTGGCGGATAAGTTACATTTACTGTAGGTGCCTGAATATCTACGGCCTTACCAAGACCAATTGTACAAGTTGAAAAAATTAAAAGAGAAGCTGATAAACAAATTAATGAAAAAAGACTTTTAATAAAATTTTTCATACCTTACTCCTAAACTACCAAGAATATATTTATACTTTTATATTATCGGCATTACTGCCTTATAACTTTAATTTCATGGTATGCCTTAGAAGTAAGGCATAAATTATGTATTTTTAGATATTTTGACCTGATATAGGATAAATCTAGTCTAAGCAGGCGTCAAGGTCTTTTTCAATTGCCTTGCGGTCCAGGTGCTGACCAATAATTACCATTTTAATCATTCTGTCACCAACCTTTTCGTCCCAGTCCTTACGCATCTGAGGTTCCTGTGCAAGCACTTCTTCCTGTTCTGCCTTAGGACAAGCTGCAAGCCAGTTGCCAGAGTAGCCGGCCTGAATCTGTCTTCCTGAAGTTTCAAGAACATAGGCCATATCATCTTCATCGCTGAACCACATTACACCCTTAGAACGGATAATATTTCTAGGCCATTTTGCAGCATATTCATCAAGCTTCTGGCGGTTGAATGGACGGCGGCGGTAGTAAACAAAAGAACCGATTCCGTATTCATCTTCGCTTTCGCCTTCATGTTTATGTTCATGGTGGTGGTGTTCGTGATGATGTTCATCGTGGTCATGGTCTTCGTGCTCGTGATCATGTTCATCTTCGTCATCATCATCTTCTTCGGCTTCGTGCTCTTCAAGTGCTTTTACCCAGCCTGCAGAAGAGTAAACTGTTTCAAAATCAAAGCGGTCTGTACCGATGATTTCTTCTACAGCAACATTACAGTGGTCAGTTTCAATAACTTTTACACTTGGCTGAATCTTGTTAATTACAGCGCGAACTTTTTTCATTTGTTCCGGTGTAACAAGGTCCATTTTATTGATAATTAATGTAGAACAGAATTCAATCTGCTGAATCAATAATGATTCAATATCTTCTTCGCTTTCTTCTACGTTATTTTTTTCGAGGGTTTTTACAAGATCATCACCTGCGCCAAATTCTTCAACCAGGCGACTTGCATCTACAACTCCTACAACGTTATCAAGTTTGCCGCAGTCAATCTGTTCAATAGCCTGTGCAATTGGCATTGGTTCACAAACTCCGGAAGCTTCAATCATTACATAATCGAATTTTCCGGTTTTCATTAAGTTTTCTATTTGCTGAACCATGTCTGATTTTAAAGTACAACAGATACATCCGTTTGTGAGTGGAACTAAACTTGATGAATCTGTAATTTTTGCTTCTTTAGCAATAAGACGTTCATCTACGTTTACTTCGCCAATATCATTAACTATAACAGCAACTTTGTATCCTTTCTGATTTGTAAGGACTTTGTTTAATAAAGTTGTTTTTCCTGCTCCCAAATATCCACAAAGCAGGGTGATTGGAATTTTCTTTGCCATTTTGTCGTTAACTCCTTAATTACAATAAATATATAGAAAAAAGTTCAAAAAGCAAAGAAAAATAACACATTTGTATGTTATAATGGGATCATGTCTTTGCGTAAAAAAATAGGACTGATTACAATCTGTCCGGAGAATGAGTATCAGCAGCGGATTATGACATCTGTTTTTTCTATGTGCGAAAAATATAATTATGATGTCGTAGTAATTTCACCTTTAGTTCAGGTAGCAAATTTTTTTAAGGATTACCTTCAGGGCGAACTTAATATTTACAATATAATTAATTTTGATATTTTAGACGGAATTATCATCACTCCTATTCCTATGACAGAAGACCGCATTGAATCTGTAACAGATATGCTGCTGGAAAAAATAAAAAAGAATGCAGCAAACCTGTTGTTTCTTTAGATTTACCCTTTGGCGATTACAAAACTTTCCTTACCGACGATGCCCCCGCCTTTGAAATAATTACAGATCACCTTATAGAAAAACATTCATGCAAAAATATTTCTATATTAACAGGAATGAAAGACTACAAAATTTCAGAAAACCGCATTGAAGGGGTAAGAAGATCGCTTAAAAAGCATAACCTTACACTGGACGAGAAAAAAATAGTTTACGGAGATTTCTGGTACACAAGCGGCGAAGAACTTGGTAAAAAAATTGTTGCCAGAAAGTTTAATCCCGGAGATGCCGTAATCTGTACATCTGACCATATGGCAATTGGCCTTACGAATTATCTTTGTCAGAACGGAGTAAAGGTTCCGGAAGATTTAATTGTTACCGGCTACGAAGCTATAAGGGAAGCTGTATTAAATTCTCCTCCAATTACCTCTTACTATGCAGATGAAGAAAGGACTGCGGCTCTGGCTGTAAATTATCTTCATTCACTTCTGGACCCTCAGGAAAAAGAGCTTGCGGTAGAAGAGGCAGGGGAGAAAAACCTTTGTATAGGGGCCACCTGCGGTTGTAGGGAAGATTTAACTTATACCCGCGACAGAATTAAAGAGAACGAATATCTTATAAACAGAAATTATGAGCACAGGGAAGTGAATCAGGAAACTGACATGGGAATCCTTCTTGAAAGTTATATGACAGAGATTCTTACTTCCACCCCGACACCGGAAGTCTGCCTTAATAAGATTTATGAATCCATTTATCTCTTAAAACCTTACGGTTACTTTTACCTTTGTCTGAACGAAGACTGGCTTGAAACTTCCAAGGACCGCATAAAGGGCTATGCAGAAAAAATGCACCTTGTAATTTATTCAGATATGGCTAAAAAACTGCACGGTTATCCTAATCATGTCTTTTTTGGAAAGGGCAGGGAAAAGCCTTTTTATTTACGCGAAATGCTTCCGGCCTTAAGCAGTGATGAATTTTCTAAGCCTCAGGTTTTTTATTTTACACCGATTCATTTTTATAATATTTCTCTTGGCTACAGCGTTTTACAGAATGATTTGTGCCAGAAAAACAAGATTGGAACTGTATACCGTAATTACATAAGAAATATTAACAATGCCCTGGAAATGGCCCGGGCAAAAAACAGAATTACAAATCTTTCTGAACACGATTTACTTACCGGTTTATATAACCGCCGGGGTATGCAGCAGAAAATTGACTCTATGATTGAAAATGTAAAATTCCGTGCAAAGTGGCTTGTAATTGAAGTTGATATGGACGGCTTGAAAATCCTCAACGATAATTATGGTCATTCCCACGGAGATTTAGGCCTTACAATGATTGCTTCTGCCCTTAAAGCGGCAACCAGAGATGACGAAATATGCGTTAGAAGTGGTGGCGACGAGTTTTACATTATAGGACTTGGAAGATACAGTCTTAAAGATGTGCAGGACAAAATTGAAGTTATAAGGCAGACCCTTAAAAAGGAAAACGAAAAGAATAATCCAGAAATTCCTGTAAGCTGCAGTATAGGTTACTGCCTTGAAAACTTCAGCGTTAATAAAGGAAAAATAGAAAAGGTCCTCGAAACTGCGGACCTTAACATGTATTTAGACAAACGTTCAAAAAAGGGCCTTGCTAAGGCCCGTTAGAAAAGTCTGTAAGCGGGGCTTTCCGCAAAGGGGCCCGCTGCCTTACAGACTTACTGCGCTGCCTTCTGATAACTTGCCTTTACGGCGTTTATGAACATTTTGTTCTGGTCATTTCTTTCCGGAACAGAGAATTCCGGTTTGCCGTCTGTGTTTGAAACCCTGTAAATGTGCATAGGATTTGTCTGGTAGGCTGGACTGTCCGGATTATTAAGCCACCAGTCTAAAACTGCAATAAAACTGAGGGTGTAGCGCAGCAGGTTTGCATTTGTTGCGTTTGTGTTGGCACCCTTGTTCTGGGCTCCCAGAAGAACATCAAGACGTTTAGAAACTTCGTTTGGAATATCAAAGCGGTAATGTTCCCATGGATTTTCCAGGAGTTTTACGCTTCCTCTTGTTTTTGCAGCGGCATCACATTCATTTACTGCCAGTGTAAGATATTTTCTTGCAAAATCTGTTCTATGGAATAAAGGACGATATTTGCTTTCATCTGCAGGATGCTCAAGTAAAAGCTGCTCAAACTTAAAGTTAGGCATATAGTGGTAGGTTGTCTGCCACAAAAGGGAAGTTATTGTTCTTTTTCCAATATGAGATTTGTCAAAATCGGGTTGAGAATATACGTTGTTTACCAGGTCTAAGAGAGGCACACAGTAAAGGCGTTCAAAGGTGTCTTCGCGGTAGGCAGACCATTCATCCATAATGCTCTGAATTGATTCTGAACCTTTTTTCTGATTTTCCTGTTCAACAAACTGTATGTTTCGGCAGCCCTGAAGACAGTCTTCTATAATTCTGTGTAAAACAGTAATTACCTGTAAAGGATTTTCCGGCGAAAGAATATTAAAGCCGTCTTCGAATTTATAAAGAGGCTGGAAGTAAGGATATAAATCGGGATGATCATCAAGACGGTTAAAGCCTGCATCTGGGAATAACTGCTCTAAGAGTTTTAAGCCTGTTATTACAGTAGAATCCTTTATACCTTTCTGTGGTGGAGGAGGAGCCTTTGGCTTTTTTTCTTCCTGGCTTGCTTCCTTTGGCTTGTCCGGCAAAAGAAGATCAAACTTATGCAGGCCTACAAATTTAAGAATTTCTCCAACTTTTGTATTAAAAAAGCTTGGGTATGGTTCAAAAGAATCTGAACACATACGCATTAAAAGAGGATAATTCTTCTTAATGATTTCTGTATCTATGTAAAGCCATTCTGTAATAGCCTGTTTTGCAAAGTTAGAAAGCTTTTCCTTTGGTGCGTCAGGGTAAACTACCTCATCATTGTAGATTTCTTTTATCAGTTTTGGGATTTTATTGTTTCCGTAATAGTAAACTCCAATTAAAGGCTTATAAATGGCGCGGATAAAAGGAATAAAATCTGCAACAATCATTGGGGCAGGGGCATTCTGCAAATTGATATGTTCTATTTTAATGTTCTGCATGGACCAGCCTGCAATTGTTCTTAAAAACTTGAACTTTGCTTCCGGGCCGTTTGCAATTTTTGCCTTATAGGTTGCAGGGGCAATCTGAATAAGGGTTTTTACAACAGTAATAAAAGCTTCAAGATGTTCTATCTGCTGCTTTGTTGTGTAAGTATAAAAATCCGGATTTGTTTTTTCTGTTCCGTTTTTCTGTAAAGTGCGGATAAAGTTAAAGAGGCCGTAATTTGGTTTAATTTTATATTCCGGGGCCATCATTAACTTGTCTATTGCAGCTGCAGTTTTTTTAGAGATGTTTGGAAGCTGTTCCCTTTTGTATTTTCCGGGTCTTGGACTTAGTGAACTTTGACTTTGACTTGTTGAACCTGAAGATGTTGTGTTTCGCATAATTCTACCGTTTTTGTTTGAATTTGAGTTTCCTGAACTATACCCGTTTCCGGACCTTTCGTACATAACCTCTCCACCAAGTTTTTTTGCCATAGATGCCGCCTCGGACTCAGAAATATCACCAATGTTTTTTCTTGTGTTTTCCAGAGTTCCCGGAGCCCAGTCAGCTGTCTTTTTAATTTCATCACTCATAATCAACATCTCCTGTCTATAGTCTTAAACTGCTGCTATTTATTATACCGCTAAGATTTTTAAAAGAAAGTTTTTCTCCCTTACCTGTTAATAAAGTTCCTTCAAATTTACCGTAGAGGCTTTTAGAAACCCGTCTGAGGGCAATAACATTTAGGGTTCTGTCGTCTATTGATTGAGGTTCGAAGGTTAAATCTATCATACCTTCTGTATCCTGAATTATCCATTTTTTACTGCTTCCAAATGGGTGAGTGATATAAACCGAAGGAAGGCAGGTAACTTCTCCGTCTACGCTAAGAAGATTGTCGTTGTAATCATCGCTGTTTACGGCATCCATGGTAGAGGTTTTTATATGGAAAATAATGTCTTTATCTTTTACTTTTCCCATTCCAAGGCAGAAATTTATACGGCTTCTGAACTTGTAATAGGCTCTGTTTACTATCATTGCGGCAAGTCCGCTGGTCTGCTCTGCGGCTTCGTGATTGACTTCTATTTTGCCCTTTACAGACATGGTGCTTATCCAGCTGGCAGAACAGCGGGAACTGGTAGGGCAGGGATTTACAAAGAGAGTATCTGTGTGAATCTTTTCGTTTATGGCTGAAATGCAGAAGCCTTCGATCGCAGGACGGACTCTGTCTCCTTTTAAAGAAAAAGAAAGGGCTGTGTGGCGGTGTTCTCTGCCCCAGCTTACCTTTATGCGGCGGGTGTGCTTGTAACAGGCACAGCGGCCTTTTGCAGTTGCGGTTGGAACAAAGCGGTGGGGATTAGCCATAAAGGCGTGGTAGGCATATTTTATTCCCGTGTTTTTATTCCATAAAAGAATTTCTGCAAGGCCAAAGGCTTTAAAATCATAAAATTCTGTAAAGCCCATAAAATCCTTAAGGTCAAAAATATAATTAAGTCTGCTTTTTATTCGTATTTTAGAGATAAAGGATGGAAGGGGGACTCCCGCATAAGGAGAGCGCATAGCACGAATATCTAATTTTTGAGGAATTTCATTATAGGTGCCAAAATTTGCCTTACCATTATTAACTATAGTTTTAATCTTTTGGTCGGACGTTCGGGTGTACATTCTTTCATTATAAATCAAAAATCAAATATTTGAAATATAAAATAAAAGTTGTTAATAACTGAAATCGGTTTATAATAGGGATAATTATTAAGGGGGTTCACTTATGAGTATTACAGCTTTTTCTTTAGGCGCTGCACAGGAAGTAACAGGGTCTAAGCATGTTTTTGAAGTAAACGGAAGATTTTATATGGTAGATTGCGGTTCTTTTCAGGGTAAGCGAAAGGAATCTGACGAGAAAAACCGTAATTTTGATTTTGACATGGAAAAACTTGAAGCAGTAATGCTTACCCATGGTCATCTGGACCACTGCGGTCTTTTGCCTGTCCTTACCAGAAAAGGTTATAAGGGTAATATCTATGCAACTCCTGCTACCCGCGATATTGCAAATCTTGTAATGATGGATTCTGCCCGCATTCAGGCTCACGACTATGAATTCCTTGCAAAACAGGCTTCTAAAAAAGGCGAAAAGTTTACCTGGCGCCCTTTGTATGACGAAGCAGACTGTATAGCTACTGCAAATCAGATTGTTTCTCTTTCATACAATAGAAAGATGTATATTTCTCCAGATGTTCAGCTGGAATTTTTTGACGCCGGCCATATTCTTGGTTCGGCCTTTGCAAATGTAACAATTAATCCTAACCCTGCTCAGCCGGAAAAAGAAACCAGAATTCTTTTTACAGGAGATATTGGAAGAAAATGTAAGCCTATCATCCGTAATCCGGCAGTAAATTTTCCTGCTCCAGATTATATTTATCTTGAATCCACCTATGGTAATAAGCTGCACGATAATCACGATCAGGCAATGAAGGATCTTGAACGTATTGTTCGCGATGCCTGTGCTAAAAAGGGAAAAATCATCATTCCTTCTTTTGCAATTGAGCGTGCCCAGGAACTGGTTTTCTATTTACATCTTCTTACCGACAAAAAGAAGATTCCGGTTGTTCCAATTTATGTAGATTCTCCTATGGCATCAAATGCAACTTCTGTTTTCCGCGTTCATCCTGAATGCTACGACGAAAGCGTAAATGAAGCCTTTTTGAAGCATCATAAAAATCCATTCGGATTCAATTCCCTTACCTTTACTACCAGTGTAGAAGATTCTAAGGAACTTAATAAAAAAGAAGGTCCTATGATTATTATTTCTGCAGATGGTATGTGCGAAGCGGGCAGGGTATTGTATCACCTTGCAAATGAAATCGGTAAGCCAAACAATACAATTATGATTGTTGGTTACATGGCAGAAAATACCCTGGGCCGCCGCATTTATGACGGTCAGAAGGAAGTAAATATTCTTGGTGATAAATACAAGGTTGAAGCAAAGATTGAACGCTGCAACGGTTTTAGTGCCCATGCCGACTATTCAGAAATGATTGAATGGCTGGGAGAAATTGATAAGTCCCGCCTCAAGAAAATCTTCCTTGTACATGGTGATTCTGACCAGCAGGCAGGCTTTAAGCAGCATCTTGCAGAGGCAGGCTATAACAACGTAGAGATTGTAGAGCCGGACTGTGAATATAAATTAGACTAAAAAAATTTAAAATAATTTAATTTTTTCACGAATTCGATTGACATTAGGGTAATTTGTAACTATTATAAAATTGTAATGATTACAAATTACTTTTAATGAAGTATAGGGGAAATTCACCTTGAAGAAAGACCCTCAATTCATTAATATGTTTAGAGCCGATGGGAAAGTTTTTCCCTTTTAATTTGTTATTCAAATTAGAAAATCGGACACAGATATAGCTCTGAAGGGAATGAAAAAGAGTACCCTTTGGAAAAGAGGTTAAAATATGGCTTTAAGACCAGAATGGGAAGGATTTAATCCTAACGGTTTATGGACAAGCGAAATTAATGTTCGCGATTTTATTCAAGCTAACTATACAGAATATGATGGTGATCAGTCATTCTTGGCTGGACCAACTGCTGCAACAAAGAAATTGTTTGATGAACTTCAGAAGTTGCAGAAAGAAGAACACAACAAAAAGTCTATCGGTTTAGATGGAAAAGAAAGAACTGGTGTTCTTGATATGGATACTGACGTTGTAACAGGTCTTACAGCTCATCCTGCTGCATATATCTGTCCAGAAGGAAAAGAACTTGAACAGGTTGTTGGTCTTCAGACAGACAAACCTTTGAAACGTGCTTTTATGCCTTATGGTGGAATCAACATGGCTGTTCAGTCATGTGAAATGTATGGCTATAAAGTAAGTGATGAACTCAAAAAAATCTTCACTGAATATCACAAAACACACAACCAGGGTGTTTTTGATGTTTATACACCAGAACATCGTGCAGTACGTTCAGCACATATTTTAACAGGTTTACCTGATACTTACGGACGTGGTCGTATCGTTGGCGACTACCGCCGTATCGCTCTTTATGGTATTGATTACCTTATTCAGCAGAAGGAAGCAGATAAATTAAACATTGGTGACGGAACAATGACAGAAGATGTTGTACGTCTCCGCGAAGAGGTTACAGACCAGATTAATGCTCTTAAAGGCATGAAAGCTATGGCTGCTCTTTATGGTTTTGATATTTCTAAACCTGCTACAACAGCAAAAGAAGCTTTCCAGTGGTTATACTTCGGTTACCTTGCTGCTATTAAAACACAGAATGGTGCCGCAATGTCTGTAGGACGTGTTTCTACATTCTTAGACATCTATATTGAACGTGACCTTAAAAAAGGAATCCTTACAGAAGAAAAAGCACAGGAATTAGTTGACCATATGGTTATGAAATTCCGTATGGTTCGCTTCGCTCGTATTGAATCATACAACCAGCTCTTCTCTGGCGATCCAGTTTGGGCTACTCTTGAGGTAGGTGGACTTGGAGTTGACGGACGCTCAATGGTAACAAAGAACGACTTCCGTTTCTTACATACATTAGAGAACATGGGACCTTCTCCAGAGCCTAACATGACAGTTCTTTATTCTAAGAGACTTCCTGAAGCCTTCAGAAAATACTGTTCAAAAATCTCTATTGATACATCTTCTATCCAGTACGAAAATGATGAAGTAATGCGCCCAATCTGGGGTGATGACTACTCTATCTGCTGTTGTGTATCTGCAACTCAGACTGGTAAAGAAATGCAGTTCTTCGGAGCTCGCGCTAACCTTGCTAAAGCCCTCCTTTACGCTTTCAACGGTGGTAAAGACGAAGGTCTTAAGAAGGGAATGCAGATTGGACCTGAATATGCTCCAATCACAGCTGATGTAATCGATGCTTCTAACTACAAAGAAGTAGAAAAGAAATACCTTGCTATGCTTGAATGGCTTGCTGACGTTTATGTAAACGTTCTTAACGCAATCCACTACATGCACGATAAATACTACTACGAAGCAGCAGAACTTGCTCTTGAAGATACAGATGTTAAACGTACCTTCGCAACTGGTATTGCCGGATTCAGCCACGTAGTTGACTCACTTTCTGCTATGAAATATGCAAAAGTTAAGGTAATCCGCGAAAAGGTTGATGTAAAAGACAAGGCTGGTAACGTAATTGATACAGTTACTCTTGTAAAAGACTTCCAGATTGAAGGTGACTTCCCACGCTATGGTCAGGATGATGACAGAGCTGATGACATTGCTGTATGGCTTTTGAAAACATTCATGGGAATGATTAAAAAGCACCCAACATACCGCAACGCTGAACCTTCTACTTCAATTCTTACAATTACTTCTAACGTTGTATACGGAAAAGCTACAGGTGCTCTCCCAGACGGAAGACCAGCTGGTGCTCCATTCAGCCCAGGTGCTAACCCATCTTACGGTGCAGAAACAAAAGGTTTAATTAAATCTTTGAACTCTGTTGCTAAACTTCCATATCATTATGCTTTGGATGGTATTTCTAATACTCAGACAATCAACCCAAGTGCTCTTGGACATGATGAAAACGAAAGAATTGATAACCTTGTAAACGTTCTTGACGGATACTTCTCACAGGGATCACATCACCTTAACGTAAATGTATTTGGTGTAGAAAAACTTAAGGATTGTCAGGCTCACCCAGAAAAACCTGAATATGCTAACTTTACAGTTCGTGTATCTGGTTATGCTGTACGCTTCATCAACCTTACAAAAGAACAGCAGGATGATGTTATTGCACGTACCTGCCACGCTAGTCTCTAGACCTTGTAAGCATTTACTAAAAAAATTAGCATAAAATAAAAGCCTTTTTTCTGCCCCAGGCGGAAAGAAGGCTTTTTTGTAGGAAAAATATATGTCGTATGTAAAGCCATCTACCTTGTATAAGAGAGAGCATAAAGCCGATTATGGCCGTGAAAAAATACAGATTCTCTACCAGGACCAGTATCTTGTTGTTATAAGTAAACCTTCAGGATTATTGTCTGTTCCTTATCCTGGAAGCAAGGTTAGAACTGCTCAGTCTGTACTTGAAGAAATATTGCGAAAGCAGGGGGAAGTGAATGCCAGACACAAGCCTTATGTTGTTCACCGCCTGGACAGGGATACTTCCGGTATTATGATGTTTGCACTTACAGAGCAGGCCCAAAAAATCATTATGGATACCTGGCATATAATGGTAAAAGAAAGAATTTATCATGCCCTTGCAGAAAATCCTTCTGTAAAAGGCGTAAATGGGCTGCTTGCAAAAGAAGGCCTTATAGATTTACCTATTGCACAAAATGCTCATAATGTTGGCTTTGTTCCTAAAGCAGATGATAAAGATAAAAACGGCAGGGCTTTTAAGACGGTTCCTGCAAGAACTCATTATAAAAAATTAATTGAAGGGCCTACACATACACTTTTTGAACTTTCCCTTGATACAGGAAAGAAAAATCAGATAAGGGCTCATCTTGCTTATTATGGCTATACCCTTTGTGGAGACGAAGAACACAGGGCAAAAACAGATCCTTTTAACCGCTTGTGTCTTCATGCAAGGACTCTTGAGTTTGTGCATCCTTTTACAAATGAACTTTTAAAATTTGAAGAAGCGGAAGACCTGGAATGGTCACTTTTAGCCAGGGAGGGAGAAAAAAATCACAAAACTCCTGTATGGCTTATGGAAAAAGATAATAAAAAAGCAGGAAAAGAAAATCAGATTAAGCTGGGGCCTAAACCTCTTTCAAGAAAAGAGAAGGCTCATATGAATTTTATTGAGAGTGGAAAAAAACACTTTTAACAGTTATATTTATTTAGAATAGGAGTAAAAATGCAGGGATATATTCATCAGTTGGAAAGTTTTGGTTGTGCAGATGGACCTGGTTCAAGGTTTATTATATTTTTTAGCGGCTGTCCTTTACGCTGTAAATATTGTCATAATCCTGATACCTGGAAAATGACAGACGGAAAACTTTATACAGCAGAAGAACTTTTAAAGGAAGCTGAAAGCTGTAAAAGTTACTGGGGTTCAAAGGGCGGAATTACTGTAAGTGGTGGAGAACCTTTGTTCCAGCTGGATTTTTTGCTTGAACTTTTTACCAAAGCTAAAGAAAGAGGAATTAATACCTGTATTGATACTTCAGGCGCTCCTTTTACTATGGAAGGTGACTGGTTCAGCAAATTTGAAAAGCTTATGGAAGTAACTGATATTCTTTTAATGGATATTAAGCATATTGATGAAAAAGAACATATTGAACTTACCGGTAAGTCCGGAAAAAATATCAGACAGATGTTTGAATATTTAGATAAGATTCATAAGCCTATATGGATTCGTCATGTGCTTGTTCCCGGCATTACTGATAATGATAATTATTTAACCCAGACCAGAGACTTTATTAGAACTTTGTCAAATGTAAAGAGGGTAGAAGTGCTGCCTTATCATGGTCTTGGTGCAATGAAATATAAAGATCTTGGCATTGATTATGTATTAAAGGATGTTGAAAGTCCTTCGGAAGAGAGGGTGAAGAATGCCAGGGCAATATTAGAGTGCGATAAATACACAGGCTGGAAGGATTAGCTAAATTGCCATCCCTGGCAATTTACGCAAAAATTGCTGTGATACTGCTCGCAATTTTTCCGCCGCTCACTTCGGTTCGAATCCTGAATCTCTATAAAAAACTGAAATTTATTTAGCGCAAAAAAAAGACTCCACGCAAACTGGAGTCTACCTGGGCCGACAGGATTCGCCGCTACGGTCGCAGACGTCCTGTCTGCTCCCTCTGCGGCGCCTGCGTTCGCTAAATTGCCATCCCTGGCAATTTACGCAAAAATTGCTGCGCCACTGCTCGCAATTTTTCCGCCGCTCACTTCGGTTCGAATCCTGATTTTTCTTAATTTTTGTGGATTTTGCTTTAAAAAAAATAAAGACCTTACATTTTGTAAGGTCAACCTGGGCCGACAGGATTCGAACCTGTGGAATGCGGGCACCAAAAGCCCGTGTCTTACCGCTTGACGACGGCCCAATTAATAGAATAAATATATCAAAAATTAATCATCTAGTCCAGCGGTTTCAATATGGCCAGCGTTAAATTCAGATAGGATCTTATCCTGCAGCTCTGTTCTAAATTCAGGGCTTATAGGATGTGCTACATCTTTATATTCACCATTTGCGGTTTTACGGCTAGGCATTGCAATAAATAGGCCGCTTTTGCCTTCAATAATTTTTACATTGTGTACAACAAAACAATCATCAAAGGTCACGGTTACGTAAGCACGTAATTTACCTTCATCTTCAACTTTTCTGATTCTCAATTCAGTAATCTGCATTTAGATTCTCCACAAATTATTCAAAAAAAACAGACTAAATAGTCCGCACAAGTTTACAATTCCATGACGTATCAAGCAAATTACAACAACGTTCCGCTTGTAGCTCAGAAGTAAACGCACCAAAAACAGTTGATCCTGAACCTGACATTTCAGCATAACAACAGCCAACATTTTTTAACTCATTAATTGCATTGCCAACAGACGGTAATTTTTGTGCTATTACGGCTGTAAAGGTGTTTCTAAATGTCCACTCAGAAGTATCCTTCATATAAATCTGCTCCAATTCTTCAAAAGCAGGACATTTTACATCTTTTCCTTCTGCAATCATTTCATCTACCAGGGCGTAGGCCTCTTTTGTAGAAGAAGATTCATCGGGAAAAACCAGTACAAGTACCAGGTCATTTCTGGAAGGGATTGTCTTAATCACTTCTCCTCTGCCAGAAACTAAAGCACAGCCTTTTCCATCTTCTTTACAATGCATAAAAAAGAAAACGTCACTTCCGGTTTTTGATGCAATATAATCTAACTCCGACTCCGAAAGTGTAATTCCTGTAACTTTTTGAAGCGCTCTGATAAGTGCTGCTGCATCGGAAGAGCCTCCTCCTAAACCGCCGCCGCTTGGAATTCCCTTGATTAAATCTACCTTAATGCCGGGTACATCAATCCTGGTAATTTCGCAGAATGCTTCATAAGCTAATGTAAGAGTATTTTTTAACGGAAGGTTCATAGAATTGCATTGAACAAGGCAGTTTTTGTCTTTCTGCCAGTTAATTACAAGCTCATCATATAAATCGATTGTTTGAAAAACACTCTCTATGTTGTGAAACCCATCCTTGCGCCTGGGCAGGACTTTAAGTCCAAAGTTGATTTTAGCATAAGCACGAACACGAATTTCATCAAACATCATATTTTATTATAACTTAGAGAATTTAATTCGTAAAGAAAAATTATTTAAACTAGTAGACTAAAATCGGGCAATAAATTATATTTTATGAGGACAGTTTATTGGCAATAAAGTCACAAAACGAGGTTTTTTATATGTCTTTTAGTAATCCTGATTTAGAGAATTCAACAATGGAAATGTCATTTTCTTATGATGATGATTTTGATGATTTTTCCGATGATGATTTTGATGACGATTTTGACGGATACGACGAAGAAGACGAAAGTCTGGATGAATTTGATGATGAAGACGATCTTTATTATGATGACGTTTTCAAGGAAGAAGAAGATATTGATGAACCTTATGATGATGTAGAAGAAGAAGACGGTTACAGTCGTTATGTTCATGATGCTTCTGAAGAACTAATGGAAGATGATGAACTTAATTTTGATGATGATGAATAAGGTTTTTGCCTGAAAAAAAAGGGGTTGTCCATAAAGTGAACAGCCCCTTTTTTTTTGTCTTTAGAAGTCCAGTTTCTTTCCTTTGAACCAGAGTTTTTCCAGATCATAGAATTCTCTTGCTGCAGGTGACATTAAATGAATTACAATTGGACCTAAGTCTATAAGGTTCCAGTCATCACCATCCGGACTTTTGCGGTTTGTAACGTGTATTTCAAGGTCATTATCTTTAATGTAATTTTTTACATCTTTGTATAAGCCCTGCCAGTGTGTAGAAGAGTTTACACTTGCAATTACAAAATAATCTGTCCAGCTGTTTAAGCCGCTTATATCTAAGAGAGTAACATCATTACCTTTACCATCTTCCATTAATTTTGCAATTTCTTTTGCTTTTTCTTCTGTTGTTTTCATCTGCTATTTTGAAGACCTTGATTTTACGACGTACTGACCATTAAAATCTGTGCCAAGGATGATTGTAAAGTCAACGTTTGCGCGAGAATCGTCTTCTTCCTCCATACTAGTTTCTGCTTGAATAATATTTGTACAGTGAATAAAATCACCAATCATTTTTGCTGCTTCTGCATTGCCAATGTGGTCAATAATTACAGTTTCTTCATAATCATTTCTGTCTGCATTGATTGCACTTAAAACATCATAACTTGCATTCTGAAAGAGGATTGAAGTATTGCGGGCAAGTCCCTGAACCGTTGTTCCGTTCTGAATCTCAAGGACATAAACACGGCTGTTAAGGGCACCGCCGGAAGGGGTAAGCATATTTGTAACCTGTCTTACGTTGTTGCGGACATTTTCTCCATTATTTAAAGGAGTTAATAAGATTTTTCCATCAACGTTTCGTAAAGAGCCTGTGATTGTCTGCTTAAAAATTGCTTCTGTATCTGCTTCTGCAAGTTCCATAAAAAGTGACTTTTCTTCTTCCTTATTAAGGTTTGTAATAAAGCAGTTTTCGTAACGCCAGAAGTTTTTCTCGTCAAACATATTAAATTTTTTATCGTGAATACCGGTAATAAATGCAAGCATTACATTCTGGTATCTTTCCTGAACTGTAGCTTCTGCATCTTCTTCCAGGCGGTAGTGCAGGTAGGTATTGATTTTGTCTCCGTCCAGGTTTACGGCTCCGGAAGGCAAAAGCCAGCGTTCTCCTTCATCATCTGTTACGTCAATTGGTTCAGAGATAAATACTCTCATGCCGCCAAGATAATCACAAATCTTAATAAAGTTATCCAGGGTAATTTCTATTGTGTAAGAAATTTTTAATCCCAGAAGGTTTTCAATTTCGTATTTGTAGGAAGAAATTCCTTTTTCATTGTAAACCATATCTATTCGGTCTGTTCTTCCCAGTGACTGATAGATGGCTCCGGTGTAGCCCGGAATATTAATAAGGGCGGTTTTATGCGATTCCGGATTATAAATCATCACGCTTGAAAAAAGAGCTGTCGAATCATCATCCTGAATAACGAAAAGAACCTTTGCCAGCTGTTTTTCTTTAAGCTGGTCGTCTACTACATTTGTCTTTAGCGAAAGAGAAAATATAATGGAAACCGCAGCAATAATTGCAAAAATGAGTGCTATAAAAATAATACCTTTTTGTTCATCTCTAATCTTTTTTTTCATTTAATTAAGCTTTTCCTTATAATATTCTAGCATTTTTTCTGTATCCGGGTAAATTTCATATCCGCCTTTTTTTATGAATTCATAATTTTCTTCAAAAACAGAAACAAACATCTGGTCTAAAGGCATGGCCAGAAGGTTTGCCCTGTACTGGTCTGTTGACTGAGGGCGGCCAGGTTCAATTTTATCTGCAATAAAAAGGATTTTTGCAAGGTCGCACATATTAAAAGAACCTGAAGTATGAACTGCAACGGCCTGAAGAATATCCTCGTCATTTATGCCGAACTTTTCTTTCATAAGAACAGAGGCCGCTCTGCCATGAAGAATTCCGGTGTTTTTCAGTTCAAAAGGGATTACCGGATTTCCGTCTTTTAAGGCTGTCTTTATTAAATCCTGGTCCTTCATATCTTTGCACATATCATGACCAATTCCTGCAAGGTAACCAAGATTTTCATCTATTCTGTTTTGTCTGCAGATTCTGGTGCACATCTGGGCAACTCTTACAGAGTGATCAAAGCGTTTTGCTTTTACGTTTGCCTTTGTATATGCTTCTATTTCTTCTATAAGTTTTAACATATCAGTCTTCATAAAGTTTGTGTTTCCTTATGTAATTATATATTGAAGTAGGAAGAAGATATTCATAACTTTTGTGATCTGCTATCCTTTTCCTTATTTTGGTTGAAGAAAGGGGCAGGACGGCTTCCTTGAATAAAGTGTAGTTATATTTAAAATCTTCCTCATTAAAATCCGAATTAAAATCTCCCTTATATTGTCCGCTGGGCCTGTTCTTGTGATTAATATCACTTTTGTCATAATCAGGAAAACGTGGAACAATAAAAAGGTCTGTAAGGGAAGCAATTTCGTCTGCATTTTTCCATTTATGAAATTCTGTAGCCATTTCGCTTCCCATAATTAAGGCAGGCTTTCCTTCAATTACACTTTTATATTTTTCAAGTAAATATTTTACTGTATCTATGGTGTAGGAAATGCCGCCCCGTTTTATTTCGCAGTCTTCTACTACAAAGGCTTTTGTATTTGACGCTTTACAAAAAGCCTTTAACATTTTATATCTTTCCCAGGCAGGTGCTCCTTCTGTAATCTCTTTATGTGGCGGAGTAGAGCTTGGAACAAAAATAACTCTGTCGTAGCCGTATTCCAGAACCATTGTCTGTGCAACTGTAGCATGTGCAATGTGGAAGGGATTAAAGCTTCCGCCATAAATTGCAATCTTCATTATTCGCTTCCCGGATACTGACCTTCGTCTTCTTCAAAATCTTCGCTTGCAGCCATAGATTTAAAGAAGGAAGAACCAAAGGATTCTTCTGCAGATTCTGTTTTTTCGTTTCTGCCTTCAAGTTTGTTTACAAGAGTCAGAATGCTTTTTTGAGCATCCTTCATTCCTCTTCCTGTTAGAACTGATACAGGAATTACTATTGTTTCTTTTTCTTCTTTATTAATCTGATCTTGAATTTCCAGGGCTTTGTCAAAAGCTCCTTCCATATCTATTTTATTACAGAGTACAATTCTTGGTTTTTCAAGAAGTTCGTCTGAATAGTTTTCCAACTCGTTTTTAAGGGTGCTGTAGGCAGAAAGGGCGTTTTCATCTGAACAGTCAATCATAAAAATAAGGCAGGAGGTTCTTGTGATGTGTTTTAAGAAGGTGTCGCCTAAACCTAAGCCTTCAGAGGCACCTTCGATAATTCCCGGAATATCTGCAATGATGATGTCGCTTTCATCGTCTACACGTAAAACTCCAAGGTTTGGAATGATGGTTGTAAAAGGGTAGGGAGCAATTTTTGGTCTTGCGTTTGTAAAATATGTAAGGAGTGATGATTTTCCGGCGTTAGGAAAACCTACAAGTCCAACGTCTGCCATAATTGAAAGTTCAAGTTTTAAAAGACGGGTTTCTCCCTTTTGTCCCGGATTTGCATGGCGTGGTGCCTGGTTTGTTGATGATTTAAAATGTACGTTTCCCCAGCCGCCGTTTCCGCCTTTAAGGAAGGTAAATGATTCTTCTCCTTTTGCTGTAGAAAAATCATAAATGATTTCTTCTGTTTCCATATCGCGGATGGTTGTTCCCGGTGGAACTGGAATTACGCAGTCTTCTCCATCTGCTCCGTAGCGGTTCCAGCCTTGTCCGTCGCCTCCGTTTCTGGCTTTAAAGCAGTGCTTGTGACGAAGCTTTGCCAGTGTCCTGAGGTTTCTTTTTACGACAAAAATTACGTCGCCACCTTTACCGCCGTCACCTCCATTAGGTCCTCCTAAAGGAATGTATTTTTCGCGGCGGAAGGCAACACAACCGTTACCTCCGTTTCCTGAGCGAACTTCTATTACAGCTTCATCAGCAAAACCAATCATTTTATACCTCAACCCTTATAATACGTCGAGTCAAGGTACGCTTACGCTTAAAGCCTTGCCTCGATGTTTTGAGGGTTTTGTAATAAACCCTCAATAAAAAATGCCCGGTAGATTAAGCTCACACCGGGCACTTTCTAGAAATATTTAATTTTGTTTATTAAACAAAACTTAGTTAGCAGCTTCAACAGAAACAACTTTGTGATTGTTACGTTCACCGTAAACAACTTTTCCGTCTGCTGTAGCGAACAAAGAATCGTCTCCGGCTTTCATAACATTATCACCAGGATAGAATTTTGTTCCGCGCTGTTTAAGAATAATTGAACCAGCAGTTACAACTTCTCCAGCATATTTCTTAATACCCAAATTTTTTGGATTTGAATCGCGTCCGTTTTTTGCACCAGATCCACCACGTGTTCTTCCCATAGTAATCTC
This sequence comes from Treponema sp., assembly GCA_016286535.1. Lineage (GTDB taxonomy): Bacteria > Spirochaetota > Spirochaetia > Treponematales > Treponemataceae > Treponema_D. Next base: position 26,848 of record JAEESZ010000006.1, on the reverse strand, counting down.
CTTATAAATCTAATTAAAGTGAAATTGATTCAACACGTACTTTTGTGTACTGCTGTCTGTGACCAATAACACGGTGATAGTCTTTCTTTGATTTATATTTAAATACTAAAACTTTTTTATCGCGGAAAGATTCTTCTACTACTACAGTAACCTTTGCACCAGATACATATGGTGTTCCAACTGTGATTTTGTCTCCATCGCTTACCAAAAGAACTGTATCGATGTCAATTTTTGTACCTTTTTCAGCATCAAGCTTATCTACTGTAAGGACAAGGTCTTTTTCTGCTTTGTACTGTTTGCCCTTAAATTCAATAGTTGCGTACATATAATACCTCGTATTAAAATGATTCGTTTTTGAGCGCCAGATGCAGTGGAAAAAGGAAACATAATCCAATCTGCAAAAGACTGGTAAATTAGACGGCTAAAAGTATAAAACGGGGATTAAATACTATTAGTACCAATCTAAATACGTAAGCAATATAGTAACAAAAAATAGAATCTTATTCAATAGATATGAAAAGATTTGTGAAATCTGAAAAATAGAAGTTTTACTAATTAGTTTATATTATGTTAAACAATTAACTAAAAAAATAATGAAAAATAAGTAAAAAATGATTAAATTTTGTTTGCAAGATTTTAAAAAGCCGTGTTAGAATTATATTAATAAAAACCACCGTTTTTTATGGTGGATTTAAAAAAATATGTTCAAAGTGGAGGAACAAAAAAAATGAAAAAATCTTTATTAATTTTAGGTGCACTCGCTGCAATGTCAATGGTATTCATGGGATGTCCAAACAGTTCAACATCTGATCCAACTGAAGCTAAAACAACAGCAACAGTTACTTCAACTGCTGACATCTCAATTGCAAAAAACTATACTTGGACAGCAGAAGGAACTCAGGATGCTACAACATTTTCAAATTGGCAGACTGCAATTGATGCAATTTCAGACTGGACACCAGCTGTTGGTGATGTTATCCGCATTACATTTAGTGGTACAGCAAGTTCTGCAATTAAATGTATTCAGGCTAATATTGTTGATAATACACAGGCTGCAGGTTGGTGGACAGAACTTAATAAGCCTAAGGATAGAGTTTTTGCCGGTTCAACAGCAGACGATGCAACAGCTGTTACTGAATTAACAGAAACTGTTTCTGAATATACAATTACAACAGCTGCAACTGCAAAAGGTGCTGCTAAAATTGTAATTTATGTAAGTCTTGAATCTGCAGGTTATGATGATGCAGCAACAGGCTATGCTAACGGTCCTGATACAATTGATTTATCAGATGTATCTATGACTGTAGAATTAAACCCTGCTAATTAATTAGAACAATAATTTATGTTACATCAATCCGTCCTCTTCAACAGGGGGCGGATTTTTTTTTATTCCTTTCTTTCCTTTAATTCCAGAACCTTTTCTAATGAAAGCCCTGTATACATGGCTATTTTTTCTGCAGGGAGATTGTCCTTAAGCATATTTCTTGCTGTATTAATGGCGTTCTCTTCAATTCCCTCTGCTCTGCCTTCTGCTCTTCCCTCTACTCTTCCTTCTGCGCGCCCTTCAGCGATTCCTTCTGCGCGGCCCTCTGCAAGTCCCTCTTTTTTGCCTTTTTTCATTCCATCAATTTTGCCCATTTTGAGGCCTTCAGAATAACCTGTTTCTCTTGCATAGCGTTTGATAGTTTCCAGCGTCATTTTCTGATCAAAAAAGTCACGTTCCCGCTGCCAGTTAATTTCATCCTGACTTATTCTGTTTAGAATTTTTTGTGCGTTCATAATACCTTCTTCCGATTCAGCAATTTTATTCACAAACACCTGTTCATCCTTGTCATTAGCATACAATAAAAAGTTACTCCATTTTTCTATGGAAGTCAATTTTTCTATATCTACATCAGGATCGCACATCAGTTTTGGCAGTTCTATGAAGAAGATGTTGAGCCTTTTACTAAGAGTTCCTCCGCTTTCTTTTCTCATAACATAATGGCTGAAACCACTGTCATCATTCTTATCATAAATAAAATTGAGTACAGAAATCTGATAGGCACGGGGAACATCTACCCAGCCTTCTCCGCACTTTGAGTAGTGATTTAATAAATGTGCTGCATAATATTCAGCTCTTTTATCATAAGCATTGTGATCATCTCTCCCCTGCATTTCAATTTCGATTACTTCATTGTCATCAACAAATTTACAGCTTATATCAAAAACCGCAGCACGATCACTCGTTGATTCTTTTGAAAGCTCATTTGAAACAATCTCTACGTTTTCTACCTTACGATTAAAAATGCAGCTCAAAAAACATGTAAGGGCAATATTTGCTTCTTTTGATGGATCTGTAAAAAGAATCTTAAAAATTGGATCTGCCAGCGGATTTAATAAAGGTCCGTTATATTCATCTGAATAGGTGTTTGCCATATACGCCTCTTAAAAAAAATATTCCGGGAAAATAAATCCCCACTATAATATTGTCTTTAAAAAGTCGTTTTCGACAAAAAATTGAAAAAAAAGTTTAATTTTTTTGAATTTCTTTCTGTAATTCTAATACTTTTTCTATAGGAAGCCCTTCTGCCTGGGCAATCTGATCAACAGTTAGGACATTCATTTTCAGTAGATTTGTAGCACTTTCTATGGCATGTTGAGAAATACCTTTTTCCCTGCCTGCTTCAAAATCATAAACTCTTTGTCTTTCCCATTCCATATACTGCCTCTTCCACTGCAAATTGTGTTTTGCGTCTTCTGCAAGTTTTTCTATCTGTTTTGTAAAACTGTCTGTTCCCTTATTATTGATGATTAACTGCAGAAAAGCCTTCTGTTCTTCATTCAATATTTTATCACTATTTTTTGCTATGAAAAAGTCCATATTATCCTCCTTCCTTTAAAGAGATTTACTTAAAAATGCGCGAGCAGGGTTCGGCTTTTGCGGAGCGTTGAAGAGTATAAGGCCCGTCCTTTCTGTAAAGAAGGCGCAGCGAAGCTGGCTCTTCTCGGCGTAGCATAAAGCCGGTTCCTGCGGGAGCATTTTGGAAAGTAAATCTTCATTCATAATATAGACGTAAAAATTCACTTTTGACAAAAATGGGAAAAAAAAAGACCGGGATTTTTTCCCGGTCTGAACTGTCTGCCTAAAGCGGCATAAAATCTTTATTTTTTATTCATCTAAAGTAATTCTGTTTCCTGTATAAAGGAAGTAGTATCTGCCTTTTGCGGCAATCAGCTGATCATGAGTACCACGCTCAATGATTTTTCCGTGTTCAAGAACAATAATTTCGTCGGCATTACGGACTGTACTTAAGCGGTGGGCAATTACAAAGCTGGTTCTTCCAGCCATAAGACTGTCCATACCCTTCTCTATTAAAGCTTCAGTTCGGGTATCGATTGAGGAAGTTGCTTCATCAAGGATTAAAACAGGAGGATTTGCAACTGCAGCCCGGGCAATGGCCAGAAGCTGACGCTGTCCCTGACTTAAGCTGGCACCATCGCTGGTAATGACAGTGTCATAGCCTTCCGGAAGATGCTTAATAAAATTATCTGCATTTGCAAGTTTTGCAGCCTCATAAACCTGTAAATCGCTTGCATCGAGATTTCCGTAACGGATATTTTCTCTGATTGTTCCGGTAAACAGGTGAGTATTCTGCTGTACCATTCCAAGAGACTTTCTGAGGGAATCTTTACTGATTTTATTCAGAGGGAAGCCGTCAAAGGTGATTGCTCCGCAATCTTCCGGAACATCATAAAATCTTGTAAGAAGATTTATTGTTGTAGTTTTTCCAGAACCGGTTGAACCTACAAGGGCAATCTTCATTCCAGGTTTTGCATGAATTGAAATATCATGTAAAACCATTTTTTCAGGTTTATAGCCAAAAGTTACATGATCAAAGATAACCTCACCCTTTAAGGCCTTAAGGGAATTATCATCCGGATTCTTCCAGGCCCACTCACCGGTTTTTGCAAAAGACTGTACAAGTTTAATGCTGCCATCTTTTTCTTTTGCTTCATAAGCATTTACAAGACTGATTTTTCCTTCATCAACTTCAACTTCTTCATCAATTACGCCAAATATTCTTTCTGCTCCCGCCAGAGCATTCAAAACAGAGTTTGCCTGCTGGCTCATCATGGAAATTGGCTGAGAAAAACTTCTTGTATACTGTAAGAAAGCTGCAATGGTACCTAAATCTAATACACCAATAAACCAGTTACTGCTTTCTGCAGAATTAAAGCCTGCAATCATAAGGGCAGCTGCAACAATAGCAACAATAGCATACTGCATATGACTTAAGTTGTTCATCAAAGGTCCCATTACACCACCATAAGTCATGGCAGAAGTACCTGCCTTACGAAGATTTGTATTCAAAACTTCAAACTGTGCACGGGCATTATCTTCGTGATTAAAAACTTTAATTACCTTCTGACCTTCAATCATCTCTTCAATAAAGCCGTTTAACTCACCAACGCTTTTTTGATTCTGTCGGAAGGCTTTTGCAGACCTCTTTCCAATTGCAGCAATCATCATGCTTATAAAAACCATTGATAAAATCATAATCAAAGTTAAAAGCGGACTTAATATAAGCATCATTATAAAGACTGCAAGAACAGTAATTATGGAAGAAAATAACTGAGGAACTGTCTGGCTCATCATTTCGCGGAGGGTATCCGTATCGTTGGTAAAACGAGACATTAATTCTCCATGAGTATGTGCGTCATAATATTTAATTGGCAGTTTTTCCAGTTTGGTGAATAAATCAACACGAACATTGTAAAGTACGTTTGTTGAAATATAGAGCATTAAGCGGTTATTACACCAGGAAGCAAAAGCTCCTGCAAGGAATACGCAGAAAACTCCAACAATCATAGCACCAAAACGGGCAATTCCAGCCTGAAGTTCCGAAGTTAAAATACTTCCTGCTGCCATATATTCCTGCAGCAAAGGCAGAATATATTTATTAATGGCAATTTTTGTAAACATACCTCCGGCAACGGAAGCCCCGGAACTGATAAGAACACAAAGGAAAACAAGAAGCCATAAAGCCTTGAATTTTCCCATATATTCTATAATTCTTTTTATAGTTTCTTTTGCGTTTTTAGGTTTTCCAAATCCTTTTGGTCTTACTGGTGGCATTAGTTATTACCTCCTGCACTTACTTCTTCTTCGGATTCTGCTAAATCTGCATCGCCAGAGCCCTGCTGCTGAGACTCAAATACCTCTTTGTAAATCTCATTTGTTTTCAGGAGCTCTTCATGCTTTCCAATTCCACTTACACTTCCTTCATCCAGGACAATAATCATATCTGCATCTTTTACAGAAGAAATTCTCTGAGCAATTATGATTTTAGTTGTATCTGGAGCAAGTTCGCGTAAAGCTGTTCGGATTCTGCTTTCGGTTGCTGTATCTACTGCCGAGGTCGAATCATCTAAAATTAATACCTTTGGATTCTTTAAAAGAGCGCGGGCTATACAGATACGCTGTTTTTGACCGCCGGAAACATTTACTCCACCTTGTCCCAGTTCTGTATCATAACCTTCTGGGAAAGATGAAATAAAGGTATGGGCATCGGCAGCTTTACAGGCTTCTATCATTTCTTCTTCGCTGGCATTCTCGTTACCCCATTTAAGGTTTTCGCGGATAGTACCACTAAAGAGAACGTTTTTCTGTAAAACCATAGCAACAGAATCTCTTAAAACCTTCAAATCATACTTACGTACATCCTGACCGCCAAGAGTTACGCTGCCGGAAAGAACATCGTAAAGACGAGGTAAAAGAGAAACAAGTGAAGATTTTGAAGAACCGGTTCCTCCTATAACACCGACAACAGCCCCGCTTGGAATATCAATATTTATATCGTGTAAAATACAGTTTTCTGATTTTTTATTATAGCTGAAGTTTACATTTTCAAAACGGATTGAACCGTCCTTTACTTCCATAAGAGCTTTTTCCGGATTTGCAATATCAGGAACTTCATCTAAAACTTCTATAATACGGTGATTTGAAGCCTGAACCATAACAAGAGAAACAAAAACCATACCCAGCATCATCATAGACATAAGAACCTGAGATACATAAGTAAAGAAACTGATTAATTCTCCTGACTGCATGGTACCAAATATTACCTGTCTTCCACCGAACCACATTACGGCAATCATGGCAGAATACATTACAATCTGCATAAGAGGCATCATAAATACAATCAGCTTTTCTGCATGAGTCTGAGCCTTCTTTACATCTTCTGCTGATTTTTTGAATTTATCTTCTTCAAAAGACTGGCGTACATAAGCCTTTACAATACGAATTCCAATAAGATTTTCCTGAATGGCCCCGTTCATTACATCAAACTTTTTCATCATTTTTTCAAAACGAGGATAAGCAAGAGAGGAAAGAACAATAATACCTATTGCAATAACAGGGATTGCAACCAGGAATAGGATTGCCATCTTTGGATTAATACTGAAGGCCATTACAGTTCCGGCAATCATCATAAATGGAGAACGAACACACATATGAATAAGCATTCTGTAAACGTTCTGTGCCATATTTACATCTGTAGTAAGACGGGTAATTAATGAAGCTGTACTGAATTTATCAATATTTGCAAAAGAAAAGGCCTGAATCTTATCGTAGAGCCTTTTTCTAAGCGTATAGCCAAAGCCCTGAGCTGCATAAGTTGAAAAAACTGTTCCCAGAACTCCACAAATCATAGAAATTATTGCGAGTGCTACCATTGTAAGGCCCCAGCGAATTACGTAAGGGAGATTACTTTGAGCAATACCTACATCAATAATTCTTGCCATTATAAAAGGAATAATAACTTCCATAACTACCTCTCCAATCATGGCTATTGGAGAAAGAATTGTAGTTACTACATATTTCTTCTTTAAACCTGAACAAAGTTTCTTAATAGTCATAACGATAAGTTTATAAAAATCAGAAAGAGAATTCAAGTTTTGGGATATAAATAAATGTTATGATGACAAAAGCTCAGGGATATTATTTTGCCGGCTGATTAATTACAACATCCTCAAAACCTATTGAATGCATAAACTGGGTAAGAATGTTTTTAGCATATTCATAAGCATCATCTAAAAGACCGTCAGTAATTAAATCATTACAGGTTTCTTCCTGGGAAGCCTTGATTTTATCAAAAACATCCTGTGTAGTAATAGGAATAAATATGCTGTTGTTTTCGTCAAAAATATCCTGAGAAAGAATTTCGTTTCCAAGGATTTCGGCTTGCGGCAGGGTAAGGAAAATTCTTTTACCATCAGCAGAGATTTTGTAATCTATTTTAGTAACATCAGCAATACCAGCCCTTATAATTCCTGTGTATTTTACAAGGGAATAACTTTTAGAAAAGCCAGATGCCTTTTTTATAGAAGCAATATCACTGTATCTGTATTTTATGGTAACCAGTTCCTGACAATAAGAAAGCTGCTTTTCTACAAGGGCGTATTTGAAGTTTTCCTTTGGCTTTGTATATTTTCTTAAAAGAATATCGCCTGCAATAAACAAAACTAATGCAATTACTACTATTGTAACTGCTCTCATAATGATTTTTACCCAGAGGGGATTTCCTTTTTTTTCGCGCTTCTTTTTTTTGTCTTCAGGAGCATTTTCCTGCATCTGATCTTTCTTTTCCATATCTAAGAATTATACCTTAAAATCTTTTATTTTGCTTGTTTTTTTTAACTATTATGAATATCTTAAATTTAATGTGAATGAAACATAAATAAAAATCCCTTTTGAGGAGGAAGAGATTGGCAGAAGAAACATTAAAAAAGGTTCACAAAAAACACAGTATTGGACCAAAACTTTTAGGATTCCTGATTTTGCTGGGAATAATTGTAGCAGCAGGATTTTCCAGCTTTTATGTTGTTGATGAAACTGAACAGGCAGTAATTACCCGGCTTGGAAAATACACAACAACTGTTGGTTCAGGCCTTCATTTTAAGCTTCCATTCGGACTTGAAAAGAATTTTAATGTTCCTGTAAAAGTCGTTCAGACTGAGCAGTTTGGATTTAAAACTGTAAAGGCAGGAAGAAATAACGAATATAAAAACAATATCAGCGAAGAAAGCACAATGCTTACCGGCGATTTGAATATTGTTGATGTTGAATGGATTATCCAGTACAAGATTGTAGATCCAAAACAGTGGCTTTTTGGAGTTTATGAAAAAGAACAGACTATCCGTGATATTTCACGTTCTGCAATTAACACTTTAGTTGGTGACAGAGCCATTCTGGATGTAATGGGAAGCGAACGTTCTTCTATAGAAAACCTTGCCCAGGAGATGATGAACGAAAACTTTAATCAGCTGGGACTTGGAATCAGCGTAATTGCAGTTAAGTTACAGAACATTGTTCCTCCAAGCGGAGTTCAGGATGCCTACGAAGACGTAAACAAGGCTATTCAGGATATGAACCGCTTTATTAATGAAGGAAAAGAAGCCTATAACTCAGAAATTCCTAAAGCTCAGGGTGAAGCTGACCGTCTTGTACAGGTTGCAGAAGGTTATGCGGCAGAAAGAGTAAACATGGCTCAGGGTGATGTTGCCCGCTACAATGCCGTTTACGAAGAATACCGCAAGGCTCCAAAGGTAACAAAAGACCGAATCTACCTTGAAACTATGGACGAGATTTTTGGCAGCGACAAGAAACCTGAACTCATTGACGGGAAACTTGAAAATCTTGTTCCTGTAAAAACATTTAAGGACTAGGGAGGAGTAAAATTATGTCAAAAGCAATGAGAAAATTTTTAACCTGGATCTGCGTTTTAGTAGTTTTACTTGTATTACTTTTATTTACCGGTCCTCTTTATATTGTAAATGAAGGAAAACAGGTTGTAGTAACCCGTTTTGGAAGTATTGTAGACTCTCACACAGAAGCCGGTCTTTATATTAAAATGCCTGTTTTAGATAAAATCACAACTTATCCAAAACTGGTGCTTTCTCTTGACGGCGATGAACAGAGAATTCCTACAAAAGAAAATCAGTACATCATTGTTGATACAACTGCAAGATGGCGTATTTCTGATCCTGTAAAATTCTACCAGAACTTTGTAACACTTGATAATGCCTACAACAAATTAAGTGACATCATAGATTCTTCTACCCGTACAGTTATTACCCAGAACCGTCTTAGCGAAATTGTAAGAAGTTCAAATATCATTAATGAAATTTCTGCCAGCAAGATTGAAGACGAAGATGAAGAAACAAAACAGATTGACAGCCTTGTAAACGGAAACACTTCCAACGAAGTTGTTACAAAGGGAAGAAGTATTCTTTGTAAGGAAATGACAAACGAAGCAAACAAACTTGTTCCTGAATACGGTATTGATTTGATTGATATTGTTCCACGCCAGGTAAAATATTCAGATGAATTAACAGAATCTGTTTACAACAGAATGATTAAGGAAAGAAATCAGGTAGCACAGGCTTACCGTTCCTTAGGAGAAGGTAAAAAGGCAGAATGGCTTGGTAAGCTTGAAAGCGACAAGAGAACAATTGCCTCTGAAGCCTACAGAAAATCTGAGGAAATAAAAGGTAATGCAGATGCCCAGGCAACAGCAATTTATGCCAGAGCTTATAACAAAGATCCTGAATTCTATATGTTCTGGAAAAGTATGGAATCTTATAAGCAGAATTTAAAGGATTATCCTGCAACTTACTCTACAAACATGGATTACTTTAAATACTTATACAGTCCCGACGGAAAAAGGTAGATAGAAAATGCAGCTAGTAACAGTAAATGACGGAGAAATCAGACTTAACTCAAACTTATCTGAAATGGCATTCGGAAAAACAAGCTATGCTTCCATAATTTCTCAAAAAGGAATTGTGGCAGAATGCACTTCTTACCAGGAAGGAAAGTACACTTTTGACTTTAAAGACTGGTCTTTTGAAGATGTAAAAAGCTTTAAGCAGGATGGAATGGATGATTTAGTCGTTTTTTACTGTGCAAAGGCGGACGGATTTACCGGCAAGGCAAAAAGTCTCTGTGATTTTTTGCTGGATCAGGACAAGGCTGACGCTTTTGAAGCAGGCTATGTAATATGTTCAATACTGACACAGGCTGCAAAAGAAGATATTTCTCTTCCGCTCAACGGTGGAGGAGGAATATTAATTGAACTTAAAAAAGACAAAACAAAAGTTCTCTTTTTGCCCCAGTCCCTTTTTGAAAGTGCGGCCAGCGGCTTAAACAAAAGTGACTTTGCAGCTCTTCAGGGAAGCTGGATTAATAAAACTTTAAGCGGCTTACCTGCCCTTTCTTTTTTAAGGGCATCTGTTGCCTACAAAATGCTTACCGGAAACTTTGCCTACCCCAACGAAAGCGACCTTGACCGCTATGCAGACATTCTTGACCAGAAGTTCCTGCCTCTGGAACTTTGCATAAACGGAATAGATAAAAATCTTTGCAAGGAAATAAACAAGGCCCTTAAACTTAATGCAAACATTGTTAATATTCCGGGCAAAAAAAAGAAGGGAAAAGCAGCCGAAGATTTAACTCCCGACAAGAATTTCCCTCTGGAATTACTTTATGCGCAGAAAAGTGCAGAATATAAGGCAGAAGTTTCCGAGGAAGATTTCAGGCGGAAGGTAGATTTTTACCTTAAAAATCAGAACTCTAAAATAAAGACAAAAAGAAGCATTCGAAGAAATACTTCCCGCATTATAGTTTATACAATTGCGGCCATTGCAATTATTGCCGCATCTTTCAGTTTTTATTACACAAAGCAGGACGAATATTACACAAAGGGTCTGACCAGCACTCAGGTTCTTCAGACCTTTCTTTACAGTGTTGATGAAAAAGATACCGTTACCCTTTCTAATTTTGTAAAGGGACATCAGTGCCAGCCATTTGTTAATACAGTAAGTCAGATTTATGTTCTTGGAAAGCAGAGACAGACTTACAACCACGATAACGGCTATGGAACAATGGTAAACTGGCTTTTCTACTGCAACGATGCAGAAAGCATGAACAAGGCCGGCTTATACACAATCTGTCAGCCAAAAATTGATGACAAACTTATAAGCCTTAAAAACACAGCCTTTAAAAAGAATCAGAAGGTTGATGCCTTAAAAAGCGAAAATGGAATTGAACTTAAGGACGGCCAGAAATCTGTTCATAAGGTGGATTTTTTACTCTTACATACCGAAGGAGAATTCAACCAGATTGAATGCGATTACCAGACCTGTACCTTTACCCTGACCTACAAAAAGGACCGCTGGTATATTACAAACATAGATACAGAATCTGAAAGCGTGGAATTTAACAGCATTGCCTTTAAGAATGACTATTTAACAAGTCTTATAAAAAATGACGGGGATGTTATTAAAACCTGCAATCAGCTGAGACTTACTTATTTCTGGCTGCCTTTAGAAGAGGCCCTTTTAGTAGAAAAAGAAAAAAGAGATTTAGCCTTAAAGGATCCTTTTGGAAAACTGGCAAACTAAAATTGTTAAACTAAGATCAGCAAACTAAAACTTATAAATTAATAAAAGCTGCCTGGACTGTAAAATTATTTGCAGTCCCGCTAAAGGCAGTTTCTCGCCTGTTTGAACCAAAATCTTCATTGCAGCAGGTACATTCATCTATAACGTTAATATTTTCTCTTTTAACCCCGGCTTTCTGCAGTAAAGAAAGATTCGCTTTTAAAAGGGAAAGTCTGTAAAGTGGGCCATTACCGTTATTCCAGCTTACGGGAAGTCCCCTTCCTCCGCAAAAGCAGCTTCCACCATCTTCTAAGGGACGAACGCAGTCCGGAGTAAAGTTTTCTGCAAAATAATCAGCCCTTTCTTTGTTTACAATATAACAGCAGTCCTTAATATGAGGACCAAGAATAAGGCAAAAATCTTCTGTTTTTGTTCCGTAATTTTTATTTGCAAGCTTAATTGCTTCTGCGGCAATGCCGGTTCCCTTCCAGCCTGAATGAACAATTCCAAAAAGTCCTTTATTTTCTTCCCAGAGAAAAATGGGCATACAGTCTGCAACAGTAACCGTTGGAACAAGGCTTTTATTTGTAGTAATAAGGCCGTCGCCCTGCAGATTCTTACTGTCTGAAGCATTTTTTATATCATAAACAATATGAGAATGAATTAATTCTACAGGTACAAAAGTTTTATCTGTAAGAGTTTTTAAAAACTCATCCCTGTGAGGATTTTCTTCATTCCAGCGAAAACGCATGGAAGAAGCAGAACGAAGAGTCATTCCTGCAAGAGGAGCATTTTCAAGAATTTTACCCTCTTTAATAAATGGAAAGGTAATATATTTATCGTTCATTTTTTATAGCCTGATCAATTGGCTCTAGTTCTGAAAGATAAAAGATAACTCTCTTTAGCATAATAAAGATATTGCGCAGTTTATCGCGCCATTCACGGTTCTGGTGTCCCTTTATTGAAGTCCAGTTCTGCAGACTTTCGTGAACTCCGTCCTTTATATCTTCAAAGAAGCCCTTGTAAACATCATCAATCTGTTTTGCACCCTGAATAAATTTTTTGTAAATATCTGCAACATCGGTTTCTGTACTGGACATCATGGAATCTATCTGATTCTGTACCTGCAGGGTTCGGATTTTACTTGTAGCAATTTCTTCAAAGGCAAGACCAAAGGCCCCGGAAGGAGAAAGTTTTTCTATAAGTTCCTGCATTTTTTTATTTGCATTTACAAAGTTATTCATACCTTCGGAATACTCCTGGCGGTTTTCGCTTCTAAGAAAGATTCCCTCCAGCATAACTTCGTTCATTGTATTGATTATTTCGTCATATTTTTCCATGGCAAACCAGGAAATAAAACCGCCGGTCAGCTCGTAAGCAAAGGAAACATCGGACCAGAGTTTTTTCCATGGAGCATAGAGCATAGTTGGGAAGGAAGTTAATCCAAAATCATTTTTAAGGCTTGCGCTCAAAAGATTCTTTTTACGTTCCCTGAGCCAGTCATTCCACCTTACTTCCAGAATCTTTCTCCAGTGACTTCTAAAGCTTGGGAACCAGGCTTCAGCGCCTACGGTATTTCCAGGTTCCCAGTCGTAATCAAGATTTACGAGTTTTCCGACTTTGATTACAGGAACTCCGGTTATAAACATCTGAATTGTTGCAAGGTGAGAATTTGCCACAGCCATAAATTCCTTTACAGCCCTTTCAATATCTTTGCTTTGTGCATTTGAAGTTAAATCTTTTTTCTGACTAAAAAGATACAGGGCTTCAAGAGATTCACTGCTTATTGGAGTAACATGTGCAAATAGGGAGCCAAAAACATCATAGTCGTTAACGGCATTGCCGTAGGGGCAGGTATAGTTTGCGCCTGCAATATTTGTAAACTGAGAAGAAAAATGTATAAAAGGAAGTCTTGTATACTGCTTAAGCCAGTTGAGGGAAGATATTGCATAATAAAGTTTTGTTCTTGAGCTGGGCTCTATACCGTTTAATAAATCATCAAGTTTACGGAGCAGTTCTGTCTTTACGTCCGGAGTAGGATTTCTGGAAAACGGCAGGGTAAAAGGATCTGCATTTCTATTGATTCTGTCGGAAAGTTCCGGTACAACAAAGCTGCTTAAAAAAACGTAAAACTCTCCCTGAGCTGCATCTACAAAACTAAAGTAAGGCTTAAAAAAGTCAGCTGCATCTTTTAAGGTTCGAAGTCTTTCGTAAAAAACAGAATCCAAAACTGCTGCATGATGATTGATTAAGCCGGGATGCTCTTTATTTACCTTCTTTGCAATACGCAAAAGTAAATCGTCATTATAAATTTTTTCGCTTGGCCTTTTAGAAAAAACACTTCTTACCCAGAGCAGAAACTTATAAATAACAGATTCATTATTCAACCTGAGCTGAAGGTTTCCGGGAATATCCTTTATATTATCATCAACATCGACAAACTGAACGGTCTGGGGTGCATTGGCATTTATTCTGTTGAGCATCTCTCTTCGTTCGTCTGCGCTTAAGCCAGCTATAAGCTTATCAAAGGCATCTTTATTATCTTTCTGCAGCATATTTTCTATGATAATTGATAAGAAAACTTATTGCAAGAAAAGGGATTGAAATCTATAATTTCGCTCATGACTGATATAAGAAAATTTTTATCTGATGCAGAAAGATTAAAGAAACACGAAAGACAGAACAATGCAGGAAGCTGTAATTATAATAATATCCAGAATGATTTGTGCAAAATCTTTGGAAGGGCTTCTGCCGCAACAAATTCCTTAAACGATTCTATTTTTTCTTACTGGGAAAATGAATATATTTTTTCCAGCGAAAACTTTGCAGAAGAACCAAGTGCAGAACATCTTGAAATTCTGGCCGCTTACCTTGCCTTTTTAGACAACAGCGACGAAGGTCAGGAACTGATTTCGCAGAAAGACTGGCAGGAATTAGGCGACCTTGTAAACTATGAAGCAGAAGATTTGCCTGTAGATTTACTGCAGGATTTAATGAAGATTTTAGTCAGTAAAGGCGCGTATTAATGGAAAGCATTGACTTCTACAAAGAATGCCGCCAGTGCCCCAGAAAGTGCGGCGTTGACCGAAGTTCCTCTGCCCAACTCGGCTTTTGCCGCGAACCAGCAGATCTTCGTATTGCCTTTGCGGGCCTTCACTTTGGAGAAGAACCCCTTGTAACAGTTTTTGGTGGCAGTGGAACCATCTTTTTTACCGGCTGTACCCTTCGCTGTGCCTTCTGCCAGAACTATCAGATTAGTCAGGACGGTTTTGGCCGTGCCGTAGATAAGGCAGAGTTTGTTGATATCTGTTTGAAACTGCAGGCAGCCGGAGCAGAAAACATAAATCTTGTTACGGGAAGCCACCATATTCCCCGCATTGCAGAATACCTTAGGGCAGCCCGCGACGGCGGAGTTACAATCCCCTTCTGCTGGAACTCTTCGGCTTATGAAAATATAGAAATGCTGGAACTTTTAAAGGGCCTTGTTACAATCTGGCTTCCAGACCTTAAAACCCTGGACAGCGGATTTTCTAAAAAACTTTTTGCAGCCCCTGACTACCCTGAAGCTGCCAGCCGCGCCATAAAATGGATGATAGAAAATAATCCCCTGGAGATTGCAGAGATTCCAGAGCCGCCGGATGCAAAGCCCGCTGAATGGGCAGAGCCTGGACAGAGCCGCGACAAAATGACCAGCGGTGTAATTATCCGCCACCTTTTTATGCCGGGCCACTTTGAAGAAACTGCCGATGTTCTTGCCTGGCTTAAAGAAAATGCAGACGGCCGCGCAATCATCAGTTTAATGAATCAGTATACTCCGGTGCCTTTTGAAGAAAGTCCGGACAGGCTTGCCAGCCGTAAAGCAGCTTTATCTTCTATAGAAAACCGCCTGGTTACCGAAGAAGAAGACAATGACATACGCGATTTAATTGAAGCCTACGACTTTGACTATCTTTTCTACCAGGAACTTACAGACGACACCAGCTGGCTGCCGGACTTCCGCCGCCCCCAGCCATTTTCAAACAAGCTTGCCACCCCGGTCTGGCACTGCCAGCATAAATTATAAAAAAGAAAAAGCTTTCTCATCCAATTTATATATTCTGTGCTATAATATACGGGCTATGAACAAGAAATTAAGAGGTGTGGCTGTACCGCTTGGTGCACTTTACACAAAAGATAATCCGGTAATTGGTGAGTTTGGTGATCTGAAGCCTTTTGCAGACTTTTGCAAGGCCGCAGGTATTTCTATTATTCAGCTTCTTCCGGTAAATGATACCGGAACTCAAAGTTCTCCTTACTCGGGCCTTTCTGCCTTTGCCCTTCATCCAATCTACATAAGACTGAAAGAAATTAAAGAGTTCAAAGAGCTTTATTCAACAAATCAGAAATTCAAAAAGAATTATGATGATTTGCTTGATAAAGACAAATATTGCCTGCGCTATAATTATGATTCAATTTTAAACTCCAAAAATGAACTTTTGAAGATGCTTTATGATTGCAGCGAAGAAGGAAAAAGCGGAGAAGCCGGCGAAGAACTTTCAAAGTGGATAAAAGAAAACGCCTGGGTAAAGGAATATGCCGTTTACAAAAACCTTAAATGGAACTATATGCAGGCTTCCTGGAAAAGCTGGCTTGATACAGACAGAATAAAAAGCAGGGAAGAAATTCTTGCACTATGGAATAAAAAAGCCTTTAAAAAAGAACATCTTTTTTATGCCTGGTGCCAGATGATTGCAGATTCTCAGTTCCGCTCTGCCGTTGAATATGTGCACAAGGCCGGCCTTATGCTTAAGGGCGACATGCCTATTTTAATGAATGAAGATTCCTGCGATGCCTGGGCCTGCCCTGAAGTATTTAATCAGTCTTTAAGATCGGGCTCCCCTTCCGACGGCGACAATCCTAAAGGGCAGAACTGGGGCTTTCCAACCTACAACTGGAACAATTTGAAGGAAGATAACTACGGCTGGTGGAAAAAACGCCTTAAAAATGCATCAAAATACTATGATGCCTACCGCCTTGACCATATTCTGGGCTTTTTTAGAATCTGGGCAATTCCGGAAGCCGACGTAAATGCCTTAAACGGACACACAGAACCTTATTCTGCCATAAAGAAAACCGAGCTTTATGAACTTGGCTTTGACGACGACAGAATCCGCTGGCTTTCTAAGCCTCATATTCCAACTTCTATTATAGAAGATATAACCTGGAACCATGAAGCAGCCCATAAAATCTTAAGTCTTTTCTGTAATAAACTTGAAGGCGAAGAACTCTGGCTTTTTAAAGATTCAGTCAGGGGCTCAAAAGAAATTGCAGAAAGTGATTTATCTGCCCTTTGCAGCGAAGATGCCGCTTCAAGAATAAAGGAAGCACTTATAAACAAATGGTCAGACATAAGCCTTATTGAAGTTTCTAAAAACAAATATCTTCCTCTCTGGACTTACGGCCAGAGCACTTCATGGAAAAGTCTGAATCAAAAAGAAGCAGAGGCACTTTCAGAACTTTTTGAAAAAGTAAACAAAAAGGAGCAGAAGCTTTGGAAAAAGCAGGCAGAAGAAATTTTTGAAGCCATAACCAGCGGTCTGAAGATGATTCCTTGCGGAGAAGATTTAGGCGTAGGAATTGCCTGTGTTCCGGAAACAATGAAAAAATTCAATATTCTGGGGTTAAGGGTTGTTCGCTGGTGCCGGGAATGGAGCGAAGAAGGACAACCTTACCAGCCATTTGAAGACTACGAACCTCTTTCTGTAACAACAACTTCTGTTCACGACTCTTCTACTTTAAGACAGTGGTGGGAAGAAGAAAAAGACAGCGTAAAAGCCTTTATAAAACTGGAAGACAGCGGCCTGACAGAGGAAGAAATAAAGCAGGCAGCAGAAAAAGATTTTTCTCCGGAAATTGCCGAAAAAATCCTGAAAGCAGCGGCAACTTCTGCCAGCGTCTTCTTTATTCCTCCTTTACAGGATTTACTTTATATGGATAAAGCTTTGTGGCTGGAAAAAGCGGCTGATGAAAGAATCAACGTACCGGGCACAGTAACAAACTTCAACTGGACTTACAGACTGCCGTGCACGCTTGAAGAGCTGGCTAAAAACACAGACTTGATTGAAAAGATAAAGAAGATTGCGGAAAGATAATTCTTTATAACTTTTTCTTTTCGATGTATTTATACAGATTCTTTTTAAAGTCCCTTGCAGAATGAAAGAATTCTAATTCTGACTTTGAAAGAGCATTTCTATTTGCCTTGTCGTTTGTTAATTCCATTGTGCAGATTAAATCAGCAACCTGGAAAAGTTTATAATCGACAGGGCTCACTTTTCGCATTTCGACATTTGGAAATAATGCATTAAATACCGAAATTATTATTTTTGTTAGCGCAGACTGTCCATAATCGTAATAATTTATGATTAAATCAAAAGACTTAAAATAATCATAATGTTTTCTTAATTCATCTGAAATTGCTTTTGACAATTTTGAAATTATTTCCATTTCATCATCAGAGCATTCTGATTTATTGATTTTTGGACATATATAGCGAATCGGTAATCTTCGAGTAAAATGAAAAAGAGAATTGAACAAAGAACGTCGTATTTCCATAAGTTCATCCTTATAAACCTGTTCACGTCTTATTAGTGGACCTGCATGAAAAACAGGATAAGGAAGATTAAAATGACGCATGTGTTCGTCTAAGGCTTTTATTTGTTCGGAAATATCATCATTTTGTTCATGGAGAATCATTGCAACATAATAATATGGTGAATGAAAATCATATTTTCCAAAATCACCAGATTCATCAATAAAAATGCTGAGTATTTTCTTTTGCATTTATTCTCCGACAAAAAAAATGGCGGGGTAATTCCCCGCCTTTCGGTGGACCCAGATCTTTCGACCAGCCCTTATGATTTTATTATACAATATAAAAATATGATGTCAATTATTTCTAGCATAAAAAAGTTATGCTAGATAAATGAAAATAAATATTATCGAATAGATTATAATACCAATAATAAATAGACATCTTTATTAATATACATCATCACAGATATATTTTTCTTCCATATTATTTGTTAATTCAACTCTTAATTCTTTCAATATCTTTTTCCCTTATACAAACATTTCATCGCAATTAATTCCAAACCGTGGTATAATTTATTAATTATACGAACTCTTATTAGCCCTACTATTTTGGGGGGCGTTACGGGGGCGGAGCCCCCGTTAGAAGGGGTAGGACGGTCGCTTTGCGACCTTACTGAGTTTGCTTCGCAAACTCACGACGCGAGGGGTATTCGCAACGAGCACGAATGTGCGAAGTTTCGAGCAAGGCTTTCCCCTCCTATTGAAAAAAAAATGACAACTATATCCAAAAAGTAGGAGTACATAATGAAGATTTCACACAACGAATTCCACATTTCAAGAAAGGTAAGAGACCTTTGTAATTTTGACGGTGGACTTTTTGCTTCCTCTGGTAATGTTGTATTTGCAAATATGACAAACGTACGCAACTTTCAGCTGCTTTTTAATAATTATATAGAGACTATAACTAAGGATGACAGTAAGAAATTATCTGCCGGCCAGCTCAATGCGATGGGCTTAATTGACGAGATTCTTCACTATGTCTGCATGCTCTACCGCCGCGACAAGGTAGCTTCCTTTATGGAGGATCTGCTTGCCGGTCTGGACAAGGAATTTGGTCGTGCCGAGGTAGACGGACTTCTCCTTGATTTTATGAAAGAGTTTCCTCCGGTTGCAGTTTATAAAGAAAAAATTACAGCAGAAGAATACCTTGCGGCCAGCGAGCTGGATGCGGGAACAGGACTTATGCGAACAAACCGGGCTCAGACTCTGGAAGAGATGATTCTTCTTCACCTTGCAAACGAAAACCAGGCTTTTAAGCCTTTTATGCTTTTATTCTCTGATAAGGAAGTTGCAAAAAATCCCCTTTACAAAAAAAGCTGGACCCTCATTCAAAAATACGCGGCAAGCCAGCCGGTATTCGGACCTTTTAATCACGACCTGATTACCCTGCTTAGAGAACCTCAGGTTTTTGCTCCGGACAGTCTTCGAGGCCAGCTTGAATATCTTCAAAAATACTGGGCAGATTTTCTTGGCGAATGGCTTAAAAGAATTCTTGCCGGCATGGATACAATCTCGGAAGAAGAAAAAGCTGCCTGGCAGGGTTTTGGCGGCGGCGATTTACCCGATATGGTGCCTTATTCCTTTGAAAATCTGATGAATGAATATGAGCGCTTTTCTGCCGATTCTGCCTGGATGCCAAATGTTATTCTTATGGCAAAAACCGTGCTTGTATGGCTGGACCAGCTTACAAAGCAGTACGGCTACCCTATTACGCGTCTGGACCAGATTCCAGATGCCGAGCTGGATAAGCTGCGCGACGAAGGATTTACCGGCCTCTGGCTCATTGGACTTTGGGAACGCTCAAAAGCAAGCCGCCGTATTAAGCAGATTTGCGGTAATCCGGAAGCAGCTGCTTCGGCTTATTCTCTTTACGATTATAACATTGCACAGAACATAGGCGGCTGGGATGCCCTTGCAAACTTACGTCAGCGCTGCTGGCAAAGAGGAATCCGCCTTGCTTCCGATATGGTTCCAAACCATACAGGTATGGACGGCGACTGGGTTATTAATCACCCGGACTACTTTATTCAGCGCCGCGACAATCCTTTTCCTCAGTACACTTATAACGGCGAAAACCTTTCTCAGGACGGCCGCATCTCGCTTTTCCTTGAAGACCACTACTACAGCAAAAATGACTGTTCTGTAGTTTTTAAGCGGGTTGATAATCAGACTGGAGACACCCGCTATATCTACCATGGAAATGACGGAACAGGACTTCCATGGAACGATACGGCACAGATTGACTTCTTAAATCCACAGGCCCGCGAAGCAGTTATGCAGGAGATTTTACACGTTGCCCACAACTTCCCTATTATCCGTTTTGATGCGGCTATGGTACTGGCAAAAAAATCTATCCGCCGCCTCTGGTATCCTGAACCAGGACACGGAGGAGACATTGCAACGAGGTCGGAGACAGGCTTAAGTACACAGCAGTTTAACGACGCCATTCCAAATGAATTCTGGCGGGAAGTTGTTGACCGGGTTGCAAAAGAATGTCCTGATACCCTTCTTCTGGCAGAAGCTTTCTGGATGATGGAAGGCTACTTTGTAAGGACTCTTGGCATGCACCGCGTTTACAATTCAGCCTTTATGAACATGCTTAAAAAGGAAGAAAATCAAAAATACCGCGATACAATCAAAAACACAATCACCTTTGACCCTCAGGTGCTTAAGCGCTATGTAAACTTCATGAACAATCCTGATGAGGAAACTGCCATTGCCCAGTTTGGTGACGGCGACAAATACTTTGGTGTTTGTACTCTGATGATTACCATGCCGGGACTTCCAATGTTTGGCCACGGCCAGATTGAAGGCTTTACCGAAAAATATGGCATGGAATACACAAAGGCTTACAAAGATGAAAAGGCAAGTCAGTATCTGGTGGACCGCCACTGGCATGATATTTTCCCATTGATGAAAAAACGTTACCTCTTCTCTGGAGTAGATAACTTCCTTCTTTATGACTTATGGGAAGACGGCCACGTAAACGAAAATGTTTTTGCCTACTCTAACGGCTGTGGAAATGAACGCGCAATTGTTTTCTATAATAACAAGTATGATCAGGCTCACGGATGGATTAAACAATCAGACCCATATGCCGTAAAAACCGGAAATGGTGATGAAGTTGTAATGAAGACCCGCAGTATTTCAGAAGGGCTTAATCTTACTGCCGAAGACGACAAGTACTGTATTTTCCAGGAACATAAGAGCAGACTCTGGTTTATTCGTAAGAGCAGCGAAATTTGCGAAAAAGGTATGTTCGTAATGCTCAATGGTTTTGAATATCAGGTTTACATGAATGTTCAGCAGGTAAGCGACGAAGCAGATGGCCGCTACAGAATTTTGTGTGAATACTTAAACGGCAGGGGCTGTGAAGATATAGAAACTGCATGGCAGGAAATTATTTACAAAGATTTATATGCAGCATTTGCAGAATATATTTCTAAAGTGATGACTCCGCTTTTTGCCCAGTTTGAAGAAAAATGCTCTGCTAAAAAAGTAAGCACAGTTTTGACAGATGCAAAAGAAGAAATGATTGCTTTCTTTAAGCTTGCTTCAAAATTTGCAAAGGCAGAAGATTCTTCTATAAAGATTGATGCCGAAAAGGAAGTTTCTGCTGTTAGTACAAGAATTAAAAAACTTGCAGCAATTCATAATTTAAAGAAAGGAAAAATACCTGCACAATTGCAAAAGGCCCTTTTAAAAGCAGCTGCCGCAAACGACAGCGAAAGTTTTGCTTCCCTTATGGAAGTGTGTGATGCTGAGCTTGAAAAAAATCTTCTTTGCTGGGCATTGAGCGGAAGCCTTGCAGAAAAAGGCCTTTGTCAGAAGTTTGCCCTTGGCCGCAAATTTAACGAATACCTTCGCGAAGAAAATCTTTCAGAAAAAGATTTACGCAGCAGCCTTACAAAACTCTTTATTCTTTCTTCTGCCACAAATGCTGCAGACATTAAAAAGGATGAAAAGGCGGCTGCTTATAAGATTTGCAAACTGCTTATGACAGGTAAATACTGTTATATTCTTTCTGGTGCCAATAACTTTGATAACATCTGGTGGTTCAACAAGGAATTAAGCGATGACAGTCTGAATAAAATCATTCTGCTTGCGGCCCTGCCACAGACTGCCGCAAATGCAAAACTGGTATTCAGTCTATTTAAGACTCTTTCTGCAGCAAAAACAAAGGCCGCCTATAAGTGCGAAAATCTTCTTAAAGAGTTTGAACCAAAAACAGCCATCAAAAAGCCTGCAAAAGCTTCGAAAAAAAGTCCAAAGACTTCGAAGAAAAGTGCAGAAGCCTCTAAAAAAACTTCGGACACCTTGAAAAAAACTGAAAAGGCCTCAAAGAAGACTGCTAATGCAAAAGAGTCAAAAAAGACGGCAAGTGTAAAAAAGACCACAAAGACTCAAGCTAAAAAATAAAGCAATTAGCTCGGCGTTAGCGCTGGGAGCCCCTTGCCGACCGCAGGGAGTTAGAATTATTATTGTTCACGGAGTTTTTTTATGAAAAAAATATTATTAACATTTTCGTATTATTTTTTATTTCTCTTTTTACTAATTGTGCTGGAATTATAGGACCAACACGCAACATAACAATAACAAATAACACAGATATTGCTCAGGAATTATCATTTGTAATCAATGATACAAAAACTGAAAAATATACCATACCAGCTAATGACACACTTTCAATTACTGTTGTTGGAAGTTATAAAGTTATTGATAATCTTAATTTCCGCTACTTACTAAAATATCCTGACGAAAACACATTAGAAATTAACAATGCAACAAAGATTACTTTTACCGTAATAAATCAGCTAGATTGTCAGAATCCGATTACTCTTCTGGACAGGACAGTTGAGGAATTCTCCTGCATTTTAACTAAAGGAGAAAGCAAAGAAGTTCAGAACTGGAACACAGATTCTGATTACTATATTGAGGGCACAACTACAAAGAATGATTTAAACTATTTAGAGGATGAAAATATTTATTATTCTATAACAGTAAACACAAATACCATAAACATTAAGCAGCTTATACCATTAGAGTAAAATCAGTTATTTAGTTTTAGTATAAATAGTAAAAGACTGATCTGTATTTGTGATTTCTGTTACTCCCTCGTATAGATTAAACGTAAAAGGAAAAGAAAAACTGTCTTCTGAATTATAAATGGTAACAATATAATATTCGTTGTCATCTTCTTTCGAATAAGAGATTTTTACATCTGTCCAGGTATTTCCATAAACCTTTCCTGTTGAATCATTGTAATTAAAGTGAGTAAGTGAGTTTTGCTTATTAATTCCACCAAGACAGGTAATTATGTCGTATGGAGGAGTGTTTTCTGGAAAACAGAAGCCCCGGTTAATTCTATATTTTGAAACATCTGTTTCTGGAAAAGCAGCGTAATCAGAGGCTGAATTAAAGGTTCCCTGAAAAAATTCAAATAAACCTGAACAAGAAAAGAAAGAAAAAGAAGAGAATGCTATAAGCATAAAGAAAATTATTTTTTTCATAAAAGATTCCTGAGTTATAACTTTTAATACTCTTATATTTTTATCAAAACTGAATTTTGTCAATAGTTTAAATTTTTGCGTTAGCGCTGGGAGCCCCTTGCCGCCCCGAAAGCGACGGCTGAAAGCCGGCAAAAGGCTACAAAGAATGCTCCGGGCGGAAGGCTTCTGTCGGAGCCTTTTGAGCGAAGGGGCGGTGAGCGTTAGCGAAGGGCGGACATAGCGACCCGAAGCGGCCTTGCCGCGAGGGAAACGCCCATCCCCTTTTTTTGTCTTTCTCCTTTTTTGTGATATACTAGGGAATTGACTACTTCTACAGTCTGGATTATATCTACACTTTTTTCTGGTATAATATCTTACTGTGGATAGGGAGAAGATTTGTTAGGTTGATGGCGCACTGCGCCACTTGTCGTCGATAAGGTAAATCATCCAACAAATTTTTCTCTAAAAATTTGGGTAGTGTACACTACCCAAAGGACTTGAAAGAGTCCTTTGGGCGAAGTCTTGTTACACTCGACTTCGCCCAAAAAATCAAAAATAAAATCGTTGGAGGATTTTATGAAAAAAAATCTTAAAATCGTGGCAATTCTTGCCGCATTGGTTCTGTCATGTGCATTTACTGGATGCAAAAATTCAACAAATGAAGATGACGGGAATTCCACATCTAAACTTAATGCACCAACAAATTTGGTTATCAATTCTATGACTGATAACAAACTTACCTGTGATGTTAACATTACATTCAGCTACAATGGCGAAACAGGTCTTGATGGAGCAACTAAAGCAGTACTTGGATATTCGACAACAAATGATTCTTCACAGGCAATTTATGATGACAACATTAATTATACCACTGTTGAATCCGGAGCAAATACACGAACCGTAAACTTTTATTCCAGTGAGTTATTCAGAGGGCCATATTTAGTACCTGTCAATGGAAAAAAGTATTATTTCTGGCTTAAAGTGACAAGTGCCGCAAACAATGTCAAAGAAAGTGCATGGAGCAATGTAGCTGAGTTTACATATTATTGACAAGAAAGGCTTTCCATGTTATAAAATTTATTAGTGAGGCTCGCTCTCCTCTAAAGAGCAAGTTATAAGAGGTTTCCCTTGACCTTAATAAGGAATTTACACGAGGCATATCGCGGCCTTTATGCGCGAAACTTAACAAGGCAGGCCTAGAGCTTGCCTTTTTTTTATGGAGAAAATATGGAAAACTTGAAAATTTATGAAATAGAAAACTCATACATTGATCATCTTGTTCCTTTTGCTCCACATTTGTTTCATAACAAAAAAGAAAATCAAGAAAATGAGCGAAAATATATCGGAATTATTTTGACAGTAAATGGATTAGATTATTTTGCACCTCTTTCTTCTTTCAAAGAGAAACACAAAAAAATGAAAAATGGTAATTCGACTCCGCTTGCAAAAAGATGTAACGACTTTAAATTACTTGAAGAAAAGTGTAAGGAATATTCTGGTAAATGTAAAAATTAACCTAACAAGAAGTTCAAAGCCGACACAGGCTCAGGGCCTGTGCGGTTTAACTCGTTGTTATGTTGACGCCCGCACTGGGATGCTTCTTAAGGAGAATAAAATGAATAAAAAAGTGTTTTTATTTTTATTAATAATTACATTATGTATTACTGCATTATGTGCACAAGAAAATATTTTATCAGTATTTGAAGAATCTTATACAGAAGAGAAATTGGAATTATGCTTAAAAAATGGTTTGGAAAAATTAGGAGTAAATCTTGAAGAAGAAGTCCCGGAAGAAAACCTGAAAGCCATAAATTTTATTCTTAAAAATACATATGAAAACAATATACATAAAATGCGAGGAGAAGAGGAAAACAAAGTTTATACAAAAGATACTGGAGAAGAAGCTGTTTTTGACAAAGATGGAAAACTTGTAACTAATGCTTGGAATCAAGGATCTTTTAATTACGGAAAATATGAAAAACCAATTCAGAAATTTGAACTAGATATATGGCCGTGGTTAGTTTGGGGAAATACGCGAGAAGATCCAACTACATTTGATGAAAGATTTTACTATTATATTATGGATTTAGATATAGGAATTCAAGAATATATATTTTTAGAAAACAAGAATGAATTAGAAAAAATCAAATATTCAGAGTTAAATGAAACAGATAAATTAGTATACCAATTCTTTAACTATTTAATATTCAATAAATCATATAAATTTGATTTATCAGATAAAAATATTAAAAAGTATAAAAAAAGCGCTGACAATTATTGGAAATATCTGTCTCAACTTTTTGAACTTACTGGGTATAAAAAATAATCACCTAACAAAGGTTACGACCTTCGGTCGTTTGCATTTGTGGTATAGGAAATAAAAAAAGTAATTATGGTAGATAAAATTCAAATGATTGGTACGGCTTTTTTGCCAATAGATAAATCCAACAAAAAAATTTTAGTTTCAAAAAGAAGTATGAATAAAAAATATTTTCCAGGCTATTGGGAAGTAATTGGCGGAAATCTTGAATTTGGGGAAGATTTTACAGACTGTGTAATCCGAGAAGTGAAAGAAGAGATAAACTGCAATATAAAAAATCTGACACATTTACATTCACGAACAATGTATCTTAATGATTTGATGTATATTACAGTTGCTTATTATGGCGAAATATTAGAAGAACCTGTTTTCAATAAAAATGAAATTTCTGAAATCAAATGGATTACTGAAAACGAAATAGACGATTTTGAATTTTGTCCTGGTGATGTTGAATTATTGAAAATAGGTTTTAAGAGTATAAAGTAGCTGATCAGGCAATATGCGCCAAAGGATCTTCTACATCAATTCCTTTTTCGTAAATTGTATAAGGGTCAATATCGATACAATTGTATTTATCGTATTTACCATCCAATGTCCATGCAAGAGTTCCGTTCAGTACAGTACAGTTATTCATGTAAAAATCTAAATCATTTAGTTTAGAAAAAACGCCTTTGCCTACTAAATGAGATACATCATATTTTTTTATCTTTCCGTCTACGAAATAAACGAAAATATTGTAATTGTCTTTAGGCAAAACCTGTACAACTTCCATTTGTATCTCCTTACTTAAGTGGATCTATTTTTTCTGGTAATTCCATATTTTTAGCCTGATTCCAACTATTTTTAAGTTCCTGCTTATGCAATTCAGACCAAGCTAAAACCAATTTTAATTTATTTGATGGAATAGCTCCTTTTAGTACACAAGAATTTTCTATTTCTACTAATGCCTC
Organism: Treponema sp.; assembly: GCA_016286535.1. Lineage (GTDB taxonomy): Bacteria > Spirochaetota > Spirochaetia > Treponematales > Treponemataceae > Treponema_D. Next base: position 35 of record JAEESZ010000006.1, on the reverse strand, counting down.
TTGACCAGCATATTTTGCATGAAAATGAGGTGGTA
>JAEESZ010000017.1 GCA_016286535.1 Treponema sp. | reverse complement strand
TGTTTATAATTGCCAGTGGCCATAGTGGAGAGGTAATACCCGTTCCCATTCCGAACACGGAAGTCAAGCTCTCTTACGCCGATGATACTGCTCTTTAGCGGGAAAGTAGGAAGCTGCTGGCATTTTTATTTTAACTTATATGTACGTAATTCAAGTTATATGATTTTAGGAAATTATAATTTTACAGCAGTTTTGTTTTACAAAACTGCAGACGTGAGCAAGTAGTTTTTAGTTGATAACCTGTTTTTTACTCACGTCAGAGCAGTGTAGGTTTAATTGAGCGAATGCGCCGTGCTCGCACTTCGTGTGAGCAGGAAGCTGCGAAAGATAGTAAATGCTAAAATAATCCTGTCGGATTATTTTTTAACGCATTTTAAAAAAACGAGAATTAACAGCAGTTTTGTTTTACAAAACTGCAGACGTGAGTAAGCAGATTTTGTTGAAAAACTTAGTTTTTACTCACGTCACAGCTTAGGGATAGTAGCTGCGAGCTTGCGAGTTCCGAAGCAGAGCTGACTGAGCAGTGCGAAGGAAGCTCTGCGGAGGAATGGAGCGCTTATGCGCGGAACAGCGGATAGCCCGACCCGCCAGTTTTTGCTTAGCAAAAACTGGGTAAGGTGGCTTTAGCCACCGACGGGAAGCCCCTGAAATAAAGCCAGGATAAGCCCCTGAACTTTAAGAAACTCTTTATTTAAAAGAACGTATTAAGAATTGATAAAGCCCTGCTCTTATGGCATGGGAATTGTGATCGGCGCCGATAACTTCAAACCAGAGGTGCTCAACACCATTAGAGGTAAGGAGGCGGTGATAAGTTTTAGGGAACTGACCTACGGTACCATCATTAGTTCCGCAGCAAACCATAAGAAGTTCCGGATTACGGCTTCCTTCCTTAAATTTAAGTTCATCTTCCTGAAGCTGACCCGGATGAGACATAGCCCAGTCTTTAGAAGGAACAAGACCTGGGGCAGGTGCAATTGCGCCAATATAGCCGAATAAATCTGGTCTTTGTAAACCGATAAAAAGACTTTCGCGTCCACCCATACTAAAACCACAGATTGCGGTATTTTCCGGGCCTGTAAGAACCTGGTAGTTCTTTTCTACGTAAGGCATTAAATCATTAACAAGTTCATTGATAAAATTATCATAAGGTAAAACATCTTCATTTGAGAAAGATGGTTTTTGTTTTGGATCTTTTGTAGCATACATATTTCCAAAAACAATAATACATTCTTTGCAAAGTCCGTCTGCAGCAAGATTTGTTGCTATTTCTTTTATTTTGTTATTCTGATCAAAAATAATGCAGTTTTCGTCTCCGAAAATTCCGTGCTGGAAATACATAACCGGAAACTTTTTATTTCCATCATAAGAAGATGGTAAATAAATTGTAAAGCCTCTTGTAAGTCCGCAGGTTTCTGAGTGATAGTTTACGTGTTCAGTTTTTCCATAATCGAGTTTTGCCCTCTGTTCAGAAACTTCAACAGGGCAGTCACCTGCTATTTCATTATTAATCTGACTTTTTTCAACATATTCCATTCTTTTTCCCCCTTTATTTTTTGCGCATGCTGATAAAGTTGTAATACACATCAAAATTAAAATTAGTTCTTTTTTCATAATAGCCTCGTTCTTAAAAATTGTAAAACGTTTCACTTTACAATAATATTTATGATAAAAAAAATAAATAAGAGTTTTCCATTAAAAAAAACACCGGGAAATCAACGAAATCCCGGTGAAACAAATTGAAAATCGGATAAAAGTATGAAAAAATTTTCTTTAGTATAGATAATTAGGCCGTTTTTACCTATAGGGTAAACTCACCATATTAAGCCTTTTTTCCGTCCCGTAAAAGTTTTATATATTCATAAAGAAAATCAACTGTTGCATCTACTCCAAGACGGCTTGAGTTCAGGCAGATGTCATAAGTATTGCAGTCTCCCCATTTATGATTTTTTACAAAATAGTCATGATAAAGGGCTCTTTTACGGTCATGACGTTCAATGGCTTTTTTGGCCTGTTTTTCGTTCATGTGGCGGACATTTATAATTCTTTTTATCTTTTCTTCCATTTCGCCGGTTATGAAAATGGAAACAAAGCCTTCCATCCCGCGAAAGAGGTCATCCGAACAGCGGCCAACAACAACAAAGGAATCTCCGTCGTAAGCCTTGGATTTAAGCAGGGCGAACTGAAGCTCTGCAACGTTTTCTTCAGGCGAGTTTGAATAACCGTTTACTGTCCTGCTGAAAAAACGTTTTTTTGGTACTTCATCATATTTTTCAAGATCGTTTGTATCAATATTTTTAATTTTTCCAATCTCTTCAAAAAGGTTTCTGTCGTACAAATCTATATCAAGCTTTTTTGCAAGCTTTTCTGCTATTTCGTGTCCTGCACTTCCATACTGACGTCCAATAGAAATAATAATCTGCTTTTCCATGTTCACCTCTTTTATAAATATCTAATAAAGATGAAAATTGTAGAAATCATCAAAACTAGAATTGTTGCGGGTACTGCTGTTTTACAGTATTTTGCCCAGCCGACAGGATATCCGGCCTTGCCTGCTACTGAAGTTCCAACTACATTTGCGCTTGCTCCAATTGGAGTTGCGCTTCCGCCAATGTCAGTTCCCATAGAAAGTGACCAGGTCATAACTGTAAGTGGAAGGCCGGTGCTTGCTGCCAGAGACTGGATAACAGGAATCATGGTTGCTGCAAAAGGTATGTTATCTATAAAGGCAGATGCAATAGCAGATATCCATATAATTATCGCTATCATTAAGTATACATTGCCTCCGGAAATCTTACCAATAAAACCTGCAACAATTTCAAGTAAACCGGTCTGTTCCAGTCCGCCTACTACAATAAATAATCCTATAAAGAAGAGAACTGTTTTATAGTCCACCTTTTTAAGAATTTCTCCCATATGTTTTGGAGCTGTAATCAAGGTTATCAGGGCAATAAAGAGTCCAATTGTTGCAACTGTGAGTCCTGTCTGGGCATGGGTAACAAGCAGAACAACTGCAATAAGGAAGATTACAGAACTGATTACAAAGCCTCTTTTGTCTGTAATGGCAGAAGAAGGTGATGGCATTGAAGAAAGGTCAATTTCGGTAGAGTTTTTGAATTCTTTTCTGTAGGCAAGAAAGAAGTAAAGAATTACAAAGATTAATGATATTCCTGCAATGGCTCCTGTGTTTGTGAGGAAGTCCATGAAGGAATAGCCGAAAGAGGTTCCTATGATGATGTTTGGAGGATCACCGCACATGGTTGCAGAACCGCCCAGATTTGCACAGAAGATTTCTGATAAAATCATAGGGGTAGGGTTGAACTTTAAAAGCGAAGAAAGTTCAATTGTAACCGTTGCCAAAAAGAGGATGACGGTGATGCTGTCAATGAACATTGATAAACCAGCCGACATCAGCATAAAGGTGATAAAAATGGGAATTACCTTATAATGAACAGCCTTTGCAAGCTGCATGCATAACCAGCGGAAGAATCCGACACGGGCCATGCCTTCTACCATTATCATCATTCCTGCAATAAAAATGATTGTTGCCCAGTTGATACCGCTTGACGATTCTGTACTTTCGCCGGCAGTATACCAGAAACTTAGGGTAAAAAGATTTTTTATGTTCAGGGTTTCTGATACTGCAGTCCAGCTGTGAAGTCCAAGTCCAAATACCAGAATAAGGGTTAATGCACCACAAACAAGGGTAATCCACTGGCGCTCAAACAATTCAAGAATAATGAGGCCAAACATGATTAAAAAAATTAAAATTGCGATAATTTGTGCTAATAACATATGAATATTATAGTAAAATAACGAACATTTCGCAAATAGTGTAAAATGATGATAGACGGGGGGGCGCGCGGTCATTTGCATGTAGACATCTGAGCGTGGACGCCTGCGCGCGGTCATTTGCATGTGGACACCTGCGCGCGGTCATAATAATATTTATATTTAATTTTATTTATGATAAGATATAAAAAAAGGCAGGTAAAAATGATTACTATACTTCCACAGACAGATAAAGAACCATTAAATACAATAGGATATTGTGCCGGAGTTTGCTGGAACAGTCCTGTTGATGATAAAGAAAAAAATATTAAACGGGCAAAATCCTGTATTTTGAGCGGTCATACCAGAACTGCCGAGTATCCAGATGTTTTCTGCATTGTTGAAGGATATTCTGCAAGATGTATCCGCGAATTATATACCCATATCATTGGAACTACCAGACTTCAAAGTTCAACCCGCTATGTTGATGCAAAAAATATGGATGTAAGCGAAGATTTTTATTCGCCTTTTACTGATGAAGCTGATCAGGTTTACCGCCAGGGCCTCAGCGGAATTATGGAAACCTACCAGAAGCTCGAAGAATTAGGATATCCAAAAGAGGATGCCGCAAATATTCTGCCTCTTGGAATGGAAAGTAAAATTGTATGGAAAATTAATTTACGTGCCCTGATGCACTTTATGAACATGCGTTTATGTAACAGAGCTTACAAAGAAATAAGACAGCTTTCTAATGAACTTAAATCAAAGCTTAGACTTTTAAGTCCTGAATGGGAATGGATTTGTGATAATCTTCTGCTTCCAAAGTGCGAGGCCATCGGTTACTGTGATGAGGCTAAATGCTGTGGTCGTTCAATCACAAAAGAACAGATGCTGCAGGCGGTTGCAGAAAAATTTCCGTCAATGAGAAGGAAGTAATTCTTCGCGAAAAGCTTCTGCTAAGCCCTGCCAGATAATTTGTCCCTTTTCAAGAAGAATTATCTGGTCACTCATGCTTTTTGCTTCGTTAATATCATGGGTTACCATAATGCCTGTAAAGCCAAAGTCTTTCTGCAGTTTTTTTATAAGCAGGGCCAGTTTTTTTCTTAAAGGGGCATCAAGGGCAGAAAGGGGCTCATCAAACAAAACAAGTTTTGGCTTCATTATAAGGGTTCTGGCAAGAGAAACTCTCTGGGCTTCTCCTCCCGAGAGGGTTTCCGGATAGCGTTTTTCAAATCCTTCTAATTCAAAATATTTTAAAAAGTCGCGGGCTTCTTTTCTTGCATCCTTTCTTTTTACTCCGTTTGAAATTAAACCATAGGCAACGTTGTCTTCTACCGTAAGGTGATTAAAAAGGCAGTTACTTTGAAAGACAAGGCCGGTCTGACGTCTGGAAGGGGGAAGTTTGTTTATATCAATTCCGTCTAAGAAAAGTTCCTGTTTTGGGTCGGCTTTATTTAAGCCGCAGATTAACCTTAAAAGGGTAGATTTTCCGCTTCCGCTGGAACCTACAATTGAAGTCATGGAAGCTTTTTCGCATTCAAAAGATGCATTTACTTCCATAGAGTCAAATTTCTGTATTAAATTTTTTGCATAAAAATAAGCTTTTTCTTTCATAATTATTTCCTTGTAATTGTCAGACTGTAAAGCAGAATGCATAGTCCTCCAAGAATCACGCTGCTGGCACAGGCTTCGTTAAAACGGTAGGCCCCTGCCAGTCGATAGGTGAATAAAGAAAGTGTGTCCAGTTTTGGAATGGAAAGTACCAGAGGTAAGGTGGTGTCTCCTGCACTTACTGCAAAACAAAAGCCAAAGGAATTTATAAGGCTTGGCAGACTTACAGGAAAAATCACTCTTTTTATAATGTCAAAAGTATTTCTCGAATATATAAAGGCAGAATCCAGACTCTGACTGGAGATTTTTTCAAGTCTTGGATTTATGATTCTAAAGGAAAGAGGCCAGAAAAGGGCAGTCTGGGTCAGTATAAGCAGCATAAGGTTTCCTCTTTTTACAATCAGAGAAATGATGATGCCTGCCGCAACGCTGGAGATTGTCATTGGAAGCATGGGAAGAACATTAAGAAAAAGTATAAGTCTTCCATAGAACTTTCTTTCTGCAAAACGTAAAAGCGTAGCATAAAAAAAGCCCAGCAGGGTTGAAAGAAAGCCTGTCCCAAGGCCCAACAGGATTGTAGTTTTTAGTGAAGGTAAAAAACTTCTCATAGAAAAAACTTTTTTAAAGGTTGAAAAAGTAAAGCCCTTTTCCCTTATATTTGATGATGTAAAGGCATTTGTAATTATGGCTCCAAGCGGGGCTATAAAAAAAAGCAGGATAATAAAAAGCAGCAGGGAAAAGCTGAGGATTTCTTTTGCACCCCTTATGGAGCTATGCTGGTCCTTTAAGGAAGTTTTTATCCCCTTTGTCTTTTGTGAACTTTTAATTTCTACAAAAGAGTAAAGGCTGGTTATAAGAATTAAAAAAATGCTTTCTGTAATAGTAAGCAGGGCAACCTTTGAAAAATCAAGGCTTCCTCTTGCGGCTTTAAAAATTTCAACTTCCAGGGTGGAAGTTCCTACTCTTCCAAAAAGCAGAACCAGAATAAAGCTTAAAAAGCAGTAGATAAAAACAAGTAAGGAGGATGATGAAAGGGAAGGCAGGAGCTGATAAATTGTGATTGTCCTGAAGATTCTTGAATTAGAGGCGCCCAGCATTTTTGCGGCATCGCTTGAGTCGGAAGGCAGGGCTTCCCAGGAATCTGAGAGACTTTTCATTATTATTGGAAAATTATAAAAGCCCTGGGCAATTATAAGGCCTGCAAAGGAATATAGAAATTTGACAGGGGGATTTTTTAATCCGAAAGCTGTCATTAAAAAATGATTGAGGTTTCCGTTTAAGCCTAAAAAGCTTACATAGCCAAGGGCAATAATCAGGGATGGGAGGCAGAAGGGAACCAGCGAAAGTGAAAGTAAAAACTTTCTGAAAAAGAATTTTCTCTTTGCACAAAAAAAGGCCAGAGGAAAAGCTATTAATATTGCAAGTAAAGTGGAACATGCTGCCTGAAAGAAAGTGTAACAGACAACATGTATCAGGTGTGAAAAAGACACAAAAACCTCAGCTTTTAGTCTTTTAAGATTTCCATAATCTTTGTAATTGCAGCATCAACTTCATCAGGATCTGCTGTAAGAGTTACTTCTGGAACAGGAGCTGCTTTTTTGTAGCTTTCTGGAAGTTCAACATTTTTGTTTGCAGGATACATCCACTGGGTAAGAGGAAGAGTTGCCTGGGCTTCTGTACTGATTAAAAAATCCATAAAGGCTTCTGCACCTTTTCTGTTTGGAGCATTTTTAAGAATGCCGGCTCCTTCTACCTGTATTGAATGGCCCTGTGCAAAAAGAGGCGCAATGTAACGGTCGGTGTTATCGTATTCTACGTGGCTTGCAGGACTTGTTGTATAGCTGATTACAAGTGGAGCTTCTCCTTTTTTGAATAAACCGTAACCGCTTGACCAGCCGGAAGTCATTGTAAGAATATTTGGCTTTAAGGCTTTCCAGTAATCTTCAACCTTGTCCTGGTAAACTGCAAGAGTCCAGGCAACAAAACCTAAGCCCGGTGTAGAAGTTCTTGGATCCATTAAAATGATTTTCTTTTTGTAAATGTCTTTTGTTAAATCTTCCAGGCTCTGTGGACATGGAAGTTCTGACTCTGTGTCGTAAATCATTGCAAAGTGACTGTAATCATATGGGGTTAATGTCCAGTCATCACCTAACTGGCTGCGGATATTTTCTGGAATTACTTTTTCTGCATCTGCAGGTTTGTAAGAAGAAAGAATTCCCTCATTTCTGGCCTTTTTAGCAATGTTGTTATCAAGACCTAAAATAACATCTGCTGCAACATTGTTTTTTTCAAGAACAGCCCTGCTTAAAAGCTGAACGCCGTCACCACAATCAACAAAGGTAAGGTTTAAGCCTGTCTTTTTTTCGAAAAGTTCTTCGATTTCGGGACCAGGTCCCCATTCGCTTACAAAACTGTCATAGGTATAAACGATGACTTCTTTTGCACGTTCTGCATCTGCAGGAGATTTTTTTGAACAGCTTGTTAAAGCTGCCAAACCAACAATAGTGAGTAAAACAAATTTAAGATGAGAAGATTTAAACATATCTTCCTCCGCCGGCATTATCCGGATCAGGTTGGGCCTTCATACGAAAGCCTGTGGGTATAATCTCAGCCGATTTTTCAGCACCCCAGTATGATTTCCAGTTTTTAATATAGAAAAGATACAAACGTAAGATATCACAAATCAAATCTTATAACAATTAATTACAACTCATTTTTTAGTTTTTACAGTAATATATGTGATATGAGGTCATTATGAAAAAATCTTTTATAATTTTTTCGGTGTGGGTTTTGTTTGTAAGCTGTCAGAAAACCAGTGAGGATAACATTAATAAGGTTTATTTGAATCTGACAAAAGAAACTTATTCCATAGATGGAAAAAACTATAAAGAGATAAGTCAGGAAAAGACTCTTGTTTTTGAAGGCGTTTATATAAGATATGAAGGTGATAAAGCTGCTTCCTTAATCATTATTGATGCAAAAAAATCGGCCGAAAACGGACTTCCTGATATCTATCTGACCGGAAAGAAAAAGGGGGGCGGCTTAAAGATAAATACAAACAGCGAAGACAGTCTGAATCTTTTTATTTCAAAAGTCTCCCTTACATCGTCAGATTACCCCTGCATAGAAATTACAAAGAAAAGTCCGGTCTTCATTTATTTTTCGGGCCAGAACACCCTTACTGACGGCCGCCTTTACGAAAAGGATTATTCTGCCTGTGACGGCGCTGCAAAGGGAAGCCTTTTTGCAAAAGGAAATCTGAACTTAGTTTCCATGACAAAAGATTCGGTTTTGAATATCAGTCAGGGGTACAGAAACTGCATTTATTCTGATGGTGATGTTTTAATAAATGATGGAAATTACAATCTTACTTCAACTGCTAAGCATGGTATCCTTGCCGGAACTGCCTTTATAATGATGAACGGAAATTTAAACATTGAAGGGAAGGGCAGTTATGAAAATGATGAGAGTAAGGGAATTGTTGTAAAGGGAAATGATTCTGCCCTGCAGGCCTATAAAGGCAACGGATATATAAAAATCTATTCTGGAAAAATTAATATAAATACTTACGGAAAGGCAATAAGTGCAAAGTGGACCAGCGAAGATGCAAGTGATGCCGAAGAAAAAGTCACTCCTGATCCAAGCGTTTATCTTTATGGCGGAGATTATAAAATTGTAACTTACGGTATGAAGATGGACTGTGCTTCCGAAGGTATTGAAGCAAAAAAAGATGTAAACATTTACGACGGAAATTATGAAATTAATACGGTTGATGACGGAATAAACTCCAGTACTCCGGGAAACAATGTGAATATTTTTGGCGGTAATCTCTATATTACTTCTTCTAAGGGCGATGCAATTGATTCAAACGGAAATATTCTTATGGAAGGTGGAAAACTCATTGCCTATGCCCTGATGGGCTCTGAAAATGCCCTGGACTGCGGTGACCTTGCCGGCAGCCAGATTACCATAAATGGCGGCTATCTTGCGGCATTCGGTGGTTCTTCGAGGATTGAGGGGGACTGGTCGCAAAGTAAGCAGAATTATGTAAATATAGAAGGCGCGCTTAAGGAAGATGGGCCTGGCAGACATGGCGGCTGGGGAAGACCGGACTTGTCTGAACGTCCGGATATGGAAAATATGCCTGAGCGGCCACAGGGATTCCCCGGAGAGGGCGGACCTGATATGGAAAACATGCCTGAGAGGCCACAGGGCTTTCCCGGAGAAGGCGGACCAGACATGGAAAATATGCCTGAACCACCTGACATGCCGTCTTTTGCTCATAAACAGGATTCTGAGCATACCTTAAAGTGTGATGCCGAAAGTATTTCTAAAATTAGTCTTTTAGACCAGGAAGGAAATCTTTTAATGGAAGTTAGCCTGTCCGGAGCTGATTCTTTTGGTCTTGCAAGTCTTTCCTGCCCTGAATTTAACAATCAGGAAGCTCAGAGCCTTGTCCTGGAAGTTAGTGAAAAATAAAAATCAGAACTTACCGCTTGAATGAGAAAAACCGCCGGCGTTAATGGAAGTGCCTCCCGAAGGCCGGCCCGGGCCAGCAGAGTTCTGGTTTATTGGACTTCTGATTACCGTGTTATGGGTAAAGGAGTCTGAGCGGTAAAGAATCTTTATTTTATCAGCTTCTGCATAAGAGTCTGCATCTTTTGCAGCTTTTACGTTGTTCATTTTGCCTTTTAAAAGCAGGGTTACAATCATGCCTGCAATAAAACTTAAAGCCAGGGCTGTAATCAATGCGATTATAAGACTTTCAGGGTCAAAATAAAAACTTCCCCTGTCAAAAGGGTGGCCTTTTTCTGAATAGACAAGCAGAACTTCTGCTTTATTTATAAAAGAATCAAAAGCCTGGTAAAAGTCCAGTTTTTTTAAAGAAGGCATACAGTAAGCTGCCAGTTTATTTTTTCCAAAATCTGTATAAGTTTTGTGGCTGAAATCTCCATAAGCACAGAGGTCATATTCTCTTTCTTTGTAACTGATTATAAATAAGATTCCGTTCTTATCCTGGCCATAGCCGAGTTTATTTTCTTTATAAAAGTATTCGCTGAAATCTTCTATGCTGTAAAAGCCGTAGTCAGAATAGGAAGTTACCAGGGCAAGATAAAGGCCAAGTTTATAATCATGTCTTTCTTCTGTTTCTTTTATCTTCCGGTTCAGGCCGCTTTTTTCTTCAGCTGAAAGAAGCTTTGTTTCGTCATAAATATGCGAAGCTGTAAGAAGGTCCGTGTCCATATAGCTGGAATTTTGGGCAGACAGAGAAGAGAAAAAGATAAATAAAATATAAAAAAAGAAAAAGGATTTTTTCATAAATCAATTACATTCCTTTGATAATTAAAGTGTAAATTAAAGGGGTAAGTAAAAGAAGTCCTCCAGCCATAATGCCGCAAAGCCAGGCTGCAAAACGGCCCTTGTCTACAGGCAGTTTTCCTACCATTTTTCCAGTCTGTCCGTTCATGGCAAAGAGATAATTTTTGTCTTTCCATCTGGTGCTTAAAAGCCAGACAGGCAAAAAAGCATAGGCTGGTTTTTGTGAGAGTTTTGTATTTACTTCAGAACTTACCCTTTCTACCGAGCTGTAGCCTCTTACATCAAAAAGCATCTTTTCTTCTGCCGTTTTAGAAACCCTTGCTTCAAGCCTTTTCTGGCAGTTTTCTGCATCGTCATCATAGCTTTCTGCAAAAAAGCCAGGAAGATAAGACGGGGTAAAAGGCTTTAAATCATCATAGTTAAAGGGTTCCAGAGAATCCATCATGGCGTTATCCATTTTTACAGAAGCATCTACCGGTATGTTTTTAAAAGGAACAATTCCCTGTCTTTCAATATTAAAGTGCGAAATATTTTCTATTCTTTCTTTTGAAGTAGTAACGATGTTTACCTTCTGAGCCTTAGCCCTGAGTTTTATTTCTGCTTCCCCTCTGAAAAACCAGAAGGGAATGTAAACGCCTTTTACTTCTTCAATATGATTTTCTTCAGAGAAAACCTTAGGCAGAAGTTTTTTTCCTTTATAAAATTTAGTAAGGGCTTCAACAGCTTCTTTTTTTTCAAGCTTAAAGGGAATTACTAAATCAGGCATTTCTTTGTCTTTGAATTTTCCCGCTATAATGTTTGGATTAGAGCAGTAGGGACAGCTGCTGGCCACGGTTACTTCATCGCAGAATAATTCTGCACCGCAGGAAGAACAGGTATAGGTTTTAAGGGAAATACTTCCCTTATCTATTCCTCCCTTGATTTTTTCGGCGTAGAGACTGTCAATTTTTTCAACTTCAAATTTACTGTCACAGTAATCGCATACAAGAAGATTACTTTTTGGATCAAAACGGAGTGGGGCAGTACAGGCCGGACACTGATAGTTAGTAGATTTTGCCATTCTTAATTCCGCTAGTTTCTTTTTGCACCACATTCACTGCAGAACTTTCCTGTGTTCTTTGTTCCGCAGCTGCAGATCCATTCCTTGTTTTCTTCCTGAGCCTGGGCTCCCATCTGGTAAAGATTCTGAACATTAATGCCGCCTGCATTCTGGGCCATGTTCATTCCCATAAAGGCCATTGCAGCCCCGTTAGGATTGCTGGCCGCATTTTTCATTGCTTCTGCCTGAGCACCAACAAGATGAGCTGCAGCCAGAGTTGGATTTGTAAAGGCAGCATCACGCTGTAAACCTTTGAGCATTTTTTCATCTTCTTCATCAGCCTTTACAGAAGAAATTCCAATTGACTGAATTTCAATTCCGCGGAATTTACTCCACTTTGCAGAAAGTTCTTCCTTAAGAAGCTGAGCAAGCTCCTGGGTGTGGGCAGGAAGAAGAGAATATCTTACTCCCAGTAAAGAGATTTTTGCAAAAGCAGGCTGCAGGGCAGTTAAGAGTTCTGTCTTAAGCTGACTGTCCAGATTTTCTCTTTTGTATTCATCTGCAATATTTCCGCAGACATTTGTGTAAAAGAGAAGGGGATCTGTAATTTTGTATGAATACTCTCCAAAACATCGGATGGAAATGTCTATATCAATGCCGGCTCTTGCATCTACAACTCTAAAAGGAATTGCATTAGGGGCGCCGTATTTGTTGCCAATAATCTCCTTTGTATTGATGTAGTAAATTCTCTGATCCTTTGCAGGCTGGCCGCCAAAGGTAAAGCGTTTTCCAATATTTTTAAAAGTTTCTGCAAGAGCATCACCAAAGTTTCCTGTAAATACAGAAGGTTCGCTTGACGCATCGTATTTAAATTCTCCGCTCTGGGCACAAATTTCAGTTACTTTTCCCTGGTCTACAATAATCATGCACTGTCCGTCTGCAACGGTAATTACAGAGCCCGAAGTTATGATGTTTTCTTCGCCCTTTTTATTACTTGAACGTCCACTGCTTTTTTTACAGCCTTTTGCACAAAGTACCTCTGCAGATAAGGAATCACAATAAAAATATTCTTTCCACTGGTCAGCAAGAAGGCCGCCTGTTGCACCAGCAATTGCTTTAATTAAACCCATGTTATAACCTCTTTATAATATTGTAACAGTTAATTATTTAATTTATGATACTAAAAGTCAAATCAATTTTCGAGGATTTTATGACATATACTTATAAAACACAGGGAACCTGTTCAACTCAGATTCAGTTTGATAAGGATGAAAACAACGTTATTACAAATGTTGTTTTTACCAATGGCTGCAATGGAAATTTAAAAGCTATTGCAAAACTGATCAATGGAATGAAGGCCGAAGAAATCGCAGAAAAATTAGCCGGAAATCTTTGTGGAAGAAGACCAACCTCCTGTGCTGATCAGCTTGCAAAAGCTGTACTTTCTGTATAAAGCTTTTTATTCCGAAAAAACGCCCATCTCCTGTATTTTTTTGTTACGGTATTTTACCAGAACGGCAGGAGATTTTTTCATCAGTTTTTCCAGGTCTATTTTAATCTGACTTTTTATGGCCATGGCTGCAGCCTTTGGATTCGTCTGGGCTCCCCCTTCCGGCTCTTTAATTATTCCGTTTACAATTTTCATTTCAAGAACATCTTTTGCGGTAATTTTAAGCATTGCAGCTGCGTCTTTAGCACGGGCAGAATCCCTTAAAAGAATTGAGGCACAGCCTTCCGGAGAAATAACCGAATAGATGGCATTTTCCAGCATGTAGATTTTGTCTCCGACGCCAATTCCCAGAGCTCCGCCGGAACCCCCTTCCCCAATGACAATGCAGATTACAGGAGTTTTAAGCTGACTGAATTCCCTGAGATTTACGGCAATGGATTCTCCAATTCCCCTTTCCTCAGAACCTAAGCCGGGGTAGGCCCCCTGAGTATCTATAAAAGTAATTACGGGGCGTTTGAATTTTTCTGCCTGTTTTGCAAGCCTTAAGGCTTTTCTGTAGCCTTCCGGATTTGCCATACCGCCGTTTCTTTCAATAGTTTCCTTAAGATTTCTTCCCTTCATGTTGCCTATTACAGTTACAGGAATGCCGTCCAGAAATCCAATTCCGCCAATAAGGGCAGGGTCATCAGAAAAATAACGGTCCCCGTGCAGTTCTGTAAAATCATCAATAATCAGATTTATATAGTCCAGGGCTCTTGGCCTGTCAGCATGGCGGGCAAGTTCAACCTTTTCCCATACCTTGCTGGCCGAGTTTACGTTGTCTTCAATTTTCTTTGAAATTGTAGAAAGTTCGCTTGAAATGTCTATTCCATATTTTTCTGCCATAGCTTCAAGCTGATTAAGGAGTTTTTTGTCAGCTGATTTTTCTGTCTTCATATTTTATTTTTCCTCCTTTACCTTTTTTACATTGTGTAATTTAAACATCTTAATCCAGAAGTCCCTCTGTTCTTTTCTTGGAACAATGCAGTCAACAAAGCCCTTCTGCTGCTGAAACTCAGCTCTCTGAAAGCCTTCCGGTAATTTCTGTTTAATGGTACCTTCAATAACCCTTGGTCCTGCAAAACCAATCAGGGCTCCCGGTTCTGCACAAATTAAATCTCCCAGCATGGCAAAGCTTGCAGTAACGCCGCCTGTTGTAGGGTCGCAGAGCATTACAAAGTAGGGGATTCCCTGTTCGTTAAGATGGGCTGCCGCAGAGGAGGTTTTTGCCATCTGCATTAAGGAATAGATGCCTTCCTGCATTCTGGCTCCACCTGAAGTTGCATATATGATTACCGGGATTTTTTCTTTTGCTGCCATAAGCATCATTCTGGAAATTTTTTCTCCAACAACAGAGCCCATGGAACCACCCATAAAATCAAAAGACATAATTCCCAGCATTAAAGGGTAATCTGCAATTCTGCACTTTCCGGTTATTACTGCCTCGCTTAAATTTGTTTTTTCTTTAGCGGCAGACAGTTTTTCTTCGTAACCTTCCATTTTTATGGGATTGTCAGATTTTAGATTCTGGTTTATTTCTTCAAAACTGCCTTTATCTGTAAGATATTCAATTCTGTCCTGAGGGGTTATTCTAAGATGATAACCACATTCGGGACAAACCATAAGATTTTCTTTAAATACTTTATCTTCATGACTTATTTTGCAATGTGGGCATTCCATATGCTACCTCTCTTTTTTATTAAATAATTCTTCGTATAGTGAGGTTCCGAACTTACCGGACTGGAATTGTCTGGAAGCAAGAATCTCTTTCTGTTCTTCTATATTAGTTTCAATGCCTTCAAGCTTTAATTCGTCAAGGCAGCGCATAAGTTTTTTTATGGCCTTGTCACGGTCGCTGTCATAGGCAATTAATTTTGCAAGCATGGAATCGTAATGGGGTATTACTGTATAGCCTGAATAGATAAAGGAATCGAAGCGGACTCCCGGACCTGAAGGTATGTGTAAAAAGCTGATTTTTCCAGGCAGGCGGGCATTAATCCTTGCTTCTATAGCCCAGCCCTTAAGACTAACTTCTTTTTCTGTAAGGCTGAGTTTGTTTTCGGTACAGGCAAGAATCTGTTCGCGGATAATATCGACTCCGCTTATAAACTCAGAAACCGGATGTTCAACCTGGACTCTGGCATTTACTTCCATAAAGTAATACTGGTCGCCGGGAACCAGGAATTCTATTGTGCCTGCTCCCCGGTATTTAAGTGAAGAAAAAAGTTTCTGCGCGCCGCTATACATTTGGGTGCGGAGGGCGGGTGAGACCGCGGGAGAAGGACTTTCTTCTATCAGTTTCTGATGATTTCTTTGTACGGAACAGTCTCTTTCTCCTAAAATTAAAACATTTCCGTTACCGTCTCCAAGCACCTGAACTTCAACATGTCTTGGATTCTGTATGTATTTTTCTATATATACAGTTTTGTCTGCAAAATTAGCCAGAGCCTCGCTGGAAGCAATCTTCAGATTTTCTTCAAGTTCTTCTTCCTTCCAGACAATTCTCATGCCTTTTCCGCCGCCACCACTTGCAGCCTTTATGATTACAGGATAACCGCATTCAGCGGCAATTTTTTTTGCCTGGTCTAATTTTTCTATTGCTCCGTGAGAGCCCGGCGTTACGCAAAGTCCGTTTTTTATGGCAGTCTCCCTCGATTCAACCTTGTTGCCAAGCAGTTCAATAGTTTCCGGTCTTGGACCAATCCATATAAGGCCTGCTTTTTCTACATCGCGGGCAAAGGCTGCATTTTCTGAAAGAAAGCCGACTCCCGGATGAATTGCTTCGCAGCCGGTTCTAAGGGCAACTGTAATTATTGCATCATCGTTGAGATAACTCTTTGCCGAAGGAGGCTCTCCAATGCAGTAGGCTTCGTCTGCCAGTTTTACATGAAGGTTTTCCTTATCGGCAGTTGAGTATACTGCAACAGTTTTTATTCCTAATTCTTTACAGCAGCGGATAATCCTTACGGCAATTTCTCCTCTGTTGGCAATTAATAGTTTTTTAATCATGATTCACCTGCTAAAAGTTAGGACTATATTTTCTTTATTGCAAAAAGCGGCTGGTCAAACTCTACAAGCTGTCCGTTTTCTACCAGAATATCAAGAACTTCAAAATCGTAATCGGCATTTAAAGTGTTCATCATCTTCATGGCTTCTATGATGCAGACAGGTTCTCCTTTTTTAATTTTGTTTCCCTTTTCTGCATAGGCAGGAGAATCTGGAGAAGGGGAGCGGTAGAAGGTTCCTACAATAGGAGACTTTAATACTTCTGCCTGACTTTCTTCTTTTACTTTTGTACTTTCTGCCTTTTTTTCTTCTTTCTGAAGCAAAGGTTCTGCAGGACTTTCTGTCTCTTCTCTTTTTTCAATTTCAATTGTCTTAGAAAGAAAAGCTTCTTTTTTTCTGAGAAGAAGATGAGCTCCGTTCTGATTTAAGTCTAAATCTACAATGTTACTGGAATTAAATTTTTCCATTATTTCAAAAATAAAATCATCAGTCATTTTTTTTATTCCTTTTTTTCTATTGTTTAAGCAATAGCTGATTAAACAAGGTCAAAACGTTCAACTTCTTTGTCGTAATCTACTCCGTCAATGTCAAAGCCGCTTGTTGCAAGAAAATCATGACGGTAGCCTTCAAAATCACCAATTGTAGAAATGTTTTCTTCTGTTACCTGAGGCATTAATTTATTTACCTCGGCCTGAACTTTTGGATCCATTTCCCAGTCATCAATTCTGATTCTGTTTTCAGAATCTACAGGAACTTCTGCCGAACCATCAGCATTTTTTATATAAAGTCTTTCTGCAAAAAGTCTGTTTATCTGTTCGATGCAGCCTTCGTGGGTTCCCATTTTTTTCATTACCTTGAATAAAACAGAAAGGTACAAAGGAATGATTGGAATAACTGCACTTGAACGGGTAACAAGGCCCTTGTTTACAGAAACAAAAGCATTTCCCTTAATTTCTTTCAGGCTGGAACGGATATCTGCGGCTCTTTTTTCCAGGTCAAGTTTTGCCATACCAATTGTTCCGCTTCTGTAAATTGCCTGAGACAGTTCCGGACCAATGTAAGAGTAGGCTACTGTCATACAGCCTTCGTTTAAGACAGCTGCAGCTTTAAGCTGTTTAATCCATCTTTCCCAGTCTTCTCCGCCCATGACCTTTACAGTGTTTGTAATTTCTTCTTCGCTTGCCATAGGGGCTGTAATTTCTTTCATTTCGCCAGTCATTGTGTCAAAGGTTTTTCCTGAAAAATCTTTTCCTATTGGTTTAATTACAGAGCGGTACATGACTTTTGTATCTGGATCTGTTCTTACCGGACTTGCAAGGGAATAAACAACCAGGTCAAATTTGATATTGTTTTCTCTGGCAGTTTTAATAACCTCTGCTTTAATTTCATCAGAAAAAGCATCTCCATCAATTGTTTTACTGAAGAGCTTTGCCTTTTCTGCTTCCTGATCAAAAACAAGATTGTTGTACCAGCCCGGAGTTCCGAACTTTGTCTGAGTTCCTGCCTTTTCAAAAGATACTCCTACGGTTGCTGCATCATAAGCAAAGGCCGCTGTAATTCTGCTTGCAAGACCATAGCCGTTGGAACAGCCCAGAACCAGTACATTTTTTACTGGTCTGTGTATTCCTTCCTTTGCGGCAGTTTTTGCTTTCTGTTTTTTTGTATATTCAATCTGATTTAATACTGCCTGTTTGCATCCCTGTGGGTGAGCATTAAGACAGATATTGCTTCTAACCATTGGTTTCATTTTTATCTCCTTTTTGTGACTTTTTTTCCGCATTTAAGCAGATTTTACTCAGCTTTTAGTCAGCTTTTCCAACCAGGCACATCCATTCCGCTTCGCAGGCAAGATTTTCGCCAACCCAGGCTTTCCCTTCCTGCTTAATCATCTTCTTTGAAACTCTAAGATTTTTTACCTCTACGCGAACCTTGTCTCCGGGTCTTACCTGGTGGCGGAACTTTACCTTATCAACGGTTGCTAAAAAGAAGAGGGAACCGTCTTCAAAAACTTTCTGATAGCTAAGAGCTGCTCCACCACATTGAGCCATGGTTTCAACAAGGATTACTCCCGGAACAACCGGGTATTGTGGAAAATGCCCCTTAAAAAAGAATTCATCTTCTGTAAAAGTGTGTTCACTTACAGACGAGTTTTCGTCTGCGCTTATAATTTCATCACAAAAAAGAAAGGGTTTTCTGTGGGGTAAAAGGCTTTCTATATCTTTTGTAAGGCTCATTTTTTTCTCCTCTTTTTATTATTTATGCTGATTAGATTTTCTTAAAAATTACAACGCCGTTGTGACCGCCAAAACCAAGAGAGCCAGAGGCTACACAATTGATGCTGCCTTCAGCTTTCTGGGCCTTGTTTGGAACATAGTCAAGGTCGCAGCCATGCTCTAAATCCGGATTTTCAAGATTAATTGTTGGAGGATAAATATTGTCCTGCATTGCCTTAATACAGATAAGGGCTTCAAGAGCGCCTGCTGCACCAAGACAGTGACCTGTCATACTCTTTGTTGAAGAAACTTTAATTTTATAGGCATGGTCGCCCAGTGATTTTTTAAGCATTGCAGTTTCTGATGAGTCGTTTATTGAAGTAGAAGTTCCGTGAGCATTGTAATACTGTAATTCTTCTGCTTTAATTCCGGCATCTTCGAGGGCAAGTTCTACAGCCAGGGCTCCGCCTTCCCCGCTTGGGTCCGGACTTGTAATGTGGTAGGCATCAGAAGTTCCGCCGTAACCTGCAAATTCACAGTAGATTTTTGCTCCGCGTTTTTTTGCGTGTTCATATTCTTCAAGAATCAGCATTGTTGAACCTTCGCCCATAACAAAGCCCTCTCTGTTTTTATCAAAAGGACGGCTGGCAGCTGTAGGATTATCGTTGTAAGAAGATGCCAGGGTCTTTAATACACTGAAGGAACCAATTGCAAAGCCGGTTATAGAACCTTCTGCACCACCTGCCAGACACATGTCTACACGGCCGCTTCTAATCTGGTCTAAGGCAAGGCCAAGGGCATCGGTAGAAGATGCACAGGCTGTCTGAAGAGTCCAGGCAGGGCCCTTAATGCCAAAGAGCATGCTTACATTTCCGGCTCCTTCATTTCCAATCAGCATTGGAATTGAAAGGGGAGGGATTCTTGAAGGACCTGCTTCAAAATATTTTTTCATTGATGCTTCAGTAATTTCAAAACCACCGATTCCACAACCAATGACAATTGATGTACGTTTTGAATCCAGGCTTTCTTTTGTAAGACCTGCATCCTGAAGAGCCTGACTTGAAGCAACTGCTGCAAACTGGCAGAATCTTGCCATTTTTCTTGCTTCTTTTTTGTCTATCCACTGGCTTACATCAAGATTTTTTACTTCTCCGGCAATTTTTACGGCAAAATCACTTGTGTCGAAGAGGGTGATTTTATCAATTCCGCTTCGTCCGTCTTTTATTCCCTGCCAGGTTTCTTCAACTGTATTTCCAAGAGGACTTACGCAGCCAAGCCCTGTTACAACAACTCTTCTTTTCATTTTATTACTCCTGCCTTATTTTTAGTTTTTTGTTTTTAAATCTTTTAGCAGCCCATGCCACCATCTACGCCAATAACCTGTCCGCTTATGTAAGTAGAAAGATCACTCGCAAGGAAGAGGGCTGTATTTGCTATATCTTCAGGCTGACCGGCCCTTTTTAAAGGGATTGTATCCAGCATAGCCTTTTTTAAATCTTCACTAAGAACAGCGGTCATATCTGTAGCAATAAAACCAGGTGCAATTGCATTAACTCTTATGCCTCTTGAACCGCATTCCTTTGCAAGGCTTTTTGTAAGACCAATTAAACCTGCCTTAGAGGCTGCATAATTTGTCTGTCCGCCCTGACCGTGAATTCCTACGATACTTGACATATTTATGATTGAACCGCTTCTTTTTCTTATCATGTCAGAAGCAATAATCTGGCAGGCTGTAAAAGCGCTTGTAAGGTTTATATCAATTACCTTCTGCCAGTCTTCCATTTTCATGCGGAAGCTGAGTCCGTCTTTTGTAATTCCTGCATTGTTTATAAGAATGTCAAAGCCTTCACTTTCTTCCAGGGCCTTTTTTATTACTGCAGTCCATTCTTCTGTGGACTGGGCATTTGCGTATAATTCATAAAATCTGCAGTTATTATCTGCTGCAATTTTTTCAAGTTCTTCTTTTGAGGCAGAGGGTTTTGTACAGATTCCCCATACGCTTGCTCCTTCAGAAAGAAATTTCTTTACAATCTCTTTTCCAATTCCTCTTGAAGAGCCTGTTACCAGTGCTTTTTTTCCTTCCAATAACATTTAGATTTCCTCCATGTGTTCTACGCAGTTAACTGCCTTACAATTTATATTCTGGGCAAAGCCGCTGTCTCTCCATAGTCCGCTGAGTACACTTCCAGGTCCTGCTTCTATAATTCTCCATTTAGAAGAAAGGTCTCTTTCTTCCCAGCCGATTAAGGCAGCAATTTCTTTTTCTTCGCTGGTCCACCTTACAGGATTTGTAAAATGCAGGACCGCAAGTTTTTTTGCTTCTTCGCCGCTTGTAATTTCTTTTCCGGTTACGTTTGAAAAGATTCTTTTTTCAGGATTTTTAAAATTTACGCTGTCTAATACCTTAGAAAACTCATCTCCGGCCTTTTGCATTAAAGGGGAGTGGAAGGGGCCTGCAACCTTAAGTTTTATAAATCTTCTTGCCCCTGCCTGTGTGCATAATTCTCCTGCTTTTTCCAGTCCTTCTGCACTTGCAGAAATTACAGTTTGTTTTGGACTGTTCAGGTTTGCACAGAAAGCAAGCTTTTCGTCCGTCAAAGGTAAAATTGCTTTTTCAACTTCTTCAGAAGTCAGTCCTATAACGGCTGCCATTCCGCTCATATTTCCGTTTGATTTTGCTGCAAGTTCATCACAAACCTTCTGCATGATTTTTCCGCGCTGACATACAAGCTTTATGGTTTCTTCAAAGTTCAAAAGACCTGCTATATGCAATGCAGCAAATTCTCCAAGAGAAAAACCTGCACAAATATCTGCTTCTATTCCCTTACTTTTAAGAACTTCTGCAATGGCTAAAGATGAACAGGTTATTGCCAGCTGACTTCTGTCACTTCTTGCAAGTTCTGCATCTTCTGTTTCCCAAAGATAATCTGATATCTTTTCCCCGGTGATTTTTTCTGCTTCTTTGATAACATTCAGGGCCTGAGGATATTTTTCACAGATATCCTTTAATATTCCCTTTTTTTGTGCTCCCTGACCGGGAAATAAAAATACGTTTTTCATAATAAAGCCTTACTTCCTAAAATCTGAATACACTTCCTGCCCAGGTTAGCCCTGCACCAAAGGCTGCGCTGACAATTGTTGTTCCTTTTTTAATTTTGCCTTCCTTATTCAGATCATAAAGTGCAATCGGAATAGAGGCAGAAGAGGTGTTTCCGTATTCAGCCATTGAACAGATGAATTTTGAAAAATCAAAACCCAGTCTTTTTGCTGCTGCTTTCAGGATTCTTTCGTTTGCCTGATGACAGACAAAATAATCAATATCCTCTTCCTTAAGATTTTCTTTTTCCATTACTTTTTGAATTGCTGTGGTCATGGCATTTACTGCAAAGTTGTAAACCGCATGACCGTCCATTTTCATAAACCCGTCTTCCCTGTCCAGATAAAGAGCTTTTTCACCATTTCCGTCTGAGCCGGAAATAAAGCTTCCTGTTTTTCCGCAGGTTTTCTTATCGTTTTTTATTGATTCTTCATCTACTTTTTCTAAAATGACTGCTCCGGCCCCGTCGCCAAAAAGAACACAGGTAGAACGGTCTTTCCAGTCACAGATTCCAGAAAGAATTTCGCTTCCTGCAACCAGGGCATATTTCCAGTTATTTAATTCCAGCATTCCGGCCGCATTATTAAGTGCATATAAAAAGCCGGAACAGGCTGCCGTAATATCAAAACAGGTTGCATTTTCAGCACCAAGGTCTTTTTGTATTACGCAGGCTGTAGAAGGAAAGCCATTGTAGCTTGGGGTTGTGGTGGAGCATATAAAAAGATTGATATCTTCTGCCTTTATTCCCGCTTCTAAGACTGCTTCCCTGCAGGCAGAAAGTCCCAGACTTTCAACGCTTTCGTTTTTACCTGCAAGATATCTTGAACAGATTCCTGTATGAGAGCGAATCCATTCATTACTTGTATCAAGTTCTTGTGGAAGCTGGGAGTTTAGTACTTTATTAACTGGAATTGCCTTTCCAAAGGACCTGATTACAACTGCCATTATGCTAATTGTCCTTTGATGTAGTTGTAGGCATCGCCAACAGTTTCAAATTCATTTGCCTTGTCATCTGGAATTGAAATGCCAAGTTCGTCTTCAATAGCGTAGATTAATTCATAAGTGTCCAGACTGTCTGCTTCAAGATCTGTCCTGAAGTTTGCTTCCATTGTGATTTTTGATTCATCAATTTCAAGTTTTGAAGCAATAAGGCTTCTTAATTTTTCAAATGTTTCTTCCATCTTTTACTCCTGGAATATCTTTTTATAATGACAAAATAACTAAAAATGTCATTTAGTCTACAAGGTGAAGATACTCTAACAGAAGGCAGATGTCAAGAAAAAAGTTAAAAAAAAATCATATAACCCCTGAGGATTATATGATTTTAAGAAGTTCAGCCTTAAGCTGTAAGATTATTGTGTAAAAGCAGCTAATAGCTTAGTAGTTTTCTGCTTTAATTTCAAAATAACTCTGTGGATGTGCGCATACAGGGCAAACCTTTGGAGCTTCTTTTCCAACAACGATGTGGCCGCAGTTTCTGCACTGCCAGATTGCATCTCCGTCTTTTGAGAATACAACCTTGTCTTCAAGATTCTTTAAAAGTTTTCTGTAGCGTTCTTCGTGATGTTTTTCAATTGCACCAACACCTTCGAACATTTTTGCTATAGCTTCAAAGCCTTCTGCTCTTGCAGTTTTAGCAAAATCATCATACATATCGGTCCATTCATAATTTTCGCCGTCTGCAGCTGCCTTTAAGTTTGCTGCTGTATCGCCGATTCCACCAAGAAGTTTGAACCACATTTTTGCGTGTTCTTTTTCGTTATTTGCTGTTTCTTCAAAAAGTGCAGCTATCTGTTCATAACCTTCTTTTTTTGCAACTGATGCAAAGTAGGTGTATTTGTTTCTTGCCTGTGATTCACCTGCAAATGCTGTCTGAAGATTTTTTTCAGTCTGAGTTCCTTTTAAATCTGCCATTTTCATGCTCCTTTTTATTATAAAATATACTATTAGAATTATGAGTTAAAAGAAAAGCTTTGTAAATAGTAAGATTTATAAATATTACAAAGTTTTACTCTTTATAAAGATGATGGATTTTTTATATAATTGACTTATGAATAGTGCAAAAAAATCTTTTTATGAAAAACAGGCGCAGACAATAATTAAAAATCTGCAGACCAGAAAAATGGAAGGCTACTACTGCGAAAGTGCAGGGGATGCAAAAAGAAAGCTAGCAGAACTTTTGAGTGGTTCTGTAAAAAGAGTAGCTTATGGTGGATCGATGACTATTGATGATAACGGCTTTAAGTCTGTCGTAGAAGAAAATGGTCATGAACTTATTGTAAGGGAAAATTATAAAAGTCCTGAAGAAGTAAAGGAGCTTAAGGCAAAGCAGGTTAATGCAGATGTTTTTCTGATGAGCACAAATGCAATTACCCTCGATGGTGAACTTATCAATATTGACGGAAGGGGAAACCGTGTAAGCTTTTTGATTTACGGACCTGAGTCTGTTATTGTAATTGCCGGTATGAATAAAGTTGTTGCAAATGTGGAAGACGGTCTTCGCAGGGTAAGAAATATTGCAACTCCTCCAAACTGTATCCGTCTGAATAAAAAGACTCCATGTTCTGTTACAGGAAAGTGCGGAAACTGTTTTACAGAAAGTATTTGCAGCCAGTTTGTTGTTACAAGAATGTCTATGATTCCTGGCCGTATTAAGGTAATTCTTGTGGGCGAAGAACTGGGATATTAGTTCAAAAGAAGTCATAAAAATTATTGAAAAAAAAGTTAAAAAAAAGTGCAAAAAGAGATGATTTTGTATTGACACTTTTTCGACGGAAGTATATATTAGTTTTCACCGTCGCAACACAGAGCAACGGTGAAACAGTTGTTTGACAGTTCAGGGAA
>JAEESZ010000020.1 GCA_016286535.1 Treponema sp. | reverse complement strand
GAGTTAAAAAATGCAGAAAACAAAATTTTTTACTATGCTGCTATCTGCAGCAATTTTGTATGTATTAACCGGTTGTAATAATATTAGCAATTATTATTATACAGGTAATACTGGTTCAAATTCAGAAAGTGGAAGTGTTACTGAAGATGTAACATGGCCAGATGGTGTTATTCCATTAAAGGCTGGAACAAATGGAACTGCCGGAACAAGTGGAACTTATGTATACTTTGGTGAATGGCCTCAAACTTTGAAGGATGCTGACCTGAAAATATATACAAACTATACAAAAACTGTAGGTATGTTTACTTACTATCTTGGTAATGATAGCGAATGGTATGCAAAAGTAAATAACAATTATTACAAAGTAGAGCCAATAAAGTGGCGGGTATTAAATCCTGATGCAAAAGGAACAGAAAAGAAAATTCTGTTTGCAGAGAATGCTCTTATTGCCAGTAGTTATTATGATACTTTTGTAAATGGTACAGAAATAACTATTAATGGAGAAGAAATAGGACATAATAACTATGAACATAGCCGTGTACGTGCATTATTAAATGGTCTGAGTTACTGGGTAAAAGCAGATAAAAATGCAGAACAGGAAGAGATTACTGAGTTTAAAGACAAAGGTTTTTTACATACAGCTTTTACACAGGAAGAAATAGCTGCCATTGCAGATACTTCTGTTGTAAATGATGCCAGAAGTACAAATCCAGATGATAACCCATACTATGACAATGATGGAGAGAATTCTTATGCCAGTGATACTCCGACAATAGATAAAGTCTTCCTGCTGAGTATACAGGAAGTAACAAAGCAGGAATATGGCTTTACTTATTCACCTGTCAGAGATTATGAAACAAAAGCATTGGGAGAACGTAATGCAAGAATACGCAACTCAACTGATTTTGCAGCTGCAAACGGGGCCAAAAATATAAATATCAGTAGTGGTAACTTTGGATGTCAATGGTGGCTGCGTTCTCCTTACGTTTATGGTGATTACGAGCAAAATACCGTGGATTATGATGGATATGCGGGACGCCTATCTTACGTAGATAATAACTATGGAGTAGTACCTGCTTTGTGCTTAAATTAAGAAAGACAGCCGGTATTCCGGCAGTCTTTTAACAGATAGGCTAACTATTATTTTTTGTCCAATAAACAGTGTATTGTTCCTCTGTAATTTCATACAGAGGAACAAAGGTTATTTCTCTTTCCTGACAAATACTTCAACGGCAGCTCTTTCAGCAAAGAGACCCGGCAATAATTTTACTTTTCCATTTTTAATAGAATTAATCATAAAATCTTTTCCTCTTTTTTATTTGATACTGTGAATTTCAAGCAGGCGCGGAGAAGAGCTTTCTTCTGTTTTTATTTTAATTACAAGTTTTATAAAAGTTTTCTTTCCTGCAGCCTTTTCCTTAATCAGTTTTTCAGGAACAGAAAGCTCTGTATCAACAAGCACTTTTCCTTTGTTTCCGTCAAGTTTAACTGTCACAGGCTCTTCATCTTCAAACTGAACAAGGAAAGTGCCTTTATCTTCTCCGTAAGTAGTTAAAAGTAACCTGTTGTTTTTTGCACTGGCATCAAATTTTAACTGGTAGGTAATAAATCCATCTTTTGAAATAATCTTTCTGCAGTTTCGGTCTACTTCTGGAATATATCCCATTTCTGTATTTTCTGCCTTAAAGCGATGTTCAATTTCTGACTGCTGTCTTCCAGGTTCTATAGAATCTGTTTTAATTGAATCAAGTTTAATTTTTCTTGGATCTTCAGCAGCATCGCCTGTATTAAAATATGCAGCATAACGTACATGATGAATATTGAAAAATGGATACAGGGTGTATACAGTTCCGTCTTCTGTAGCTTCGGCTTTTGTCTGGAAAGTAAGGGTTTTTGGGTCAGTTTCTCTTATCCATGATTCGGGATTCAGAATGTCAGCCCGAATAGGTTTTATTTTTGCCACCGGAGCATTCATATAAATAAGGTGATCATCAACAATATCCTGCTGCATTCCTTTTGTGCCTAAATCTGCGGCAAGAACAATAGGTCCGTAAAGAATACTGAAGTTTCCGGACTTATCTCTTGTTCTTCGAATGTTTAGTTTAAGCGGTAAATCTATTTCCGAAGAAAAACCTTCTGTAAGATTTTCAGAAAGCAGCCTGTATTCTGCCTTGTCTCCTGCAAACCACTGTGGTATACGGATTTTAAGACTCTTTTTGCTGCTTCCAGCCTTTAATACTTTTACACTTACTTTAGAATCGAATGGAAAGTTTGAATCAATCTGAATCTGCCAGCCGTCTTTTGTTGTATAAGTTGATGGAATATAAAGATTTACGTATATAGAGCCTTCATAATCCTTTGCAATAAAACGACCGTAGCGTTCAGGATTTTCCATACCTGTTCCTGTGCAGCACCAGAAGGCATTTTCGCTTGTACCATATATTTTGTAGAAGCCCGGCACCATGGCAACAAAGTAAGTTTTGGCACCTGTAAGGGGATCCTGAGATGCAAGAATATGATTATAAAGGGCTGTTTCATAGTAATCTGCAGTTTTTACATCCTTATTCCACTTAAAAATGTATTCTGCAAGTTCCAGCATATTGTATGTGTTACAGGTTTCGCAAGTGTCTTTTCCAAGAGTTTCCTGTAATTCAGGGCCAAAGTGTTCTCCGATTGAGTTTCCTCCAATGGCATAGGATCTTCTTTCTGTGATTGTACGAAAGAAAAATTCTGCTGCTTCCCTGTATTCATTTTTTCCGGTAAGGTCATACAGCTTTGCAAGCCCTATGATTTTTGGAATCTGAGTATTTGCATGATAGCCCTGAAGTTTGTCTGCTTTTTTATACAAGGGTTTTACAATTGACTGGTGAATAAGGCGTTCTGCACAGCGAAGATATTTTTCTTCTTTTGTTATTTCGTAAATGTCAGCAAAGACTTTACACATTCCCCCGTGTTCACATTCAAGCATTTTCTGAATCTCTTCATCAGACATTTTTGAAAGGCCTTTTTCTGCCCAGCTGCACATTTTTGTTACAACTTCCAGGGCATCTTTATTTCCTGCTATAGTATAAGCATCAATAAGACCTGCGTAAATTTTGTGTACAGAATACCATGGTACCCATTCACCATTTAAGCCAAAACGTTCTGCTTTTACATCTCCGGAAAAACAACGATCAAAACATTCCGAAGAAATGCCGCCAATATATCCATCCTTTCTCTGGATAGCTTTTAGTCTTGAAACTGTATAATTGAGTTTATCTCTTGCATCCTGATTAGCTGTTTCTGCTGCAAAACCTGCCAGAGCAGAAAGATAATGTCCCAGAGAGTGCCCATGAATACCTCTTGCTTCCCATCCTCCGTAAGAAGGAGCCTTTGCAATATATCCTAAAGCACTTTCTACCGGCGAAAGAAGTCTGTCCGGGTCCAGTTGAAGAACATAGTTAAGTCCTGTTTCCTGAGATTTTTGAAATATACTTCCTTTTGTAAGAATTGCATTTTGTGCAAACATTTCTGATACTCCTGCAAGTAAAAATATAACTATAAAACTATTAATTTTTTTCATACTAAAAGATTAAAGCACTTATTCTTTTTTTTATAGTTTAATAATATTGTGAATGTGTGCGGTATTCCGACTATTTACGTGATATAATGAGAGAAGATAAGGAGCTCCTTTATGGAATATTTTCTTTTTAAGCATATAGATTTAGTTCATTCTACAGCCTGTGGATGTGCCATGCTGAATCCCGGCTGGCGGCATATGACACGACGAATGGATAATGAAACCGTTTTGATTCTTGGAATCAAAAATACTGCACTGATAGAAGTAGAAGGAAAAATTCTTGAGGTAAAACCTGGTCGGGTTATTCTTTTGCCGGCAGGTTATATTCATAAAGGTACGGAACCTATAACGGAAGCTGTTTCTTACTACTGGCTGCACTTTTCTCAGTGCGTAAAACTTGAAGAAGAATTGCGTTATTATCTTCCCAAAAAAATCACAGAAAAAGAAGCCTTGTCTTATTACAGTTCTCCCTCTTATGCCTGTGAAAGTCTTCAGGATTCTATCATCTTGCCTCAGGAAATGGACCTTTCTAATGCAGAACTTTTTACAAATCTTTTTAACAAAATCCTTCAGGTAAATAATAAACAAAGTTATTCTTCGCTGGTGTATAGAAATCTTGTTCAAAAATTACTGCTTGAATTATATGGAGAGTGTTTTAGAACAGAACATATTGAACAGAAGGGAACCGCGGCCCAGGCACTGGTGCATAAAGCCCTTCTTATGATAGAAGATGAACTTTCGAACACAAATGCTTCAGTAAAATATTTTGCAGACAGACTTTCTGTTAATGCCGACTATCTGGGCCGTATTTTTAAGGACGCCATGAATGTAAGTTTGTGGCAGTATCTTTCTAAAAGAAGGGTGGAACTTTCCTGTTCAAGACTTCGGGAAACTTCTGACAGCATTGAAAAAATCTGTGCTGACTGTGGCTTTGGTTCTCGCCGCCAGTTTTATGATGAGTTTAAAAAGTATACGGGAAAAACCCCTGCAGTATACAGAAGTGATACAGCTTATATAGGGGTGAATTCCTTATAACTTTTTATTTTGTGACGAATATAGCGCGAACAAGGGGGCCAGCCACAAACAGCTGCCAGAAGGTTGCCATCGGATAATTTAAAGCGGTGGTCTGAAGCCAGATGGAAATCATTTCTTTCTGGAAACCGCCTTTAAAAATAATGGTTGCGGCAAGGCTCATAAGCGGACACATGAGCCATACAGAGCAGATTGAAATTGAAAGGATAATAAATACCGGATTATCCTTTTCGGGATTGAACTTTGAAAAAGTGATTTTCTTTGCAATTGGACCGACAATAACAAAATCAAGTACAAATGCCAGAGGAATCATAAGTGGAAGTTCACGGAAGGCAAGCAGAAAAACAGAATTAGAAAGTCCCCCCATCGCAAGTGCAATGTTGTAACAAACCATTGCATAAACCATAACAAATACCATCAGAATGGTAAAAAGAATTTCCTGTCCCAAAGATTTTGGCATACGAAACTCCATAATGTAAAAATGATTGCATTAAAACTGCGCAAAGACCTTGCGCATGAGCATAGAAAGGTACGGAAAAGCCGCTCTTAATAAGATTAGGCAATCTTTTGAAAAGTGACAGGCACTTTCGAAGTGCCCTCATATTAGCAGATTTTAAAAGTTTGTGTAATACCTTGTTATTATTTTCTAAAGCTCTTTCCGTTTGTGCTGCCTCCATCAACAAGCACATCTACACCAGCAAGATATCCGTTCCTTTCATCTGCTACAGTCGCAATTGCAAATCCAAGCTATTGAATATTTACGAAATAAACAATGAGGGGGCATTTTTCACTAGTTTCTGCATCTCTTCCTGAGTATTCTTAGTTGGATCAAAGCTCTTCATTGTGCCTGATGCAACATCATAATATAGCGCAGTAATCTGAGGGCTCATATTTCTGGCCGCTTCTGCACGTTCCTTTGCAGCCTGCGATGAGGCCTTTACAGCAGCAACAAACTTATCAAGCCAGTTTCTTACCTGTTCCCCAGTGTCTGCCGGTGATGTTATGATTTCTGAGAGTTCATCAAATGGCGTTTCAAATATGATCTCATCAGATACTAGCAGATCTATTCCTGCCTTTTCAAACTGCTTCCTAAGTGCATTTACATATTTGTCAGTCGAAAAATCCTGTGTCAGATCAATGATAAATTTCCCACTCTGACATGTCATATTGAGCACAAGACCGCTTGAACAGTTTGAATACAGGTGTACCTCATCCACAAGTTCACCCGGCATATCAAACTGACCTATGTAACTTATAAGATAAGTGT
>JAEESZ010000010.1 GCA_016286535.1 Treponema sp. | reverse complement strand
AGAAAATAAGGCAGGCTGAAGATAAACGGGATAACGATTTATTTGTTCTGGAATCGCTTAAGCTGAGTAAGGTGAATTATGATAAGAGGGCAAAGCTTGTTACAGATGAATATAATGCCCGTCTTGCAGAAATCAAAAATGAATATGCCGGCCAGCTCGATGAATTAGGCAGTCAGATAGAAACTTATCAGAAACAGCTTTCGGAATACGATAACTCCAAGGTAAAACAGGCTCAGGAAAAAGAAAAGGCCCTTAATTCAGAAAGGCAGTTGAGGCAGCTGGAGCAGAGGGAAATCTCGGAAAAATACGAAAACAGGGTTTCTGAACTGCAGAGAAATATAGATAAGATTCAAAAAGATAACCGCGAAGAAATGCGCCGTTCTGTAAAAGAAGTTCAGGAAAAATATCAGGCAGAAATTGATAAACTTGACCCGGTTATAAAAGACAGAACTGCCACAAAAATTGTAAATAATACGGGAAACTCTAAGGCTCCTGTTTACAGCGACAGAAGAATTCTTGAACAGGGAAATATTCAGGACATCTCAATTCAGACATCTTTAAAAGATTTTCAAAACTATTATGATGATTATCAGTATCTGTCTTCCAAAATAGCCGCAATTCCCCAGAAGAATACAATTCCATCTTATGTTGCCGCAAACAAGGTGCTTGTAAATCAGATGGGACAGACCTTTACATCTACAACCCTGCAGCTAAACCGTAAGAATCAGGAATTAAAGGAAGAACTGAAGGTTCAGGAAGAAAATTCCCGCAATGTTTTTACCGGTCTGCTTGCAGCCGCAAAGGCAAATGCCGTAATTTATTCAGCTACCAATGCTTCTGATATTCAGGTATTTATTGCCGAAAAATCGAGATATCTTGTGGATGAAAACGAAGGGGTTGCCGCAGAATTTACTGCAGATAAAGGCATTGTAAAGGGCAGGGTAAAGCTTTGCAGCGACGGACTTTACCGCTTTTATACAAATGAGGATGCAGAGGGGAATCCTGAAGAGCTTCCTGTAGATATCAGTCTTATTGAAGCCGGAACTATTGTAAAACTGCTTGCAAAGTAAATTTTAGTCAAAAATTTGACCATATCTGCCGATAATAGCAGATATGGAAGAAAATAGTCAGTTTAATCAGCAGCTGCAGGCTGCATTAGCGCAAAAACAAAATTGGTTTAACTCAGTTGCCTTACCGGATTGTCTTAATCAGTACAGGCTTTTAAGTTCCTGCGTACACAATCTTTACGAAATGCTCAAAAAGAAGGCTTTAATTTCGCCGGATCCTTACGCAGTAGAAAAACACATTTCTGATATTGTCGTTCCAGCAACAAGTCCTTTTAGTGACAATGATATTGCCAATGTTTTAGGCGAGCGCCTTTCTGACTATGACGCCATCCTCGATTTTATAGGTAACTACTTCCGTTTTACTGTAGACAATATGCCTGCACCAAAAATTAAAAAGATGATTGAGCTGAATAACTTCCTTGACTGGTCAAATCTCAGTCAGAATTCTACTCAGAGCAATACCCACGCCCTTGCAACCCTGCTTTCTCAGGCCAGAATTAATGCACCTGCTATCCTTATCAGTATGATTAATGACTGTTCTGCCAAGGGGCAGGAAACTACCCGGGCAATAGCAAAATGCCTTAGCGAACTGGCTGTTTTCCAGAAGGAATTATATAAAGGCGAAATCCGTAAGGGCATTTTTGAACATCCGGACTTTAACTCTCAGAAGGCTGCTGAATCACCGGATGCAGAAATGGCAGAAATCAAAAGACTTTATCCAAAGGTAATGGGTAAAAAAGCCTTTTATACAGATTTAATTAATGAAATAATTGCAGAAAATCACAACCAGGATAAGGCAGTCCTCAGGGAAAAAGTTTTGCAGAAGCTTCAGATTAGGGAAGCCCCTGTTAAACAGGAAATAAAAAAGAAGGGACCAAATCCTAAAAATATCCTTATAGAAACCGTTATGGCTATAGGTGGTGCTGCAAGCACAATCGAGCAGATAAGAATAAAACTCGTAGAGAATTTTAATATTTTTTATGCCAATAAAACTTCTATCTTTAAGAAGATTGGGGCTGCCTTTAAAAAAGCCTTTAAGCTTAAGTCTAAGCCAAAGACCTGTATTGTAAAAATCTCTGATGTAAAAACCGGAACCATGAGGGAGCAGGAAGTAGAAATTGAAACTCTGCTTGCCGATCTGGCCCAGAAGAGTAAGGTTTATGCAGGAATTGCAAGTCAGGGAATGGAATATGAAAAACTAATTTCTTATCCTGATGAAAAAATCTACAATTTTGTATGCAAACAGATTTCTGAATGTCAGTCAATCTTTACAACGGTAAATGCCCTGGATTCTTTCTTTAAAACTCAGGTAGATATTATAAATCGTCCAAAAATTAAGGGTCTGCAGATTGATTTATCTGCCTTCCGTAATATAATTATTACATCAAATAAAAAGAGGGGAGAATATCAGGCTGTAAAGGAAGAGAGTGAGCAGCTGAATAAACTTGGAATAAAATAATGCGAAAATCAATTTTAACGATTTTACTTTTTTCTCTTACTTTTGCTCTTTTTGCAAAAGATTTTGTTATTGTTGAATCTGACCGTCCCCACGATTTAGATCCCCACACCACATCTTTTTCTTCTGATGCAGAAATTCTAACAGGCCTTTACGAAGGTTTGTTTTCTTATAATCCGGTTTCCCTTGAACCTCAGTATGCCCTTTGTATAGATTACAGAATTTCCCGCGACAAAAAACGCATGACCTTTAAGCTGCGCCAGGACGCCCGCTTTAGTAACGGAGAAGTTATAAATGCTCAGGCTGTAAAAGATTCCTGGATGAAGCTTCTTTCAACACCAAATGCACCTTATTCTTCCATGCTGGATATTATTCGCGGTGCCCGTGCTTTTCGTCTTGGACAGGGAAAGGCAGAAGATGTAGGCATCTTTGTAAATGATGATTATACACTGAGCGTTTACCTTACAGGTCCCGCAAACTACCTTCCAAAGGTACTCTGCCATTCTTCTTTTTCGGTTGTACACAGATTACCAACCGTTTATAGCGGACCTTTCGAAATTGAAAATATGGACCAGGGCCTGATTGTTCTTGCAAAAAATCCCTATTACTGGGATCTTAAGAATGTAGCTTCTGACCAGATAATTTTTTATCAGTCAGATGATGCAGAAGAAAATACCTGGTATTTTAATACAGGGGCTGCCGACTGGGTTTATGGCAGTGTATTTGCAGATAAGATTTACGATAAAAAAGCCCTGCAGTTTAATGCAGAGTTTGCAACAAGTTATTTCTTCTTTAAAACTTCTGAAAAAAAATCAGCTAAAGCAGCTTTTAATCCCTGGGATTATGATGAATTCAGAAATGCCATTTTAGAGGCTATGCCCTGGGATATTCTGCGTTCCCCATTTATGGTGTCGGCTCCAACTCTGGTTTATCCTATGGGCGATTACCCTACTGTGGACGGTTTTTCTTACACAGATCCTGTT
The DNA here is from genome assembly GCA_016286535.1 of Treponema sp. Taxonomy (GTDB): domain Bacteria; phylum Spirochaetota; class Spirochaetia; order Treponematales; family Treponemataceae; genus Treponema_D. Next base: position 85,044 of record JAEESZ010000010.1, on the reverse strand, counting down.
GAAGCAAAGAATTTAATGGCCATGGCAAGAGAAAAGTATGGCATTCCTGCTGATACACTTATCCCTCTTGTATTAGATATTACGGAAGGTGCTTTTTCTCCAGAGCAGCTTCAGGCCTTACAGGATGCCTTTGCTCCTCTTGGCCTTGATTTTCAGGTAAACTTTTATAATGCCCGCCTTTATTTTGATGTGGTAGCCTCTTCAAACTCAGATATTTTCTCTTATACCTGGATTGGAGATTTTGCTGACCCTCTGGCCTTTCTTATGCTTTTTCAAGGAAATTCTACTTTGAATGAGTCCGGCTGGCAAAATGATGAATATGATTCTCTTATAGAAAAAGCCGCAAGTGTAGATGCTGCAAGCAGGTCTGCAATTCTTGCCCAGGCAGAACAAATTCTTCTGGACAGTGGAATCATCATGCCTTTGTATCATCCTATTTCTTTTAATGTAATAGATTTAGATGAAGCAGGCGGCTGGGCTTTGAATGCTTTTGATTTACATCCCCTTAAGTATCTTTATAGAAAAGAAAAAACAGCCCTTGGCCCTGATATAGTTCTGGCAAATGAATAATATTTGACGCCTAAAAAAAGCTATTGTAGTATTTAAACTTAGACATTCATAAGAGGATTCTATGTTTAAAAGATATCTTATAGCCTTACTTTTTTTTAGTTTTGTATTTATAAAACTTTTTTCTGCTTCCCGCTCAGAAAGCCTGGACTTTATTTTTAACAATCAGACTCTGGGAAGAACCACAATTACCATAAAGCGCAGCGAATGGAATAAGCTTTGCGACAATTACCGCTATTTTTATAAAAACGAAAATTACGTTCAGGCAGAATCCTATGTTTACGAAAAAGACGGAAAAACCTGGACAATGAATAATGTGGGCTTCCGCCTCAGGGGAAACACCAGCCGTTATGTTCCTCAGGGTATAGACAACGGTAATAAACAGGGCCAGAAAAATGCCCAGTGGTCAGACTTTTACTATAAATATGCTAATAGGCCAAATGATGATTACCGGCAGTCACACTTTAAGGTTGATTTTGAAGAGTTCTGCCAGAAGGGAGAAAAGCAGAAAATGGCAGGCTGTTTGAAGGGAATGGCCCTTAAAAGGCTGGATCATTCCTGTGGCAGGGAAATTTTCTGCTATGATATGTTTCATAAATATGGCATCTGGACGGCACCAAGGGCCAGTCATACAAGGCTCATCATAAACATTCTTGAAGATGAAGGTGGTAAAAAAGTTTCTAAGGTTGATTTTGGTGTTTACGAAATGTTTGAGGAAGTAAACAGTCAGTCTATAAAAGCCCGTCTTGCAGGAGAAAACAAAAGTCCCCTTGCCTGGACCAGCAGCAAGGGAAACTTGTGGAAATGTACCAGTGCATTAACCGATTTTTCAGGAGAAGAAATGGGGGTCGAGGATGTCAGAATCCTCTTTGACGAAAAAGGCCGGCCTTTTGATATAGTAAACAAGGCCTATGACCTGGATTTAAAAACCAATAAGAAAAAACTGCAGCAAGCAAAGGCTCAGCTTTGTTCATTTATAGAAGAACTTAATGCTCTGCCTAAGCTTTCCGAAGATAATTCGGCCGACGCTGTAAATAAAATAAAGGCCTTTTATGAAAAATGGTTTGATGTTGATTTCTTCCTTAAAACCTATGCCGTAAATATTCTTTTTGGAATGGATGATGATTACTGGGGAAATAAAAATAATTATTATCTTTATTTTGACAGCGGCAAAAATGGTTCAGGAAAAGTTTACTTTATTCCTTTCGATTATGACAACACCCTGGGCTGCTCAATTTCTGAAGGCGGTTTTAAGCAGAATCCTCTGGACTGGGGCCGTGGCGAAGACAGACCTCTTATGGACAGGCTTATAAGCCTTCCTGAATACAGAGAAAAGTTTAAGTCTTATTTAAGACAGGTCTCTGCTGAAGATTCCTTCTGGAATTATGAACAGTGCAGCAGTCAGTTTGCTTACTGGGCAAAGCTTGTCGGCCCTTATTTAAATAGTCCCGACTTAAGTTATGAAGGACTTGGCGTAAAGGAATTCAACGACTATACCTGGCGGCCATCCGGCTACAGCATAATGCAAAAAAATAACAATATTTTTGATGCAACAAGAAAGGCCATAGAAAGAAACTTCAGCGGTAAAACCCTGAGCCTGCAGCAGATTAACAATAAAAAAACAGAAGGAATAAAGGTAAAGATTAAGTTTATTCCGGAAAATGCGGCCAGCAGGGAATTTTATATAGACGGTCTTCTAGCTTCCGTTATTGAAAGAGACTGGTCTCAGTCCCGCGCTGCATATAATTTTACTTCTAAAAATATCATGGATGCAGAATGGGAATATCCTTTTACAAAAGACGGAAAAGAGTATCAGGTATTTGTAAAGTATTATGATAAGGATTTTAATCTTATAGAAACTTCTCCTGCAATAAAGGTAAAGGCCCGCGGTGGACTTGGAGAACTTTCTGTAAGCAAGGATATTGAATATTCAATTGAAAATAATGTCCTGACTTTTCAAAAGGCGCCCCTAGTAAAAGTCGGCGGGCTTTTAAGAAGTAAGGCACCGGGCTATTACCGGCTTGATTTGAATAAAGCTGCCGACTGGTGGTGGCTTAGCGGTAATTTTCTTGGCCCGGAATGCCAGAGCCTTAATTTAAGGGATCCTAATGTTATTCCAGCTAATGCCGGCCTGCAGAAGGGAAGTCAGCTCATTTTTAATTTATACTATGAAATTCCAAATGAAAAGAATCCGGGCGATAAGTACAGGCTTTCTGTAATCAATTATGAGGAAAGCCGTTTAAAAAATATCTGCCTTGATGAATAAACTATAGGAGAGTTTTTATATGAAGAAATCTTTTGTATTTGTATCAGTTTTTATTTTGCTGCTTTTTTTCAGCTGTAAAAATCAGTTTTCGGAAAATACAGGCAGTGAATCAAATCCTCTTATAAGTTCTTCAAGAGCGGCCTCTCTGGATTTTATTTTTAATAATCAGACACTGGGAAAAACTACCATTACAATAAAGCGAAGTCAGTGGCGAAAACTATGCGAAGATTACCGTTATTTTTATAAGAATGAAAATTGCGTTCAGGCCGAAAGTTATCAATATGAAAAAGATGGAAAGACCTGGACTTTTAATAAGGGAATAGGCTTCAGGCTCAGGGGGAATACCAGCCGCTTTTGTCCTCAGGGTTACGATAACGGACGGCTGCAGGGGCAGATGAATAAAGACTGGTCTGCTGATTATTATAAATATGCAGAAGAACAGCCGGAAGGAAAAGACGGAGACTACCGCCAGTCTCACTTTAAGGTAGATTTTGAAGAGTTTCTTGAAGATGGTGAAGAACAGAAACTGTCTTCCTGTATAAAGGGGCTGGCCTTAAAGCGTATGGACAATTGGTGCGGAAAAGAAATTTTCTGCTATGATTTGTTCCATAAAAACGGCATCTGGACCGCTCCCCGGGCATGTCATACAAGACTTATCATTAAGATTATTGAAGATGAAGATGATGAAGAAAATGCGGCAGCTGAAGGAGATGAGCAGACTCAGGGTGACCAGGAAGTTACCATTGTAGATTACGGTGTCTACGAAATGTTTGAAGAAGTAAACAAGCAGTCTCTAAAAGCCCGCGATAAGGATGAAAATAAGGCCTCCTCTGCCTGGAAAAACAGCAAAGGAAATTTGTGGAAGTGCTGTAATGATTTAACTACCGACAAAATGTACGAGACCGGTATAGAAGATATCCGAATTATTTACCAGGGGGATGAAGTTCCTGCTGGTATGCAGACAAATGGCAGGGAAGATGAATATAGAATTGGTTATGTTTATAATTTACGTTCTTTAGACCTGAAAACCAACAAGGATAGTTTTGATGCTGCAGCTGCAGAATTGCATAGCTTTGTTACAGAACTTAATAGTCTGCCAATTCCAGCCTCAGAAGAAGACAGTCAGGCCATTGCCACAATAAAAGCCTTTTATGAAAAATGGTTTGATATGGATCTTTTTCTTAAAACTTATGCTGTAAGTATTTTGTGCGGAATGGATGATGATTACTGGGGAAATGCCAATAATTTCTATCTTTATTTTGACAGCGGGGCAAAGGGTACTGGAAAGTTGTATTTTATTCCTTTTGATTATGATAATACACTGGGAGCTTCCATAAAAGAAGGAGGATTTACCCATAATCCTCTGGACTGGGGGCGCGGCGAAAACAGACCTCTTATGGATAAACTTTTGCAGGTGCCTGAATATAAAGAAAAATTTATAAATTATTTGCTGGAAGTTTCTTCCAATGAGTACTGGACTTTCGAAAGAGGCAGTTCAGTCTTTACGACCTGGGGAAACATGTGCAATTTTTATATGCAGAATGCAGATGTAGATTATCATATCGGGGCGAAGGAGTTTAATGATGATTGGGGTGGATGGAATCCTGGAGGGTACCATCTTACTCAGGAACCTGATGTATACGATGAAACAAGAAATTATTTCAGATACTGGCTTTCAGGTATTCCTATTCCAAATATTTTATCAATTGATGAAAGTGCTGAAGGCGAAGGGCTCTTTATAAATATTGATAAATCAGAAATTCCCGAAGATGCGGCAATCAGAATCTTTTACATAAACGGCAAGCATGTTGCTGATGCTGGATTCAGTACAGATTGGGAAACAGGGGAGATTACAGTTTCACCGCTAGTGTTCGATGATAAGTGGGCTTTCCCTTACGTAACAGCTGGTAAGACCTACAAAGTAAAAGTGGAGTTTCAGAATACCAGTTATTCTACTGTTTATATCTCACCAGAACTGACTGTAACGGCAGCTTCCGGCCTGGGTGAGATTTATGATGCAAACAATGCTGCTTATACAATTCAGGATAACAAATTGATTTTTGACCCGCTTCCTGTTTTAAAATATGGAGACACTGTTCTTGAATCTCGCTGGGATTGGGATAAGTATTATGTAATGGAAATATATACTACAAACTGGGGCTGGCAGAGCTGGAATAAAATAGACGATTTGAGTTTACCTTTTGATTTTACCGCAGAAAATGTTGTGAAAGATAAAGATGCAAATTTAATGTTTACTCTGTATTATGTAATTTCAAATAGCGAGTACGGAAGTTATCGTTATATCTTGTATGAGTGTGATAGTAATAAATCTTTTACTCTCAAATAAATCGACTGATTGAAAAACACATTATTTTTTTTTATACTGATTATGGTGGTTATTTTTTTTTAACCACCGTATTTTTTTAGGAGATACTAATGGTAATTTTAACATTGAACTGCGGATCTTCATCTGCAAAATATCAGGTTTACGACTGGGATAACAAAGAAGTAATGGCAAACGGCGTTGTTGAACGCATTGGAATTGAAGGTTCCTGCATTACTCACAAGGCAAAAGGTCAGAAAACAGAAATCACTTCGCCTTGTCCAACTCACAAAGAAGCAATTGAACTTATTATAAAAGAAATTACAGACCCTGAAGTTGGTGTAATCAAATCAATGGATGAAATTGGAGCTGTAGGTCACCGTGTACTTCATGGCGGCGACAAATTTACAAAATCAGTTCTTATTACTCCAGAAGTTCTTGATGGTTTCCGCTCTGTAATAGACTTAGGACCACTTCACATGCCTGCAAATATTATGGGTATTGAAGCTGCTCAGAAGGTTATGCCAAATGTTCCTCATTCAGCAATCATGGATACAGCATGGCATCAGACAATGCCTGAAGAAACCTTTATGTATGCAATTCCACGTGAATGGTATACAAAATATGCTGCAAGACGTTATGGTTTCCACGGAACCTCTTTCCTTTATACAGCAAAACGTGCTGCAGTTCTTTTAGGAAAAGATCCTAAAGATACAAATCTTATCATCTGTCACATTGGTAACGGTTCTTCTATGTGTGCTGTTAAAAACGGTGTCTGCTACGATACAACAATGGGTATTACTCCTCTTGAAGGACTTGTAATGGGAACCCGTTCCGGCGACCTTGATCCTGCTCTTCCTTTCTACATTATGCGCAAAACCGGAATGTCTGCAGACGAAATGGATACAGCCTTAAATAAGAAATCTGGCTGTCTTGGAATTACAACAAAATATTCTGACCGCCGCGACATCGAAATTGATGCTGCAAAAGGCGATAAACTCTGTCAGCTTTCTATAGAAATGGAAGCCCTCCGTATTAAAAAATACATTGGTGCTTTTATGGCAGAACTTGGCCACGTAGATGCAATCGTATGGACTGCAGGTGTTGGCGAAAGAGGACCAATTACACGTATGAAGGCTTGTTCAGGTCTTGAAAAATACGGTATTAAGATTGATGCTCAGAGAAATGAATGGTCATTCACAGGAAACGCAGAAACTTACATCCATGCTGATGATTCAGAAACAAAGATTTTTGTTATTCCAACAGACGAAGAACTTGTAATGACAGAAGATGCTTATGCACTTATGAAGGGAACTTATGATGTACATACAAACTTTAAGTACAGCTTCCAGAGCCCTGATTATGTAAACAAAGCACGCGAAGAGGGATTAAAATCTGACCTTGTAAAACGTCCTAATATCGCCAAGATTTTAGCACGTGACTTAATAAAATAAAGAATGAAGAATATTGCAGTATTAGTATATGATCTTACAATTGAATACAATGTTTCAGTTCTCAATGGTATAGTTGCCTATTTTGAAAAAAAAGATGATGTAAAACTTATCATCTCTCCTGTAAATGTTCCTTATGCAGCTACAGGAGGCGGCTATGATTATCAGTACTGGTCGGCAGTTGAGATTTTAAAATCACAATGTATTGATGCTGCAATAATTATTTCAAATTCTTTCTGTCATTATTTATCAAATAAAGATTTATCAGACTTTTTAAAAGTCTTTTTACCACGCCCCATTATTTCGATTGCCCAGCCCTTTGAAATTGAAAACTCCAGATACACTTATATTTCCTGCCAGAAGGTTTATGAAGATGTTGTGGAACACATTATAAAAAAACACAACAAAAAAAAGATAGCCTTCTTTTCAGCAGAGCTTACAAAAACTGTTGAGTCAAAGGAGAGACTGGACGCCTACAAAAATGCCCTTAAAAAATTTAATCTTGAATATCATGATGAATGGGTTTTTCCCGGCGACTTTACACCGGGAACAGCAGGAGAATATGTAAAGGAACATTTTAAATCAAAAGATGATATTCAATTTGATGCTCTTTTATGTGCAAACGATTATACTGCAACAGGGGCTATGGTTGCCTTTAAAGAACTGGGTATAAATATACCGGAAGATTTAATTCTTTTTGGTTTTGATGATTCCCAGGTTGCAACAACGACTTTTCCTTCCCTTTCTACAATTTCCCAGCATGTTGCAGGAACCGGAGAAAAAGCGGCAGATATGGCCTATAAAATGTTATGCGGTCAGGAAGTTGAAAAAGCAGTAGAAACAAATTGCAGTCCGGTTTACAGACAGTCCTGCGGCTGTGTAAAATCAGATTCCATATCAACTTCCTTTTACGATGCAGATGGGGTCTTTCACGAATATAAAGGTAACGATACTTACGCACAGTTTTCAAGAAATCAGAGTAACCTTACAACCATCTATAATCTTTTGAATACAATGGATTCCAATAACGGACTGGATGATTTTTTCCTTACCTTAAAACAGAATCTTGATATTGTTCATTTAAGTTCCATAGATTTCTGCTTTTATGACCAGCCTGTAGAAATAGAAAGAAAAGAAGATTTTTCTTTGCCTGCAAATACAAACCTTATCTACAGTCTTGAAGTGTGGAAGCAGAATCAGGAAGAATACTCAGAAAAAAATGCCATACCTTTCTCTTCGGCTCAATATATTGTTCCAAATAAATTTGCAGAAAAAAATACAGAAAGTGGAGTTTATATTCTCCTTCCGATTTTCTTAAAAAAATTAAACTATGGTTATATGTTCTGTAAAACTTCGGGACATAACTATACCCTTTATTCCATCTATTTAAAGATTCTTACAAACTCGATAATTCAGGCTTACGAGTATTCCAAAGAAAAGAATACAAACAAAGAACTTGCAAAACAGAATCTGGATTTAAGTTTTGAATCTAAAACAGATGAACTGACCGGCATCTTTAACAGAAGAGGTTTCCTCCTTTATGCCCAGCAGATGATAGATATGTCATTGAAACTTGGTAAAGAAGGTTTTGTTTTCTTTTTTGATATGGATGGCCTCAAAAAAATCAATGATACCTATGGTCACAAAATGGGTGACCTTGCCATAAAAACCCAGGCCCAGGTTCTAAAACTGGCCTTCCGCGACTCAGACGTTATTGGCCGCTTAAGCGGGGACGAGTTCGCGGTAGTAGCTCCTGGTTTTAAGGAGCACAAACTTCCAGCCGTAAGTGAGCGCCTGGAAAAACTGAATACAAGTTTTTCAGAAGAAAACAAACTGCCTTTTGTAATCTCTGCAAGCTTTGGTCCGGTCCGGTTTGATTCAGAGCATTCCTGCTTAAAAGATTTACTGGCTCTGGCCGATAAAAAATTATACGAAGAAAAACGAATAAAACATAATAAATCTGCTGACTAAGGAGTATAAAATGGAAAAACTGGTTGTTAATAATTATGGAAGCTTTGATCTTACCTTTGTAAAAGGTAAGAGTGCCACAATGTGGGATATAAATGGACGTAAATATATTGATTTTATTTCGGGAATTGGAGTTAATTGTCTGGGACATAATTACAAGCCTCTTGTAAAGGCAATTGCAAAACAGGCAAAGAACCAAATCCACATTTCAAATTATTATTTTTCTGATACAGGTCTGGATTTTGCCTCAAATCTTTTAAGAATTACAGGTTTTGAGCGTGCATATTTTGGTAATTCCGGAGCAGAAGCAAACGAAGCCGCAATCAAACTTGCAAGAAAATATGGTCAGCTTAACGGCGGCAGTAAAAGAAAAACAATCGTAACTCTTGAATCTTCCTTCCATGGAAGAACTCTTGCTACTTTAACTGCAACAGGCCAGGACAGATTCCATCCGGAATGCTTTGCTCCATATGCAGAAGGCTTTAAAACAATTAAAGCAAATGATTTTGAAGGCTTAAAGACCGCCTTCGATGACACAACAGCGGCTTTATTTATAGAATGTATTCAGGGGGAAGGCGGAGTAAATCTGCTGAATCCGGAATGGGCAAAGGCAGCCGCAGAAGCTGCACGTGCGGCCGGGGCAATTGTTATGTGCGATGAAGTTCAGACCGGAGTTGGAAGAACCGGAACTTTCCTTGCTTCTGACTGGCTTGGAATTAATCCTGAAGTTGTTACTCTTGCAAAGGGAATTGCCGGCGGAGTGCCAATGGGGGCCTGTCTTTTCCGCGGTAAAGCAAAGGATGTTTTTGTTGCAGGGGACCATCAGTCAACCTTTGCAGGAAATCCTCTTGCCTGTGCTGCAGGTCTTGTTGTTCTTGATACAGTTTCAGATCCTGATTTCCTGGACAGAGTAAACTATGCCGGAGACTATATCCGCGGAAAAATCTCAAGCTGGAACTTACCAATTGTAAAAGATGTCCGCGGAAAAGGACTTATGATTGGAACACAGATTGTAGCTGAAATTAAACCTTACGATATTGAAGTAAAATGTCTTGAAAAAGGACTTTGTACAACTACTGCCGGTTCAGATGTAGTAAGATTCCTTCCACCTTTAGTTATTACAGACAAAGAAATTGACGAAGGTCTTGCAATCTATAAAGAGGTTCTTGAATCTTTATGCAAATAAAGGGAAAGTATAAGGCTTTTGAAGATCTTCCTCCTTTTAAAAGGACCTGGCCCGAAAAACACATAACAAAGGCACCTCTCTGGTGCTCTGTAGATTTGCGTGACGGGAATCAGGCCCTGGTTAATCCTATGGGGGTAGAGCAGAAGCTGGAATATTTTGATTTACTCGTAAAGCTTGGCTTTAAAGAAATTGAAGTTGGTTTTCCTGCCTCTTCAAGGACTGAATATACATTTTTGCGCCGCCTTATCGAAGAAAATCATGTACCGGACGATGTAAAATTACAGGTGCTCTGCCAGGCCCGCAGGCATTTAATTGAAAGAACCTTTGACGCTCTGAGGGGCTGTAAAAAAGCAATTTTCCACATTTATAATTCAACCTCACCTGCCCAGCGCAAGTATACCTTTAATAAATCTAAAGAAGAAATTAAAGCTATTGCGGTGGATGGAATTAAGTGCATAAAAGAATGCCTTGACCAGAAGGGTGATTTAGAAGTTCAGCTGGAGTATTCTCCTGAAAGTTTTTCTACAACAGAAATTGATTATGCACTTGAAGTGTGTCAGGCAGTTGTAGAAGAGTGGGGGGACTGTGCCACAGAAGAAAACAAGGTGATTTTGAATCTGCCTACCACCGTAGAGTGTGCCATGCCAAATCAGTTTGCAGACCAGATTGAGTATTTTTGCCAGCACATTCCTGGGCGCGAAAAGCTGATTATATCTTTGCATAACCATAATGACCGCGGGGAAGGGACCGCACAGTGTGAACTTGGACTTTTAGCGGGGGCTGACCGCGTGGAAGGCTGCCTTTTTGGAAACGGCGAGCGCACCGGAAATCTTGATATTGTTAATGTTGCCTTAAATATGTACAGCCAGGGCATTGATCCCGGCCTTGATTTTTCTGATATCCCTAAAATTGCATCAATTTACAGCCGTCTTACCGGTATGGAAATTGGACCAAGAACCCCTTACGCAGGCGAGCTTGTCTTTACCGCCTTTTCGGGTTCTCATCAGGATGCAATTCGTAAGGCACTGGCCTGCCGTACAAAAATGGGTGAAAATGCCTTATGGGATGTTCCTTACCTTACAATCGATCCTCATGATATTGGCCGTGAATACGAAGGAATCATCAGAATTAATTCCCAGTCTGGAAAGGGCGGGGCAGCCTTTGTTCTGGAAAAAGAATATGGCATTGCCATTCCAAAAGCAATGCAGTCTCTTTTTGGTGCCCTCATCAAAAACATTACAGATACAAAGCAGAGGGAAATTTCTGCAAAAGAAGTATATGAGGTTTTTGAAAATACCTGGCTGAATACTCACTATCCTCTTACTGTTCTGGATTTAACAGAACGTCATATTGAAGGGGCTCGCGGCACAAATGAAGAAGAGCAGGTTACTGCCATGGCGACTATCAAGTGGGAAGGGGAAACTATTGCCATTACCGGTAGCGGTAACGGTCCTCTGGATGCTTTCGTAGATGCCTTAAAAAATACTCCTGCACCTGCCTTTAAGGTTCTTTCTTTCCATGAACATTCTATTGGCGAAGGGGTAAACAGTAAGGCTATGGCTTACATTCATATCATAAAGGAAGATGGAATTGAAGCCTGGGGCGTTGGACGAAGCTCTAACGTTGGGCGCGCCGGAGTTGCGGCCCTTGTAAGTGCCCTGAATTTTAAGCTTTAAGACCTGCACCGGGATTTTTTCTGCCTGGAGCAGCTTCCTTTAAAAAACTCTTTTTACTTCTTCCATATATTTGTTTCCCCTGTCAAACTCGTTGGTAAACATACCAAAAGAGGTTGCTCCGGGGCTGAATACAAATACTTCTTCCTTACCGTCAAGTTCTTCAAGATTTTTTCTTGCGTCTGCAAAAAGACTCTCAAGGCTTGGGTATGGTCCGTAATATGGAATCTGATTTTTATCTAAGTGAGGTAAAAGTTTTTCTGTTGCGCTGCCTTCCAGAAGGTAAAGGGCCTTTACAGGAATCCCCTGATTTTTTCCAGTCAGCACATCAATTAAAGGATTCAGTTCAAGTCCCTTGTCTGTTCCGCCTGTCATAAAAATTACAGATTTCCCAAAGGCCTGACTTGCTGCTGCGGCCGCTTCAGGAACGGTTGCACAGGAATCATTGTAAAACTTAATCTGGCAGCCCTTCTGATTTTTCCACTGGTGGAAGAACTGAAGGCGGTGGTCAATTCCAGGCCAGCTTTTGCAGATGCTCATAATTTTTTCTGCAGGAATTCCCATAAGATACATAACCAGGGCTGCATTTAAAACATTTGTTTTCATATGTTCGCCCGGTACCGAAAGTTCTTTTAAAATTGTCTCGGCTTTTTCCATTCTTGGAAGGATGACCTTGCCTTCCCATTCACCCTTTTTATTTACAGACTGGAAAACTCCGTAAACTTTAGCAGGCAGTTCTTTTTTTGAATAGCGTAAAACTGTTGCTTTAGATTCTGAAGCAAATAAATCTCCCCAGGAATTTTCTGAGTGAAGGGCTTTATCTGGTTCGGTGCCTTTTTCGTCAGGGTCAAAATCAAAAATGGAATAAGTACCCTTATCCTGATTTTTGTAAATGAGGCGTTTGTCGGCAACGTAGTCTTCCATATTTCCATACCAGTTCTGATGGTCCGGAACAATTTTTGTGATGATGGAAATGTAAGGTTTTAAGATTCCCCGTCCACGTAAGTCAGAAAGCTGCCAGGAAGAAAATTCTATGATGACAGGAGTGTCGCTGTTAACCTGGTCAAAAAAAGTCAGGGGACTTACTGTAATGTTTCCGCCAAGAAAAGTCTGGTAGCCGGCACTTTTTAAACCGTAATAAATTGCACTTACGGTAGAAGATTTTCCCTTACTACCGGTTACGGCAATTACAGGGCAGTCAGTAAATCTTAAAAATATAGACAAATCACTTTCTATAGATTTTGCTGCAGCCAGATATTTATTGCCTTCATATTTTACGCCGGGATTTTTTATTACACAGTCAGCCGAAGAAAAATCTTCCAGGCGGTGTTCGCCAAGTCGGTAGGTAAGTCTGCTGCAGTCTAAAGAAGGATCTGCGGCAAGGCGGTCAATTGTAGGTTTTAACTGTTCTTCGGTTTTCATGTCTGTTACCAGAACGTAGGCTCCCTTTTGAAGGAAGAAACGTACGGCAGCTTCTCCACCCCCGTTCAGGCCCAGGCCCATAATTGTTACATGTTTATTCTTTATATCTTCGATGGAATTAAAAACACATTTGTTTGAATAGGAATGAAAGACCATGGCTCACCTCACCTTGAAAACTTTTTTCAAAAAAAAAGCCTCCTTAGAAAAGGAGGCTCATGCCGGGAACCAGAATCGAACTGGCACGTCGATCGCTCGACACAGGATTTTAAGTCCTGGGCGTCTACCAATTCCGCCATCCCGGCGTGATTTTTATATTATACATTTTTAGATTTTTTTTCAAGTAGGCCGGGAGGATAATCTTGGCCGGCCTGTAAAATTCTTTTGTAATAATCTCTCTTTTTTGTTATTGTATAGACTGATTTTTAATGAGGAAAATATGTATCTTTTAGTTTTAAAACAGCTTTCTACAATGTTCTTAATCGGAGTCTGTGGCTTTATTTTTGCAAAGGTCTTTAAGGTAACAGATGGTGAGCAGAAATTTTTAAGCAAACTCCTGCTTTATTTTATAAATCCCTGTCTGGTTGTAAATTCCTTTAATATTGAGTTTCAGAGCGAAAAGTTAAAGTCTCTTGGCTTTGCAATTCTAATTGGGCTTTTATTCCATCTTATAATGATTTTAATAGCAGTCTGCTTTTCTCTTTTTAAAAAAGGCGAAGGAGAAGAAATTGAACTTGCAAATGATTATAAGCGTATAGACCGTCTTTCCATAATTTTTACCAACTGCGGTTTTATTGGAATCCCCCTTATTCGCGGAGTTTTTGGTGATGAAGGAGTTTTCTTTTTAATGGGCTATCTTATTCTTTTTAATGTCTTTGTATGGACTTACGGCCTTTATATTATGAGCGGTTCCATAAACCTTAAAAAGATTTTTACAAATCCTAACATTATTGCAGTCTGTCTGGGCATTCTGATTTTCTGCCTGCCTTTTACTCTTCCGGAAATAATTGCAAAGCCTCTTTCCATGATTTCAGATTTGAACACCGGTACAGCCATGCTGCTTATTGGTATGCTTTTTGCAGGCTTTAAGTTTGAAAAATCATATCTTGCAGGAATTATAAAGGTTCTTCTTGTCCGCCTGGTTCTTATTGCTTTTGTAAACCTGCTTATTATCTGGGGAATATATTCCCTTACAAAAAATCACTTTGATTCAAGAATGATTTTGTTTGTACTCTATATCTGTTCAATGTGTCCGACTGCAACTTCAGTTCCCGGTCTTGCGGTTCTTTTTGACAAGGACGGAAAGTATTCAAGCCTCTTAGTTTCCCTTACCAGTTTATTCTGTATGCTGACTATTCCGGCTTTTGTCGCCCTGGCAGAGTACCTTTTATATTGAGTCCCGGCAGAGTAGCTTTTATATTGAAAAAAAAACGTTTTCGTTATATTGTAAATTAACTTTTTTTTGAGGTGTATTATGGCTGAAGAAAAATACGATTTTACAATCGAAACCCTGGGACCTTGTACAATTCAGTCCCCTATTAAACTTTCAACCGCTCATGGTGATTATACAGCAAATTATGTAAGAGATGATTCTTATGTTATTTCTGAAGTAAATGTTTATGATGTTAATAAGCCTATTGTTTTAGACTCTTCTAATTTAATGCAGAAAGCCGGTCCTAGAGAGAAGATCTACTTTGACCCAACTCATGCTAAAGCCGGTATCTGTACCTGCGGTGGTTTGTGTCCTGGCTTGAATGATGTAATCCGTGCCATTGTCCGCTGTTTGAATACCCGTTATGGTGTAAAAACTATTAAAGGATATCAGTATGGATATCATGGATTCTTTGCAGAAGAAGGCTATGAACCAATTGAATTAGACCGCTATTTAATTGACGAAATCCACAAGATTGGTGGAACTTATCTTGGAACAAGCCGCGGTGGCGGACAGAGAGTTTCAGAAATTGTAGACTGCCTCGAAAGAGACGGAATCAATATGCTTTTCATTATTGGTGGTGACGGAACTCAGCGCGGTTCTTATGATATTGCCTGCGAAGTAGAAAAACGTGGAATTAAGTGTGCTGTAGTTGGTGTTCCAAAAACTGTAGATAATGACCTTTTGTTCATTGACCGTTCTTTCGGTTACGAAACTGCCGTTCAGCGTGCTAAAGAAGCTGTTGCTGCCGTTCACATGGAAGCTGCAAGCCAGATTAATGGTATTGGTCTTGTAAAATTAATGGGACGTGAAGCAGGCTTTATTGCAACTGGTGCAGCTCTTTCTTCTCACGAAACAAACTTCTGTTTAATTCCTGAAGTTCCATTTGAAATGGAAGGCGAAAACGGATTCCTTGCCTGCCTTGAACGCCGTCTTGCAAAACGCGGACATGCTGTAATCGTTGTTTCTGAAGGTGCTGGACAGGATTTACTTACTTCTACAAATGCAACAGACGCTTCTGGAAACAAAAAACTTGCAGACATCGGTCTTTTCTTAAAACAGGAAATTGAAAAATACTTTAAGGCAAAGAATATCGAAATCAACCTTAAATATATCGATCCTTCTTACCAGGTTCGTGCTTCTGTTACAACTGCTGCAGATTCTATTTACTGTGAACGTCTTGGAAACAATGCCGTTCATGCTGCAATGGCAGGAAAAACAAAGTGTGTAATTGGTCTTGTTCATGACAAATTTGTTCATATTCCAATTAAGGCTGTTACCGCTCACAGAAATGCCGTAGATCCAGAAGGTTCATTATGGCGTGACTGTCTTGATGCTACAGGTCAGCCAATTCTTATGGTAAATGATATTGAAAAGGCTCATGCAAAAATGGCTGCTGCCGTTGCCGGTGCAAAATCTAAACCAAGCGAGCAGAAAAAGGCTAAGTAAGCCTTATCTGCTGCAGACATAAAGCATTAAGCTTAAGACCGGATTCTGGTTATTCCAGGTCCGGTTTTTTTTATGTCATAAGTATTTTACTTTATAGAATTGATTGGTATTGTGTGCTATTCTTTAAAAATAAGAGGTATTTATGTTTAAAATTGATGGGAAAAATACATTTGTTTGTGCCGAAGATGAATTTTCCGGTGTAAAAAAGATTGCCGGAAAGGTTTGTCTTGATGTTGAAAGAGTTACGGATTTTTTACCACCTTTAAGCTCTGATTTTGAAAATCTTAAGAAGGGCAGTATTATATTTGCAACCCTCAAAAAATCTTCTCTTGCAGAAAACTTATGCAGCAATTTTTCAGAAGAAGAACTTTCAAGGATAGAAAATAAAAGAGAAGCTTATATTTTTGCAGTAAAAGAAGACAAAATCATAATTCTTGGAAGCGACAAAAGAGGTACAATCTACGGTCTTTTCCATCTTTCTGACCTTATGGGAGTTTCTCCTCTTGTTGACTGGGCTGGCATTCTGCCTTTTCACCGCGACAGCGTCGACCTCGGGGAAGAAACCTTTATTAGCCGCGAACCTTCAGTTCGTTTCAGGGGTTTCTTTATAAATGATGAATGGCCTGCCTACGGTAATTTTACAAATCACAACTTTGGCGGCTTTAATGCAAAAATGTACGAGCATGTTTTTGAACTGCTTTTACGCTTAAAGGGAAATTACCTCTGGCCTGCAATGTGGGCTTCCCGTTTTAGCGATGACGGTCCCGGCCTTGCAAATGCTGAACTTGCAGATGAACTTGGCGTTGTAATGGGTGCAAGTCATCACGAGCCTTGCTGCAGGGCAGGTGAAGAATACCGTTACCTTCGGGGTAAGGATTCTATTTATGGAGATGTCTGGAATTTCCGCTCAAACGAAAAGGGTATTACAAAATTCTGGGAAGACGGTCTTAAGCGAAACGGAAAATTTGAAAATGTAATCACTGTCGGAATGAGAGGAGAAGCAGATACTGCAATTATGCAGAATGCAACTCTGGCAGACAATATCAATCTTCTTCGTGATGTTTTGAAAACTCAGAACCGCCTGATTCGCGAGAATGTAAATCAGAATCTGCAGGAAGTTCCCCGCATGCTGGCCCTTTATAAGGAAGTTGAACCATATTTCTATGGCGACAAGCATACAAAAGGCCTTATGGATGACCCTGAACTTGACGGCGTAACCCTTATGCTTTGTGATGATAATCACGGAAATCTTCGTACAGTTCCTACAGAAAAAATGCGTTCTCATAAGGGCGGCTACGGAATGTACTATCACTTTGATTACCACGGCTGGCCTTACAGTTATGAATGGTTTAATACCTCATATCTTCCAAAGGTAAAGGAACAGATGACTGCCGCTTATGAATTCGGCATCCGCGATTTATGGATTGTAAATGTGGGAGATATCCTTACAAACGAATATCCTCTTTCTTATTTCTTAGATCTGGCCTACGATTACGAAAAATACAGCAGAAAGGGCTTTTCAACCCTTGAATACACTCAGAACTGGGCAGAAAGACAGTTCTCTTACCTCTCTAAGGAAGATAGAAGCGAAGCTGCTGATATTCTTTTTAAGGCATGTAAGATTGCAAATATGCGCCGTACAGAATGTATAGGACCTGAAACTTATCATCCTGAAAATTTCTGCGAAGGAAAAATTATGCTTGAAAAGGCAAACAGTCTTATAGCAAGAACAGAAAAACTCTTAAAAGCTGTACCGGAAAATCAGATGGCAGGCTTTTACAGTCAGCTCTATCTTCCTGTATGCGGAAACCTGAATGTGCTTAGAATGCAGCTTTACAGCGGTAAAAATAAGTTCTATGCAGAAAGAAATGCACTGGTTGCAAATGTCTATGCAGATAAAGTCCGCGAATGCTATAAGTATGATAAAAAGATTGTAGAAGATTGTGACCAGGTTGCAGGCGGAAAATTCCATGCAATGGGATGGTCTGAACATTTTGGCTTTAGAAGCTGGTGCGAGGCTAATAATCACTATCCTGTTTATATGTATGTTGAAGCAACCAGAAAAAAGAGAATGGCAGTCTGGGTAGAAGGACAGTCTTTCTATACAACAGGACAGGACTGGACTCCAAGAGATTTGACTCTTACCGCCTTTAGAAATCCTTCTGTTTCCGAAGCAAGGGTAAAGGTTGCCGCCTGTAATGAGGGCGGACTTGAGGTTCAGACAGACCTTGACTGCAGCTGGCTTACTTTTGAAATTGTACATGATGAAGAAGGGCTTGGTTCTGAAACAGGCTTAAATACAATTCTTTTAAAGATTAACCGCCAGAAGTTAAATTCTTCAGAAGATAAAAAGGCTCTGTTAAAAATCTCTTCTAACGACGGACACGGCGGCCGTATGCTGGTTAATGTTCATATTGATGCAGATCTTCCTGATTCTAATTATCCGAAGGGAACTTTTGTTCAGACAGAAGATTACATCAGTATTGAAGCCCCTCATTATTCTTCTTCAGAAGGCTTTGATCTGCTGGAAGATTATGGAAAAACTCTTGGTGCTGTAAAGGCAAGTAATGTTACTGCTGCTTTTGAAGCAGGAAATGAAGCTTCTCCTTATGTTGAATATTTATTTGCCCTCGATAAGGACTTTGCAGAAAAAACTGACGGGCTTATGGCCTTTGATTTTTATATGAATCCTTCAAATCCGGCTTATAAAGATAACAAAGAAGAGTTTGTGCTCGAAATAAATGGAGAAAGAATCTTAAAGGACCTTGTAGATCCTAAGACTTTTGCTGTTGGAGATAACCAGCAGCCTTGGGGAAATGATATTACAAACAATATCAGAATTGCTACTGTTTTTGCTTCCTGCAGGGCAGGCCTTAATACATTAAGACTCATACCTGTAACTCCAAATATTGTTCTTGAAAAAATTGTGATTCACGAAGCAAATAAGGCTATGCCGGTGTCTTATCTCGGCGCTCCGGAAAGCTACAGAATCTAATTTTCTTTTATATTTAACCCGGCAGTTTTTTTTCTTGTAACTGCCGGGCTTTTTTATTATTTTATTTATATATGACTGATTTATACGAAGTATTAGGTGTTGCAAAAACAGCCAGCGCAGATGAAATTAAAAAAGCTTACAAGTCTCTTGCCATGAAATATCATCCAGATAAGAATCCGGGAAATGCAGAGGCAGAAGAAAAATTTAAGCAGATTAATGCCGCTTATGATGTTTTAGGTGACGAAGCAAAACGCCGCGATTACGATTTACAGGCAAATCAATATCAGTACCAGTATCAGGGACAGTATTCGAATGAATACCAGAATCAGTATCAGGAATATGCAAGACAGTATCAGCAGTATAGAAATTATCAGCAGGAATATCAGCAGCAGTACGATTATTCAAGAAGGTATAGATTTACAAGAAAGGATTATTTTACAAACTTTATTTTAAAAGGACTTCAGACTCTTTTTGGAATCTTTTTCCTGCGTTATTCTTTCTTAATAATCCCCTTTGGACCTATAATCTGCATCAGCGTAATTGCAGATGGTGCAGCAGGTCTTGTAAGGTCCCTGAGGGGATTATTCAGAACATCAAGACAATAAATTAAATATTGCCAATAAAATACTTTTTCTTTCCACGGCGGAAAATAAGGATTTTGCCTTCCAGGGCCATATCCTTAGTAATGATTTTTGCTTCATCATTTACAACTTCGCCGTTAATAGAAATTGCATTGTTTTTAATGAATTCTCTTGCTTCTCTTTTTGAACTAGCCATACCATTGTTTACAAGTACGTCAACGAGAGGAAGTTCTTCCTTATAATCAAAGCTAGGAACTCCCTTAAGGCCGGTCATAATATCACTTACAGAAAGTCCTTTAAAATCTCCCTTGAAAAGTTTTTCTGAAACCATAACGGCATTATCTGCATCTTCTTTTCCGTGGAGGTCTTTAACAACTTCCCAGGCAAGAGTTTTCTGAGCAATGCGGGTTTCTGGAGCGGCCTGCTGCTGTGCGTAAATGTCTTCAATCTGTTCGCGGCTAAGGAAGGTAAATACTTTAAGGTATTCAAGAACCTTAGAATCGTCAGTGTTGATAAGGTACTGGTAAATTGCGTAAGGAGATGTAAGGGATTTTTCGAGCCAGAGGGCATTTCCTTCCGATTTTCCAAACTTCTTTCCTGTAGGGTCAAGAATCAGTGGCATTGTAAAGGCATAAGCGGTTTTATCAAGGGTTTTTCTGATTAAGTCTACACCTGTTGTAATGTTACCCCACTGGTCACTTCCTGCAACCTGCATAATACAGTTTTTAGTCTGGTAAAGGTGGAGGAAGTCATAACCCTGAAGCAGCATGTAAGAGAACTCTGCAAAGGTAATTCCGGTTTCAAGGCGGCGGCGGATAATATCCTTATCCAGCATGTAGTTTACGTTAATGTATTTACCGATATCGCGCAGGAAGTTCAGGAAGGTGTAGTCCTTCATCCAGTCATAGTTGTCTACAAGTTCTGCAGTTGGAACCAGACGTTTAATCTGATTTCTGATTCCGTTAATATTGTTGTTTACCTTTTCTTCGCTAATGATTTCGCGTTCAGCAGTTGGACGAGGGTCTCCAATACGGCCGGTTGCGCCACCACACAAAAGAACAGGCTGATGGCCTGCATTGGCAAGGCGTTTTGCCATACACAAAGAAGAGTAATGGCCCAGGTGAAGAGAATCTGCTGTTGGGTCTGTACCCCAGTAAAAAGCAAAAGGTTTTCCATCAAGAAGCTTCTGTAATTCTGCTTCTTCGCCTGCAATGTCTTTAATCAGGCCGCGCCATTTTAAGTCTTCAAATAAAGTCATAGTGGTTTTATCCTCCTCAAAAAAAAAGCTTTCCTTTTACGGAAAGCTTTGTAATTACCAGTCTAATAAATCACAATTAACACCAGGGTGTTTTTTCCGTAAGGGCAGAGAGAATTCCATGGTTATAATAAAGGTAAGCCAGCGTTGAGGAATTAATTTTTTGTGCCCAGCGGACAATGTGTTTCATATTTTGTAACCTTAACAGATTAAGATTTACCTGTCAATTAATTGAATGTGACAGAGTGATTATCGTTCACGGAAGATGATTCTTCCCTTGTTCAAATCATATGGAGATAATTCTACTTTTACGCTGTCTCCAGGAACGATTCTAATGTAGTGCTTGCGCATTTTTCCGGAAAGGTGAGCCATAATGATGTGACCACCCTGTAATTCTACTCTGAAAGTTGTGTTTGGAAGTGCTTCTTTTACAATGCCTTCAACTTCAATAGCTTCTTCTTTTGCCATGGTAATCCTTGTATAAAAAAAATTGATTATATCCAAAAAAAATATTTGTCTTTTTGGATTTTTACATTTATATTAGTATATACAAAACTTTGAAACTTTACAACATAAGTGTATCTTAAGATTAAGGTTTCGGGAGGAATTAAAAATATGACAAAAGAATTCATTGAAAAAATGAAAGAAGAACTTCTCGCTCAGAAAAAAACTATTCTGGCATCTCTGGCTGATCAAAGTGATGATATGCGCGAACTGGTAAAAACAGTTGAGTCTGGAGACGAAGCAGACGTTGCTGCCGATGCAATAGATAGAACTTTATTAACTTCCCTTGGTGCCCAGGATGCAAATAGATTACAGCAGATTAATAATGCTCTGGAAAGAATTTACCAGGGAAAATACGGTCGCTGTGTAGCCTGTGGAAAAGAAATTCCTGAAGAAAGATTAATGGCCCTTCCATATGCCCTTCTTTGTGTAGGCTGTGCAAGTGCTCAGGAAAGAAAAAACAGATAGTTTATAATTTTACAGTGTAGATTTTGTGAGCTGTAGGATATATTAATTCTGTATAGCCCGCATTTCTGGCAATTGTATAAGCGCGGTCAAAGGCGCAGTCTATGCTGGAAATGTCGTGGCTGTCTGAATTTACACAAACAGGAATTTTTTCCTGATACATTAATTCAAGAAAGTATTTTGACGGGTATACATCATCCATTGCCTTGCGGGCTATGGCTCCCGTGTTAATTTCTGCAACCAGTCCTTTTTTAGCGGCAACTTTTACAGTCTCTTTTAATTCATTTTTATACCAGGAATCCTCTTCGTTAAAAAACTTAAGGATGCCGTTTCTCTTTCTTATAAGGTCAGCATGTCCCCAGATTTCGAAATCCCCCTTCCGGATCATCTGTCTCTGTAAATCAAAATACTGGCAGACCAGTTCTTTGCCCTTGTTTTTATAGATTTCTTCAAGGCCCTTTTTTACATTCTCTGTAGAATCATCTACCGTGTAACCGGCTTCTACGCTGCTTGTGTAGTGAACTGAACCAATTAAGTAATCAGGCACAAGAGGCAGAAAATGAGATTTTTCCGGCATGGATTGACCGGGAATGTAATCAACCTCAAAACCGCAGAGAATTTCTATTTTATCTTTATATTTTTCTTTTAAGCTGTGAATTGTTTTTACATAATCTTCATGCTTTTCTACAGGAATATGCCAGTCTGAAGTGTAGGGCAGCATGCTGTGGCTGGAAAAGCCCAGAAGGGTAAAGCCCTTTTGAATTGCAGACAGAACCATTTCTTCTGCAGTGTTTTTTCCATCGCAAAAATTACAATGAGTATGAAGATTGATTTTTTCCATATTCTAAATATTGCCTTTAATTATAGACAGGGATTTTTGCAGTAAATCATTTGGCTTTTGAGGTTTTACCAGATAATGCTTTGCACCCATGCTTAATACCTGAACAATTGAAGCTCTCTGAATGTTTTTAGAATAAACAATTACATTTGGAGTATTTGATCTGGCCTTTAAGAACTGTAAAACCTGCATACCTGAATTATCAGGCATAAGAACATCAAGAATTACAAGATTATATTTTTCTGCTTCGTAGGTGTTGCAGAAATCTTTTCCGGAAATAAAGGTTTTTACATTTGCACCGACACTTTCGAAAATCTTTTTTGTCTGTTCCAGGTCTGTAACATTTGCATCAATAATGGCAATGTTCAAAACTGTACCGTCGTTAGGCTTCTTACCTGCTTCATAAGAGAATCTGGTGTCTACAGTGCCTTCATCTGTTTCGAATTCATTTGATTTTGTAAGGATTTTATCTGTAATCAAATCTGAAACATTTGAGTTGATTGAAGTGTCAACAAGCGAGGTCAATAAACGTGGAAGCTGGTTTGCAACTTCTATGTCTGTGTATTGAGAATGTCCTGCAATCAGTTCCTTTACAAAAGGACTGAGGGAAAGAATCTTTACGTTTTTATTATGAACCTTTGGACAGGCAAGTACATTGTCTATAAGGAATTCAAGGTTATAACCGTCTATAAAGGAAAGTTCAAGATTGGTAAGCATGATAACTATTTTAGGATTATCAATTTCTTCTTTTTCTATCATTTCTGAAAGCTTGTATTGAAGAAGTACCATCTTTTCGCGGTTAAGACCCAGGGCAAGTTCTATAAAAATGATGTTTCCGTTTCGGTGTAAATCGAGAACGCAGGGAGTTGTGTCAATTGAAAGAGGGGCGTGCAGAATTTTTCCGATTGATTCAAAGAAGACATCAAACTGAATTGGTTTTGCAAAGTATTTAACAACACCATATTTTGCAAGGGCAGCCAGGTTTGATTTTTCCTGGGTTGGACCTGTAACAATAACCGGAATATTTACAGTATTGAAGTTGTCCATCTTGCGCTCAAGAAAGTCCATTTCTTCAGAATTATCGTCTTCCATGTCCAGAATAATAAGGTTTGGAAGTATGGTAATCATTTTTGTGAAGGTATCACGATTTTCCTGAGTAAGGATAACATCAATCTGATCTTCTTCGAGCTTTGTCTTTAAGAATTCTCTGAATAAAGTGTGTTTATCTGCAATGAGTACCTTTTTCATGTCTATTATTTTACCACAAAGTTCAAAAGTTGGGAATTAAGGAATCCTCCTTAACAAATAAAAAGTTTTTTTTATTGCCGATGCGTAAAAATTTTATTATTTTTATAAAATATAGAGGTAAATTATGGCAAAACAGTTATTGTTTAGTGAAGATGCTAGAAAAAAGCTTTTGAGTGGAGTTGAACAGATTTCAAAAGCTGTAAAAACAACTTTAGGTCCTTGTGGACGAATGGTTATGTTAGATAAAAAATACGGAGCACCAACTATTACAAAAGACGGTGTTTCTGTTGCAAAAGAAATTGAGCTTGCAGATCCTTATGAAAACATGGGAGCTCAGTTTGTTCGCGAAGTTGCTTCTAAGACAAATGATGATGCAGGTGATGGAACAACAACAGCTACAGTTCTTTCATACGCACTTGTACGTGAGGGAATTAAATCTGTAGCAGCAGGTATGCGTCCAATCGAAATTAAACGCGGTATGGATAAGGCTGTAAAGATTGCTGTAGATGAAATTAAAAAGAACGCTAAACCTGTAAAAGGTGCAGATGATATTACAAACATTGCAACAATCTCTGCCAACAACGATGCAGAAATTGGTAAAATGCTTGCAGATGCTATCGAAAAGGTTGGTAAAGACGGTGTAATCACTGTAGAAGAATCAAAGAACATGGATATGACTGTAGATACAGTTGAAGGTATGCAGTTTGACCGTGGTTACATTTCTTCATACTTTGTAACAGACCGCGAAAGAATGGAAGCAGATTTCGACGATGCTTATGTATTAATTTACGACAAAAAGATTTCTGCAATGAAAGACCTCCTTCCAATTCTTGAAAAAGTTGCAAATGCAGGAAAAGCACTTGTAATTATTTGTGAAGATATGGATGGTGAAGCTTTAACAACTTTAGTATTAAACACAATTCGTGGAACAATCCGTGTTTGTGCAGTAAAAGCTCCTGGCTTTGGTGATCGCCGCAAGGATATGTTACAGGATATCGCTATTTTGACTGGTGGTACTGTAGTTTCTGAAGAAGTTGGACTTAAACTTGAAACTTGTGATATTGATGTTCTTGGTAAAGCAAAATCTATTAAGATTGACAAAGACAATACAACTATCGTTGGTGGCGCCGGAAATGCAAAAGCAATTAAAGAACGCGTAACAGAAATCAAGAATGCAATTGAAAAATCAACATCATCTTATGATAAAGAACAGTTACAGAAACGCCTTGCTAAACTTGCAGGTGGAGTTGCTGTAATTAATGTTGGTGCAAACACAGAAACAGAAATGAAAGAAATGAAGTTCCGTGTTGAAGATACAATTGCTGCTACACGTGCTGCTCTTGAAGAAGGTATCGTTTCTGGTGGTGGAATGGCATTAATTGAAGCTTCAAAAGCTCTTGCTACACTTCCTGAAGATCTTACAGAAGACGAAAAGGTCGGATTTAAGATTGTTCGCCGTGCACTTGAAGAACCAATCCGCCAGATTGCAGAAAATGCCGGTCTTGACGGTGCTGTAATTGCAGAACGTGCAAAGAACGAAAAGAAAGGTATTGGTTTCAATGCCCGCACAAACGAATGGGTAAATATGCTTGAAGCTGGAATTATTGACCCTGCTAAGGTAACCTGTTCTGCATTGAAGAATGCAGCATCTGTTGCAGGAACATTGCTTACAACTGAATGTGCAATCACTGACATTCCAGAGCCAAAAACACCAGCCGCTCCTGCGGCCGACCCATCAATGATGTATTAGGAGTTTACGAAGTAAACTCCAGATGCGGGTGAGACAAATTAAAGCATGAAGCTGAAATCACAACCCGCATCAGATATGGGTGGAATGTACTAATTTTGCGAAGCAAAATTAGAGGCGTGGGAAGGTGCCTTTACACTACAGTGTGAATTGCACCCACGCCAATGATGTACTAATTTTGCGCAGCAAACTAAAACCTGATTTTACATTCAGCCTTTATTATTAAAGCCTGAATGTTTTCCCCGCTGAATATCG
The DNA here is from genome assembly GCA_016286535.1 of Treponema sp. GTDB lineage: Bacteria > Spirochaetota > Spirochaetia > Treponematales > Treponemataceae > Treponema_D. The sequence goes on along the minus strand of JAEESZ010000010.1, from coordinate 59,422 downwards.
AGCCTAAAGGAAGCTGGATATTCAGTGCGGGACCAAATTTTATCTTATCTGTATAGTTAAATTCCCAGTAAATTCCGTTATTTATATACAAAAATCTGCCCTTAGACCAGAAGTATTTGTTTATGGCAGAAAGATCACTCGCTGCACTTCCTGTATAACCGGTGTCGCTGGCATCAAGGCCGCCTGCAAGAATTCCAAAGCGTATTAAAATTCCGGGGCCGCTCGAAAGCTGAAGATTTGAATGTTTTAGATTGAACTTAAAGACTACAGGCAGACTCAGCATGGAAGCAAAGGTCAGCGCAGTTCTGTTTTCTATTTCGGCAGGGAGAGCCATATTCTTGTAATATAAGTTGTACATTGTAAAAAAAGAGAGATCTGGCTCAAAGGCAATAAAAGAGTTGATGTCGTAGTATAGTCCCATAGCGGCCTGGAGCATAATTGGGGAAGGGGCACTTATAGTCCTGCTCTGAGTATTAATAAAAAGCTGGGGGCCAAAAGACATATAAAAATGTGCCTTCTTTTCGCTCTGACAAAAAACAAGTGAAGAAAGAGTCAGCAGCGATGCCAGTAAAAATATCTTTTTTATTTTCATAAGCTTTCCTATCTTATTTTACTGTATAATGTATTTTCAAGGTTTACTTCAAGCATTCCGGCCCTTCCGGTATTAAAAAAATCAGCTTCTTCCCAGAAAGCGTAAAGTCTTGAGCCTGAAATAACAAAATCACTGTAAATAAAGCCTGCAGGAAGTTTTGGAAGCCTTAGGGCAATGGTTTTTCCTTCCCTTAGAATATGTTTGCCCGGAATTGCCCCTTCCAGAAAGAGAGTTCCGTCTTCAAAAAGAATGGCACTCCAGCTGTCGGCAATAATTCCCTTAGCATTTAAAAAGTCTTCCTTTTGCGAAGGGCTGTTCTGGTATTTTACAGGAGAAACGCCTCCGGCTTTTTTTAATTCCAGGTAAAAATTCTTCTTGTCCGAAAATCCCTTTAAAAGTTTTTGTATTCGCTGAGGAGCTTTTGAAATTTCTTTCAGAGTCTTTTTTTCTTTAAATTCTTCAAGGCTTGATTCACTTATTTCGAGGCAGGAATCTGCATTGCCGGGCGAAAGGTTTAAAAGGCTGGTAGAAGGTCTGAAGTTTATGTAAGAAAAAATATTTTTTGTATCTGTGATGGTTTTTAGGCTGCAAGCCCAGTCTAAACCATCCCAGTAAAAGTCTGTGATTTCTGTGTTGATAAGTTTTGTAAGGTTGTTGCAGTTTATGATGGGGTAAAAAATCCCGCTGGAAGAATCAAACTGAATTAAAAAAAGATGATTCTGGGAATCACTTTTGTAAAAGGGGTCTGTAATTGTATCGTTAAAAAAGGCACTTTTATATACAGAAAAGATTGGAACATCATTAAGGAAAATAAGATTTCCTGAAGTTCTGTCATTAAAAAGATTATTGTCTTTAGAAAGTTTAAAGCCTGAATTATTAAAGGTGATAAGGCCCAGGCGGTTTACAACTGCATACGAAAGGTTTTCTCCGTTCTGATTAAGGGCTGTGCTGGCAGAAGAAACGCGTCTGGCTTCTGTCCATGGAAGAAAGGGCCTTTCTGCCGCATTTTTAGGCTTATCTATGGGATTTATGTTGTCTTGAGAAAAATAATACCACTTATGGCTATCATTATTTTCAAGAGACAGGGGCTCTTTTATTTCTGTTACAACAGATTTTTTTGAGCAGGCTGAAAATGTAGAAAGAGTAATAATTGAAAGAAATAAAAAAAGTTTTGAATATTTCATAAATCTTCTTTAAATATCGGCATATAAATCCATTCAAGTGATATATTTTTTGCCGACTTAAAGCTTATGTAGGCTCCAAGATTTTGATATAAGAAAAGCTGTGGTAAGTCTTTTTTTATGTAAAATGTCTCTTCCTCTTTTATCAGCTGATTTTCGGGTACATAAGAAGAGTAAAAGGAGGAGGGCCTCGATAGCGAAAGGTCTGCAGTTTTTACCGGGTACACATAGACCGGGTCGGCAAGGCTCTGGGAAAAGTTGTTTTGCGAAAGATTTGTTAAAAGGTTTTCTGTGTTTATGTGCCAGGGGTTATAAAAGGCCTCCTGACTTTTTTTACAAAGAAGACTGTTGAGTTTTTTCCAGTTAAAGCTTTTTATAAACTCATTAATCTCCTGAGGACTCAGGTCAGAAAGTTTTCTCTGTTCAAAAAGCTGATTTATAAGTGATGCAGAATATCCGCCTTCCCAGTAGAGCGTCATCTTTTTACTTTGATAGTCATAATCGTAGGGGTAAATTGCCCCTGCCGGCTTAAAAAACTGAATCAACTGACTGTCCGGTAGAATGGCCTGTTGACTGTCTTCCTGTGGCAGCCTGGTTACAGGAAAGGCCTGCAGGCTGAGAGGTTGATTTTTTTTCATGTCCAGGCAGAAGGATTTGTCCTTTAGTAAAAAGACTTCTTCCTGCAATGACTGACTGGAATTGATTTTAATAAGATAGAATTCAAGCTTGGGTAAAGCTTCCGGCCAGGAAGGCAGCTCTATAGTCAGCTCTTCGTTTTTATTGAAGAGCTCCGTGCGGCAGGAAAAAAATAAGAAAAATAGAAGTAAAAAATAAAGATTTCTTTTCATACAAATATAATTGTCTTAAAAAATCATTTTTGACAAAGATTTATATGAAAAGTTTAAGAAAGAGGATGAAATCTTACCAAATTATGAAAATTTTGCAATTTCCTGCTGGCAAAGCTGGTCGCAGACTTCGTTGTACTGAATGCCAGCGTGACCCTTTACCCAGTTCCAGGTAACATTCAGACCGGAATTTAATCTGTCCAGTTCAACCCACAGGTCCTGATTTTTTACAGGTTTTTTATCGGCAGTTTTCCAGCCCTTGGCTTTCCAGCTTTTAATCCAGGTGGTAATTCCGTTTTTTACGTACTGACTGTCTATATTTACGACAACAGGTCTTTGCGGAAAACCTTCGGTGTTATGAACCACTTGAAGGGCAGTAATTGCGGCCATCAGTTCCATGCGGTTGTTGGTGGTAAGCTTTTCGCCTCCGCTAAGCTGTTTTGCAATGCCGTCTGCTATAACAACAATAGCCCAGCCGCCTGGACCGGGATTCCCATGGCAGCCGCCATCTGTATAAATAACTATCTTATCCATAAAAACCTTATACGATTATGCCCTTGGTGCTTGGAATGGAACCTTTTCTGCGTTCGTCAATTTCAGTTGCAGAACGAATGGCTCTTGCTACAGCCTTGAAGGCTCCTTCAATTTTGTGATGGTCACTGCGGCCACGAATAACATCAATATGAAGGTTGCACTGGGCTGCGTTTACAAAGCCCTGCCAGAAGTCTTCAAAACAGTCTGTCTGGAAAGAGCCTTCCTTGCCATCCTGTAAAGAAACCAGAGGAATGCCGGTAAGGTTTGCATTGTTTACTAAGTAAGGGCGTCCGCCAAAATCTACGGCAGCTTGAACCAGACTTTCGTCCATAGGGTAAATGAAAAAGCCCGAACGGAAAATACCTGCACAGTCCCCCAGAGCTTTTTTAAAGCATTCTCCAAGAACAATACCTGTATCTTCTATTGTGTGGTGCTGATCTACGTCCAGATCCCCCTTTATGGAGCCGGAAAGATCAAAAAGTCCGTGCTTACAAAAACTGTTAAGCATATGATTAAAAAATCCAATAGGATTTTCAACAGAGCATTTTCCGCTTCCATCCAGATTTAAGGTAAGTTCAATCTGTGTTTCGCCAGTTACTCTTTTTACACTTGCAGTTCTCATATTATCCCCCTAGAGCATTACTTTTCTAAGTTCGTATTCTACTATATCACTTGCACCAAGAGACTGAAGTTTTGGCAAAAGTGTAGGAACATCGCTCTTCTTAACAGCAATTTTTACTGCATAGCCGCTGCCACCAAAAAGTGGAGAAACGGTTGGACTTTTCATACTTGGAATGCCTTTAATAAGAGCATCAAAATCTTTTTCTGCAACATTCATTTCAAGCATTACTCTGTCGCGGGCATTTAATACTGTTTCAAAAAGCATTTTAAGTTCGTAGATTTTCTGCTTTTTTTCAGGATCTTCAAGGGCGGCTTTGCTTGCATACATTCTTGTAGAAGATTCCATAAGAGTATCTACAATCTTTAAACGGTTGGCCTTTAAAGAAGAACCTGTTGAGGTGTTATCAATTAAAATCTGGGCAATAGAATCTTCTGTGTCTTGAACAAAGCCTTCGCTGGTTCCCCAGGTACGGAAGATTGTACCGTCAATCTTTTTACTTTCTACATATTTTTTGCTCAGGTTCTGATATTCAGTTGCAATTGTTACAGGACCTTTAAGAAGTTTGTCATAGTCCCGGGCCTCTGGAATAGCGGCTACAATGCGTACAGGATCAAAGCCTAAGTCCATAATTTCTACAACTTTATCTTCTACTCCGTTTTCGTAAACCCAGTCTTTTCCGCTGAAGCCTAAATCGGCCTTGTTGTTGGCAAGTAAAAGAGATGTGATTTGTGGTTTTACAACCTGGAAGGCTAAGTCCTTCTGATTTGTTGTAGGAAAATATTGTCTGTCGGGAAGATGGATGGAAATACCTACATCACTTAAAAGCTCATAAACCGACTCGTAGATTCTTCCTTTGGCAAGTAAAATTTTCAATTTTTCCATAACATTTTCCTTCTTTGTTTTTCTGCAGTGAGACTAAATATCTTAAGTCTCTTTGTTATAAAATTTAGTATATAGAAGAAACGTTAGAAATTCAATAAAGAGAAAGAAAGGCCCTTTATAAAGTTAATGCCTGAGGTGCAGAAAAAATAAAGCTATTTAATAAGCTTTTTTATATTTTTGAAATCTCTTTACAGATTCTTTCATATTCAGCTTCGTCAATTTTGTATTTTTTTACCAGAATCAGCCAGGCGGACAAAATTGCAGCCAGAGGAAGAATTGTAATTCCAAGTCGCAGGGTAAATAGCTGGGAAGGAGAGGCCTGGGCTATAAAGGCATCTGCCTTTGCTAAAACTTCCTGACTCGAAACAAGGCCCTGGCCTGACTGAACCTCCAGAGCACTGATATTCTGGCTTATAGTGTAAATTCCGCTGATTATTAAAACAAGGTTTACCAGCCCTTGATTTATGGCACTCGAAAGTTTTGCAGAAAAAGACCTGACCGTAGAAATAATAGAATCGTGACGTTCATGGAATTTGTACTGGTCATATTCAATTGTGTTGTTCAGCATTACAAGGAGGATTAAGTTAAAAAGTCCCTGACAGAAGAAAATTATAAAGCCGGTAACATTTATTAAAATGCAGCTTTTTGGAAGAAGATAACCTGTAAGTAAAAGTACTAAATAGGCAAGACAGGTAATGCAGGTAATAATAGAGAGCAGCTTTTTACGGCTGAAGATTTTTGAAAGGAAGGGGAATGCAATCTGGGAAAGCAAAGTTCCCAGGGCATACATGATTGTAAAAATAAAAACAAGATTTCCACCTTCTGAATAGCCGAACTCAAAATAAAAGAAATTCATGCCAAACATTAAAAGAAGATTTGTTCCAATATTAAAAAGCAGGGAAGAGATTCCTGAATGAATCAACTGATCGTTTCTTAAAAAAATATTAAACATATCCTTGAGGGAAAGATGTTCGCATTCTTTTACGCTGCTGTGCTGCCTTTCTTTTACTCCCAGAACTGTTATTGTCTGGAAAAGAATAAAGGCCAGAGCAACTATAAGGGCTGTTATTCTGTAGGCATTAACTGCGTTTCCTGCAATGACGGTTGGAACTATGCCTGCCACCGCAAACTGACCTATACAGACAAAGATGCTCATCAGGGTAACTAAGATGTTGCGTTCGCCTGCATCACTCGAAAGGGAAGGCAGCATTCCCCAGTAGGCAATATCATTCATGGTATAGGTCATGCCCCAGAGTAAATAGGTTATTCCAAAGAAAATAACAAAACCCCAGCCCTGAGGGCGAATTGTAAATAATGCTATAATTACAAGTGCATTAAGAATTGCGCCGGTCAGAATCCAGGGTTTATATTTGCCCCTTTTAAAGTGGCAGTTTTCTATAATTATTCCCATTAAGGGATCATTGATTGCATCCCAGATAAGACAGATAATAATTATAAGGGAGATTACACTGAATTGCGCAACCGTAAGCTTTATTGTGTATTGAATGTAAGCCATTAAATACATGCTGATTAAGGCATAAGCAGCATCACGACCGGTGGCTCCTATGGAATAGGTCCACTTTGTCCTGCAATCCAGTTTTTCCATTTTTTAATCTCCGTTTTTTTAATCTACTATCTTATTATAACCTCACCTACGTTAGTTTTAACAGAAATTTTTTTATTTGAATTTCCCCTGCTGGAATAAGAGCGTTTTTTGTTCTGGCCTTCAACCCTTACTTCGCCTACATCGCTGGAAAGATCCAGATTGTATTCAGAAATATCCAGGGCGGGTGAAATTGATATTTCTCCGACATTGTTTTCTACATCAATCTCCTTAAAATCAACATCATTCATATGAATCTCGCCTACATTCATATCTGCGCTAAAGCTGTTTCCTGTAAGACTGTTGATTTTAAGCTCACCTACATTTATGTCAATCTTGCATTCCTTAAGTTCTGTGCCCTCAGGAATTGTAATTACAAGGTAAGCAACATTCTTTCCCATATTAATTTTTCTTTTATGTCTGCTCTGTTCAACTTTCAGGAGGCCGTTTTCTACCTTAAACTCAGGTTTAAGAATGTCTTTTGAATAAGCAGCCTTGATTGAAAAATCATCACCTTCCTTTATATCAAGTTCCAGAATTCCGGCATCAATATCAATGGAAGTAAAAGCAGAAAGTTTTTGTGCAAAGGATTTTTTATTCTCGTCAGCAGAATCTTCCTCTTCGTCAAAATTCAAATCATCAAAATCATCATCGTCCATTTCGATGGATATATTTGCCAGTGCATCTTTTAGATTATTTTCAAACTTACCAAAATGTCTGATTGTTCCAAAAATAATACAGAAAACTGTTACAATTCCTAAAACTATAAGTAAAATATTTTTTTTCATAGTAAAACTCCTTCCGCCTATTCTTCTTTTGAATAAATTGAAATTAAAATGCTTCTTACAACTCCTGCAACCGGCCAGATAATCCAGGTAAGATGCCACTTAAAGGTCAAAAAGCTGATGCATAAATAAATGCAGGTAACTACAGACCAGTAAACGCTTAAGATGGTTCTTGCAGTTTTGTTTGAAACTGTCTTTGTATCGTCCTTTTTGATTTCTTCAAAATCCACCTTTGAGTTTAAATTCAAAAGCCTTAAGTAGGTTTTCTTTACAAGATTTGAATAGGTCATTAAAAGTACGCCGACTCCAACAAAAATAAAGAGCATGGCTCCGCCAAGTTTTTCAAGGGAGGAGAATTCATCAAAAATTACGGCCGGAATAAAACAGATAATGCATAATAAGATTCCAACTGAATGCAGTACGCTGTAAGTTGAGGTATAATCCCGGCTCTGATTTTTTAAATAATCGGTGGCAGCTGAATCTATAGAGCAGGGTTCCTTTTTAATGTAGTCCCATGGTTCCATGGAAGAGTGGGCTATGCACATAAGGAGGACTCCGGCAGCAATACTTACAAACATAAGGGAAGCTCCCGTTGCGGCAGGGAGATTTAAAGACTCTGAAAAGATTGGGAATACGACACAGATAATGCAGAACATAATTCCTAAAGAGTGCATAAGAATAGATCTTTTGCTCTGCTCTATGTAATCTTTAATTTCATCAAAAGAAAGCTTTCTGCGGTTTTCTTCTGTATATTTTGATTCTGTCAAAACATCTTTTATTCCTAAATCATCTGCTAAATCTTCAAGGTTTCCAAAGTCTGAAATTACTTCTCCAATAGCTTCGTTTTCTGATTTTCCCTGTTTGATTAATTCTGTGTATTTGTCTTCCATCATTTGAAGAAGTTCAGATTTTGCCCTGAATACTTTTTCTGTCTGTGGTAAGCCTCTGAACATAGACTCTAAATAATTCTTAATAGTTTCCATAAGTTTAACCCTCTTTTTTAATAAACTTCTCTACAACTTCTTTTGTAAGTTGCCATTCCTGACATTTTTCGTGGTAATAATTTAAGCCTTTTTCTGTAATACGATAGTAGGTTCTTCTTTTTCCGTTTTCAGCGTCCTGAAAAAAGGATTCGATGTAACCGTTACTTTCAAGTCTGGTAAAGGCCGAATAAAGGGTAGTCTCTTTGATTACATACTTTTCTTCGGACAAAACCTTAATGCTTTTGGATATTTCGTAACCATAAGAGGCTTTTTCCAAAAGCAGATACAGAATAAAGGTATCGTTATAGCCGCGAATCACATCACTGCTAATTTGTGTCATACCTTACCTCGTCTAACGTTGCAACGTCTGTCGTAGTACTACTACTGTCGTAGTAAAATATAATGCCGGGAAAGCATCCTGTCAAGTTTTTTTTGTGGCTTTTTTACTTCTTTTGGCTTATAATGTTATTTTATAAAAGGAAACAGCTATGCCTATTACTAAATATCTAGAAAAAAATGCAGTAGACTTTGCAAATAACTGCGCTCTTGTAGAACTTAATCCAGAGGTAAGAGATACCCGTAGAATCACCTGGAAGGAATTTGATTTAACCCAGCCGGAACCAAATCTCCCTTACCGCCGCGAAATAACCTGGAAAATTTTTAATGAAAAAGCAAACCGTTGTGCCCACTATCTTTTGGAAAGGGGTGTGCGCAAGGGTGATAAAGTTGGAATTTTAATGATGAACTGCCTGGAATGGCTCCCTATCTACTTTGGAATTTTAAAAACCGGAGCTCTGGCTGTTCCTTTGAACTTCCGCTATGCCTCAGACGAAATAGACTATTGTTTAGGCCTTGCAGATATTTCTGTTTTATTCTTTGGACCAGAATTTATTGGCCGTCTGGAAGCTATTTCTGACAAAATTATGAAAGGCCGTCTTTTAATTTATGTAGGAGAAGGCTTAACTCCAAGTTTTTCAGAAAACTATGTAACTTCTGCCATGAACTATTCTTCAGAGAATCCCGGCATTGAAATAAAGGACGAAGATTTTGGAGCAATTTACTTTAGTTCCGGAACTACCGGCTTTCCTAAGGCAATTTTGCACCGTCATAAGGCTTTAATGCATTCTGCTGCAGTTGAGCAGAAACATCACGGTCAGACAAAGGATGATGTATTCCTCTGTATTCCACCTTTGTATCATACCGGGGCAAAAATGCACTGGTTTGGTTCTTTAATTTCTGGAGGAAAGGCAGTTTTATTAAGGGGTACAAAACCTGAAAATATTCTTAAGGCTGTAAGCGATGAAGGCTGTACAATCGTATGGCTTTTAGTTCCATGGGCACAGGATATTCTGGTTGCCATAGAAAAAGGCGACGTGGACTTAAAGGCCTTTAAGCTGGACCAGTGGAGACTTATGCATATTGGTGCTCAGCCTGTACCTAAGAAACTTATTGAAGACTGGAAAAAATATTTCCCTCATCACGATTATGATACAAACTACGGTCTGTCTGAATCTATTGGACCTGGCTGTGTACACCTCGGCGTTGGCAATGACCATAAAATTGGCGCAATTGGAATACCGGGCTATGGCTGGGAGGTCAGAATTGTTGACGAAAAACGATGCGATGTAAAGCAGGGCGAAGTTGGAGAACTTGCTGTAAAGGGACCTGGAGTTATGGTTGAATACTATAAAAATCCGGAAGCAACTGCAGAAGTTCTTGATAAGGAAGGCTGGCTTTACACAGGCGATATGGCAATGCAGGATGAAGACGGCTTTATTTATCTTGTAGACCGCAAAAAGGATGTTATTATTACTGGTGGAGAAAATATTTATCCGGTTCAGATTGAAGACTTTATAAGTAAGATGCCACAGGTAAAGGATGTTGCCGTAATTGGTCTTGCAGATCAGCGCCTTGGCGAAATTACTGCTGCAATTATTGAAGTAAAACCTGGTCAGACTTGCAGCGAAGAAGATGTAAATAATTTCTGTCTGGATTTACCAAAATATAAAAGACCTAAGAAGATTATTTTTGCACCTGTTTTGCGTAATGCAACCGGAAAAATTGAAAAACCAAAGTTACGTGAACTTTATAGAACAACAGATCCTTTTGCTGTAATGAAGGATTAAAAATAAAAATACCGCTTTGGCGGAAAAAGGAGATTTGATTTATGGAAAGAATGCAATGCGATAATTGTGGTTATGTTTACGATAAAGATGCAGGAGATCCAAAAAACAATGTTGCACCAGGAACAGCCTGGGCTGATGTTCCTGCAGACTACAAGTGTCCTGAATGTGGAGCTGCAAAAGATAAGTTTATTATTGAATAAGATATTCATAGAATAAGACATTCTTACCTTGCATTTTTACATATTTGTGATAGTATTACTATCATGAGTAGGGTAGAAATTAAGGACAGATTTTTCATTAATGGAGAGCCCGTACAGATATTGTCGGGCTCAATTCATTACTTTCGTGTAGTTCCGGAATACTGGCGGGACCGTCTTGAAAAGCTCAAAAACATGGGCTGTAATACGGTAGAGACCTATATTCCCTGGAATTTTCATGAACCGGAAAAAGGACATTTTCTCTGGGACGGCATGCATGATTTTTGCCGCTTTATAGAAATTGCCCAGGAACTGGACCTTTACATTATAATTCGTCCTTCCCCATATATTTGTGCAGAATGGGAATGGGGCGGCCTTCCTGCCTGGCTTTTAGCAGAAGATGGAATGAAGCTGCGCTGTTCTTACCGGCCTTATTTAAATCACATTACAGATTATTACAATCAACTTATACCAAAGCTTGTGCCTTATCAGATAGATAATGGTGGAAAAATCATTCTTATTCAGGTAGAAAACGAATACGGATATTTTGGTGATGATAAGGATTATTTAAAATTTCTTGCAGACCTTATGCGTAAACTTGGAATTACTCTGCCTTTTGTTACTTCTGATGGTCCCTGGAGCCGTGATGTATTTACAGCAGGACAGCTTGAGGGGGCTCTTCCAACAGGCAACTTTGGTTCAGCCTGCCAGTGGCAGTTTTCCCAGATGAAGAAGATGATGCCTGAGAATCTTCCTTTAATGAATATGGAATTCTGGGTTGGCTGGTTCGATGCCTGGGGCAACAAAAAAAAGAAGGCTTCAAAGCTTGTGGTAAATAAAATGGATTATGATTATGTTGTTAAAAATGGTCATAATATAAATCTTTATATGTTCCACGGGGGAACAAACTTTGGCTTTATGAACGGGTCAAACTATTATGGAAAACTTACCCCGGACACAACTTCTTACGATTACGATGCTCCTCTTTCCGAAGACGGACAGCTTACCAAAAAATACTTTGCCCTTCGCGATATCATCAAAAATGCAAAAGGCGAAGATTTTATAAAGACAGTTGAACTTTCTACCAGAATAGAAAGAAAAGCCTTTGGAAAAATCTGCTGGCAGGAAAGTGCAGATTTGTTCGAAAACCTTGAAATTATTTCTTCTGCAAAAAAGAGTGTAAATCCTCTGTCCATGGAAAAATGCGGCCAGGCTTACGGCTATATTCTTTACCGCACTAAGATGCAGGAGGACCTTCCTGCAAAAGAAATTGTCTTTAAAAAATGTGCTGACCGTATTATTGCTTTTTCTGATGAGAACAAAGCTTTTACAGCCTTTGACCGTCAGATTTGCAGTGAGCAGCACGGAATCTGGCCTCTTACCTTTAAGGAAGGTAAAAACTGGAAAATAAACAGCTCAAAGGGTGCCCGCCTTGATTTTCTTGTAGAAAACCTGGGAAGGGTAAACTTTGGCCACAAGCTGGAAGAACAGAAAAAAGGAATCAGTGAAGATATTTTAATAAACAGTCACTGTCACTATGGCTGGGATATTTTTAATCTTCCTTTAGACGAAAATCAAATCAGACTTCTTTGCGAGAAGGGAAGCTGGGGCAAAGAAAGCGGCGAAAATCCTGCTTTCTTTAAGTTTGATTTTGATGCAGATATGGAAGACGGCATTTACACAGACTGCTATCTTGATTTTTCCGGCTGGGGCAAGGGCGTGGCTTTTGTAAACGGCTTTAATATCGGAAGGTTCTGGGAAAAGGGACCTCAAAAAAGACTTTATATTCCGGGGCCTCTTTTGCATAAGGGAAAAAATACCATCATCCTTTTTGAAACAGAAGGAAAACGTGGTCAAAGCATAGACCTGTGCAAAGACGCTAAATGGAAAAAGTAAACTTTTAGTTCCGCTGAATATCTGTGATTGCTTTTTATTCAATAAAGGGTATAATTTATATAAGCAATTTACATTTCTTCAGGACACACTGGTGAGAATTAAAAGTATAAAAAGTATAATAGACTGGTATAAAGACCGATATATGTTAAGCAGCGATTTACGTGATCAGATCGCTACAAAAAATCTAACAAATCTTTTTGTTGTTTTACATTTTATTTTCGCTTTTGGATTTGTATATTTTGGTATAGAACTTATAATTCATAAGGGTGATATTTACGCAGATTTTTTTAAATTCATATATCTGTCTATTTTTATAATCATAAGTCTTGTAGGAATTCTGCTTTCTGCTCTGCTTAGAAAACTTCCTAAAGTTCATTTTATTATAAAAAGCATTCCTTATATTCAGGTTTTTATAGCCGGTTATGCCTTAAGTATCTATCTTTTTGTTGTTATGCATAACAGCTTTAGTGGTTTAATATGCTTTGCAAGTATTGGAATTATTTCTATTCTTACCCTGCAAATTGAACCTCTTATCTTTGTAAGTGCCCTTATAGTTTTTAATTTCCTGGTTTACAATGAAATTTTGACCCGTTACACCTGGGTTGGTGTTATGGACACCATTCTTTTGAGTCTTCTACTTTACGGCCTTTCCCTTTCTAAAAGAAGAGCCCTTAAAAGAGATTTGCTTAGAACCCAGAGCCTTGAAGAAAACAGGGAAGTTTTACAGGGAGCAATTGCAGACCAGATTGAAGAAATTCATTCTCAGAGAGAACTTTTAGATTTACAGCATAGAAAAATAATTGAAATGCAGAATAATACAATCATAAGCCTTTCAAACCTTGTAGAAAACCGTGACAGCGATACAGGTGAACATGTAAGAAGAACCAGTGCTTATGTAAATCTTATTGCATTAAAGGCCAGAGTTAATAATATTTATACAGATATTCTTACTGACGATTATATTTCCCTTATTACAAAAGCCGCTCCAATGCATGATATAGGAAAAATTGTAGTTCCAGACAATATTCTTAAAAAGCCCGGAAAACTCACTCCTGAAGAATTTGAACAGATAAAAAGACATACCGTTGAAGGCGGCCGTATTGTAGAAGAAGTAATCGGCGACCATGATGATAAAGAGTATATTCAGATTGCAAAAGAGATTGCTACCTGTCATCACGAGCGCTGGGATGGAAAAGGTTATCCAGAAGGCTTAAAGAAAGATGAAATACCTCTTTCTGCAAGAATTATGGCAATTGCTGATGTTTTTGATGCTCTGGTTTCTCCCCGCTGTTATAAGGAACCTTTCCCTATAGAAACTGCCATGGACATTATAAAAAAAGAGGCAGGCTCTCATTTTGATCCTCTTTTAGCAGAACTTTTCCTGAGTATGCAGGATGATGCTATGGCTATTATGGAAAAATACAAGGATTAAAATCTTTTTAGTTTAATTGCATCGTGAGGACAAATTTCATGGCAACAGTAGCAGTGCTGGCATTTGTTTCTGTCGCTGAGGAAGGCTGTCTCATTTTTGCCGGTCATTTTAATTAAATGTGGCGGACAGATTTCCATGCATTTTCTGCATTTCATGCATTTTTTGGGATTAAATACAGGAGTTTTAATAAAGAATTTATTTGCAATAAAGTTTATCCAGCCGGGAATCATTTTTTGCAGGGTAGGGGAAGCTTCTTTTACAATTTTAAAAGAAGTACAGCGGCAGTCTTTTTCTGCAGCCCCAAGGGTAGTAATTTCTTTTTCGTCCGTAAACCAGATTTTTCTTTTTAAAGCCTCTTCCAGATAAACAATTGTATGAGGATTGTAGCCTACTAAAGAAGCACATTCCCAGTCGAGGGCCAGAAGATTTGTAGAGGCGGCAAGAAAACCAAGGTTTTTAGGAGTACCGCTTCCAGGTCCACCAGGGCCTTCCATACCGACAATTGCATCCATAATGGCGTAATTTGAACCGGCAGCAATATTTAAGTCTGTAAGGAAGTTTGCAAAATCTTCTTTTTTAGGAAAGCGGTAATGAGTCTGGGCCTTTTCGAGTCCAATCATAAGGCCAAAAAGATTTTTCATTGCACCTGTGTAGGTCATAAACTGATGGGTTTTTAATTTTGAAAGGGAAACTACAAGGTCTGCTTCCTTAATTTGTGAAGCAAAATTAAACTGTTTGCAGATAAGGCCCTGAGGACAGCTTACAACTACAGATTCTTTGAATTCAGTCCACTCACCGCCGTTGTCTATAACCTGGTTATACATGCCGGTTATCTTTGCAGCGGTGGTTGGATTTGCCATTGCCGGCGATTCCCCTACCAGAACTTTTTTTGCCCCCTGGCTTAGAAAGGCTTTTACTGCGGCGCCCACTACGACAGGGTGTGTACATACCGCAAGTTCCGGTTTTTTAGGGTAAAGAATATTTGGTTTTAATAGTACAACCTTGTCTTTGAAATCTGGTGGCGGAACTAAGCGGAATAATTCCAGAATAGAGTCATAAACCTTATTAAAGTCATATTCTTTGCATAACTGCAGGCCAACTGTCGCAGACAAGGGTTACCTCTTAGACGTTGAATTTGAAGAAAAGAACATCACCGTCCTGAACAACGTATTCTTTTCCTTCCTGACGATATTTTCCGGCTGCTTTAATTGCAGCTTCGTCGCCGTATTGTCTTAAATCATCAATGGTATAAGCTTCTGCCCTGATAAAGCCTTTTTCAAAGTCAGTGTGGATTACACCTGCGGCTCTTGGAGCTTTATCTCCTGCATGAATTGTCCATGCGCGGCATTCATCTGGTCCGCCTGTAAAGAAGGTTCTTAAGCCCATAAGGTGATAAGCCTTTCTTGCAAGAACTGCAAGTCCGCTCTCCTTTAAGCCAACGCTTTCCATAAAATCTTTTTTGTCGTTTGCATCTTCAATTTCTGCAAGGTCTGCTTCAAATTTTCCGCAGATTACAACAACTTCAGATTTTTCTTCTTCTGCGTATTTTTTTACAATTTCAACGTATTTGTTTGTACCTTCTGCAACAGAATCTTCGTCTACGTTTGCAACGTAAAGGGTTGGTTTCATTGTAAGAAGGAACATATCGTAGATGGCAGCTTTTTCATCATCTGTTAAATCTGCTGTGCGGGCGCATTTTCCGTCCTGTAAAAGAGGTTTAATTTTATTTACAGCAGACTGCCATGGTGCATATTTTTTTTCTTCTTCGTGACCTAAAGAACGAACTGCTCTGGTAACCTTGTCCTGGCGGGCTTCAATAGTATTTAAGTCTGCCTGGCATAATTCCCAGTTGATTGTAAGAATATCACTTTCAGGGTCAATAGGAGCTGCTTCGTTTGCATTGTCGCGGACATGCATAATATCAGGATTGTCAAAACAGCGTACAACGTGAGCAATTACTGAACATTCGCGAATGTTTGCAAGGAATTTGTTACCAAGACCTTCGCCATTGCTGGCACCCTTAATTAAACCTGCAATATCAACAAATTTTACTGCAGCGGGAGTCTTCTTTTTAGGATTATGTTTGCTTGCTAAAAAATCCAGACGTTCATCCGGAAGATCTACAATACCTATATTTGGGTCAATTGTACAAAAAGGAAAGTTTTCTGCTGCGGCTGGGGCAGCTGTTAATGCTGAAAAAATTGTAGACTTACCTACGTTTGGAAGTCCAACTATACCACATTCAAGAGCCATATTTACTCCAAGAAATAATTAAAATTGTCTTACTATTGTACTTAATTTTTTAAATTCAAACAATCAGTGTTAAGAATTAGTGTCAGGAATTAGGAACAAGCCTGTTGATAGTGTAGTCTCTCTGTCTCCAGTTCTTGTCTACCTTTACCTGTAAATCTAAATCTATTTTCTGTATGTAAATCTGGCTTAGTTTTTTAAGGGCGGCGGTTCTGATTTCCTTAATTTTAGAAGCACCCTTTCCAATTACAATTCCCTTCTGGCTGTCGCGTTCAACACAAAGGAAGGCTCTTATCCAGAGTTTTTTTCCTTCGTTTCTGTGTTCTATATCTGCAACTTCTACATAAACTGCATGAGGAATTTCGTCCTGCAGGCGGTTTATTGCTTCTCCACGAATTACTTCGCAAACGCGGAATGTTAAATCCTGGTCGGTATAAACTTCTTCATCATAAACCGGCTGGCCGACAGGAGAAATGTCATAAAGGGCCTTAAGCACTTCGTTAATGCCCTGGTCCTTTTGTGCAGACATCTGCAGAATATAATTTTCTGGAATTTGAGGCAGCTGCTCCGAAATAAACTTTATGATTGGAAGAGGTCTGCTCTGTGGCAAATCTGTTTTATTGATTGCAACTATGGTTTTGTCCTGCAGATTTTTTAAAAGAGCTGAGGTGTGAATCTCTTCTTCTCCCAGTGGTCGGGTAGAATCGATTATGTAAAGAACGCAGTCTACTCCTTCCAGTTGAGATTCCGTTACCGACTTTAATCTTAGATTCAGTTTTTTTTCTGAATCGTGATAGCCGGGGGTATCAATAAAAATCAGCTGACCAAAGGAAGTATTTACAATTCCCTTGATTGCATTTCTTGTAGTCTGTGGGGTAGGAGAAACAATACTGACATCTTCCTGGCAGGCAGTGTTCAAAAAGGTTGATTTGCCTGCGGAAGGGCGGCCAATAATTGTTACAACAGCAGTTTTAAGTTCTTCAGTTTCAGCCATAATAAATCTTAGTTATCCATTTCGTTTTCTATATCAGATTTGAAAAGAACTAAATCTCTAAGTTTCAGGGTAAAAGTAGAATTTATTTCTGTTCTGCTTTGTGGTTCTGAAACTAATGGAATTTCAAAGAAATATTTGAGAGGTGAATAGCCCTCTGCAGATACATCTAATTCCATTTTAAAAGTTTTTTTAGTTCCTTCCTTAATTGTTTCCATAGGTTTTACCCAGAAGTTATAGGCTCCCCGGGTACTTTTACAGGTGATGTAAGGATTAATCCAGGTTTTATCTATCATCTCTGCTTCTTTGCCGTTTACTTTTAAAAGTACTGTAGCGTTGATTACCGGTTCGAAGGTAGAGCCGTCAAGAATTGTTCCTGTAATAGTTGAAAAGTTATAGCATGGAATTGCTTCCTGAGCAATAGAGCATTCTTTGCGGTCATTTTTGTGGAAAGGTCTTTTTGTGCTGCTTACAATTCTCATTCCTTCAAGAATCAGAGCTTCAATATCTGCCTTTAACTGATGGTCGTTCAGAGTGTCTGCTGCGTGGGTAACGCCCCTGCCCGAAACTACATATTTTGCGGGGATTCTATTTAATACGTAACTTACTGTGTCTAAGCGGCAGTTTTCGCAGTCGCAGGTAAGCCACTTTATGTTGCTTGCTTTTACCTGATCGTAGAAGTTGTCTACAGATTTCTGGACAACATCTTCCATAATGTTATGAACATTCATACTTTCTCACCTCTTTTTTAGATACTTTTATTATAAGAGAGAAAG
This sequence comes from Treponema sp., assembly GCA_016286535.1. Lineage (GTDB taxonomy): Bacteria > Spirochaetota > Spirochaetia > Treponematales > Treponemataceae > Treponema_D. Next base: position 41,727 of record JAEESZ010000010.1, on the reverse strand, counting down.
TGAAAATATTAAAGTAAATAATTTTTATTTGGAAAGACCTCTTATTTAGAAAAGCCGCTCATAAAGAGCCAGGCCTGTTCGCAGGTGTGTTCCCGGCAGTCGTGTCCCTGTCCGCTTATGCTGGCAAAAACATTCAGGATTTTGCCTTCTTTGTTTTTGAACTTTTCCATTGTCAGGGTTGCATTTCTGGAAGCGTCGAATTTTTTTTCTGTGATATCTCCGCTTATACCCCATAGTTTGTTTTCCCAATTATCTTTATTGTCCAGAGAAACCTTATATTCCTTCTGGGCTCCGTTCAGTTCAAGGGCATATTTCATGCGGTTTATGCATCTCTGGTCCTGGTAAGGTAATTCCGGCAGAGGTGAGATTTCTCCGCCAGCATAAAAAACAGGAACTGCTTTTGTTCTGTTTGGAGAACATGGGCTTTTGGTAAAGTAAACGTTCTGTCCGACATCTACCGTTGCATCCATAGGAGCTGCTGCCGCAATCAGCTGTGGAACTTCCTGAATTATATCCCAGGTTTTGATTCCGCCCATCGAAAAGCCGGTGGCATAAATGCGGGAAGAATCGATCTGGTATTTTTTCTTTAATTTTTCGGTAAACTCAAGCATTTCGCTTGCGGTAGAGTTTATGTGATTTTCTATGGCAACAAAAAGAAAGTTATGCCTGTGGGCTATTTTTGCCCATCCCGCCATAATGCTTAAAAAGAAAGAGGAATCTCCTCCTCCGTGAAAGCCCAGTACAAGTGGGAGGGGACCTTTCAGGGCCTTGTTGTAAAAGGCTACATAACCTATTTTGTGTTCGATGCTTCCCCTGTCATCTCCCTGATTGTCTGCAGAAGTTTTTACAGTCTCAATTCCAGATTCAATTTTAAGGCCGTCTTTTTCAAGGTCTTCATCAAGAGAAAGTGGTCCAGTCATTCTGCGGAACTTTTTTGCAAAGCTGTAATAATCGCGGTAAATTACCTCTGCATACTTTTCTTCAGGGAAAGATTTTTTTTCAAAATATTTACAGGCTGCTTCGAAAGTATCATCACATTCTTTTGAATTGTTGTAGGAAAGAACTGGAATATCATCTGTCTGGATTACAGGCTTTGTGGAAAGGCCGCTTAAAAAACAGGTTACCGGGGCAAGATCTGATTTTCCCCAAAGTCCGTCTCCCTCAAAATGTTTAAGGCAGTTTTTGGCAAGGTAGTCTGCACTTTTTCCAAAAGCAAAAAGACAGGTTCGGAAAATGGCTCCCCTTATGTAATAGCCTTCGTCTTTTCTGGTAAAAAAGTTCCAGAATCTAATGCAGCCGTCTTTATAATACTGTCCGATTTTTGAATTGGAAATGATGTTTGAAAAAATATCTGAAGGAGCATCTGTCCATTCTTTGCAAAGGGGGCTGATAAAAACTACACTGCTAGCAAAATCTCCGGCAAGGCGGCTAAAACCCATCTTATCTGAAAAGTCCCTGGCTTCTTCAAAAGTCAGATGTCTTTCCGGAAAGACCAGAAGGTAGGGGGCAATAAAGCCGTAATTGATGGTATCCGATAAAAGCTCTTTTTTTGCTTCGGGTGTGTAAACTGTAGCTTCAAAATTAGAAAAAGTATTTTTCCAGATTGAGTCTCCATTATCAAATCTTTTTACCTCTGGCATCTTATCCATATTTTTACCTCGAAAAACATTTGTATATTAATTATATACTACACCAGACCCGCACTTTAACTATCGGGAAAAATCACCAGAGTGGAGCCTTCTGATTGAGAGCCGGCATAAAAACTGTTTACAATTTTTATTCAGAGTGTTAATATTAAATATATGTTAAGAATTACAGGCCTACTAAAGAGCCGCTTCTTTTCCTTTAATTTCTTTTTCGCCTAAGGGCGAACTTCTCATTTCTTTTTGTGTAATGCGCACCAGTGGCCATGCACGGTAACTAATCTTTAAATCAAATTAAAATCCAAATCCAAAATAAAAAAAGCCTGTCGGTATTTTGCCGATATCCTTTGAAGAGGAAAAAATGAACTTAAAATATTATCAGAAAGAAAAAGAATGTATGCCTCTGGAGGAATTAAGAAAACTTCAGGGCCAGAGACTGGTAGAAAACTTCCGCCATGTTTATGAAAATGTTGAATATTATAGAAAGCGCTGCGAAGAAGCTGGAGTTACTCCGGATGACATTAAAGGCCTTGATGACCTGGATAAAATTCCTTTTACCTGTAAGGATGATTTACGACAGACTTATCCATATGGTCTTTTTGCAGTTCCAATGAGTCAGGTTGTAAGAATTCATGCTTCTTCCGGAACTACTGGAAAGCAGATTGTAGTAGGTTATACAAAAGAAGATCTTGATATCTGGGATGACTGTGTTGCACGTCAGCTGGTTGCAATTGGTTGTGATGAGAATGATATTATGCAGAACGCATACGGCTATGGTTTGTTTACCGGAGGTTTCGGTGTTCACGGTGGAGCTACAAAACTTGGCTGTCAGGTTATTCCTATTTCCAGCGGAAACACTCAGCGCCAGATAACTTTTATGAAGGACTTAAAATCAACTGTTCTTTTCTGTACTCCTTCTTATGCAGCTTATCTTGGAGAAACCCTTCACGACATGGGAATGACTCCTGCAGATATCCATCTTAAGGCCGGAATCTTTGGTGCAGAACCATGGACAGAAGAAATGCGCCGCGATATTGAAAAATCATTAGGCATTAAAGCTTATGATATTTACGGCTTAACAGAAGTTATGGGACCTGGTGTTGCTTTTGAATGTGCAGAACAGAAGGGTATGCATGTAAATGAAGATCACTTTATTATTGAAACAATTGATCCAGAAACAGGAAAAAGACTTCCGGACGGAGAAAAGGGTGAACTTGTATTTACTGCACTTACAAAGAAAGCCTTCCCTCTTATGAGATTCCGTACAAAAGATATTGGTGTTCTGAACCGTGCTCCTTGTGCCTGCGGAAGAACTTTTGTCCGCATGAGTAAACCTATGGGTCGTACAGATGATATGCTGATTATTCGAGGTGTAAATGTATTCCCTAGTCAGATTGAAGGAGTTCTCTTACAGAACGGTTATCCACCAAACTATGAAATTCTTGTTGGCCGCGAAAACAATACAGATACTTTCGAAATTAAAGTAGAAATGACTGCAGATAAATTCAGTGATGTTGTTTCTGAAGTAAACAAACAGGAAAAACTTCTTTCCAGTGCTCTTTTAAGTGTTCTTCAGATTAAGGCAAAGGTAACTCTTGTTGCTCCAAAATCAATTGCCCGCTCGGAAGGAAAGGCAAAAAGAGTTATAGATACAAGAAAATTGCATGATTAAAAAAGGAGTGTGGTATGACAATTAAACAGATTTCAATTTTTATCGAAAACAGAAAGAATGCTCTGTCTGAATTAACAAATGTTCTTGCTGAACATAAAATAAGCATAAGAACTCTTTCAATTGCAGATACAAATGATTTTGGTATTGCAAGAATTATTGTTGATAATCCTGATCAGGTGCAGGCAGCCCTGGAACGTTCTCACTACATTGTAAAAACAACTCCTGTTATTGCTGCAGAAATTCCTGATGAATCTGGAAGTCTGAATAAGATTTTAAAGATTCTTGCAGACAACGGAAGAAATGTAGAGTACATGTACGGCTTTACAGGAAAAAAATCAAACAGAGCTTTTATGATTATCCGCTGTACTGATATTGCTGCGACAGAAAAGGTATTTGATGACAATAATATAAAAATGCTTTCGCAGAGTGAAATAGAAGAATTGTAAAAAAAATAAAATGCCTAAAAAAGCTTCCGCGGGAAACACATAAGGCATAAAAAAAATGCGCGAGCAGGGTTCAGGTTTTGACCGGCATCGATACGTCAGTATCTTAGCCGGGCATAAACCTGGTTCCTGCGGAAGCATTTTTTTAAGCTCGCGCTTTTTTGGGGCTCTCTTTCCAGTGCCGCGGAAGCATTTTTTTTGCTTCTGCTTTTTTCCCCTCTCTTCAAATTTTTTTTCATTTATGCTACATTGTAGTTACATATCCCACTATTAAAGAGGTCTTATTATGCCTTATACAGAACCAACAAGTCTTGCGATTGTTGCGTGTCCTGGTGGCGAAGCTTTCGCCAATGAAGTCATAACGCACCTTAAACACATGTACAAACACCGCTTCACTTTGAAGAACGATGTTGTATCAAAGCGTTATGAGCTGACTAAAGAAGAGCTTGTACAGAGCATCAACTTGCAGAATGATCTGCAAACTAGTGATCTTTGTATAAGAGGTGCTACAAGTAAGTATAGGCCGCCGGTATTCAAAGTTAATGCCCGCTTTACTTATTTTGCTAACGGTGAGGTTAAGACCGAACTATTAGATACTGTTCGTGGAAAAGATGTCTTCATTTTCCAGGACGTAGAGAATCATGAGATTCTTTCATTGAATGGCGGTGCTAACAAAATCAGAATGACAGTTAACGATCACGTTATGTCACTCCTTGTTACAATCGATGCTGTTCGTATGGCTGGTGCAGAAAAAATCACTCTTGTTGTTCCAGCTTATCCTTATGCCCGTCAGCATAAACGTAAGGGGCGTGAAGGACTTACTGCAAGTCTCTTAGGCCACATTTACGAAATGCAGGGTGTTTCAAGAATTGTTACCTTAGATTTACATTCCCGCGAAATTCCTAATGCTTTCTCACGCTGTAATCTTGATAACCTTCATGCAAGCTATCAGATTATTCGTGAACTCAGTAAAATTGTAGATCTTACCGGTAAAACAGAAGACATGGTAATTGTATCTCCAGATACAGGTGCCATAGATCGTAATAAGTTTTATGCTTCAGGTTTAAAGCTGCCACTCGCAATGATTTACAAAGAGCGTGATTACTCAATTGTAACTCAGGATGCTCATTCAACAAATATTAAATCTGTAAAACTTCTTGGCGATGTAAAAGGAAAGGTTGCCTTCCTTGCAGACGATATGCTTGGAACCGGTGGAACTCTTCTTAAAGCAATGGAATTCCTTAAGAGCGAAGGTGCTACAAAAGTTATTTGTGCAATTTCCCTCCCATTCTTTACCGGCGATGCAATCAAGAATTTTGACGAAGCATACGAAAAGGGCTTGTTCTACAGAATTATTGGAACAAACGCAGTTTATCATGAAGAGCTTCTTAACCGTGAATGGTTTATTAGTACAGATGTAAGTGGTCTCTTTGCAAACGTTATTACCCGCATCCATTACAATCAGTCTTTGAGCGAGTTACTTGATAACCGCAATATCATTGAAAAGGTTGTAAAACAGGGGCAGGAAAATAAAAAAGAAGATCATAACGATAGCGCAGAAGGAACAAACTAGGTCTGATGACTGAATGTGTACTTTCTGTAGACATTGGAACGACTTCACTCAAGGCAGGATTAATTTCTGAAGAGGGTGAAGTCGTTTTCATTTTAAAGAAAGTTTTTTTTAACGAAAACAGCCGCTTTGTTGCCGTAAAGTGGCTGCATGCCTTAAAATCTATTTTAGCCCAGGCAGAAAAAAACAATCCTTCTGTCTTTAAAGAAAATCACCTTGTAGCCATCAGCGTTTCCGGAAACGGCCCAACCCTTGTAAGTTCAGGCGGCCTTACTCTAAGGTGGAATGAAAATTACAAACTGGATTATTCTTTGTGCGCTCATTCCCTTTTTTTACCAAAACTTGTAGCCTTTAAGCACTTATATCCAAAAGAATACAAGAGGGCAGATTTTCTTTTTTCTGGTCCTGAATATTTTGTTTATGAACTTACAGGAAGTGCCGTCACACTTCTGCCCCAGAAAGCCTTTATTCCTGCTTATTGGACAGATGAACTTTTGCAGGCAAATGACATTTTAAAAGAAAAATTACCGCCATTTATATATCCTGCCAGCGCATGTGGAAACTTAAAAAAAGACGCCGCTGACTTTTTAGGTCTGCAGCAGGGCTTGCCCCTTTTTTGCGGCGGCCCCGATTTTGTTGCAGCTTTAATTGGAACAAATACCTTATCGCCTTCCTGCCTCTGCGACCGCTCCGGCTCCAGCGAAGGCTTGAATTTATGTATAGAAAATCAGCTTTTTTATAATAAGCTCAGGACCCTGCCTTCCCCTATGGAAAATCTCTGGAATATTTCTTATTTGATTCCTCAGAGCAGCAAAATAAAGGAGGAAGAAAGGCTTGAAAAAATACAGGAAGGCCTTGAAGAACTGAAGGCCTTTTGCAAAGAAAATAATATTCTTTTCCCGGACAAGATGATGGTGACCGGCGGACAGACAAGAAATAAAGGATATCTGCAAAGAAAAGCAAATAAACTTAAAATGAAGATAGCCCTTGCCAACTGCAGCGATGCTGAACTTTTAGGAGATGCCTGTGTGGCTCTTGCAGGACTCGGCAGATATTCAAATATAAGAGAAGCTGCAGCAAAGATTATTAAAGAAAGTAAGGTGTATTTACCAGAACAGGATTAAGCATGAAGATTTATAAAATTCCCCGGCCTTTAGAGGCTATTATATTTGATATAGACTGCACTTTATACAGCAACCAGAAATATGCCATAGAGCAGGTTGATTGCCAGATAAGGGAATTTGCAAGAGTAAGGGGCATTTCTGCCGACCAGGCCCGGAGAATGGTTGCAGATTACCGCAGGCAGTTTGCTTTAGACCACAATGGAGCTAAGGTAAGTCTTGGCAACACCCTTTTAAGCTTTGGAGTACCAATAGAAGAAAGTGTAGAATGGCGAAAAAAACTTCTTACTCCTTCAGATTATCTTTCTTATGACAAAGAGCTTGTTGAAACTTTAAGCCTGCTGCAAAAAGACTTTAAGCTGATTTGTGTTACCAATAATCCGGTATTGCCGGCAAGAAAAACCCTTGAAGCTATTGGTGCTTCAGAATTCTTTAAGGATATTGTAGGACTCGATACCTGTTTTAAATCTAAACCGGCAGAAGAGCCATTTTGCAGGGCTGTAGAAATTTTACAGACAAAAGCAGAAAAGTGTCTTTCTGTTGGAGACCGTTATGATATGGACCTTTCTCTTCCCCTGCAGATGGGAATGGGCGGCCTTTTAGTTTCTGGCGTTGAAGATGTATATAAGCTTCCGGAAATTTTATTATAATAATGTATTTTTTTAAATTTTATGTTAGAATTAAAAAATGAAAACAAGAAATATTGAAGAGAATTTATCACTTGTAAATAATGGTACTTTATCGTTTTTTTTTATAGGCACAGGCTCTGCGTTTTCTAAATCTTATTTCCAGACAAATTTACTTATTATAAAGGGAAATGATCATATTCTTATTGATTGTGGAACTTTATGTCCTTATGTTATAGATAAAAAATATAATTTAAAGATAAAAAATATAGAAAATCTTCTTGTAACCCATCCTCATGCTGATCACATTGGCGGCCTTGAAGAAATGGCCTTTTTATCTTACTACACAAAAAATTCCCGGGTAAATATTGTAATAACAGATGAATTTAAAAAGAAACTGTGGAATGAATCACTGAGGGGCGGAATGCAGTTCAGCGAAAATGGAAAAATGTCTTTTGATGATTATTTTAATCAGATGAAGCCTGTAAAAATCCGTAACAAACCTTTTCCAATGCACGAAATAAACATAGGTTCTATCAATCTTAAATTATTCAGAACCCATCATGTAACTACAAAAAAAGACTCATTCAGAAATTCTCAATATTCAGTCGGCCTGATTGTTGATGACAGGATTCTCTTTACCGCAGATACTCAGTTCAGGCCTGAGCAAATTAATTGGATAACACAAAATTTTAATATAGAGTATATTTTTCATGACTGTGATGTTTCTGGTTTTTCTGCCGGTGTTCATGCTACTTACCAGGAATTAAAAACTTTACCAGTGGAATTAAAATCAAAAATGTATTTGTGTCACTATAGCAGTAAAGTTACAGGACTTGATGTAATAAAAGACGGCTTCGCAGGGCTTGCAAAAGCCGGCCTCTATTATGATTTTGATTAATTATTTAAGGACTAACAGATGAAAAAGATTCTTGTTGCTTCTGCAACCCCCGCTGTAAATGAAACTGTAAAGAATGTATGTACAAAATATTCTGCCTATTTTGATCCTTTGTTTTGTCAGGATACAGAAGAAGCTTTAAGTTTTATTGATTACGAAATTCCTGAAATTAAAATTCTGGACTTTACTTCAAAATCTATAGATTGTGATTCAATTCTAAATGCCATTAATAAGGACCCATGGCTGCATAACGGCGGAATTATTGCCGTTGTAGAAAATCCTGCAGAAGTACAGAAGATTGAAGAATCAAAAAATCCTAATATTCTTGCAGCTCAGACTTTATATTCCTTCAACGAAAACTTTGACCGTTTATTAAGAATCTTATGGAGTAACAAGCAGTTCCTCTTTAACCGTGGTATGCAGGAAAGTGTGGGTGCCCTCGAAAAAGGCGGTTTTGTCTGCGGTAATGACCCCTTTGATACAAGAATGTTTACCAGCTTCCTTGTAAACTATCTTTACTGTACCAACCGAATCTCTGAAAATGACAGATATGCCCTTCAGACAACCTTAATGGAGCTTTTAACCAATGCTCTTGAACATGGAAACTGCAACATTTCTTATGACGATAAAACTAAATATCTTGAAAAAGGCGGAAATATTCTTGATTTAATTCACCAGCGTCTTCAGGATCCTGAAATTGCAAAAAGAAAGATTCATATTGAATATGTAATTGGAAAAGAAGAATCTTCTTTTAAGATTTCAGATGAAGGTAATGGTTTTGACTGGCGTAAGAGGGTAGAGCAGCAGGATGTAGATTCTGAACAGATGCATGGAAGGGGAATTTTCCTCTCTAAGGAGCTGGTTTCAGAATTAAAATACAATGATAAGGGTAATGAAGTTTCCTTCTCAATACAGAACCTGCATGATTCTTCTAATAACGTTCCTCTTATTATGTCTGCCTTCAGTGTTATTAAATATGCAAAGCATCAGATTGTCTGCAAGCAGAATGAGCCTTCAAATGATTTGTTCTTTATTGTATCTGGTCAGTTTGGTGTTTATGTAGATGGAAAATTGATTTCTGTTCTTACCCCAAATGATATGTTTATTGGGGAAATGGCCTTCCTCTTAAATGACCGCCGTTCTGCAACAATTATGTCTGCCGGCGAAGGCCAGTTAATCCGTATTCCTAAATCATCCTTCCTGAATTTAATCAGGAAGAATCCTCATTACGGAATATTCCTTTCAAAGCTTTTAGCCCAGAGAGTTGTAAGACAGAATCAAAAGACTCTGGAACTCTCTAAGGAATTAAAAGCTTTAAAAGGCTAGTTCTATTAGAATAATCCTGTAATTACTCCGTTATCATCAACGTCAATGTTCAGGGCTGCCGGAAGTTTTGGTAGTCCTGGCATTGTCATAATGTCTCCGGCAAGGGCAACTACGAAGCCTGCTCCCGCATATAACTGTACGTCTCTAACTGGGAAGGTGTAGCCTTTTGGAGCTCCAATCAATTTTGGATCATGCGAAATTGAATTCTGGGTCTTTGCAATACATACAGGAAGATTTTTGTATCCCTTCTGTTCAAAATCATTAAGTTTCTTTAAGGCTGCTGGTTCGAATTCAACGTTGTCGGCACGGTAAATTTCTTTTGCAATGGTTGTAATTTTTTCTGCAAGGCTCTTGTCCAGTTCATAAAGAGGATGATAATTTGCCTTTCCGCTTTCTGCAATTTCTACAACTGTTTTTGCAAGTTCCTTTGTGCCTTCTCCGCCTTTTTCCCAGCCTTCAGAAAGAACAGCAATGGAACCGTTATCCTGACATAATTTTTTAAGAAGGTTAATTTCTTCGTCAGTATCTGTGATGAATTTATTAATGGCAACAAGGCAAGGAAGACCGAACTTTCCAATATTTTCTATATGAGTTTTTAAGTTTTCAAAACCTTTTTCAAGGGCCTTTGTGTCAGCTTTTGAAAGGTCTGCTTTTGCAAGGCCACCATGCATTTTTAATGCCCTGATTGTAGCTACAATTACAACAGCATCCGGTTTTAATCCGGCGCTGCGGCATTTAATATCAAGGAATTTTTCTGCACCTAAATCTGCGGCAAAACCTGCTTCTGTTACAACGTAGTCTCCGGTTGCAAGGGCACATAAGGTTGCGTTTACAGAGTTACAGCCGTGAGCAATGTTTGCAAATGGACCTCCATGAACAAAGGCAGGTGTTTTTTCAAGTGTCTGTACCAGATTTGGTTTTAAAACATCTTTAAGAAGGGCAGCAATAGCGCCTGTGCACTTTAGCTGGCCAAAGGTAACGTTTTCTTTTGCATAGGTCTGGCCAATTACTATTCTGTCAATTCTTTCTTTAAGTTCTTTGATTGTTTTAGAAAGACAGATGATTGCCATAATTTCTGAGGCAACTGCAATTGTAAAGTGGTCTTCTCTTGGAACTCCCTGCATTCTGCCGCCAAGTCCGATTGTAATATTGCGGAGGGCTCGGTCATTTAAGTCTACGCAGCGTTTCCAGCTGATTGTTCTTGGATCAATTCCAAGTTCGTTTCCCTGCTGCAGGTGATTATCAATTAAAGCGGCAATAAGATTGTTTGCAATAGAGATTGCATGTAAATCTCCTGTAAAGTGCAGGTTAATTTCTTCCATTGGAACAATCTGTGCATAACCGCCGCCACAGGCTCCTCCTTTTACTCCAAAGCAAGGACCCAGAGATGGTTCTCTTAAAGCAACTACAGAATTCTTACCGATTTTTCTTAAACCGTCAGCAAGTCCAATGGAAACGGTTGATTTTCCTTCTCCGGCAGGAGTTGGGGTTACAGCAGTAACCAGAATTAACTTACCTTTCTGTCCTTCTGCTTTTTTTTGCAGAGTCTGTAATTCTTCAAAGGTGATTTTTGCTTTATATGGGCCGTAAAGTTCAAGTTTATCTTCTGTAATGCCGATTTTTTCTGCAACCTTTACAATAGGCTCCATCTTGTTTTTTTGTGCAATTTCTATATCTGTCATACTTTATCCTTTTTTACTAAAGTTCTATATTGATTTTTCTTCCGCTTTTCTTATATTTTACAACTTTTACGCCTGCTGTTTCTAACAGTTTTTTGGATACAATATTTGCAGGTGTTCCGTCATACTTATCGCTGTCATAAATTACAGTTTTAATTCCTGCCTGAATAATGGCTTTTGCACATTCGTTGCATGGAAATAAAGTAACATAGATTTTTGTTCCCTGTAAGGAACCTCCGCGATAATTCAGAATTGCGTTTAATTCACTGTGAACCACATAGGCATATTTTGTGTTAAGGGTATCTCCTTCGCGGGCCCAGGGAAATAATTCATCTGAACAGCCGATTGGAAAGCCATTATAGCCCATGGAAAGAATTTTGTTGTCTTCGCTTACAATACAGGCTCCAACCTGGGAGTTAGGGTCTTTAGAGCGTAAGGCAGAAAGCGCTGCAATTCCCATAAAGTACTCGTCCCAGCTTATATAGTCCTGACGTTTTTGTATTATTTTTGTTTCCATATTATGATTTTATAGGAAAACCGGTGCTTCTGCAATAAAAAGGAAAAGTAAGTAAGGTTTACTTGAGATTTATTGTCATTGTAGAATAGTCCATAACATAAGTGTAAGGAGCTTTTTCCCAGGTATCTAAATCAAAATAGGTATAAGAGTCGTTTCCGTACATAAAATAAATACGGTTGCCTCGTAGCCATTCATTTTCTGTTGCCCAGATATCTATACGGTCACTAATGCGTTCAACTTCGAGAGTCTCTGTATTAATTTGATATACATAAATACAATAGTGATTTGTTATAGAGGAAACTCCGAAACATTCAATATATAACTTATCCTTATATAAAAAACCACTTGGTAAATAATACGCATCCTTTATATCTTCATGCACTCTGTATTCCTTTTTAGTAATTAATTCACCAGTTTCTGAATTATACTTTCTGATCAGGCTTGAATAATTATTTAAAATTGAACTCTGAAATAAAACACTGTTTTTTACTGCAATAATTTTATCTGTTCCATGACTTTTAAAACTAATTACATCTTCTATTGTATATTTATTACAGTCAATTTTTGCCAGATACCTTGTATCTGCAAAATCATTCTTCATATATGAAATCCAAAGATAACCATTATCATCTTCAATTGGATGTCTAATGTTTGTTTCTGCTTCAATACGGAATTTATCTTTTAAAAGTACGCCATTTTTAGCATCAAAAAAATAGCAGGTTGTTAGTGGATAATTTTCCCGTTTGTCCCATATAATTGCATTTTCTCCTTTTAAGAAGCAGGGTTCTATATATCCATATACATCACTTGTGTCGTAAATTGTTACCTTGTTTGAATCAGGACTTATACAGCCTACAACTCCACCATAAGATGATGAATAATATTTCTTTGGAGAGGTGCCTAATTCTATAGCTCTTTTCATTACAGAGCCAGGATTGCTTGGGTAATAAACCCAGTCAAAAATAGTATCGGTCTCCCAGTCTATAACCACAAAAACGTTACCCCTGTTATAAGATACTCCGTCCAGGCAGGGAAGTCCTAAAAAGGTCTTTTCCCAGGTAACATCTGCAATTATAACAAGAGGGTCATTTAAATGTTCAAAGTTCTTTATAGTTGTTTTTCCGGTAACCTTTCCGTCATCCCAGTAAGGTATGCAGGAAGAAAATAGTAAAACGTTTAATGATAAGGTTAAAATAAAAAAGACTTTGATTTTGTGATTCATAAATAATTCCCGCGTTTTTAAATATAATTTTTTGTTATATTTATAATAGTTGACTTCTTTTTGTTTGTCAAACTTTTAGATAACAATTAAGAGAAAAGTAACTTCAGATATGAAAGTTTTTTTAATTTAATTTTTCTATTTCTTCTTCGGATAACTCTCTGTACTGGCCGGGCTTTAAGGCGGCATCTAAATGCAGCTTTCCCATAGAAACTCTTTTAAGGAAAATGATTTTGTTTCCAACTGCTGCAAACATTCTTTTTACCTGATGGTATTTTCCTTCCTGAATGGTAAGAAGAGCTGCCTGAGCTACAAGATTCTTTTTTCCGCTTTCTGTCTGGGTAAAATAAGAGGTATTGTTAAGGTGTTTTTTTATTTCTTCTGCCCCCGCCCATTTTATGCTGGCCGGAAGGGTTTTAAAGCCCTCTTCGTTGTCTTCCGGTCCAACTTCAATGCCTTCTCCAAAGGCTTTTGAAATTTCTTCTTTATGGCTTTCGCTTTCTTCATGCTCAAGCACACAGAAATAAGTTTTATCTACATGTGATTTTGGAGAAATAAGGGTGTGGGTAAGATTTCCGTCTGTGGTAAATAAAAGGAGTCCCTCTGTATCCATGTCCAGCCGGCCTACCAGGTGAAGGTGTTCCTGCAGGTAGGGGGTTCTTAATGAATCATCAAGCAAATCAAAAACCGTCTGATGTTCACCGTCCTTGTTTGAAGAAACTGTGTGCATAACCTTATTCATCATAAGGTAGAGGTTTGAATGCAGAGTGATTTTTTCCTGATCTATGGTTAGAGAGTCCTCTAAAGGGTCAATTAAAAATCCTGCATCAAGTATGCGTTTTCCATTTACAGAAACATCATATTTGCGCAGGATTTTTCTTATGTCTTTTCGAGAACCAAAGCCTTCGTGAGAAAGCAGTTTATCGATTCTTTCTTTAGACATTTATTTCTGGAATTTAATTGTTACGTCGTAGTCTTCTACAGTCCAGTCGCGGTCAATGCTCATTAAAAGATCTGCAGATAATTTAATAGGTTTAATGAAAGTGTAAGCTCTCTGAGTTTCTTTACAATAGAAAGCAACACCAACACCCTGGTCATTTGCAACAGGTTTAATGTCTGAAACATTGTCATCTGTAAAAGTATAAACTACAGCACCTGTTGAATCTTTTAATGTTACGCTTCCGCCGGCATTAAAAGTCCAGTTTGCCTTGTAGTTTTCGTCCTGCCATGTTCCTTCGATTCCGTTTAAATCAAAAGCGAACAATCCTGCTGCAGCAATAAAAGCAACTGCAAAAAAAGCTAATAGTTTTTTCATATTTTTCTCCTTTTTATGAAAAATTTTATATATACTTTTTTAGTTTCTGTCTTTAAGAGGAATAAAAGGTCTTTCCTCTGAAATATTTTTGTATGCAGGGCGATATATTCTTCCTCCACTTACAACTTCCTCAATTCTATGTGCTGACCAGCCGGCAATTCTGGAAATTGCAAATATTGGTGTGTATAATTCGCGAGGAATATTCAGCATTGTGTATACGAAGCCAGAGTAGAAGTCTACGTTTGCACAAACTTTTTTATCTGACTGGTGTACATCCTGAATAATTCCAGGTGCTACTCTTTCAATTATATCGTAAAGATTAAATTCTTCAAGACAACCTTTAGCCTTTGCAAGCTCTTTTGCCTTTTGTTTTAAAAGAACCTGACGAGGGTCGCTGATTGTGTAAACTGCGTGTCCCATTCCGTATACAAGACCAGAGTGATCAAAAGCCTGTTTTTCTGCAATTTTTCTTATGTAGGCAGAGATTTCGTTTTCATTAGTCCAGTCTTTTACATTGGCCTTAATGTCATCCATCATTTCTACAACGCGAATATTTGCACCACCATGGCGGCGTCCTTTTAAAGAGCCGACTGCGGCAGCCATTGCAGAGTAGGTATCTGTATCTGCAGAAGAAACTACGTGAACTGTTAAAGAAGAGTTGTTTCCTCCACCATGTTCAGCATGAAGAATAAGGGCAAGGTCCAGGGTTTCTGCTTCGAGTCTTGTGTAGTTCTTGTCTGAGCGGATAAGTCTTAAAAAGTTTTCTGCAGAAGAAAGCTCTGGTTTTGGATTATGAATGTACATACTCTTGTCGTCATAGTATCTTCTTTTTGCCTGGTAACCGTAAGCGGCAATGGAAGGAAGACGGGCAATAAGGTAAATACACTGTCTGATTATATTTGCAACAGAGCGGTTTTCAGGATCTGGATCATAAGAATAGCTTGCAAGAATACCGCGGGCAATCTTGTTCATAATATCTGGAGAAGGAGCTTTCATGATCATGTCTTCTGTAAAGTTTGGAGGAAGGATTCTGCATTCTCCAAGGAAAGAAGAAAAGTCTTCAAGCTGTTTTTTTGATGGAAGTAAACCAAAAAGCAGAAGGTAAACAACCTGTTCATAGCCGAACTGTTTATTTGTTTCTGCATCTTTGATGATGTCTACAACATCGTAGCCACGGTAAATAAGGCGGCCTGGAACTGCGATTTTTTCGCCGTCCTTAATTTCATAACCGACTACATCACCAATCCGGGTGAGTCCTACAAGAACACCAGTTCCGTTTGCATTGCGTAAACCACGCTTTACGTCGTATTTAGCGTATAAACTCTGATTGATCGGGTCGTTGTGCTTGGCAAGAGATTCTAATCTTTTTAGAATAGCCTGCTGCTGTTTTTCTGTACTCATAGTCGGCCTCCATTGTGTATAAATATCGCTTAAAAATGAATATTTATACAAAGTTTTAGATTAAATTAAATAATTATACAAATTAAAGAAAATATAGGCAAGACGTAGAAGGGGACTTTTAATTAATTAGAGCTGATGGCAAAGCCCATTGCGGTTGGGACTTTTCTCTGTAAAAAGGGGGCTTCTGCATTCTGGCTATAAATGCAAAGCCCGCTTGAGTGGCCGCCGTCAAACTGCATGGCCGTTTTGCAGCCAAGATACTTTAAGATTTCTGCACATTCGGGGTATGTAAGGCCGTTGTGGTCCCTTATGCTAAAAAGGGGGCAGGCTACAAGAATATATAACTGGGAACCGTCTTCGCTAAGGCCGCAGCCTGTCCTGGATCTTTTAATCTGCTTAAAATCATAAATTTTTTCGTCACGCAGGATTGTGTAAAAGCCGCCGTAGGCGTAATCATATTTTTCCAGTTCGTCTTCTTTCTGGGAATCGAGGATGCAGGCCCTAAAAAAGCCCTGGTCATTTTTGTAAAAACAGAGGGCTGCATATTTTTCTACGGGAGCTGTGATGATTTTTCCATCAATTTTTGTTATGCCGACAGGGTAATCAGTTTTTTTTATGTCAAAAGGGGATGTGTTGAAGGCTATAACTGTATTGTTTTTTCTGGCAAACTTTTTAAGGCGGAAGTTTTTGCCAAGATTTTTTTCTTCAGGCAAAGAAATTATTTTTAAGCCGGGCTGATTCAAATCTATTTTGATGCAGTGCCAGCTAACCTTAATGGAATCCATCTTCCACTCAAGAACTTCAAATCCTTCCTGGATTGTCTGCCACCTGGGCTCTAAAGGGTAAAGGTCAGAAAAGGCTTCTTCATGTTTTACAGAAAAATTTCCTTCCTGCCTGTCTGCGACTTTTGTACTTGTGCAGGAAACAATGCCTGCAGATAAAAGAAGCAGTAAAAGAAAAAGACTTAGATTTTTATAAAGACCTTTGAGCTTTTTATTCATTTATGAATCTTTGAGCTGGAGTATTAATCCAGATTGCTTCTAATTCACAGCTGCCGGCATTTTCTACTCTGTGAGGAGCTCCTGCCGAAAAGGATACGCTGTCTCCCTCTTCCAGAATATATTCCTTGTTTTCGTAAATGAACTTTGCAACTCCCTTTGTAATAAGACCGATTTCGTTTCCTGTGTGGCCGTATGAACCGTGGTGGGTATGAGAACCAACCGGCAGGCGTAAAACATAGGCTTCAACAGAATTGGAGTCTCCCCTGTGAGGGCGTGAAAGCTCTTCGTAGCGGATATCATCTTCGGTAAGGCTTGGCCTTTCATTGTGGCGGATAATTCTTACCGGGCGTTCCTTTCTGTATTCTTCAAAAAGATATTCCAGGTTTATGTCCAGAACATCTGCCAGGGCCAGTAAAGTGTCTATGGCAGGAGAAACATGATTTCTTTCAATTTGAGAAACCAGTGATTCGCTTACTCCGGCTTTTTGTGCAACAACCTTAAGTGTGTAGCCCTTATGCTCTCTTACCGTTCTGAGTTTTTCTCCAAAATGGTAGGGAACTTTTTTAGCTGAAGCATCATCATTTTGCGAAAGAGTCATTCTTTTGTTTCTCCTTGTTTTGCTCAGTTACAAACTGAATAAAGTAATCTTCCAGTGTTTTTTTAGGACCTTCAACCTTCATTCTGGCCCGGCTTCTTGCGTTGTCGCGGCGTACAGTGTACATGGCATAGAAGTCTCGGTAATCAAGTCCGGCATCGGCCTTTACATGTTCGCCTAAGAACTTTGAAACTTCATCACGGCCAATGGCAGGAATGCCTGATTCCTTTAAGGTCTGGCGCAGGGTTTTAATCTGTTCGTAAGAAATTCCAAAAAGGAATTCCTCCATAGCCTGGCTGACCCCGTTGTCGCCCATTTTATTTTTAATAAAGCTTATCCACTGGTCATCCATCTGCATGGAAATAAGAAGTAACTCGCTGGTACCCATCATTGTTCCAAAGGCCGGAGCAAGTTTTCTTCTGGCGGTCCATACAGATTGCAATACAGGGGCTGCGGTTTCAATTGTCTGGTCGTTCCAGTGTTCCCATAAAAGCAGGAGCGAATAGGCCCATTCACGACGGAATTCTATAGGCTGATTCTGATCAGAAATAAGGCTCATGTAAACATCTTCCGAAAGCAGGGAAAACATGGAAAGAATTGTTTCGCGGTCAAAGGCCTGGTATAAATCATTAAATTCTTCGCCCATATGTTTTGCATACTTTGAAAAAGAAGACAGGGTATGAGCCTTTGCAACTAAAAGTCCTTTTCCAAGAATAGCTTTAGAAGGAAGCTGAAGGGTTTTATCTCCGTCTTCCTGATGTTTTACAAGTGAATCGATTAATGTTGTAGGTGTTCTTATTCCGCCTGCAATATCATGACGCTCCAGAAGAGAAGGGAAGCGGGCAACAGAACTTGCAATAGATTCCAGATCTGAAATTCTGTTTAAAAAGATTTCTGCCCTTTCGCGGTCTCTTTTTGTTACTTCGGGGAGAAGGCGGTTGATGAGTTCTTTTTGATGCTCGGTAAAACATTCTACACGTTCTGTTTTAGAAGTTAAAATAGACGAAGAATCTTCCTGGGAAGATTCAAAGAATGTCGAGATATCAACTTTTTCAAATTCAGTAGTACTTTCCATTTCCTAATTATTTTCGAACAATCCAACATTCATTATAAATCATTTTTTTTGATTTTTCCACCGATAATATCAATATGAAAAGAAATAAAATAAAATTTGTAATTTTTACTTTTTTCTTGTTCTGCTGCTCAGGCCTTTTTGCTCAGAAAAAAGATGGCGGTCAAAAGACAATTTATACTGAAAGCCAGCAAAAGCTTAGAATAACCAGGGCTGATATAAGAATCATTCACGAAAAAAATCCTGAGCTGGGCGGCTTTCATTTGTATGTGCGAAAAATTGACGGAGTTGAGTCTATTTTATTAACGGAAACTGCAAAAGATCCGGGGGGGAAACAGGACAGTTACGCCTACCGGGCCAAGGAATATAATTCCATAAATGGAGACGAAATACGCCTTCTGGACGGAAAAGTTCTCGTTTCGGAGGGGGCAAAGTATTCCCTGGTAGATTCCAGCGTAGAAGAAACTTCCTTTTTTGGACCTGCCTTCCACATTTATATTCCCCCTGTAATTGTTTACGGCTATGAATGGAGCCGGAATGGCGAGGTAGAAATTGGTGAGGGGACTTTTGTAAATATCCGTTCATTTGAAAAGCCTTATGCAGATTATTCAGGCAATTTTATGGACAGCCCCTTTATGTTCAACTTTGTTGTAAAAAAGAAGCCTGAAGAAGCAAAACTTACAGACCAGTACAATCCTCTTGCAAGCGATGCCTTTAAAGAAATTTCCGGCGATATTATTTATTCAAAAGGTCCGGAATCTCTTATAGACGATATTTCTGAGGTCTTTGATAAGCTTGGCAATACCGATGATATGGATTTAATCTTTGTAATTGATGCGACCGGCAGCATGAAGGATGATATGGAAAGGCTTAAGACCGATTTAGTTCCCCTTGTTGAAAAGAAACTTGGAGAATATCCTCTTGCCAGAATTGGCCTTTTATTTTACAGGGATTACGGAGATACCTTTAAGTTCATGAATCTTCCCGTGCGCTATTTTGATTTTACCAGCGACCTGAAGATTTTCCAGAAGAACCTGAATTCAGTAAAAATAATGGGAAAAGAAGGCGGGGATGTTCCCGAAGCCGTTTACGAGGCAATTTTTGCAGCCAGCGAATTTTACAAATGGGGTAATGAAAGCAATCGTCAGATTATTCTTATTGGAGATGCCCAGCCACATCCTCTTCCAAGGGGCAGCGGAAAATATTCAAAGGAATTTGTAATGGAAAAGGCAGCTCAGAAAAATGTAAAAATACATTCTATCCTGCTGCCTTCTGATTAAATTACTCAGGGATTTTTGAAAGTCCAATCTGAGAAAGTTTTTTATAGCTTCCTGGTAAAGTAGCATAAGTGTCTTTGTCGTAAATCTCAAGGATTTCTGTAAAGCAGGCCTTTGCCAGGTCATATTTTTTAGTTTTAATGTAGATATGGCCAAGTTCGTATTTTGCTTCAACATAAGTTGCGGTTTCTGAAGCAAAGCGTTCAAGCACTGTTTTGTAGCAGCGTTCAGCTTCCTTGTAGTTTGATGATTCAAAGGCATCCTGTCCCAGCTGAATAATCTGAGCTGCAGTTAAATCCTCTGAAATTTCTTTTGTAGTTTTGCAGGAAAAGGAAAGTCCTGTAAGGGTAATCAAAAATAGGGTAAAAATTATTTTTTTCATAAGCATATTCTAATAAAAGAAGTAAGATGTTTCAATAAAGTTACGATTTTGTTATAATTAATTGAAAATGATATTTTACGGGAGAAATATATGAAAGTGTTAGTTATTGGTGGTGCCGGTTATATTGGCAGTCACGTTGTAAAAGAAATGATGAAGGCAGGTCACGAAGTAACTGTATTTGATAATCTTTCAAGTGGACTTCGCTGTAATCTTTTTCCAAAAAATGATTTTATCTATGGAAATATTTTAATTGAACGCGATCTTGACCAGGCTTTTGCTCGTGGTTTTGATGCTTTTGTTCATCTTGCTGCCTTTAAGGCTGCCGGAGAATCTATGACAGCTCCGGAAAAATATTCCATCAACAATATTACAGGTACTCTGAACATTATGAATGCAGCTGTAAAACATAACTGCAAAATCATGATTTTCTCTTCTTCTGCTGCAACCTTTGGTGAACCACAGTACCTTCCAATGGACGAAAATCATCCTCAGAAACCAATCAATTACTATGGCTTTACAAAACTTAAGATTGAAGAGTTTATGGACTGGTATGACCAGCTTAAGGGATTAAAGTTTGCTGCCCTCCGCTATTTTAATGCGGCCGGTTATGATCCTGACGGAGAAATCCGCGGACTTGAACAGAAACCTGAAAATCTTCTTCCACGTGTAATGGAAGCAGCCCTTGGCCAGCGCCAGCTTAAGGTTTTTGGTACAGATTATGATACCCGCGACGGAACCTGTATCAGAGATTATGTTCACGTAACAGACCTTGCCCGCGCTCATGTAATGGCTCTTGAATACATTGCAAAAAACAATAAGAGCATTAAACTCAACCTTGGAACTGAAAAGGGAACTACTGTAAAAGAATTAATCGATGCAGCAAGAAAAATTACCGGAAAGGAAATCCCTGCAGAGGATGCTCCACGCAGACCGGGAGACCCTGCAAGTTTGTATACAACATCAAAACTGGCTAAAGAGCTGATTGGCTGGGAGCCAAAATATTCTGATGTTGATACATTAGTAAAAACTACCTGGAACGTTTATAAATAAAGTCAGGCAGAAACTTAAGCAAATAACTCTATTAAAGTAAGAGAATCTTTAATAAGGTTATCTATAATGCAATATTCATTTGGCTGGTGGGCCTGGTCGTCTAAAGTTGACCAGACCACCGCGTCAATTCCTTCCCGGCGCAGTTCTGCACCAACTGTACCACCACCAATTCCAATAAACTTAGCATCAATGTTGTGTACCTTTTTTAAGGCTGCCGATAGTTTCTGCGCAACGGGGGCGGTTCTGGCGGTTGCCGGGCTTTCTGATTTTTGCGGGGTGGAGTAGTCAATCTTTACCTTGTAAAGGTCTTCTATCTTTTTACAGCACTTATCAACTTCCTTTAAAACATCATCCAGCTTGTAGCATGGAAGAATTCTGCAGTCCATGTAAAAAACATCGTCGCCGGGAATAATGTTTATGCTGTCTACGTTTTTCTCGCGTTTGGTAGGCTGGAAGGTTGAATAATCCGGTTCAAATAAATCATCTTTTTTGTTAAAGATATTTTCCAGATTATGAAGTTCAAGGCTTAAGGCTGAAGCTGCAAGGCAGGCATTTGCTCCGTTGTCAGGCCGGCT
Source organism: Treponema sp. (assembly GCA_016286535.1). Lineage (GTDB taxonomy): Bacteria > Spirochaetota > Spirochaetia > Treponematales > Treponemataceae > Treponema_D. The sequence goes on along the minus strand of JAEESZ010000010.1, from coordinate 20,345 downwards.
TCCGTGGGTCTGTTTACCCTGAGTATGGACCTTGAGCCATAAGAGATTCTTTTCTGCAATTTCAATTGTTTCGCCTTTAGAATCGCCTCCATCTGGAATTAAAACTAAATCTGTCTTTTTAAAAAGCTTTGTGTTTTTTACCAAATAAACGCTTCCGTATTCACTTCCGTTTTCTTCATCTGCTACAAAAAGAAGTTTTATTGTGTGCGAAGGCCTTATTCCATTTTTTATGTAATAAAGGGCGGCAAAGGCTGCGGAACACAAGCCCTGCTGATTATCTTCTACTCCGCGGCCATAAATTTTTCCGTCTTTTTCTGTTACTGTCCATGGATCTGTTTTCCACAAACTTAATTCCCCTGTTGGTACTACGTCCATGTGGGCAATAACCCAGATGCGGTAATCATCCTTTTCTCCGGGAATTGTTACAACAAGGGAAGGTCTTACTCCGGCACTTACGCGGGAATCTGGTGCTTCGTAGCGTTCTATGTTTTTAAATCCATTGTTTCTAAGCCATTCTTCAAGGGCAAGGCACTTTTCCATTTCTCCATCACCGCCTCCTTCCGGGGCAATTGCAATGTGAGAAGTGAGTGTCTTTTCAAGTTCAATTATATTCTGTCTGTTTTCTTCTAAAAATGATGCTGGTGATGTCATAAATCTTCCTTATCGTATTTTTATCATGATTCCTAAAATTCCAATTGTAATAAGAATCTGAATAATCATAAATTTGAGTAAAACCTGGGTTGGAGACCATCCGTGATTTTTACGCATATGGTCGTGCAGTGGAAAGCGGATGTTTTCAAAAATCTTAATTTTGAAAAAGCGGAGAAGGAAAACTTTTAACAAGCCCATTCCTCCGTTTACAAAAATGATTGATGAGGTTGCAAGGAAAATAAATGGGTTTCCTGTTACCATAACGCAAACACCGGTAAAAAAGCCGAGGGCACGGCTTCCTGCATCTCCCATAAGACATTCGCTTGGGAAGGCGTTGTGCCATAAGTAGCCCATTACAACTCCTGCCATGGCAAAAACCATAACGGCCCAGTTGGCACCTGCCTGAAAATGTGGGAGCAAAAGATATTCTGCAATATCTGTGTGACCAAGCAGGAAGTAGAAAATAAGTCCTAAAGTTATAAGGCCTAATAAAACAAGGGTTGAAGAAAGACCGTCAACACCGTCTGTACAGTTTGTTGTATTTATAGAAGCCCAGAGCATTATTGTAGAAATTACAATATAAACTACAGGATTAATTACAATTTCTTTTGAAATAAAAGGCATCCAGAATCTTACAATGCCGTCAGGAGAAAGGTCCTTTAAGCCAAAATACAAAACAAAAGAAGCAGTTATACTGATGATTAAATCAAGGGCGCCTTTTAAATATTCACCCCAGGATGTAATACTGCGGTCATCAAGAAAGCCTGTGAGCATGGTAAGCCAGGTAAGAGTGATGATTGCGGCACGGGTCCAGCTCATTGGTACAACAACAAAACTTAAAAGTACAAAGACTGTAATGAATACTACACCGGCTCCGGTTGGTTTTCCTTTGGCAGCCTCTGCATTTTCCTTTAAGGTGAATTCTCTTCCGCGGTCGTGCGGCAGGTGATTATAAAATTTTGGTATGAGCACTTTTGCAAGGAAAAATCCTAAATAAAGTGCAAGGGCAATTAAAACTGAGTAAGAACATAAAAGTCTGGCAGGTCCCCAGAATTGCTGGAGATATTGTCCTAAATAATAAAGCATTTTCTTCCTCCCGGGATTACTTTAAAAAGAAATATGTGTAGTTCCTGTGTAAATTAAAACTACATCATTATCATTACAGTATTGAATAAACTCTTCGTCATTATTTGCAGGTCCTGTCTGAATGATGGCAGAAACTCCGTTTTCAATAATATCTTTGACAATTTCGCAGAAGGTAAAGGCTGTGTCGCAGATTAAGACATCGGCTACCTTATCCGGACTGTCCGGATCATTTCTGGTCTTGTGTCTTTTTGCTTCGTACAGAACCAGTTCCAGAGCCATGTTTGGAGAAGAGGCTCCCTGAGCAATTCCCACTATAGAATTGTTGTTCAAAAGTACTGCGCAGTGGGAGCGGGCTTTGCTTGCAAGCAGCATACCAAAAGCCATCTGGTCAGTTTTGTTTTGCGAAGGTCTGTTTCGGGTTTTTACATACCAGTGCTCAAAAAGGGTAGTGTCGCAGCTCTGGGCCAGAAGTCCGCCGTTTATAAGCTGAATGTCAAAATGATGACGGGTAATTTTTTCTATTGGTATTAATCTGATGTTTTTGTTTTCTGCAAGAATAACCTTTGCTTCGTCGGTAAAGCCGGGCGCTACAATGGCAAGAAAATCACATTTAACAATTTCCTGGGCGGCTGCTTCGTCAATTACTGCTGAGCAGGCTAAAGTTACATTGGTGATATTTTCCCTGTCGTAGGTGTAGGTTTTCTTAAAGGAGTCCAGAACATTCGAAGAAAGGGACGAACCTACAATGCAGCGTAATTTTATGGCGGCGGTAAATACGGTTCCTGTAAGAGGTGTAAACTGGGTTGTAAAATCGTAGCCGTCGCTGTTTGTACTTTTTACGGAAAGCTGATTTCTTAGCGTTTCATATAAAGAGCTGATTAATTCCCAGCCGAGGGAAATGTCGCAGATGGTGTTAAAATCAAAATCGCGCAGATGTAATTTAGAAAAAAGATTTGCTTCGTCAGAATCAAGAGGAAACCTGTAGATGCATGCTTTTTGTGTTTCGTTGATTCCGGTTTTTATTATGTTTTCCTTTTTATAAGGGAACATAAGATAATTCAGAAAATCCTTTTTTTCGATTGAGTTATAAAGCAGGCTGTCTGAAATGCCGCTGTCGTAAGCGCTGATTAAGTTCAGACATTTTGCGGCAAGGTAAAGACGGAAATCATCCCTTACATTGTCGGTTCTAAGCTGAATCATTGCTTCTTTATAATCATCCGGGTCTGTAAGAATAAGCAGATTTCTGTAGTTTATAAAGGAGTTTCTAAGAACCGTAGAAATGTAATAGTTGGTAGGGGGAATGGCTTCCTGCTGTTTCTGTATGTTTGATGATGTAGGGACTTTTAAGAGAGGCTTTATGTTCATGCAGATAATCTGAATGTTTGTGTGGGTAGATTCATTCTGCCTTAAATAATCGTCTGAATCCGGCAGGCGGGAAAGAAGAATCTGTCGTATGAGGGTAGAGCTGTCCGTAATCTGAATATTGTTTTCTGATAAGGCTGGTTCATGAATAACAGGGAGCTTTTGCTTTTTAAGAAGCTCTTCTGTTTTGTTGGCAGAAACCAGAGTCCATCCGTTATTTACTAAAAAAGTAGCAAAGTCTATAAGATTATCTGTATTTTCTACATGCAAAATTGCAATATTATTCATTCTGTTATTTTAATCCAAAAAAGAGACAATAACAACTGCAAGAAGAAAAGCTTTCTTTTAATACTTTAGACTAAATGCTTTTTTTTATGTTATAATAAAAAAAGGTGGAAAAATGGGGGACAACTCTTCTTTCTTTGAATCTCAATTAATAACCTACATAGGCAATAAACGTTCTCTACTAGATTTTATAGGCCAGGGCCTTGCTCAGGTTCAGAAAGAATTGAATAAAGAAAATCTTACCTGTCTGGATCTTTTTTCGGGAAGCGGAATTGTTGCCCGTTATTTAAAACAGTTTTCATCCTGTCTGGCTGTAAACGATCTGGAACTCTATTCCTGTATTATTAACCGCTGCTATCTTTCTAATCCCGGAAAAGAGGAAGAAGAAAATTTAAGAAAGCTTCATAAAAAGCTTGTAGAAAAGATTAACTGCAAAATGGAAGAAATTGAAAAAAGCCGTAAGGAGGGAACTTATTCTCATCCGGGCTTTATTTCTGAACTTTATTCGCCCCAGAATCTGGATGATATTAAAGAAAACGAAAGGTGTTTTTATACTCCTTACAACGCCAATTATCTTGATGTGGCAAGACAAATGATTCAAAGTGAAGTTCCCGAGTCTTTGCAGCCTTTTTTTATTGCTCCTTTGCTTTCCGAGGCTTCAATTCATGCAAATACGGCAGGAATCTTCAAGGGCTTTTATAAAAACTCAAAAACGGGAAGGGGACAGTTTGGCGGAAATGGTAAAAATGCCCTTTCAAGAATTACCGGAAAAATAGAATTAAAAATGCCTCTCTTTCTTCCAAATGAATGTAAAACTTTTATTTTTAATCAGAATGCGGACAGTCTTGTAACATCTCCCGAACTTTATGCCTGCCTTCCTTCTTCAGTTGGCGGCCAGGCCTTTGATCTGGCCTATTTTGATCCTCCATACAATCAGCATCCTTACGGTTCAAATTACTTTATGCTGAACTTAATTGCAGATTATAAGCGGCCTGACCCTGCTTTTATAAGCCGGGTTTCCGGTATTCCAAAGGACTGGAACCGGTCTGATTACAATAAGCGTAAAAAGGTTGCAGATGTTTTTTACAATCTGGTAAAAAATGTTAAGGCCCGCTTTGTTTTAATTTCTTTTAACTCCGAAGGTTTTATTAAGAAAGAAGATATGATTTCCCTGCTTAATAAAATCGGGAAGGTGCAGGTGATGGAAGCAAAGTATAATGCCTTCCGGGCTTCAAGAAATTTGAGCGAAAGAAATATTCACGTAAATGAATATCTCTTTTTGCTCGATAAAAGGCAGGATCTTAAGGAGAATTAGGATTCGCCATGCTGAAATCTGCGCGGCGGGGCTTTGCCTTGCGCGGCTAAAAAACGCCCCGCGCTTTTGAGCGTTACTTTGCGCGCGTAAGCAAAGCCCCGCGGATGTTCGCCCCGAGCGGCTAAAAATACACATTACACATTATTGGCAGGTGGTCGGAAAAGCCGCTTCCGGTATAGATATTGTATGCAAGGGGAAGCCCGTTTTCGTCGCACCAGGGACTTCTAGCCGAAACCGAAAAGTTTTTTATTTCCAGTTCCCTGCCCGAAAATATGTGGTCTATGCGTTCCCATTTTCCCTGGTAATAGTAGGAGCCTTTGTCGCTTGTAAGGGTGACTTCCCCGCCTGAGGTCATATCCCGGGCCAGCCAGGGAGAAAAAACATCCGCAGAGGCTTTTATCCCCTGCAGATGAACTTTGAAAGTACCCTTTTCATTTGTGAGGGGAAATTCCAGAATATCCTTATTAAAATCTCCAAGAGCAAGGTAGTTTTCACTGCCGTCAATAAGACTGCATAAAAGTGCCTCCTGGCAGGCCCTCCATATGGCGCTGTCAAAGGCTCCGCTTGATTTTGATTTCCAGTGATTCACAAAAAGCTGAATCTCCCTTCCATCTGCATTTACACTTACTTCAAGCACAGGTCTGCCTTTAGGTTGACTTTCCGAAAGTGTCCGCACATCAAGATCGTGCATTCTTACATTCTCAAGTGGATACTTCGAAAACAGACCCACTCCAATTGAATTGTCATCCTGCTTTGCAAAAGCTGCATAAAGCCATAGACTGCTGCTGTTCCAGCTGCCATCTGCAAGCTGATTAAAAATATCAAACATAACAGCCTTGTTTTCAATTTCTTCCAGAACAAAGATATCTGTATCAAGTTCCTTCATAACTGTACATAGTCTTTCCAGACGAGACTTATACTTTTCTTCGGACCAGACATCGCTTTGTTTAAAAGCAGAATATTCTGTTCCTTCCGTCTTTGAGTCAAAGAAAGTCTGTGCATTGTAACAGGCAAGAGAAAGTTTAGATTTTTCTTCACTTACATTGTTTTCAGATTTACAGGCACAAAAGGCGAATAAAACAAGAAAACAAAGGCCAAAAGTTAAAATAACTCCAGAACAAAAGCCAGGTACCCTCAAATTTTTTCCCATTAAAAACCTCTGTATATATAATGGACAAAAAATTTCATTTTCGGAGTGAATTCGGGAAAAAATTTGAAAAAAAATTTGTTTACTTAAGTATAACCCAGGTTGCTCCGCTTCCGCCTTCCTGCTTTGATTTTGGGTGTCCGGAAGTTCCGCAGCGCTTATCATATTCAATAAACTTTCTGACAAGTTCCCCTAAAACCGGGTCAGTTCCTGTCGTGTGTAAGCCCTTTCCATGAATGATGAGGATTTTTCTTAAGCCCCGTCTTTTGCATTCAGTTACAAAAGCGTTCAGTTTATATTCAGCTTCATCCTGATGAAGTCCATGTAAATCAATTACGGCTTCGGGCTTCATGTTCAGAACATAGTTACGGTCCTGAATCTTATTTTTTTCGATGTTCTCTTCTGCAATCTTATCCTTATCTATTGTTCCGTGCTGTCTCAGCCATTTTTCCATAATGTTGATTTCGCGGGAATTCTGAATTTCTATAATATCCTCTTTTCTGGGACCGGCATTCGCCTTTTTATGAGAAACCGAATTGTGTTTTATTTCTTCCTGCTTCTTTTTTTCTTTAGCCTGATAATTATCCCACTGCTGTAAAATATCTTCCATGTTCATAAGAAACTCCCCCTTTCTTAAATCTTAATTACTTTATCTTTTTCTACCCAGCCGCCAATATCACCAATTTCTATGTAGCACCACTGGTCTGTAATTTCAAGCACTTTGATTCTTGTTCCGGCTGTAATTTTGTTGGAAGAAGTAGCCTGGAGATCCGGAACTGAATAAACATTTCCACCTGTAAAAATTCCGTGTCTTGAAGAAACCTTTACAAAAGAAAAAACAGAAAGTGCAAAAAAGATAATAAGGACAAGACCGCTGATGATCCTTAACAAGGCCTTTCGCATTTTTATGAATAAAATAAAAATAATCAGGCAGGTGATAAAAAGAATTAATGAGATATAGAAAATCCAGATTGAAAATTCATTGTTTCCCTGAGGAAGGTTCAGCTCCTCTTCCAGTCTGCTTCTTTCTTTTCTTGCTTCAAAAGCTGCTGAGAAGGAGAATTTTTCTTTACTTCTGTATTCTGCAAGCTTTTTGCATTCTTCCAGAGAAACTTCTGTTTGCCTGTCATTTCTTGAATGTATGTAGTTTGAATTAAAGGCTTCTACATAAAGATTGTCGCTGTAATCATCCTCTGTGTTTTCAGATGAGCTTACATTTATAAGGCAGTCCGGCATTACAATTACGCTGCGCATTCCGTTGTTGCCGGTTGCAATAAGGCTTACCGGCGGAATAGAGAGTTTGCCGGTGGTAAGGGGAGTCCAGTCAAAGCTTGCAACAGGAATTAATTCGTCGGAAAAGTTTCTTTCTCTGTATTTAAGTTCTGTAATTTCAAAGTTTTTTGTCTGGGTCAGAATGGAATTTTTTGGAAGGTCCCAGTTGAACTGAATTAACTGAACTGCATATTGAAGGTAGATTGTGTAGGAAAGAGTTTTTCCGGCTTCGCTTGTAAAAATTACCTTGCCGGAAGTATCATCATCAGAATAAAGGCTCTGTCCGTTACTGAATTTTATAAGGGCCCTTGCATTTATTGTTGCCGGGTCAATGTCAATTTCTACCGGGTCAAACTGCAGGCTTCTTTTACGGCCGTTTATCATAACCGAAAGATTTGGCAGGCGGTAACTGCCTTTTTTGTCAAAAGTAAACCAGATTTCTATTTTTGTTGATTCCTTATCAGAAAAAAGTTCTGTTTTTCTAAGGCTTTTAAAATTTACACCGGCAATTTCTTCCGGATTCTGCACCTGAACCAGAGAAGCACTTATGCCCGGCAAAATTACTTCAAATCTTAATTCTGTTTTTGCATACAGGTTCTGATTTTCTGCAGCTTTAATTCTCAGTTTATTAATTTGCGAAGCGCTTAAGGACTGACCAGATAAGAAAGAGTTGAACAATAATGAGATTGAGAAAACTAAAAGAGACCTTAATAGTCGTTTGCAAGATTCTGATTTTGTTGTGATTCGCTGTTTTTCCATTGTTTCTGGTCATTCTCCCTAATATGTTTAAAAAGAGCCTTGTCTAAGTCTGGAAGCTCTTCTTTTTCTTCCTGCACCTGAGTGGTAGAAGACTGATTCTGCTTTACCACTCCCTGTGCCATTTCCATAGCAAGCTCCATGTTGATTTTTGCTTCTATTCTTGTGTTGTCAATTTCGAGGGCCTTTTTGAAATATTTTTTTGCCTCTTCGTAATCAGACTGCTTCTGGGCAATTATTCCGGAATTGTAAAAGGCTGCGTATTTTACAGAATCCGGAGCGCTCTGAGGAATTTTTTCAAACTGCTGCATGGCGGCTTCAAATTCTCCGGTCTGCTGGTAGGCGGTTCCTAAATCATAAAGGGCAAAGGCTTTTATAGTAGGATCTTCAGATTTTTCTGCAACCTTTAAGAAGTAGTATATGGCTTTTTTATAATGATTCTGCTTAAACTGCAGGGTTCCGCTTAAAATGTTACTGGAATTGGAACAGCCGGTTAAAGATAAAATTATAAGGCCCGCAGAGGCGGTTAAAAATCTTGAATAATTTAATTCTGTAATTATAAAGCTTAGAATAATTCCCGCTAAGGCAAGCACTAAAAAGAGCTTGTATTGAGAAACCTCTTTTGCCTCGTAGGCAATGGTTCCTGTGTCCTTGTCTGAAATCTGAGAAAGCAGCTTGAGGGCAGCCCCTCTTTCACCTGAATCTACAAAATACAGAATATCTTGCTTGTTATAGAAAGGAACCTTTTTCTGGGCAGTATCTATTGCCTCAAGAACTTCCTCTCTTCGTAAGGCTGTCTGAACAACGCTTTTTCCGTCCCCAGTTACAAGGTTAGAAGCTTCTTCCGAACCAAAGCCTACGATTGTTACAGAAATACCGCTTTTTATACATTCACTGAAGGCGTTAATCAGCTGGCCTTCGGTTTCTTCTCCATCTGTAAAGACCCAGATTTTTGGAGCAGAAGAAAAGTTTTTAGGGAAGGTTTCCTTTGCCTTTAAAATTCCTTTTCCAATGGAAGTTCCTGGAACCGTCATAAGATTTGGCGAAAGAATATCAATCAGGCTTTCAATCATTGAAAAGTCTTCTGTAAGAGGGATGGCTGTTACCCCGTCACCCTTTGCAATTACAAGAGAAACCGTTGACCCTTGCAGACGCTCCAGAAGTTTTTTTGAAAAAATCTTTGCAGACTCAAGTCTTGTAATATTTTCAGGACCATCATCTACAGTCATACTGTTGGAAATATCAAAAACAAAGGATACCGCCGAACCGTTTTTCTGAACAGGAACAAGTTCAAGGCCCCAGCTGAAGTCCAGGTAGGCAAGAAGCATCATTGTGGTAGAAAAGGCAATCAGAATTGAGCGAATCAAAAGCTGCTTTTTCTTGTGGAAATTTGTTTTTTCTTTAAGGATTATGCGTTTTAAAATCCAGGTTATAAAAAGAAGAATTAATGCGGCCAGGATAAAGTTTTTGTAAAAGTGCTTTTTTTCGGTGCGGTAGGTAAAGGTCTGGCTGATATCCTGAGATTTTGCAACCTCTTCCATGGTGTTTATCAGCTCCTGTATTGTACGGCTTTCAAAATAACGGCCGCCGGCACTTTCTGAAAGTTTTCTGAGGCTGCTGGCGTCAAAGTTTGAATCAAGATATCCCGAATAAAGTTTTCCGCTTACAGGATCTGTGTATTCAATTGGGACCGTACCTTTAGAACCAAGGCCTATTATGTAAAGGGGGATTTTATTTCTTTTTGCAAGACCGGCAGCGGTTTCCGGATGAATTTCTCCGGCATTGTTTTCGCCGTCTGTTAAAAGAATGATTGCCTTTTTAGGGGCGCTTGAAGAATAAAGGTGACATACCGCCGTGCTTATTCCGTCTCCAATGGCAGAACCGTTTCCTAAAAGCCCTATCTGTATTTCTTCCATCCTTTTTTCAAAGGTAGAAAAGTCGTTGGTAGGGGGAACAAGAATTGAAGCATTTGAGCCCAGAGTTACAATTCCATAGCGGAAGCCGTCATGATTTTTTATGATGCTTTTTATTGCATTCTTGGCTGCATTAAGTCTTGTTCCGGAATCTACATCGCGGGCAGCCATGGAAGGACTTGTATCAATTACAAAAATAATATCTGAACCAATATTTGTATAAACTTTTTCCTGCTTTGAAATTACCGGGTCGGCAAGAGAAATAACTCCCAGAACAAAACCGGCCAGCAGCATGGCTTTAGAAAGGTATGATAAGAATTTGCGGAATTTGCCCTTCCACTCGAACGCCTTTCCTTCCCAGTCCGAAAGCACGACCTTAAAGGTGTTCCTTTTAAAAAATTTAAGATGGCGAAGAATATATAAAAGAGGTATTAAGAGTAAAACTAAAAATGCCGCAGGATTTTGAAAACTAAACATTCTGAACCTCTGGACTTTCTATTTTAATGATATTTGCAATCAGGCCTTCAAGCACTCTGATTTTTTCTCCTTCGTTAAAGCGGGCCTTTGTTTTTCCATAAGAATTATGTGAATAACGGATAAAGTCTGTGCGCACAAAAACAGCTGCAATTTCTTCCAGGGCTTCTGCATTTTTTTCGCTTGCAAGACCGGAAGTCACCTTTGTAAAGTTTTCAATGATTTGTGATGATACACAATTTATAAAGGAAGAATCAAACCTTACAGAAAGATACTTTCTCATAAGCTTTTGAATCTCTTCTGCAATTTCCTTGTCGCTGTTTTCTGAACTTTCCAGCCTGGTCAGGGCCTTTATTGTCTGCTTTTGATTTTTCCTGTAGCGGCGCAGTAATTTCTGATTTTTTATAAAGGTAGAAAGTTTCTGATGTTTTACAATCACTTCTATTGCCCCAATGATGAGTATTATAAAAAGAATAAGCAGGGCATAAATTTTGTAGGTGGTGCCCGGAATCAGAAGAGGTAAAAGAGATTCCTTTGGTCTTGTAATTGCATTCTGTTTTGTTATGGAAACTATGTTAATTTCTTCCAGGGTGATGATTAAGGAACTTGAACTCTTGTTCTGAACCTTTGCTGCCGAACAGAAGGCATTGACTACATTGTAGGCAGGCAGGCTGATTGTACCGGTTTTCCAGGGAACAAAAGTTATGGAAAGGGTATAAAAATTTGTATTTGTTGTGTAAAAGTCTATTTTTTTAAGTTCATAATCTTCTGTATTAAGGGCTTCTGTAAAACCGTCTGCAGAAAGACTGATAATTTCATTTTTATTAAGGCTCTTAAAAAGATCCAGATCAGAATTAAAAGAGCAGCGGAGTTCTGCAGTGTCTCCAATGTAAACCTTCTTTGGAATAAGAATCTGCTGGGTCTGCAGGCTCAGCTGGGCATAAAGGGGGAAGGAAAAGCAGAGCAGAAAAGAGAAGATTAAAAGCAGTGAAGAAGTTTTTTGTTTTATCATATTGTTACTGTAGTTTACTTTTATGGGAAAAAATAGAATTCAATACAGAAAGAGGTTCGTCTTTTGTATCCATCAGCACCGGAATAATGCCGTGTTTAAGGCAGGTATTAGTCATGTGTTTGGTGTTGTTTTCGTCAAATTCTTTCCATTCTCTTTTGAATTTTGGAGAAGAGGATGGCAGAGTCATGGTAATTTCGCTTTCAATATCTTCAAAGGTGACAGTTCCAAGTGACGGAAGTTCTCTGTCCAGTTTGTCCTTAAAATTTATGGCAATAACATCATTTTTCTGTGCCAGGGAAATTAAAGGTTTTTCCCACTTTGTGCTTCTAAAATCAGAAAGAACAAAAACCAGGGAACGGTTTCTAAGAAGCTTGCCTGCTCCTGTAAGGGCACTTGCAAGAACTGACCCCCCTTCCTTATTTTTAGCCGCCTTATCAAGGTGAGCCAGAATAAGCATTGTCCGTTCCCGTCCCTGAACCGGACTGCAGCTGAAGTTTATTGTTTTATCAAAAAAGACGGCCCCCAGCGGACAGTTGTTTAATTCAGCGGCCAGGGTAATAAGGGCTGCACAGTTTGCAGCCTGGGTGTATTTTGTTTTTGAACTGCCCGTATGCATGGAAAGAGAGGTATCCAGAATTATAAAAACCTGAAGTTCCCTTTCTTCTTCGTAGATTTTTACATAGGGTTTTCCCATCCGCGCCGTAACATTCCAGTCAATGCTTCGAATATCATCCCCGCGAATGTAATCGCGCACATCACTAAACTCAATGCCCTGGCCCCTGTAGAGGGAGCTGAAATTTCCGTTTTTCATGCCGTCTGCAATATCAAGGGCTGCAAGACGAAGAAGAGAGGCTTTTTTTACTAGGGATTCAGTTTCGTACAGAGGCATTCAGTCACCATAATCAGCTAGGGCAGGGGAATTATTTCAAGAATCCTGCTGATGATTTCATCGGCAGAAATGTTGTCTGCGGCTGCTTCGTAAGAAAGAACCAGACGGTGCCTTAGTACATTGTGGGTAACCGCTTTAATGTCTTCAGGAAGAACAAAGGAACGGCCTTCGAAGAGCGCGTGAATTTTGGCGCACTGGATGATGGCGATTCCGGCGCGGGGAGAGGCACCAAAAGAAATATAACGGGTAATGTCATTTGCCGAAGATATTGCCGTGTTCTGGTGCAGGCTTGCAGATCTTCTTGTAACACTAAGTATAGAAACTATGTATTCAACCAGTTTGTCATCACAGACAATTTTTGCGGCTGCGGCCTGCATTTTTTCTATATCCTGTAAAGACAAAACTTTTTTTACCTTTACAGAAGGTGCGTTTCCGCAGGTTTTTATGATTTCTTTTTCATCTTCGTTAGAAGGGTAGTTGATTATCAGTTTTAAGAGGAAGCGGTCCAGTTCTGCTTCAGGCAGATTGTAGGTTCCTTCCTGTTCTACCGGGTTCTGGGTTGCAAGAACAAAAAAAGGTTTTGGTAAGGTAAAGGTCTCCTCACCAATGGTAACCTGTTTTTCTTCCATGGCTTCAAGCATGGCAGACTGAACCTTTGCAGGTGCGCGGTTAATTTCATCTGCCAGAATTACATTTGCAAAAACAGGTCCCTTTCTTACGGTAAAATTACCTGTTTTCTGTTCATAAATTAAGGTTCCGGTTACATCGGCTGGTAAAAGATCAGGAGTGAACTGAATTCTCTTAAAATCAAGGCCAAGAATTTCTGCAATAGTCTTAACTGTCAGGGTTTTTGCAAGGCCCGGAACCCCTTCAAGAAGTACATGTCCTCCTGCTACAAAGGCGGTCAGAATATCAGTAATCAGCTGGCTCTGGCCAACAATCCTTTTTTCTGTTTCCTTTTTACATTCATCTATAATCGCTTTTATTTCTTCAATTTCCTTTTCCATAGTAGGGGAGTATATCATAATTGACCAAAATATTGCAAATTCACATAATGTAACCATTATGATTAATCCATTAGCAAAAGAATTAAACGACACATTAGCAGGTTCAGTTGTAGACGCCCTTATGTCAGACATGGGAAAACGTCTTTATTTTCCAAACGGAATTATTTCTCAGGGTGGGGAAGCCGCAAAAGATGCAAAATTAGCAAACGGTACAATCGGTATGGCCGTTGCAAATGGTTCTCCTATTGAATTAAATTCCTATAAAAAACAGATGCCGGACTTAAATTCAAAAGAAACTGTAGCTTATGCAAAAACTGCAGGAAATCCTGATGTCCGCAAGCTCTGGAAAGAAAAAATTATAGAAAAAAATCCTTCATTAAAAGGAAAAACAATATCTACACCAATTCTTGTGCCTGGTTTAACAGCAGTACTTTCTTATGTGTGTGATCTTTTTGTTGATGTTGATAAGCCATTGCTCGCTGCAGACCCAAGCTGGGATAACTATGAATTAATTGCAGCTGCCAGAAGAGGTTCAGAATTCCATCAGTTCAAGTGTTTTGAAAACGGAAAGTTTAATATTCCTGGTTTAGAAAAGGCAATGAAGGCAGAAGCAGAAAAATATGGTTCTGTCCGCGTTATCTTAAACTTCCCTCAGAATCCTTCCGGATATTCTCCTACAAAATCAGAAGCACAGGAAATTGTCCGCATTGTAAAAGAAATTGCTCAGAGCGGTAAAAAGGTTCTTGTTCTTTCTGATGATGCTTATTTCGGTCTTAATTACGAAGATGCCATTGAACCACAGTCATTGTTTGCATATCTTGCAGACTTACACGAAAATGTTCTTGCCATTAAGGCAGACGGTCCTACAAAAGAAGATTTTGCCTGGGGCTTTAGAACAGGTTTTGTAACTTTCGCTTCAAAAGGACTTTCAGATGCTCAGATTACAGCCCTTACAACAAAATTTATGGCTGCAATCCGTTCTTCTGTATCATGTTCTTCAACAGTTTCTCAGAGTCTTGTATTCCATGCTTTACAGGATGATGACCACGAGGCACAGAAAGTTGAACTTCGTAAAATGTTAAAATCACGCTACGACGCTGTAAGAAAGTTTGTAAATACACATACAAACAAAGTTTTAACTCCTTATCCTTTTAATTCCGGATATTTCATGAGTTTTTATGTAAATACCGGAAAGGCAGAAGAAATCAGAAAGAAGCTGCTTGCAGATAAAGGAATTGGAATTATTCAGATTGATGCCAATACACTTCGCGTTGCTTTCTCAAGTATTGATGAAGATAAGATTGAAGAAGTTTATTCGGCCATATATAATGTTGCTGAATCAATCTAAACAAAACTGAGTCCCACAGGATTCAGTGCCGTGGGACTTTCACAGATGAAGACTAGTAAACATGCGGTGGTTAAGATTTTATTGACCACCCTTTTTCTTTTTTACATAACAAGCCTGCTTTCCTGTTCAGGAAAACAGAAAACTCATTCAAAGAGAATTGTAATCTGGACTAATAATTCAGAATTTGCCCAGTATGTTGAATATTTTAACAGCACTCATGAAGAGGATAAGGCAGTTCTGGTTTATAAGGAAAATCCGGCCCTTTCTCTGCCGCCTGCAAAAGACGAACTTCCCCCTGATATTGTAATAGGTTCCTGGCTGCGTACAGAACAGACACAAAAATACTTTAGAAAACTGGATTATATTTTTGATGTAAACAAACTTTCATCAGAGTATTTTTACCAGCAGCTTCTGGAATCGGGAAAGGTTGGCGCTGCCCAGTATCTTCTGCCGGTAAGTTTTAACCTGCCTGCCATCATTTTTGAAAATCAGAATAAAAATCTTGTTTCCGATAGTTACACTTTGAATCTTGAACAGATTCGTTCTGCTGCTTCAGCTTATAATCAGAAAAACCGTAAAGGGGCCTATACAAAAATCGGTTTTACTCCCCTTAGTAATCTGGATTTTCTTTATCTTGTTACAAAGTTAAAGGGAGTTAATTTTCACGAAGAAAAAGGGCAGATTGTCTGGAATCAGTTCCGTCTTGATGAATCAACGGCTTACGTAAAGGACTGGGTTATAAAAGAAAACGAGTCGGCCCAGACAGAACAGGATTTTGCCTATAAATATCTTTTTATGCCTTACTACCGCCAGGTCAGCACGGGAAGAACTTTATTTGCCTATACAACAAGTGATGAACTTTTTAAGGTTATGTCTGAACAGCCACTTGATATTGATTACCGCTGGGTTGCCCAGGACAAGATGATTTTTGCCGAAGATTCCATGACTATGATGGGAATTTACAAAAAGGCAAATAATGTTGTCGGTGCTACGGAGTTTTTAATCTGGTTCAGTCAGTCCAAAACCCAGCAGCATTTGCTCGAAAGAAAGAATAAACTTCACCTTCAGACAGAACAGTTTGGAATTGCAGGAGGCTTTTCTGCCATTCGTGATGTAACGGAACATGTTCTGCCAATTTATTATCCTCAGCTGCTTTCAAATCTGCCGCCTGCCCAGATGATTCAGCTGCCTCAAAAACTTCCTGCCCGCTGGGAAGGTTATAAAATGCAGGTTGTAGAACAGTATCTTTTGAATGCATTGACTGCAGAAGAGTCAAAAGATATTCTTCCGATGAGTGATTTTGAAAAAGAATACCGCAAGAAATTTTACGATTAGTAAACAGGAGTTAATATGGCTGCTAATGCAAAGGTTTTTAGTAATGATTTTTATCAGTCAGTAGAAGATGAGTTGTTTAAAAATATTCTGCCCTACTGGGAAAAATATTCACGCGACAATGTGAACAAGGGTTTTTACGGCAGAATTGATAATGATAATAACCTCAATACTGCCTGCGAACGATCTATTGTAATGACTTCAAGATTTTTGTGGACTTACAGTTGTGTAGCCCTCTTTAAGAAAGATAAAAAATATCTTGAAATGGCAGATTTTGCCTATGACGTTATTATAAATAAGTTCTGGGATAAAAAACACGGCGGAGTTTACTGGTCAGTTATGCCGGACGGAAAGCCAAAGGTTTCTAAAAAGCAGATTTATGGAGAAGCTTTCTGCTGCTATGGCTTAAGCGAATATGCTGCAGCCCTAAAAGAACTCAGAAATGATGAAGAAACTTCCCAGCAGGCTATGAATTATGCCCTTGATTTGTATAACTTCATGGAAAACTATGCTTACGATCCGGAAGCCGGCGGTTATGTCGAAGCCCGTGCAGAAAACTGGAAAAAAACAAAAGATATGATTCTTTCTCCAAAAGATATGAACTGTCCAAAATCGATGAATACAAATCTTCACGTTATGGAAGCTTATACAAACCTTTACAGAAGACTTCCTGTAGTTTTTGAAGATTCTAAGGCAATCAGACTTGAAGTTGGCGATTCCCTCTCAAAACTTGTAAGAACAACAGTAGACTGCATTGTTCAGAAAAATATGCATCTTGGAATGTTTTTTGATATGGACTGGAATCTTCTCAGCGACGAAATTTCTTATGGTCACGACATAGAAGCATCCTGGCTTTTGTGGGAAGCTGCAGAAGAACTGGGAGATAAGGAACTTCAGGAAGAAATCAGGGACAGTGTTATAAAAATGGCAGAAGTAACCCTTAATGAAGGTTTTGACCAGGAAAACGGCTGTCTTGAAAACTTTATGAAAGATAATGGTACTGTAAAAGACCGTACCAGAGTCTGGTGGAATCAGGCAGAAAGTATGAACGGTTTTTATAATGCCTGGGAAATGACCGGAGATTCAAAATATTCTGATGCCTGCTTAAAACAGTGGAACTGGATTTTAACAAAACAGGCAGACAGAAAAGGCGGTGACTGGTGGGCTTCTTTAGATGCAGAAGGAAATCCTGTCCTTTCAGAAGCAAAGGGCGGAAACTGGAAGACATCATATCATAACGGCCGCACCTGCCTTGAACTTCTTCGTCGCAGCAAGTACGGCTGTTAATTTTACAGCTTGCCTGCTTCCATTTTTACCAGCAGCATGCCCTTATTCCAGATAGGGGTGTGCTTAGAAGCGGCAATAAAGTCTTTTCCAAACATGTCAAAGAGGTTACTGCGCATGGTAAATGGTGGCAGACGGCCAAGAATCTTTTCTCCGTCTGTCAAATATGCCATTTGTACAGGCATTGCGTACTCCCCGGTATCATTAAAGCCACCACCACAGTATAGAACCGGCAGAACTGCAAGCCGTCCATTCAAAATCTCTTTCGGAGTTTTCTGCAGCGGAGTGATACGCAGATTTACCCAGCCGTTTGCAGGTGTGTCGCTGTAATTACTGTAGGCACTTCCCGTACATTCAATTCCATACTTTGCGGCAATACGTTTGTCTGCATAGCCGCGCAGAATTTTCCCATTTCTGATATAGCAAAGCTTATCACCCTTATGAACAATGCCGTCAGCATCCCAGAAAGTAGACATCCATATGTTCTTTTTTGAAACATCATGATAAATGGTCAGCTGGTCAGAAAAAACTTTCTGCCCGATTTTTCCAGACAGAAGGGAAGTTCCCAATGCAAGTTTTTCTCCGTTCAGACATTCTCTTAGTTTTCCGTTCAGTTCCCATTCCGGCATCATAATGATTAATTCTTCCGGCAGTTCAAGCATTTTTGTAAAGTTTGAAAGATAATTGTCCGCCATAGCCCGGAACTGTTTTGAAGAAAAACCCTTTCTCAGATTGATTGTAAAACTTCCGTCATCCAGATCCTTGCTGTCTTTGTGCTTAAAAGTAAAACCGGCTCCGTTGTGTCCGTCCCAAACCTTGTAATCCATTCCTGCAGAATTTTCCTGGCCTTCAAAATATGAGTTTGCGTAAAAGCTGCCGTTAAAAGTAAAGTCAGGATGAGCCTTGCGCAGGTAGGAAAGTTCAGCCCTGGCCTTTTTCATCAGCTCTTCGTCCGTAAGGATTTTTTCCCTCTTGTCCATTTCTCTAACACCTTTTTCCAGTTCAAAAGGGTAGGGACGTTTTAGTTCCAGATTTTTTTCTGCTTTTTCAAAACCTTCTCTGTCGCTCATTTTTCCCTGCTGATAATGTACACCGGCAAAACCATCCTTATAAACTCTAAAAGAAGTTGCAGTCTTGTCATATTTATTAAACGAAACAATCTCGTTCTCTACAATTTTTACTTCCGAATAAACTGATGTACTAATGTATTTTTCCTTTTTCATTCTAATCCTCATTTTTTTTTTCGGGGGTTCCCGTCCATTCCGCTTTGCTCCATGGCCGGTCGCTACGTCCGCGGTTCCGCATTCGCTCCAGCCTCCTCACTTCGTTGCGGTGGCCAGCTTCGCTGCCGCTCCCATCGCTAACCCGGTCTTAATTTATAGTCAATTTCTTCACCCTGATTGTAGGACCGCCTGTAGCTGTCGGCAGGCTCTGTCCGTACTTACCGCAGGTACCGCTAAAAAACTGTAAATCATCACCGACTGCATCAATGTCAAACAGAGTCTGAAATACATTTCCTGTAACAACATTTACTCTGAGCGGTTCACAAAGTTTTCCATCCCTGATTCTATAGCATTTTTGAGGTTGAATTGTAAAAGTCGCATTTCCTGTTCCGTAATTCCAGTCATAAACATAAATACCGTCTTTTACCCCTTTGATGATGTCTTCAGCTTTGTCAGGGCCTGCAAGCATGTAGGTGTTTGTCATGCGGACCATAGGCGAGTTGTTGTAATCCTGGGCGCGGGCATTTCCGGTTGGTTCTTCACCAAGAATTGCTGCAGATTTAGCATCGTGCAGGCGTCCGCTTAAAATACCGTCCTTAATCAGCCATACTTCTTTCTTTTTGTTACCTTCATCATCATATGGGCAGTAACCGTGGTGCATAGAGTCACCTTCATCCACAATAGAAACTTTAGGATTTGCAACCTGCTTGCCCATAGTCCATTCATCCCTCAGAGTTTTATCATTGAGCATAAAATCAGCTTCACTCTTGTGACCAAAGCTTTCATGGGTAAAGACCGAAGTAACACTTGGAGAAAGTACGCAGACATAGTCACCAGGAACAACGGCAACATTGTTCAGGGCAAAGTCTACGGCCCGGTCACGTTTTTCAATAATTTCATTTTCGCGGTCTTTTAATCCGTCAAAATCAAAAGCCCAGAGCTGTTCGCCGCCGCCATAAGTAACATTGTCTTTTCCTGCAATCTGAAACCACATTCCCATTGAACAGCGCTGGTAGTCCAGGATAATTTCACTTCCTTTACTGGTATAAAGTTCTTTTATTGTACTTGTGTACCAGAAGTTTGCGTTAGTTACTTTAATTTCTTTTATTGATTTATCTATGCATTTTTCGCGGTAGATTTTTACAATGCCTTCGCGGTCTTCTTTTGTAAGATTCCTGAGATTGTTCTTTCCCTGAAACTTCAGAATGTTAGCCTTGTTTACACTGAAGTTTTTTACAATCGGGTTTTTAAGTATTTTTGGATTTGGTTTTGCTAATTTTGCAAGTTCATCAATTTTATTCTGAATATTTTCAATATCGTTTGTTTCTGCCGTATACCATAGTTTGCCGTCAAAAATACGGATCATTGCACCTTTTATACAAACTTCGTTATTGGCCAGAACTTCTTCGTCCTGCATGGAATAGCAGGCGGTCTTTTTGTCTTCAATCCTTACGTCGCAATAAAGATTATCTGGAAATTTGAATTTCAAAATAATGCCTCCTTTATTAATTATGTTTTTTTGATACATAAATTATAAAGCATAATACTCAAAATAATATGAAAAATTGATTAAGTTACACCAGATGCAGAAAATCGTACCTGAAATGCAGATCCAGAAAAAAAATTAAAAAAAAAATTAAAAATTTTATAAATTTCTGTTGACACTTTTTCAACGGAAGTATATATTAGTTTTCACCGTCGCAACACTGAGTTGCGAGTGAGTAAGAGTTTTTTGACATAACAGGGAAGGAAAGAATAGAACAAGTAAGGTTCTAGATCAAAAATATGCGAATTAATTTCGCTAGTTTTTGTTCTGAAAATTGACTGCATTGTTTTATCAATTTTAATAAAAATTGAATCTTATCAATTCAGCAAATAAATAAAAAGCTGGATTAAACTGAAAATGAAATCATAACCCTTCGGGGTTTTGAAATAATCATGGAGAGTTTGATCCTGGCTCAGAACGAACGCTGGCGGCGCGTCTTAAGC
>JAEESZ010000005.1 GCA_016286535.1 Treponema sp. | reverse complement strand
GTTTAAGGACACCCGCATCTGCCATCAGGCGAATAAACCTTTCTTTGTTGGTGTAGGCCGCAAGCTTAAAGCCCATCAGTTCATCAATCGTAACTCCAAAATAATTCGCCAGAATCGGAAGCATCTCCAAATCCGGGGAGCCGCCGTTTTCCCACTTACTCACCGCCTGATAAGAAATGTTTACCGCTTCTGCCAGTTCTTCCTGAGTAATGCCTTTTGCACTTCTAAGTTTTTTGATTGTCTCACCAATCGTATTCATTTTTCCTACCTCGTATTTTTTTCCTTGCAAGGTTATACACATCATATTCGCAATAAGGCTTGTTGACAATCGACGCGTTTTTTAGTTTTACTCAACTGCCGGTTGAAAGATAAGGAGAGGGAGGCCACCCCCGCAACGCCCCCGGCTCTTGGGCTTTTTTGAAAAATACATATATTTTGGCGAAATTCTTAAAAATATATGTACTTATAGACGGTTTTTTAATGTGAAAGTCATATAATTTGAATGAATTTGCCAAATTATATGACATTTATTCCAAAAAAATAGGATTTTTACCGGAACCAAAACTGTTTTCCCTCTAAAAAAGCATATAATCTGGCGTTTTTGGTCAAATTATATGACTTTCTCATGGAAAATTGCTCCTTCCTGGGCATAATTGTCATATAATTTGCCATTTTTAACCAAATTATATGACTTTTTACAAAGAAACTGCTTCCTCCTGAACTAAAAAAGCATATGATTTGACAATTTTCCTTATTTTATATGCTTTTCCTTTCTTTTCTAATAATCCCAAAAACTCAAAACTAGTCTCATTTTCAAAAAAGTTGTAAAATTCAAACCTGAGGATTTGCGAAGACACAAAAATTTTCTGTCTCGGAATCTACAAATTCAAAACGGAGGTAAAAAATGAACACATTCTCTCAAGCCCTGTTAAGCGAAAAAACTGATAAAATCCCGGATGAATACGACTGGTTTGCGCCGCTTCTCGGTGACTGGGATTGCGACTACGATGACAACTACGGCGGCCAGCCACGCCATGTAAAAGGTGAATGGATTTTCAGACGAGTACTGGAAGGTGCCGGCATTCAGGACATCTTCATTTTTCCTTCAAGAGCAACAAAAGAAAATGCACCTCAGCCAGATGGCGAATACGGCTCCTCCCTCCGCATGTTCAATAAAAGCGAAAAATGCTACGACGTCTGCTACACCTGCGACCACTGCATGATAAGACTTCGTTTCACAAAAGAAGGCGACAGACTTGTGGGCAAAGTGTTAGACATCCCTGACAGCTACTGGATTTTCTCGGAAATAACCGGCGACTCCTTCAAATGGGAAAATGTAATGATAAAGCCGGACGGCACAAGAATTTTAGACTGCGAAATTCACGGAAAAAGGATAAAATAAACCTTCATTCTAACCAACAAGTGGAGTAAAAATGGAACTCAGAGAATTAAATGAAAACGATCTTGAATCCCTCATTAAATTATACGAACAGTTAGATGGCGCTAACGGTGACTTTACCGCAGAAGATGCCCGCAAAATCTGGAAAGCCGAAATTGAAGGGAACAAGAAAATTAAATATTTCGGAGCAGTTGAAAAGGGCAAAGTAATTTCAACCTGCTATTGTCTGATAATTCCAAATCTTACCCGCTTAGGCTCTTCCATTGCCTTTGTAGAAAATGTTGTAACCGACTCGGAATATCGCGGGCAGGGTCTTGGCCGCAAAGTTATGGAAAAGGCAATTGACTTTGCCCGCGAGAACAACTGTTACAAAGTGATTTTGCAAAGTGCCAGCTTTAGAAAAGAAGCTCATCAGTTTTATAAAAATCTTGGATTCGACGGTGAATCTAAAAAGGCCTTTATCATGAAACTAAAAGATTATTAAAAATGGACTTTACCCTTTTAAGCCACCAGATTGCCCCGCTCCAAGGCTCCACCGCAACGTCACCCCTGCCGCAATCCCCCACAGAAAGGCATCAAGAATCACATTCACGAAACCTAACTTGAAGATTCTAACGCCCTCGCAATGTCCGCGTTCTCAGATCTTTTGTTGTAAAAGTCATATATTTTGGTAAAAAATGGCGGATTATATGACATTTCAAACAAAAATGTTTCAGCATTTTTTCTAAAAATCATATAAATCGAGTGAAAATGCTAAATTATATGACATTTCGGATAAAAAACGTCACTTGTTTTGTAATCAACAAAGAAAAAATGGAGTAAATGTCATATAATTAAACAAAATACGTCAAATTATATGACAATCAAAATAAAATTAAGCCACTGTTTTTTCATAACGTCATATAATTTTAATAAATATGCAAATTTATATGACTTTTTCTTATAAATTACCCTTTGATTCGCAATCGGGGGGGTGATAATTATCAAAAATGTCATATAATTTCGCACAAAGCCCAGAATTATATGATTTTCACAAAAAAAACTTGCTCCGTCCATCATTTACATTTATCTTTATAGTATGAAAACTGCAAAGAGGGGGCGGTTTTCAGGGGGTATTATCATCAAAAGACTAGAATCATTAAAACCGGCTGTATTTCTTCCACAAATTGAGGCAAGAATAGCAGAATTGGAAGAAGCACTCAAAGCAAAACAATTCTCTGTAAAAAAGAATCCCTCTGGGCTTGTCCGTATTGTGCGCCGGGGAAAGTCTCTTTTGTTTTACAAACGTTCCTCTCCCTCCGATGCACAGGGAACTTATATGCCCCGCTCACAGGAAAAACTGGCCCGTGCTCTTATCCAGAATGATTACGACCAGAAGACGATTCCGGCCATCGAAGCAGAAATTAAAGAGCTCCAGGATTTTCTAAAAAGCTACAAAGAAAAATGCAGCGACACTGTCTACCGGAAGCTTGCATCCACCCGCCGGGAAGTTGTTACGCCGCTTACCCTGGACAACGACGCCTATGCCTCTGCCTGGCTCAAGGTGGACTACCGCCGCAAGAAAATCCCCGAAGACGCGCCTCAGCTTTTTACCGACAACAATGAGCAGGTGCGTTCCAAGTCCGAGGTGATAATTGCAAATGCCCTCAAAGCCGCGGGTGTGCCTTATCGTTATGAGTTTCCGCTCGCAGTTGACAGGAACGCGGCAAGTAACGGCGATTTAGATATCTGCCAGCTTTACCCCGACTTTTATTGTCTGAATCTTCGCACCCGCCAGGAGTTTGCCTGGGAGCATTTTGGCATGATGGATGATCCGGACTACGCAGCCAGCGCCACAGAGAAACTTGAACTCTACGCCGAAAACGGATTCTTCCCGGGTAAAAATCTCATCATCACAATGGAGACCCCGGCAAAGCCCCTTTCTTCAAAGCTTTTAAAAAGCGTGATTCAAACATACTTAAAATAAAAAAACGAGGAATAAAATGCAGCTGCAAACACAACGCCTGATTTTACGTGAATACACAAAGAACGATTTTGATACTCTCTACGAAATCATGTCTGACGCAGAAACAATGCAGCACTACCCCGCTCCTTTTGATCAGGCCCGCACCCGCCGCTGGATTGAATGGAATCTGGAAAATTACCAGAAATATGGCTGGGGTCTCTGGGCTGTGGTTTTAAGAGAAAGCGGCGAGTTTATCGGCGACTGTGGTATCACTCTGCAGAATATCGACGGGCAAATGCTTCCAGAAATCGGATATCACATTCACAAAAAATACTGGCGCCGGGGATTTGCAAAAGAAGCTGCCCGGGCTGTCCGCGACTGGGTTTTTGAAAATACAAATTACGATACAATTTATTCTTACATGAAATACACAAATGTGGCCTCTTATTCAACGGCACTTTCAATCGGCATGAAAAAAGTAAAAGAATATCCCGACCCCAAAAATGAAATTTCGTACGCTTATGCAATTACCCGCAAAGAATGGGAGTCTATATATGATGGAAAAAATTGAACTTAAAACAGAACGTCTCACCCTTCGACCTATCCAACCGGGCGATGAAAATCAGATTCACGAATATGCCGGCGACAAGGAAATCACAATGATGTTCTGGCTGCCTAACGAAACCTTTGAAGAGACTGTCAATTTTGTAAAGGACAATGTAAAAGAATGGGAAGCTGAAAACCAGAATAATTTTGAATTTGTAATAATTTATGAAGGAAAAATAATTGGTGGTTGTGACTGCGACCTTGGACACAGTGAGGATCATTCCTATGCAACTCTGGGCTGGATTATAAATAAACAATATCGCAAGCGCGGTTTTGCGTCTGAAGCCGCAGCTGCATTGCTGGACTTTGCTTTTACAAGGCTTAATGTTCAAAAGGTTTATGCCCAGTGTGATTGTAAAAACTGCGCTTCTTTTGGAGTTATGAAAAAAATTGGAATGAGACTTGTTGATGATAAAGGCACACGCACCTATCCAAAAACAGGAATTACTTCGGGTGAATTTACCTGCATGATAACAAAAGAGAACTGGAAAAATGAAAATCTTAGTAATAAATAATATGCTTGAGCAAAAGCATTTTGATTTGATAAAACAAGCAGTAAAAGAAAGCTTCCCCGGCCAGAGCAAGGACCACCAGGAGCACTCTGCCCCACAATCACCTGAAGGCACCAACCCTCAGGCAGAACTTTTCTTCTATAATAACGAAGCTGAAATTCCCCAGTGCAATTATGATGCAGATATCATTTACGGCTTTGCGCCATCAATCGTTAAAACAAACAAAAAGCTTAGATGGCTCTGCGTTCCCTGGGCGGGCGTAGATTCCCTCATGGCCCCGGATTATTTTGCAAACGAGGACTGCCTGCTTACAAACTCGGCCGGCGCATATGGCGTTTCCATTGCCGAGCACATGATTGCAGTTTCCCTTATGATGCTGCGCCGCCTTGACCAGTTCACCGCTGAAACCCGGGAAGGAAAATGGCTCTCCCCCCGCCCGCAAAAATCCCTTAAAGACTGCCGTATTACAGTTCTTGGAACCGGAGATATTGGAACAACCTTTGCAAAGCGGGCCCGGACCTTTGAACCAGCCTCACTAATCGGAGTCTGCCGTAGCGGAAAAAGCAAGGCCCAGATTTACGACAAAGTACTTCCCGTCAGCGAGCTTGATTCAATTCTTCCAGAAACAGACCTCCTCGCGATGAGCCTGCCCTCTACCCCAGAAACCGCCGGCCTCCTTTCGCACGACCGCCAGTCCCTGCTCCCCGACGGCTCTTACATTGTAAACGTGGGTCGTGGTTCCGCAATCGACGAAGAAGCTCTGGCTGACAATCTGGAAAGCGGTCACCTTGCCGGAGCCGCCCTGGACGTTTTCCAGACCGAGCCCCTCCCCGCAGGAAACCGTCTCTGGACAACAAAAAATCTTATAATCACACCTCACGTTGCGGGAAACATGACCCTGGCCTACACAAAAGACAAAAACGTTGAGATGTTTATAGAGGATTTAAAAAATTTCGCCCAGGGCAAAGCCCTGCACTACCTTGTGGACAGAAAATTGGGCTACTAAATTTTGGCAAGTGGAAGGAGGATTCCCGGCGGCGTCACGAACTTGAAGTTTTTACCCGTCGGCGCCACAAACTTGGAGTTTTTATAAAAAGCATACCCGGCGGCGTCACGAACTTGAATTTTTTCGGCGGCGTCACGAACGAAAAATCTTAAAGGAGATTAAACATGATAAGAAAAAATGATTTTCCAGTTATGGAATATGATGATGACAAAGATGCAGTTGTAAATCCATTCAAATGGAATATGGAGCCTTTTTCTACAGATAAGCTTATTATCACTTTCTTCCCTGATGTTATTGATGATTTACAGAAGAGCGGGGAGCTGGAGCTGGAACGCAATTTTGGTGGAGAAAATCCTGTTTACGTTTACCGCTTCAAAAGTCAGCCGGATGTTCTGATAACTCTGGGTTATGTCGGCTGTCCTGCCTGTGCCGGAAACCTCGAAGTTTTTGCAGCCTGCGGAGCGACAAAAGTTATGTTCTGTGGTGGCGGTGGAGTTCTGGATAAAAGCATAAAGGTGGGCGAACTTTTAGTTGTAGAGGGAGCAATCCGCGATGAAGGTTTTTCTTACAAATACATTGAGCCTTCCCGCTATATCTATACTGATAAAAAAATAACTCAGAAAATTACAAGCTATCTTGAGCAGCATAAAATTTCTTATCTCACAGGAATTACCTGGACAACCGATGCAATGTTCCGCGAGACAAAAGCTCTTGTTGAGCAGCGAAAAGCAGAAGGGGCAAAAATTGTTGAGATGGAGCAGGCTGGTTGTATAGCAATATCTCAGTTCCGCAATTTTGATTATGGTGCAATAATTTACGGCGGTGACGATGTTTCTCAGGATGAATGGGATACAAGATCCTGGGACAAGCGCAAGGGAATCCGTTATAATTTAGTTATGCTTTGCCGCGAACTGGTAAAGGAAATTTAGAAAGAATTAAGCGTTAGAAAAATGACCAGAGAAATTTCTATTATCAAAAAAGAAGAAGCCTATACTTATGATGAATTAAATCTGATTGAAGAGAAACTTTTGCCACTTGTGAAAGATGAGGAACAGAAACGCGCCACAGGTGACGTTTTGTGTAGTCTCAAGGAAAGTCTTGAAAATCAAAAGACCTTCTCTGCCGTTTTTTTTATGCCTCAGAATACCTTCAATATTTTTTCTTTGATTCAGGGCGACAATTCCATCTGCAAAATTACAAAAGAAAATATTGAAGCACTGTGCAAAGTTTTTGACTTAGCTGACATTCAGGCTGAAAAGCCAGTCTACAAACATCTGCGGAAAAAACTGGAGACTCTAAATGAATACCTCCAGCAGGGGAACGCAGTAAGGCCGACTATAATTACGGCTGACAATTTCTCTTTGATGGAGCTCCAATAAGGCCAACTGTAATTGCGGCTGATAATTTTTCAGTGATAGAAATCTAGATTCTCTAAAAAATATTACTTATTGAACTTTTTCTTTCATTGCAATAATGTATTTTTCTATGTTTCATCATAATTCTTCTTATGAAAGAAATTTAACCCAAGGCTCACTTTTTAAGGGAATCTTTCTATATGGTCTGCCGCTCATTTTTTCAAATCTTCTGCAGGTACTTTTCAATATTGCCGACGTTGCAGTTGTAGGAAGATTTGCCGGTTCCCAGGCCCTTGGTTCAGTAGGCTCAACTACCCAGCTTCTCTTTTTGTTTACCGGTCTTTTGATGGGGCTTGGCGGCGGCGTGAATGTAATCGTTGCCTTTTATATTGGTGCTAAGTCAAAAAAAGATTTAGATGATGCCATTCATTCATCCTTTATAGTTTCTATGATTACCGGTTTTATCCTTTTGATTTTTGGCTATACTTTGGCAAAACCGGTGCTTACCCTTATCAAAACCAAGCCGGAGCTTCTGGACGGTGCTGTAATTTACTTTAAAATTTACATGCTTGGTATGCCTGGTGTTGTACTTTTTAATTTCGGAAACGCTGTACTTAGCGCAGCAGGTGATACAAAACGACCTCTCTACTATCTTAGTTTTGCCGGAATCATCAATATAATTTTGAATCTCTTTTTTGTGATTGTATGCAGACTTTCTTGTGCCGGGGTTGCTCTTGCCAGCATTATTTCACAGTATGTTTCGGCCGTCCTGGTTATAATCCCTCTGATTCGCGGACGTGGACTTGGAGATGTAAAATTTTCTTTTTCAAAGCTCAGGCTTAACCGCGAAAAGACAATCAGAATTTTGAAGATAGGAATTCCTGCCGGTATGCAGAATGCGATTTTTGCTGTGGCAAACACATTCATACAGGTAGGTATAAACTCTTTTGATGCAGTGATGGTTGCAGGAACAGCTGCTGGTGCAAATCTTGATAACATAATCTACAGCGCAATGAACGGATTTTATGTAGCCTGCGCATCTTTCATCGGGCAGAATTATGGAGCCGGAAATAAAAAACGCATTCTGCACAGTATGATTATTTCGAATCTTTTTGCTTTCAGTCTGGGAGCCTTTCTCAGTATAACAATGTATATTTTCGGGCCTCAGTGCCTGTCTCTTTTTACAAGTGACCCGGAAGTTATTCGTGCCGGCATGCTCCGTTTTTCAATTATGTTCTTTTCATATCCGGTTGCAAGTTTTATGGATAACACAATCGCCGCCAACCGCGGACTTGGAAAAACTTCTGTTCCAACGATTATTGTTCTGCTTGGCTCCTGCTTGTTCCGCATTCTCTGGATATACACAATTTTTAAGTGGATTGGAACAATTCAGTCTCTCTTCCTCCTTTATATTTTCTCCTGGGCAATCACTGCTCTTGCAGAAATAATTTACTTCGTAAAAACTTACAGAAAGATTTAACTTTATTTATTTTACAAGGGCGTGCTTTTCCCAACGGCGGCTTTTCCACCTTAAAAGCATAACAAGTCCACGGGTGGTTTCGTCGGTTCCAATTCCAAGCCAGAAGCCTACAAGGCCAAGCCCGAATTTTATTCCAAGAATATAACTGCCAAGAACCATCAAAGTCCAGTTCGAAAAAATTCCGTATAAAACAGGAAAGCGGACATCTCCTGCCCCTTTTAGTGCCCCGACATAAATCAGATTCAGGGAACGGCCAAACTCAATATATGCAGAATAAATTAAAAGAACGCTAACATAGTCAAAAACTTCCGGTATATCTGTAAAAATCCCGATTACAGGTCTTTTTACAAGATTTACAATAACAATCATAACCATTGAAATTGCAGTTGCCGCCAGCTGATAAATAAAGACCTTTTTGTAAACAAGATCATTTTGTCTTGCTCCAACGTAATAACCGGCCTTTATCTGAGTTGCCTGCCCAATGGCAATTGCCCCGACAAAAACAAAGCGAAGAATTGTCATCGTATAAACCTGGGCCGACATAGCAAAAGTTCCCAAAGTAGAAATCATAGCCATAATGGTAATCTGGCTTACGTTGTAAGAAAGACTTTCGCCCGCTGTAGGAACTCCAACTTTTAAAACAAGCTTAAAGGCTTCTTTAGGAACACGGGTAATTCCCTTTGCGTGGAATACAACATCCTTTCTGCGGCGAATAAATACAAAAAAGAGAATGCAGGAAACAAGCATAGAAAGGCCGGATGCGCCGGCAACGCCAGGAACTCCCAGAACAGGAAGTCCAAACCATCCATAAAGAGATATTGCATTACCAAGAACATTTGTAAGATTTGCAACTATAGAAACAATCATAGCTTCGCTTGTATAGCCATAACTGCGAAGAATTGCCCCCTGCAAAAGACTGAAGGCATTAAAGAATGAGAAAATACCGCCGTAAATAACAAAATACTGCCAGGCATAACGACGAACATTTTCTTCCAGGGTATAGCGGTCAAGCAGCCAGCCGCTTCCAAAAATTACAAGACAGGTCATAAAAAGAGACATGGCAAAAACCATTATTGCACCTGCCTGCGAAATATGATTCAGTTCTTCATCAGATTTTTCTGCTCCAAGATACTGGGCAAGGACAATAGAACAGCCGGTTCCAATTACAGAAAAAAGGATATTCAAAAAAAATGAATATTGAGAAACCAGCCCAACTGCTGCAACAGCATCGTTACTATAAGAACTAAGCATCATAGTATCTACAGAAGAAACAAGAATTCTAAAAAACTGTTCCATTGCAATTGGAAGTGTGAGCTTTAACATTGGTAATGCACCACGATTTTTCTTATTAGCCATATTATTACCCTGTAAGTAAAAAAAAAGACTGTCCTGGTCAGGTTTCCCATCTTACAGGACAGTCCATTAATTGAAGTTTATCAGAATGAAGGATTATTTAGAAGCCTTCATGCGAATAACTAATGGATACGCATAGCCTTCGCTGTCCGTACCATATTTTGGATGATATTTTCCAAGAGGAAGATCTACAAGGGCTGTTTTATTACACATAATTGCAACAGAAACATAATCTGTTACAGCTGTTTTTACAGCATTTGCTGCGGCCTGGAACAAAAGTCCTGCAAGAGAACCTGAGGATCCTCTGCTTACAGCAGTATCACAAATAATTGTTGCATCTCTTCTGTAGAGAACCTCATTTGATTTTGTAGATTTAAATACATATTCAATCTCAATTACAATTTGTGAACTAAGCATCTGCTTATTCCAGCTTTTTATAATTGTAAATACAGCAACATCTGCACCAAACATTTTACGGAATGCAGCAAGATCTCCATTAATAAATCTTTCTGAATCGTATGCACTTTCGCGCTGAAGAGTTGCCAGTGCTGTTGCAGGAGGAATTACATAGTATCCTGCTTCTGCAAGCGGAACATTCATTGTTGTATAAAAATAGTCCTTTGCTTCAACATTTGAACTATTATTTATAGGAGGCATAATAAGCATTACTACAGGATTTTCATCATACATACCCTGAAAAGCTGTAGCCTTTGTTAATGAAGAACAAGAAAGTAACATTAAAGACAATAAAGCAGTTGTGATTATTAATAAGTACTTTTTCATTTTTCAAACCTCTTTAAAATAGCGGAAATAAATGGTTCCGATTCAGGATATAATTCAATTTCCTTTGCAAACATTGCCTTAGCTTCCTTTGCTTTTCCCTTTTCTAAAAGGGCATAACCATAATCTGCATAAATTCCAGGTGGAACAATTTTTCTTTCTGCAGTCTGCTTTGCAATAATCTTCTCATAAGTTTTAATAAGCTTATCCAGAGAATCTTCATCACCATTCTTTAAATAGTGATAATAATCAGACTGATAGTTATACCAGCTGTATAAGTGGGTTGACTGGCAGGAAACAGCCAGAAGAGCTAATCCTGCAAGTGCAGAAATCTTTACAAATCCCAGCAGAGATTTCTTCATAATTTTTCTCCTTTACTTCTTTAATTATTGATTTTGAATTTCGTATTTAGCAAGATTTGATGAATCTACAGAACCTTCAATAAGGCTGACAAATGAGTACTCATCTGTAATAGAAGAGCCACCCATAGAAAGAACCTTAACCTTTCCAACCTCTTTTCCAGGAAGTTCGATTAACATTCCGGTCTGTGGATTTTTTACCTGTTTACCTTTTTCGTAAACATAGAAAATATCTCCTTTATGAATACCCTGTTTTGCACCTCCGGAAATAATCATTCCATCACTGTCATAAGAAAGAATGAATGATTTCCATGGACGGTCCATACATGTTTTTTCGATATTATCAACAAGTGATTCAATTGCTGCAGAAATTGCCTTATCGCTTAAAGTAGCATCATAACCCTGAGTTCCACCAAGTCCTAAAACTGTAGAAGATTCGGTATAAGCTTCGCCTTTTCCTTCTTCAGAATAAATAATCTGACCTGTATGAACATCTACCATACGGATATTAACACCTGCTTCAACAGTCTGCTTCTTTGAACGGGTTAAAAGACCAACATCACCTGTTGTCTTACGACCAAATTCTGTAATTGAACCTATAATAAGATAATCAACAGGAACCTTCTGTCCTGCTGCACCATATTTTTCAATTTCTGTCTGAATCTTATCTGCATCTGCCCTTTCAAGAAGAACAAATTTTCCTCTTGCAGCAAGTTTTGCAGAAAGAATATCTACGCCCTGTTTTCCTAAAGGGTCATTTTCTTTGTCGTAGAAGGCACCCTTTGCATATTCAGTTTCGTTAGAAAAACGTGCAATTGCTACAACTCTTTTAAGTCCCTGATACTCTTCGGCATTTACATTTTCGTTAAGAGTTCCACTAACTTTTGAACTACCACTGGTAGTTACACAACTTGCAAACAAAACCAAAGCTGCTGCACATAAACCAAAGTTTAAAAGCTTTTTCACTTTCTTACCTCTCTTTCTTTTGAAATTTAAGATTTTATATAGTATAACTTCCTGTTATATATATAAGCAATAAAAAAAGGCTCCTTTTTTGACAAATAGTTATCAATTGGAGCCTTTCTATACAAATTAAAACGTGATTACCTCTTATTTCTGTAATCTCTGAGTCATTGTATTGTATTCATTCTGAAGCTGAGTTACAGTTTCAATTGTTTTTCTGATTTTTTTGTCAGAATTGATTCCGTAGAGCTTAGTAAAGAGTTCAAGAGCCTGATCATATTCGTTACAGATTGCGAGACAAACTGCATAGTTATAACCAGCAGCAAAATCATCGCTTGAAGCATAAAGTTTAGCGTATGCATCTTTAGCTTCCATGTAGTTTTTGCCTTTAAGAATCTTGTATGTATCTTTCATGCTGCTCTTGAAAGCCTTGTCTTTTGATTTTGTATCCATGATTGTAAGTGGAACATTGTAGTATGTGTCAAAAAGAGCCTGTGCTGTTACAAATGCCCAGCTCTTGCAGTCACTTCTTACGAGTTCTACAGGATCGCCTAACTGACTCTTAGCAACTGGTTCTGAGTTTCCTGCAAAAATCTGGAATTCTTTTTTACCAAGAACAGTGTTATCAGATCCTCTAATAACAGAAACCTGTAAGTCTCCACCTACCATTCTTTTCCATGAATCAGAAATTACAACTTCTTCTCCATCAACTTTATTTGTGATTGTTGCACCACTATCTGTAATTCTATAGTCTCTGATATAGATATCAAGATAGATATCAGCTTTTTCTACATCTGCAGAATCTGGTACATATTTGAAAGCATCATATTTAACAATGAATTTTCCGTCTTCTTTTGCATAGTTCATTAATTCAGAAATGAAGATTTCTACAGTTTTTCTTTCTGAATCACCTTCGCTTCTTGAAGAAATCTGAACAGGTTTAATTTCCATTGTTTTAGCAAAACTCAGATCCATTGTAGATGGCTTTTTTCTTTCAATAGAGATTGTAGCAGAGAAAGCCATTGTTGAAATTGCAAATACTGCAAGCATTAATGAAATAATTTTTTTCATAAAATATCCCTTCGTATATAAAGATTTATTATAATATTACCTAATTATCTATATACTTGCAAGTTAACAACAACAGGCTCTCAAAATGAGAGCCTGAAAATAAGGGAAAGTTCCTAGTAATTTATTTCGTTTTAGTAAACTTTTTTCGGTTTTATTCCTGAAGCTTCAAATCTTCAAAAATTGCCTTTATTTCGTAAATAAATGAATACAAATCATTAAAAAGCATCTGATTTCTTGAAGCACAGTCTACGAAAAGATTAACAGTTTCCTTATTTAATTCTTCGTTTTCCTGAACTGTTGTAATTACAGAATTAATCTGACCGACATTATCGTTAATATGCATGGCAAAATTTTCTATACTATTGCTTGCATTCTGATTTTTCTGCTGAACAGAGGAATAAGACTTCAGGGCTAAATCGGCATCATTTGTAAGGCGGTTAAGAACCTGGGTGTTTTTTGCAGTTTCCTCATCCAGCTTCATAATTGATTTTTCCAGTTTAGCCACATTTTCCATCATTGTTGCTGTAGTTTTTTCTGTATTCTCTGATAATTTTTTTACTTCGTTAGCAATAATTCTAAAACCGGCACCTGCAGCACCCGCATGCGCCGCTTCAATAGATGCATTAAAAGAAAGAAGATTTGTCTGACT
This sequence comes from Treponema sp., assembly GCA_016286535.1. GTDB lineage: Bacteria > Spirochaetota > Spirochaetia > Treponematales > Treponemataceae > Treponema_D. The sequence goes on along the minus strand of JAEESZ010000005.1, from coordinate 244,283 downwards.
CGAAATTTTCTGAATTGCAGAAATAAGATTATTAATATTCTTTGTTTCGTTAATTAATTCCTGAAACTGATCTGCATATTTTTTGTAAGACTCTTCGGTTTCTTTGATTGAAGAAGACAAATTAGCTATGGAATTTGAAATAGCATTTAAGCCTTCTGCATTATCCTGGTTAATTGCCTGAATCTCTTTTGTGCTGCTGTCCATACGGGAAGCTGATGAAATCAAATCATTAAGAATTTCCTTCTGCCTTTCTGTAGCCTGCTGCTGAACATTTCTGGTAGAAGCATACTGATTCATAAAATCAGAACCAACAGCATCTTTTGCAAGATATCGTATTAATGTATTTACCGCGTCTAAACCGCTGTTTATAAGTTCTTTTCTTTCCATAGTTTAATCTCCCATTACGACAGTTACCAGAGTCTGATTACAATGCATTCTGTCTAACTGCTCTCCGTAAACAGAAAAACCTGCAAAGGTTGGGAAGGCATTTTTATATTTTTCTACGATTTTAGAAGTAAGATTTTCTCGTTCAAAATATAAGGCCCTGGTTATACAACTCATCATAATTGTGAACTTAGGAAGAGGAATTACAGATTTAATTCCATTGCAGGTTTCGTCTGCTTTTTCCAGGGCATTTCCAATATGCATAAGTTCGAGAGTAGAGTTTGGTACAACACGGGCAAAGGTTGAAATCTTTTTATCGGGAGTAAAGCCGGCCAAAGCAACAATGTGCAGTGCCCCGTTCATCATTCTTCCAAAAGGATTTTCGAAAGTCATGCTTTCTGCCTGGGCTTCGCTTACACCAAGCTTCTGGGCATAGGCAGTTTTTGCAGGCATTCCGTCAAATCTGCTGATTTCACGTTTCATAGGATTTGATTCGTTTACAAAGAAGGATTTTCCTGTTGGATTAAAAATATCTTCCTGGCGAATATCAAATTTACACTGAGTTTTAACAAAGAGCATTACAGCTCCGTCCTGAGTTGTTCTTCCGTTGTAGCTTACAAAGGTTTTTGCCTCATCACCAGTAAAGCCTGCAGTTCCCCCTGCCAGCCTGAAATTATCATTCTGAATAATAGAATAGAAGTTAGAAAGGATTGTTTCTTCTGCATTAAAAACACCGTTTGTATAGGCAATGGCAAAGGCATCTTTATGAGATGACGGATCATTACAACGGATTCCTACTGCAGAAAGGGCATTTTCTATATCATTTCTGCTTGCAACAGGATATTTACTGCCGTTATCTATAAAAACACCTTTTACCCGGGTTCTTGGGTCTGACATAGTTGTTAAGAGGATGGTATTATTTAAAAATCCATCTCTGGAAATTTCGCCGGCAGTACTGGCTCCAATAACTTCGGAATTTGGAAAATGTTTTTTAATTTCAATTGAAAGTTCTGCGAAATCGTATGTGATTGCAGCATAAAAAATTACAGCCTGATAAGAATCTGGTGATTTTTTTAGTTTTGAACAAAGATCACCAACCGCTGCGGAAATATCGGCCATTCTTGTTTGTACTACTTCCTGCTCCATAAATGACTCCTGTAAAAAGATTTTAGCATTAAACTCTTCCTATAGAGTTAATTATAGAGCAAGGTTTTATAAAAGCAATTTTTTTTTATTCTGTGATATAAGAAATACTATATAAAATATTGTTATTTCTATGTCAATTATTTCTGTTACCGGGGAAAATCTTCTGTTAAAATGATTTTATGATTTCTTCATTACATCTGATAATTTCATTTTTGATTATTCTGATTTTCTCCCTCATTCTTTCCATTCAGGATATAAAGCATATGGAAGTTGGAATTTACATACAATGGACTTCAGTTTATGCTGCCCTACTTTGCCATATAGTTTTTGCAAGGGAAAATATCTGGCTCTACATAATTTCCAGCATGATTATGGGGGCTATCTGCTTTTTTATAAGGAAGATTACAAAAAATAAACTTGGTCCCGCAGATGTCTGGTATGGATTTTTTCAGGGACTTTTTCTTTTTCCAAAATTCATTCCCCTTTGCCTTTTAATTCAGGCTCTTGCTGCTCTTATAATTGAAAACAAAAAATTCGGAAAAAAATCATTTCCATTTATTCCATATATGTCTGCTTCTCTAATAATAAGCTTCCTGCTTCAGACTTTAATTTAATTAAAATTTTACACTTTTTTTAAATTATTTTTATTTTCCTATTGACATAGTAGGTTATTGCTTGTATAAAGTAATTACCTACAAACTTGATAGGTTTTATAAAAAAAACAACAAACAAAACGGTCTAAGGAGGGCCTACTACTATGGCAAATTATAAATTCGAAACATTACAGTTACACGTTGGACAGGAAAGTGCAGATCCTGCAACAGATGCACGCGCAGTACCAATCTATCAGACAACTTCTTATGTCTTCCACAATTCAAAACATGCAGCTGACCGTTTTGGTCTTGCAGATGCTGGAAACATTTACGGACGTCTTACAAACTCAACTCAGGACGTATTAGAAAAACGCGTTGCAGCGCTGGAAGGTGGTTCAGCCGCCCTGGCTCTTGCTTCTGGTGCAGCCGCTATTACTTACACAATCGAAGCTCTTGCTGCAAATGGCGGACACATCGTTGCACAGAAAACCATCTACGGCGGAAGCTACAATCTGCTTGCTCATACTCTGCCACAATATGGAATTACAACAACTTTTGTTGATGCTCACAATCTTAAAGAATTAGAAGGAGCCATAAAGGAAAATACTCGTGCCATCTACCTTGAAACTCTTGGAAATCCTAATTCAGATATTCCTGATCTTGATGCCATTGCAGAAATTGCTCACAAACATGGTCTTCCTGTTGTAGTAGACAACACATTCGGAACCCCTTATCTTATCCGTCCATTTGAACATGGAGCAGATATTGTAGTTCACTCTGCAACAAAGTTCCTTGGCGGACACGGAACAACATTAGGCGGTATTATAGTAGAAAGTGGAAAATTCAACTGGAAGGCAAGCGGAAACTACCCTCAGATTGCTGCACCAAACCCAAGCTACCACGGAGTTTCTTTCTACGATGCAGTAGGACCTGCTGCTTTTGTAACCTACATCCGCGCAATTTTACTCCGCGATACAGGTGCTACAATCAGCCCATTCAATGCCTTCCTTCTTTTACAGGGTGTTGAAACTCTTTCTCTTCGTCTTGACCGCCATGCAGAAAACACAAAGAAAGTTGTAGAATTCTTAAGCAAACATCCAAAGGTAGAAAAGGTTAATCATCCTTCACTGGCAGACCATCCTGACCATAAACTTTACCAGAAATACTTCCCTAACGGTGGCGCAAGCATTTTCACTTTCAACATCAAAGGTGGCCGCGAAGAAGCATGGAAATTTATTGATAACCTGCAGATTTTCAGCCTTCTTGCTAACGTTGCAGATGTTAAGTCTCTGGTAATTCATCCGGCCAGTACAACTCACAGCCAGCTTAATGATGAAGAGCTTGCTGATCAGGGAATTGCACAGAATACAATCCGCCTTTCAATTGGTACAGAACATATTGACGATATTATTGCCGATCTTGAAAAGGGTTTTGCAGCAATATAGCAATAAAGCAGTATAATAAAAAAGTTGATACTAATTAAAAAGTCCAGTTGCCGGGCAAGCCTACCATAAAAAAGAATTTGATGGAGGGCTTGCCCGGTTTTTTTACACCGTTTTTTTTGCATACAGCCTTTCTTATGTTATAATACAAAAAAAAAGGAGAAACCATCCTTCTTCTTTTATTCGGCTTTGCCTGGCTTGTTAAAGGCCAGCTTTTTAAATTTTCTCAGGGAGAGTAGTTTATGAAAAAATCATCTATATTTTTATTTGCTTTTATTGCATCAATATCTTTTTCTATTTTTACAGCCTGTTCAAATTTTCTGGAGAATTCAGACTTTAAACAACAGCTTAAAGACGACATTGATTACGCTACAGCCGAAGATTGTTCCTTAATCATTTCTTCAGATACAGAAATGGGCTCTTTCCTTTCTTCCGGCGAAAAGACCTGTAAAGTCGGATATTCTATAAATCTGCAATATACAGTAAAAAAGGACAGTTATATTTTTGACAGTCTGGAAGCTGTAAGCTCAGAAGATCCTTCTCTTTCACGTTCAGAAAATGTAGAATTTACCATTACCGAAAAAAATGAAGAAAGCGGGCTTTATAAAATTAAGCTTACTCTTAAAAAGGCTGCTGATGACATCTTAATCAGACCTGTCTGTACCAGCCTGCCTGCAGTAGTTTCCTATACTCCACAAAATTCTTCAGGTATTCCTGCAAACACTCAAATTACAATTACCTTTAATATGCCAATGGACCAGAAGAATGTTACAGATAATCTTCTTCTTTTATATACTGACTCTGCTCTAAACAACACAATTATAAATGATTATTTTGAGATACCTCAGTTTAATTCTGATGCTACAATCCTTACCATTGTACCAAAAAGCCAGGCACTGAAAACTTTCATTGAAGAAAAAAATGCTGCTTTTGCAGACATTTCTGTAATTCTTGGCTCTGAAATCAAAATACTGTCTGATGAAAAAGAACTATTTCTTGTGCAAAATAACAATTCAAATTTTAAGCTCCGCTATTTACCTGAAGTGGAAGAAACTGCTCCAAAAAAATATGATTTCGCAGTATTTTCAGATATAGAAGTTGAGGATTCTTCTGAAAGTGATGGTTTATACCTTGAAGATTCAGATATTAACAATTTTTCTGAATCACAAATTTTGCAAAACAGAAGCAGAAATTCCATTCGTATTACAGGACGCTATTATGATGCGGACTCAGGAGTAAAAACTGTAAGAATTACAGAAAGACGTACAAATAGCAAAGACGGCACTATTGTTTCTGAAAACGAAAGGATTTCTACTTATACAGCAGAAAACTCAACCTTTAGCAGCGAAAACGGTTATACAGTTTTTTCAATTAATTATCAGCTTCAGGCAGATGACGGAGCCATTCTTTTACAGGTTGATGTTATTGATGCCGCAGAAAACATAGATCCAAGCCAATCAGTATCTTTTGTGGCAATAAAAGACAGCTATATAGATTTAAGCGATTTGAATGTAGAAAACACTCCTGAAAATATCAGAGAAATATGGTTCATGGCTACCGGCCATCCTTATGTAAATGACAACTGGCTTAGTAATCGCTGGGAGAATCTCAAAAAAACTGTATATAAAGACTGCCTCATCAATGCCAGTGAGCTTTCTGTAAAATGTGAATATACAGACGATGATAACAAATCTTATTCAGAAGATTTTTCTCTTGATACCGCATACCAGTATTATGATGTATGTTACGAAACAGATAGATTCGACTACAGATGGTCTTATGAGCTTAAAAATATTGAAGATTTATCCGGTAAATCTTTTACTGTAAAAGTTACAGATGATATTGGAAACCAGTCTTTAAAAACTTTTACTTTCCCAGACAAACCTCTTTTTACTGGTATTGAAGAAGGCTACTCTTCAGGTTACGTTATCGTAAATTTCTCTCATAATATTTCCAGGGAACTTGATGACTCTATATACTTCCATTCAGCAATATTCCCAACACAAGATCTGGTTAATAAAGAGGCAAACAAAATATATACCACAAGCGAAGAACCAAGATTTCCATGGGTTCCTGAAAATATCGAATGGTATTGCAGAAATTCTTTCAGTACAAAAAGTAAATCTTATGGTTTATACGGAGAAGCCTGTGAACCTTTTACCAGTACTATATCTACTTCCATTTTAGCCCCTGTTGAAGTTACTGACATTACTTATAAAAAAAGTTCTCGCGATGAATATATTGATGTAACTTTCTACATAGCAGCTGACTCCTGGGAAAAATATGATTCAATTTATCTGAACTATAATACAGATGTATTCTTTGAAAAGGGAGAGCTTTCTAAGACCTTACAGCTTTATACAGACTATATGTATCAATACAAGTTAGTTGTAAGAGTTTTAGCAGAAAAAGAAGGATTTTTTGTACAAACCCGGCAAATAGAACTTGATCAACTGGAAGGTTCTGAATTAGATAACATTAAGCCAATTTTTACTTATTTAGGCGGTAACTATAACTTTGACTTTCTGAATGCACTGCAAACACAATTTGATGAATCTGAAGAATTATCTCACTTCACAATGTTTGGAGGAACAGTAAAAGATATTGGCTCTGGTCTGGATTACTTTACTTTAAAAAACAATGCAACAAATAAAACAATAAGTTTTCCTGCAGAAGAGCCTTATTATGACCAGGAAACGAATTATCTCTACCTGCCGATTGCAGATTTTGAAAAAGAGCCGGACTATACTCTTACCATTTATGATAAGGCCGGAAATTACACTCAAACAAAGTCAATCGGAAGGAATCTTATTGCAGGCGAAATGCCAGAACTTCAAACCTTTAATTCATCAGTGATTTATACAAGTACATATCCTAAATATTATTATAACTGGCGTTATTATATATATGAATTTAATGCTTCAGACTCTTCCTGGAGCGAAATAAAAGACAGTAATATTCTAGGATCAAGCTATTCCTCATCATCTGTTTTGAGCAGAGGGCATGGTATAAGCATGAATTCTAATACCTTTTATAAGGCAATTTATCAGGCATCTAACTCCGGTGGTACACCTCAGCTTTCTTTTGATTATTCCATAGCGGCTTACTACTGCCACGGAGTAAGTAACAGCGGAGATTATGATTACCTGCAGGCAAACGGAGCCTCAAAAGATTCTGTGATTGTTTCATCAGACGCTCCTGTTCTTGTTGAAACACTTACAACAGGCTACTCTTACGAAATTTGTAAAGAATGGACCAAAGCTTACTGGCAGAGAAACCGCCGAAGCATCGGGCTTAAACAGATTGATTTTGACTCCAGCTCAAGAGCAAAAAAATATTCTATTCCTGTTGACGATATAGACCAGGGAGACTGCTATGTTGTTATAGTTCACTTTGCAGATGGCAGTTCAACTATGAGCGAAGTTATGCAAAAATAGTGAATTTTTACGTCTATATTATGTATGAAAGTATAGTTTGAAAAAATGCGCGAGCAGGGTTCGGCTTTTGCGGAGCGTTGAAGAGTATAAGGCCCGTTCTTTCTGTAAAGAAGGCGCAGCGAAGCTGGCTCTTCTCGGCGGAGCATAAAGACGGTTCCTGCGGGAGCATTTTTTTAAGTAAATCTCTTTTTCTGGATATATAATAATTGGCTTTTTTTTGCATACAGCCTTTCTTATGTTATAATACAAAAAAAAGGAGTTTATATGAAAGAAAAAGTAAAAAGTTCCCTGCTGCACAGAAATGTTCTGGGTGCACTGGGTATGCTGCTTCCCGTAATCTGTATAATTGGCGGTCTTTTTGTAAGCGACAAAGCCGAAAGCTGGTGGTATTCAATCAGCGTCACCTATTATATCACCCCGGCACTTCCTGTAATTCTTGGTTCCTGCGGACTTTTTTTAATCTGTTACCGTTCCTATGACACGATTGATACTGTCATAAACATTCTTAGCGGAATTTGTGCCCTTCTTGTTGTCCTCTTTCCATGCGAAAATCCCTATGAACTTGAAAAAGTCGGTTTCTTTCAGATTCCGGTCGGTATTTCAAACATCATTCATAGCATAAGCGCACTTTCTCTTTTTGGCCTGCTTGCCTATAACATTGGCTGGCTTTTTACCAAGGGTAATAATGAAATAAACAATAGGATTTATAAAATCTGTTCTTATTCAATGATTGTGGTTATGGCCGCTTTTCTTATTGTTCTTCTGCTTGGAGCCTTTGGTCTTAATTATCCTAAATGGCTGGTAATGATAGGTGAAACCATTCTACTTCTTTTATTCGGCTTTGCCTGGCTTGTTAAAGGTCAGCTTTTTAAATTTTAAGCAGAAGCTTTTTACTTATATATTCCAACAAATGCAATAAAAGGTTCTCTTCTGCATTGAGTAATTATGATTTTTAAGCAGTCAGTCTGAACTTTCTGGAGCTGTATAATTTTTTTGTAGCCTATAACAGTTCCAGAATAGACCTTTACAAATTCATTGTTTATAAGGGCCTGCACTTCAAACTGTTCAACCCGCTGACTCTTTAAAATATTTTCTTTAATTACAATTGTTGCAGGAGAAACTTTTTCTTTCCATCTGATTATAATAGAAGAAAGCTTATCTGCCTTTCCTGAATAACTTGCTTCATAATCATCTTTTTTTAAGCAATCAATTTTTCTTTCTTCAGTGCAAGCTTCCAGACTTTCTGCATCAGCATAAAAATCTGCCTTTTCGCCTATATTTTTTGCAAAAGTCTTTTTAAGATAATCCCCAAGTTCTTTAAGCCGCTTTACATCATTTTTATGGAATAATCCGTCTTTTGCGGGAGGAATATTTAACAGAAAAGTTGCATTTCCCCCGACAGAATTCATATAAACATGCACAAGTTCTTCAAGGCTTTTTACCTTATCATCTTCGTATTCATGATAAAACCAGCCGGGTCTGATTGAAGTGTTTACCTCTGCAGGATACCAGATAAGATTTTCTTCCCCCTGTAAAATTTTACGGCTTCCTAAATCAGAATCTCTTGCATCTACATGGCGTAAACGAAACTTTTCATCATCCTGCTGCTGGCTTTTTTCTGCAATTTTTTCGCTGTCTCTTGCTCTTTGAGGAACAACACTCCATTCAGCCTCTCTTGTATAGCCGGCTTCATTTCCACACCAGCGGATATCCGGTCCGCAAACAGAAATACAGGCATCCGGCTGTAAATCCCTTATTACTTTATAATAGCGTTCCCAATCATAATACTGTTTTTTTCCGTTAGGCCCTTCCCCGCAGGCTCCGTCAAACCAGACTGAAAACACCGGTCCATAATTTGTTAAAAGCTCTGTAAGCTGATTTACAAAATAATCATCATAGGCCTTGCCCTGTCCGTAAAGAGAAGAATTTCTGTCCCATGGAGAAAGATAAACTCCGAATTTTATTCCATATTTTTTGCAGGCTTCAGAAACTTCAAGAACTATATCCTTTTTAAAAGGTGATGCTGCAACACTATGATTTGTAAACTTACTTGGCCAGAGACAAAATCCATCATGATGCTTACAGGTAAGAATAAGACCTTTCATTCCGGCTGCCTTAATTGCACTAAGCCACTGGTCGGCATCAAAATTCACAGGATTAAAGATTTCAGGATTTTCTTTACCGTCTCCCCATTCCCTGTCTGTAAAAGTATTTACTGTAAAATGTACAAAGGCATAAAACTCAGTCTGCTGAAAAGCAACTTGTCTTGGAGAAGGAAGAACTGAAATCAGTTTTTCTTCATATTCCCGGCTATTAATTTCTATCATTTTTTATCCCTGTTTTTTTTCTTTTAGTATAACATCATAAATTTTTATTTGTTAAACGTTTTATGCAAAAAATGCAGTAAATTTCTTTGTATTTTTTTAACAAAAATCAATATATCACTTATAATTTCCTTATATGCTTTCCCGAATAAAAAGAGAGAGAAGTCATATAAAAATAAGGGGGCGGCGTAATGTTTACATTAAGCATAATTCTTATAATCGCTGGTATTATTCTTTCTGCAAGCGCAGAAGACGATTATCAGAACCAGGTTAGAGAAGAAAAAAGACATAGAGAGCTTATGGCCAAACTGGATGAAGTATACGACTATGACGAAGAAGATTTCAGACCATCCCGAAAAAGAATAATACGAAGGCGGATTACAAAAGATAAGGATGGCAACACTCTGGCGGAAGAAATAATAGAAGAGGAAATTTAAGAATTACCTGCGGGATATGTATGAAGATTTACTTTCCAAAATGCTCCCGCAGGAACCGTCTTTATGCTCCGCCGAGAAGAGCCAGCTTCGCTGCGCCTTCTTTACAGAAAGAACGGGCCTTATACTCTTCAACGCTCCGCAAAAGCCGAACCCTGCTCGCGCATTTTTAAGTAAATCTCTTTTTCTGGATATATAATAATTTATCTTTTTTGGATATCCAAATAATACCAGTTTTTTACTATATTCTAAGAAATTAAATATTTCAAAATATGGAGTAAAAAAATGGATAAAAGACTTCTAACTATTCAGGATATTTCCTGCGTTGGAAAGTGTTCTCTTACTGTAGCACTTCCTGTAATTTCTGCCTGCGGAATTGAAACTGCAGTTCTTCCAAGTTCTGTACTTTCAAATCATACTGCAGGCTTTTCCGGCTGGACCTTCCGCGACCTTACCGGCGATATGCCCTTAATTCTTGAGCGCTGGCTCACAGAAAAAATCGATTTTGATGCCTTTTACACAGGCTATGTTTCTAAAGAACAAATTCCTTACATTCTTGAAATTATGGAAAAAACTGCCAGAAAAGGGGCACTCCGAATTGTTGATCCTGTAATGGCTGATAATGGTAAAATGTACGCCGGCTTTGGCGATGATTTCCCGGAAGAAATGAAAAAGCTTTGCAAAGGTGCTGACGTAATAATGCCAAATCTTACTGAAGCTGCCTTTCTTTTAGGACAGACTTATGTCGGGGAAGGATATGATAAAGCATTTATAGAAAAAATGTGCCGTGGCTTACTTGCCCTTGGTGCAAAAAATGTAATTCTTACCGGAGTTTCTTTTGAATCATCAAAACTTGGCGTTGCAGTTTTTGACGGCAAAAAGATTGAATACTATTTTAATGAAAAGCAGGCCCTCAGCACACATGGAACAGGAGATCTTTATGCTTCTGTTGTTGCGGGCTCACTTTTACGGGGAAAATCCCTGCTGGAAGCTGCCAGCCTTGGTGCAGATGTTGTTGTAGAAGCAATTAAGCAGACAGCCGGCGACAAAGACCACTGGTACGGCGTAAAATTTGAAAAGGCATTGCCATATCTTATAAAACGCCTGAATGGTTAATAAAAAATTGATTATTTCCGCTCCCGGGAACTTAATTCACATAGGTTCCCGGCCATATATTAGTGAAGACCAATATCCCAGGAATCTAAATCGTAAAAATACTTAACAGGGAAAGAGCCGTCAATTATAGTTTTAGTATCAATTTTAGATAAAGCACCAGAAATTAAATATGGAAGAATAGATTCTTTTATAAGATTTTTATCTGTAAAAGAATAGAGTTTTGGATTTATAAATAATAGATTTGGTCCTTCTGGAAGTTTATCTGAAGTATAGCCATTATTATGCAAAGCAGATATAACAGATTCTTTTTTTAAATATACCACGCAAACAAGTTCCAGGCCTCTATCAGGACGTACTTTGTTATTTATAAAATCAAAGGATTTACTGCCTTTTTCGGCCTCATATCCATGGAATAGTTTAATAACTTTTTTTGCTGCAAAAGTATAATCTTCTAAAGTATTGAGTCCAAAATCAGAAAGTCTTGCTTTTGCTTCTTTTGAAAACAACAAATGTAAACATGCATTTACATATGACTCAACAAGAGAACATTCATTTTTATAAATTTGTATATCAGAAGGAGAATATTGTTTTGGATCAATAAATTCCTTTTCATAGTTAACACAAATCTTTAGACGATCTATTGCCGTTTCTGAACGATAAAGTTTCTTAATTACTTTATTAAATTGTTTTTTATTTACAATCGTACAGTAGTCAGAAAAGTTGATTTGCACTATATCTAACTTATTATGTATGAAAATAACAAATTTCTTAAGAAGTTTGAAAATAGAAGGAATAAAAAGGCCAATAAGACAAGAAATTACAGAAAGTAAAATTTCACTTTTGTTTTGTGTAAAAAATTCCAGCATAGTTAATATGTTATCTCAAAAAGACTTGTTTTTAAATATAATTAATAAAAGGTTACGTAATTTCCCCTATTCTTTGTTAAAAGTGATTTTTTTTGTCTATATTATCTATAAAAAAGAACAGTGAAAAAATACGCGAGCAGGGATAGGCTTTTGCGAAGCATAAAGAGGGTTCCTGAGGGAGTTTTTTTTTCAACTGTGCAGGGAGATATTATGGACTTAGACAAAAACATAAGAACTCACTTTTCAACACAAATAAACGACCGACTATTTAAGGCTATCTTTGGCCGCAACAATGAAGAAAGCAAAAAATGGAGACTGGAACTTTATAATGCACTTCGAGGAAGTTCCTACACAGATCCAGATGCCCTGGAAATCAATACTATTGAGAATGTAATTTATCTTACCATGCGTAATGATATTTCTTTTCTGGTTGATTCTCAGATGACTCTGTTCGAACAGCAGTCAACCTATAATCCGAATATGCCTCTTCGCGGGTTTTTATATTTTGCACAATTATATCAAATTTACCTGACAAAAATAGGAAGAAGCCTTCACCGTTCCAGTCTTGTAAAAATTCCGGCACCACAGTTCATCGTTTTTTATAATGGTGAAAAACAAACAAAAGATATTGAAATACTAAGACTTTCAGATGCTTTTGAAGGGGATTCCGATAGAGGAGATTTTGAATGGACTTCTAAAATGATCAATATTAATTCGAATCGTAATCAGAGTCTTCAAAAAAAATGCAAACCATTATATGATTATGTAAGATATACCAGCCGAATAAAGGAAAATAAAAAAGGTGGAATGACTGCAAATTCCGCCATAGAAGAAGCCGTAAACTGGGCAATCAAAGAAAATCTTCTCGAGGGATTTTTTAAGAGGCAAAAAGAGGAGGTCCTTGCTATGAGCTTAACCGAGTTTGATGCAGAAGAAGTTATCCGCGACATACTTGATGAAGGTAAAGAACTGGGTGCAAATCAAAAAGCCATAGAAAGTGCTGCAAACCTTCTGAAAATGAATGTCTTAACTGTTGAACAAATTGCACAGGCTGTTTCTCTACCACTGGAAAAAATTATTGAATTGCAGAAAGAATATATTCCTGGGCAAAGTTCCACTTAAGCATAAGAAATTCTTCCAGTCTTTCTAAAAGCATAAAAAGATTTGCCCGGTCCTCAAACTCCTTTCTTTCAAGGGGAAGAGGAAGCGTTTTCATTTTTGCACGAAGCTCTTCCAGTTCCTCCAGCAGAGCTTTTACATCATTATCTTTATGATATTCTCTGGACACCTTTTCAAGAAAATCTGATACAAGAGGAGCGGTATGAGGAAGGCTTGTGATGTTTTTGACGCACTTGAACATTTCCTGCAGCACCTTTGTCTGATTTTCGCGCATGGTAAGATAGGCGCTGTCCCAGGTATCTTTTTTGCTAAACTGATTATTAAAATTTTCTTCAGCCTGTTTTTTTGCAAGAAATATACTCTGATTCAAATCTATAAAACAGGACCCGTCATAATCTGCAAGTTCAGGATCAAGGATTCTTAAAGCCATTCTATGAAGGGCAAGGCGGATTTTTTCATCAGTCTGAGCTTTTAGTTCTTCAATATAGCTTCTTTTTTTATGAAGGAAAATATTAACTAAAATCCCAAAACCAACCCCAATTACAAAAAGCAAAAGCTCATTGCTTATTTCGTGTAATCCTGCTTTTTCAAAAGAAAGAAAATGAGAAATTAAAACGGAATCCATTGCCATGGCAGAAAACCAGCCTTTAATCTGACAAACAAAAATAAAAAGTACCAGATAGAGGAAAAATACTGGAATTGAAAAAGCGATGAAATTAAAAAGTGAAATAGAGATTACAAGAGCTATAAGAAAGGCCAGCAGACGGTCTAAGGCTGTTTTTAATGTTTCTTTTTTTGTAGGCTGCACGGAAAGGATTGCAACAATTCCTGCAGAAACTGCAAAATCCAGTTTTAAGAGTTTTGCTGTGACTATTGCAAGAATTGCAGCAAGAGAGATTTTTAAGGTGTTCAAAAAAATCATTTTTTTCTTCTGCAAAATTATTTCCAGCCTTCCCATTTCTTTTGAGCAAGCCCTGCACTGGCAAGCTGTTTTCCGTTACGGCAAACAGGCTGCTTTAGCAGTTTTAACTGATTTTCAAAAAGTTTGTCAGCTTTATCGCTGTCATCAAGGTATGCAATACTTGCGTAATCCTTTGACTTTTTATCAATCAATTCTTCTATTGCATCAGAGCGGCTGCCCGTTTCTCTTGATAATGCATCAACTACACTGTCAAATTCCCCACGGCTCATTTCCTTTTCTTTTAAGTCAACAAACTGAAAAGGAATGCGCCTTTCAGAAAACCATCTCTGGGCAGTTTTTACATCAAAGTTTTTTAAAGTTCCGAATATCTGAATCATTTTTGCCCCCGCTACAGATGCAATAAGTTCTTATTATGTTTTGTATTTTACTATATTACAACAAAGTTTTAATACAGTCTTCTACCTTTGCCATATCTGCAGTTGGTTCAAATCTTGCAACAACATTTCCCTGGCGGTCAATAAGGAATTTTGTGAAGTTCCATTTTATATCAGGCTTTTTAGCCCAGTCAGGATCTGCTGCAGAAAACATATTTTCTAAAACGGCCTTCAGTTCATGGTCATCAAAACCTGCAAAACCTTTCTGAGACTTTAAGTAAGTATAAAGAGGAAGTTCATTTTCGCCATTTACATCAGATTTTTTCATCTGTGGGAAGGTTGTATTATAATGGATTGAACAGAATTCATGAATTTCTTCATCTGAACCTGGAGCCTGTCCTCCAAACTGATTGCATGGAATATCAAGTATTTCCAGCCCTTTTTCGTGATAATCTTTATAAAGCTGTTCGATTGGAGCATACTGGGGTGTAAAACCACAGCCAGTTGCTGTATTTACAACCAGAATAACCTTTCCCTTAAATTCAGAAAGTTTTAAGCTTTCTCCCTTACCTGTAGTAACTTCGTAATCATAAATCATAATTAGTCTCCTCTTCTTTATTTAAACTCTTTAGCAAATTCTACGATAGCCTTTAAATCCTCTTCATTTGGTCTACCCTTATGAAGTCCCTTAAACTCTCCCTTACAATGGAACTCTCTTTCATCCATAGGGATTCCCACCTTATCAGCCTCTGCTTTTACTTTTTTATAAGTAGAATTGAGCATTGCAGCAGACCCGAAGTTTACAATTTTTCCAACATTTTCTTTTGAAAGACCAGCAACAAAAGCCCTTACTTCCGGATCAATTGAAAACGCATAATAAGAGTTTCCCAAAAAAAGAACATCGACCTTTTCATTAAGACCTTCGCTTATAGGAAGTGCTTCAACACCAAGTTCTGCAGCCAAAGCATCTGCAAGCTTCTTAGTATTTCCAGTTTTAGTATAAAATCTGACAGCATATTTCATTCTGCTAACTCCTTGTGTCTAACAATTTTACTCGATTGTATTGTACACAATTAAATAATATTGTATACTCTTTTATATGTCAATACAAACTTTCGAAAACCAGACTTATGATCAGGAAAGAGCCTTATACGGAATTAAAGATGCTCTTGTTAAAAACTGCCGTTTTGATGGTCCTGCTGACGGTGAGTCGGCCTTAAAGGAAAGCCGCAATATTTGTGTAGACTCCTGCTATATGAATCTTCGCTATCCTTTCTGGCATATGGATAATTCTAAAATCTCGGCAACAAGTCTTACAGAAAACTGCAGGGCCGCTTTCTGGTATGATACAAATCTACAGATTGAAGACTGCAGGCTTGGCGGAATAAAAGCCCTGAGGGAATGCGAAAATATTACTATAAAAAATACCACAGTTAATTCCACAGAATTCGCATGGAAATGTCAGAAACTTACCATTGAGAATATGATAATTGAACAGTCAGAATATCCTTTTTTTGAAGTAAGCGATTCTAAAATCAGCCGTCTTCAAATGAAAGGCAAATATTCCTTCCAGTATAATGAAAATCTTGAAATTTCTAATTCCTTTCTGGACACCAAGGATGCCTTCTGGCACACAAAAAATGTTACCGTAAGGGACAGCATAATTAAAGGAGAATATCTTGCCTGGTATTCCGAAAACCTTACCCTGATTAATTGTAAAATTATCGGTACCCAGCCATTCTGCTACTGCAAAAACCTTAAACTCGTAAACTGCAGTATGGAAAACTGCGACCTGGCCTTTGAACGTTCTACAGTTCAGGCAGAAATTCAGGGAAGCATCGACAGTGTAAAAAATCCTTTAGGTGGAAAAATCCTTGCTGATTCAATCGGCCAGTTAATACTTGAAGAAGATATTTGCGACAAAAGCAAAACAGAAATTATCTGCAGAAATTAATCCTGCAGTTTTTTGGAAAAGATATAAGTTTTATAAGGACCGTCTTTTTCATAAGGCTTGTAATTATCCTCTTCTACAAGTGTAAAACCATGACTAAAGTACCACTGCCAGTTGCATTCACAGTCCGTCCAGAGATAGAGCTTTTTCCATCCCTGCTTTTTCAAAAGCTGGCAGATTCTATTTAAAATAACAGACCCGGCCCCTTTCTTAAGACTTACAAAAAGAGAAAGTTTTATATCCTCCTCCTTCATATAAGAAAGGGTTTTCTGGTCCATGTAATCTAAAAATATTTTTCCAGCCTGAGCCACTTCTTTAAGTTCATCAGAATAAGAAGAAATCTTATCTTTGAACCATTCATCCACCTTACAAGCGTCGCCCTTCCTTGTAAAAAAGGCAGCAGAAACCAGGCCGCCTTTACCTGCCAGTTCATAGTGATACTCGTTTTCGCTTATATTATGCCTTACAACATATTCCACATAAAGCCGCCGGAAAGCCCTGTCGCCCGAAGAAGGGCTCCACATATCTTCTACAAGATTCACAATTTGAGGAAGATTTTCCATATTAAAAGGCTTAATCGGAAGTAAATATAACTCCCTGATTTTTTCAATTTCGTTCATCACCCTTTTTTTGTCTTTGGTCCATTCAGGCTCAATTAAAAGATTTTTAGGAGGATCGCCCGTAAGCCGGTGAAGCACACATTCTTCCGGCAGCCTCTCTAAGGCAGCTTTTATAAGGGAATAATATTCTTCTTTAGAAAGAGGCTTATATTTTCCTTCCCCGTACAAAGCCGCAAGCCTGGTGTTTTGTAAAATATAAAGCACTGTAATCTTAAGGCCAAAATAATCCTTAAATGCCGTATTTGTTTTAACTACAAAATCCAGAGATTTCATCATATCAGAGGAGTCTTCTCCCGGCAGTCCGAAAATCAGATGACTGACGATATGAACAGAAGGTGCAGCCTTTTTGATTCTTTTAACGGCATCCTGATAATCTTCATTTGAATAGCAGCGGTTTATGAACTTTCCGGAGTTTTCGCTGGCGGTCTGCAGGCCAAGTTCCAGCTGGACAAAATGATTTTTGGAAAGCTCCGCAATTTCCTGAAGGATATCTTCTCCAAGACAGTCAGGCCTGGTGGCAATGCAAAGACCGGCTACACCGGGGCAGGCCAGAGCCTCCCTGTATTTTTTTACAAGATTATTAAGGTCTCCATAGGTCGAAGTAAAATTCTGAAAATAAGCCAGATACTTACCTTCCCGCTTTCCGCTCCTTCCCTTAAGTTTTTTTTCTACAAGAGCTTTACCGGCCTTTATCTGCTCCTGGACAGAAAGACCGGGGCCGGAAGCAAAATCGCCGCTACCACGTTCAGAGCAAAAAATACAGCCGCCATAAGCTTTACTGCCATCTCTATTTGGACAGGTACAGCCGGCGTCGATGGAAATCTTATATACCTTGCAGGAAAAAATCTTTTTGTAAAAATCTGAAGAAGTAAGCATAGTTACATTATAGTAAAAATACATATAGACGATAAGATTTTTCTAAAGTATATTTTAACTATGAGTGATGATAAGATTAAAGCGCGTTTATATATTGACGGAAATTTCACTTTTCATATAACAGAATATCTTGCAAAGTTTTATAAAAAGAATATCGACTGGAATAATTTCTTAGACTTTATAACAGATACCATTTCAAAAGCAGAAAAAAACAAACGCTGCACCCTGGATTCCCACTTCTTTGTTGGAACAAAATTAATAACAAATAACGATAAAAGAGATTATCTTTACAACTCCATGGAGCATGCTCAAATAACCAAGCATTCTACTCCTTTAAAGACAAAAAAGAACGGCGGCTTAAAAGAAGACGGCGTAGACACAAATCTTGTTTTTCATGCAACTAAGGATTACTACGAAAAAGAGGCCTACGACTATCTTGTTTTAATGGCAGGTGACTCTGATTTCTGGCCGCTGGTAAAAGGCCTTTCAAAAGATGGAGTAAAGACCTTAATTATTTATATACATTTTGAAGATAAAGAATTAGGAACTACAACTGCATCCGATGAATTACTGGATATTGCAGATTCAACCATAAATATTGCAGAGCTGGTAAAAAAACGTTCAGCAAAAGCCATCTTTACAGATATTACCGATTTACCAGAGGTTGAAGAAAAAGCTCCTGCAGCAAAGCTTCCGGTATCACTTGTAAGAAATGAAAAAGCTGGAAAAGTTGAAAAACCGGATAACGAAAAATCTGATATCTGCTTTACAAAAGAAGATCTGGTAAATGCAATAAAGAAGACTCAGGAATATTTCTGCCAGGGTAAAAATGACTTAGTTCTTATTTCTCAGGCAGGAGAAAAACTTTTTGATATTACAGGGGAACGCCTGCACGGTAAACTTATAAAAATCATACAAAACAATTTCCCTGATGATTTTATTCTTGATCACTCTCAGACAGACTCTCCGAAAATCAGAATTAAATAACAAAATGTTACAGGAAGCCTCATAATTTCGATGCTATATTTATTATATGAACTATAGAAATGATAAATATGGCAATCCCGTTTCATTATTAGGTTATGGATGTATGCGCTTTACCACAAAGGCTGGTGGTATTGATCTTGAAAAAGCAGAAAAAGAAATCTTAGAAGCTTATAATTCCGGCATTAATTATTTTGATACTGCCTACATTTATCCTGGCAGCGAAGCCGCCATTGGAACAATATTTAAAAAGAATAATATTCGCGACAAGGTAAAAATTGCTACCAAGCTGCCTCAATATCTTGTTAATAATCCAGGAGCCCTGGACCGTTATTTTAAGGAAGAACTTTCCCGCCTGCAGACAGATTATGTTGATTATTATCTTATGCATCACCTTACAGATTTTGTTGCCTGGGAAAACTTAAAAAAGAACGGAGTAATTGACTGGATTGCCGAGAAGAAGAAAAGCGGAGCCATAAGAAACATTGGATTTTCTTTCCACGGCGACAAAGATATGTTCAAAAAAATCCTTCACGATTATGACTGGGATATTTGTCTGATTCAATACAATTATCTTGATGAATTTGCCCAGGCCGGAAGGGAAGGTCTTGAAGAAGCCCACAGACTTGGAATTCCGGTTATGATTATGGAGCCTTTAAGAGGCGGCAAGCTGGTAGATTTACTGCCGGAAACTGCAAAAAAGATGATAAAAGAAAATAAGCGGGGATGGACTCCTGCAGAATGGGCCTTCAGATGGTTATACAATCAGGAAGGAGTTACCTGCGTTCTTAGCGGTATGAATTCCATTCAGATGATTCAGGAAAACAGCCGGGTTGCCTCAGAAGCAAAAGTCGGGGACCTTACAGAAGAAGATTTTGCCTTCCTGGAAAAAATCAAAACTGAAATTAATTCCAGAATGAAGGTAAACTGTACCGCCTGCCGTTACTGCATGCCCTGCCCAAAAAACGTCGACATTCCCGCCATCTTCCGCTGTTACAACGAAATGTACACAGAAAACAAACATTCCGGCCGCTGGGAATTTGCTCAGACTGTTGGCCTAAGAAAAATCAATTCCACTGCCAGTCAATGCATTGGCTGCGGTAAATGCGAGAAACACTGTCCTCAGAATATTTCCATAAGGGAAGAACTAAAAAAGGCAGACAAGGCTTTGCGCCCTCTTCCATACAAAATTGGAATTGCAGTTGCAAAAAAATTCATGCTTAAATAGGGCGCGGTGGAAGAAGATATAACGCGCAGGAAGAAAAACTAATGCGCGGAAGAAAGACTAATGCGCGGGAAGGAAGACTACCTGGTTAAATCCTTTATTACCTCGCCCGCAATTATTAACCCGGCCACAGAGGGAACAAAGGCTGTGCTGCCGGGAGAATCAGGATTCATCTTTCCAGAAAAAGTGACCGGCTTTTCTTTTGAAAAAACAACCTTTACATCCTTAATATTTCTTTTTTTACATTCCTGGCGGACAACCCGGGCCAGAGGGCAAACAGAAGTTTTAGAAATATCAGCTACTTCAAACATTGTAGGATCCAGCTTATTTCCGGCCCCCATACTGCAGATAATTTTACAGCCGGCAGCCTTTGCCTGACTAATCAACGACATTTTTGCAGTAACTGTATCAACGGCATCTACCACATAATCATATTTAGAAAAGTCAAAAAGACCGGCAGTTTCGGGAAGATAAAAACACTTTAAGGCATTAACCTTTGCCCGGGGATTTATATCTAAAATCCTCTCTTTCATAACATCAACCTTGTAACGGCCCAAAGAAGAATGCAGCGCAATTATCTGGCGATTTAAATTTGTAAGGCAGACAGTATCATTATCAATAATATCAATATTCTGAATTCCGCTTCTAACAAGGGCTTCTACAACATAGCCCCCTACTCCGCCAACTCCAAAAACAGCAACATGTGCACGGCTAAGGGCCTCTACAGCCCTTTCTCCTAAAAGCAGGGCTGTTCTATCAAACTGATTTTCTGCTAAATCTTCCATACCTGCATTTTATCTTAGCAAAAAAAAAGCTGCAATTCCCCTTTCTAATTAAGATATTTTCTTATTGACGGCAGAAAAAAATAATTGCAAAATTAAACTTAGAATAAAATAAAGGAGATTTATAAATGTTTACTACAAGCTCAGAGATAGTAAAATCACTATCTAAAAAAGAAAAAATCAGATTATTTAACGGTAAGGGAAGCTGGGAAACTTTTGATGCCGGGGGAAAAATCCCTGCTTTCTGGATGAGTGATGGTCCCCACGGACTAAGAAAACAGGATGCAGAAAATTATTCAGACTTAAACAACAGTCACCTGGCAACCTGCTTTCCAACCGCAAGCTGCATTGCATCAAGCTGGAACAGGGAAAGTCTAGCCTTACTTGGTAAGGCAATTTCTGACGAAGCCGTAAATGATTCTGTAGATTTAGTTCTTGGCCCCGGAATCAATATTAAAAGATCTCCCCTGTGCGGAAGAAACTTTGAATATTTTTCTGAAGATCCCTACCTGGCAGGAAGCCTTGCCGCCGAATATGTAAAAGGCCTGCAGCAAAACGGAAGGGGGTCTTGTGTTAAACACTATGCCTGCAACAATCAGGAAAAAAGGCGTCAGACTTCCAATTCAATTGTTGATGAAAAAACTCTTTTTGAAATTTATTTAAGAGCCTTTGAAATTGTCATAAAAGAAGCAAATCCTCATGCCCTTATGGTTTCCTATAACAAGGTAAATGGCGAATACGCAGCAAAAAGTCCCTTTCTTCTAACCGAACTTTTAAGAAACAAATGGCAATATAAGGGAGTCGTTATTTCTGACTGGGGAGCCTGTATGGGAGCAAATGACTGTTTAAAGGCCGGAATGACTCTTGCCATGCCGGATTCCTGCGGATATTTTGATTCCCAGCTGCTCGAAAAATATGACAGCGACCAGGAATTACGCGAAAAACTGGACGAAGCAAATTCCCTCATAATTGACCTTGCAAAAAATTACAGAGAATGGGATAAGAAAAAACCTTGCGGAAAACTTGATTTTACAGAGCAGCATGCTATTGCCCTTAAGCTTGCCTGCGATTCTGCAGTCCTTTTGAAAAATGATTCTATTCTTCCACTAAAAGAAGAAGAACTTTATGTTATTGGCCAGATGGCAAAAGAAATGAAATTTCAGGGGGGCGGTTCCAGTCATATTAATTCAGCAGTCTATCCCAATGCACTTGAAAGCCTTAAAAACTGCGGCTATAAAGTAAATTATGCCCAGGGCTATAATTCTGATTTATACAAAAAAGAAGAAAACGACCAGGAGCTGGAAAAAGAAGCCGTTGCTCTTATAACCGAAGCAGTTCAAAAAGATTGCCCGGTTTTATTTTTCTGCGGTCTTTCTGAAGAATTTGAAGGCGAAGGCTTTGACAGAAGCAGTCTTTCTCTGCCGGAAAATCAGCTTACCCTGCTCGAAAGAACCCTTAATCTTGGAGCCAAAGTCATCATTGTTTCTTTTAGTGGTGCACCGGTAGACTTTTATTTTGCAGACCGGGTAAAGGCAATTTTACATATGTACCTTTGCGGCGAAGCCTGCGGAGAAGCCTGTGCAAGTCTTTTAAGCGGAAAAAAAAATCCTTCCGGAAAACTTGCAGAAAGTTTCCCTTACAGAATTGAAGACACTCCCTGCTATGGCAATTTTGCACCCGAAGGCGATAACATTGAATATAAAGAAGGCTGCCTTGTAGGTTACCGTCACTATACGGCAAAGAATATTCCGGTTCGCTACGAGTTCGGATTTGGCTTAAGTTACACCAGTTTTGAGTATTCAGACCTTAAAATTAATCAGCCTTCCCCTGGCAAAATCACCCTTAGCTTTGAGCTTTCAAATACCGGTGATGTTGATGGAAGCGAAATTTCTCAGGTTTATGTATGCACTGATATCCCTCAGCTGAGGGGCTTTGCAAAAACAAGTCTGAAGGCTAAAGAAAGCAAAACCGTTTGCATTGAACTGGACGACAATTCTTTTAAGGAATATGACATCAGTATTCATGATTTTCTTGCAAGGGATGGCAGCTATAAAATTCAGGTTGGAAAATCTGTAAACAATATTGTGCTCGAAAAAGAAATTTCTCTTTCTAAGGAAGCTGCTGACTTTATTAATAACGAAGCAAACTCTTCCTATATTCCTTCTACCACCCTTTATGAAAAGTTCTTTAATAATCTTTATGTAGAAGAAGTGCACAAGGGCTCTTTTACAAGCCAGAACAGCCTTGGCGATATGGCAAAAGAAAGCCGCTTTGTAAGAATCTTTTTAAAAATTCTTACCCGGGGACTTTTATTTTCTATGAAAGGTAAATCTAAGGATGATCCTTCTGTAAAAATTGCAATAAGCGCCATAAAAGAAAATCCGCTGGAAAGCCTTATAAGCACCAGCGGAGGTTTGATTTCTACTAAACTTGTTAATTGGATTTTGCGAAAGGCTAACGCTTAGAATTACAAAGCCTGTTAAAGCCCCATAAGCAGATGGCAAAAACCCAGGTAATAAGAAGGATAAGAGGCACAACAATCCAGACTGTGTTTACGCCTGCAAACAAAAAGCCGTACCAGTCATAATTGTAGGAAGTCTTTCCGTTTTCCAGATGTAAAAAGATATTTGGAATATAGAAAGATGCATAAAGTACCATTGGAATTACGCCGGCAGGACTTAGAGCAAAAGAAGGATTGTCTGCTGCCTCAAAGAAAACAAAGGTAATTATGCAGAAAAGTGGTGTAAGCAAATGCATAAAAAGATTGGAATTCATAAATAAATCCCAATAGGTTGTAGCACTGCGGGGGGCCAGGAAGAAGACTGTAACCATCATTGTTAATGTAACACCGGTTGTTGCAGCAAGCTTAAGAATATACATTGCCTTTGGAAGTCTTTCTGATTTTTTTCCGGCTGGAGTCAGCATGTAAATTATGTAAAGCAGAGATACCAGACCGGCAAGCACATTAGAGTCTACCGTAAAATATCTGAAAGCAAGCCAGTTTGCAGCTGACAATACACCGCTGCCGCCCATAAAATTAAAGCCGGTTAACATGGCTGTTGTAGAAAATACTACTGAAACAAAAATTAAAAGATTTAAGCAAAAAGCTGTTTTCTGCTTTGTATTCATCATATACCTCGAAATTATAAAGAGTTTATCATATTCAGATGTTTTATATAAAAATCTGTGATATTGTTTTTTATAGTAAGACCACCCTGCAGCGACATGTGATCTCCTGTGTACTCTGGCATTACATACCATATTCCTTTTTTTATTTCAACACCATCATAAAAATCACAGGATTTTGAATGAGAAGGTGCTCTTGCTGATATGGTATTTACAAGTCCGTCATTTTTCTGCCACTCTTTTGTAAAAACAGCTCCGTCCGGACAGGTACCTTCGAAGGCTCCCATTCTTTTTGAACTTCGCTGAAAAAGCTTTTCCATAATTTCTGTTACAGGTTCCTGACTTCCATCCTCTGCCTCTTTTGTAGCAGCACAGGGATAAGAAAAATAAAAGGCAGAATCCAGGGTTGTAAGCCATTTATTAATTTCATCTGCATTCTGAACATGCATGTCAAAATCTGCATAGTCGTAATCTGCACGGGAATCTTTATCCGGAGCATTGATTTTATCCATCATTTTCTGGCCCCAGCTTTTTGGTTCAGGATTTTCGTCCGGAACATGATAGGCAGAGGTGCCGTTATGGGGAGCCGCAATGGCAGTTACAGAGTAAATCCAGTCCCCCTTCCCGCCGGCAAACAAAGGACTTAAATCGTCAGCCTCGGTTACCGCTATTTCTGCCGCAGCCCCTTCTGCCATAAGATGAGCCAGAAGCCTTACGGTAACTCCACCAAAGGAATGTCCAATCAAATTTATTTTGTTCCCAGCATCCCATTTTTTTATGAGAGGCTTTTTAGAAAAATCACGGCCATAACGTTCGTGCCCACAGCGCTGGGAATGTTCCTTTCCGTAATCCGTACGGCTTCCTGTAAGCTGAGCATAGAGTTCACAGGCCCGGTCCCAGGCACTCCCCTGAGGCGCAACTGATGCATCATATGCAGAAAAACCTTCCTTACGAAGCTGCTTCATTAAGGAACCATTTTTTAATCCCCAATAAGGAAAAAATTTGTTCCTAAAATCATAATGGCCCCAGCCGGAAAGTCCATGAACAAAAACAAAGGTGTAATTACTTTTCCAGTCTTCTGTTTTAGAAGAAATACCTGAAGAAGATGATTTGCAGGAAAATAAAGAAAGTCCTGCAAGTAAAATTACTAAGAGTGATTTGTTTCTTACCATGCAGCAAATATAACTAAATAATAAAAAAATGTACATACCTATTACACTATTTAATTTTACACAATCTATCCTGCTCCCCTCCACATCACCCACCCCCCCAAAAAAAACATCCACATCCACAAAGCTTTTACCTATTGACATAGTAGGTTTTCTGCATTAAATTTACTATAACTTTTACCTATTATTTTAATAGGTTTATTGTATCTGAATCATTAAATCATTTGTTTTTTCAGGAGAAAATTATGTTTAAAATTTCAACCAGAGGCCAGTATGCTCTTTTAATTATGACAGAACTTGCTGAACAACCCGAAGGGAAATTTACTCCTCTTAAACTCTTATCGCACAGACACAATATTTCCATAAAGTATCTGGAGCAGATTTTTATTCAGTTAAGTAAGGCAGGACTAATAACCGGAATCAGAGGTTCAAACGGCGGTTACAGGCTCATAAAAAAAACTGAAGATTATACTGCCGGAGAAATTCTTCGCGCACTGGAAGGGGAACTTTCTCCAGTAACAGAATCCGAAAATAATGTTGTTTCGAACATTGGTATAGACCAGTTCTGGAACGATTTTGAAGAAACCATTAATTCTTTTGTAGACAGCATCACTCTCGAACAGCTTGTTGAACGAAACAAAATGGATTATGGGACCATGTACTATATCTAATCTCAAATTCTCTTCTATCTATTGATTAAATTGTTATATTGCGCTAACATTCTGTTTGTTAATACTAACGTAATTGTTAGTTTTTACTAAAACAATCAGAGTTTATTATGATCCCTTTAATAGTTGCAGACAAAGACAAAGAACAAATTATCAAAAAAATTGGTGGAAACGAAGAAGTCAAAAGACATCTTGCAAATCTTGGCTTTGTAGTTGGCGGTACAATTACTATCGTAAATTCCTTATGTGGAAATGTAATTGTAAAGGTAAAAGAATCTCGCGTTGCCATAAATGAAGACATGGCAAGAAAGATAATGGTTTGATAAATGGAGGCTATATGAAGACGTTACGCGACGCAAAAATTGGCGAAACCGTAAAAGTGGTTAAGTTGTATGGTGAAGGTCCTGTAAAAAGACGCATCATGGACATGGGAGTTACAAAGGGAATAGAAATATTCGTTCGTAAAGTTGCTCCTCTTGGTGACCCTATTGAAGTTACCGTTAGAGGCTATGAACTCTCACTGCGAAAAGCAGACGCAGAAATAATCGAGGTGGAATAAGATGAAAAAAGAAATCAGAATTGCCCTGGCAGGAAACCCAAACTGTGGTAAAACAACCCTCTTTAATGCCCTTACAGGTTCAAATCAGTTTGTAGGAAACTGGCCTGGAGTTACAGTAGAAAAGAAAGAAGGAAAACTTAAAAAACACGAAGGAGTCATCATTACTGACTTACCTGGTATTTATTCTCTTTCTCCATACACAATGGAAGAAGTAGTAGCAAGAAATTATCTTATTGGTCAGCGTCCAGATGTTATCTTAAATATTGTAGATGCAACTAACCTTGAAAGAAACTTATATCTTACAACCCAGCTTACAGAACTTGGAATTCCAGTTGTAATTGCCTTAAACATGATGGACCTTGTTAAAAAGTCTGGAGATAAAATTGATGTTAAAGAACTTTCTTCTCAGTTAGGATGCAAGGTTATAGAAATTTCAGCTCTTAAAGGAACTGGAATTATGCAGGCCGCAGAAGAAGCTATTGCTGCATCACAGGGAGTTAAAACAATTCCTCAGCACACTTTCTCTGGAGCTGTTGAACATGCAATTGCTCATATTGAAGAAGCTGTAGTTCATAACCTTCCTGAAGAACAGCAGCGCTGGTATGCAATCAAGATTTTTGAAAGAGACGAAAAGCTGCTTTCAAGCCTCAAGATTGACAAGGATACTTTAGCACACATTGAGAATGACATTGTTGCTGCAGAAAAAGAACTTGATGATGATTCAGAAAGTATCATTACAAATGAACGCTATATTTACATTGCAAACATTCTTAAATCAAGTTACAAAAAACAGAATGCAGGCAAACTTTCAACCTCAGATAAGATTGACCGTATTGTAACTAACCGCTGGTTAGGTCTTCCAATCTTTGCTGCAATCATGTTCTGCGTATACTGGATTTCTATGGTTGGTATTGGTTCTGCTGCAACAGACTGGGCAAACGACGGTTTGTTCGGAGACGGATATCACCTCTTTGGAATTGGAAGCTCTGCTTACGAAGAAGCTGCAGAAGAATATGGCGATACTGCTCTGATTCTTGAAGCAGTAGAAAATGGTGAAAACACTTACGTCATTGAAGATGAAGAAACTCTTGAGCTTTCTGACCCAATCGAAATTACAGAAGATATGATTGCAGAAGCTAAAGAAATGCAGGAAAAATATGGCGAAGGTCCAGATCCTGCTGAATATGGTGTTTGGGTTCCAGGTATTCCTGCCCTCATCGGAGCTGGTCTTGATAAGTTAGAAACAGCAGAATGGCTTAAGGGCCTTATTCTTGACGGTATTGTAGCCGGCGTTGGCGCAGTATTAGGCTTTGTTCCACAGATGCTGGTTCTTTTCCTTCTTCTTGCCTTCCTTGAAGCCTGCGGTTACATGGCTCGTATTGCCTTCGTTCTGGACAGGGTATTCCGCAAATTCGGATTATCTGGAAAATCATTTATTCCAATGCTTGTTGGAACAGGTTGTGGTGTTCCTGGAATTATGGCAAGCCGTACAATCGAAAATGAACGCGACCGCCGTATGACAATCATTACAACAACCTTTATCCCTTGTGGTGCAAAGGTTCCATTCATTGCCATGATTGCAGGTGCAATTTTCGGCGGTTCTGCCTGGGTTGCAACTTCTGCTTACTTTATTGGAATGGCAGCAATCATCATCTCTGGTATTATGCTTAAGAAGACAAAAATGTTTGCCGGTCAGCCAGCTCCATTCGTTATGGAACTTCCTGCTTACCACCTTCCAACTTTAGGAAACGTTCTCCGCTCAATGTGGGAACGCGGCTGGTCTTTCATCAAAAAAGCCGGAACAATCATTCTTCTTTCAACAATCATCGTATGGTTCACAAGCTTCTTTGGCTGGGCAGATGACGGCTTCCGCATGCTTGCAGAAGATGAACTTGATGCTTCTATTCTTGCTAAAATTGGTGGTGCTATTGCCTGGATTTTCGCTCCTCTTGGATGGGGAAACTGGCAGGCAGCAGTTGCATCAATTACAGGTCTTGTTGCAAAGGAAAACATTGTAGGTACAATGGGAATTATCTATGGCAGCGAAGAAATGACAGCCTTCCAGGCTCTTGGTCAGGCCTTCACAGGTGTTACAGGTTTCTCATTCTTAGTATTCAACCTTTTGTGTGCACCTTGTTTCGCCGCAATCGGTGCTATCAAACGCGAAATGAACAACGCAAAATGGACCTGGTTTGCAATCGGTTACCAGTGCGGCTTCGCTTATGTAATCGCCTTCTTTATAAATCAGTTTGGTAAATTATTTACAGGCAATGTAAACATTGTTGGACTTATCTTGGCAATTGCTCTTCTTGCCTGTATGATTTATATGTTATTCTTCAAAAAATATACTGAAGCAAAAACATTAAATACAAAATAGGATTATGCTATGGGTACACTTCTTGTAACAATAATTTTAGCAGCAATAGTTTCTGCAATTATAGTTAAAATGGTCAAAGACCATAAAAAAGGAAAATCCACCTGTGGTCACTCATGTGGATCCTGCGGAAGCTGTGCTGCCTGCAAAAATCATCATTAATAATTAAACAAGTATTATAAACTTTTTATAACCACCTTAATCTTATGGATTCGGGTGGTTATTTTTTTATATAATCAGATTTGTAAAAATCATAAATTATTATTCCGAATTTTATACAAGTTTTTATAATTATGTGGTATTTTTAAAATATAGTGCAACTTAAAGTAACATTAGATTTTTTATGAAATCTTAATGATAATAGGAATGAGGTTTTTATGTCTTTTAAGAAAGATTTTTTTTGGGGTGCAGCAACTGCAGCTTATCAGATTGAAGGAGCTTATAACGAAGATGGCAAGGGTCTTAACATCTGGGATGAGTTTTGCACTGCAAAAGGAAAAATAGAACGTTTTGAAAACGGCAATGCAGCCTGTGATCACTACCACAGATACAAGGAAGATGTAAAACTTATGGCCGAAATGGGCCTCAAGGCTTACAGATTCTCAATTTCCTGGGCAAGAATTCTTCCGGAAGGAAGCGGTCGAATCAATCCAAAGGGAATTGAATTTTATAACAATCTTATTGATGAACTTTTAAAATATAACATTACCCCTTTTGTAACCCTTTACCACTGGGATCTGCCTTATGTTTTACATCAGAAGGGCGGCTGGCTTAATCCGGAATCTACAAAATGGTTTGAAGAATATACCACAGTTGTTGCAAAGAATTTTGGTGACAGGGTAAAGAATTTTATCACCTTTAATGAACCTTCAGTTTTTATGATGCTCGGTTACGGAGATGGTACTCATGCTCCTGGTCTTACCATGAATACAAAAGAAATTCTGCAGGTTGGTCATAATATTCATATGGCCCACGGAAAAGCTGTAAGAGTTTTAAGGGAATATGTAAAAGACTGCAAGGTAGGAATTACTGTTGCAACCCAGCCTAAAATTCCATTAACTAAAGATGATGAAGAAATGGCTTATGATGCTTACTTCTATTCTGGTTTAGGCGGATTTGCCTGGGCTCAGTCTTACTGGCTGGATCCTATTGTTTTTGGCCATTATCCTGAACAGCTCTTAAAAGAAGCTGGAGACCTCTTCCCTGCCTTCTCTGCAGGAGATATGGAGCTTATAAACGAAAAGATTGATTTTATTGGTCTGAATATTTACGAAGCCCAGTATTGTGGTAAGGGGGACTGCAACCTTAAACAGGGTTATCCACACACCGAACTCGGCTGGGGCACCTACGACAAGGCCCTTAAGTGGGGCGTTCTTCACAATTGGAAACGCTACAATCTTCCAATCATCATTACAGAAAACGGTATTTCTACCCACGACTGGGTTCACCTGGACGGAAAAGTTCATGATTCTAACCGCATAGACTTCTTACACCGTTACTTAAAAGGTCTTAAGGAAAGCACAGAAATGGGCTGTCAGGTAGACGGCTACTTCCACTGGTCACTTATGGACAATTTTGAATGGGCAAAGGGCTATAACCCACGTTTCGGACTTATATACATCAATTACCAGACAATGGAAAGAACCATGAAAGATTCTGCCTTCTGGTATAAAGAAGTAATTCAAAGCAATGGAGAGAATTTATAATATGGATAAAGAACCTATACTTTCTTACAAATTATTCCTTCAGCAGGAGTATGCAAATTTTCATCTTCCCTACAGCGACGAAATGCACTTTTACAATGCGGTTCGCAGCGGAGATTTTGAAGAAGTAAAAAAGCATCTGGTTCCAATCACATCGAATAAATTAGGAAAATTATCTTCCAACCCATTAAGAAACCTGCGCTACCACCTTATTATTACAATTGCCATGATTACCCGCTTTTGTATTGAAGGTGGTATGCCTGCAGAATCTGCCTACACTCTTAGTGATATTTATATTCAGCAGCTTGATAACTGTAAAACTACAGACGAAATAATTATTCTTCATCAGGAAGTTGTTTTTGATTTTACAGAACGCATGCATAAAATTCATAAGAATGTAGGTCTGTCAAAAAATGTATTAAAAACTTCTGAATACATTTACAATCACTTGAATACAAAAATCTCCCTGGACGAAATAAGCAGCCACTTAAAAATCAATAAATCTTATTTGTGTGAATTGTTTAAAAAAGAAACCGGCATTACAATTTTTCAATACGCTACAAAGTTAAAAATTGAAGCCGCAGAAAAGATGCTTGTTTATACAGATTATTCTTCTGTGGATATCAGCAATTATTTTGCCTTCTCTTCCCACAGTCATTTTATTAATGTCTTTAAAAAACATACTGGTAACACACCTTACGAATATCGTAAATTGCATTACCAGCAGTATTTCAAAAATAAAGATATTTTGCCTCAGCAATAAATGGGACTAAGCCACTTAAAGCCGGACTTTATAACTATTTTACTTCACTCATAATAGCTTCAAGAATTTCAGGGAAGTACCAGTCACCCTTAAGTCTATTATAGTAGCCGAATTTTTCGCTGTATTCTGTTGTTCCGTTTGGAACACGCCAGGCTCCGTTATCCCACAAAACTGCAGGAAGATTGTTCTGCTGTGAATACTTAATATAATTTGTAAACCATTTTACACGGTCTTCAAGATTATTCTTATTTACAGCTCCATATTCACCAATAACTACACCAATTCCATTCTGAACAAAGTTAGTATTCAGTTTTTTGAACATAGCTGCAAAAGAGTTTTGAATTGCAGGAGTATAAGTTCTGGCTCCTGGTGCCTGACCTGCAAAAGAATAAGGTGTGTACATATGAACTGAAAGAATTAATTTTTCTTTTGCCTTGTCTGCAGGCATTTTGAAGTCGGAATTAAGAGCAGCTTCTGGAGCAGCAGCATAAGAAGGACACATAATGAATCTTTTTGCATTATTTCCACCGCTGGCACGAATTGCATCAACAGCAGTCTGATTCAATTTATTAAGTACATTCATAGAATCCTTGCAATCTGAATCGTTAGAAGAATAGGTCCATTCAACTCCGGTATTTCTTAAACGTGGTTCATTTAAGGTTTCAAAAATTAAATGTTCATCGTAATCGTTGTTGAAAGTCTTAGCTATTTGTGTCCAGGTTCTTTTTACAAATTTTACAGACTCCTTAAGGCCTTTACTGCTTGGATAATAACCTTTGTTAGCAGTTAAACCGTTTGGAGTTTCGGCATTGTCGTGATGACAATTCAGGATTACATACATATCGTCTGCAATAGCCCAGTCAACAATTTCTTTAACTCGGGCCATCCAGGCTGGATCTATGGTTCCTGCTTTGTCAATAATATGATTTGACCAGCTTACAGGAATGCGGATTGTTTTCATTCCTGAAGCTGAAAGATTATCAATCATCTGTTTAGTTGTCTTTGGCTGACCCCAACTGGTTTCTGAACCAAGACCCCTACCGGCAATAGCATCAAGTGTGTTACCAAGGTTCCATCCGGTTCCCATAAGCTTAGTTACTTCTGTAGCACTAATGTCTTTCATTTCTTTCGAAAAAACCCCAACTGTAAAAGTTGCCATAATCAAACATAAACAGATAATTTTCTTCATATTAGTATGTTGCCTCTTTAATTAAAGCTGCCCAGTTATTTTTAGTATCTTCATAAGCCTGCTGTGGTGTTACATAACCAGGGTATACTACCCATATTACATCACCCATGTAATTTATGCCAGATATCATTGTATCAAAACGTGGATTTGGTTCAGCACGCATTAATTCAAGAGTTTCATCTACAGCACGGGCATCGCGGAAGCAAGGATAGAAACCGTCTTTCCATGCATCTGGTCCATCATAACCTGGTGTTGAGTCTGTCCACAAGTCAAAGGCTTTTGCAATTTTTGCAGCGCGAGCATCATCATAGAAAGCAGGAAGAACATACATGTTATCGTTATGAAGTGTCTTATATTTTCCGTCACCTTTTGGTCCTAATGGGAAGCAAACAAATCCGTAGTCATCAACCATGTTGAAGAAGTCTCCGTTTCTGTTTGTGTGATACTGCTGGTCAACTAAGAAAGCAACCTGTCCGTTAAGGAATGCAGCATACATCCAGTCCCAGTTAGATCCTTCTGGCTGTGGCATTTCGTAAGAAGTAGCCATGTGAGCACACCATGATAAAGCTTCAAGTGACTGATCTGTTCCAACATTGTTTACTAATTTTCCGTTTTTGTCGCGGCCAATCATGTGAACACCGTTAGACATAACTGCTAATGGAACAAATTCTGTTGAAGAGTTAGCCATACCGTAGTGATCGATTACACCGTCGTTATCAGCATCGAAAGTACATTTTTTTACGAGGTCTTCAAAGGTTTTCCATGTCCATTTTCCCTGTTTCTGTAAATCGTAAGGAAGATCTGGATCAATACCTGCTTCCTGTAAAAGACGTTTATTGAAGAATACACCACCGCGTGGCTCTGGAGCTAAAGGACGCATTGCATAGAATGATTTTCCTTTTGTAAGAACTTTTTCTGTTCCAGAAGCCCATTTTGGATCTGACCAGTCAATGTTATCTAATTTAGATAAATCATAATAAAGACCTGCTTTTACACCGGTAATTGCAGAACGTGGGTCAATTACGATAACGTAATTTTCTTTTGATTTAGACATACAGAAGTTAGCAACATCTTCAGGATGTTTATCCCAGCTTACACCAAGCTGTTTCTGAATCATTGTGAAGTTGTAAGTCTGCTGAAGCCATTTGTGGAAAGCACGAGTTTCTTCTTCTGCAGGAGAGTTTGCAGGAATATCTTCTGCATTTTTTCCTGACCACCAGTCAACAATTGCAATACTCATTCCGCCAAGATCATAAACTTTTCCTGACTTGTCTGTTTTCTTTTCTACATCATCAAACTGAGTGTATTCAATTTTTGATGTTTTTTTTGCTTTCTTTCCGAAAGGCAAAGCTGTTACACTAGAAAGAACCAATGCTGCAAATACTGCAGTAGAAATTGTCCTCTTGAACATTTTTTTCATAATTACTCCTCTATCTTGTCTTTTTCAGACTTTATTTTCCATTAAAATAATAAATCCGAAATCATATAGTAAATATAAAATTATTCGCTTTATTATCATTAAATTTTGTTTTAAAATTTCTCATGGGCTTTTTCGCCTCTTCCCATAAAGAAAAATTTTCTCTACTATAACGCCTATGAATAAGATTTTAGACTGGAAAAAATACGAAGAGTGTGCAATTCAGACAATTGCAGAAGGTTGTGTTTTATTAACAAATAATAACAATGTTCTTCCATTGAATAAAACAGATAAAGTTTCTGTTTTTGGAAGAATTCAAACAAACTACTATAAAAGCGGAACCGGTTCCGGCGGAATGGTAAACGTCGATAAAGTTTATAATATAGTAGAAGGTCTTGAGTTAAAAGGAGTTCAGATTAATCAGGAACTCAAGAAAATTTACGAAGACTGGGAAAAAGAAAATCCCTATGATGCCGGAATCGGCTGGGAAGGTACAAAATGGTCCCAGAAAGAAATGCCTCTTAGCAGCGAAGTTGCACAAGCCGCAGCCGCAAAGTCTGATATTGCAATTGTAATTATTGGACGTACTGCAGGCGAAGAAAAAGATAACAAGGCAGAAAAAGGTTCTTACTATCTTAGTGATGAAGAATTAATGATGATGCAGGTAGTAAGAAAAGCCTTTAAAAAAATGGCAGTTCTTCTGAATGTTGGAAACATCATTGATATGGGCTTTGCAGAAAGCTGTAAACCAGATTCCATTATGTATGTATGGCAGGGAGGAATGCTTGGAGGACTTGGAACAGCACAGGCGCTTACTGGCGAAGTAAATCCATGTGGTAAACTTACCGATACAATTGCAAAAAGCCTTGATGATTATCCTTCTTCAAAGAATTTTGGAAATCCTGCAGCAAACATTTACAGCGAAGATATTTTTGTGGGCTACCGCTATTTTGAAACTTTTGCAAAAGACAAGGTTCTCTTTCCCTTTGGCTTTGGTTTGAGTTATACAAACTTTAATATAGAAAGCCTGCAAGTAAAAAATAATTTTGAAGCAAAAGAACTTTCTGTAAAATTAAAAGTAAGCAACTGTGGAAAGACAGCAGGAAAAGAAGTTGCACAAATCTATATAAAGGCTCCACAGGGAAAACTTGGAAAGGCAGATAAAGTTCTTGTAGATTTTGAAAAAACTGCTTTATTAAAGGCTGGTCAGTCAGAAAGCATAGACTTCGTAATTCCATATTATAATTTTGCTTCTTATGATGATTCCGGTATTACAAAGAACAAATCCTGCTGGCTTCTTGAAGCAGGAAAATATCAGCTTTTTGCAGGCTCAGACGTAAGAAGTGCAAAAGAGATTTTTACTTTTAATATAGAAGAAAATCTGATTCTTACACAGTGCGAAGAAGTTATGGCTCCTGTAGAAAGTTTTAAGCGTTTTCATGCAGAAGCTGCGGGCAGTAAAAATGCTATTGCCGCAGTAAATGCTGTTTCCGAAACAAATGAAAACATTAATCTCATTATGGAAGACAGCCCAAGTTCAACAAATGACAGCCTTAAAGTAAGACTTCAAAACCGCCCTGCAGACCTTACAAATAAGCTTACAGGAAAATACAGACTTGAAGATGTATATAATAAAAAAATCAGCATGGAAGATTTTGTATCTCTTCTTAGCGATGAAGATTTAAGCTGCCTTATCCGTGGAGAAGGAATGGGAAGTTCCCTGGTTACTGCCGGAACCGCCTCTGCCTTTGGAGGAGTTTCTCCCCGCTTGAGGGAAGAATTTGGAATACCAGTCTGCTGCTGCGATGACGGACCTTCCGGCATGCGCCTGGACTGCGGAATTAAAGCCTTCTCTTTACCAAACGGAACTTCAATTGCCTCAACCTTTAATAAGGAACTTGTAAAGGAACTTTACAGCTTTACCGGTCTTGAATTAGTGAGCAACAAGGTAGAAAACCTTTTAGGCCCCGGAATGAACATACACCGTCATCCTTTAAACGGCCGTAACTTTGAATATTTTTCTGAAGATCCTTATCTTACCGGTCAGATAGGAAGCGCCATGGTTCAGGGCTTACAGACAGCCGGCGTAACAGGAACAATCAAACACTTTTGTGCAAATAACCAGGAAACAAACCGCAGAGCCCACAACTCCATTGTTTCAGAAAGAGCCTTAAGGGAAATCTACCTCAAGGGCTTCGAAATTGCCGTAAAAAATGGTGCAGACTCTGTTATGACCACATACGGAATGGTAAACGGCCTTTACACAGCAGGAAACTATGATCTGTGTACAACTGTACTGCGCAAGGAATGGGGCTTTAAAGGAATTGTAATGACCGACTGGTGGGCAGACATCAACACTCCTGGCGGCAAGGCAGACAATAAAAACTTTGCCCAGATGATTGGAGCCCAGAACGACCTTTACATGGTTTGCCCGGACGGAAGCAAAAACACCATGGGAGACAACACCCTTGAATCACTTGAGAACGGAAAAATTTCCCGAGGAGAACTGCAGCGTAACGCCATCAACATCTGTAATTTTGTAATGAAGTCTCAGGCAATGCAAAGACTTTTGAATAGCCAGCAGAAGGTGGAAATCATCAATAAAAAAGCAGATGAGTCAGAAATTACAATTGATGAAGTTAAATTTATTCCTCTTGGAAAAGAGCTAACCTACGACTTAACTTACAAAGAAAGCAAGGCTAAAACAAACTTCTCTTTACCTTTCGATGTTGAATGCCCTGGAACTTACGAAGTAAGTCTTACCGCAAGTTCAGATGCCGGCCAGGTAGCACAGCTGCCTGTAACAATCTTCTATCAGGGAATTCCTATGGTAAGTATGGTATTTAATGGAAGTAAAGGGCAGGATGTTTCGATTACTCAACAGCTTACCCTTCCTGAACGTTTCTCCATCTGCCGCCTTTATGTAGGGGCAGATGGATTAAAAATAAAGAATATCCACTTAAAGTATCTTAACGATAACAGAAAGTGGTGGTAGACAGGAACTAAAAGCGGATTACACGTGGAGCAGAAGCAAAACTTGAAATAGTAGCTTCTGCATTCTTGAAGTATAAAACTTCTTCCATAAAAATCCCCCTCTTATTTACCGTAAACCTTTTTAATTCTTTCTACAGCTTCAATTGTGCGTTCTTTATTTCCAAAAGCAGTAAGACGTAAGAAGCCTTCTCCGCATTTTCCAAAGCCGCTTCCTGGTGTACCAACAACATTACACTTATCAAGAAGTTCATCAAAGAATGACCATGAAGTATAGCCTTCCGGCACCTTGAACCAGATGTATGGAGAGTAGATTCCGCCATAGCATTTGAAGCCGGCCTGGGTAAGACCATCAAAAATGATTTTTGCATTTGCACGGTAGTAATCAAGATTCTGCTGAATCTGTTTCTGACCTTCTTCTGAATAAATTGCTTCTGCAGCTCTCTGAGTAACATAAGAAACACCGTTGAACTTTGTACTCTGGCGGCGGAACCATAAAGCATTTAATTCTGTTCCGTCGAATACTAAATCGTGTGGAACTACAGTATAACCGCAGCGAACGCCGGTAAAACCTGCAGTCTTAGAGAAAGAACGGAATTCTATAGCGCAGCTTCTTGCTCCTTCAATTTCGTAAATTGATTTTGGTACAGAATTATCTGTAATAAAGGCTTCGTATGCAGCATCAAAAAGAATAAGGGAGTGATGAGCATTTGCATAATCAACCCATTTTTTAAGTTCTTCGCGGCTGGCAACAGTTCCGGTTGGGTTATTTGGGAAACACAGATAAATGATATCCGGAACCTGGTCACCTGCTGCAGGAAGCTGAGGCATAAAGCCGTTTTCTTCTTTACAAGGCATAATGATTATATTATTTTTGCGGCCGTTCATAATGTTTGTATCAAGGTAAACAGGATAAACAGGGTCGCAGATAGCGATTTTATTATCAACTGCAAAAATATCACCAATGTTTCCACAATCAGATTTTGCACCGTCAGAAAGGAAAATCTCGCTTTTATCCATCTTAATACCGCGGTCTGTAAAATCGTGTTTTAAGATTTTTTCAATTATAAATTCATAACCTGTCTCTGGAGGATAGCCTCTGAAGGTTTTCTCATCGGCCATTTCTTCTACAGCTTTATGCATTGCTTCAATTACTACTGGAGCGAGAGGTCTGGTAACATCGCCAATAGAAAGTTTAATTACATCTGCTTCAGGATGAGCAGCCTGATACTCTCTCTGCTTTTTTCCTACTGTAGAAAAAAGATAATTTTGCTCAAGGTCTAAGAAATTATTATTAATTTTCATTTACAAAATTCTCCTCATTTTTAGAATTTTCCTTTGAATATTAACATTTTATTGATGAATTCTTCAACTTATTACGGTAAAATAATTAAATATTCTAAATGGGAGCATTAAAAAATGGCAAAACAGATGATTATGGGAAACCAGGCAATTGCACTTGGCGCCTTAAAAGCCGGTGTAAATCTTGCAGCAGGTTACCCGGGAACCCCTTCCAGCGAAATAATCGAATTCATTTCTAAATATAAAAAACAGACCGGAACTTATGTTGAATGGTCAGTAAACGAAAAAGCAGCAGTAGAAGTTGCAGCCGGCGCAAGTTATGCAGGAAGCCGCACCTTAGTTACCATGAAGCAGGTTGGTTTAAATGTTGCCAGCGACCCTGTAATGTGCCTTTCTTACGTAGGAATTAAGGGTGGAATGGTAATTGTTTCTGCCGATGATCCGGGCCCAATCTCCAGCCAGACAGAACAGGATACAAGAACCTTTGGTGCCTATTCAAAAATTCCGGTTTTAGACCCTTCTACTCCACAGGAAGCCTTCGAAATGGTTCAGGAGGCCTTTGAACTTTCAGAAAAATATAATACTCCGGTTCTTTTACGCCCAACTACCAGAGTTGATCACGCCTACGAAAGTATGGAATTACCTGACTTAGGTCCCTGCCGTACTCCGGGCACTTTCGAAAAAGACAGTAAGCGCTGGGTAATTTTTCCACGCGCATCCTATAACAATCACCTTAGAATTTTTGAACGCAACGAAAAGATTCTTCCCGAAGAATTTTCTAAGAGCAGATGGAATTGCATAAAGGAAGGAGAAAAGAACTCTTCCCCAGCCTTTGTAACAGGCGGAATTTCCTACACTTATTTAATGGAAGCTCTTTCTAACTTAGGAATTAAAGATGCTTCTGTTCTTAAAATTGGAACTCCTTACCCTTTCCCAGAGGACCTTGCCGAAAGCTTTATTAAAACTCATAAAGAAATTTTAGTTTTTGAAGAGCTGGACCCTGTTCTGGAAGAAAATCTTATAAAACTTGCAGGTAAAAAAGGCCTTGCATGTAAAATAAGCGGTAAACTAGACGGTAAAGTTCCTGCTGCAGGAGAACTTAGCGTAGAAATCATAAAAAAGATTCTCTGTCCGGAAGCAGAGGCCTCTGCAAAAGAAGCCCAGCCTGATCTTCCTGTACGCCCTCCAGTTTTGTGCGCAGGCTGCCCACACCGGGGTTCTTTTTATGCAGTAAAAAAGGCTATGCAGGGTAAAAAAACTGCCTACTGCGGCGATATCGGCTGTTATACTCTTGGAAATGCCCAGCCGCTTGATATGACAGATACCTGTTTATGTATGGGAGCCGACATCACAATGGCCCAGGGCTTTTATCACAACGAACCTGACCGCTACTGCTTCAGCTTTATTGGAGACTCAACCTTCTTTGCAAGCGGAATTACCGGCGTGGTAAATGCAGTTTATAATCAGGCTCATCAGACCATCTGTATTCTTGATAACTCTACCACCGCCATGACCGGCCACCAGCCACATCCTGGAACCGGCCTTACAATGATGGGCGAAATTGTAGAAAAAATCAGCATACCAAAGATTCTTGAAGCCATTGGTGTTAATCCTGTTATTGAAGTAGATCCTTTTGACCAGGAAAAGGCTGTAGCAGCCGTAAAAAGTGCAGTAGAAGCCCCTGGCGTAAGTGCAATCATTTTCAAATCTCCTTGTATCAGTATTGCATCAAAAGTCGGCTACAAAATGCCGGGAGCCCTTAAGGTTGATGCAGAAAAATGTATTGGCTGCAGAAAATGTATTAATGAGTTAGGCTGTCCGGCCTTAAGCCTGAGCTTAAAAGAAAATGCAAAAGGCAAAAAGCTGGTTGAAATTGATAAATCCCTTTGTACCGGCTGTGGTTTGTGCAGCGGAGTGTGTCCTGTAAAGGCAATTGAGAGGTAAATATGGCAAAAAATATATTAATTTGTGGCGTTGGCGGACAGGGTACAGTTTTAGCATCTAAAGTACTTTCACAGGCAGCAATTTCCGGGGGAGAACACGTTCTTTCTGCAGAAACAATCGGTATGGCTCAAAGAGGCGGATCGGTTACCAGCCATGTACGCATTGGCAAAGATGTATTTTCACCTTTAATTCCAAAGGGACAGGCAGACATAATTATTGCTTTTGAAGCAGCAGAAGCTGTGCGCAATGCTGACTTTCTTAAAAAAGACGGAATGATTATTGTAAATAAAAAGATTTTTCAGCCAACTACAGCAAGTCTTACAGGTAAAACTTTTTCTGAAGATACTATGATTGAGTATCTTAAAAAAGTATGCAGCACAGTTATTACTGTAGATACAGAAGAGGCCTGCAAAGAGATTGGCAGCCCAAAAGTTGCAAACATGGTTCTTTTAGGAGCAAGCTCTAAAACAGGCCTTATAAATATTGATGAACTTAAAGCCGCTATTAAGCTTTTAGTAAAACCTGACTTTTTTGAATTAAACTGCCAGGCTGTAGATTATGGCGCCCGCTAATAC
Organism: Treponema sp.; assembly: GCA_016286535.1. Taxonomy (GTDB): domain Bacteria; phylum Spirochaetota; class Spirochaetia; order Treponematales; family Treponemataceae; genus Treponema_D. The sequence continues at coordinate 203,908 of JAEESZ010000005.1, read as the reverse complement.
AGCAAGTCCTATCAGCATAAAAACGTAATCAGCAAAATGATATTTATATTCCTTGCTGCAGCTCTGACGGGTTCTAAAATAAAAACCTCTAAGTTCAGCAGCTGTAGCAGTGAATTCAATCTTTCTTACAGCGCTCATCAAAAGTGGAAAACACAAAGGTAAAATCATACCGATTTTCTTAAAAGGATTTTTTACATCAAAATCTACACCGCGGGCCTTCTGGCTTTCCATAATTCCCGAAAGTTCCGAAGAAAAAACCGGAATAAAGCGGATTGCAGAAGTAAAGGTAAAGGCATACTTGTATGGAAGGTGCAGCTGCTTTACCAGAGTGTTGGAAAGGTCATTTAAGTTTATAACCGAAATTAAAACCGACAAAGGCATGGTTGCCGCTGTAAGGCGCATAACCAGAAGAAGACCGTTTCTTATGGCAAGGTCTGTAATTCCAAAAGAGGAACCAAGAGGAATTACAATTTCTCCCTTACGAATAACTAAAAGCTGCAGAATAAAAAGGAAGATTGACATTCTAAAAAGTCCCTTAAAAATGCCCAGAGTGCGTTTTAAAAGTCCTGTTCTTACTTTTTTTACATTTCCTTCCGAATCTGTAATTTTATCGCGGTCGCCGACAAGTCCCAGCAAAATATTAAAAATAATAATTCCAGCAAGATAAACAAAACTTGAAGAAACAAAGGCTGCAGCACAAAGTAAAACTGCTGTAAAGATTTTACTGAGAGGATGCATTCTGTGTAAAATTGTGTTTCCTGCAAGATAATCTAAAAAGCCTTTCATATTTATCCCCTTACCTCTTTAAGTTTTGCAATCATTTCTTCAACTGTAAAAATGCCTTTATATTCAGGTCCCAGCAAAGAACAGGTAGCCGCAATCTGTGGCTGTAACAGTCTTGCCCTGTCTAAGAGCTCTTTGTCCTGTAAGATTTCTCTCGTCGGCCCCTGACCAATAATATGTCCGGCAGTCATCACGATTATGCTTTTTGCAAAATCAAGGACAACTTCCATGTCGTGGCAGACCATAATTACGGTGGTTCCCTGCGCGTTCAAGGCCTTTATTTTGTTCATAATTTCCATGCATTCGCGGTAGTCAAGACCGGTAGTTGGTTCATCTAAAATTAAGATTTCTGGATTCAGGGCAATTAAACAGGCAAGACAAAGGCGCTGTCTCTGGCCCCGGCTCATATTGTAAGGTTCAATCTTTGGATCAAAACCGAATTCTTCTATAGTTTTTTCTACACGTTTTTTTATTTCTTCTTTATCAAGGCCATTATTCTTTAAGCTGAAGGCAATTTCTTCTTCTACTGTATCGCAGCAAATCTGACGGTCAGGATTCTGAAACAAGAAGCCGATATGCTTTGCAAGGTCGCTTACTTTTTTCTGGCGGGTATTTTCTCCAAGCACAAGAACATCTCCCTGGCTTGGTGTTAAAAGGCCGTTAGACAATTTAGAAAAGGTTGATTTTCCGGCTCCGTTAGAACCAATAATGGCAACAAAATCACCCTTTTTAATTTCTACGTTAAGATTCTGCACATTTGCAGTTGTATTGTAGGAAAAGGCTACATCTCTGAACTCAAGCATTACGTCGCTCATTATCTTCCTCCGGCATATTTTTTTACAAAGGCTGCAGCTTCCTCTGCATTCAAACAAATTCTGTCTTCATTTTTTAAATCGGCTGGAGTCAGCTTTTCTTCTACCATTCTGCCGGTAAGGGTTAAAACTCTGGGGCAGTTTATTCCGGCTTCTTCCATTTCTTTCTGATGAGTAAGGGTGCTGCGGATTTCTCCATAATGAACGACAGTACCTTTTTCCAGAACAAGGAGTTTTTTTACAAACTCACAAAGAAGCATGATTTTCTGCTCAGCAATAATTACAGTAATTCCCTTTTCTTCGTTTAACTTTTTTAATAATTCAAAAATCTGCAAAGATGAAGCCGGGTCCAGTTCTCCGGTTGGTTCATCTAAGATTAAATAATCAGGCTCAAGGGCAACAATGGCTGCTATTACAACCTTCTGTTTCTGACCGCCGCTTAAAGTAGAGATTTCTCTGTGGCGTAAATCTTCTATACCAAGGGCCTGTAAAGCTGAAGTAATCCGGCCCTCAATTTCTTCCTTTGGAACTCCAAAATTTTCCAGCCCAAAAAGAATTTCATCTTCTACAAAATAACTGACAATCTGACTTTCAATATCCTGAAATACAGATCCTACCTTTAAGGCAAGCTTATCCGGCTTAATTTCAAAAGTATCTTCACCTTCAATTTTTACAGAGCCGTAAAAATCTCCGTTATAATGATGTGGAATAAGTCCGTTTAAGCAGTTACAAAAAGTGGTTTTTCCTGCTCCCGATTCACCGATTATTCCTACAAAATCACCCTTTTGAATATCTAAAGATATGTTTTCAAGTGCATTCTTTTTTGAATCCTTGTACTTAAAGGTAAGCTCCTGTATCTCTATCATTTTTATTCCTTACTTCCTATTCTTCTACAACTTCTTCTGCAGCTTCTGCTGTGGCATATTTATCGCAAACAAAAGGTCTTTTTGTTGCCTTCATAAGAGGAACATATAAAAGAGCAACGATTATTGCATTTAAAGTTGCTGTTCCTAAAACGATTGGAACATAGGCTGCCATAGCACTTGGATCTGATTTGATAAATACAAAAAGGAGGACTGTAAATAAACCGCCGGAAACAATAGTACTAAGGAAAGTGCTTACAGCGGCAAGAACAATTTCTACAGGTCTGTTTTTTGCTGGAATCATAATTAATAAGCCCATACAAAGAGCACCTGCAAGTTCAGAAGCAAAGTTCAAACCTACTGTTCCAGGGAAAAACTGACAGATAGCACCGGCAAGAAGACCAACGATAATGCTGTACCAGATTTTTGGTCTTAAAAGAACAATAATCATACAATACATTGCAATAATAAAGTTTGGCTTCATACCAAAGAAGTTTACAAACTGGCCTACAAAAAATTTTAATACTGCACCGGCAGCCAATAAAACTGCAGTTAATAATAAATCCTGTAATGGGATTCCTTTCTTTTCTTCAACCTTTAATTCTCTTTTTTCCATTTTTTTCTCCTGCGCAATTGATTTTTAACTTTCACCTTTTTGCGTCTGTTTCTATTTGTAGTAACGTTACTATTTACAGTAACAGAGGATAAAAACTTTGTCAATGGGAATTTTTAAGAAATTTGACAGGAAAGAAAAAAAATAATAAGATTATTTATAACAAAATATTATAATTAAAAATATAGGAGAAAATTTATGAAACACCAAATTAAAAATCTTTTTATTTTAACATCTTTATTAAACGTTTTACTGTTATTATCATGCAAAAACTCAGTTACAGTAAAGACCCCGCAAAGAACCGATTTTACATATCTTCAGGTTATGGAAAATCTTTCCAGCCATGAACTTGCAGAAAAAGAAATCGAAAATATGTGGCGATTAGATGCAATAGAAAATTCTGCAAGAGCAGCTTACACTTATCCAGAATTTTTAAATGAAATAACTTTCTTTGATGAAAATAATACAGAAAAATCCTTTCTCGATTTAGACAACAATGAAAAAGCCAGATTCACAGAGGCCTGGAAAAAGTTCAGAAGCAAAGAGATTGAAAACAAACTTGAAGAAGACCCTGTATTTAGGGAACTTCTTCTTGTAGATCTTGCAGCTTTTGAAGAAACTTACAGTACAGCTTCACGTTCTGCACTGAAAAATTATGAGAACTTTATGTCTAAATATTTTGAAAATATTGATAAATATTCTAGTCTTAATGAGCCAGAAAGTACATCAAGAAAAGCAAACAAAAAAGATCCGATTAAAAAAGATTCTGGAGTACTAGAATCAATGAATGCCTTAAGGAATTGTTTTCAAAAATATGAGGAGGAAGAAGATCCACAGGGCAGCGGACTTATACTGATTACTCCTGATAATAGTTCTAATGGAAGGGGAGGTAAAGGTCATGCTGCTCTGATAAAAACTGGGAAATGGAATGACGATTTTCAAAAGAATGCTTTATTAAAACTTTCAATTACATCTAGCCCATTAGGAAAAGGTGGACAGTGGGAAGGAAAAATAGATGGCGTACAGGATGAGCCCGTAGGTTACTGGGCAGGAAATGCCGGAAGTTCTGCAAAAACTGTCTCTGTCTACTATGTAAAAAAACAGAATCTTGTCTATGATGATGGAGAATTAAATGAGCAAAACAGTGTAGATGACAGGGCAAGTCTTGAAGAATGTCTGAAGGCTGTAGAATGTGCAAAAAAGTATTATGGAAAAAACTATTCTTTATTCCATGGTCACGATAGCACAGAAAAAGGAATATACTGTTCTCAATTAGTTTATTTAGCCTGGAAAGGAGTTTCTAAAGATTATATCCTTGAAAACGAAGGCTGGTGGGTCACTCCAAAAGAACTTGCAAAGTCTTCAAAGATTAAAGTTATAAATACATACGTAAATAAATAAGGAAGTGTATATGAAAAATAATTTTTATAAATTTATCTGCAGACTTTTCCTTATTTCCATATTCTTTTTATTTTCTTCCTGCATACCTTACTGGGATGACGGAAAGGTTACCGGAAAAACAACTATAAAGAACTTTGAACATTTAAATGACCCTCTTGTTATAATTGCAGATGTTATGTGGGAAAAGACCTTTTTAGGACTTCCCTGCCTGGACGGAGTATCTTATAACAGGGGTAACGTTTTTGTGGTTATAGACTGGGAGACCGATACTATTTTTGACTGGGTTTATTACCCAAGCAATCCTGGCTCTGTAATGAAAAGAGCTATAGAATTAGGCACCTCTCCAAAGAAATATTATTCATCATCTTATGGTGGAGTTGTAGGCTGTATAAGTCCTGATTCAAACAAAGTTACAATTTACGACACAAGTGATGTACATAGTTACATAGAACCATCCTTTTTTAAAGGAGAAAAAGGTATTATGTTTGATTACTATGAAAATTATCCACAAACAACCTGCAGCTTCTTTGATGCAGAAAAAGAAATTCTTCTGAAAGATAAAATTAGATTTGAAACAGAATCAGATATAACATTTCCAATTGAAGATGATAATGGTTATCTTTGGATTTCTTACGAGAAAAAAGACAGACAATTCGAAAATTTACGATATCTGGCAAAAATCGACTGCAATAATTACACGATAGACGATGTAATTAATTTTAAAAGCCATGGTACTGATAAAGTCATTGCTGTAAAGAACGGAATCTTATTTCAGTCTTCAGTTGTAAATGATTATGAAAGCATTATAAGAAAATATAGTTCCGAAACAGGAAATCTGATTTCAGAAAAGAGTTACAGTTTTCCCGAAGATATAGATGATGGTTATTTGCCAAGCGGTTTTTTATACAAAGATAAATTATATATTGAGTGTTTTGGTAAATCGAACATAACAAATTACTATTGTGTTTATGTATATCAGATAAATACTGATACTCTCGAAGTAGAACGTGTTAGTGACCGTATTGATATCTGGGCAACAGAAAATGAATGGTTACGTGGCAGTCGTATTTATTTTATGTACGGAAATGACTCTTATACCTATTTTGACTTAGATACCTGGGAAAAAGCGCCCTACACTTATGTTATGGACTACTCTACCATGACAATTAATCCCAAATAATTGAATTTATATTTGACATCACTCATTTTTGGTGTTACTATAAATAGTAACTTAGGAGTTGTGACATGCAATTAACAGAAAAACAATTAGAACAAATTAGAGCACAGGTTAGACGTGTAAAAGCCTGTGGAAATCCTTTTTATACAGAGCGCTTTAAGAATGTAAATCCTGACGATATTAAAGATCAGAAATCTTTCGAAGAACTGGTTCCTTTCTGCTCAAAGCAGGATTTAAGAGAAGCTTATCCACTTGGACTGGCAGCCGTACCAGAAGAGGAAATTGTAAGAATTCACTCTTCTTCGGGAACAACTGGCGCTCCTGTTGTAGTTCCTTATACTGCAAAAGACGTTGAAGACTGGTCTATTATGTTTGCCCGCTGCTACGAATTAGCCGGCATAACTAAAAAAGATAGAATCCAGATTACACCAGGCTATGGCCTTTGGACTGCAGGTATTGGTTTCCAGGCTGGCTGTGAACGACTTGGTGCTATGGCTATTCCAATGGGTCCTGGTAATACAGAAAAACAGTTACAGATGATGCAGGATTTAAAATCAACTGTAATTTGTGCAACCTCTTCTTATGCCCTTCTGCTCGCTGAACAGGTTGAACAGCGTGGTTTAATGAATAATATTCACCTTAAAAAAGGTATTATCGGTTCTGAACGCTGGGGCGATAAAATGCGTAACAGAATTAAAAATATTCTTGGCATTGAACTTTATGATATTTATGGCCTTACAGAATGTTACGGACCGGGAATTGGTATTAACTGCGATAAATCTGATGCAGGTATTCATATTTTTGATGATTATGTTTACCTTGAAATTCTTGATCCTGAAACAGGAAAGCCGGTTCCAGAAGGACAGATTGGAGAAATCTGCCTTACAACTTTAGTTAAGGAAGGTGCTCCATTATTCCGCTTCCGAACTCATGATCTGGCTTCTTTTGTTACAGAAAAATGTCCTTGTGGCCGTTCTTATCCACGTATCAGCCAGATTCTTGGCCGCTCAGATGATATGTTCAAGGTAAAAGGAAACATTCTTTTCCCAAGTACAGTTGAAGATGTAATTAAAGCAGTTCCTGGAACTTCAAGTGAATACAGAGTTACAATTGAACACCAGGACGGAAAAGACAAGATGACAGTCTTCGTAGAAGTAGAACCTGGTGTAGACCGTGCAGAAGTTGCCTTAGGAATTAAGTACAACTTCAAACAGAAGTACAACCTTACTCCAGATGTAGAAGTTGTTGGAATTGGTGAACTTCCTCGTTCAGAAAAGAAAACAAAACGTATTGAAGACAAACGCTTCAACTAAAAATACCAGATAAAAATCACCAGATTTTTATTAAACAAAGGCATCCCTTACCAACCGTAACCGATGCCTTTTTATTTTTTAAAACCTCATTGCTTATTCCATATTGATAATCCGGACTGATTTTTCCCTTTTCCAGAGGATACTTTGCATTTGTAATTGTAATATCTTCTGCAGGACCACTCAGACACATTAAAGAAAAATAAGAACATTCATCATAAGAAATTTCTACAGGCTGCGAAGCTGCAACTTCCATAGAAGAATAATCATCTATGATTTTTGCTTTAGCCCCTTTCTGAAACAAAAAAAGCAGGGCAGAAAGATTACACAAAGAGTGGTCAAAACGCTGGCCAATAACTCCGGTCAGAATAAAATTTCTAAAGCCTCTTTTTAAGCCTTCCTTTACGGCAAAAAAAGTGTCCGTATCATCCTTTTCGCAGGGAAGACTGATGGTTTCTACGCCGCGGGGAAGCCAGCCTTTAAAAGAATCAAAATCACCGATTATAAGGTCTGCCTTTAGGCCAAGCTTTTTTAAATGCTTTAAGCCCCCGTCACAGGCAATAATAAAAGCTTTACCGGAAATAAAGGTCTTTATCTTTTTATAGTTTTTGATTTCTGCAGCACTGATAATTACGCAGCAAGATGATTCACAATTCATAGATATATTGTAAAAACTTTTTGCCCCGCAAACAAGGTATTTGTAGTTGTAAAAACAGATTCGTTCCCGTTTCAATGGCGCTGAAGGGCCAGCTAGCTGAGCGTATTTTGTACGCCAGGTTACATCTGCAAACTGGCTCCCGGTCGCTTATGCGCGGAGCAAAGGAATATCTTTTTAATAAAAATGCTTTCGCAAGAACCGAATTTATGCTCCGCCGAGAAGCCTCGTCGTTCGCAAAGCTCACTTTGTGTCATAACAACAGAAAGAATCTACACCATCGGCTTCAACGCTCCGCAAAATCCGAACCTTGCTTTCGCATTTTTATGTATATTTTTTTTGCCCACGCTTCGCTCCCTCGCGCCAGTTGTAATTATTCACCTGCCCAGCAAACAAGGTACATTGCACAAAATGCTTTTTAAATGTATTTTATATGCGGAACAATCACCCGCTCGGGGACTGATTCCAAATCTAAAAGCTCTTCAAAAGACTTGATCCTTAGGAGGACAGGTACTCGTTATGGTATTAACAATTGATGTAGGTAACACATCTACAACTTTTGGACTTTTTGAGGGTGACAAAATAGTTTTTCAATTCAGAAGGGAAACTAACATCCACTCAAGTTCAGATGAAATCGGCGTTTTTATCAGAAGTGTGCTAAAAGAAAATGGATTTGACTGGCAGGCCATTGACCGCATAGGAATATGCAGCGTTGTACCTACAGTAAATTATTCACTTTCCAGTGCATGCGCAAAATATCTGAAAAAAGACCCCCTCTTTATCCAGGCCGGAATAAAAACCGGACTTAAAATTAAGTACTCAAATCCAAAAGAAATTGGTGCAGACTTAATTTCTGCCGCAGTTGGCGCAATCAATCTATTCCCGGACAGGAATATGATTATTGTTGATATGGGAACCGCTACCACTCTGGAACTGGTTTCTGCACAGAAGGAATTTCTGGGAGGTTCTATTCTGCCGGGCCTAAAAATTTCCATCGATGCCCTTGCATCGGGAACTGCAAAGCTTCCTTCCGTAGAAATTGCAAAACCAGAAGGCCTTTTTGGTTCAACTACCACCGAAGCCATTCAGGTTGGACTTTATTACGGAACAGCCGGTTCTATAAAAGAAATCTGCTACAAGTATCAGAATAATATTTTTAACGGTGAAAAACCTTTTATTCTGGGAACAGGCGGCTTTTCTAAACTCTTTTCTGATTACAATCTTTTTGATCAGATTGTACCGGAACTTGTTTTATACGGCGTAAAATGCGCCATCAACTTAAACTAATTACTTTCAGGAGATATATAATGAATACAAATAAAAATAAAAAACTTTCAGTAGTCAGAAGACTTGTCCTTTGTGCTGCCTTCAGCGCTTTAGTTATTGTTTTAACTTTTACAAATCTTGGTTTTATTACCTTTAGTCCGGTAGTTTCAATCACAATCCTTCAGATTCCGGTAATTCTTGCTGCAACTTTAGCCGGACTTCCAGAAGGAATCTTTGTTGGTTTTATTATGGGACTTATGTCTTTGATTAAGGCTGCCATGCATCCTGGAACAGTTTTAGACCCACTCTTTGTAAATCCTCTTAACTCAGTTTTACCACGTATGCTTTTAGGCCTTGTTGCATGGGGAATCTGGCGTTTATTAAACTTCATTCCTAAAATGCCTGGAACTGTTGCTGCTGCCATTACAGGTTTTACAGCAACTTTTGCCCATACACTTATGGTTTACGGATGTATCTTTATTTTTGATGGTGCCAGAATGGGTGATGCCCTTAGAACCTTGAACTTAGACGGAATGGGTTATCTTGGAGTTGTAGGCCTTGGCCTTCCAAGCGAATTGAGCGAAGCCCTTGCTTCTACAATCGTTTGTGCAGCCGTTTATGCAGGTTTATTTATTGCAAATAACAGAAAATCAAAATTAAGCAAAGTAGAAGAAGAAAATCAGTAAACTTCATCTGCACGGGGCAAATCATTCTTGTAAAAACAGATTTGTTCCCGTTTCAATGGCACAAGGGAGCGGAGCGCGGGCCAAAAAATATACATAAAAATGCGAAAGCAAGGTTCGGATTTTGCGGAGCGTTGAAGCCGATAGTGTAGATTCTTTCTGTAATTAAGACACAAAGTGAGCTTTGCGAACGACGAGGCTTCTCGGCGGAGCATAAATACGGTTCTTGCTGAAAGCATTTTTACTAAAAAATATTCCTTTGCCCCTCAGTGCGCAATGCTCATCCCCGCCTTTCAGATTTTACTATTTTCGTATTTATAGTATAATAATAGTATGAAAATAGTAATTGTAGGGGCAGGCTTTACCGGTGTACAGCTTGCCAAACTTTTAATTAACGAAAAAAATCAGGTTGCAATCATAGACAATAACGAAGATACCATCAGACACGCTTCCAATCAGTTAGACTGTACGGTTTTGTGTGCCGATGGTAACAATCTAGAAACACTGGAATCGGTAGGAGTTGCAAAAGCAGATGCCCTTATCTGTGTAACTTCCAGCGACGAAGTAAATATGATTACCTGTTCCCTTGTAGATAACGTTTACCCAAACATCCTTAAAATAGCCCGCGTCCGCAACTACGCCTACTACGTAAACACCGCCAACGCGCAGAAAAAGCACTCAAATGAATTCGGCTCCAAGCACCGCCCTCTCTACGGAATTGACTATATGATTCACCCCGATGTAGAAGCGGCAGACGCAATTGTAAAAGCCGTAGAAAACGGTGCCATTGGAAACGTTCTTACCTTTGATAATTCCCAGCTGGAAATTGCCCGGGTTACAGTCAATGCAGAATCTGCCCTGGACGGCATCAGCTTAAAAGATATCAGGACTAAAACAGAACTTAAATTCCTGGTTGCCTATGTAGAAAAACAGGGAGAAACTTCCCTTCCTTCCGGCGACACTGCCATAAATGCAGGCGACACTCTTGGCATTCTAGCAGAAAAAAACGATATTCCTTCAATTCTGGCCCTTTGCGGAAGCCAGCAAAAACCATTAAAAAAGGTTGCCCTTATTGGAGCCGGAAGAATCGGAACCATAGTTGCAGAAAAACTTTTACCTGAAAAAAACTATTCCTTCACCCGACTTTTTACAGGACGAGCTTCCCAGGACTTTGTAATTATTGATAATAATGATTCGCTTGCAAAGGCAAGTGCCGTAAAGTTTCCTAACGCCCGCGTTATGTGCGCCGATGCTTCGGATGAAAATTTTCTGCGCGAGGAAGGAATCAACAATTTTGACCTGGCAATCTGTACAACCCATAATCATGAATTAAACATGGTTCTTGCAGCCTACCTTGAATCTATTGGTGTCGGACAGTCTATAAGCCTTGTAAGTTCTGCCCAGTTTGTAACCATTGCAGACAAACTTGGTGTTGATGTTGCCATTCCTTTAAGAGACACTGTTGTAGATTCCATTATGAGTCATCTGCGGGGAAAAGCAGTAAAAGAGATTCATACTGTTACCAACGGCCAGCTTGAGGTTGTTGAATGTGAAGTAACAACAAATGCCAAGTTCGAAGGCAAGGCCCTTAAGGAGATTGCAAATCCCGGAACCTTCCTTGTCCTTATGATTAGAAAACCCGGCCTTTCAGAATACACTATTGTAGATGGAAATACTAAGATTTTAGCTTCTGATAGAGTTGTTTTAATTTCCAATGCTAATAACACTAAAAAAGTTTTAGCCAGTTTTACAGGAAATTAATTCGCAAAAAGAAGGAAAATTATATGTTTTTTGTTCTTGTTTTAAAAATCACATCAATACTTCTGGCTATTGTCGGGGCAACCTTTACCCTTCCCCTTACAGTAGCACTTTTTTATGGCGAAACTTCCATGATTCTGCCCTTCCTCATTCCTATGCTGGTAAGTTTTGTCCTTCTTCTTGCAATAAACCTTCCAACCCGGAAGCTGGACTTTCATCTTTCAACTCATAACACTTTTTTACTTGTTGCTATTTTCTGGGTTGCTGCCAGTGTGATGGGCTCAATTCCCCTCTACTTCAGCGGTTGTTTTTCTTCCTATACAAACGCCCTCTTCGAAAGTGTTTCGGGCTTTTCTACCACCGGAGCCACAATCCTGAGTGATGTAGAAAGTCTTCCCCGCTCTGTAAATGTTCTGCGCTGTCTTACCCACTGGCTGGGCGGTATGGGAATTGTAACTTTAACAGTTGCCCTGCTTCCTCTTTTAGGAGTAGGCGGATTTCAGTTAATTAAAGCCGAAACTACCGGCCCGGAAAAAGGAAAGGTAACTGCCCGCATTACAACTACAGCAAAAATCTTGTGGCTGATTTATATTGGCCTTACCCTTTTAGAAGCTCTTCTTTTAAAGCTGGCCGGCATGGATTTTGTAGATGCCCTGAGTCATGCCCTTTCTACTCTGGGTACCGGAGGTTTTTCAAGCCAGAATTCTTCAATCGGTTCCTATAATTCTTTAGCAATAGAAATTATCTGTACTGTGTTTATGTTCTTTAGCGGCATAAACTTCAGTCTTTTTTATTCCCTCTTTACAGGAAAATTCAGAGATATTATAGATAACTCAGAATTTAAGGTTTATCTGGTTTTAATTCTCTTCTTTGTAACTGCAATCACAATCAGTGTAATGCCATTTTACCATTCGGCCGGGACTGCCCTCCGCTATTCTTCTTTCCAGGTTGCCACAATTATGACCACAACAGGCTTTGCCACAGCTGATTATTTGAACTGGCCTTCTACTGCCCAGTTCTGGATTTTCCTTCTTTTCTTTATTGGAGGCTGTTCAGGTTCAACTTCCGGAGGAATTAAAGTAATCAGATGGGTAATTTTGTGCAAGCAGGTTAATAACGAAACTAAAAAGATGCTGCATCCTCACGGAATTTTTACAGTAAGATTAAATAATCGGGTTGGCCGCAAAGATATTGTCTTTACAGTTACAGCCTTTATGACCCTTTACGCACTTTTAGTTGCCCTTACAACCCTGGTTGGCTGCATTGGAAAACTTGATGTTTTTTCTGCTTTTACGGGAGCTTTAAGTATGGTAGGAAACGTTGGACCTGCCTTTAATCTTCTTGGACCAAGTTCAAACTACGGCTTCTTACCAGATTTTGTAAAATGGTGGTACTGCTTTGCAATGCTGGCCGGCCGTCTTGAACTGTATACTATGATTATCTTCTTTATGCCTTCTTACTGGAGAAAATAAAGAGAAAAAGAATAGCCGCGTAAAAGATTCTTTATAGCTGCACCCTGACTGTTTATTGTAATTTCTTCAATCAGTTTATTGCCGCTATAAACCTGTCTGATTTCTCCACTATCAGATTCGGCAGCATCTTCTCCCTCATCGGCCTTAAGCACCTTAAAATCAAGCTTTGAAGCCTTCAGATTCTGTCTCAGTTTTTCTTCTTTATAAAAGGCATTTTGAAAATCGTTTATGATATATTCAATTTTTAATTTTGAAGGAAGGATTGCCATATCGACCTGAGCAGAAAATCCGTCATAAGAAATGCTTCCCATATCGGTTCCAAAATCATTTAAGAGTGTGATGTATATGCCCTGTGAATCTGCCTGAACCAGGGCCGGAAGATTGATTGCAAGGCCGTTAAAATCCCCCTTAAAAAGCATTAAATCATCCAGCTCATCAGCAATATCTTCCGGAGGAAGAAGATTTATCTGCTTTGTATTTGTAACATAAACCTTAGAAAGATTATTGAGTTTTTTTACGCTCACGCAGGAAGTCAAAAGTAAAGCAGAAAGGCAAAGGCCTGCGCAAAAAAGATTTTTACAAAATAAAGCAGATTTTTTCATAATTACCTCTATCAAGCCTGGTGCTCCGGCTTCTAAACAGTCCAGAGCTTCAGCTAAAAACAAGTTTTTTAGAAGGAACGGTCATAAAGCATAGAACTTATATAAGCCGTTGCCAGTCCTAAGAAAATTGAAAGCCCCATAAGATGAACCGGTACAAAAGAACTTAAACTTAAGGCACCAAAAGAAATTATTGTTGTTATAAAAGAAAGCATAATTGCAAATGGTTCCAGAGTTTTATTTTCATCACTTTTTGGTTTTTCATTCTCCATCATATAGATGATGTAATCCAGACCAAGTCCAAAAACAAGAATTAAACCGGTTACAGAGAAAAACTCCAGTCTGATATTAAAGATTGCAAAAACTGCAGAAGTTACCAGAACAATAAGTAATGGAATTGAAACAATCTTAAGGGTCTGCTTAAGTTTGTAGAAGAACTTCAAAAGAATGAACATAAGGATATAGGCAATTAAGAAGAATTTTAAAACCATGGAAGTAAGTTTATCCAAAGATTCTCCTAAATCGGCCATTTTACTTACAAAATAAACATTATCATAATCCTTAAAAAGCTCTTTAAAAAGTTTTGGGTCATCTATTTTATTTGGCATTACGACTGTGTAATACTTACTGCCAAGTTTTCCAAGCCATGCTGTAGATAAAGCATCTTTTAAATACTGAGGAAGGCTTCCGTCTTCCATCGAAATATATTTTCCTTCCGAAGCATTAAAATCTTCGCGAATCTTATCTGCATAAGAAGAATCAAAACCCAAAGTTTCAAGCTGCTCTTGGCACATATCAAGAAGTTTACGGCAGGCTTCGCGTGATTTTTTCTGCTGTTCGATAGTTGGAACAAATAAAGAAGTGCTTAAATATCCATGAGCTCCCTTTGTTGCTTCCGTAATTTTTGCGGCAACTTCTTTTTCCAGTTTCAAGGCCTCTTCTTCTGTATCACCACTTATAATGAACCAGCCTGAAGGGAAATATTTTGTTACGCTGCGGGCTTCGTTTTCCATTTCGAGCAGAGTACCCTTCATGGAATAAAGCTTATACATATCATTTTCTATTCTAACCCGCTTATTAAAAATTAAAATTGAACCAATGGTAATTACAAATAGAAGGGTAATTCCAAAGCGGCCAATAAATTTTTTGCGGGCTTTATTCTCTGTTGGCTGCAAAATCTTTGCATATTTAATTTTGCGCTCCCCTTTTGGAAGAGGAATAAATGGAAAGATTGCAATTGTTGTAAGGAAAGAAGAGATTAAACCTACAAAAGAGAAGAGGGACATCTGTTTAAGTAAATCAAAAGGAGCAAGTAAAAGGATTGCATAACAAAGACAGGTAGAAATAATTGCCAGAACAAGTCCCGAAAGCAGGTGTCTTCTTATTTGCGAGCCGGATTTTAAGCTGCTGTTTCCGGCCCAGTGGGCAAAATAATGCAGACTGTAATCTATGCAGGAACCAATTAAAGAGGTTCCAAATACAAGAGTAAGGATGTGCATCTTATGAAAGACTGCCAGAGTTGTTGTTACTGCAACACCAATAGAAACAAGAATTGAAAAAACGCTGGCAAAAATCGGAATTGAAGAACGGAATACAATAAGAAGGATGATAACTACCAGGGAAAGAGAAACCAGCGAAATAATGGTGATTTCTCTTGTTGCCGAAGTAGAAGATTTGTGACTGTGGAAGGGAGTTCCGGAAAAAACAAATTCACTTCCTTCTGTATATGGTTTTTGACAAACCCTGTAGATTTCTGCAATACCGTTATCTTTAGAGGCAAGGGCAGCTCCCTTTTTACTTAAAATACCTCTTATCATTACATACCATTTTCCATCTACCTGGTTGGCCATAACTCCGTCTTTTACAGAAAAAGAAGTTCCCGAAGAAGAAAAAGCCTGCAGATAATTAGACACTTCTTTTTCGGTAAGCATAAAAGGGTCTTCTTCCAGGTTGTCTAAAGGAAGAATGGTAAAAGGACTGTAGGCCTGCATAAGGGCATTGTAAGCAAACTCTTCCCGGCCGCCATTGTTTATAAGATTAATGGAAGCTTCGTCGAGCAGGTTCCAGCGGTTCTGGTAAATGTAGTCTGTTACCGAGGAAAGGGCATTCATATCGGTATAAAAAGTCAGGCTTTTAAAATTTGAACTGCCCTGCAGCTGTTCATAAACCTGTCTGGCACTATCTTTTGCCAGATTAAAATCATCATTTTTTACAAGAATAAAAACATTCTGTCCGGTTGCTTCGGAAAGTTTTTCGTCTGCAATTCTGATTGATTCATTTTCGAGTGGACGGGGCAGCATATTAAATAAATCTGAATCTATAAATAAGTCGCCCTTATGAACTAAAAGTGTTATTAAGAAAAATAAAAAAAGACCGCCGTGAAAAACTGCCCAGGCAGATAAGTAATGTTTGTTTGTAAGCTTATTGAGCAAAGAAGATATTTTTTTCATCAGAGCTTAACTCCTTAGAATACTTTTGATTTGAAAATTCATAAGTAATTGTATTTGCAGATGCTTCATAAAGAGTAATAGAGTTAATATCTGAATGGTTGTTTATAGATGTTCCCTTTACACTCATTTTTGTCATTACAGAAGAAATTGTTGAGTCTTTTGCTTCAAGAAGCATTTCCCATGCAGAAGCATCGCTTTTGAATTGAAGAAAACTTATATTAAAAGTTTCCTGCAGAAGCTTCAGGTCATTAGAAAAAATTGCAGAAATTGCAGAAGCAATACTTGCAAAGGTCTGGTTATCTCTTCCATCTATAACAGTTTCTTTTCCGTCTGCTGCTGTCTGAACAATTCTTGTTTTTGTTACAACCATAGAAGAAGGAAAAGGTTTTTCTGTTTTCCACATAATTCCGTCTGCGCAGAAAACATAATTTCCGTTAGATTTTAATTCTCTGGTTCCCTTTACGGTAGTAATTGATTTTTTCTGAACAAAATCACCGCGGGTTACAGGATTTTTTGAAAGCTGGTCGCAAACCGTTTCAAGTTCCAGAGCAAAAATGCCGGAAGTTCCCACAAGCATCATTAATCCTGTAAGCAAAATCTTTAATTTTTTCATTGAATCACCTCGTTTTTAGAGTGCCACGTTAGAGAGAAGCGAAGGCAGCAAGTAAATCCTGCTTTGCTGCAAGGCTGGCATCTTCTGCTGCCTGAGCAAGGTCATCCAGAGTAAGCACTTTATTCTGACATTTTTCTGATTTTTTCCATGCACATAAAATGCCGCGGCTTGAATTTACTGTTCCGCCTGCCTCTTTAAGCAGAGTTGCTGCTATTCTTGCAGCTCCGCCCTGAGCACCATATCCTGGTATTAAAAAAAACGTATTACTGTATTTGTTACGAAGATAATTTGCATCTGCTTCCTGGGTTGCACCAACAACGGCTCCAAAAATACCGCAGGTCTGTTCAGGATACTCTGACTGCCATTCTTTGCCAATGCGCTCAATTTCATCGCCAACATGTTCAAGAAGAAGGCCGCCGCTCTTTAATTCCTGATGTTCAATATCAACCATGCCAGGATTAGAAGTACACAAAAGGACAAAAGCACCCTTTCCGCCCTTGTCTGCTGTAGAATATTTTGTAAATGGCTGAAGGGTATCAAAACCCATATAAGGATTTATTGTAATAATATCTGTTTCAAAATCTCCGGTAAAATGAGCTTTTGCATAAGCATCTGAAGTTGCTCCAATATCACCACGCTTAATATCTGAAATTGCAATTAAGCCGGAATCTCTTACCATTTTTAAGGTCTGCGAATAAACCTGCATTCCTTCAAGTCCCATTGCCTCATAATAAGCAATCTGAACCTTACAGCAGCAGGCCAGATTTTTCTGACTTACTCTATCTATAATTGCCTTGTTATAGGCAAGAACAGCCTGGGCTGGCGAACTATATTTTTCAAGGATATTTTGAGGAATGTAAGAAGGGTCTGTATCCAATCCTACACACAAAGGACCATTTTTTACCGAAAGTTCTTTAAGAACCTGCATTTTGTGAATATTCATTCTTTTAATATAACAAATTTAATAATGTTAATTAATACTAGAAATAGGTATTTCATATTTATGTTTTTCAGTTATAATAAAAATATGAAAGCAAATAACATTAAAACTATTGGCATTTTAACTTCTGGCGGCGATGCCCCGGGCCTTAATGCAGCAATCCGTTCCCTCTGCCTTACAGGAAAAAATAAATACAATATGAAGTTTATTGGCGTTAGAAACGGTTACCGGGGTTTAATTGATGGTGACTGCTTCAAAATGGATGACCTGGATTTTGATTCCATGATTAGTTCCGGTGGTACAATTCTTGGTACTTCCAGAGTAAAGCCTTTTAAAAATCCTGTACCAGATGAAAAAACAGGACTTTTGCCTGTTGAAGGAATTAAACAGACTTTCAAAAAATTCAAGCTGGATGCCCTGGTTTGTCTTGGCGGAAACGGAACAAACACAACCGCCTCCCTGCTTTATGATGAAGGTTTTAATGTTATAGGACTTCCAAAAACTATTGATAATGATATTGTTGGAACTGACGAAACCTTTGGTTTTAGAACAGCCATAGATGTTGCAACCAGCGGCTTAAATGCAATCCGCACTACAGCCAGAAGCCACAGTCGTGTAATGGTAGTAGAAATTATGGGTCATAAGGTGGGCTGGCTGGGCTTATATTCCGGCATTGCAGGAAATGCAGATGCCATCCTCCTTCCGGAAATTCCATATGACATTAAAAAGCTTGGAAAATTCATTAAGGCAAGAAAAGAAGCCGGTCATAATTATTCAATTATTGCCTGCTCTGAAGGTGCCCTTGATTTAAACGAAGCAAAGCTTTCTAAAAAAGAATTCAAAAAGGCCCGCGAAGCAATGACACAGTCTGTTGCCTACAGGGTTGCAAAAGAACTGGAAGCAGAAACCGGACTTGAAACCCGAACTTCTGTACTGGGTTATTTACAGAGAGGTGGAGATCCTTCTCCTTACGACATTATTCTTGCCACAAAAATTGGAAGCGCAGCCGCAGATTTCCTTGCCGAAAAGAAATTTGGAAATCTGGTTGCAGTAAAAGGCGGAGAAATTGTTGCAACGCCATTAAGCAAGGTTGCCGGAGCTGTAAAATCTATTACTGCTGATGATCCAATGTTATTAACTGCTCGTAATTTAGGAATTTGCTTTGGTGACTAATCTTTCAAAAGGCCAGTTAAAGTGCCACCGTTGTATAGTTTGCGACGGATACGGCTGCCCCGGAAATATGCCGGGACTTGGCGGTGTATACGAAAACCAGAATTTTCAGTTGAATTTTGACTCATGGAAAAAATACTACAGACTTTTTTGCGACGAAGGTAAAGAAGCCCTTATAAATTCCATAAAGGTAAAGCCTTCCCATTTAAGGTGTGGTCCCGTAACAGGGGCTGTAGAAAACATTGGTTATGACCGGGAAGAAGATTTTTATTTTTCATATCTGAACGCTTCTTTTAAGGCAGGCTTTGGACTTTGCGTTGGCGACGGTTACCCGGACCAGAAGCTGCACTTAGGCATAGAAGCCATTAAAAAAATCAATGAAACAAAAGAAGTAAAGGCCGCCTTCTTTTTAAAACCCTATCCCGACCAGGTATTACTCAAAAGAGTCGGCTGGGTAAAAGATTATGCAGAATACATTGGAATTGATATAGACTCCTATAATATTGTAACAATGAGGAATCTGGTGAACCTTGAAAGAAAAACAAAGGACCAGCTTATTAATTTTAGAAAGAACTTTGATGTTCCCTTTGTAATAAAAGGGGTTTTTACCCTTGAAGATATAAACCTTGTAAAAGAAGTAAAGCCTGATGTTGTTTATATTTCTAACCACGGCGGTAGAGTTGAAACAAGAATTGGCAGCACTGCAGATTTTTTACATGACAATGCCTGGGAACTAAAAAAATACTGCAATGAAATCTGGGTAGACGGCGGAATAAGGTGTAAAAAAGATGTACAGACAGCCCTCTACCTTGGTGCAGATAAGGTTATACTTGCCCGTCCTCTTATAAGGGCTGTTTTTGATGATGATTTAACAGAGTTCTTCAATTACTTTTAGTTCTTTTGAAGAATTATAAAGGTAATGTCATCGTTGGCAGGAGCATTACCTGCAAAGGCTTTAAGCCCTTCCAGAATTGACTCTTTCTGCTCTGCTATAGACTTATGAACATTCTTTTCTACCAGTTCAAAGAAATTTCTCTTACCAAACTGAACATGATCCTCGTTTGCGCATTCAGTAATTCCGTCTGTGTAGAAAATAATTTCATCGCCGGGGTCAAGAACAAAATCCAGGGTTGAAAAATTAGGTTCAATTCCTTCAAAACCAATTACAGTACAACGAGGAAATTTAATCATTTCGTTCAGAAACATCAGTTTATCTTCTTTTCTTCTATATACTAATGGATCAACATGGGCAGCATTTACAAGCTCAATGTTTCCATTCATAACCCTGACAAGAATTCCTGTCATAAAATTTTCAATATTATTTTTTTCTGTTCTAAAGCGGTTATCAATTACTTTCATAACCTCTTCAAGGGGTCTTCTTGTATTAGCATAAAATTCCTGATGCACTATATTACGGGCAAGCATAGCAACCAGTCCCGAAGAAATTCCATGACCACTAACATCAAAAATTGCAAGTCCATCCAATACGCCATTGCGCATAAAAAAGTCGTACAGGTCGCCGCTGACACTTTCCATTGGCTTCCAGTAGAATTCTACCTTCCAGCCGTTAAAAACATCTGCTCTCTGCTGATAAAAGCTCTGCTGAACAAAAGATGCCAGTTTAAGTTCCCTGTCCAGAATTTTTGAATGACTTGAAACTACATTCAGCTTATGAGAAACATCTTTTGTATAGTTTGAAATTAAAGCCTGACACATTAAGTTTCCGTAGCGGGTAACCAGAGAAAGTTCTCCAGGCAGATACTCATCATCAGAAATCTTTGGACCAATGAACATTTTCAGGAAGGCCTTCTTTTCCCTGTAGAAAACAACAGCGGCTGTCTTATGTTCAAATATCTGCAGGTTATGATTTCCCTTGATGGCTTCGCTCTTTCCTATTTCAGAATCCATTATTTCTTTTTCTGTATCTGTGTAAGGAATAATCCAGTTATTTGTTTTGTTATCAAGATTGTTCAAGGCATAGAAAAAGACATATTTGCACTGCAACTGTTCTTTGAGAGTATTTGCCGTAAGAAAATAAATGTCCTGGTTAGTATCTATTTCGTCCAGAGTGTCCTTAAAAACATTCAGGGCAATTTCCATCTTTCTTGAGTCCAGAGCCAGAACCTTTCCAAAAAAAACAACAAATCCACTGCAAATAACAGGAGCCAGCAGCATTGATACTGTTACAATTCTCTTAAATACCGGAGGATCAAAAACTTCGTAGAAGGTCTGTATAAAAAGAACCTCTGTAGTAGAAAAGGAAACAAAAACTAAAAAATACCTGAGGATTTTATTGATTTTTTCACTTCTGTATTGAAAAATCGATGCCGTTAAAAAGAGGGAAACAAATAAATATCCTGAAAGAATGGTAACAATATCGAAGGTTGAATAATAAACAAGCTCTTTTTCAAGGATATAGTATTTAAGGGTTACAAGTAAAAATGGCAGGAAGGAAAAAAACAAGCCAAGCGAAAAATACCTTAAAACCATTGTTGCAGTTCTTGAAGAAGAAATAAACATATAGGCAACAATTCCCAAACATATAAAGTAAATGATTAATACTTCAATATTTACAGTTTTTCTAAGAGGGCTGCTTATTATTGTCCAGTCAGGAATGAAGACTGTTAAAGTATATTTAATTAAGACCATAGCTGCTGGTACAACTATAAAAAAGAAGAAAAATATATTTTTGGCAAGAGAATAACCTTTTGGAAGGAAGATTCTGGAAATAAGCAGAAAGATACAAATGATTGCGCAGGTAGCAAAAATGTCAAAAAGGACGATAGTAATTGAAATTTTTACAGGAGATAAACCTGACATCGAGAATTTTGTAAAAAGATTAAAAAATGCAAGTCCAAAAGTATAGAGCAAGAACTGTACCGGTCTGTTTTTATAGGACTCTGTATATACAAGAGAACAGAAAAAACCACATAAAACAGAGAATACAGATACAACAAGCTTTGTTGCTATAATTACTGTAATATTTTTTGCATTCAGATTAATCAGGAATAAGAATTCAAGGACAATGAATAAGATACATACTAATCCTATTACCCGGCAAAGCATTCTTTTAAAGGGTGACATATCCTTTACATTATAACCTCAGTAATAATTTTGGCAAATTTATTTTTACAGGTTAAAGAGATTCTGAAAGTTTGAACTTACAATTTCGTTAAGTTTTCTGCAGGTAATATTTCGTCTGCTGCTAATATATTCGTAAATATACTTAATGTTTCCCGGCACATTTATATCACTCTTTACAGGAACTGGCGGATAAAATGGAGAATCTGTTTCTATAAGAATTCTGTCTTTTGGAACATATTCTATTAAATCCGAAATATCTGAAAAATTCTTTTTTCCACCATAGGTAACGGTACCGCTAAAACTGATATACCAGCCTAGATCAAGAAAAAACTCCAGTTCAGATTTTGAATAAGAAAAGCCGTGAACAAGTCCTTTATTCCACTTTACAGCCTTTAATACATCTGAAGTTTCTTTGAATCCTTTTCTGGAATGCAAAATAAATGGCATATTAAGTTTTTTTGCAAGGGTAAGCTCAAGGGCAAATAAATCTTTTTCATCTCCTATTGTAGAATAGTCAAAATATTCGTGGTCACGACCGCTGTATTCAACAGAATCCCAGTCGTGGTCTATTCCGCCGGGACCCAGGGCAATAAGATGGGAAGCAAAAGGATCATCTGATGATTTAAAATCATTTATGACATTTTCAAGGTTTTCTACAACCTCAAAGCGGTTTTCTACAGAATCAGAATCTGGCATAACTCCGCAGGCAAAATAAATCATATTAGAAATCTTATTTTTCAGGTTATTATCTTCTATTAAATCAATACAATCCTGAACCCTCTGACTGCGCTGCCAGATATCTTCTGCAGACATTCCGCCATCCAGAGCATAATTCGAAGAATTTTCTGAAAGTTCAAGGAGGATTTCTTTACCTTCCTCCAGGCCCAGTTCATCTGTAATTTTAGAAAAATCAAAAAGTGAATCTGAATACATATTATTCTTCCTTCTTACCGTAAGTTGGCGGTCTCTTCTGCTTATCAATATCAAAATTTACAAACTTATAAAAGCCCATAAAAGGATCTTCCCGCATGTAAACTTCCTCACCAAGCTCCAGCAGCAGCCCCCCGCTTTGTCCGACCGTCTGCCATTGAGGCAGGCTCAGTGGCGCGGCGGAAGGAAGTCCCTTTGCGGCCCCGCGCTTTAGACTTCCGCCGTTCAAGCCAGTAGAAGCCCCGTTTGGGTCTCCGTATTTTACAAAGTTTACCCAGTAAGTGCTCATAATTTCTTCAAGCTTATAATCTTTTTCATCGTAAGCAGAATTTCTTGGCACATTTTTATAAGCATATATCATTTCGCCCGAATGGTTAGTACCAATTCCCCCGTTTTCTTTAGAAAAATAATATTCGTAAACAGGTTTTCCCTGGGCTGTAAGAACCTTTGACCAGCTGTAGTGAGGATAAGTAAAACAGATTACAGAAAAAATATCTGTATAGATTTTCTTGGCCTCTTTATTTGTGTGAGGATTTGTATAGTTTACAAGCTCATCAATATTTACCAGATAAGGTGATTCAGATAAAAGCTGTCTGTAATTCTTTTTATTTATTTTACTAAAGAAAGTAAAGGCAAAACCTTCCCTTGCATTAAAGCCATTTAGCAGGGCTTCTTCATGATTTTGATTTTTCTGATAAATCTCCCAAGGATATTCCGGCATGGCATAAGGGTCAACCGTCATGGCATTGTTGCTGTGCTTTGTTTTAATTAGTTTCTCGGCAGGAAGGGCCCGAAGCTCACTTATGTTTTCGCATTTAAATTCCTTCATAATTTTATGGCCCATTTTTAAGGCATCTTCTGTAGATCTGAAGGTATGCGATGGAACCTGAACTACTAAAGATGAGCTTTCTGCAATTGCCCGGCGGAACAAACCTTTGGTAAGGGGGCTTGCACAAAGAGCATTTACAGAAGAAGAGCCGGCAGACTCCCCGGCAATTGTAATATTCGAGGCATCGCCGCCAAAAAATTCTATATTGTTATGAACCCATTCAAGAGCCTTTATCTGGTCTAAAAGTCCGTAGTTTCCGGTTGTTCCGTTTGGACTTTCTGCAGCCAGTTCTTCATGTGCAAAATATCCGAATATTCCAGTTCTATAAGCAATGGTAACAACAATAATGCCCTGCTTACAAAGATTTGCTCCATCGTAGGCTTCATACCAGGAAGAACCGCTCATCAAACTTCCGCCATGAACATATACCAGAACAGGAAGCTTGTCTCCCCGGCTGCTTCCTCTAGAAGACTGTTCGTCAGAATCCAAAGGACGCCATATATTCAAATAAAGGCAGTCTTCACTCATTGGAGCAAAATCTGTACGGTCTCCATCAGAATGTGTATAGGCATTAAAAAGCTTTCTGAAAATTTTAGAGTTTCTTGGCTGCATTGCAAGGGGTGCAAAATGATCTGCATAAAAAATGCCATCCCAGGCTTCCATGTCCTGAGGTTCCTTCCATCTTAATTCATTAACAGGAGCTTTTGCAAAAGGAATTCCGGCAAAAAGTTCAAAGCCTTCATTCTGATTAATAATTCCTGCAACAGGACCATAAAGTGTTTCTACTGCTTTTGTATTTTCAGACTGCTCTGAAAAAGCCTGTGTAACATCTACCTTTGTTGTTCTACAGGAAGCGAACAATAATAATGAAAAAACAGAAAAATAAAAAATACGTTTCATAAGCTGCCCCTCAAAATTTATGATTTGAAATGAATTATAAAGAAGAGAAGTAATTTTGTCAGCATAAGGAAAATTTCCTTTAAGGTTGTGAATTTGAATTGCTAAATTCTTCTTTTGTGTTCTATAATGAAATTTACTATAAGAATGGAGAGAACAATGTCAGCACCATTAAAACAAGTAATTTCTTTGGATTCAGAAAAATGTGTGAACTGCCATCGCTGTATTGCTGTATGCCCTTCAAAATTCTGTAACGATGGCTCAAAAGATTATGTAACAATTAATCATGAACTTTGTATTGGTTGCGGTGCCTGTATTGCCGCCTGTGCGCATGATGCAAGACGAGGAATTGATGATTTTCAGGCCTTTATGGATGACCTTAAAAAGGGAGAAAAAATTGTTGCAATTGTAGCGCCTGCTGCTGCTGCCAATTTTAAAGGACAGGATTTAGAACTTAACGGCTGGTTAAAATCAATTGGTGTAAAAGCCGTTTTTGACGTTTCTTTTGGTGCAGAACTTACTACAAAATCTTATGTTGAATATATTAAAAAGCATAATCCGGAACTGGTTATTTCGCAGCCTTGTCCTGCCCTGGTAAGTTATATAGAGCTTTACAAACCAGACCTTATTAAATATCTTAGTCCTGCCGACAGCCCCATGGCTCATACTTTTGCATTAATCAAACATTTTTATCCTGAATATAAAGGATACAAAATGGCAGCAATTTCTCCCTGTTATGCAAAACGACGTGAATTTGACGAAAACGGACTTGGCGATTACAACGTTTCCATGCGTTCTATAAGTGAGTATTTTGAAAACAACAAATTAAAACTGTCTGATTTTCCAAAGACCGCATACGAAAATCCTCCTGCCGAAAGAGCCGTTTTATACTCAACTCCCGGCGGACTTATGCGCACAGCCCTTCGTTTTGTTCCAGGTATTGCAGAAAATACCAGAAAAATTGAAGGCCAGCCTGTAATGACAAATTACTTCAATGAATTAAGCCAGACCCTAAAAGAGGGCAAGAAGATTAAATATAAATTAATTGACTGCTTAAACTGTGAGCGAGGCTGTAACTGTGGAGCTGGAACAGTAAATCAGCAAATGCCTTTAGACGAACTGGAAACCTTTATTGAAGACCGAATGGAAAAACGTAAGAAGGAATTAAAGACATCTTCTTTACTGGGACTTAAAAAGCTTGAAAAAGTAATTAACAAATACTGGAAGGAAGACCTTTACACCAGAACTTATGTTGACCGCAGTGACGCAGTTAAAAAATTCATAAAAATTCCTACCCAGGAAGAATTAAATGAAATTTATGCCGTTATGGGTAAAAGAAAAAAATCAGACTTTTTAAATTGTGGAGCCTGCGGTTATAGTTCCTGCGAACAAATGGCAACTGCTATTTATAACGGTATAAACAAATACGAAAACTGCCACCACTTCCTGATTAATGAAAATGTAAGAATCCATGAAGAAAAGCTTACAGAAAAAATTAACGAAACAATTCAGGAAGTTACAGACGAAAGCGTTGCCCAGCTTAACCAGACAAAAAATCATGTTGGAAGCCTTTCTACCGTAACAGACCAGATGACAAATGCTGTAAATGAATCTTCCACCGCCATTGAAGAAATGATTGCAAATATTAAGTCTATTAATACTGCTCTGGAATCTAATGCACAAACTGTACAGAATCTGGAAAATGCAACACTTTCCGGTAAAGAAAATATTAACGATGTAAAAGAGATTGTTGCTCAGATTGAACAGAATTCTAAAGGCCTTTCAGAAATGAGTAATATGATTCAGCAGATTGCAAGCCAGACAAACTTACTTGCAATGAATGCAGCCATAGAAGCGGCTCATGCAGGAGAATTCGGAGCAGGCTTTGCTGTTGTTGCAGACGAAATTCGTAACCTTGCAGAAAGTTCTAACCGTGAAACCAAAAAGATTTCTGAAGTTCTTAATCAGATAAAAGCTTTAATTGATTCGGCATATTCAAAAACAATTTCTACTACTAATGAATTTGAAAATATTGTTGAACTTACAACTATGGTAAGAAATCAGGATCTGGAAGTAAAGAATGCAGTTGCAGAAGAAAACGAAGGCAGTAAGCTTGTTCTGGAATCTTTGAATAATCTGAAAGAAGCCGGCCAGATTGTAACTAAAGCAACGGAATCATTAAAGGAAGGTACAGACAAGGTAATTGAAGCTATTCTTGATTTAAAGAAATAGCTCCAATTATGTAATAGCATTTTCGATGCTAGAATTTATACCCCGCACACAGCATGGCAGAAATAAAAGCTTCAAAAGAAAAATTACTGCTATAAATATCCAGCATCATTTTGATATTTGGTCCTAAGCCAACATAGAATCCTTTATTATCTGGCATTAAAAATGCTTGAAAATTCATATCAAAAGTTGGGACTATGTAGACTGCATCGAGCAAACCTATTTCAACACCTGCTGCAAAGCCACCAAGAATTTCTACATTATGATTATCCCAGATTTTAGATTCTTTAATAATTCCTCCAAAACGTGAAGAAATCTCAACTATTCCACCCATTCCAGTAGGAAGTAATTTTAATCCAAGGTAAATTCTTTCATTAGCTTTTGAAGGCATTTGAAAATTTGTCTCTAAAAATGGCATTGGATATGGGTAAAAAGAGAAAGATAAAGATTTATCATAATTAATAATTAGATTTGGAATCTCACAATCTGCCTGTAGTAAGAAGTGGAACGAATCTGCAAACAAAGCACTTCCACCCAAAACAAATGACATAAATAACACAATTAACTTTTTTTTCATAAACAACTCCTTTTATTATTAAAAATCAAAGCCTACTACTTCTTTCTGGTTCAGAACTTTAATAGGGCTTACTTCCTTTGTTTCTACATCAAAATATAGGTATTGGATTTTATGAGAGTTCCAGTAATTGAAAATATAAATTCTATTACCTCGAACTAGAGGTTCCTGTGTTAGTGAAATAAAAATAGAATTATCCTGGCTAATCTTTTCCCCTGACATGTTTTCAAGATTTAGTTTATATATACTAATTGAACACTCCTCTGAAGAATGATCTGTGGTAATTAAATAATAATTGTCATTTACTTGTACAATTCTACTAAATAATTCATATCCACTCGTACTTAAAGAGAACTCTTTTTTTGTATTTTCTGCGAAAGAATACAGATATAGTTTGTTTCCTATATATGGAGCAGAACCTAAGGGGCTTTTATTTAAGAATAAGAAATCATCATCTTTTATATATATTACATCGATATTATATTTATAACTTGTTGAATTCTCTTTATAACAGTTTATCCCTGGTTCTTTTATTTCTACACTTCCAGCTTCACAATTCACTTTACAAACTTGTCCTTTACCATCCAGGATATTCCCAAAATAAAAATCACCACTTTTACTTGAATTTATAGTCAAAATATACCCATAAGCATCTGTAGGAATCTGAATATCAGCAGCCGTATATTCTCCTTTTTCACAGTCAAATATATTCAGACAAAATAAGACCTTATTCAGTTCATCTGAATGCCTTGCATAATCCCGAAGACAATATTTACCAGGCGTTGAATAATTAAAGAAAGTTCCTCTCCTGTCCGTCTGATATAAGGTCACACTTGTTTTATCTGCTTCAAGCTTTGCTATTGTTCCAGAAGAATCCAGAGAATTTATATAATACTTAGGATTACTTCCTACCTGAATTATGTGGGGTAGACAATAAAAACTTTCCTTCCCGTAAAAGACCCAGTCGTAAATTTCATCACTTTCCCAGTCATATATTACAAACATGTCGCCTATTCTGTTCTGTTTAAATTTATTGTTTTCATTACCCCATAAATATAGTGTCTCATAAACCGGCATATTTACAACTATTGGGTCATTTAATTCTGTAAAAGGCTGGTATGTAGTTTTGTTTGTTATTTTACTCATATCTACACTGGTCTTATACCAGCTCTGACAGGATACAAATAAAGTTAATGGGAGTAAGAAAGGTAGAAATTTCATTTATTTCTCCTCATTCTCATATCTTGCAATAATTATACTGTTGTTAGAAGCAACCAGACTGGCTGGTCTTACATAAAGAAAATTTGTATGTAATGAATAGTTTTTGTTTGTATCATACCAGGCTCTGAATACTAAAGATGAACAATAAAACTTAGCTGTATCCCACATTCCTTTATCTTTCTTCAGTTTGACAAAATCCCAATTATAAGGCTTTCCTAAATGATCATCTGCTTTATCTACAGCTGTATTATGTTCCTCGTCTGTTGCAGTATACCAGGTCTTTACTAAATCTTTATTCCATACCTCACAACCTACATCTAATATTATTACTGAAGGAGCGCCTTTTGTTCCACACCAGTATCCTATTGGTTCATATTGAACTCCGTCTGTCTGTCCTTCCCAGGTAGTCCCTCTTTCTGTGTTATGGGGATATGAAGTTATTGTTGCTTTTGCAGAAATATCTTCCGTCCATTTATCTTTCTTTTCATCATAACACATCATGGATGCATGCCCGAGATAGCTGCCGGAATTTGAACTACTGCCTTTTTTATTAACTAAAATTCTTCCCTTCTTATAATTATCTGAAAATATTGTTACAGATTTCTGAATTAGTTTTCCATCTTCTATTCTTATTAAAGACTTTTTAGATGAGGCTCTTCTCACTGTATCCGCTTTATCTATTAGTTTACTTAAGTTCTTTTCATACTGCTTAAAAAAGCTTTCCAAGTCTTTTTCTGCAAAGGCAGTTCTATTCAAATTACTTGCAGTTTCCATAAAAGCTTCATTTTCTAATTCAACCATCTCCTTTAAATCTGAATCTGATTCTATCTTTTCTGTAAGTTCTCTAATAAAATCTTCCTTCCAGACTTCATAAAGCTTTTTCTGACTTTCTGCATCTAAATCTGCAAAACTGATTATTTCATCATTTTCATCTGTTATTATTGTTTCATAAAGAATATCCGGATAACACTCTTCGGTTAGTGCTCTTGCATTTACCATATTGCTCTGCATGCAAACTATATTAAAATAGTCTTCTGCAACTGTCTGTGCACTGTTATCTCCTGCCTTTAGCTGAACAGTAACATTATTCTTACAGCTTAAAGCCATAAAAATAGCCGTAACAATAAAAATACATTTTAATTTTGTTTTTTTCATAAACAACTCCTTTTATTTTTAAATTTTTATTTTATTATCTTTTTTTGAAGTCTATTTATACAATTCAAAATAATCAACAGAGAAAACCCCTAATATGATCATTTTGTACTCTAAAAATCAAAGCCAACTACTTCTTTCTGGTTCAAGACTTTTATCTCGCTAACTTCTTTTGTTTCTACATCAAAGTATGAATATTGAATCTTATGACGATTTAAATAGTTTAAAAAATATATTCTTGTTCCTCGAACAAACAATTCTTGATTAAAATTTATTGTTATTGGATTATTTTCGTTTATTATCTCACCTGTCATATTATTTATATCAAGTTTGTACACATAAACCAAATGTTGTTCGTCAGAGCGGTCTTCGACAATTGCATAATAATTACTATTTGAACAGACAATTCTAAACAACCATTTATAACCATCCAAATCTAAAGTGAATTCTTTTCTAACATTATCTGTAAAAGACATTAAAAACAATTTATTCCCATAATATGGAGGCAAACCTAAATGCCCCTTATATACAAAAAGATTTTCCTCATCAATTACATAACGCACATCAAAAGTATATTCATATACTTCTGTATTACTTTTAAAACAATTTATATTTATATCTTTTATTTCCACAGTCTCTGTACTACAATCTACTCTATAAATATGACTATAACCATTTAATACATTTGCAAAATAAAAGTTTCCTTCATTATCTGCTACAGGTTGGCTTATATACCCATAGGCATCTGTAGGAACCTGTATATCTGCATCAGTATACTGGCCTTTTTCACAGTCAAATATATTCAGACAAAACAATACCTTATTCAATTCATCTGAATGCCTTGCATAATCTCGAAGACAGTATTTTCCGGGTGTTGAATAATTAAAAAAAGTACCTCTCTTGTCTGTTTTATATAAAGTTACACTTGTCTTATCTGCTTCAAGCTTTGCTATTGTTCCAGAAGAATCCAGAGAATTTATATAGTACTTGGGGTTACTTCCCACTTGAATTATGTTAGGTAGACAATAAAAACTTTCATTCCCGTAAAAGACCCAGTCGTAAATTTCATCACTTTCCCAGTCATAAATTACAAACATATCACCTATTCTGTTCTGCTTAAATTTATTGTTTTCATTACCCCATAAGTAAAGTGTCTCATAAACTGGCATATTTACAACTATTGGGTCATTTAATTCTGTAAAAGGCTGGTATGTAGTTTTGTTTGTTATTTTACTCATATCTACACTGGTCTTATACCAGCTCTGACAGGAAATAAATACAAAAAGAGATAGAAAGAGAGGTACTAATTTCATTTATTCCTCCTCATTCTCATATCTTGCAATAATTATACTGTTGTTAGAAGCAACCAGACTGGCAGGTCTTACATAAAGAATATTTGTATTTAGTGAATACTTTTTATTTGTATCATACCAGGCTCTGAATACTAAAGATGAACAATAAAACTTATCTGTATCCCACATTCCTTTATCTTTCTTCAATTTGACAAAATCCCAATTATAAGGCTTTCCTAAATGATCATCTGCTTTATCTACAGCTGTATTATGTTCCTCGTCTGTTGCCATATATGCAGTTTTTGTAAACCACTTCCATACAGTCCGATATACATCTAAAATTAAAACTGTGGGTGCACCTTTTGTTCCACACCAGTATCCTACTGGTTCATACTGAACTCCATCAGTCTGACCTACCCAGGTTGTTCCTTTAGTAGTATTAAGAGGATATGATGTGATTGTTGCTTTTAAAGATATATCTTTTGCCCAATTTGGTTCTACATTATCATAACACATCAGAGAAGTGTGTCCTAAGTACCCACTAATATCAGAATCTGAAGAATTTGTATTTACAAGAAATCTTCCTTTCTTATAATTTTCTGAAAAGATTTTCAAAGATTCAGGAATTATTTCTCCATCTTCAATTCTTATCAAAGAGTTTCCGGAAGAAGCTCCTCTTGCAGCCACAGAGTTTTTAACAAGTTTATTAAAATTTTTTTCATATTGCTTAAAAAAACTTTCTATATCTCTTTCTGTAAAAACTGCTCTGCTGGATGAACTTGCAGTCTCAATAAAGGCTTCATTTTCTATTTCTACAATTTCTTTTAGGTTAGAATCTGTTAGTAATTTTCCTGTTAAATCTCCAATAAAATCTTCCTTCCAGATTTCATAAAATTCTTTCTGACTTTTTGCATCTAAATCTGCAAAACTGATTATTTCATCATTTTCATCTGTTATTATTGTTTCGTAAAGAATATCCGGATAACTCTCTTCGGTTAGTGCTCTTGCATTTACCATATTGCTTTGCATGCAAACTATATTAAAATAGTCTTCTGCAATTGCCTGCGCACTGTTATCTCCATTCTTTACCTGAACATTAACATTATTCTTACAGCTTAAAGCCATAGAAATAGCCATAACAATAAAAACACATTTTACTTTTGTTTTCTTCATAAACCATCTCCTTATTAACTTGTTTTCTTAAATTGTTTATAAGAAGTAAGAATTTATCAAGCACAAAACTTTCAAATATTACATACATCTCGCCTTATTTTGGTGAATTTTTTCGCAGGTAAGAGTATAATAATATAAATTTAAAAAACGAGGTGAATATGTACAATTCTAATCTTGCTTATACATTGAACGAAGAAGGGTCTTTTATTGCCTCCTGGGACTATTTAGTAAAAGAAATTGCTGTCGTATTCCGTTTTTCAAAAGAAGAAGAACTTTGGTTCACAAACTGTAGGACTGCAAAATTAATTGCTGCCATTCCTTATGCCGCAAACTGCGTAGAACCTGAACGAACAGCCATATCGCATTTATGTATTTATATTGCAGAAATACGCGGTTTCCAAAAATACTTTGCCCATTTACCATCTGATGATCTCAACGTGTATAATCGTTTAGATTGTATTGCAACATTTGAAGGCGGTGACCAAAACGTCCTTTCTTATGGAATGAATATGCTGGCATTAATAATGATAGAAGGCTACCACAATTCTCAGAAATCTGATAAAGAAAATAATATCTATAATCCTCTCAATTCTAAAAAATGGAATTATGAAGGGTTAAAAAAAGAACTTGAACAAAAGATTTCCTGCTATTCTAACAGTCTGTTAGATTCTATTTTCGATGCACCTATAAACGGTTGGAAAGAATAGAATGAAAAAAAAGCTTGAAAAAAAATATCTTACTAATATAAGAATATTATCCATCCTTGCTATTGTTTTACTTGTTTTTGTTGAACTTTATAATATATTTTTATCTCCTAATAGAGTAACATTCTCTCCAAGAAGTACAGTATCTGATTGTGAAAACATATTGTCCATCGTTTTATTTACGATTTTAATTATTTATCCCCAAAAAATTGAATTTTTTTCATTTATCAGTTTCTACTATTCTATAGATATTATTGTTTCCGAAAAAAATAATCCTATGGGAATTATAATGTATTTTCTAGGAATCAGCGTCTTATATGCACGTGGCTTTTTTATCAAAAAAAAGTCATTAAAGTTAATATTTATATTTATTTTACTTTTTGTATTAATATTTATAAATACCACTTTTAATAAAACCCAATTCTGTTCTTTTATATTGGACACATGTGCTTACATATTCCTTTTAACCCTCATTATTTTTTTTGTACAATTTGGATATGCTAATAATGAAAGTTCTTCTCATAAAGTCTTGAATCTTGCCGAATTTTCAGGACTAAAAGAAGAAGATATTCCTTTGCTGCAAGGAGTTTTAGACAATAAACAGTACAAACTTATTGCCAGTGAATTAAAGAAAACAGAAGGCACAATTAGAAACAGACTTAATAGAATTTATGATATTCTGCAAGTTTGGGATAAACAGGGCTTCATCGCATGCTATTACGACTGTAAAATAGTGTTTAAAGAAATAAAAAATGAAACTTCTGATTCAGCAATCGGCAATTTATAATTTGCAAGAAGTGTATTTATACTCCGCTAAAAATCCTGTCAAAACTTATAACCAAGATTAACAGAAACAGAAAACATAATCATTGTACTGGAAAAATCATAATCACATACACAGATTACATCTGGACCTGCTCCCCAGAAAAAGCCTTTGTCTTCCGGCATGAAGAAAATCTGGAATCCTACATCTCCTAAAGGTAAAACAGTCACACCATACCAGAATAAAAACACAGCACCTGCTCCAACATTTCCAAGAAGTTCTATATGATATTTATTCCACTTTTCTGGCTTTTTAAATGCATATCCAAATCTGTCATTTACCAGAGCGACAACAGAAGAAAATGGTATTGCCGGCAAAACTTGAAACCCCAGATAGGACTTAAAAGATGAACTTGTAGGAAGTTTATAATCTACTTCTAAAACTGGCATTGGATATATAGAAAAATCTTTCTCTTCAAAACCAAAAAGCTGACAATAACTTATTTCTGTATCAAGTTGTAATAAAATATTTGAAGACTTGGCAAACAGACAGGCTGAGCTTACAAAGATAGCAATTAAAACGATTAACTTTTTTTTCATAATTATTTTCTCCTATAATTATAATTTTCTGTTATAATTTATAAAAAATCAATCCCTTTCATAAAACTATTCTTTCTTGATACAATAAGATAAAAATATTTGTATTCCAGGAGTAGCTATGCGGATTGCTCATATTTCAGATTTACACTTGGGCAAAACTTTACATGGTTTTAGTCTTTTAGATGATCAGGATTTTATTCTTAAGCAGATTGTTCAAATCTTAAAGGAAAAAGAGGTTCAGGTTCTGCTGATTTGTGGTGATGTGTTTGACAAAAATATTGCTCCGGAAGCCGGTATAAAAATTTTCAGAAAATTTTTGAATGCACTTGTCTGCGAAAATATTAAAGTTCTTATAATCAGTGGAAATCATGATTCTGCAGAACGACTTACCTTTGGTGCTGAATTCATGACAGAAAAAGGAATCTATTTTTCTAAAGTATATGATGGAGATATTCAAAAAGTCACCCTTCCCGACCACTACGGGCCTGTAAACTTTTATCTTCTTCCATTTATTAAGCCTTCCACCGTCAAACACTTTTACGAAAACGAAGAAATCGAAAGCTACGAAGACGCCCTTTCTTTTATTGTAAAAAAATTAAATGTAAACACAAAAGAAAGAAATATCCTTCTTGCCCATCAGAACATTTTAAATGCCGAGCA
Organism: Treponema sp.; assembly: GCA_016286535.1. GTDB lineage: Bacteria > Spirochaetota > Spirochaetia > Treponematales > Treponemataceae > Treponema_D. Next base: position 169,236 of record JAEESZ010000005.1, on the reverse strand, counting down.
CTGCGATTCTGAAGAAGTTATAATCGGTGGTCTTGATGCCATTGGTACAGAGGTTTTTAAGGATTTTGATTATACTGCCCTTGGCCACATTCATAAGCCGCAGAAAATAAAAGACAATATCATCTTTTGCGGAACTCCCCTTAAATATTCAAGCTCGGAATTGAATCACATAAAATCTATGCCTGTCATAGATTTACAGGAAAAAGGCAGTCTTAAACTTGATTTTATTCCACTTAAGCCAATGCGGGACTTACGCCAGATTACAGGAACTTTTGACCAGATTATGAAAATGGCAAAAAAGGACCCAAATAATAAAGAAGATTTTATTGATATCATCCTTACAGACGAAAATGAAGTCCTGGATGCCATTACAAGCCTGCGCACAGAGTATCCCAATATAATTAAAATTACTTATGATAACAAGGCAAGTAAGGCCAGCGAAGAAAATCTTGTATTTGAAAATATAAATCAGACTAATCCTCTTAATACCTTCGAAGATTTTTTTGAAGGACGCAGAGGGGTAAAAATGACAGATGAACAGAGAAAAATTATAAAAGATTTGATTGAAGAAATCTGGGAGGCTGACTGATGAAACCTCTAAAATTAATAATGACAGGTTTTGAATCTTACAAAGATAAAACCGAAATCGATTTTGAAAAATCAGGTATTCGAGGGCTTTTTTTAATTAGCGGAGATACTGGAAGCGGAAAAACTACAATTTTTGATGCAATTACCTTTGCCCTTTACGGAAGCTCCAGCGGAGATGTTCGCGATGTTGAAATGCTTCGCTCTCACTTTGCAGACGAAAACACACCTACCGAAGTTGAACTTTTTTTTGAAGTAAAAGATAAAAAATATCACATAATAAGAAATCCTGATTACGAAAGAAAATCGCGTAAAGGGGATGGTCTAACTACAGAAAAGGCAAATGCCCGCCTGGACTTCCTTAGCGAAAGCTCTACGCCGCCTCTGGAAGGCAGCATAAAAGTGAGTCAGGAAGTAGAAAAAATTCTTGGCTTAAAAAAAGATCAGTTCTGCCGCATTGCAATGATTGCCCAGGGAAAATTTCAAGAGCTTCTTCTTTCTAAAAAAGACCAGAAAGAAAAGATTTTCAGGGAACTTTTTCATACAGAAAAATATGAAATGCTTCAAAACACCCTTAAAAGCAGAAAAAGCGAAGCAGAAAAAAATCTTCAGTTTTTAAAGGAAAAGCTCAGAACCCTGTTGAATCAAATCGTTCCATGCGACGAAAACCTTGAAGAGATTCAAAAAATAAAAGATTCTCAGTATCTTACCGAAGAAGAAATTCTGCTCTTAGAAAAGCTTGAACAATATGATGCTAAAAAGGCTTCAGAAATTTCTGACCAGCTGACAGAGCTCGACAAAAAGCTTACCCAGGCAGGTCTTCTTATAAACGAAGGAGAAAAAAGAAAACAGACCAGGGAAAAACTTGAAAGCACAAAAGCCCTCTTGAAATGCGAGGAAGAAAAACTTCTTCTAAAAAAAGAAGAACTTTTACAGAGTCAAAACAAAGTTCAGGAACTTGCTCCTTCAGAAAGCCGGGCTGCTGTTATTGAAAATTCCCTGCCTCTTTACAAAGAAATAGAAAATAAGGCCGGCCTCATAAATAAGGCGCTTTTAGAAATAAGTACTAATGAAAAGAAATGCCTTGAACTTTTAAAGAAAAAAGAAGAACTTTGCGGCGCGATTGAAGAGCTTAAAAAGGAAGAAGGGGGGCTGAAGGACGCGGGAGAAAAACTTCTGACCCTAAAAGGTGAGCTTGAGAAAATTGATTTACAAAAAGAAGAATTAAAGGCTCTTCAGAATAATCTTTTCAAACTTAAAACAGAAAAGGAAATTCTTAAAAAAGTGCAGGAAGAGCTTTTATCTGCCCAGTCTAATTACGAAAGTAAAAACTCTGATTATGTTCAAAAGCTCAAACTTTTTAATATGGAACAGGCCGGAATTCTTGCAGAAGACCTTAAGGATAATTGTCCCTGTCCTGTCTGCGGCTCTTTAAATCATCCTGCTCCTGCAAAAAAATCAGAAAATGCACCTTCGCAGAACGAATTGGAAAAGGCAAAAAGTCTGTGCGAAGAACTGCAAAAAAATCTTACTCAAATAACTGCCAGAGCAAGCAGTCAAAAAAGTCTTACAGAAAATCTTACTGAACAGATTCTCCTGGCCGGCAAAAAACATTTTGAAGCCTTTAATCCTGATGCTTCTGAAGCAGAAAATTGCCTGGAAGAAAAAGTGTCTCTTCTGACCGAAAGGCAGAAAAGTATTAACGGGGAAATCCTTCTTGAAGAGAAAAATAAAAAGCGCAGATCAGAACTTGAAAAACTGATTCCGGAAAATGAAGCTTTATTAAGCACTACCAGCGACCAGTACAACAGATTTTCTGCAGAAACTTCTGCCCTGAAGGCAAAGACTGAAGCTGAAAATAATGCCCTGAACGAAGAAAAAAATAAGCTTGAGTTTAAAACCTCTGAAGAAGCAGAAGAAGAAATTAATAAAATCCGCTCCGGCATAAAGCTTGCAAAAGAAGCTGAAGAAAAAGCTAAAGCCCAGAAAGATGAATGCGAAAACAATATTTCTGCTTTTAAGGGCTCAATAGACACTCTTGAAAAAAGCTTAAAAGAGGGCAAAGAAATTGATTATGATAAGGAAGTAGAAAAACAGTCTGAACTTCTGCGCGAAAAAGACAAGTTGAACTTTGAGCGCGACCTGCTTTCTCAACGAATTGGTATTAACAAAAAGTGTATAGAAAATATTAAAGAAGTTCTTCCGGAAATTTCTAAAGCTGATGAATATTACCAGAGCGTATGGGCATTAAGCGAAGTTGCCTCCGGCTCTTCTCGGGGAAAAAGCGGAAAGCCTTCTCTCGAAAACTATGTTCAGATGAAATGCCTGGACCAGATTAACCGCAGGGCTAATTTGCGGCTGCGGACTATGACTGACGGTAAGTACGAGCTGTGCAGGCGCATAGAGGAAGATGGTTCTGAGCTGGGCCTGGACCTTGATATAAAAGATTTCTACACCGGAAGAAAACGTTCTGTTCAAAGTCTTTCTGGCGGCGAACAGTTTCAGGCCTCTCTTTCGCTGGCCCTTGGCCTTGCCGACGAAGTTCAGGAGCATTCGGGCGGTATTACACTGGATTCCATGTTTATAGACGAAGGCTTTGGAACTCTGGATTCCGAAACCTTAAACAAGGCTATGAGGGCATTGGAAGAACTTTCAAAAGGTAATAAACTGATAGGCATAATTTCTCACGTAGAAGAATTAGAAAACCGTATTGAGAAAAAAATAAAAGTTTATAAAGATAATTCTGGAGTTAGTAGAATAGAATGAAATACTTTATTTGTTCAGACCTTCACGGTTCGGCCTCAGCCTGCCAGAAGGTTATAGAAAATTTTTACAATCTGAATTGCGATAAGATTCTCTTATTAGGAGATGTTCTTTATCATGGTCCAAGGAACGACCTTCCAGCCGGCTATGCTCCTAAAAAAGTAATAGAACTGCTTAATCCCCTTGCCCAGGCCATAACTGCCTGCCGGGGTAATTGCGATGCCGAAGTTGACCAGATGGTTTTAAATTTTGACGTCAGCCGGGACTATTTTTATTTTACAGAAGACAAACTGCAGATTTTTGGAAGCCACGGCCACATATACGCTCCCCTTCTTGCAAATGACAAACTTCCTGCCGGCTGCGAAAGCGCCTCTAAAAATGCCATCCCCTTTCCTGTTGTAAATCAGGCAGTCTTTTTATACGGTCACACCCACGTGCCTGTTCTGGAAAAAAATCCTATGGGCTACGTTGTTTGTAATCCGGGCTCAACTTCAATTCCAAAAGGTGGCTCTGAACCAGGCTTTGCAATCCTGGAAAACCACAAAATCTCTTTGCATAACCTGCAGGGACAAGTCCTGAAGGAATTAGAATTCTAATGGCCTGGATGCTTTTAGTTCTTCTTTACGGCCTTTTAAAAGGCTGCAGGGAGATTACAAAGAAACTTGCCATGCAGACAAGCTCCGTAATGGAGGTGCTTGTTGTATACACCTTTATCTCTTTTTTACTTGTAACCCCACAGGCAAAATTTGCCGGCGGAATGGAAGTAAAGTTTTATTTCCTTATTGCCCTTAAATCTTTTTTTATTTTTCTTGCCTGGATTTTTTCTTTTCATTCTTTAAAGAGATTACCCGTTAGTCTTTACGGGGTTCTGGATTTATCGCGGGTTTTATTTGCAACCTTTTTAGGCATAGTTTTTTTACACGAAAGTCTTAGAATTAATCAGATTTTTGGACTGGCTTTTGTATGTGCAGGTCTTTTACTTTTAAGGTTCAAGCCCAAATTTTTATGCCGGCTTTTTAAAGTTCAGGAAACCCCAGCCTACCTTACAACAAATCTGCCTAAAGATAATACCAGAACCTTTTTTGTAATTCTAGCCCTGGCTTCCTGCATGCTCAATTCCCTTTCTGGCTTTTTAGACAAAATCTTAATGAAAGATATTACCAGTTCACAGCTGCAATTCTGGTATATGCTTTTTTTAATTTCTTACTATATATTATATATTCTTATAACCAGAGAAAAGATTCATCTTTCGGTTTTAAAAAACAAATATATCTGGATTATGGCTCTTATGTTTGTAATTGCAGATAAGGCTTTATTTATTGCAAACGGAATGGAAGGCAGCAGGGTTACAATTATGACTCTTATAAAACAAAGCGGCTGCCTTATAACAATTATAGGCGGTAAATTGATTTTTAAGGAATCAAACACCGCCTATAAATTATTTTGTGCTTTTATTGTAATTTTGGGAATCCTTTTAGGAGTCCTCTAAAGCTTTGTCCTTAGTCCTTGAACATTGCTTCAATTTCTTTCTTGTAGATTTCATTAATTCTAAAGCGCATGATTTCCTGCTTAGCAGAAAGTTCTACACCAACTTCAAATGGTTTTGTAATCAGGCAGAAGCGGGAAATTCTTTCGAACATCTTAAAGCCTGTCTTGAAAGAAATAAGGTTTCCAATTTCGTTATCGTATAACTTCTGAATTGGTTCAGAAGCAAGCAGATTTTCGTAAGTGTCGTATGCAATTCCGTTTTCGGCTGCATAGTTCTTAATTTCTTCTTCATCAACAAGAATTAAAGCACCTAAGAAACGCTGGTCCTGTCCAACAACAACGGCTGCCTTAATATAACGGCTTTCTGAAAGTTTTGTTTCAATTGGAAGTGGTTCAAGGTTTTCTCCACCACTAAGAACGATTGTATCCTTAATTCTTCCGCGAATCTGTAATTCATCATGAATTGTAAGAATTGCAAGGTCACCTGTATCGAGCCAGCCTTCCTCATTGATTGCTTTTGCTGTAAGGTCAGGACGTTTGTAATAGCCCTTCATTACAGTTGGACCCTTTACCTGTAAAACACCCTGTTTACATCTTCCTAAAACAAAACCGTCTACAGGGTCTACAATTCTTACCTGAACTCCACGAATAGCTGAACCAATTGTTCTGAATACAGGAGCCGCAATTGGACGAACAGCAACGATTGGTGCTGTTTCTGTCATACCATAACCTTCTACTACATTAACTCCAATTGCCCAGAAGAATTCATCAATATATTTAGGGAAAGAACCACCACCTGCAACACCGGCACGGAAGTTTTCTCCAAGCATAGCCTTAATTTTTCTGAATACAAGTAAGTCGCCTAAGAAATAAAGTGGCCATAATAATACCCATGGAATAAAGAAGAGAATCCACCACAAAGGCTGTTTTGTACTTGTAAAGCAGGCATCTTGTGCAAACATTTTTCTCTGCATTCTTTTGTGAACTTTTGCAACGCCAACAAAGAAGTTGAACATCTTAAGAACAATACCGCCTGTCTTGCGCATCTTCTTTGTAACACCTTCGTATACGGCTTCGAAAACGCGTGGAACAGCTGGCAATACCTGAGGATTAAGTTTCTTAAAATCGGCAAGGAGGATTGAACCAACAGGTTTTGAATAACACATTGCACAACCCTGAATTAAGATTACATATTCAACTTCGCGCATGAATACGTGCCAGATTGGCAATACACAAAGTGCTCTGTCGCCAGGGTTCAGATAGATTCTTTCAATAACCTCATCAAGCTGGGCAAGGAAGTTCATATGTGTAAGCTGTACTCCCTTTGGAGTTCCTGTTGTTCCGGAAGTAAAGATGATTGTTGCAACATCATCACCTTTTCCTTTTTCAACTTCAGCTTCTACTTCGCCCTTATGCTCAACACGCCAGATCTGACCTTCTTTAAGCATATCCATAAAGAAAAGAAGTTCTACACCTGCATCTTTTGCAGCCTTAGAAACTTCGTCCTTTAAGTCCGGCTCAAAGTAGATGATTTTTTTAACACATGGTAATTTTTCTTTTAAACTTACAATCTTATTTACCTGTGAATTGTTTTCTGCAATTACAATTTCTGTTTCTGTAACGGAAAGAATTTTTTCCAGGTCTGAAAGTGTAGCATCACAACCACGAGGAACATCAATTGCACCAATAGCCATAATACCAATATCTGCCCACTGCCATTCTGCACGGTCATCAGATATTAAACCAATTGGCTGTTCACGTTTTACTCCAAGTTTTAATAAAGCTGCTCCAAAATCCAGACCATACTGGAACATAGTTCTATAATTGATTGGTTCAAATTCGCCGCCCTTTAATCTTCTGAGCTGGGCTGTAATTTCAGCAAATTCGTTTGCTGAATTCTGAATCATTTTTACTACTGTATAATTACTTTCAAAAACCATAGAAATCTCCATTCCTGTTATTGTAAAGTTCAAAAATACAAAAATGCTTTCATCAAGTATAAATGAATGACATTTTTTTAAATTTTGTTAAGTGATTACATAATATAAAGATTTTTAAAAGTAGGCAAGAGCGGAAGGAAATTAATAAAGTAATTTCTGACCAGGCACTGAATTCTGTAGGAATTCTGACAGAGGCTGTAAGTAAATTTAAAGTTCTAAACTAATGACTGTTAGTTTCCGAACATTATTGTATGAGTAAAAAGAATATTTCACAGGAAAAAATCATACAGTCATTTTTAACCTGCGCTTTCGAAAAAAGCGCGGGTGCAACCTCCCTGGCAGATATTGCCGATATCCTGGAAATTAAAAAAGCTTCACTTTACAATCACTTCGACAGCAGGGATGCAATGTATGAATCTACGCTGACTTACTGCAATGACGAAATAAAAAAAATCAACTTTATAACCGAAAAAACACTGGAAAATATTGCCTCGGGAAAAGCTGCCCTTAATTCAACTTTTAAAAGACTTATTACAAGACTTTTTAACCTTTACGAAAACGAGCCTCTTTTTGCCATGTATACTTTTATCTGTTCAGAAAAGTATTTTAACGTACAGGCTATGAATATCTTTTTAAAATTTACAGACCGTATTACCGACGAAGTAAAACAGATTATCTCGTCTTTTTCTGCAGCCGGTAAGCTTTCCATAAAATCAGACAAAGATATAAAAGAAAACTCTTCTGTTATTGCAGGGGTTATTTTACAGCAGCTGGACTGCTACATTACAAAAAGAAAAGAAACTGTAAGGCAAAATCCGGACTGTTCTGCAGGTTCCCTCTTTGCCCTTCCTTCCGATGATCTTGCCCTGAACAAAGCAATCAAACTGATTGATTTGTGCTTAAAAGGCATTTCGGCATAAGTTACTTTATAAAAGACCTGTAAATTTCCTGAACTTCATCTGAATACTGGCCCTTACTTTTATAAACCGTCAGACCTTCTAAAACTTTTAAATCAGCTTTTGCACTCTTTCTTGCTTCGAGTAAAACCATTGTGGGACTCTTATTTTCAAAAGGAAGAATCATGCGCAGGGTTTTAGGTTCCAGCTTATATTTTTTGCAAAGATAAATTAAATCTGAGAGTCTGTTTGGCCTGTGAATCATGCATATTGAACCACAATCGTCCAGAAGGTAAGAAGCTGCCTTAATAACATCTTCCAGCGTGCAGAAAATTTCGTGACGAGCAATTGCCTTAGAGTCGGCAGGATTTATTTTACCGGAGTCTGCCGGCATGTAAGGGGGATTGCAGGTTATAAGCGAAAAGGATTTCTGCTCAAAAAGCTTTTTTACATTTTTAAGGTCGCCTTCTACAATTTGAATTTTATCGCCAAGGCCGTTTAATTCTACAGATTTTGCGGCAAGCTGCACCGAGGCACTCTGTATTTCAAGTCCACTTATTTTTTTTGCAGTTGAAGCAGTATCAAGCAAAAGAGGAATAATTCCGTTTCCGCAGCATAAATCCATTACGCAATCTTTTTTTCGTATAAAGGAAGAGGCAAAATGGGCAAGCAAAACTGCATCAATTCCAAACATAAAACTTTGAGGATTCTGCAGAATTTTATGGCCGTTTAAAAGAGTATCTTCCTGTATTTTTTCTTCTGTCATTTTCTAGGTTCTGAATTTAGGATTCATCAGTTTAGTTTCAAAATCTTCGCTGGTCAATGGAGGTGCAAAGAAGAAGCCCTGAATAAAATCGCAGTTATGTTTTGCAAGGAATTCATACTGTTCTTTAGTTTCTACTCCTTCAAACACAATCTTTACACCCTGATTTTTTACGATATTGATTGTATCAATAAGAAACTGCTTTCCCTTATCGTTATATTCAAAACAATGATCCAGGAAGGATTTGTTTATTTTTACTTCGTCTATTTCGAACTGATTCAGCATTGAAAGAGAAGCAAAGCCTGTATCAAAACCATCTATGGCAAGCTTCATATCGCTTTCTTTTAGCTCGGCTGCAAGTTTTCTTGCTATAGCCAGATCTTTTACATTTGATTCTTCTGTAATTTCAATTTCAAGAAACTTGTCCGGAACTTCATAATGATTTTTTATATCCTTCAGTCTTTTTACAAAATCCGGATTAGTCAAATGCCTCTTAGAAAAGTTTGTCGAAACACATACCGGTAAAAGTCCACCATCCTGCCAGTCACAAATATCCTGACAAACGCGGGCAAAAATTCTAAGATCCAGTTCTTCTATAAGTCCGTTTCTTTCCATGATTGGAATAAAATCTTCCGGCTCAATTAAAGTGTCCCCCTTTACCCAGCGGGCCAGAGCTTCTGCCCCGGACATTACATGTGTTTTAGAATTAACCAGCGGCTGATAGTATGGAATGAATTCATCATTTTTAAGGGCCTGCTTTATTTCTTCTACAAGATTACGTTCCTTTGTGTAATTATCCAGCATATCTGTAGAAAAGAATTCATAATCAACCCCCTTCTGTCTTGCAGCAATGAGGGCAAGAGTTGAATGAAGAATAACATTATGAGGAGAGGTATAATTTGCAAGGTTTGTAATTCCAACTCTGGAAGGAAGTTCTCTTTTTATCTTCTGGCCTTCAACTTCAATTTCAATGGAAATACCCTGAATAAAATCCAGAAGTTTTTTTGACTGATAATTTGGAGTTACAACAACAAAGTTGTCTCCACCAATTCGGGCACAAATACCGTGACTGCTTTCTGCATATTCAAAAAGAATCTGAGCATAACTTATAAGAATCTCATCGGTTTTACTTGCACCATAAATCTGATTGTAAAAGCGGCAGTCTTTAAGATTTATAAAAAAAACTGAATACTGGTAAAGCTTATTCTGACTATGCTTTTTCTGAAGCTGTTTTACTACATAATTGCGGTTTGGAATTTCTGTAAGGGAATCATAATAAATAATCTGTTCTATGATTGCGAAGATTTCAAACATACACAAAACAAAGGCTGCGGCAGATAAAATTATAAGGCTTATTTTTAAAACAAAATCGTAATTAACAAGACAGGCAGCCGCAACAAGGGCTCCAAACAAAACAATAGCAAACAAGATTTTTATAAAACGTATGTTAAAAATCTTTTTCTGATTCTTCGAGATATTTGACATACAAATATTTTAACAAAGGATTGTAAAATTTACTATTCATTTTTATATAAAGCTTCTTATTGTGTAATACTTCTTATGGCAACAGCCCTGGCCATGTTATAGGCCTTTTTCATTCCAACACTAAAAAGGACCGGCAATAAAGCAGAATACATTTTTATGCCTTTTTTTCCACCCCGAATGAGCCAGGCTTTTTTTGCTTCTTCCCAGACCCGGGAAAGCATTGGTATAAAAATTATGAATAAGGACAGGGCATTTGTAAAAGTATAAGCCGGCTTCTTTCTGATAAGCCTGCAGAAAAAACTTTCTATGGAAGCAACCCCTTCCCTTATTTGCAGTGGACTTGAAGTTTTAAAAGTTAAAGATGCACTCTGCATTATGCACAAAAGCTTAAGCAAAATAAGCAGAGTCTCCCTTACATTCTGCAGATTGAACTGCAGTAAAAAAAGCAGTAACCCGTAATAAATTACCGGCCGCAAATCTTTATAGATTTCTTTTACCGTAAAATGCAGGGCAAAAGCCAGAATAAACTGAAGAAGAACTAAGGCAGCTATAAAATAATATGGCAGAAAGAGAAAAACAATATTTATAAGGGGAATAAAAATTATTTTGAAAGTGGCAGGACACCTGTGTAAAAAGGAATTGCCTTTTTTATATTCAAACATTACCAGATTAAATCCTTTACAGAAGTATAAGTTACAAGAGGATTTCTTATATTCCACTCTTCAAGATTCTGTTTAAGTCCTTCCTGAGGGGTAGAATCAAAAACCTTTTTTCCTCTGAACAAAACAACAAAGCGGTCGGCAAGAGCAAGGCACTTTTCTATTTCGTGGGTAAGGATGATGATTGTCTTATTTTCTTTTTTTAATTCCTTAATCAGTTCATTAACCTGCTTTACTCCGCCATAATCAAGATTAGCATAAGGTTCATCAAGGGCAATTATGGGAGTATCCATGCTGAGCATACAGGCAATTGCAAGGCGGCGCTTTTCTCCGCCAGACAAAAAGCGGGCAGGAAAATCTGCCTTAGAAGTCAGGGAAACTTTGTTCAGGGCATCTTCTACCCTCTGTGCAAGCTGCTCTTTTTTAAGGCCAAGATTTCTTGGTCCAAAGGCAATATCTTCTTTTGGGCTTTCGCCTAAAATCTGGGTTTCTGCCTCCTGAAAAACAAGTCCAACCCTGCCCTCTGTTTTTACCTGGCCGGAGTCGGCTTCTTCCAGGCCGGCAATAATCGACATTAAAAGGCTTTTTCCCGAACCATTTTCTCCGCCGATTACAAGGCACTCTCCTTCATTAACCTTAAGGTCAATATTATCAAGTGCCTTTATGCTGCCATTAAAAAGTTTAAAAGTTTTATTTACTCCTTTAACTTCTATCACTCTTTTCCTCATACAAATACTGAGCAAGTACAGGTCTTAATTTTATAGCAATAGGATATGCTACAATCATTTTTATTATATCACCAGGAATATAAGGAATAACACATGCTGCTAAAGTATAGCTTAAAATACTTTTATCCTGTGGAACCTTCTGCAATTTCTGGGCCCAGTTTGCAAAGTGCCAGATTCCGGGAATATACATAATTACCATTCCGCAGATTAAGCCAAGTAAAACCCTGATTCCAACTTTCCATGACCAGGTCTTTTCTTCAATTGAAGGACGACCGGAGATGAGACCGGAAGCAAGGGCGCCGAGTAAATATCCGCCAAGAAAACCGCCGGTTGGGCCAAGCCAGACTGCAATGCCCGAAGAGGCGCCCGCATAAACGGGAAGGCCGATTAAGCCTGCGAGCAAAAATAAGGCGGTAGGGAGGGCTCCCCAGAAGCTTCCTAAAAGTAAGGCTGTTAAGATGCAGAGTACGTTCTGCAATACAATTGGAACAGGACCTAAAGGAATTCTCATAAAACAGCCGATACAGATGATGGCTGCAAACAAAGCAATAAACGAAGTAAGTAAAATCTTTTTATTTTTCATGCCACGAATATAACAATTTTTATTTATATTGTAAACCTTTTATAATATTTTAGTTTACAATAGATTTCCTTAATCCACACTCCCCCCGGGCGTACCGCCCGAATCCTGCCTTACTCACCACTCCACACTCCCAACTCCCCCCGGGCCTACCGCCCGGGCAAAATCAGCCTGCGTGACTATCAACATCTCCCCAGGGCTTTCAAAAATATTACAATTCCTGTAGATAAAAATCCAACAAAGAAAAAAGAAAGGGGGTATAATTATTGTGAAACGTTTAACGCGCAGAGAGATACAAAGAGATATTTATGCGCGACAGGGAAATTTAAATGCTGGAAGTTAATTTTACGCGACAGGAGAATTTAAATGCGGGAAGTTAATTTCTACGCGCAAAGAGAAATTTTCCTGCACCGGAGGTAAAATCGATGATTTATTACGTTAATGTAAATGCGAAGTTTGAAGGAAATGGAAGCCAAGCCTCTCCATTCAAGAGTATTAATCAGGCTGCAAGTCTTGCAAAGGCCGGAGACCAGGTTATAGTTGCGCCGGGAATCTATCGGGAAAAGGTAATTCCCCGTTCCGGCGGAAGCGAAGATAAACCTGTCATTTATAAATCTGAAAAACCTCTTGCTGCCGTAATTACCGGCTCAGAAATCTTAAAAGACTGGAAAAAATTCAAAGGTGATGTGTGGACCGCAAAAGTAGATAACTCTATTTTTGGCGGCTATAATCCCTATACAAGTTATGTTTGCGGCGACTGGTATTTTGCACCAACGGTAAGGCACACCGGCTGCGTAGTGCTGAACGGCAGAATGATGTATGAAGCTTCGAGTATGGACGAATGCCTGGAAGGGAAAGCCGATCCCTGCGCCTGGAATTTAAAAGAATCAGAATATAAATGGTTCTGCCAGCAGGAAGGAGAATGCGAAGGGCTTATGCCTCAGACCCTGCTTCACAACAAAAACTCAGAATACTTTGTAAACGCTCAGGCAAAAAAAATCGAAAGCGGAAAATACACAGTTTTTTACTGCAACTTTAAAGGGCTGGATCCTAACAAGGAAGAAGTTGAAATTTTTGTAAGAAGAAACTGCTTTATGCCGGAAGAAAACGGACTCAACTACATTACTGTAAGTGGTTTTAAAATCTGTAACGGAGCTACCACCTGGGCACCGCCAGCTTCTTATCAGGATGGTTTGATTGGACCACACTGGAGTAAGGGCTGGATTATGGAAGACCTTGAAGTTTTTAACAGCCGCTGTTGTGGTATTTCTCTTGGCAAATATCGTGATGACGAAAATGACATGTACTTTTACACAAAGCATGTAAAGAGTCCTACCCAGATGGAAAGGGATGCCGTATGCCGGGGACAGTACCACGGCTGGACAAAAGAAAATATTGGAAGTCACACAATAAGAAGATGTCATGTTCACCACTGTGAGCAGACCGGAATTGTTGGCAGAATGGGAGCCGTATTCTCTACTATCGAAGACTGTCATATTCATCATATCTGTAATTCGCAGCAGCTGGGAGGTGCAGAAACTGCCGGCATAAAACTCCACGCCGCCATAGATGTTCTTATTCAAAGAAATAAAATTCACGATTGTATTATGGGCATCTGGCTGGACTGGGAAGCTCAGGGTGCAAGGGTGACTCAGAATCTTCTTTACAATAATCAGAGGCCCGAAGGTCGGGAAGCCGCAAAGGGTGCCATGTTCTCTACAGATGTCTTTGTAGAAGTTGGCCACGGTCCTACCACAATAGATAACAACCTTCTGCTTTCTAAAGTCTCGGTTACAATTCCTTCACAGGGAATTGCCATCATCCATAATCTGATTACCGGCTCTTTCAGTTTAATAAACTCCGGTGTAGACAGCATAGTAAATGGTCAGAGGGAACCCCGCTATACTCCATATCACATAAGACACAGAACAGAAGTTGCAGGTTTTATGACAATCCTGCACGGCGACGACAGAATCTACAACAACATTTTTGTACAGAACTTCCCTGTTACCCATAAAGAAAAAACTGCTGCCGATGCAGATTACGAAGAGTGCGGAACAGCGGCCTTTGATATCTTCCCGACTTATGAAGACTGGATTTCGAATTTTATGATGGACAAAGAACCTGATATGGGAGCCCTGGGAACTTATCATTTTGGCCACCTGCCTGTATGGCTAAGCGGCAATGCTTACTTTAACGGAGCAAATATCTGTAAACACGAAAAAGAAAAGTTTGTAGAAGAAAAGAACTCTGCAAAACTTGAACTGGTAAATAATCAGGAAAAGGATGATAAGGTCAGCTTAAAAAATAATCTTAAGGCTTTACTGGGCGATTACACTACAAGGGTTATTTCTACTCAGCTGCTGGGACTTGCTTTTGAACCGGAAGAAAGATTTGAAAACAGGGATGGAAGCGATATTATTTTTAATAAGGATTTCTTTGGAAGGCACAGGGGAAGCAAGGTTCTTCCAGGTCCTTTTACAGAACTGGAAGACCTTATTGAGCTGACTGATTAATTTCTTAATTAGCCGGCAATATTCTGAACTACTGCGTTGTTCTTAAGTTCAAGGTAAGCATAAGAGTAAAGGATTTCTGCTACATCGTTTAAAGGTTTTCTTACGTTTACACCCATGCTTCTTGCAAAACTTGAAGCTGCAAGATTTGCTTTTGGATTCCAGAGTTTAGAATTATCAAGATTTACGAATACGCATTTTTCTGATGCTGCAATTGCCTTGATGTGTGAGTTGAGGGAGTCAATAACTTTGTCTGCCTTAGCATTGTTTACGCTAACCAGGGCAATGCGGCATTTTTTATTGCAGGCTTTTACGGCAGAAATTAATTCGCGGTATGTGTTGTCAAAAGCTTTTGAATCGTTCTGGAAGGCAGAAACATCCATATCACCAAGGTGAAGGATGATTCCTTCCGGATTAAGGGCAGCAACATTTTCTTCAAAATATGCTTTTGCTTCTTTTAAGCTGATGTTTTCAGCACTTCTATTGTAAAGTTCAAAGTTGAAAGAGAAAGCCTGTCCAAGTTCTGTAACAGGGATTTCTTTGTCCATAGTTCCTCCAAGAAGAACCACCTGATTCTTTTTTGCAAGTCCGTTCAATTCCTTAAAGTTCATATTTTCCTCCTTTGAAGCTTTAATTTCATTGTCATTAATAATTCTGCTTTTTATATCAATAATTTTCTGCCTGCTAACTTCAAGCACTCTTTTGTTGTCCAGCGATTTGTTTCTGATGTAAACAATTACATTTCCAAAAACAATTGCCAGGTTTATAAAATAAACTGCAAGAACATAGTTGAACTGATGGTTAATAATCTTTGCTGCAATTCCTGCAATATATCCGGTAATAATAAGAACAATAAAAGCAATACTTGTTCCTTTAGTTGTTCTTGCCTTATAAGCTTTAATTACATTTAAAGGCCACGAAAACCCAAAGCATACAAGCATTAAGCATTCAAAAATATGGGCTAATTCCATTTTGTCTCCTCTTGTTTGGTTTATGGCTAAATCATAATACTCTGCTTCTGTCTGTACAATTTTTTGAAAGTTTTTAAATCAAAAAATCGGAGCAGAATTTTTTTAACTTTCAAAAGGTTTTCTAAACTTAAGATTGCTTGTATAGTTAATATGTGGATAACAAAGAATCACCAAAGAGTCTTCATGCAATAAGACATGAAATACAATGGAGTAATCTCGCACTTATCATTCTTGTAACTGTGCTTTTGTCTTTAGGTGGAGCTTACATCAACATTTCGGCAAACGCAAAAACTTTTGACCAGACACTTCAAAACACTGCGGAACTCATTTCCCGTCAGTACGAATTCACAAAGGAGCTTCCTCCCGATGAACAGATTATCTTCCTGGATTTAATTACAAAAAGCCTTACCGACGTAGACCGTATTTCTATTGTAAATGATAATCTTATCCGCCTTTACCACACCGACCATTCTCTGATAGGAAAAAAATATACCGGCTCCATTCCAGATTTTAAGGAACACAGCGGTGGTTTTTACACCGAAGATACAACCGGTCCTTCAGGTCCCCAGCACAGAGCTTATTCCGAGCTCTACGATTCTGATGGAAAACACTGCGGCTTTATTATGACAATCATGCTGCAAAAATCCATCAAATCAGTAACCCACAGAACTACCCTTCTTTTTCTTATTGTAACCCTGGCTGCCATTCTGATTGAAATTGCCATAACAAAAACTATATCCATCCATATTAAAAAGCAGTTCCTTTCCTTTGCAGAAGATCTTGAAGGCACCAAGTTCCTGGTAGATTCCATGAGGGCTAACAATCACGATTTTACAAACAAGCTTCACGTAATTCTGGGTCTGCTCCAGATTGGTGAATACGAAAAAGCCCAGAATTATATAGAAAACATTTCTATTATTCAAAGAGAAACCGTAAGTTCTGTTATGCACGCAATCGATAATCCATCCTTTGCTGCCCTGCTGATTGGAAAAATTGCCCGTGCCTGCGAATGTAACGTACGTTTTATACTTGATGAAAATACTCACTTCAATTCTAAGGATATTTATGTTCCTTCCGAAGCCCTTGTTACAATTACCGGAAATCTGATTGATAATGCCCTTGATGCAATGAATGTTCCTTTGGCTCTTTCTGACGACGAAGCTAAAAAACAGAAGGAACTGAAGATTTCTGTTATGACTCTTCCCGGAAAAATGCTTATAACCGTAAAAGATAACGGCTCTGGAATCTCTAAAGAGAACGCCGCACATATTTTTGATAACGGTTTTTCTACAAAGGGAAGCGGAAGAGGCGTTGGACTTTATCATACAAAACAGCTGATAGAAAGTCTTGGCGGTTCAATTTCTTTTGAATCTCAGGAAGGAAGCGGAACCTGTTTTATGGTTATTCTTGAAAATAAAAGGAGAGCATTTTAGAATTATAAGCTATGAGTTACAAGGTTTTAATAGTTGAAGATGACCCTATGGTCGCAATGATTAATGAACAATACGTTACAAAAAATCCTGATTTTGAAATTGCAGCTTCCTGCCGCAACGGAAAAGACGCCCTGGACTTTTTAGCGGCAAATAAAGTTGACCTTGTTGTACTTGATGTCTTTATGCCTTATATGGACGGCATAGAAACCCTTAAAAAAATCCGTGAAAACAATTACCAGACAGAAGTCATTATGGTTACAGCGGCCAACGATACTTCTACTCTGGAACAGACCATGAATCTTGGAGTTGTAGATTATCTTATAAAACCTTTTGCCCTGGAACGCTTTCAGGTTGCCCTTGAAAAATTCGCTGCCAAAGCAAGTACCTTTAATAAATGTAAAGAAGGCATTCTTGACCAGAACAGTATAGATTCAATTATCTCAGGTGGAGTAAAAGGAAATCCTTCTGCCATTCCTACTGCCGCAAATTCTCTTCCAAAAGGCATTCAGCAGAAAACCCTGGAAACAATCGAAAAATATTTTAAGGAAAACCCCGGCCTGCAAAGTGGAGATACTGTTGCAGGTAAACTTGGACTTTCTATTGTAACAGTCCGCCATTATTTGAATTATATGGTAGAAAACCACAAGCTTGCAGAAACCATAAACTACGAAACCGGTGGACGTCCCTGCATGCTTTATAAATCCATATAAAAGAACTCCATATAAAAAAGGCGCAGAAAATCAGTTAAAAAAAAACGGGCCGTTCAACTGGCAAAATGAACAGCCCGGAATATATATATTTTATAAGAGCCTGTATTGGGTCGGGGTCTGATGTCTTTTCGCGCGTGCCTTGTGCTTCGTGCGTATGCTTTGTGTTTTGCACATGCCCTGTACTTTGCGCGTGTTAGTTTATACTAACTTCCCGACAATTAAGAATATACACTGTCTTTTCTTGTTAGTCAATACTAACTATATAAAAATTTGATATTTTTTCTTTTTGTTAGTAGTATTTAACTATGAATCTGATAATTGCAAAAGGATTAATTATTCCATTTTTAGGAACTTCACTTGGTGCAGCCCTTGTTTTTTTTATGAAAAAAGATCTGGATCCAAAGATTCAGAAAATACTTTCGGGCTTTGCCGCTGGAATTATGGTTGCAGCCTCGGTGTGGAGTCTGCTTATCCCTTCTATGGAAATGTCTTCTGACCGCGGAAAACTTGCTTTTATTCCGGCCGCTGTCGGCTTCTGTCTTGGAATGCTTTTCCTTTTACTTCTTGATAAAACTGTACCTCATATGCATCTGGACGAAAGTCAGGAAGGTATAAAAACCAATTTACAAAAAACTACCATGATGGTTCTGGCTGTAACCCTCCACAATATTCCTGAAGGAATGGCGGTTGGTATTCTTTACGCAGGCTGGGCTTCCGGTTCTGCACAGATAAGTCAGGCTGGAGCCCTTTCTCTGGCTCTGGGAATTGCAATTCAGAATTTTCCGGAAGGTGCAATCATTTCCATGCCTCTTCATTCAAAGGGACTTTCAAAGTCAAAAGCCTGCTGGTACGGAATCCTCTCTGGAATTGTAGAACCAATCGCCGGGCTTATCACTATCCTCCTTTCTTCCCTGGTTATGCCTGTGCTTCCTTATTTTTTAAGTTTTGCCGCCGGCGCCATGATTTTCGTTGTAATTGAAGAACTTGTTCCAGAAATGGCCGAAGGAGAGCATTCAAACCTTGGCACAATAATGTTTATGCTGGGCTTTACCCTTATGATGGTTCTTGATGTAGCCCTGGGCTAAAAAGTCTGTTACAATTATTTAAAAAAGTGGAGAAAAATTATGAAAAATCAAAATTTAAGAAAAGTGATAAAGATTTTTGCCGCTGGCCTATGTCTTTTTAGTGCCGGCATCAGCCTTACTTCATGCAAAAAAGATTCTGAGCGCAAACTTCGTAACGAAGATATAGACACCGCTATAGAATACATTACCCAGGCTTATGCTCCCTATGATGATGCGGTAAAACTTGGCTTTAATATTAAAAAGGCCCGCAGAACAATTAAATGGAAATATATAGAAAGTAAACTTGCCCACAAATTCCGAAATCATGACCACAAGGAATACAAAATTGTAAATGGAATAGACAACTGGGCTATGGCCTGGGCTGTAGGTCAGGCTTTTATGAAATTCCCGGTAAAAGATAAGCATCTTCGAATCTGGGGAATAGATAATGATACTTTCTGGTGGAATCACGAATATGCCGCTTTATCTGATATAAGATTTACAAAAAAAGGTGATGATTTTGTAGTTTTTTCTTCCGGTGTAGAAGGAATTAAAACCGGCATGAAATATACCGGTGACCCTGAAAATTTACAGAAAACAGCAGGTGCCCGCGGCGATTTATACCGCTATATTTACTTCCCTGTAAACTATACAAGAGAAATTGAAATCTCCCTTGATAACAAAAACTATAACATTCCTGTTTTTTATAATTCATCAACTGCACAGGCCTCTGCTCAGGCTGGCTTTGCAGAAACAAAAGATTCTGTTTATCTTTCTGTAAAAGATTTTTCATTTAATGTTCATGAAGAAAAAGCCCTGTATGATCAGGCTGAACAAGAATTTTATGATGTTCTGGACAAAGTAAAAGCCTGCGTTTTAAACAAAAAATACGCTATTATTGATTTACGCGGAAATCCAGGAGGATTTCAAAATTACACTATTGAACTGCTTGCTTCTGTTTTTTATGGCAGTAATGAAGGAAAGGTAAGGCAGTTCCCTTTCCTCGCAAATAAGTATGATTATGGAACCATCACTCTGGAAAGTCCTGTAACTGTAAAACGCCGTTATGACGAAATTATGAATTCTGAAAATTACAATAAGGCATCAAAAGATGCTATAAGCGAAAAATATGATTACGTTATGAAAAATGGAAAAAGAAACTGGAAGGGGTTGGAAAACCCTGTTATAAACGAAATTGCAAAACTTGATAACACAGAGTTTAAAGGAAAAATTTTTATTCTTATTGATGAATCTTCCAGCTCTGCTTCAGAATTCACTGTTGCTCTTTCTTATATCAGTAATCTGGATAATGTCACCCTTGTTGGAATGAATTCAAGCGGTTGTATTGATTTTGGTGATGTTTACGCTTATGAACTTCCAAATTCAAGGGTAAAAATGTCTCTTGCCGCTTCAGACAAACGCCGTTCTCCAATTTTTGCGCTTAATCCACACTGGAAAGGCGACACAAAGGGCTTTTATCCTGACTACTGGGTAAGTAATCAGGAAATTCTGAATTCTCTGGTAAACCTTACTGGAGATAAGGAACTTAACAAAGCCCTTAAAGGTCTGGAAAAGGGCCAGATACAATAAAAACAAATTACCTGACTTTTACTGAGAAAAGTCCGTGGAGCCTGCAGAAGGCATAAATTCTGCGGACTCCTGCAATTTTAAAGCGGGCCTGGGCTGGTCCCTCAGGGTAAAGTTTTACCAGCTGAAGGCCCTGGTCTGAAAGGGCTGCAAGAAAAGAAATGTAGTGGTCCTTCGTCATAGGGTGATTCAGGCTCACAAAGTATTCATCTTCAATTCTTTCTATGCGGATAGCGTGACCTTCCGCAGCTTCAATTGTTTCTGCTTCCGGATTTTCGGCCTCCAGAATTTCTGGCTCAAGCGCCGGCAGGGTGATTCCGCAGCAGCTTATGACAGCCTCTCCCGTAGTGTGAATAATATTCCCACAGACAGGACAAACATAAAAGTTTCCCCTTGCCATATTGCAGGCCTTGTTCCGGTTAGTAATGCTTTCGCCCGAAAGCAGCTCAATCACAGAAACGCCAAGCGCCTTGCCCAGATTTTCCAAAAGCCCGATATCAGGAAAGCCTCTGCCTGTTTCCCATTTACTGACCGCCTTGCCGGTTACACAAATTTTTTGAGCAAGCTCTTCCTGAGTCATATTCTGTTTTTCGCGCAGGGCCTTGATAACCGCTCCAGTTACGTAGTTGTCCATTTTCATCTCCTGTGATAATCAACATTGTTGATTTGTTCTCAGCCGACCTAAGTCATTTTGTGATTTTAGAATAACATGGCAGCCCCAGGCAAACAACCTACGCTTCGTGGATGTGCAGGGGATTAATTTATGTATTCGGCAAAGCGGATTCTTGTTTCCTTTAGGCCAAGCTTTTTGTAGAATTTTAAGGCGGCTTTATTTGATGCTTCCATTTCAAACTCAAAGCGCTGGATATTCTGGTCTTTGCACTTCTGGCGAAGGTAGTTTATAAGCTTTGTGCCAATTCCCATTCCCCTGTATTCTTTCTTTACTACTATGTTTCCAAGTATGCAAAGCTTACAGGGAATATAGCCTGGATAATTGCTGGTATCGTAAATTGCGTAATCTATTAGGCCCACAATTTTTCCGTCAATTTTATATAGCTCAAAATTCCGCCAGGCTCCTTCCTTTAAGGAATCTTCAAAGTCTTTTTGCTGTAGAGCAGCTTCTCCTTCTTGTATTGGGCGGAATTTATTAGGATTACATTCCAGTAAAACCTGAAAAAGCTCATTAAATAAATTCAGGATATCCTTGTAATCTTCTTTTTTTGCTTTTTCTATGGTGGCAATTTCTGCTTGCTTATTCATATGGAAATTATAGCACGCCTTGCTTAACTTTACTCAAAAAATCAAATGGGTGCTATAATTTTATTGTATTCTCATAATTGTGGTTCCTGGCACCGGGACTACAGGAGAAAATGCGATATTTCCGAGTTATATGATTTTTTGAAGTCCCGTGCCGGCTGCTGGTGCGTTGTCTGTGATATTTACCATCTTATTCCGATTAATGACATTTCCCGCAAAGCCGGTGACCTTAAGTACGCAGAACTTTTTCCAAAGCTGGTGATTCCCCAGGAGAAGAAGGAAGGGGTTTTGTAAAAGTAAGGAGGGGGAGTCCTCCCCCCTCGCTCCCAAGCAAGTCGCTACACGAATCGTCTCTGCAAACAGAGCCGCTTCTCTCCGCTTTGTTGCTTGTCCACTACCCCCTCTGCGGGGCTCAATCGCCGCTCCGCAACGCCCCGCTTACAAACTTCGATTGTGAATTTTACTTTTATATCATCGGTTTGTTATGCAGAATACGGACTAAATGTAATATTTATGCAAAAAAGTCCGTAAAATAGGGAATACTTTTCTTTATCAAACAGATTTTTTTGTTTTGTTACGTACTTAACATCAAGAATAACTCAGTTAGTCCGTAGTAGAGAGGAAATATCCTTCTATATGACAAACTTTTTTTATTTTATTACGGACTGAATATCAATAAATGACATATTTGTCCGTAACATATTGAAGTTTACAACTTATCTGAAAAAGTTTTTTTAATTCACTACGGACTAAACTCTGGATTTATGCACAAAGAGTCCGTAGTTATAGCCAATTTTACCTAAGCTGGCTATTATTTTCTTGCCTTTCTTCAGTTTTATTCATACTTTTAAATCATGCTGAATATCGAAAAAGAATTAATTTCTGAACAAAAGATAATTCCAGTCCTCAAATCCCGCATTTTTGAGCTTTCAAATCTACTTGCCATAAAACAAAAGGCTTTAAAAGCTGCGCCTGAAGGGAACCTCCGCATTTCTAAAAGTAACGGAGCTGTGCAGTATTACCATAAAAGCACTTCAGAAAAAAACGGGGGACACTATATTCTTGCCAAAAACAAAAAGCTTGCTCAACAGCTTGCCCAAAAGGAGTATGATAAAAAAGTTCTTGAAGCAGCATCCTGTGAACTTAAACTTTTGAATCGCACACTACGCCAGTATGAACAGTTGCAGCTTCGAAGCAAAATTGTAGAAAAGATTTTTTCAAAGCATACAAAGCAACGGCAAAAGCTCATAAAACCGGTTCATTTGTCAGATGAAAATTTTGCAGCCCAGTGGCTCAGTCTTTCTTATGAAAAAAAGACCTTTGCTGCAGATTCCGTAAAATATGTTACCGCCCGCGGAGACTTTGTGCGTTCCAAATCAGAAAATATCATTGCAGACACACTTTTCCGCATGTCTATTCCCTACCGTTATGAGTTTCCGCTGGAAGTTATAACAGAAGATGACCGCCGCATAAAACTTCATCCCGATTTTTGCTGTCTGAATTTACGGACACGACAGGAGTTTTACTGGGAACACTTTGGAATGATGAATGCCCAGGACTATGCAGAAAAGGCTGTTGCAAAACTAAAGCTTTATGCTCACAACGGCATTTTCCCCGGCCGAAATCTTATTATTTCAACCGAAACCTCTACCCAGCCGCTAAGCACAAAACTAGTTGAAAAAATCGCCGGTGAGTTTCTTGCATAAAATCATTGCACTCAGACTTGATTTTTTCTTGCTTGACCAGATTCTAATATTCCTGTATGTTCAAATTATGAAGTTCAATTTTGTGACCAGCACAATTAATATTCTCACTAATTCCACCATTATTAATGGCGGTAAGAATTATTTGTGCCCGGGATGCAAAGTGTAAAAGATTGAACTGTTAAGTTTGGAAAATCAAGACCACTTATCCATTTGGGTAGGTGGTCTTTTTTTTTGTGCGCATTTTGGAGGAGACTTCCACCTCCCAATAAAAGGAGAATGATTATGGGAAAAAAAGAGGACAGGCTAAAAAATGCTGGCGCATTTTTTTTAACGCCTTCCGATAGAACATCGGCCGCCAGCGGCCTTACACAGGATTTACACGACTTTAGCGACGTTGCTGAAAATTACGACAGGTATCTTGAGGTTATGTACAAAGACTTTGATGCTCACGAGGGCTTTCAAGACTTTTATCTTGAGCTTGCAAAAAAGTATGGAAAGGATGGAGTGATTGATGTTGCCTGCGGAACCGGAGCCGTCTTGCTTTATCTTGCCCGGCATGGAGTGATGGCAGATGGCACAGACCTCTCTGAAGAAATGTGCAGCGTCTGTTCAGAAAAGGCGGCTGCCCAAAATCTTAAGCTTCGGATTTTTCCCGGCAACATGACAAGCTTTGATGCCGGTAGAAAGTATTCACTTATAATCATTGCCCGAAGCGGCTTTATGCACCTTCCAGACCAGAAGTCTCAGCGTGCAGCACTGGAAAACTTCAACCGACATCTTGTGCCTGGAGGCATTCTAACCCTCAACACCTTTGACCCCTGGCCGCCGGTTCAGGCTCAGCAGATTTCTACAAAACCCGATGATTATACTTTCCGCCTGGAATATGTGAACAGCGACGGCCACCGTGAAAAAATCTATAATGCAATTTCCTATAATCCCTGGACACAGATTATGAGCGGTAACTGGAAGTTTGAAACTTATGATGAAGCCGGCAAAATAATAGGCGAGCGGCTACGACCTCTTACAATGCGTCAGACCTACCGCTGGGAAATGTTTCTGCTTGCAGAGCTTTGTGGCTTTGAAGTTGTAGATATTTACCGCGGATACAAGGGCGACAAGGAAGATTTGAATGACCCTAACTCAGCCGCAAAATACAGAAGCAATCTGATATGGATTTTGAGAAAGAAATAAGTGTGTCATTGTCCGGCATGACCGGACAATCTGTGAGGTAAAAAAATGATTAGACAAATACAAAAAGATGAACTCCCCCTCTGCCTTGATTTTATTCATCTGTGTTTTTCAACTGTTGCAGAAAAGTTTGGATTTACAAAAGAAAACGCTCCGGGTCATAATGCTTTTATGCCTTTGGAAAAGCTAGAAAATTTCTGGAACTGGGGCTTTTTGATGTATGGTCTTTTTGAGAAAAATCAAAATGGCAACATGGAACTGATTGGATATTTTTCCCTTAGTAAAGATCCGGAGAAAAAAGATACTTATGTTCTTCACAATCTTTGTGTTAAGCCTCAGATGCGGAAACAAGGTTATGGCAAAAAGCTTTTGGATTTTGCCAAAGATAAAGTGCGTGAGCTTGATGGAAAAATACTTTTTCTTGATTTTATTGATGGATACAAAGAATTAAAAGAATGGTATTTTAAAAATGGATTTGAACCAAAAGGTACAGTAAAATACGATCATCTGCCTTTCACAGTTGGATATGCAGAATGTTTTGTAGGAGAATAAAGATGGAAGAAATAATCAGACAAATAAAAAACCAGACAGAAATTAATTTTATCAACATCAAAGACCAGATTGAAGCTGCAGACCTGGAGGCGATTTTTGACGGAGTAAATGGCTCCAGATACATTTTTCACAACCTTCATTCCATGGACAGATTTTTTATAAATCCGGTCACCTATGTTTATGAAGGCGAAAATCTTTTTGGTATCCCAGAAAACCTGAGTGTAATTTCGACTGAGCGCGAAGGCTATGTAGCGGATACCTCAATTGTAATTCCGCGGGAAAAGCTGCTGGCCTATTTTGATTTTATAAAAAATAAAATTGAAAAATATTTTGATGAACTTACAGCCAAGGAGCTTTTGCAAAAACCCGAGGGCTGCGAATATACAAGGCTCGAATTGATTCTTGGTCAGTTCCGTCATCAAATGTGGCACGTGGGACTTTCCAGCGCCATCACTTTTGAAGGAAAGAAAATCTGGAACGAGTTTACGGGTCTTAATGGACTCAGCAAAATGATCAAGATGAAAAATGAATAAAAGGAAAAGTCTATGAAAAGACCTGAAATAATTTTACCAGATTACAAAAACTGCATCGCAAATCTGCCAAACTCTATTTTGAAAAAGTTTAATGCAGAGCCGCGCGGAGACAGTCTGCCTCTTTTAGACCGCTACCTTACCCGCGACTACAAAAATATCATCGTTTTTTTGCTGGACGGCATGGGCAAGGTTATTCTGGAACGCCATCTTTCTGAACACGGCCCTTTTCGTTCTCATCTTGCAGGAATCTATACTTCTACATTTTTGTCTACCACAACGGCAGCCACAACTTCTGTAATGTCTGGCCTGCAGCCTTGCGAACACAGCTGGCTTGGCTGGGACTGCTACTACCCGGAGGTAGACAAAAACGTAACAATCTTTTTGAACGTCGAACAGGGAACCAAAAACCAGGCGGCAGACTACAACATCGCCCAGACCCTGACCCCTTACGAAAATGTGGTAGACCGGATCAAACGGCATGGAGGACAGGCTTACCTTGAAGCACCTTTTGCAGACAGAAGTATTAAAGATTTCAGGACCTTATGTGACCGGGTGCAAGCCCACTGCGAAAAACCCGGACAGAAATATATTTATGCCTACTGGAATCAGCCGGACAGCGCCTTACACGGAAACGGCTGTTCTTCAAAGGTTGTAAAAAGGGTATTAAAAAGATCAGAAGCAAATATTACAAGACTGGTAAAAGAGCTTGCTGCGAAAAACGAAGATTCATTAATCATCGTTACGGCCGACCACGGCCATATAGATAACAGGCAAGTCTGGCTCCGGGACTACCCTGAACTCTACGCCTGCCTGGAAAGGGCACCATCGCTGGAGCCCCGCGTCCTCAACCTCTTCATTAAAAAAGAAAAAGAGGACTTTTTCGCGCGCGAGTTCCCCCGCACCTTCGGCGAAGATTTTGACCTGCTGCCCATGGAAGAAGCAATAAGCCGGGGACTTTTTGGCACCCGCGAGCCCCACCCCCGCTTCCGCTCAATGCTTGGAAATTACATTGCCATTGCTAAGGGGGACCTTTCCATAATGACCGTGGACGAAGAATTCAAAAGCATGCACGGAAGCCTTACAGAAGATGAAATGCTTATACCTCTAATTGTCTTTGACACTACTTCTGCATAACTTCGCTCATAGCGGTTGAACCATCGGCAAAATGAGCAATTACACAGTAACATTCCCCGTCTTTAATTTCTTCCATAGGGATATTATATTTCTGGAAAAAGTGATCTTCTTCCGAGAATGTCATAAGACTGCTTGCAGAATCCCTGTGGAGGAATTCCCAGTCAGATTCAGACCAGTTTTTACACTCATCATAACTTTTACCGGTACTTAATGTATGAACAAAAACCGGAGCATCTGAAGAAATTGCAACCGACGATTTTGAATTACCGTCCGGCCAGAGAAAATCATATTTTCCGGAACCTGCTGAACCTGTATAAAAATATAAAGGCCGGCCATAACCTGTATAAAATTTTGATAAAACCTTTACAAAAGAATTTGCCGGCAGATCCGGACTTTCACCCGTGAAGGTAAGAGAACGCTTTCCAACAATTCCGCCGGCAGCGCCCTCTTCAAGACTTATACGAGTAGAAGAAGGGATTTCTTTATAAAAGGTCCAGGCCTCGTCAGAATCCAGTGAATAAACATATGAAGTAATTGAGTTTGTGCTTAAATAACCTTCCATATATTCTTTTGTCGACAAAACATAGTTTGTATTATTTTTTTCTACACTAATAAAGTCCACACCTTCGTAAAAAAATGGCTCGTAAGGAGCTTTTTTAATATTTCCTGCATTATCAGATACTTCATAATAAAAATGACAGCCATAATAGTCATTAAGAGACAGCTTCAGACTTTCTTCCTCTGTTTCAAAAATATCTCCGGTTTCAATAACAGTTACTTTTATATTCTTTATTCCTGACTGATCATCTATTGTATTCACTGTAAAATAATCATATTCCCGATTCTCACTAACATAAGGAGGAATATTGTCCAGTAAAACATCTGAAATTTTAGGAATTTCAAAACTTGCTTCTTCTGTTACAGAAAAGCCCTTAATTCCCTGAAGGGTTACATCAACTTTATTACCAAAGAAATATTCCGTCCTTACAGGAACAATAAGTTCTTCAGATGAATTTAATACTTTATTTATACTTGTAGAACTCCAGGTTCTGTTATTTTGAGTAGACTTATATGTTTTTACAAGAATTTTTATTGCATCATAATCTGCCTTATTTACAATGTTCACTTTTAAATTAAGATAAGAGTCTTCCCAATCTACAGTTTTTTCCTTTTTTGATAAGGTATAGGCAGAAGTATCAAAAGAAAGAGGAGCAAGAGATGTGGTTTGAACCTCATAAGTATAAGGATTATCTGAAATTTCGCAGTAGATATTATCAACGCAAATACTCAGGTAATAAGATTCTCCCGGTAAAATTGTTAAAGGTCTTGTTGCAGAGCAGGATGAATATTGAGCCTGATTATTCCAGATTTTTATACACTTATTAATAGTTCCACTGCTAGAATAAAAGGTATAAGAGGCAGAACTTTCACTCTTATTTAAAGTGGCAAATATTTCATCTTTTGAAGGAAGCTTATATTCAAGTTCGGCACTATTACCCATATCATCAGATAAATAGATTTTCAGCTGCAGACCATCAAGACTTACGTCTTCAATTATTGTCTTTTGGGCAAAATATTCATAATCTTCACTTAGATTTTCAAAAATTCCGCCTCCCTGAAGCCCATCCTTAGAAGTAAATGAGTAAGATATATCAAAATAATCATCAGGGAAGAGAACCCTGTCATCAAAATCTCCATAAAGAATAAAAATGTTTTCAGTAACGTCTGAGAGCTCTCCTTCGCACTTCAATAAAAAGGTCCTTAAGTAGGAATCAAATTCTTCGGCGTCATAACTTGTGGCAGTTTTATATTTATAATATAAATCATCGGATTCCGCCTTTATACCGTTTGATAATTTTAAAAAATTCGTATTTATAAAGGATTTTTTTATGGCGGTAAACGACGGAACTTCTACACTATTACCACAGGCATCTGTAACTGTAAGATTAAGTAAAATTCCTCCGTCTTCGCTTTGTAAATCATATCTGAAAATAAATTTTGTATAACCATTACTATCATTTTCAAAGGCAATAAAATCCTCTTTTGCAGAAAAAGTCTTTTCATATTCAGGACCAGAAGCAAGCCCGGCACCAGAATTATGAGTCAGCTTTTCTTTAATTCTTACGGATTTTACCCCGCTTCCTTCATCATAGAAATTTCCATAAAAATAAAGAGTACCATTCGTCCGGTTTTGAAACTTTTCTGCCTTAGAAAGCTCTTCTTCAAGCTTCAGGGAAAATTTATCTTCATCATTTAAAGAACTCACTTCACTTAATGAAGTCTGTTCCAGACGGGTTACAAAAAAATCATACTTAACAGGCGAAGTACTTTCTTTTTCTGCCTTGTAGCGGACAGTAAAGGAAGCTTTATCATTTAGATAAAGAGGAAGTTTTTTACCTTCTTTTGTTATTGTAATTTTGTCCGATAAAGAAACCTTAAGTTCTACATAAGCCGAGTTAATACTTAAAAGCTTTTCATAAAACTCAAGTACCTTAGGATTAATTGTCAGAGATTTATTTTCCGGATTATAAAGGGGATCTTCAAAATATTCTGAATATTCAATGCCGTCACGGCTGATAGAAATGTTTTCAAAGTTAAAAGGGGAATTTTCTAAATCTTCTGGGGCAGGTTCCATGGCAGAGGTAAAATTAATTACAATAGCTGTGTTGGAATAATTGATGTCTGAAGCAGAGGCAGGAAAATAAGAAAGAACTGCAGGAAGAATAAAGCAGACCGGCTTAATAACAATATTATCTGCTTCTTCTAATAAAGTGACCTTTACCTTATAAAGACCTGCTTCGGAAGATTCCGGATATTCTGTAAATTTAATGTATCCGTCAGGAAGCTCAGTCAAAGTCCCGTCGCTGCTGCGGGTAAAAGCCTTCCATTCAGAAAAGAAATAAGCTTCTGAAAGCTTAAACTCAATATCAAAGGAATCTCCCTTCTTTTTAGAAAAAATATTCTGAGTAATAAGACTTCCACAAGCTGTATCGTAATCTATGCGAATTTCGTGTTCCGAAGCGTTTGCATAACTTATATCACTATCCAGTTTATCTTTAAAATCTGAACCATCAAGAAAATTATCACAACTTATAAACAGCAGGGGGATAAGGCATAAAAACAGGGACTTTCGCATAACTCTCTCTCCTTTATTAAATTGTTACAAAAAACCTATAAATAAAGACTAACATACAAATGTCTAGATGTCATTCTTTAAAATAAAAAAAACTTGCCCCCTTTTTTTTCATCATTTATAATTATTTCTATTCGGACGGTGCAGTAAATCATGCAGATGACGGTTGACTTATTTGACAGTATTATCAACACTTCACAGGATTGTGTCTTCTGGAAAGATAAAGACAGACGCTTCATTGGAGTTAATCAGGCTTTTCTGGATTTTTATGGCTTTGAGTCAGAAGATGTACTTATTGGTAAGAATGATGAGGATATGGGCTGGCATTCTGATCCGGAACCTTTTAAGCAGGATGAACTTAGGGTCCTTTCGGGTAAAAGCACATATAAGGTACAGGGAAAATGTATCATAAAAGGCCAGGAAAGAGACATTATTGCTTCTAAACGCCCCCTTTATAAGGATGGAGAGATTGTCGGTCTGGTTGGAAGCTTTATAGATATAACTGATGTTATACGCCGTAAAAACAAAAACGACGGCTCTCAGGTTCTTTACTCCATAAGCGACCTTAGACAGTATTCTTTTTTTGATAAAATCATTGATGAAATCAGTCTTGAAGAAATTCTTGACCCCCTTACAGGCATCTTAAATCGTTCCTATTCAATTAAATTTGTACAGGCCCTTATAGCAGAAAAAATCCCCTTCTCTTTTTCTATAATCGACCTGGATAATTTTAAAAGCATTAATGACTCTTTTGGCCATTCAGCCGGAGACAAGGTTCTTGCTACCGTTTCCAGAGCCCTGGTAAAATTTTCCAAGCCTTATGGACTTGCAGGGCGTTTTGGCGGTGATGAATTTTTATTTATAGACTTAAAAAATATTGAAGACGAAAACAAACTCAACTTTTTTGAAAATCTTTATGGAAATTCAAAAGCTCTCAGAAAGGAAATCTACTTTGAAAATGGAGAAGCCTTTATTACCGGAACTTCAGGCTGCGCATCTTTTCCTGACGACGCCGAAGATTTTTCTGAACTCTTTGGCCTTGTAGATAAAATGCTTTATCTGGGAAAAACCAGGGGCCGAAACTGTTATTCAATCTACGATAAAGAAAAACACAGGGATATAGAGATTCATAAAATTGCAGAAAACGGCATTTTTACGAATATGGCTAATCTGAAAAACAGCCTGGAAAAAGAAAAGGGCATAAAAAATAAATTACGAAAAGCCATTGAGGTTCTCAAGCTCAGGGATTTGTTCTTTGTTGATGAAAAAGGCAAAATGTCCTCAACAATGGATGAATCCTTTGTAGAAGATGCTTCCGACCTGTGCAACTTAATGGAAAATGATTTATTTTCAGAAAGAACCCTGGACCTTATAAAAAAAAGGTCTCCAAAATTCTATGCAGCACTCACAAGGAACGGCTTTGAGTCTGTGCTTATTTCGCGTATACGAAAGGGCGGAGCTGTGAAAGGCTATGTTGTGTGCGCGGTAAGACGAAGTCTTAGAATCTGGCAGGAAACGGAATGTGCCCTTTTATTCTATCTTTCTGAGCTTTTAGCCCAGGATTAAATTTATATTGCTAAATTCTACTAACTCCCCCATAATTATATTAATATACCTTTGAGGGAGGTTTATCATGTGGAACTATAATCTTGTTCTGCCCGAACTGGTCATTTCTACCACTTTTTTTATCTTTTATTTTTCTCAAAACAGACTGCCTTTAAAAATTAACAGAGCCTTTTTACTTATACTTTTTATAGACACCCTGACCTTTCTTACAGACGTAAGCTGTTCCTTATGTCTTGAGTTCCTTTATAAAACTCCACAATTCCTGCTCAGAATTCAAAACGCAATCTACTTTATACTTTTCCTGCAGAGAATTATGTGCTTTTTTATGTTCACCATCATAATACTTGGCATAGACTTAAGAAAATCTATTCTGCTTAAATCTATATTTCTAACTCCTTGTATAATTGTTACCACCATGGCAGTTCTGAACATATTCACAGATACCATCTTCAGCATTTCTTTAAAGGGTGAATATTTTCAGGGTCCTTTTTACAATCTGATTTATATCTGCGCCTTTTTCTATGTAATCATTTCTATTTTTGCAGTAATAATCAACAGAAATAAATTAAATTATTCTGATTACCTTGCGACTCTTATTTTTAATATAATTCTTTTAATAGGTTACATTGTCAGAATCCTGTATCCACGATATCTGATAATGAACTTTTTTACCCTCATTGCAATCATCATTATTTATCTTTCTTTTCAAAATCCGACACTTTTCCGGGAAGACAAAAGTTCCCTCTTTAATAAAAAAGCCCTTAAGTTACTTTTTAACGAAATTAATTTTGACCACTACAATCTGGTTATAGGCTTTTCCATAAGAAATTATAAAGATCTTAGAGAAATCTACTCTTCTTCTCAAACCGACAGGGGACTTTTATTAATTGGAACTTATCTTAAACAAAACTTCCCAAAACTGACTCCTTTTTACATTCACGACGGCCACTTTGTTCTTGTTGGAAAGAATGAAAATTCTGCTGGCAAAATCATAAAAACAATCAGTGAGCGCTTTGATAATCCATGGAATCCTGATAACGACATTGATATGATGATTGAAGTAAACTTCCTTCAGTTAAATCCTCAGCTCAGCGCTAATAACAGAGAACTGCTTTTTAACACTCTTGTTACAAGTCTTTCCGAAATAGAAGATAAACCTCAAACCAGTCTTACAATTACGGCAGAGGATTTTAATCAGAACCAGAAGAAAATTGAAATAAAAAGAGCTGTAGAAATTGCCGTTGACCATAATTCTGTTGAATTATTTTTACAGCCGGTTATAGATGCAAAAAGTCATAAGCTGATTGGAGCCGAATCTCTTGCCAGAATTCGCGATGAAAATGGAGAATACATTCCCCCTTTCCTCTTTATTCCGATTGCAGAAAAAAATGGCCGAATCAGCATACTGGGCGAGCAGATGTTTGAAAAAACCTGCCGTTTTATT
The DNA here is from genome assembly GCA_016286535.1 of Treponema sp. Taxonomy (GTDB): domain Bacteria; phylum Spirochaetota; class Spirochaetia; order Treponematales; family Treponemataceae; genus Treponema_D. Next base: position 136,558 of record JAEESZ010000005.1, on the reverse strand, counting down.
AAGGAAAACGACATAAATGCTATGGGACTTTCCTGGATAAACGTAAATCTTTCACCAATTCAGCTTTTACGCCGCGATTTAAGCAAACGTTTTACAGCCATCCTTGAAAAATACGATATCGATCCGGAAAAAATCCACCTTGAAATTACAGAAGAGTCTATGATCGATTTTACTCTTCTTGAAGAGCAGATGCAGAACATGAAAAAATCCGGCTTTAAGTTTGTACTTGATGATTACGGACGGGGATACTCTAACGTTGCCCGCATGAAAAAATGTCCATTTATAAACATCAAACTGGATATGGAATTTGTCTGGGACTACTTTAAGTATAAAGATATGATTCTTCCAACTCTGGTTCAAACCATCAAGCAGATGGGCTTTACCGTTACAGCCGAAGGAATAGAAAGCCTTGAAATGGCAGAAGCATTACGCGATATTGGCTGCGACAATCTTCAGGGCTTCTATTTTTCTAAACCTATTTCGGCAAATGAGTTTCTGGAAAAATATTCTAAAAATACAAAGCCGCAAGAAGATAAATAAAGGCTGAATTCCAGTAAATTGCAATTTCGTTTGTACTGTAACTTGGTACGGCATCAACATAGCACTTTAATGGAGAGCGATTCTGCAGTTTCTCTTTTGCATAATCATCTGCGAGCCATTCACAAGGCCCACCCGCCAGCATTCCAGGCATTATTTTTCCGCTTGCAATACTTGGCCTGTGGTGAGGCTGCACCGGATTTTTTGAACCAAAACCACTGATATAACAGAAGTTCAAAGGATTACAACCAAGAATGTAAGAAATCTGACGTTTGCAGGCTTCGTATAAGTCCTTTTTTCCTGTCAGGCTGTATGCAACAAGCATTACATGTGCAGCATCACAGACAGCACCGTTACTTCCCCAGCTAAAATGAGAAAGATCTGTTCCAAATACAGAATTTTTACTTGTATTTAAAAAGACTTCTGCTTCCTTTAAGTAATAGGATTTTAATTCTTCCAGAAGTTCTTTTCCATTCTGTCTTTGTAAAATTAAATCCTGATTTTTAAGAAGAATTTCTGTTCCATAGCCGGAAACTGAACCCCAGCCGTAACTTTCATGCCAGCCCCGCCATGGTTCCCCTTCCACCGGCACTTCTGCCTCTTTATTGCGGCGAATTTCCATTGCTTTTTCAAAATATTCACTCTTCTTTGTTGCCGCAAAAAGTGAAGCCAGGGCAAAATATCTTTCGTCGCTTACATCCCGGTCGCCATAACCGCCGGTCTTTATTTCCGGAGGATTTGTATACAGTTCATCTTCATGACAGTCCAGATAAGACTGGGCAAGAATGGCTGCCTTAAGAAGCTTTTCTGAAAAAGCCGGATCAGATGCTTTGTAATAGGAAGCGGCATAGGCCAGAGTTCCCGCAAAATCTGCAGTGGCAGAAGTAGAAACAGGAGCCAGAACAATTTCATCTTTTTCGTCTTCAGGATTTATAAAGGCACAGAAATGATAGCAGGAAATTTTATGATAGACTGCTCCGTCTTCCCTCTGCATTTGAAGCATCCATTCAAGTTCAAAGCGAACTTCATCCAGAATATCAAAAGCACGGAAGGTATTTTTAGAACACTCGTATGCCAAAAGTAAATCCATTACGGTTTTGGCTCCGGCAACTATGTAACGGCCGTAATCACCGGCATCGTGCCAGCCACCCTGAACATCTTTTTTTTCCTGACTGCCATAAACAAGGGCCTTACCTGTGTGACAGACTCCCTGCCCACAGCGGGAAAGCTTAAAGAAATTTAAAGTTGAAAAATAAAGGTTGTCGTAAATATTTCTGGCAATTCTAAAAGCAAAGCTTTTTGCCCCGGAAATCTCAATATAAAAAAGCTGATCTTCTTCAAGCCCCTGAAAATCTGAAAAATCTGCATAATAATAAGCTTCGCCACTGGCTCTGTCCTCAGACTTTTCTTTTAAGGTGCCGGTAAAAAGAATCTTTCCGCTTTCTTTTTCTACAAGTGAAAATTCCTTTTTTGCAGTGGAAGAATTTTTCTGGCCGCAGGACACTTTTTCCTCATAGTCAGAGCGGGAAATGTAGGCATATTTGTTTTCATCCGGTAAATAACCAATCTGATTTACGTAAATTTCAGCTTCTCTTTTCATAATCTGCATAATACAGCCTTTTGAAAGCGAAAAGTTGAACAAAAATCTAGAATTATATTACTTTAAACTGAAGCTTTCTGGTAAAAGCTGACCAAGAGTAAAGACTTTCTGCTCCCCACGGCAATTTGCAAGAATAATTTTAAAATCTTTTGAACAGAATTCAGAAAGCACCTGACGGCAGACCCCGCATGGAGGACAAAAATCATCAATAACCGCCTTACCTTCCCCGTCTTCGGCCCCGCCTACAATGGCAATGGCTTCAAATTCACGGCAGCCTTCGCTCACTGCCTTAAAAACTGCAGTCCGCTCTGCGCAGTTGCTTGGCCCATAGGCCGCATTTTCTATATTACAGCCAGTCCATACAGAACCGTCTTTCGCTAAAAGGGCAGCTCCCACATGAAAATGTGAATAAGGAGCATAAGAAAAGGCCAGCATATCCTCTGCTTTTTTTACTAAATCTTCATAAGACATAAGCTTATTTTTCTCCTCTCTCCAGGCTTTCGATTACATGTTCTATGGAGGTTATAAATTCAGATAATTTTCCAAGATTTTCGTGCACAATTGAACGGTAAAAAACCTGGGTTCCTTCTTTTCTGGTTGCAACCAGACCATAATCCTTAAGGACTTTTAAGTGATGAGAAATTGCAGGACGTGAAAGACTGTAATTTTCTGTAATTTCGGTAACGTTCATTCCCCTTTCCCCGTGGGCGGCAATGTCTAAAATCATCTGCTGGCGGATTTCATCTCCAAGGGCAATAAACAAAGGCAAACAGGAATGAAGGATTTCTTTTGTGTTTTTTAATTCTTCTATTGGAATCATATCTTTACTCTTATCTGAATAATAAATTAACGCATAAAATTTGTCAAAAAAATTTATGAATTCTATTGACCATTATCAGCCGTATTATTATATTTGTCAATAAGTTTAAGCGTTTAAGTTATTAAACGTATAAACATATAAACCAACATACGTCGATTCAAGGCACGCTCACGCTTAAAGCCTTGACTTCGCCGTTTTGAGGGTTTTGTAATAAACCCTCAATAAAAACATATTTGAACCTGGTTCAAATTATAAATTTTTTGGAGGAAACTTTAATGAAGTTTGCTAAAGCATTTTTTAAGAAACCCTGGCTTATAATTACCATATGCCTGATAATTACAGGTTTTCTGGGCTTCTTTATTAAAGACCTGCAGATAGATAATTCTGTTCGTCAATTTTTACCTCAAAAGGATGCTTCTTATAGTCGCCTTACACAAACAGAAGAGCAGTTTGGAAGCATGATGGTCATTGGAGTCAGTCTTGAAGCCAAAAGTGGTTCCATTTTAACTCCTGAATACATAGACGTAATCAGAAAAATTTCTGACCGCGCCCTGGAGCTTCACGATGTTGATGGAGTTGATTCCCTTACTCACATCGATTTTGTCTGCGAATCTGACGGTTCAATTTCTGCAAGTCAGCTTATTCCGGACGACTACACAGGAAGCGAGGAAGATATAATTCAGCTTGAAAAACGCCTTACTGAATGGAGTGATATGTATAACCGGGTTATCATTAATGATGACAATACCGCCTGTCAGATGCAGATTACACTTGCCAATTATGATAAGGAATATGAAAAGGAATTAGCCGCTTCTAACGGAAAAAAGAAGATTCGTTCAGAGGCAGAATTCCAGGAAGATACATTAAATCTTGTTCAGAATATTGTAAAAGAAGAAGTTCAGGGCCACGACCTGGATTATAAGATTTTTGGAAATCCTGTTGTAGTTCAGAATGCAAGACTCTTTATGCTTTCTGATTTAAGCCGTCTTATTCCATTTGTAATTGTTGTAGTTCTTCTTTCCCTTTACTTCAGTTTTAAGACTCTGGACGGAACTCTCCTTCCTCTTATTACAGTTGTTATGGCAACAATCTGGTCTATGGGACTTATGGCTCTTATGGGAATTACCTTTACCCTGGTTTCTTCTGTTATTCCGGTTGCACTTATTGCGGTAGGTTCTGCTTACGGCATTCACGTTATGACCCACTACTATGTAGCCCTGGATCTGAGCGCAAAGGAACTTACAAAAGAAAGCTATCAGGAAGCTGTTTTTGCAGGACTTCACGAAGTAATGTCTGCCGTTCTGCTGGCCGGAGTTACAACCATCGTTGGTTTTATCTCTCTGGTTTCGAGCCCAATTGCTCCTCTTCACAGCTTTGCAGTATTTACAGCCATTGGTGTTGCAATTTCTCTTTTACTGGCAATCACCTTTATTCCTGCCCTGCTTTTACAAAAGGACTTCAAAAAGGTTCAGGCTCATTTAATTAAGAAAAGCAAGCTTGAAGAAAAACTTAAGGAAAAACTGGAAAGGGCTGCCCGCTTCCGCGGTGCAAAGACTGCCGAAGAAGCAAGCGGCAATACCATGTACAATATTTACCGTTTCTTCTGCGGTTCAAAACCTCGTTTAATAATTTTTATGATTGCAATTACCCTCTTCTCTGTAATTGGAATCAGAAATCTTCACATAGATACCTCTCTGGTAAACTACTTCCCTGCCAGCTGTAAAATGCGAAAAGATATTGATTATGTAGACAAGGAGTTTGCAGGAACTAACAGCGTTTATCTGAACATTAAGGGACCAGACAAAGGTTCCCTTACAAATCCTGAAATTCTTAAGGCTGCTGATGATTTACAGGATTACTTAAAATCAGAATTCCCTGATGTTGGTAAAGTGGTTTCCTTTACAGATTTTATTAAGAGAATTAATCAGGTATGGCATGTTCCTGCAACTACAGCTGATGCTTCGCAAAGTGGAGCTTTGAGTACAGAGGCTTCCATTTCTGAAAATGAAGCAGCCTTTTCCGGCGACCTTTCTGACGGAGCCGGCTTTGCAGACGATTTTGACAGCTTTGATGACTTCGGAGATTTTGGAGACTTTAGCGATTCCGACGATTCTGATGCGGCTGGCGATTCTGATACTTCTACTGCTTCTGGCGATGAAGCCGGCATGAGCTCATGGACAGACCCAAACATCGCTTATCAGGAAAATTTAAATAAAACTCTTACTACTGCAGAAGTGCTGGAACTTTTGAACAATGCTTATGTTGCGGCAGGGGGACCTCAGGCAAATGTAGAAGACATTGTTACAGAACTTGAAAAAAGCATGAACTACAATGGAATGGCCTATTACGAAATTCCATATGATCCTGCTAAGTATCCGGTTGCAAGCAGAGAAGAACTTTCGGGAGTTGTTCAGGGCTACCTTACCCTTCTTTCCGGTTCACTTGGCCGCTTTGTAGACGATGAAATGAGTCCACAGGTTATGCGTATGACCGTTCAGTTAAGAAATCACTCTACCCAGACAACAGGAGAAATTATAAAGGCCGCAGAAAACTTTGCAGCAAAACACTTCCCTGAAGGCTACACAATCGAAGCAACCGGTACCGGCGAAATGGAATACCGCATTACAGATATGATTGTTTCAAGCCAGATTACTTCCCTTCTGATTTCTCTGGGCTGTGTATTCATCATTATAGCAGTGGGCTTTAGAAGCGGCTGGGCAGGTGCTCTTGGTGCAGTCCCTCTGGCCTTCACTATTTTACTGAACTACATGGTTATGGGTTTTGCAGGAATTAACCTTGACCTGGTAACCAGCATTATAGGATCTGTTGCAGTTGGTGTTGGAATTGATTACACAATTCACTTCCTTACTACTTACAAAGAAGAAAGAGAAAAAACTGATGACCTTGAAGAAGTAACAAGAATGACCTTCCGTAAGAGCGGACACGGAATTCTGGCAAATGCACTTGCAGTAGGATTCGGCTTCCTTGTTCTCTGCTTCTCTAAGTTCGTAGTTCTTCGCTACATAGGTTTACTGGTAGCAATTGTAATGTTTACTTCAAGCTTCCTTGCCATGACCATCATTCCGGGGTTCTTGAATGTATTCGAACCAAAATTTATTTCTAAAAAAGCAAAAAAATAAATCAATTTACAGGAGATATAGAATGAAAAAAACACAAAAAATTTCAATTATGATTGCAGCTCTTGCTGCCTTAAACAGCTTTGCCTTTGCCGACCAGAAAGGCAATGAAATTATGGAAAAGGTTGCAGACTTTAAAAAACCATCTTATTCAAGAAGCCAGGTAATTATGACTCTGGAAGATAAGAATGGAAATAAAGAAGCCCGTCAGATTATTGAGTATGGAAAAGAGGCAGATGGAAAAACTTACGTTGTTATGGACTTTAAAGGTCCAGCCTCTGTAAAAGATACCCGCTTCCTTCAAATTACAAACGACAAGGGACCAGATGATAAGTTCATTTATCTTCCAGCTTTAAAATCTGTTCGCCGTGTTAATTCAAGTGAAGGTTCAAAATCTTTTATGGGTTCAGATGCAACTTATGATGATCTTTCTACCAGAGATGTTAGCGAAGACGAACATCAGTATCTGCGTGAAGAGTCTTACACTGTGGAAGGTGGAACAAGCTACGACTGCTATGTTATTAAAGAAATCCCTCTGGATAAAAAAGGTACTCAATACAACTACCGTATGGTTTGGGTAGACAAACAGTCAATGTACCCGGTTCATACAGAAATGTACGATAAGAACGATAAACTCGTAAAAGTTCTGGAAGTATTAAAAATAGAAGATCACTCTGGTTATGCAACTCCTATGGAAAACAAACTTACAAATGTTCAGACAGGTCACAGCACAAGTTTAAGAATTCTTAAGATTGAAGTTGATCAGCCTTTACCAGAAAGAGTTTTCACACAGGCCTTCTTAACAACAGGAAAATAAAGGAAGCATATTATGAAAGAAAATAAATTTTTACTTAGTGCAGCTCTTCTTACTTTATGCGCATCACTTGGCTTTGCCCAGGAAATTGATGATTTTGATTCTTTCGATTCTTTTTCTGAAGATTCATCATCTTCTTCTCCAGTTAGTTTAAGTGGAAGCAGCAGTCTGGATCTTCGCGCCTACACAGATTCAGATTCTGCCGAGGATACAGAAATTGAGGCAAGTCCTTCTGCTGCCTTGAACCTTAACTACAGCGGAAACAAATCTGACTTTACCCTTTCTCTTAAGGTAGACGAAGACACTATTAAAAATCATCCGGAAGATGTAATTGATGAAATGGTTCTTCGTGCTTACTTTGGAAACTTTATGCTGGAAGGCGGAAAGATGAAGCTGGTCTGGGGTAAGGGAGACAAACTCCACGTCATCGATAATTTTAATGCCGACGATTATTCAGACTTCATCATCCCTGATTATCTGGACCGCCGAATAAGCACACCAATGGTTAGGGGCGTCTACTCGCTGCCTTTTGCAAACATGAATCTTGAAGCCGTATACACACCATTTTTGCCTGTAGACCGCTTCTCTACAAGCGGAAGGTGGACACCTGCCCAGGTATCAAATCTTACTTCAACTGTAAAGGATTATGCAAAAAGTTATCTTGCCATAACAATCTTAAATCTGGAATCTGCCCGTATGGAAGCCCAGACTGCACAAAGCTTAAAAGAAGCAGCCTATGCTGGTGGCTCTAGTCCCGATACAGACAGCAATGAATACAAGGCACTTTCAAATCTTATTCAGACAGCATATGCAGATGGTAACATTTCCTATACAAATGAAGAAGTAGTGGCCTACTGTTCAGACAATGGACTGGACCCAACAAACACCACTTACCAGCAGATGGCAGTTGCCGCAATTCTTGCAGAAAAGTATGAAGAATATCTTACAGAAAATTTAGTTCAGGCTAACACTGCCTACAATCTTGCCCTTTCAAATGCAAGTCTTCTTTCTGCAGATTCTTCAGTTCTTTATCCTGATTTGTGGACTTTAAAATATGGTCAGTTTGGTGCACGTGCAACCTGGACAATGGGTCAGGTAGATATGGGCTTAAGCTACTATAACGGCTGGTTTAAGCAGCCAAGTATAAATGGCGATAAAATTTATTCCTGCATTTCAAGCTATATGCAAAACGGATATATTAACGAAAGCGACAAATTCCTAAGCTACGACAAAAAGCAGACCTTTGGACTTGAAGCTTCAACCGTTATCTGGCACTTCAATCTTAGAGGTGAATTTGCCTACAACCTTACAGATGATATAGAAGGCAATGACCCATGGGTTCAGAATAATTCTATTGCCTGGCTTGGCGGTTTTGATATAGATTTACCTTTCTGGAACGCTAATCTTAATGTTCAGGAATATGGAAGCTATACCTTAAAAGAAGAGTCCAACAATAAGCTTGTCTGCAATTTTACAACAGCCTTTATGAACGACAAAATTCTTCCGGAAGTAACACTTCTTTATGGAATAGAAAAAGGCGACCTGGTTTTACTGCCAAAAATTACAATCAAGCCTGACCAGAACCTGAGTCTGGTTGCCAGCGGAATGTGGATTCACTGCAAAGATGACCAGAGTGAGTTCGCCGCCTGGAAGGACAATTCCTTTGTAAGCCTTGGCGCCCAATACTGCTTCTAAAAAGTTATAAAACAATATCCTGTGGACTATTACTTTAGGCCACAGGATTGTTTTTATTCTAATTTTTATGCAATATCATTTCGAAAACGCCAGCAAATAAGCATTTTCTGTCTCCATGATTCGTTTCACTTTCAATCCCACCTGTTCGGCAAATGTAACAGTTTTCTCTGGTGTATCCGGATAAATCCGAACCCTCCGACTCCCCATGTCTATCCATTCACTTTGATTCTTGTCAATGGATAAACAGAGAAGTCCGCCGTCATTCAGTAAAGAACTCATCTTCCCAATCACAAGCGCCTTATCCGGAAAATGCATCATCGTCAGCGAAGAATAAATCACATCGAATGTCTCTGTAAATACGTATCCTATGAAATCATCACAGATTAGAGATATGTTCGGACAATTCCGAAGATTCTCCCGAGCTCTTTCAATGGTTTTTGACGATATATCAATCCCCGTCAAATGACTACAGCACGGGGCTATCCTGACCGCGAGTCTTCCTGTTCCGATGCCAATCTCAAGAACACTCTTCATCGGATTCAGCCCCATCAGTTCCTGAAATGCACGCCCGTCCCAGGAATCCATGTATTCCCGCAAATCTGGAGGATCACGGAATGAATCGTTATTTTCATCTATTAGAAAATCATAGTGGTCGCTTACGTCCACAATTACCTTCTTCATATTGACTTTTTCCCCAATAAGACTTCTTAATCTATTTTACCATTATCTGTAACATTTCTGTTTTCATAAATAAAGTCTATATGACAATAAGAATCATAAAGATTCTCATTTCTATCTTTTTGATTGCAAACAAAAATATGGGTATAAAATTCAGTTATATTATTGTCTAACTCAAAGATATATACTGAATAATCTTCTTGCCGTTGACTATATATAGTATCCGATATCCTTTCACAATCCTTATCCTTCCTCTCTAATCTTATATTACTAAGAAAAAAACAATTAATATATTTTCGTTTCTTATACAAATAACCATCATACATTTTTATCACAATGCTTATTTTATATGATTCATTTTTTAATTCAGACAGGTCAACTTTAGTTATTGAGGAAAAATCATAAGAAGTCATTGGAAAACACAAACTTTTTTCTAACAAGACTTTTTCATCATCACTTTTTACAACAATCCTGCTACCAGATAATAAATTACTTAAATTCTCAGAAGCTTCATTGGCATAATAACCCGGGCAAGAAACAAACATGAAAGAGAACAAAATCAAAAAAAGAAACATTGTTTTATTCTTCATAGTTTTCTCCATATATTGTTTTAGAAAACAAAAGGTTTATTCATTATCCTTCTTTTTAAATATATCTATCGTCAAATATGTATATAGTTCATATCCATCTTTTCTAGAATCTTTTAAATACAGTCTCCCAAAAATGGAAGTCAATTCAGGCTCCCCCTCATTCAAATATTCTAAAAGAAGTGTTGATTTACCATCTTCCCTTAAACAATTAATTCTTTCACCGTACACTTTATCTGGATCACTTTCATAACAAAATGATAAATCATTAATATAAAAATAATTTACATAGCTTTTTTTATTTCGTAAAAATCCATCCTGCATTTCTATATATAGATCAATTTTGTAATTATTTATTGAAAAGTCAGAATTATGAATACCAACATAACTTTCTAAAACCATATAATGATTTCTTACTGTCAACGGAATGGTTTTTATAATATTATCATCCTGGTCTTTTATTGTTACACAGCTTCCTTCCAGCAATTTTTCTGCACCTGCTGCTTTTTCTCCTACAATATTCTGTGCTATTAATTCGCAGGAAGAAAATAAAAGAAGGCTAAGTAATAATAAAATTGTAAAGAGTTTATTTTTCATAATTTACCCCATATAAGGGATTTTCCTTTGCCTTTAATTATACATGGCTTTTATAAAAAACTAGTGTTTTTTCTGTATTTTTACTCTATCACGCCTGTATTTTATTTGACTAGATAGTATCCGCAAAATATAATTTTTTCTTTTTGTCTTTTATTTGTCTACATTTTACTTAGAGCTTACAGCACAAAAGCCAAGCCTGAAAAGGTTTTAAAAATCTCTGATTATGATTCTCTATCAAAAAGAGATTGTGAATGGTTATTGCGAATTCAAAATGGTGAAAAGTATGAAGTTCTTGCCATAGAGTACAATTTGTCTGTAGGCTCTGTAAAAAACAGATTGAAAAACATTTACAAAACTCTAGACGTTTCAGACAGGTCAGAATTTGAAGAAAAATTTAAATCCTATAAGATTGTTTTTTAATTCTTTTTTTGTAAACCTGTTTCGATTTCTTCCAGCCAGAGACTTGCCTGGGCATCGCTTGGCATACGCCAGTCTCCCCTTGGTGAAAGATTTACAGTTCCCACCTTTGCTCCGTCCGGCATACAGGAACGCTTAAACTGCTGACTAAAAAAACGTTTGTAGAAAATTTTGAGCCATTTTAATTTTTCTTCATCGCTGTAAGGAAGATTAGCCTTTTGTGCCAGGAAGAAAATTTTTGAAGGTGAAAAGCCAAATCTTAAGAGATAGTACAGATAGAAATCGTGAAGTTCGTATGGGCCAACTAAATCTTCTGTTACCTGAGAAATCTGACCTTCCTTTGGAGGAAGAAGCTCTGGACTTACAGGCGTATTTAAAACATCCTTTAAAACCTCAGAAAATTTTTGATTTTTAGAATCTCCCGACTCTGTAGCAAACCATTCTACAAGATATCTTACCAGAGTTTTTGGAATAGAAGAATTTACGCCATACATAGACATATGATCTCCGTTGTAGGTACACCAGCCCAAAGCAAGCTCTGAAAGATCTCCTGTTCCAATTACAATTCCATTTGTTTTATTGGCATAATCCATAAGCACCTGAGTACGCTCTCTGGCCTGACAGTTTTCGTAAGTTACATCGTGAACATTTTCATACTGACCGATATCCCTCATATGCTGTCTTACTGATTTCTTGATTTCAACTTCTTTTATACTTACACCACATTCAAATGCAAGGTGACAGGCATTTTTAAAAGTTCTTTTTGTAGTACCAAAGCAAGGCATTGTAATTGCTGTGATTTTTTTTCTTTCTATGCCAACCATATCAAAAGCCCGGCAGGAAATTAAAAGCGCCAGAGTTGAATCCAGACCTCCTGAAACTCCAATTACCGCAGACTGACAATTTATATGGCTCAATCGCTTTGCAAGTCCCCTTGCCTGAAGATTAATTACCTCCAGACAACGCTGAGTTCTTTCTTCTTTATTTGAAGGAACAAAAGGATGAGGATCAACATAGCGGTCAAAGTTTTTTTCTTCTTTTGCTTTTTCTTTTGCAGCCGAAGCAAGCAGACCAATTTTAACTATTGTGTATTCTGATACGCCAGCGACGTTTTCTTTACAAACACTAAAGCTTGTCGTGCGTCTTCTTTCCTGGCAAAGTCTCTCATAATCAATATCTGCATATATTGTCTGGTTTGAAAATAGTTCTGACTGGGCAAGCAGTGTACCGTTTTCTGCAATAAGATTATGACCTGCAAAAACCATATCCTGGGTAGACTCATCTTTTCCGGCATTAGCATAAAGATAGGCACAAAGGCTTCTTGCTGAATGTGATTTTACTAAATTACGGCGGTAATCTGCCTTACCAATTACTTCGTTTCCGGCGCTAAGGTTTGCTATGATTGTAGCACCTGCAAGAATATGACGGCTTGAGGGAGGAACCGGAACCCATAGATCTTCGCACAATTCACAGGCAATAGACAAACTAAAATCTGATTCATCCTGAATTAGTATGTCTGTACCAAAAGGAATATTTTCAAAACCTGCAAAGTTGATTAATTCTGTTTTTTGATTCTGCTTAAAAGGGGTAAACTGGCGGCGTTCATAAAATTCGCCGTAGTTTGGTAAATAGGATTTTGCAAATAAGGCTAAAAGCTGTCCTTTAAAAATAGCTGCGGCACAATTGTAAATGCCCTCGGTTCTGGCAAGTGGCAGTCCAACAAAAATTAAAGAGTCAAGATTCTTAGTTTTCTCAATAATTTCTTCCAGCGACTTTTCTGCGGCCTGCTGCAAAGCCTTTTGAAAAAATAAATCGGAACAAGTATAAGCTGTAATTGAAAGCTCTGGGAATACAATAATTTTAGCACCTTTTTCTGATGCTTCTTTTGCACATAAAAGAATCTGCTGGGAATTGTATTTACAATCTGCTACTTTTAAAAGAGGACTGGCGCATGCAGCCTTTATAAATCCGTAATTCATAGTTTAAACTATAACACAAAAAAAACTTTTCCACATTAGTTTTAATAAATAAACTCAATATGACAATATGAATCATAAAGATCCTGTAATGTACAGCTACATTAAGTCTATATTATTTTTGGCCAGCTCTTCATTCAAGTTTTTATAATACCTGTAATATAGCCAGCGTTTAAGGCCCTTAAGCTCATCTGTAAAATATGGGAATTTTATGCCTGGATCGCCTGCAGTTTTCAAAATCTCATAGCTGCCGTTAATTCTCCAATTATTCAAAAGTCCAATGCTAATTGCCTTTACCGGACAATTAAAAGAACAGCAGACACAAAGGGCACAGTGAGTTCCAAACTTAAATTTTTCTTTTTCCTTCTGGTAGCTGATATTATGCAAAGGACAGTTATTTACACACTTCATGCACTTTATACATTTAGTCATATCAACCTTTAAGGAAGGTCCCTGCAGCTGGGCGTAAATCCATTCAATGCGTACAATCGGTACAAACCAGTAACGCAAAGGAAAATAATGGATTTTATTTTTTCTGTTTTCTGAAAGCTCTTTTACATTAAGACGAACTCTTGCGTCTGCATAAAGATATTCACTTTTTACCATTTCCGGAGAATGGCGGAAAATCATATTATAGGGCATTACAAAATGATGTTCTGTAAAAATCTCGTAGCCTTTTTTTTCGAGGCGATGAATGATTTTCTGTGAAGAATAATTATTAAAGGAAAGACCTTCTCCTGAAGTTTTAAAGATAAAGGTCTTTTTTTTGCCTGCCTTAGAAAGGTCAATCTGCGGAAGCAGTTTAGTAAAATCATTCATTACTTTTGGAGCATTAAAGCCATGCACAGGATATGCCAGGCCTACCAGATCATAATTTTCTGGATTCGGGTAGGCTTCAAAGCCATGGTCCTTCCAGCAGGAAAGTTTATAGATTGTAGTTTCGTAATCTGTAAGATATTTTTTATATAAATCTGCTACCAGGGCAGTATTGCCGGTGCCGGAAAATACGTAAATTACTGCTTTTTTCATAATTATAATTTTTCTACAGGCTTAAGCATATCATCATCATTATCCTGACTGTATGGGTAAACTCTGTCTTCTTCATCCTTAGATTGCGTATCATACCAAATTTGTGCATAAAATGGTATGCTTTTTGCCACTTTGTTGTAAGCCCATGGTAAGGCTTCGCAGCATTCTGGACACCAGAAACCGGCTTTTAGAATTGTATATGGAGAGCTTTCAAATACGTGGCCATTATGACACTTCCACTGTATTTTTGTATAAAGTTCTCCCTTTTCCATTTTTTGCGAAAGAACTTCTCCGCCCCGGAATTCTGCAGCAGCTTTTAAATCTTCCAGATCCAGCTGACTGTCATCCTTTGATTCATCATAACCATGATTTAATTTGTAGCGGTCAGCCTTAGACTCATCCTTTAAATCCTGATAATCAACTGGACCTTCCTCCGTCTGGCCCTTCGCCAGAACTTTAAAATCGGCCCAATCTGTGGCCATTTTCTTTACAGCTTCTTCGCCACCAAAAAAGGCATCAATTCTTCCCTTTTTACCAAGCTTTACCCACTGCATAGGGGCATTGGAATTTTTAAGAAGTCTTTTAATTGCAAAAGTCTTAATTAAACCTGCAGGAACTATAGCCCCAAGCTTATAATACCAGAGCTGCTTTTCCATACGCTTCCAGAAATCTGCAGAAGTCTCCCTGCGGTAATCCAGCCATTTATCCAATACATCAGAATCTGTATACCAGACTCCGTGGAAATTTCTTGGAATATTCCAGTTTGGTTCAAAGAACTTTTCTGCTCCTGCACCCATAAGGGCAAAGCCGGAATTAAAAGTTTCGTAACCTGTTTCGCGACAGTCTTTTCCACCACCAATGTTGTAGTCCTTTTTCCAGAAGCCCTGCAGCTGACCTTTTTCATCTTTTTCTACAAGATTCTGAATCATAAGACCTGAATCTACGTCTGTTACCCACTCAAAAGGAGCATTCCATGGAGTATGGAACATCAGACCATCATTCATATTGTTTGCAAGAAAATATTTATGGAATACTGCAGTCTGTCTTAAAACAACCCAGTTATCTAAATCACTTTCAAGAACATAGCGTTCTCCTTTTATTTTTGAAGCTGAATAATAATCATAAGCGCTGGACATTACAGGATCACCCATTCTGCACCATGGATGGTGGTAATCTCTGTTTCCGTAAACTGCAACCGTAGAAATATGAACTAATTTGATTTTTTCCTGGTGACCGGTATTTTTTATGGCATCTACAATATTTTTAGTTCCAAGATAGTTTGTTGCCATAGTATTATCGGGATTATGGTCTGCTTTTGGAGGAATAACGGCCCCGCAATGAATGATATAGTCTGCTCCATCAATTAACTGGGCAACTTCATCATAATTTGCTAAATCGCCATAAACTAATGTAATGCGACCCTTACCCTGTCTTAAGAGCTTCTTAAAAAAAGGGCGGACTTTTCTTGCTTTGTCGTACATAAAAAGCCGCAGCTCATAATTATTTGAAGATTTTAATAAATGCGAAACTACTTCGCCACCCATTGCACCATCTGCACCTGTAACGGCTATAACTGTCTTTTTTGATAATTCCATAAGAAAAATTGTATAGGAAGATTGAATTTTTTACCACACATTAAACTATTAATTGTTTTTAACCGATAAAAAAGGGTAGAAATTTTATAATTTTAAATTCTGATGATAAAATTATGTTGTTTTATTATGGAGGTCAGGAGTTTTATGGCTAAAAAAAGTAAAGATTTTGCAACAATGTCGACAAAAAAGAAAAGCAGAATGCTTTTCTGGGGAATGTTAGCTCCTCTTTTAACAATTACTATCGTTGCCTGCAGCTTTTTCTATTATATGTCTAACGCAATTCTTGAATACTATGTACGTTCAGAGCTTTCTTACAAACTAAAAGAGATAGATGCAAGCGTGAACGAAAGAATGAACCCTATTATTGTTAATGTTGAAAACTTTTCTAATTTTGCATCATTAACAGATGATAAAGAAATCTTAAACACCTTATTAGTTACCTTGTCTAAAAACCTTACTTATTCATCTTCCTTCTATTACACAACAATAATTCCACGAAATCAGAAGGGCGGTTACTTTATTGAAAGCTCCGGATGGATTCCTGATGCAGATTATGACCCTAGTCAGCGTGAATGGTACAAAAATGCCATTGCACATAAAGGCAGCATTGCTTTTACAAATCCTTTTGTTGATGTAATAACAAACAAACTTGCAGTAACAATTTCTTTGACCGTGCCAGACGAAAAAGGAAGAACCAAGGGCGTTGTAGCATGCGACATTCTGCTGGACCAGTTACTGGAAATTCTTAAAGACATAGAACTTTCTCCTCACGGAAAAATCTATCTTATTTCTCATTCAGGTCTTTACCTGACCCATGAAGATCCTTCAAAAATTCAAAAGGATAATTTCTTTAATCATTCAAATTTTAACGGTGACCGCCGTGAACTCCTTGATGGAAAAACAAAATCTATCTTAGATAAAAAGAATTACTACTCTGTCTCAAAAATCGGTATTTCTCCATGGTTTGTAATTACTGAAGGTCCTTTAGTTGATTATAAAGGCAGAGTTGCCAATACAGTTCTTATTTTTGAAATTGCTCTTACTATCTTCAGTATATTTACATCTGTACTTAATATACGAACCATTCGTAAAATGCGTAAAAACGAACAGGACCTGGGTGCCAAACTTTTTGAAGAAACCCAGAACCTTGTTGTTGCCGCTAAAGAAAATGCCGCAACCAGCCAGGATCAGAGTGCTGCAGTAAAAGAAATTGTAGCCACAATGGAAGATTCCAACGCCCTTTCAGAAAACATTTCTTCTAAAATCCATGATGTTTCTAAAGTTGCAGAAAAAACCTCTTCTGATGTTGCGGAAGGTGTGGCCTCTATTGAACAGAACGTTATGCAGTTACACTCTATTTTTGATGCTAACCAGCAGACTATCGATGGAATGAAAATTCTTAGTGAAAGAATTGAAAGCATCTGGGACATTGTTACCCTGATTAACAATATTGCAGACCAGGCAAAAATTATTGCCTTCAACGCCGAACTTGAAGCTTCAAGTGCAGGAGAAGCCGGCCGAAGCTTCCGTATTGTAGCTAACGAAATCAGACGTTTAAGTGACAGCATCATTGACGGTACAAAAGAAATTAAAGAAAGAATTACAGAAATTCAGCATTCTTCAGACTCCCTTATTCTTGCTTCAGAAACAGGTACCGAAAAAATCAACGAAGGTTACGAAAACGCAAAGGGCCTTAAAGAAAAATTCTCAAGCATTAAAAACTCAGCCGAAGTTACGGCAGCCTCAGCTGGCGATATTACAGACATCATTCAGCAGCAGACAACCGCTTCTGAACAGATTTTAATTGCCTTAAAACAGATTTCTGCCGGTGTAGAAAACTTTACCGTTGCTACAGATAATATTTCAGCTTCTTCAGAACATATTCAGACTATGTCTGAACAGATGAACAACAGTGTTAAATCTACAGACGAAGAAAAAGCTTCTAAAAAGAAAAACAGGAAATAGTTGCGATGGCACAAATGGAGCAAATGCAGCAGATAAATTCTGTCCAGCAGGAAGAAATTCGAAAGCTCTTTGAAGGTAATTCAGGTTCCTTTCTTATTTTTTCAATAAATGGACACAGATATGCATACAAATCTTCTCTGGTAAAAGAAATTATGTACGGAGCCAAGGTTCATGAACTTCCTTTTGTTCCTGACTACATCGAAGGAGTTTTGAACTGCAGGGGAAATCCTTACACGGTAATTAATACCCTCAAAATGGATGCCCAGAATTCAGAAAATCAGGAAAGCACAGAGATTAAAGAAAATGTTTTTCTGCTTTTTAAAAGAGAAGATGACCAGCTCAGTATTCATATTTCGAATATAGAAAACTTTTTTGAACCGGAAGAAGAAGATATTCTGGAAGATAAAGTTAAATACAAAATGAAATACATTCCGCTTTTTGATTCAGACCGGGTTGAAAGCATTTTATGTAAAGATTTAGGAAAGGATGACTAGTTTATGGATAAAGCTAAAATACGTGTACTTATAGTTGATGACTCTGCCATTTCCAGGGGAATTTTTGAGAAAGCATTTTCCCAGTCTGACTCCTTTACTATTGCAGGTTCTGCTTCCAACGGACGCAAGGCTATAGATTTTCTAAAAAAAGAAGATGTCGATTTAGTCGTTACAGATTATGACATGCCTGAATTAAACGGAATTGAAGAAGCAAAAATCATTTCAAAAGAATTTAGAATTCCTGTCTGCATTTATTCAGAAGATTATTCCATAAAATCTAAGGCCCTGGATTCTGGAGCCTGCCTCTTTTTATCTAAACCGAATTTTTCTTCATACAATCAGCAGGATATGGAAGCTTTCCTTTCTTCAATTTTAAGGGTAACAAAAGATCTTATTCCTTCTAAAAATCAGAAGACACCAGACACAAAAAAAGTTCAGAATAATTCTGAATATGGTTTTGAAGTGCTCTGCATTGGTGCCTCTACCGGCGGGCCAACTGCCGTAGAAACTGTACTAAAGGGGCTTGGTCACAATTTTCCTCTCCCGGTACTTTATGTTCAGCACATAGACAGCGGTTCTGACCAGAAAATGGTGGAATGGTTTAATTCCTGCTGTCCAAATATCCCTATGGTACTTGCTAAAGACGGTCAGATTGCCCAAAGGGGGAAAGTCTATATGGCCCCTGCAGATAAGCACCTCTTAGTTGATTACGTTTCAAGCGATGGAAAAATTGTTTTAAAACTTTCTGATGAACCACCAGAGCGTTTCTTAAAACCAGCAGTTAACAAACTTTTTAGAAGTGCGGCTGCTGCTTTTAAGAAAAACTGTCTGGCCATTCTTTTAACCGGAATGGGCCGCGACGGGGCGGAAGGTTGTAAAGAAATTATAGATAACGGCGGCTACACAATCGTAGAAGATAAATCTACCTGTGCTGTATTTGGAATGCCTGCAGCAGCAATAGAACTTGATGCAGCTACAAAAGTTTTCCCAAGAGATATTATTGCTCACGAAGTATTAAAGCTTGTCAGGTAAAAATATTTGAGGACCAATTTGGAAGAGACAGAGTTTATAAAAATAATAGAATTGATTACTCAAAGAACAGGTATTATTCCTTTAGAAAGTCATAAGCTTGGTATAAAGAATTATATTAACAGCCAGATTAATAAGCTTAAAGAAGAAAAAATTACCTCGTCTTATTATGATTATCTTCTTTCGGATAATTCCGAGATGATTAATCTTATTAACAGCGCAACGGTTAACGAAACATATTTTTTTAGGGAAGAAATGCAGTTCAGTCTGTTAAGGTCAAAAATAATTCCTGAACTTACCAGCCGGAAAAATGGCCCATTAAAAATCTGGAGTGCGGCGTCGTCGTCTGGAGAGGAGATTTATTCTCTTTTATTGCTGGCAAATGCCCATAACGTGCAGACAGAATGTATTGCCAGCGATATTAATACAAGGGTTTTAGACATTGCAAAGGAAGGCTCTTACAAAAAAAAGTCTGTCAGGAGTGTGGACGGAGCTGCCTTCCATTTTCTTCTGGACCCTTACAAAACAGATGACGGCTACACCTTCTCTAACGAAATAGTAAATCAGATTAATTTTAAGCGCATAAATCTTTCCAAGCTGCAGGATTTTCCTTGCGAACAAGACATTGTATTTATGAGAAACGTCTTTATTTACTTTAGCAGCGAAACAAAAAAATCCATCCTTAATAAAATTGCAGAAGAAGTTCTGGCGCCAGGCGGCTATTTCTTTGTTTCCATAAACGAAGTTGCATCCATAGACAGCACAATTCTTCCGCCAACTCTGGAAAAAGTTGTAGACGGTAAGGTTTTTTATTTTCATAAAAAGACAGGAGGCAGTAATGAGCAGTAAAGCAAACCTCGAAAATGTTACCAAGTGCTTCTTAGAAGAAACCCGGCTTTTAATAAATCAGCTGAACTCAAATCCTAAAACCCTGCACTCCATTTTAAAATATATAAGTATGACCAGAGATAATTCCAGAATTCTTGGCTATACCGGCATTTATAAATTATATAAGGCTATAGAAGATTTATACAAAGCCCTCTGCGACAAAAACCTTATGTTTACAGATAATCTGAACGAGCTGATTGGCATTTGTGCACGAAAGCTGGAAGAAGGCTGCAGCATTATAGAAAAAGAAGGAAGTCTTTCTGACGATTATGATGTAAAACCTTATCTTTTATACTGCGATAAAGCGGTGGCAGGAGAAATTTTTGAATCAAATCATCTTCTGCGTCTTATAGAAAGTAAGGATCTTAAAGACAGCAAAAAGAAGGCCGCTGCCCGGGAAGAAAGCAAAAGTTTTAAACAGGAAATTTTAAACATACCTTCAGAAAAAATTAACGGCGTACTGAATGTTCACGAAGATATGATTGCCCGAACTTATATTATTAACAATCAGATAGAACTTTTAAAAACAGCCCTTACAGAAAAAAATGTACGTGATGTAAAGGAGCTATACAAGCTGCTTACCGGCGATATGCAGAACCTTCAGAATACACTTTTAATTTCTCATGAAAATTTAATGGCTATGGTGCAGGATGAAAGCTTCTTAAAAAATCATCAGGAATCGCACGGCTTCTTTGTTATAGCCAACGACCGCAAATATCTTATTCCATCTGAATTTATTTTTGATGTAATTTGCGAAAGTCCCCTTAATTACGAAACAGTCCAGAACCAGAAAATTGTAAAATACGTTATAGAAAAAGAAACCGGCGATAAAGAAGAACAAACAGAAGATGTTCCGGTTTATGCCCTGTCGTCTCTTTTACCTGGTAAAAAAACAAAACACTTAAATATTCTGGATACAATCCTGATTGTAAATTATCAGAATCAGAAGATTGGAATTATTGTTGAAGCAGTTCAAAAATTTGCTTCGGTAATAAAAAAGAACATGCCTGCCGCCTTTGAAAACTTTCCGGCTCTTAAAGGCCTTGCCTTTGACGAAAAATACGATATGATTCCAATTCTTCATGTTCCGGATATTATGAAGCGCTTCCGTTCTTTACGCGGTTACGACGTTAAAAAGTTTGAAGCCATTACAAAGAAGCATATAAACAAAATCTTAATTGTTGATGACTCAGAAACAACCCGTCAGATAGAAAGAACAATTCTTCTGGCAAATAACTTTATAGTTGATGAAGCCATAGACGGCATAGATGCAATGGATAAAATCAAGAAAAAGCAGTTTGATTTGATTCTCTGCGATGATGAAATGCCCCGCATGAATGGCGAAATCCTCTTAGACAATATAAGGCGAATGGATAATTATACTTCCGTTCCAGTAGTTGCCATGGCAGATAAACCTCTTGCAAAAGCAGATGCCTTTGTAAGTAAATCTGACTTTACCAGAGACAATTTAGTTTCAACACTAAAAAGGATGTTAAATGATGAATAAAAAAATTTTAGTCTTAGAACCTTCAACAACCACACAATCTCTAATTTTTTCTAAATTCAAAAAGAGTAATTATGACGTGTCTTTTGAAAGTAATGGAATAAAATTTTTAGTTACAGCCTATAACACCTGTCCTGATATAATTCTGGTAAATGCTAAATTCGTAAATCCCAAAAGCAACGAGATAATCCGCCTTATAAAAAACGTAGAGAAATTTAAGAAGATTCCGGTTGGAGCCTACGCAACCAGCGACTTTGCCTTTATAGACCACTATCTTGCAGATACTGGTGCAGACTGCTTTATTAATTTTGAAGCAGAAGATTTGTTCCAGAAAATAGATGCTATGCTGGAAGACTCTTCAAAGAATAAGCTTTTTAAGCCGATGAGCAGTGATATTTTAAAAGGTGGTATTGCAGAAAAAATCTTCTCTTTTATAAAGGACCTGGAATATCTGGATAACCTGGTAGAAGAATTTTTAAACCTACTCACCGAATTCTGCGAAGTTCCTGCCATTTCTCTTTTTCTTATGGATGAAGATGGTGCCGACTCCTACTTCCTTTATTCCAAAAACTTTACCGACACAGAAAAGGAAGATTTCCGCAAAGTTTGTATTACAGATTTTGAACAGCTCTTCCCTGATACAAACATTTTAAAAAGCATTCCAAAACAATTCGACTGTGTAAATCCTATAGAAAAGTATCACACAGGAGATATTCCTCTTTCTGCCTTCCACTGTGTAAAAATCTACAACTCAAACGATTTTGCCTTTGGAACCTTGAACCTGGTTAGAGAGGGTACCTTTACCAGCCATCAGCTGGACCTGGTAGAATTTTCAGTCCGCCTTTTCAGCATGCTGCTGGAATTCTCCCTCACCCTTAAAATGAGAATCAAGTTTGAAAGAAACGTAAGAAAGGCCTTCAGCCGTTTTGTTCCGGAACAGATTATTGATAACCTGGTAAACAATGCCGACCAGTCAAATAACATCAGTGTGGGCGAAAAACGTAACGTTGCAATCTTATTCAGCGATATCCGTTCCTTTACCAGCATAAGCGAATTAAATAAACCTGAAACTATCGTAGCCTTTTTGAACAGATACTTTACAACCATGTGTACAATCATAAAAAAACATGGTGGAACTGTAGATAAATTTATTGGAGATGCCATTATGGCGCTTTTTGGTGCCCCTGTAAGTTACGAAGATAACTGCCGCCGTGCCGTTGCCGCTGCCTACGAAATGAGGGAAGCCCTGGCCTCTGTTCCTCTTGAAGATTTGATTCTGCCTCCTGGAATGAACTTTAATATTGGTATTGGAATTCATTATGGAGATGTAATTGTAGGTTCAATTGGTTCTAACGATAAAACTGACTATTCGGTAATTGGAGACAATGTAAATCTGGCTTCACGAATGGAAGGTCTTACAAAAACTTATGGTTCCATGATTCTTATTACCCAGGCTGTAAAGGAAGATATTTCTTCAACAGTAAAAGAAGAGGATGATTTTGTTTACCGTTATCTTGATGACGTAAAGGTAAAGGGTAAGGAAAAATCTGTTCCAATTTTTGCAGTAGACAGATCGGCAGATGAATATTCCAGAGAATACAAAGATGCCTATACAAAAGCTTTTGAAAACTACAAGATTGGAGCCTGGGAGCTGGCCATTGAATATTTTGAAAAGGCCCTTAAGGAAGTTCCTGATGATAAGGCTGCAAAACTTATGCTTGAACGAAGCCTGGAATTCAGGGAAAATCCTCCGGAAAACTGGGATGGAGCAATAACTTTCCACACAAAGTAAAGCAGCAGGTAATAAAGCATTATAGATTTAAATCCTTTTTGTTGATATTCTTACACAGCACAATTTATCTTCGTTGAAGCTCTAAATTGTGTAATATGCTAAAGAGTTTGAGATAAAAATCTCTCATTCTCCAAATATTGGGGTGCCAACCACACAAAACAGCTTTGGGGGTTTTCAATTGAAAAACTTCACAAAAATTTCTGCTGCTGCACTTTTATTTGCAGCACTTTTTACAATTTCCGGATGTTCTAAAAAAAATGAAAGAACACTTTATCTTTACAACTGGACCTATTACACACCAGATGAAGTAATCAAGAGTTTCGAAAAAGAATTCGACTGTAAAGTTAAGCTTGACTGCTATTCTACCTGCGATGAAATGTATGCAAAACTTCGCGCCGGTGCAAAAGGTTATGATGTTGTAATTCCTTCCAACGACTTTGTTTCTATCATGCTTAAACAGGGTATGATTAGAGAACTTGATCAGTCTAAGCTTACAAACCGCGATAAGATTAATCCTGTAATTTTAAGCAAACTCGATTTTGATCCTGACATGAAGTACTGCGTTCCTTACGCTTTAAGTGCAACAGGTATCATGGTAAACAAAACTAAAGTTACAAATCCAGATTACGCAAGAAGCTATTCTATTTTTGCAGATCCACAGTTTGCAGGTCACGCAACTATGATGGATGAAATGCGCGAAGTAATTGGCTGTGCCTTAGTTCACCAGGGTCACGATTTAAACAGTATTGATGATGCAGAGCTTAAAGAAGCAGAAAAATTAATTCTTGATGAATGGAAACCTAACATCATCCGTTTTGATGCAGAAGGATTTGGTAAGAGTTTTGCAAGCGGAGACTTCTGGCTTTGTCAGGGATACCCGGAAATTGTTTTTGGTGAAGTTGATCAGAGCCGCTGGGCTGACACTATAGATTTCTTTATTCCTGAGGAAGGTGGTCCTGCAACAGTAGACTGTATGGTTATCTTAAAGGATGCTCCACACTACGAACTTGCAAACGAGTTCATTAACTTTATCCACCGCCCTGAAAACTATGCAATCTTTATTGATACATTCCGCTATCCATGTGTTGTAAACCTCGAAGCTTTACAGTACACAAAAGAGCCTTCAATGTATCCTGCAGAACAGGCTTACTCTTGTACCCTGAAATCTGACTTAGGCGAAAACCTGGATAAATACAACGAAATCTGGCAGAACATCAGATTCAACTAAAACTTTTTTATAACTGAGCCATTTGCAGCTTATAATATTCACCTTGCTTTTCCATAAGCTGCTCATGGCTTCCTTCTTCAACAATCCTGTTTGAATTTACAACAGCAATACAATCTGCATTTTTAATTGTAGAAAGACGGTGAGCAATAACAATAGTAGTTCTTCCTTTAGAAAGTTCATCAAAAGCCTTTTGAATTTTTATTTCTGTTGCTGTATCCAGGGCAGAAGTTGCTTCATCAAGAATCAAAATCGGTGGATTTTTTAAGAAACAGCGGGCAATGGAAACTCTCTGCTTCTGGCCGCCGCTTAATTTAATTCCCCTTTCTCCAACAATAGTATCGTAACCCTTTGGCATGGCCATAATATCATCATGAATCTCTGCCCTTTTTGCAGCCTGAATAATTTCTTCATCTGTTGCCCCGGGTTTTCCATAAGCAATATTATCCTTTACGCTTCCCGCAAACAAAAACACGTCCTGCTGCACCATCCCAATCTGTTTGCGCAGCGACTGCACCTTAATTTTCTGCAAATCAATTCCGTCCAGATAAATCTTTCCCCGGCTTATCTGGTAAAAACGTGGAATCAGATTACAAATGGTAGTTTTACCACCCCCGCTGGCACCAACAAGGGCATATTTTTGCCCGGCCTTAATGTCAAAAGAAACATCCTTTAAAACCGGAAACTCCTGTGTATACCAGAAGTTTACATTTTCAAAGGTGATATTTCCCCGGGCACTTAAAAGTTCTACAGCATCGGGACTATCTGTAACTTCGGTATGAGTTCTCATTACTTCAAGAAAACGATGAAAGCCTGCCATACCGGTAGCAAACTGTTCTACAAAGTTTGTAAGTTTTTTAATTGGAGCTGTAAAAGATGCTATAAAAAGATTTGCGGCAACTAAATCGCTTATGGTCATTTTTCCCTTCATAATAAAGTAACCGCCAAAGGCTAAAACCAGCAGGCCCAGCAGATTATTACAAAGTTCAATATTTGAATGAAAAATTGCCATATACTTAAAGCGGATTTTTTTTGCTTCTGTATAAGCTTCGTTATTCTTTTGAAAAACCTTTTTTTCGTATTCCTCGTTGGTAAAGCCCTGGGTAACCCTTATTCCGGAAATTGATGATTCCAGGTTTGCATTAATATCTGCTGTAGTTTCCTTTACCAGCTTAGAAGTTTCAGAAAGCTTTCGCCTTGAAGAAATTACAATGAACATCAGAATAGGAAAAGACACAATAACAATCAGGGCCAGCTCCCATCTGATTTTTAAAAGCAGAATAAAAGAGCCCAGAAGGGTTAAAACTGCAATGCTGAAATCTTCCGGTCCATGGTGGGCAAGCTCTGTAATTTCAAATAAATCTGTAGTAGCCCGGCTCATAATCTGGCCGGTTCTGTTCTGGTCAAAATAAGAAAAGCTTTGCTGTTCAAGGTGGGCAAAAACATCGCGCCTCATATCCTGTTCAACTCTGCCGCCAAAAACATGGCCCCAGTAGGCTACAAACCAGTTACAAAACCATCTGAGAGCATAGCCTGCAAAGAGAATCAAAATCAATATTATAAAAAGCTTCAGTTTATAATCTGGAATTAAAACATTTAAGGAGTAACGGGTAAACATAGGAAAGGTTACGTCTATAAAAGCTATGATTGCTGCACAAAACATATCTGCTATAAAAAGCTTAAGATGCGGTCTGTAATAACTGAAAAAAATTTTTAAAGGATTTTGATTAAAATTCATAAATTAATTATATCTAAGCAAAGAAAAATTTTCTGTATTTTATTATAATAAAGTCAAAATTTAGACTTAAAAATTCCACAAGGAACTTTCATGGCAAAAACTTTAAAACTCAAGGGCAAAGCTTCTCTGCTTATTTTGTCAGCATTTTCTGCTTTTGTATTAGCTGCCTGTAAAAGTGCGCCAAAAAATGATGATTTAAAAGAAGAAGTTCTACTCCCTCCTCCTCTTGAAGAAGTTTACAACGAAGAACTTATGAATCTTCCTCAGCCTGCAAACATTTACATAAAAACAATAAATAAGGAAACAATAAAAAATAAGACCGACTGGATTCCATCTACCATTCAGATTCAAAGCCGGGACGGAAAAATACTTCTGGAAACAAGTCCCATCAGCATAAAGGGCCGGGGAAACTCCACCTGGGAAACTAAAAAAAAGCCCTATTCCATAAAGTTTGAAAAGAAAACTGGCCTTCTTGGCATGCCTGCTGCAAAAAAATGGGTTCTGCTTGCAAACTATTTTGACCGTTCCCTGCTCAGAAATCAGTTCGCGGCAGCCTTAGGAACTAAAGTTTTTAATTCCGAATGGAACCCTCACTTTGTGCCTGTGAATCTTTACATAAACGACAAATATACCGGCACCTACGATATTGGCGAAGCCATCACTACAGACAAAAACCGGGTTGATATAAAAAGAAAAGACGGGGGCTTTATTCTTGAGGTAGACACCCTTAATTCTGAAGCCTTTCATTTTTATTCAAAGCAGTATGGAATTGCCTTTAACGTAAAGTCTCACGACAACCCTGACGAAGAAGAATTTGCTGCCATAAAAAAAATCATCAATTCTTTTGAAGATGCCCTGGTTTCTAAAGATTTTGAAAGTCTTTATTCACAATATATTGATACAGATTCCTTTATAGACTGGTATCTGGTAAATGAGTTTGCCAAAAACTCTGATGCAGTTTTTCAGCGCTCAGTTTATCTTTACTATAATCCACAGGACCAGAAACTTCATATGGGTCCCAACTGGGACTTTGATTTAGCCTTTGGAAATTTCTGGGAAGGCCCCTGGGAAAATCCTCAGGGCTGGTACATAAGGGGTGGAGTTAAAAACAGTAACGAAAAAAAGAACCTGCAGGCCTGGTGGATTAACCGCCTTTTTAAAAGTCCTGATTTTGAAAAAAAAGTAAAAGCCAGATGGCAGGAAAAATCTGCCAGTCTTTTAGAGCAGATTGAAAATATCAGGGAATTAAAAAAGAAAATTGAGGCCGATATTCCCGCAAACGAAAAGCTTTACCCCCGCCTTGGAAAATTTGACTGGAACGGGCCAAGCGGCTGGTCAAAAAGAAAGACTTACCAGAGCGAGGTGGATTACTTTTACAACTGGTGTATTGAACGTTTTAAATGGCTTGAAAATGAATTTAGCAACACAATATAATAATTAAAATCACAATAGGTTAAGGGAGGTCTTATGTTTAAAGACTGTCAGGGAAAAGAATATCCTGTTTATACTAAAGGAAATGTGGCTTACTGCAAGGCCCTTGAAGGTGCAAAACCTGATGGAAGTGTTTTTCTTTTAAGTCTTATTACTGATGCTCTTCCAAAACCGGGCCAGTTTTTTATGCTGCATCCTGAACGCAGTAATGTTATTCTTGGCCGACCAATTTCTGTTTTTCACACAGAAGTAAAAGAAAATAATCAGGTAGAAATCCACTTTTTAATTTTAGTAAAAGGCAAAGGAACCCAGGAACTTTGCAGCCTGCAGAAAGATGATAAGGTAAATCTTCTTGGACCATGCGGAAACTGCTTTGAACTTAAAAATCCTTCTTCCCCAAAGAAAGTTTTAATTGTTGGCGGAGGAATTGGAGTTGCCCCGGTTGCTGGCTTTGCAGAATCTCTTAAGGCAAAATCTTACGATTTTTATGCATCATTTAAATCAGGCTCTTACGGTCTTGACCATATTGATGCAGATAAACTTGTCATCACTACAGATGACGGTTCTGTTGGCATTAAGGGAATGTTACCTGCCGCCCTTACAAAAGAAAATCTTATAAAGGGAAACTACGAAGCAGTATATGCCTGCGGACCCGCTCCTATGCTGGCCTATGTAAAAAGCATTGCAGAAGAAGCTTCAATCCCTTGTTTTTTAAGTATGGAAAGCAGAATGGCCTGTGGAGTTGGAGTCTGCCTGGGCTGTACAATAGAAACAACAGAAGGAAAAAAACGCTGCTGCAAGGACGGACCTGTTTTTGACAGCCGTATTCTAAAATTCGAAAAACCTGCCGACTCTGTTGCAGGCATAAAAGTTCAGCCAAGACGTGAAGCATTGCAGGGCGAAGCAGATTTGTCTGTAGAAATTGCCGGCGTAAAGTTTAAGAATCCTGTAATTGCCTGCTCAGGTACCTTTGGTTTTGGAACAGAATATTCTTCAATTTTTGATATAAACAAGCTTGGCGGAATTGCTTCTAAAGGACTTACCCTTGAAGCCCGCCAGGGAAACAATGGCATTCGTGTCTGGGAAACCCCTTCCGGACTTATGAACTCTATCGGCTTGCAGAATCCTGGAATTGAACATTTTATAAAAAATGAACTTCCCCAGATGATGGCTTTTGATACCGTTACCATTGCCAATTTAAGCGGCTCAACTATGGAAACCTATGTTGAAGGAGCCAAGCTTTTGGACAAAACTCAGGTTCCAATGATTGAACTTAATATTTCCTGCCCTAACGTAAAGGCAGGTGGAGCTGCCTGGGGTATGACCTGCAATGCCGCAGCCGAAATTGTAAAGGCTGTAAGAGGAGTAACTAAAAAACCTTTAATTGTAAAACTTACACCACAATCCTTAGAATTGAATAAGGTAGCTTTAGCCTGTATAGAGCAGGGAGCAGACGGAATAAGTCTGTGTAACTCTTTTCAGGGTATTGCTGTTGATATAGAAAGAGGAGTTCCTGTATTCGAAAACCTTAAAGCTGGAGTTGGAGGACCTGCCATAAGACCAATCGCTGTACGTCTGGTTTATGAACTGGTAGAAGCAATCAATCAGCTTCCAGAAGAAAAAAGAGTTCCTGTGATGGCTATAGGAGGAATTGCCACCTGGGAAGATGCTGTAGAGTTTATTATGGCTGGAGCAAGCGCCGTACAAGTTGGAACCGCAACCTTTGCAAATCCACTGGCAATGATTGAAATTGTTCAGGGGCTGGCTGCCTTTATGAAGAGAAAAGGCTATTCCAAGCTTAGTGATTTTAGAGGATGCATCCAGAAAAAAACAAATTAATTATTTATTAGAGAGGAAAACTATGAAAAAACTAATTTTTGCTTTCCTGAGTTTATTTTTATTTACAACAATCACTGCAAACCCTCTTGATCTTACAGATGCAGCCTACAAAATTATGATGGAAAGATCCCTTACCTCATGCGGAAACAATTACCGCATTAAAAAGGTAATTGAAAAACTGCGCAAGGGAGAAGCCGTTTACGTAGCCGCTTTGGGTGGATCTGTTACAGAAGGAAAAGGTCCTGCAAGTTTTAGAGAAGGTTATGCCTATCATTTTAACAGAAAACTGGCAGATGAATTTGCTGCAAAAAGAGAAAAGGTTTATTTTGTAAATGCCGGCCTTTCCGGTACCCAGTCTCCTTTGGGACTTATCCGCTATGAACAGGATGTAATTGCTCCTTTGGGAAACAATCCTGATTTACTTATTATTGAATATGCCGTAAACGATATTGAAGAACCTACAAAACAGAGAGCCTTTGAAGCCCTTATTCATGATGCTTTAAGTCGTAACGAAAATACTGCAATCATAATTCTTTATTCTGCAGCAGTTTATCCAAAAACTCAGAAGGCTATGATGCCTATAGCAGAATATTATGGGTTACAGCAGGTTAGTCCTTCAGACGCATATGATTATGCAGTTTTAAAAGGCTACTTTAAATCTTCAGATTATCTTACCGATGTTGTTCACCCTACTTCAGCCGGCCACGAAATTATGGCAGACTGTCTTATCAATATGA
This sequence comes from Treponema sp., assembly GCA_016286535.1. Taxonomy (GTDB): domain Bacteria; phylum Spirochaetota; class Spirochaetia; order Treponematales; family Treponemataceae; genus Treponema_D. The sequence continues at coordinate 106,434 of JAEESZ010000005.1, read as the reverse complement.
TGAAAACTGTAGATAAAGCTGTTCTTGATTCAAAACCTGCCCTGCCTGAAAAAGCTCTTAAAAGTCCGGATTTCTTTAACTTTAAGAGAATCACAGAATCTAATGACGAAGTTAAAATTATAAGCGGCGGCTTTGACCGTTCAGATCCAAACACCCAGACTGTAGACAAAAATGGTAAAGCAAATTTCCCTCAGAACTGGTATCACTCTTCAAAATCGCTGCCAGACAGCCTTGTTTTTAATGTAACCTGTAAAAACTTTATTCTGGTTTATAAAATTCAGGGTTCCTGGTTATCTGAAAAATTTGGCAAAGCAGAAATTTACGTCGACGGAAAAAAATTCTCCTATAAAAGCGCAACTCTTTTTGACGGAGGAAAACCAAACGGCTGGAATAATTGCGAAAATTTACTCATAATTGATGATGCAGAGGCAAAACCTCATAAGATAGAAATCCGCATGGCTAAAGGAAACGAAAAAAAAGGTTTTACTGTAGTCTGTGCCGGATACTCAAAATAAGCGGTAAAAAATGGAATACAAACAACTACAAAAATCAGAAGAAATTCGTGATGTAATTCGTTACCTGCAGAAATTTAAGAATGCAGTTGCTGTAATCTACCTGGATGATAAAACCATCCACTCAGATTTATTTTCCAGTCACATTTGCGACATTGCCCTTTTACATTCTGCAGGTATAAAGGTTGTTATTATTCCGGGGGCCAGAACCCGCATCGATCAGATTCTTAATGATTCAAAGCTTGACTGGACCTACCAGGATAACATCCGCATTACATCGGAAGAAGCCATGCCTCTTATTAAAATGGCCGCTTTCGATGTATCTAACACTATTATGACAAGCCTTGCCGCGAACAACATCACGGCCACAATCGGAAACTGGGTTCGCGCGCGCGCAAAGGGCGTTGTAGACGGCCTGGATTACGGAACTGCCGGCGAAATTGACCGTCTGCAGGTTGAAGCCATAAAAAAAGTTCTTGAAGACGGTTTTATTCCTATTTTCCCTTGTATCGGCTGGAATTCTGTGGGACATCCTTATAATATTTCTACCCTTAATCTTGCCCAGCAGGTTGCAATTGAACTTAAAGCAGACAAACTCTTTTTTGTTATGCAGGATATTAACGGTCTTTCAAAAGACAATCAGATAATTCCTGCCATGAATCTTGAAGAGGTTGACGCTTTTCTTGAAAAGTCTAAAAATAATATAGAATCTCAATCTGTTAATATTCTTAATCTTGCAAAAGAAGCCTGTAAAAAGGGAGTTTCAAGAACACATATTGTAGATGGAAAATTAGACGGAGTATTGCTTACAGAAATTTACAGCAATCTTGGTTCAGGAACAATGATTTATACTTCAAATTATGGAAAAATCCGCTCTATGGAGCAGACAGATATTCCTGCCGTTTTAGCTTTAATGAAGCCTTTTATAGAAAGCGGCAAACTTTTACCCCGCAGCGAAGAAGTTCTTTCAAAAAGCTTCCAGGATTACGTGGTTTATGAAATTGATGGTGCAATTCATGCCTCTGCGGCCCTTCACCTTTATCAGGACTGTCAGGCAGAAATTGCAGCTGTAGCCGTAGACGAAAATTACGCCCACATGGGAATTGGTCCAAAAATCATAAACTTCCTTATAGATAAAGCAAAAAAGATAAATGCAAAATCAGTTTTTATTCTGACTACACAGGCAGGAGACTGGTTTGAAAAATTAGGCTTTAAAAAGGACGAAGTTGATTCTCTTCCCGCTGAACGAAAAGCTATCTGGAATCCAAAAAGAAACTCTAAAGTATACAGACTAAAATAAAAGGATAAAATATGGAAATTTCTCTTGAACAATTAAAGTGGTATGGCAGAAATCAGGATATTGACGGCTGCCGTTATTTTGACTATTCAGCAAGCGGCTTTGAATTTTGTTTTACAGGAAAAAAAGCTTCCTGTACAATCTATTCAGATTCCCCTTATTACGATGAAAACACAAAAGCGGTTGTAGGTCTTTATGTTACAGAATTATCATCTCCCGCTGATTACAAAGGCCAGTCTTACTGGGAAAATTTCCCTTCTGAGCTTACAAAAAGATTTATCCTGACAGAAGAAAAAAATAACATAACTCTTTTTGAAAGCAGCGAAGAAAAAACAGTTTTAATCCGGGTTTTAAAATTAAGCGAAGTAAATTTTGGTTCTGCCGGCATTAAGAATATTGAAATTGAAGGAAAACTGAATATTCCACAGGGTGGCTATTTAAATCAAAATGATACAAAAGCTCTTAAAGTAGAAATCGTTGGAGACAGTATTACCTGTGGCTATGGAATTGAAGGTATTTTTAATAAAGACGGCTTTACTACAAAACAGGAAAGAGCAGATCTAGCCTATGGCTTTTTAACAATGAAAGAACTGGGAGCAGAGTTTCAGGAATGCTGCTGGAGCGGAATTGGTATTATTTCTAAATATGTAGATGCCTCTATTGAAATTCCTGATACTTCAGTTGTTATGCCTTCAGTCTGGCCTTACACCGACAAATCTCTTAGTTTAAGAAAAGGAGTCGAACCTCAAATCTGGGACGAAAAACGCTTTTCTCCAGACCTGGTTATAGTCCACCTTGGAACCAACGATGCAAGCTATGTTAGAAAAGTAGAGGGACGCAGACAGGCCTACATAAGCGGTTTACAGCAATTTTTAGAAGCAATTCACAGAAGAAGTCCATCTGCAAAACTTTTATGCTGCTTAGGTGTAATGGGCCAGGATTTATGCACTGCCCAGGAAGAAGCCGTAAAGCTTTTTAGCAAAGACTTTAAGACAGTGCCTGTAAAGGTTGTAAAATTCCCGGTACACGATGAAAACATTGATGGCGTAGCAGCTGACTGGCATCCTAACAAAGCCAGCCACCTTAAAATATCAAAGATTCTTGCAAAAGCAATTAAAGATTGGTAATAAGAAGAGATTTCAATTAATGAAATCCAGCTTTCTTAAAACCATCTACATCTGTTCCAAGAATACTTTTTATTTTTGCAATGTTCAGACTAACTCATATCTCATATCATCATAACCCTAGTTTTCCTATTTCTTTATCATTAGTTAGGAATATAAGGGTTTCAATTATTTCCTCATTAGAAAATGCCCAATAGTCAGGTTCGAAGCCTATTAACTCTCCTTTCCAGTTATTATTACAATGCATAAAGCTTGTATTTTTTGTTGATGTATTTCCTAAAGATATTGTTACGTTTGAATCAGGAAGTTTGTAACCTATAATATTACTTACCTCCAAACTTCCTCTGGAATTCTCTCCTACCAGAATAATTTTTTCCTTACCGAATAAATACAATAATGCAAGCGCATATTCTGCCTGCGAAGCCGTTTTTTTATCAATTAATACAATAATATTGTTTTTTATCCTATCGATTTTTAATGGCGGTAAATTGTTTATTGGATACTCTGCAAGACCTTTGTAATACTTTTTATTATTTCTATTTTCGATATATTCATTCTTTGCTTTTTGTATTAAATAAGTATTATCAGGAAAGGCTTCTTCATAATACTTAGCTAAATTATACAAATAATCAGGTGATATAAGTTCTATTTTCCCCCTATTGGCTAAAGGAAGAATTTTTTCAAATGCTTGTTTTTCATTACTTGAACAAAGTAACCTGGGTATTAGATATTCAAAACAAGAAAAACCCCCGGCATTACTTCGTAAATCTATAATAAAATTGTCTATTTCTTTATACATATTTATTTCATTAACTATATTCTTTATTTTCTGCTCATATTCACTTGTTTCATCATACAGATAAGGACAAAAGCCTATTGAAACATAAAAATTTTTATTTGTTTTTTTATAATTAATAAAATCAGTATTATTATTATAATCCTTACATATACAAGGAAGAGATATTTTCTCATTTTCAAATTGTAAATTAATTTCAGATAGATCTTCTGCTGTTTGTATAACAATCTGATACATTTCTCGGTTTTGATGTATGCATCTTCTTAAATATTTTGAATCATCATCATATTCAAGGCCTTTTTTTAAAAGCCCATTAATATCTTCATAAACTAAAAAATTACCTTCTTTCTCTTCTATGAAAACGCCTGTAAAATAATCCCTTGGTAATGAAAATACAGGATAAGCATAATCTTTATATTTTATATTTAAATGCCCATCTGGAATTAATAATGTATCTTCTAACCCCCAGGAAATAGCATCAACTAAAGAAATACTCTCCCTTTCCTTTTTATCTTGGATTGATTCGTTTTGCTTATACGCATATTTGTAATAGTATTTTATTGTTTTTTTTGCTAATTCAGGCTTGTACCCTTTCTTATAATTCATATCATAATTTACATAACATTCCTGTAATATATTTTGCATATATTCCAAATCAGAATTTATATCTGCAAATACTAAATTAATTAAAAGGATAAAGATTGTAATAATAATTTGTTTTTTCATTTTTAGAATATCCTGATAAGGTACAATTTGAACTGTCCGATTCATACAAATCATAAGTTCAGAAATGTACCTTAATAATTTTTTTAATTTTTTATTTATAATTATTCCAAAATGCGAAGCTAGCATTGCTATACATGCTGCTCCACAATCCGATGAATCAAATTGTTGTCGATATCTCATTCTATATAGTTTTTTAATTCTTCTTTATCTATTAAAAAAGAAAGAACACTAGAAATTTCCTGGGGTTTACACCAGAAATCTGGATAAATACCTATTGTGTCCCCATGCCAGCAGTTTTCTTTTAAAAGATTAGTTTTCCTAAAATCCACCGCCGTTAATCTTATTCTTATTTTAGAATTAGGTAATAAATAATCATAAACATCAGCAAAATCACAACTACCATTTGAGTTTTGACCAATAATAATGACATTTTGCCCAAATAATTTTTTAAGGCTCAAAATAAAATTTTCAGGGGCTGAACTTGTTAACGGATTAATTAGTATATATATTTTTCCAGTATACCAGGGGGTTACTGAAACCTGTTCATCATCTACATCATCAAGATATTTTTTTTCAATATTTTCCAAACAATAACTAATATAATCTGAAGGAGCAAGTCCTTTTGCTATGGTTTTATTAATCATAGTTCTTGTATTTATTCGCCTTTCTCCTGCAAATAGATTACGAGACCATTTAGAAAAATGTATATCATTTTCTTTGCTTTCTTTATCATATATTAATGCATAAGAAAATTGATCCAAATATTTAGTAAAACCACCAAGATTTGTACGAAGATCAAAAATAATATTTTTTGCATTTTTAAAATCTTTGATAATTGTTTTAGAATCATTATAAAATTGATTTTCCTCTCTCTTATCCTGGTATTTACATTTTTCTATCTTTAAATAAATATTGTTATCTATATTTTTAAAGTCATAATTTTTTCTATTTTTTATATTTCCTACATCTCCTGCAACAGGCACTTTATATTCTTTATTTCCAACCGATATATTACTTGTCTTTATAATTGTTGGTGAAAAAACTGCATATCTATATAAGATTTTGTTATCATAGACCGTTTTTAAAATATTTTCAGGATTTCCAGTATAATGCATACCTTTTTTGATATTTTTATAATCTTTATAAACAATATAGGCATTGTTTTCCTTAAAAAAATATACTTCGGAATAATAAACAAACTGATGCCAGAATATTGGAAAAAAAGTATTACTGCTAACATCAAAAACTGATGCATGCCCATTTGTTAAAGAAAATTTGGCATATGTATCGTTTATCGCACTTGCAAAAGCCTTTTTATCTATATCTCCCTTTTTAACTATTTTTGGAGAAGCTGTTTTGTTATAAATAGTTCTTATTTCGTCTATGACAGCCTCTGGCGTAAGATTTTTTTCTTCAAGAGATAAACTCATATCTATAGCAACATCTGAAAATAATGTCCCAAGATAATTACAATCTTCATCAAAAGATGTTGCAAAAACACATATGAAATTAATAAAAAACAAAAGAATTGAAAGCCATTTTTTCATAAAAAACCTCATTTAGCAAAAATAAAAAAAGATAGTTGAATCAAAAATCATTTTTAATTCAACTATCTTCAAGAATGCTCTAGCTTGGAATGTGAATAATTTCTCTTGGTTTACTGCCGTTTGCCGGGCCAACAATTCCACGCTCTTCCATTTCTTCTACCAGGCGGGCGGCACGGTTGTAACCTATGCTTAATCTTCGCTGCAGATAAGAAGCAGAAGCCTTTCCTGACTGAACCACAATTTCCAGTGCCTGATCATACAAAGGATCATCATCATCCATTGGCTGACCGAACAAATCTAACGCTCTTTCTTCATCAGATTCAACAAAGATTTCTTCATCAATATAATCAGGTTCGCCATACTCTTTAACACTCTTTACAACATCTTCAACTTCCTGATCTGTAACAAAGGTTCCCTGAATACGGATTGGAGCAGGATCTGCTGCAGAAGCATAAAGCATATCTCCACGGCCAAGAAGTTTTTCCGCACCGACAGTATCAATAATGATATTTGAGTCTGTACGGCTGGCAACCATAAAGGCAATTCTGGTTGGAATATTTGCTTTAATTAAACCGGTAATTACATTTACAGAAGGACGCTGAGTAGCAAGTACCAGGTGAATTCCGACAGCACGGCTCATTGCAGTTAAGCGGGCAATTACTGTCTCCAGTTCTTTTCCTGAAGTTGCCATTAAGTCTGCAAATTCATCTATGATTACGACAATGTAAGGTAATTTTTCTGTACAAATCTTCTGATCTTTAATCTTCTGGTTATAGTTAGAAATATCTCTTACACCCATACTGTCTAAGAGAGCATATCTTCTTTCCATTTCGCACAGACACCACTGTAAAGACTGTAAAGCCTTTTTAGGTTCGGTAATTACAGGAACAAGAAGATGTGGAATATTATTATAAAGCTTTAATTCTACAACCTTAGGGTCAACCAGAATCATCTTAACTTCTTCTGGGGAACGCTTGTACAAAATTGAAAGAATGAGCGAGTTTACACAAACAGATTTTCCAGAACCTGTGGCACCTGCAATAAGCATATGAGGAGTTTTTGCAAGGTCTATAAGCTGAGCCTTACCAAGAATATCTTTACCAAGGATTACAGGAACAGCCATTTTTTTCCAGTCTGGTAAATCCATTTCAATAATTTCTCTAAAACCGACTACACTTCTGTGTTTGTTTGGAACTTCAATACCTACTGCCTGCTTTCCAGGAATTGGTGCAACAATACGAACCGACTGGGCTGCAAGGCTAAGGGCAATGTTATCCTGAAGGGCAACAATCTTACTAAGCTTTACACCAGGAGCCGGTAAAATTTCAAACATTGTTACAACAGGACCTTTTTTAATTCCAATAATTTCTGCTTCAATATTAAATTCTGCAAGAGTCTGTTTAAGATTTAATGATGCCTGTTTTGTTGCATCATCAATAAGCCAGTACTGGTCATCCTTGTAAGCAATTAATAAATCTGAAGGAATTACATAAGGACCTTTTTTTGCAGCCCTATGACCTTCCTGTTTTGGCTTTGAAGGAATTACTGTTGTTTTTGGAGTATTTTCTTCCTGCTGGGCATTAAAAAAGTCTGTAAGCTCGTCAGCAGTTAAATTATTTGCTGAGCTTTCTACCCTTGTATTTGGCGCAAGACTCAAGCCTGCTGTATTTTCTAAATCTGAATCTTCGGCCTGCTCAACTTCACCTGCTGATTTTCTTATATCCTCTTCCATACTGGAAAAAACATTGGAAGCAACTGCTGTTAATCCTGCAGGCTTTGCAATTTCTCCAGGCTCATAACCGGTTTCATTTGCAAAAGATACAATGTTTTCTACCGAAGGAACTTCTTCCTCTTCTTCCTGTTCCTGCATCAGATTAATTTTTGCAGGAAATTTTGGCTTTTTTACTTCTTCTTTTTTTTCTTCATTCTTCACTTCTTCGTCATCATCGAACAAAGAAATACCATGAGGATATTTAGGATTCTCTACAACTTTATCAATGTACTTTGTAGCTGAATAAGGATTTTCTTCCTCTTCCAGAGCTTCTTCTTTTTGAAGAGTTGCTTTTTCATCTTCTTCAAAATCATCTTCGCTGAATGGGAAGGTTTCTTCTACAATCACTTCGTCATCAATAATGTCATCATCAATATTTTCAAAATCACTATTGTGCTCTGACTGTTCTTCCTCAACAGGGTTTTCTACAGGCTGCTCTTCTTCTACAGGCTGTTCATCTTCTTCTGCAACTGCCTCTTCTTCTGTCTCTTCATCTTTTGGAGGGAATTCTAAAGCAGGGTCATTTTCATCGTAAGCATCATCATATTCTGGTGGCAGGGTTTTTGGTGCCGGAGGTAAATCTGGCCATTCAAGCTCTTCTGCCTGATTTTCTTCAGGGTAATCATCCATTTTTGTTAATGCGGCATATTCTTCCTGAGAAATTATAGAAGCAGGATTTGCACATTCCTCTTCTTTTTCTTCCGGCACTACCTGAGTTTCTTCCTCAGCCTTTACAACTGGATTTACCTCTGGCTCTGCTGCTCTTTCTTCGGCCATCTGTTCAAGAGGTCTTTCGCGTAAGCCTAATTCAACTTCCTGTCTTTGAAGTTCTTCTTCAGAAATCTTCATTTCTTCATCGCTTACAGCCTCTTTTAAAGCAGCGTCAAAAATAGCTGGAGCCTTAATAGACTTCATTTTTACAAAATCAACCTGACCGCTTTCCTCGTCTGAAGCCTTTATATTTTCAGTTTTTACAGGCTTTGACTCTGCTGGTCTCTTTGTATTCTTATAGAAAAGACGTTCATTAAGCTTATCTGCAATAATTCCGCTTCCCAAAAACTCCATTACAATTAATAAAATGCCTGTAGCAATGGCAATTATGAGTTTTACAACAGTAAAAGGTCCCTTGCCGAGGGCTAAAATTGATCTACAAATGTTTTCTGTAATAACCGCAGTAAAAAATGGAACTATTGCTGTTAAAAGATACATGGTTTTTCTGGCAGTCCAGGTTGTTGCAAAGCAGGAAAGACCTGCTACCAGAAGGAAAACAGGAATTAAAATGCTTGAAAAGCCGTATACCGTAAAAATTATATTTCCAATTAAAAAGAAAAAATTATTATGCCCTGGTCCACCATAACCAAAATCCAGGGGTTGGAGTATCAGACTGATAGAAAATAATGCTGCAAGGAGAAGTAAAACAACTCCGGTAATAATGCTAGATTTATTCGATGTTTTCATAGTGTGATTATCGGTATAAAAAAAATTGAGTTTAGCAAAAGAAATTAATGATCAAGGCCCTGGCCAAGAATCGGATCGACCCCAAGGCCAAGTGTCGGATCTACGCCCAGGCCAAAAAGGGCAAAATCTGCGCGGGCAGGATCGTCCGGAAAGTATTCTTTCATTTTATTCGTTAAGTCCTGAGCGGTTTTAAGGGAAGCTTTTGCTTTAGGGGCTAAAAGTCCCGCTTTAATGGATTGCGTAAGTACGTGGATGTCCAGGGGGATGATTAAGGAGGAAGCCGGATACCAGTTCCATATTCCCAAATCGACAGGTGAGTTTTGTCTTACCATCCACCTTAAAAACATGTGTATTCTTTTGTTTGCGCTGTTTTTTCCCTTTGGAACTATTTTTGATTCAGGGAAAGCTTGAGAGATTAATGTATAAAGGGCTTTATTTGTATTTATATATTCTTCTTTTAGATAATTTCCAAGGCTTCCGCTTTTTTTAAGGATTTCTCCCAGTTCTTTAAAGAGCTTTCTTAAATCTGAATAGGAATAAAAGCGGTAAAACTTTTTTTCTCCTTCTTCGAAGCCCGGAGCCGAGTCCATACACCACCGGGATACACTGCCGCTTTTAGAGTCTGCCATTTGTAAGATTGATTTGATTTTTGGAATGAAAAGTTTTCTGTTTCCAAAGGAAAGCATTGCCGCTATAAATGAAGCAGTTTCCACATCTGCCTTCTGATCCAGCGGATACCAGCGTAAAAACTGGCTTGGATCTTCATTTACAAATGTGGAAACTTCATATTTATCTGCCAGAGCGGCTAAATTTATAGAATTATCCAATTAAACTCTTTTGTTTTTTACTGATTGGTTCGCAGGTAACATCAACTCCCAGCTTTTTAAAGATTTTTCTGTCTACTTCGCTCAACATTACTGTTGTATGAACCTGACAGCCCTTTAAGTTTGGAAGCTGCTCTATTGCCTTTTTGCAGTTTTCATCATTTTTAGAAAGCATTGCAAGGGCAACAAGAACTTCGTCTGTATGTAAACGAGGGTTATTTCCTTTTAAGTAAGTAACCTTCATCTGCTGAATTGGCTCAATCATCTCTTTTGGAATTAATTTTATTTTGTGATCAATTCCTGCCAGCTGCTTTGTAGCATTAAGAATTAAAGCTGCACTGGTTCCAAGCAAATCTGATGTCTGACTTGTAATAATTGTTCCGTCTCTTAATTCCATTGCCGCACAGATTGTTTTATCTTTTTGAGCTCTTTCCTTTGCTGCAACAGTAACACGACGATAATCTGTTGTAATGCTTTCCTGGTGCATCAAAAGTTCTATTTTACTCAGCTCTTCTTCTGTTGCATTTCCTTCTACAAAAGAATTAAGGGTTGCATAATAGCGTCTAATAATTTCCTGGCGGCTTGCTTCTCTACATGCATCATCATCATAGATACAATAGCCGGCCATATTTACGCCCATGTCTGTTGGTGACTTATATGGGTTCGAACCGTAAATTCCTTTAAAAATAGCATCCAGAACCGGGAAGATTTCTATATCGCGGTTATAGTTTACTGTTGTTTTTCCGTAAGCTTCCAGATGCCATGGGTCAATCATATTTACATCATTTAAATCTGCGGTTGCAGCTTCGTAGGCAAGGTTAACCGGATGTTTTAAAGGAAGATTCCAGATTGGGAAGGTTTCAAATTTTGCATAGCCTGCTTTAATTCCCCTTTTGTTTTCGTGATAAAGCTGGCTTAAACAGGTTGCCATTTTTCCAGAACCTGGTCCTGGCGCTGTAATAACAACTAATGGTCTTGAAGTTTCAATGTAATCATTTTTACCAAAGCCTTCGTCACTTGCAATTAAAGGAACATTTGAAGGGTATCCTGGAATTGTATAATGATAGTAAGCCTTGATGTTCATTTTTTTAAGCTTAGCACGGAAGGCTTTTGCTGCTTCCTGTCCTGTGTAATGGGTAATTACTACACTGCCTACCATAAGGCCGCGGGCCTGGAATTCATTGCGCAGACGTAAAACATCTTTATCGTAAGTAATTCCTAAATCACCACGAACCTTGTTTTTTTCAATATCTACTGCACTGATTACAATTACAATTTCTGCAACGTCTGCAAGCTGCATTAACATTTGTAATTTACTGTCGGGCTGGAAACCTGGAAGAACGCGGGATGCATGGTAATCATCAAATAATTTTCCACCAAACTCCAGATAAAGTTTATCGCCAAATTGAGCGATTCGTTCCTTAATGTGTTCTGACTGTATCTTAAGGTACTTTTCGTTATCGAATCCGTTTTTCATACGGTTACTCATTTTAGCACAAGAGAAAGGAATTTGGAAGAATATATAGTTACTTTAAATCTAGCGGAGGAAGATTTTTAAAAGCTTATACTTCAAGCCGGTAAATGGCTGATTCCTTAAAGGTAGGTCCATAAAAGTTTTTCTATTAACCATGCTCTTTTTGTGACTAAAGGTATCAAAGCCAACCTTACCATGGTAAGCCCCCATTCCGCTTTCTCCAACGCCGCCAAAGCCCATGGAAGATGTTGCCAGATGAATTACACAGTCATTTATACAACCGCCGCCAAAACTAAAGCGGGAAGTAAATTCTTTTATCTGCTTTTTATTCTGACTGAATAAATAGAAGGCAAGAGGCTTCTGTTTGTTTTGAAGCAGGTTAAAAATCTCTTCATCCTTATCAAAGGTCAAAACCGGAAGAATTGGTCCAAAAATCTCCTCACCCATAACAGAATCTTCCCAGCTGACATTATCTAAAAGCGTAGGTTCAATCTGCAGGCTTGAAGAATCTCTTTTTCCGCCATAAACAATTTTATCTTCATTAATCAAAGAACAGAGTCTTTCAAAATGTTTTTGATTGATTATTTTTCCATAATCAGGATTCTTTAAAGCTTCTTCGCCAAACTGATTTTTTATTTCTTTTTTAATGCAGGCAATAAGCTTTTCTTTTACAGAAGAATGACAAAGAAGATAATCCGGCGCAACACAGGTTTGTCCGCAGTTTAAGAATTTTCCCCAGACAAGTCTTTTTGCGGTTAATTCAATTTTTGCAGAAGCATCTACTATGCAGGGAGATTTTCCTCCCAGCTCCAGAGTAGCCGGAGTTAGATACTGGGCTGCATGACGAAGCACTTCCTTACCAACCGCCTGACTTCCTGTAAAAAATATGTAATCAAATTTCTGTTCCAGCAGGCAGGCATTTTCTGCACGGCCACCGGTTATAACATTAACATATTGAGGATCAAAACTTTCTTTAATTATTTTTTCTATTATACAGGAAGTTGCAGGCGAATAAGCACTTGGCTTTAAGATAACAGTATTTCCTGCACTAAGAGCATCTACCAGAGGATCCATACTTAACAAAAATGGATAGTTCCAGGGGCTCATTATTAAGGTAACCCCGTAAGGCGAAGACTTTACGAATGACGATGAAGGAAAATTTGTTAAAGGACTTTTTACTCTTTTATCTTTTGCATAACTTCTTACATGCTTTAACATAAAAGTGATTTCAGAAAGCACCAGGCCAATTTCGCACATAAAGGCTTCTATTTCACTTTTTCCTAAATCCTTTTTTAAAGCCTCAGCAATTTCCTTCTGATTTTTTCTGATATTATCCTGTAATTCTTTGAGGGCCTTAATTCGGTAAGATACCGGCAGGGTTATACCTGTATTAAAAAAATCCCGCTGTAAATTAACTGCACTCTCTATTTCGCTGCTCTTCATTCTTTTCCTCTCTAATTCTATGATAAAACTTTTCCAGCTCCTTTGCATCCATCAAAACTGGAACAGGGTAAAGAGGATTTGCTTCCCTGTCTGCCCTTCTTGCTAACTCTCCGATGTCTTCAATGTTAATTCCTTTTAAGGTTTTTGGAATTCCAAGATTTTTATTCATCTGTTTTATGTAATCAATAAATTTTCTGGCAGCTAATTCAGGTGCCTCATATTTATCTACAAGATTTATAGCTCTGGCAAGTTTTTTTAGTTTTTTATAAATTGCCGAACCATAAGCTTCCAGTACGTAAGGAAGAATTACTGCATTTGCAAGTCCGTGCGGAATGTTGTAGGCCCCGCCAAGTGAATGCGCAATTGCATGAACATAACCTACATAAGACTGAGAAAAAGCCAGACCTGCATAGTTTGAAGCAATAAGCATATTTTCGCGGGCTTCATAATCACTGCCTTCGTCGTAGGCTTTCTGAATGTTTCTGCAGATAAGACGAACTGCATTTATAGACCATTTTCTTGTCTGATGGGTTGTTGAACGGCCTATATAAGCTTCAATTGCATGGGTAAGGGCATCCATTCCTGTTGTTGCTGTTAATGATTTTGGTAATGTGTAAGTTACTTTTGGATCAAGAACAGCAATGGAAGGAATTAATGGAAAAGAGTTAATTGCATATTTGTAATGGGTCTGGTCGTCTGTAATAACAGATGCCAGAGTTACTTCTGAACCGGTTCCTGCTGTAGTTGGAATTGCGGCCAGTAAAGGAATCTTTCTTCTTACTTTAAGAATTCCCTTCATCTGATTTAATGATTTTTTTGGATAGGCAATTCTTGCGCCAAGAGCTTTTGCACAGTCAATTGAAGAACCGCCGCCAAAGGCAATTATTGCTTCGCAGCCACATCTTTTATACCAGGCTAAAGCTTCTTCTACATTTGAAACCTTTGGATTTGCTTCTGTTTTGTCGTAAACAATGCAGGCAATTCCGTGATTTGGAAGCATTCTTTCAAGCTTTGCAGTAATATCGCGAAGAAATTTATCTGTAATAAGCATAACTTTGGTAATCTTTCTTTCAGAAAGCTCAATAGGTAAATCTTCTATTGTTCTTAAAATATCCGGAATCTGATAAGGAAGAAAAGGCAAGGCAACTTTAAAAAATCCCTGAAATAAACGGCAATAAATCTTTTTAAGTCTGTTCATAAAATCCTCTATTAATAAGATAAAATTCTACTTCCTGCCTTAACAATATGACATTTTTAGCAATTTTGTCAACCATTCTATTTATTGCTTTTTTTTTTAATAATAGTAATAATCTTTTTGACGGAATCCCCTATGATTACAATAGATTTCAGCCAGAAAAAAAATCTTGGTCTCTGCGAATATTTATACACTTCCATCAGACAACAAATCATTCAGGGCATTTTAAAACCCGACAGTAAGCTTCCTTCCAAACGCGCGCTTTCTTCTCATTTAGGAGTCAGCATAATCACTGTCCAGAACGCTTATGCCCAGCTGATTGCCGAAGGCTACATTTATTCAATAGAAAAAAAAGGCTTTTACGTTACACCAATCATATCTTCCGGCCATTCCTTAAGTTCTAAGTTTCCCGAAAACTTTAACCTTCCCTCTAGCCCTGACCCGGAATCCTCCCTTCTTGTCGATTTTACTGCCAATCAGACAAACTTTGAAAAGTTCCCTTTTTCTATATGGTCAAGAACAATGAGGCAGGTGCTCAACTCTCCAAACGAAAAACTTTTACGCCGCAGTAATGTTAAGGGAGTTTTTGAATTAAGAAATTCTATTGCAAGCTATCTTATGGCTTTTAGAAATATGAAGGTTTCTCCCGAGCAGATAGTCATTGGCTCTGGAACCGAAAACCTCTATTCCCTGCTGGTTCAGTTTTTTGGAAAGGAAAAAATCTTTGCCCTTGAAAACCCGGGCTATAAAAAAGCAAGGGAGATTTTTGAACTGAACGGTGCTACCTGCATCCCAATTTCTCTGGACGAGCAGGGCTTTAGCAGCCAGGAACTTATAAAAAGTAAGGCAGACATTATTCATATCAGTCCTAATCATCATTTCCCAACTGGAATCATCATGCCCATAAAACGCCGAATGGAACTTTTAGACTGGTGTAAAAGCAGGCCCGGCCGTTTTATTCTGGAAGATGATTATGATTCGGAATTCCGCTTTAACGGTAAACCTCTTCCTACCATGCAGAACATCAGCGAAGAAAATAATGTAATCTACCTGAACACCTTTACCAAAACCCTGTCTCCTTCTTTACGAATCGGTTACATGGTTCTTCCTTTAAAACTTGTAAAAGCCTTTGAAGAAAAATTTGCTTCCTATTCCTGTCAGGTTTCGGTTTTTGAACAGTTTACTCTTGCAGCCTTTATAGACAAAGGTTTTTACGAAACTCATATCAACCGAATGAAAAACTACTATCGTGGACTCAGAAATTCCCTGATACAGGAATTCCAGAAAAGTTCCCTTTCGGCCTTTTGTAAAATTACAGAAGAAGATTCCGGCCTGCATTTTCTGCTCACAGTTAATTCCAGCTTGAATGGAAAGGAACTTCAAAAAATACTTCTTAATAAGGGAATAAAAATCTCCCTGCTCGATGACTATTATTATGATTTACCGGAAAATAATCAGACAGAGCAGAATAAAATAAGCCGCTTTGTAGTTAACTATTCAGGTATTCAAAAAAAGCTTATTCCTCAGATTATAGCCCGAATGGAAGAATCTTTAACTTAAATTTAAGTAAAAAACCTTAACAAATTTACCGTAAATAACTTTAAATAAAAAAAATTTTACGTATAATGTTATATGTTTTTTAAATATAGTGATATCTCCTTTTGTTACCGAAAATATAATGATATTTAAAAAACAGGAGAATAATTTGCTGGCAAAAATTTATAACCGAAAGGTTAAAATTTCTTTTTCTGCTAACCAGAAACTTATAACAATTTTATTTGCTGTTGTTTTCTTATTACTTTTTGTTTTCTTTGTTTCCTTTTCTCACAATAACAAATTTCAAAAAGAACTTTTTGACGCTACCTCATACGGAAAAAGTATCTCCTCAGGACTTCTTCTTTCCATTGATCAGACTATAATTTCTACTCAAGTAATTAAAAAGCTTGCTGTTGATTTTAACAAAGAATTCAATAACCGCTACAATACAATCTGTGCAAATTTTGCCATTCACAATCCAAATATTCTGGGCTTTGGCTATGCTCCTGATGGAATTGTTACAAAAGTATATCCTCCAGAATTTTCTTCTGACTTTGTAGGTTTAAACGTTTTTGAATATGAATCAGAAAAGGCTTTTGCAGAAAACTCAAAAGTTTCACATGAGATTACTGTTTCAGGACCAAGGGAAATTCCAGGAGGATATGAAGGCTTTATAATCAGAAATCCCTACTTTGAAAATGGAGAATTTAAGTTTTTTATTTATGCCTTTATTGACTGGAAATCTTACATTTCCGGCATATCGATAATCGCTAATGAAACCAATAAACACTTCAATATAGGTATCTGGAAAGATGAAACAGAAGATGTTATTACAGATCCTTATGGTTTTATTATTAATACCTCAAATAAAAACCTTTCCAGAATCGTTGATATAGAAATTCCTGTAGCAAACGAAATCTGGCATTTATGTGTCGAACCTGTTGAAGGCTGGGGACATTCAATACTTTTAATAAGCGAAACCATTATTGCTGCGATTTTTTTCCTTTTTTTATGGATTCTTATTTTTATTCGTCAATACGAAAGCGCCTGTAAATTCTATGAGTTTGAACATGATGCCCTTACCGGCCTTTACACCCGTTCTGCTTTTTACAGAAGGGTAAGAAAACTTTTCAAGGATAATCCTGATGAAAATTTATGCATTATTGTTTCGGATATAGAAAACTTTAAGGTTTTAAACTCTGTATATGGTGCAAAAGAATGTGATAATCTTCTCTGCTACTTTGCTGACAGATTCCAAAAGCTTATAAAAAACAGTATTTCTGCCCGTTATGGCGGAGACCTTTTTGTAACAATTTACAAATATTCAGATATTCTTGAAACAGATGATTTTGTAAAGAACACTAAAAAAATTCTGGAAGATTCCCCAATTCCAAATGTTGTAGTTAAATATGGTGTTTACAATAACGTAGATAAATCAATCTCTCCAAGCCTTATTTGCGACCGCGCTCTTCTTGCTGCAAAAAGTATTCTCCATACCTTTGAACAGAATATTGCCAACTACGATGGTCCTGTAAGCAACAAACATTTAAGGGAACAGATTTTTGAATCTACCTTTAAAGATGCCATTAAAAATAAAAACTTCCAGATATGGTACCAGCCAAAGTTCGATGCAAAAACAGAAAAGCTTATTGGTGCAGAAGCTCTTGTAAGATGGAAGAAGCCGGATGGTACAGTTATTTCTCCAGCCGATTTTATTTATGTTTTTGAAAATGATGGTCTCATCATTGAGCTTGATAAATATGTTTTCCAGAGCGTTTGCTCTACAATAAAAGAGCTGATGAGCAGAGGTATTCCTGTTGTTCCAATTTCTGTAAACCTTTCAAGGGCAAGTTTACGCCACGCTAGTCTTATTGAAGACTACAAGGAAATTGTTCAGGAATATGATATTCCTATTGAACTTATTCCTCTGGAAATTACGGAAACAACTTCTTTTAGTAATAAAGAAATTAAGGGCCTTACCCTTGAACTTAAAAATGCCGGCTTTAGAATTGATATGGATGACTTTGGTACCGGAGCTTCTTCTCTGGCCAGCCTGAATATCATTCCTTTTGATGTTCTTAAAATTGACAAGAGCCTTATTGATTTTATTGGAACTCCGGACGGTAACGAATTAATCAAACATTCTATTGAACTTGCTCACTTTAAAAATATTCATGTAGTTGCAGAAGGTGTAGAAAACCTGGAACAGCTTACTTTCCTTCGAAAGCTTGGCTGCGATTCAATTCAGGGTTACTATTACTCGCCTCCTCTTAACCACGATGACTGCATGAAACTTTTTGAAAGCTTCGAACCAAATTATTCACTTTAAAAACCTGCCTCCGGCTTCTTTCTAACTTGCTTCTTTTGACATACTGGTTTATATTTTTTATGAGGGTAGTATGTCAAATAGAAGTAAATTTTTATACGCAGACACAGTTTTAGATCAGGTAGAAATCAGAATTAAAGAATTATCAGCCCTGCTGATAGAAAAAAAAGCCGCTTTAAGAAATGCTCCGGAAGGTTCATTAAGAATTGCCCAGAGTGGTAAAAGAATTCAGTATTACCATAAAACCGGAGACGGCAACAGTCAGGGAAAATATCTTCCAAGAAAAATGGATAAACTGGCAGCCGCCCTTGCACAAAAAGACTATGACCAGAAGCTTGTAAAAGAAATAGAAAAAGAGCTTGAAGCCCTTAACCGGCTCAAGAAAAATTACAATCCTAAAGAAATTACCCGCATTTACGAAGAAATGCATACCAATCGTCAAAATCTTGTAAATCCAAATGCTTTGAATGATGATGATTTTGAAAAAGCCTGGCTTTCCTTTGAATATGAAGGCCTTCCTGTAAATAAAGATGCCCCATACTTTCTAACCAGAAAAAATGAAAGGGTACGCAGTAAAAGCCAGGTCCTTATTGCAGACCTTCTTAATGAGCTTGAAATTCCCTACCGCTACGACTTCCCTCTTTTAATTAAAAATGGAAAAGGCTTCAGTTCCGGAACTCTTGTTTACGCCCAGTTTTACTGTTTAAACCTGCGTACAAGAAAAGAATATGTCTGGGAAAATTTTTCTGATATGGATAATCCTTCGGAAGCAAAAAAAGCGGTTGAAAGGGTTTCTTTGTACAACAGTCACAACTATATTTGTGGTGACAATTTAATTACTACAATGGAAACCTCTGAACAACCGCTTTCTGAAGAGCAGATTAAAAATATTGCTCAAAAATTCTTAAAATAGTTTAGATTTTTCTGATATCTTCTACACAACCACATTCTCTGGCAATTTCTTCAATATCAGCCATAGAAATATCTACTGCCTTTACTGTAACAATTCTGTGCTCAGTATCAGAAGCTGGTGATGTAACTAAAGAAATAATCTTTCCCTTTTTCTGTGCAACCCTTTCTGTAAAGGCACTCAGGCTGCCGCACTCATCACTCATGTTTATTGTAACTCTTATTCCAGATTCGCGGGTTCCAAACATTTCAATAAACATTTTGAACAAATCGCTGTCTGTAATAATTCCTACAATAAGTTTATTTTCCATTACAGGAAGACATCCAAAATCGTTATCGGCCATAATTCTTGCGGCTTCTTCCACAGTTTCGCCAGGCTGAACAGTTTTAGGATTTTTAGTCATGCATTTTTCTACAGATAATTTACTAAGTAAATATCCCATTTCGTAAACATCCAAGGTTGTTGCATCGCTTGGTGTAGAACGCTGTAAATCGTTTGTAGTAATAATTCCAATTAAAGCACCACCCTTATCTAAAACAGGAAGCTTATTAATATTATTTTTTGTCATAATATTTTTTGCTTCAAGAATAGAAGCTTTAGAATCAATTGTAATTGGATTTTTAGTCATTACATCTCTTACTAACATATACTATCCTCCTAAATAAGCCGAAATTACTGCTTTATCTGTAATTAAATCTTTGGCTAAGCCAGATTTTGTTACTTCGCCTGTTTCAAGAATATAAGCTCTGTTTGCAATTGATAAAGCCTTATAGGCATTCTGCTCTACAATTAAGATTGTTGTTCCTGCGGCAGAAATTTTTTGAACAATATCAAAAATCTCATCTACCAGAATTGGAGCAAGTCCCATAGAAGGTTCATCAAGCAAAAGCAGACTTGGTTTAGACATTAAAGCTCTTGCCATGGCCAGCATCTGCTGTTCACCACCGGAAAGAGTTCCCGAAAGCTGATTTAATCTTTCCTTTAATCTTGGAAAGAGTTCATAACACCATTCAAGATCTGTTTTAATCTGTCCCTTGTCTTTTCGTAAAAAAGCACCCATTTCAAGGTTTTCTTTAACACTCATATTTGCAAAAACACGGCGTCCTTCAGGAACCTGAATTAAACCCATTTTTACAATTTTATCTGCAGAAAGATTTGTAATGTCTGTTCCATTGAAATTTATACTTCCGCCGGCTTTTTTAATAAGATTACTGATGGAATGGAGGGTTGTTGTTTTTCCGGCTCCGTTAGAACCAATCAGACTGATAATCTCGCCCTGTTCTACATCAAAAGAAATCTTCTTTAAAGCTTTAATGGCTCCATAATTAACTTCAAGGTCTTTTACTTCAAGCATACTCATTAGGCATTACCTCCTGTCATTTGTTCATAACCTGAACCAAGATAGGCTTTAATTACAGCAGGATTTGACTGTATTTCTGAAGGACTTCCGCTTGCAATTACTTTTCCGTAATTTAAAACCATAAGTCTTTCGCAAATGCCCATTACAAGCTTCATATCATGTTCAATTAACAATACTGTCAGATTAAACTCTTTACGAATAAAAGAAATCATCTCCATTAATTCCTGGGTTTCCTGACCGTTCATTCCGGCGGCAGGCTCATCCAGCAACAGGAGTTTTGGGCCCGAAGCCAAAGCCCTGCAGATTTCAAGTTTGCGCTGTTCGCCGTAAGGGAGATTTTTTGCAAGCTCATTTATTTTTCCTTCCATGTGGAAAAGACTTAATAAATGCAGGGCTTTTTCGTTCATCAGCTCTTCATCGCGGCGGAACTTTGGAGTTCTGAACTCTACATCAAGAGGATTTACGCCCCTGTTCTGATGCAAAGCGATTTTGATATTTTCTCCAACAGTCATTCCACCAAAAAGGCGGATATTCTGGAAAGTTCTTGCAATTCCAATCTGATTCAGCTGGGCAGGTGATTTTTTATTGATTACCTGCAGGGTACCCTTTTTATCTAAAAAAGTGATTGTACCTTCTGTTGGCTTATAAACGCCGGAAAGCATATTAAATACTGTAGTTTTTCCAGCACCATTTGGACCAATTAAGCCTATCAGTTCGCCGGCATAAATATCTAAAGAAAATTCTGAAACAGCTCTAAGTCCACCAAAAACAATTGAAATATCATTTGCTCTAAGAAGCAATTCTCTTTTTTGTTCCGACATTACACTTCCTCTTTTTTAGAATTTTCTTTTTTTGAAAAAAGATTTTTACACCATCTGCCAATTGCCTTAAAATAATCAGGTATTTTAAAGAATGATAATTCGTTGTTTCCAAGCAGGCCCTGAGGTCTGAATAACATCATACAAATTAAAATTAATGGATAGATTAATAATCTGTAATCGCGTAAGAATCTTAAAAGTTCCTGTAAGATTGTAAGTACAAAAGCAGAAAGAATGGCACCGGTTACACTACCCATACCACCAAGAACAACATATATCAGATGATTTACAGAGTTGTTAAAGCTTGCAAGATCTGGCTTAACAAAACCAATTAATGGTGCATACAAAGCACCGCCAATTCCACCAATGAAAGATGCAATTACAAAACCAATCATCTTATAGCGGAATACAGAAATTCCGGAACTGTTTGCCGCAATTTCATCTTCCCTTACAGCCATTATTGCTCTACCGTAAGTTGAACGTAAGAAGTTCTGCAGGGCAACTACTATTAAAACCAGACAGCCGATTACAGTAACATAAGAAATGGTTGCTCCCCAGTCCAGGCTTTCTGTAAATACAGTTCCAAACTGAATACCGTTTGGACCGCCAGACCAGCTTTTCTGATTTAACAAAACAATTCTGATGATTTCGCCAAAGGCCAGAGTTACAATTGCAAGATAATCGCCTTCGAGCTTTAAGGTTGGGAAACCGATTAAAAAGCCAAAAACTGCTGCAATTAAACCCGAAAGTAAAATACTTATTGGAAGCGGAATACCGGCTTTTGTTGTCAAAAGAATTACAGCATAAGCACCAATTGCCTGAAAGCCTGCCTGTCCAAGGCTAAGCTGTCCTGTAATACCGCAAACAACGTTTACACTCAAAGCCATAATTGCGTTTACGCCGGCAAGAGTAATTACCTGAGCCCAGTATGCGTCAATTCCAATTGGAAAATCAAAGAAAAATGATTTTATAGTAATAAGTACAGCAGGAAGAATTATACAGGCAAGGGCGATTGCACTTAAAATTATTGTGTTTCTAACAAATTTATTTTTCATTTTATTACCCCTCTTTTAAGATTAAACCTTAACAACTTTTTTCTTGCCTAAAAGACCGGTTGGCTTTACAAGAAGAATAATAATTAAAATACAATAAGAAATTGCATCCGCATATTGTGAAGAAATATAAGCTTTTGTCATTGTCTCGGCAATTCCAAGAATTACACCACCAAGCATGGCTCCAGGAACAGAACCAATTCCACCAAGAACGGCTGCAACAAATGCTTTAAGACCAGGAATATAACCCATAGTTGGATCAATTTGAGGGTAAGCTGTTGCATAAAGCACACCACCTGCCCCGGCTAAAACTGAACCTATAACGAAGGTAATTGCAATAGTTCTATTAACATTTACCCCCATAAGGCTTGCAGCGCCCATATCAAAACTTACGGCACGCATTGCCTTTCCTGTTCTGGTTTTATTAATAATGTAATTTAATACTGCCATTAAAATAACAGAAGAAATAATTACAATTAACTGAATATTAGAAATAGAAATGAATCCGTCCGGATAATTTTTTGTAACTAAGTTAAAAACTTTTGTATCCATTGTTGGAAACTGACGTGGATTTGGACCTACAAAAGGTAAAACACGCATTCCATTCTGTAATATCAATTCAACTGCAATTGCAGTAATAAGGGAATTTAATCGGGGTGCGTTGCGTAAAGGTCTATAAGCACAGCGTTCTATTAAGAGACTCAAAAGTGCACAAACAATCATTGCTGCAGCAAATGCACACGCTAAACCAAAAGGAGTTGCACCCATTGCACGAAGGACAAAATATCCGGCATAAGCGCCGACCATCATAACGTCTCCATGTGCAAAGTTTATTAATTTTACAATTCCATAAACCATTGTGTAACCAAGAGCAATCAGGGCATAAATACTACCTAAAGAAAGTCCGTTTACCAATTGTTTTAAAAATGTATCCAAGGTAACCTCCACTTTTTAAACATCGTCTTTTCTCTATTCTAATGCAAATAAAAAAAAAAGGGTACATTCTTATTAAAAGAATGCACCCCATTATGCAAATAATTTGTTTTACAAGACTATATGTCTTTTAATTTATTTGATATCTACAGTTGCTGCATAAGCCTGAGAAAGTTTTCCGTTTTCCTTAACCATCTTAACCATTACAGCAGATTTAATAGGATTGCGTTTTTCGTCAAACTTAATGTGACCTGTTACATAGTCAGCGTCAGTTGCTTCAAGAGCTTCTCTAATTTTTGCAATATCAGTAGATGTTCCTGCTTTAAGAATAGCATCTTTTAACATGTAAACTGAATCATAACCAAGAGCAGCAAATGAGTTTGGTTTTTTACCATATTTTGCTTCAAAGTTCTTTACAAATTTCTGAACTGCAGGTGAATCAGAGTCTTCTGCATAGTGATTTGAATAGTATCCGTTTAATACAGAATCATCTGCGTTTTCTGTAAGTCCATCCCAGCCGTCAGCACCAACGATTGGAGTATTTACTCCCTGTGCACGAAGCTGTTTTGCAATAAGAGCTACAGTTGAATAATAATCTGGAAGATATACAACATCTGGATTAGCAGCCTTTACTTTAGTAATGATTGCATTGAAGTCTTTTTCTCCAGCTCCATAAGATTCTTTAGCAACGATTGTTCCACCGTTCTTTGTGAATTCTGAAACAAAGTTGTCTGTTAAACCTACTGAATAATCGTTTCCAATATCATAAAGAATTGCAGCTTTTTTAGCTCCAAGATTTTCAGAAGCGAATTTTCCACCAACACGACCCTGGAATGGATCAATAAAGCAGGCACGGAAAATGTAGTTTCCGGCATCTGTTACGTTTACTGCAGTTGCTGCTGGAGCAATCTGAATAACTTTGTTTGCCTGAGCCTGTTTTGTAATGGCAATTGTACATCCAGAAGTTAAAGAACCAATGATGATTCTTGTCTTATCTTTTGTGATTAATTTTTTATATGCAGAAACAGATTTAGCAGCATCGCCTTCATCATCTTCGCAAATAAATTCAATTTTCTGACCATTAATTCCGCCTGCAGCATTAATTTCTGCAATTGCAAGATCAATACCATTTTTACACTCTACTCCGTAAACAGCTACGGCACCAGAAAGAGGAGCAATTCCTCCAACTCTAATGTTGTTTGATTTTGGAGCAGCAAAAAGCATTCCGCTGGCAGTACAAAGAGCTGCACCTGCTAAAACTGATTTTAACATTTTATTCATTTTTAAAACCTCCAGATAAAGTTTTATTACTTATTCAAATAATATTAAAATTTTAAGAATTAGTAAAGAATTTCACTATTTGTTAAGTTCTTCTTTTATTAATTCAAGAACCTCTTCCCTGTGTAAAGGAAGATTTTCTACATATTTTTTCTTATTTTCTTCAATTACTTCGCGGGGCCAAAGCTTTCCCTTGTTCATTCCAGGACAGTCCTTAGCACATTCATTCCAGCTTTCTTCAGATTCTATCATCCAGCTCCAGAAAGGATAGGTTGAACACTGAACCGGTCTTGCTTCATAGCAGGTACAGCCCTTATCCCACAAAATGCAATCGTAATTTTTCTGTTCAATAAGGGCCAGAACCTGTGTACCGTAATAGTAATCTGCCCAGCGGCAATACCGGGCAACAAAATCCTGGATTGTCATCTTTTTAAAGTCGCACAAGGCAAGCAAATCTCTTTTAGAAAGATAAACAAAACCGGGTGAATGCCCGCAGCAAAAGGAACAGCGCTGACATTCAAAATTTAATCCATTTTCGTAAAAATTCCCGCACATCTTTTAGTTACTCTTATTTAATCTTTACTTCGTCTAAGGTTATGATTAAATCGCTGTCGTAAACTTCTTTTTTATGAGCGTTTGTATTGTGATATTCACCTGTCCAGAAGTTACTCTTGTCTGAAAGTCCTTCCTTAAAGTTCTGTTCACCGGCATCATTCCAAACCATAAAGAATGACCACCAGGCACCGTCTTCTTCCATTTTTGCTGGAGAAGGAATATCTCCTGTTTCGGTCAAAGCAACCATTTTTGGAGCTCCTTCCGGATCATCACTCATGTTTACACATTTAAGCCATTTACCAACCTTACTTGAATAATCCTTTGGTGTGTCGTAAATATCAGTTCCAATGATATCAACATATTCATCTCCAGGGTACCATTCAGGATCCTGTGCATTCCATACCCAGATAAGATTATTCAGGCCTTTTGTATTTGTAAAATAATCATACATAAAAATGTAAATTGCTTTATAAGCGGCAGCCTTTTCAACTTTAGAATTTCCAGATGCACCCCACCAGAACCATCCGCCTGAAGCTTCATGGAAAGGACGCCATAAAACAGGAATTCCTTCGTCCTGAAGAGTCTTTAAACGGTCAGCAACCTTGTCCATATCTTTTACAAGTTTTGCCCAGTCATAAGGACCTCTTGCAGAAGTTTTTGTTTCCATATCGATTTTATCTTTTTTGTAATCATAAGGAATTTTAAAATCTGTTCCTTCTTTGTTTCCAGCACTATAAGTGTAGAAGGCAGTTTTTCCGTTAGGTCCGCGAACATTCCAGTGCCAGCAGAAAGTTACAATTCCACCTTTTTTAGCCCAGTCAATTGCTTCTCTTACCTGATCCTGACCATAGTTTGCACCTAAAAAATCATAACCCATAATTGCTGGATATTTTCCAGTATCCTTATAAACACGGCCCTTCATATCAATCTGAGGAGCCCAGGTTAAATCCATCTGACCTGAAAGAACTTTTTTTCCATAGTTTGCAGCCAGATAAGACATAAGCTCTTTTGTTTCCTTTGTTGCATTTTTATTTACAGGTTCAGAAACAACATTTAAGCCATAATTCTTATCGATTGCAAACGAAGAGCCACATAAAGACATAAAGATTAATCCCATTAAAATTATTTTTTTCATACTTTCCTCCACCATGATTTTCGCTGTTAAATTTTTCTGCCTTAGCAGATTTTTTATTTTACATAACCCATTGCTACAATAGTAAAGCCTTTATCTTCATCTCCCTGGGCCATTTTTACTTCAACTGTATGCTTTTTAGCTTCTTTTTCGTCGATTATCAAACGGCTTTCGCAGTTATTCCAGCCATTCTTTGCACCGCCGTCATAAGTTGCAAAAAGTTTTCCATCAACATAAACTTCTGCTTTTCCAAATTTTTCGCTCAACCAGCTTCCCTGAACCTTGTAAACCAGAATCAGAGAGCGGCATTCTATATCCATCTTAAAGCTGTCGCCTTTACTTCTTGAAGAACGATACCAGTTCTGAGGGAAGTTTCCCTTATTTGTCTTTTTTAAAGACTGGGTCTGTGAATCATTTTTATTAAATGCTCCTGCAGAAATTTTTACATTTTCATCATCACCAAGAATTCTCTTAAGACCACTCAATGAAGGATTTTTTAAGCATTCTGCTGGAAGGGTGTTTTTCTCGTCTGCAGAAGCCTTTTTTGTAACTCCAAGCAGATT
Source organism: Treponema sp. (assembly GCA_016286535.1). Taxonomy (GTDB): domain Bacteria; phylum Spirochaetota; class Spirochaetia; order Treponematales; family Treponemataceae; genus Treponema_D. The sequence goes on along the minus strand of JAEESZ010000005.1, from coordinate 79,804 downwards.
CATTAAAGCATCAGCCATCACTTCGTGTCCTGCTGGCTTTGGATGAACATAGTCATTAAAAAATAAGTTTTCATCCACGGCAACACCACTGTTTTCTACTGCATCCTGAATTGAAATCATTGGAAGTGAATAATGTCTTGCAATAGGAATCATATTAGGCTGCTGATTTTTGTAGCTTTTTGCATCACTAAAGAGGGCAATAACTGCTGTATCATCGTTCTGAATTAAAGCATCGCGAATAAGAGCTTCAAATCCCCTCTGACAGAAAAAATCACCGCTGTCATTTACTGCAAATTCTATTACGAGTAGATCTGGAACATGACCAAGAACATCTACTACATCACTCTGATAACGAACAAGACCTAATGTCGAAGGTGTTCCGCTCAGACCTGCCCCATCAAAATGAAGATTTGCACCCTTTGTTTTTTTTGCATAAGTCTGACTCAACTTATCAAAAAACTGATATGCATATCCCTGATGGTAATCTCCACCACATTCACCTTCTGTAACAGAACCACCTAAACAGGCAATGTAAACCTCTTCGCCTTTTTCCATCTTAGAGATTACAGCCTTTAAACGGGCATTATTGCCCTTACTCAGTAAAGATTTATCTAACAGCTTCTGATAATCGCCCTTAGACAAATTCATAGGAATCGCAAATGTCATTGCCATACCTGCCAATAAAAAAAATGTTGAAACTAATCCTTTCCTCATATTTTCTCCAAAGTTTATCCTGTTTTGATATTATCATTTTCCATAAACTTTATGATAGGTTATTTTTCTTAAATTATAAAAATTTATTCCAAATCATTTTTATAAGTGATAAAGTTAATTGAAAGTTACAATTTTAATTATTTCTACAGGAAAATTTATATGAAAAAATTTATGGATAAAAACTTTATTCTGGAAACAAAAACAGCACGCTCTCTTTTTGCTGCCTGCCAGAATGAACCTTTATGGGACTATCACTGTCACCTTAGCCCAAAAGAAATTGCAGAAAACAAGCAGTTTAAAAATCTTACAGAAATCTGGCTTGGCGGAGACCACTATAAATGGCGCCAGATGAGAACCTACGGAATCGAAGAAAAATACATAACCGGAGATGCACCAGATTATGAAAAGTTCTTAAAATGGGCAGAAACCATTGAACATCTTATTGGAAATCCTCTTTACCACTGGACTCATCTTGAATTACAAAGATATTTTGGTATTTACCAGCCTCTCAGCGTAAAAAGCGCACCAGATATTTGGGAAAAAGCAAATAGTATGCTTAAAAGCCCTGAACTTAGCGTAAAAGGTATTTTTAAGAAATTCAATGTTTATGGCGTAGGAACTACAGATGACCCAATTGATTCTCTTGAATATCACAAGGCTATAAAGGAAGGAACAGCTCCAATTGGAAAAATTGACACTTTAGTATGCCCTTCCTTCCGCCCGGACAAAGCCCTTTACATACATAAGCCAGACTTCAAAGACTACATTGAAAAATTAAGCCAGGTTGCCGGTATGCAGATTAATAATTCTGATGATGTTATCAAAGCTCTTGAAAACCGCCTTGATTACTTTGTTCAAAACGGTTGCCTTGTTGCAGACCACGGTCTTTCTTATCCACCTTACACTCAGGCCCGGGATGAAAAAGCCAGAGATAAAGCCGCAGATGAATTGTTTAAGGCTGCAATGGATGGAAAGCAGATAAGCGAGGAGGAAGGGGAAGCTTACATTACTAAAGTTTTAAGCTCTCTTGCCGTTGCCTATAAAAAACGTGGAATTGTAATGCAGCTTCATATGAATGTTATCCGCAACATTAATCAAAAAGCTTTTGAAACAATTGGACCAGATACCGGTTTTGATGCCGTTCACGATAATTCCATGGCAGAAAAACTCTCGGCCTTCCTTAATCTTTGTGAACTTAAGGGCGGACTCCCAAAAACAATTTTGTACTCTTTGAATCCAAAAGATTATTACTCTGTAGCTACAATTATGGGTTCTTTCCAGGGGGACGGAATTAAAGGAAAAATCCAGCTTGGTTCCGGCTGGTGGTTCTGCGATCATAAAGACGGAATGGAACAGCAGCTTAAAGTTTTAGGCAATCTTGGAATGCTTCCAACCTTTGTTGGTATGCTTACAGACAGCCGTTCCTTCCTTTCTTATACAAGACATGAATATTTTCGCCGCATTCTTTGTAACCTGATTGGTAATTGGGTAGAAAACGGCGAATTCCCTAATGACAGATCTCTGCTTGAAGATATCGTAAAGGATATCTCTTTTAGAAATGCAAAAAATTATTTTGCACGAAGTTAATGAAAGCGCCGACTTCTAAATGCGGCATCTTTCATTTGGGGCCTAAATTAAATAAAGGCTGCCTGCTATAAGTAACTGCCCTGTGTAGTATGTAACAAAACTTATTACTCTCACAGGGTATATTTTTTTAACTCTGAAAGTATTAAAAATCAATAAAACATCGCTGATTAAAAAGAAGACTGCTCCAAGGGCAAAAAGCAGATAGCCGGTGGAAGGGGCATTTTCTTTATAATTTCCAAGGGCCATAGCTGCCATTACAGAAACCATAAGTATATAAAAAACGCCGTATATTTTATAAAGCAGGCTTACGTCTTTTAGAGCAAGGGCAAAAAAGATTTCTATAAGGCAGGCTAAAACAATTCCTGTTGATAAATAAATCCACCAGGCATTAACCTGAGGAATAAGTGCTATAAGGTAAAAAATGTGGCCGGTAAAAAATAGGAAGGTTCCCGAAAGAAAGGAAAGTTTTTCTATTCTTTTATAAGCAAAGCGCAGATTAAAAACTACATCAGCGGCAGCATCAAAGATGAGCCCTACAAAAATAAATACCGAAAAAAATTTATTCTGTGTATAAATAAAACTGAAGGCGCCTAAAATAACAAAAACAGAAGAGGCCAGCCATTTTAAGAACAAGGTCTGAACCATCTTCTGTTTCTTTTCTAAAATCAGAAATATAATTTGAAAGAGATAACATAAACTACAAGAAATTATAAATAAACTACTCATAGCTTAAATTATATCACTTAAAGTAATTATTTAGAACTTGCTAAATCAATATTGATTCCCTGTAAGCCTACAAAAGCACCGTTTTTAGCTTCGCTTGAATCTGCATGAGCAATAAGCCATTTGTTTTTTGCCCAAAGAAGTTTGTCTTCAAGATTCTTTTCTGTGATGGCAGGTTTTTCTGTATTTGTATCTTTTGGAAGAACAATTACAACTCTAAAGCCGTCTTTAGAAACTTCGCCGCCAGATACGGCGTTGCATGGTGCATAATGTAAGGTAGTTTCGTAAATCTGAACTACAGTTCCTGCAGGAACATAAAAAGCTTCTACACAGGAAGTATTAATTTTTCCATTTTTTACAGACTGAAGTGGTGCAAGTAAAAGAACAATGTCGTTTGAAGGAATATTTAATTCTGATCCTCTGTGATATTCCAGACAATTTAACTTTGTATTAAAGCCGTTACAATATCCTACCTGAACAGGCATTCCGCCATAAGCATTTGTGCTGAATTCTTTTGCAACAGGAAGTGCTTCCAGACCTGCATCACCTGGTTCATAAATTGTTGCATTTTCAGGTTTTTTTGTTGTTTCATCCAGCTTCTTTAATAAATCTGTTACATCGTAACCGGTTAATACCTTTCCATATTTTTCAAAATTATGTGAAAAAACTGATTTAATTCGCATTAAATTGCCTCCTATTTTTTACATTCTATCACTCATATTTTTATTTTTCATTAGGATTTTTCCCTAAAATCATTTTTTATTCTTCTTTTGAAACTCTTCATCCTCATAATTTGTATATAAGTTTTCGAGCTCCATTCTGCACTGTAAGAATATTGCTCCTAAATCAGGATCAAAATGAGTTCCCAGGTTTTCCCTGATAATTCTAAAGGCTTCGTCATAAGTAAAAGGTTCTTTATAACAGCGCTTGCTGACCAGAGCATCAAAAACATCGGCCAGGGCCATAATTCTTGCTTCCAGAGGAATGGAATCCTTTTTTAATCCAATAGGATAACCTTCTCCATCCCAGTGCTCATGATGAAAATGAGCTACGTTTACCGCAATATGTCTGAATTCAACATCATCAACATTCTGTAAAACAATATTTACAATCTTGGCACCTTCTGCTGCATGTTTTTTCATCTGGGCATATTCTTCCGGTGTATATTTTCCCGGTTTTCGAAGTATAACGTCATCTACCGCAATTTTTCCCAAATCGTGCATAGGCGCTGCCTTTATTACTTTTTCACAGAATTCCGGTTTTAAGGCACTGTATCTTTCTGTAGTTTTTAATTTTTCAATAAAGATTTTTACTGTATCACTTGTTCTTTTAATGTGACCGCCGGTAGAGTTGTCGCGGCTTTCTACCATGGTTGCCATACCTGAAATAATTGAATCCTGAATTTCGAGAATTCTCCTGGTCTTATTTTCAACTTCCTTATGCAGCTTCATATTATAGTTGTTAATAAGGTCTATGTATTTTTGCTGCTGAGTTGTATCACGTAATTCAACAAGATATCCAATTACCTTTTTTTTGTATTTTATTTCATTCAGATTGCAGGTAATTGTCTTTTCAAGATTTACCAGCTGCTTCTGTTTTTTCTCGCCTGCAATCCATTCATCAATCCATGGTAAAAGTTTTGTACAAAATACTGCTTTAGGATCTACGTCCGATACATAAGTATCTGTTCTTACATCCCTTAAAATTGGAAAAAGCTGTTTTGCAAATTCATTGGAAGTCAAATATCTGTATTTTTTATCAAGCGCAATGTATCCGTATTCGAATCTTCTTTCGTAAACATTGAGCAGATTCGAAGTCATATCATACAGATTTGCTTTTCTGAAAAGGAAAACCAGGAAGATGTCGATTACGCTGTAAACAAAAGGCATAAAATCTAATGGTGCATGAATTAACTTTGGAATCATATAAAGGATAGTTGCAACAACCATTAAGATAATTAAAGCCCACAAGGTAGATCTTGAACTTTCCTTTGTTCTTAACAGAGATGAAACTACATAATAAATTGATAAACCGTTTACGAGTAAAATCAGGGCAAATAAAATTCCGTGACATGGTCCGTAAGTTCTTTTTATTGAAGAAATACCAAATACTTTTACGAACTCCATTGTCTTGTAATATAAGTGATTATCTTTTGTTGTTGAATAAAAAATGATGATTGCAAAGCATAAAGAAACCAGAAGCAGTCTTACAATCCATATAACTTTATGATTACATAATTCGGCAATTACAAAAAGGAAAATAAGAAGAGAGAAAACGTTTGCGCAATAATAAATCTGGCTTGCAACATATACTCCTTCAAGATTATCAGCAAAAACGCTCAGGGAAAAAGCATAATTTGTGATTGCAGTCAGGACAAGAACCATAATCTGCTTAAGATTTACCTTGGAAAATGCATTTTCAAAATAATATATTAAACATCCAATAGAAAATAAACAGTTTAATAAATAGAACACTTTTAACATACATCTATTATACTCTACTTATTTAATATTTCTATTTTTATTTATTAAAAATCTCTGATTGAAACTTGAAAGGCTTTTTGGCATAATTTTCGCCAGAGGTACTAATATGAGTTCTAATTTTCCTTTAAACAAGGACCAGCTGGATAATCTTATTAAGAAGTTTCCAACCCCATTTTATTTGTATGACGAAGAAGCTATTCGCCAGAATATGCGTAAATTTACTAAAGCCTTTAGTATTTTTCCTAAATTCCGGGAACACTATGCTGTAAAAGCCTGCCCAAATCCTTACATCCTTAAAATTCTTGCTGATGAAGGATGTGGTGCTGACTGCTCTTCTTTACCGGAATTAATGCTTAGCGAAATGGCAGGAATAAAAGAAGATCACGTTATTTTTACTTCTAACGAAACTCCTGCAGAAGAATATAAATATGCTTACGAAAGAAAAAATATCATCAACCTTGACGATATTACTCACATTGAATTCCTTAAAAAGCATCTTGGAAAATTACCGGAAACTATCTGCTTCCGCTACAATCCGGGTAACGAAAAAACCGGATGTAACTCTATTATTGGAAAACCGGAAGAAGCTAAATATGGTTTAACCCGCCCTCAGATTATTGAGGCCTATAAGATTTGTAAGGCAGAAGGGGTTAAACATTTTGGTTTACACACTATGGTTGCTTCAAATGAACTTAATCCTGATTTCTTTATTGATACAGCAAAACTGGTTTTTGAACTTGCATCAGAAATTAAGGAAAAAACAGGCGTACGAATTGAGTTTGTTGACCTTGGTGGTGGGCTCGGAATCCCTTATAAGCCTGATCAGGTTGCAGTTGATTATGATCAGATTGCTCAGGGTATTCGCAAAGAATATGACAGAGTTATTGTTCCTGCCGGATTAGATCCACTTGCCATTTACTGGGAATGCGGACGTCCAATTACAGGACCTTACGGCTGGTTAATTACAACAGCAATTCACGAAAAACACATTTACCGCGAATACATTGCAGTAGATTCCTGCATGGCAGATTTAATGAGACCTGGTATGTATGGTTCTTACCACGAAGTAACTGTAAGCGGCAAGGAAAATGCGCCTAAAACTCAAGTTTATGATGTAGTTGGTTCGCTTTGCGAAAACTGCGACAAGTTTGCCGTTCAGAGACAGCTTCCAAAAATTGACCTTGGAGACCATGTAATTATTCATGATGCAGGTGCTCACGGTCGTGCAATGGGCTTTAACTACAACGGAAAACTCCGCTGCGGAGAAGTTTTGATGCGTCCGGACGGAAGCTTTATGCAGATCCGTAGACGCGAAACTATTGATGATTTATTTGCAACCTTAGATTTAGCAAACGTAAAGAACTTTAATTAGAATTTAGTTTGCTTATATTCTTGAATTCGTGATTTATCATTAAAAAAGTAATGATAGATGACACAAAATCACTAAGAGGTGCAGCAAACATAATTCCATAAATCCCCATAAAATGAGGAAGTATTAATACTAATGGAATTAAACAAAAGAACTGCCTTGATAAGGCCAGAACTGCACCTTTTAGTGGCTTTCCTATTGCAGCAAAAAAGTTTGAAGAAATCATCTGGATTCCAATTATTGCTTCCAGAGCCAGGAAAATCCTGCAATATCTAACGGCAAAATCCATATACAAAGTCCTTATAGACTCATCATTTGACGAACCAAAAAGACTTAAAATCTGTGACGGAAAAAGCTGAAACATTATTGTTGCTATTAAGCCAATTATAAATACTGATGTTAATGCCTGTTTATAAACAGCCTTTACCCTTTCAAATTCTCTGGCTCCATAATTAAAGCCGATTATTGGCTGGCTTCCCTGACTAATTCCAATAAAAATTGAAATGATAATCCCATTTGCCTTCATTACAACACCGGCCGCACTTAATGGAATATCAGAACCATAAATTGACTGGGCTCCCCAGTAAACCAGGGAATTATTAATTACTACGTGTACAAAAGTAAGAGCAACCTGATTAATACAATTGCTTAAACCTAAAGACCAGATTTTTACCGCTTTTAAGATATCTGGTCTGAACATATGTTTTGAAAGTTTGATTCTTTTAAAACGCCACAAATATGAAAGGGCAAAACAGAAGCTTAAAAACTGGGAGATGATGGTAGCCAGAGCGGCCCCTGCAACTCCCATTTTTAATACAAAAATAAAGATTGGATCTAATATTGTATTAACAACAGCTCCAACAATATTACAACCCATAGAATACTTTGGCGAACCGTCTGCACGAATTAATGCACTAAATGATGTAGTAAACATCATTAGGGGAAGACCATAATTAATTATGGAAACATAACTTTTGGCATAGGGAAAAATATTTTCTGTGGCACCAAAGGCTTTAAGCATTGGACTCAAAAATATTTTTACTATTAAAAAAAGGATAAGTCCAAAAAAGACAACTGAATCTATAGCTAGTCCAACACTATTCTGGGCTTCTTCCTCATTACCCCTTCCCAACTCCAGCGAAAACTTCGAAGCGGCACCAATTCCAACCAGCAGAGAAATAGCCAGACAGATTGTATTAAAAGGGAATGCCACGTTTGTTGCGGCATTTCCCAAAAATCCAACCCCCTGCCCAATAAAAATCTGATCTACTATGTTGTATAAAGAATTTACCAGCATTGCTACAATGCTTGGAACGGCAAATTTCCTTAATAGAGTTCCGGTTTTTTCGTATCCTAAAGGGTTTTCGTTATTCATAAAAATTACAAACCTATTTATACAGAGGAGAAAGTGTTTCTACCATCTTAGAGTATTCTGCGTAAGCCTTATTGTAAGCAGCAACATTTTCTGCAATAGGATTTGCATTTTTACTTTCATCAAGCTTGATATGTTCTGCACAAAGCTGAGCAATATCACACTTTCCATTCTGATTTTTTAAGCACCAGAGAGCCTGAACTGCACCACCAAGAGCTGCTGCTTCGTCCAAAGCAGGAACACGGATTGGCAGGTTCATAATATCTGCAGCAATCTGACGCCATACAGGAGATTTTGAACCACCACCAATAAGGCGGATTTCTTTTGGCTGGAAGCCTAATTTACGGAAGGCATCTAATCCACCACGCATTGCAAAAACTGCAGATTCAAGAGAAGCACGTGCAATATTTGCTCTGTTTGTATTTGCAGCTGTAAGACCTGTAATACTTGCTCTTCCGTTTGGTAAGTTTGGTGAACGTTCACCGTTAAAGAAAGGAATTACAAGTACCCCTTCCGAACCGCAAGGAGCCTTAGAAGCTTCTGCATCAAGTTCTTTTACATCCATCTGGAATAAACCGCGTACAAATTCTGTTGCTACTGTACAGTTCATTGTACAAAGGAGTGGTAACCAGCCGTCTGTAGAAGCACAGAAACCTGAAAGTCCGTTTTCAGGATCAGAAATAGGTTTATTTGAATAACCGTAAAGGGTTCCGGAAGTTCCCATAGACATTGTTAAGAAGCCGTCAGCAACAGTTCCTGTTCCAACAGCACCCATCATATTGTCTCCACCACCGGCAGAAACTAGAATACCGGCAGGAATTCCATATGCAGCAGCGGCCTGGGCAGATACTTTTCCAGCAGGAGCAGCAGGATCTATCAGTTTTGGAAGAAGGCCAAGAAGTTTGTCATCAATAATATCACAAATCTTTTTTGACCAGCAGCGGTTCTTTGAATCAAACAAGGCAGTTCCAGAACTGTCACCATATTCCATTACATATTCGCCTGTAAGTTTCCAGTTCAAATAGTCGTGTGGAAGCATAATGTATTTTAATGCGGCAAAAGCTTCTGGCTTGTGTCTTTTAAGCCAGAGGATTTTTGGAGCTGTAAAACCTGGAAGCATAAGGTTTCCTAAGGCATCTACAACAGCTTTATCTCCGCCTGCTGCTTCAGTAATAATCTTACATTCTTCAACAGTTGCTGTATCACACCAGAGTTTTATGTTGTAAAGAGCTTTTCCATCTTTATCGAGAGGAACAAAACCATGCTGCTGACCAGAAACACCAATAGCTTCAATTGTTGCCTTATTTGCAGCACTTAATTTTCCAAAACAAACTTCGAGACCCTTATCGAACCATTCTGTTTTCTGTTCACGAGTTCCGTCGCTTTCAGAAATTAAGTCCATAGGACAAGATGCTTTTTCTATAATTTCTTTTTTTTCGTAATCGTAAATTACGACCTTCATACTCTGGGTACCTAAATCAATACCTGCAACTGTTTTCATTTTTTTCTCCTGCTTTTTTTTAAGAAATAAGATTTCTTTTATTATAATTCTACATCCAGACCAGTAGCCTTAGCATCATCTGCCAGCTTCTGACGGAATGCCTTCAATTTCTCTTTTAATTCCGGATATTTTATTGCCAGAATCTGAATGGCCAGATAAGCTGCATTCTTTGAACTGTTAATTCCAACTGTGGCAACAGGAATCTGTGGTGGCATTTGTACAATAGAAAGAAGAGCATCCATACCGCCTAAACCATTTGATTTGTCAGAAACGCATTCAAGAGGAACGCCAATTACAGGTAATGTTGTGGCACCTGCAATTACACCAGGAAGGGCGGCAGCAAGACCTGCACCTGCAATTATTACTTCACAACCGTCTTTTTCTACCTGAGCGACAGTCTGATGTAATAATTCTCCTGCACGATGAGCAGAAATAATATACGCTTTGTATTCCACGCCGAATTCTTTAAGAATATCAGCACCTTTTTTCATTGTGTCTTTGTCAGACTTTGAACCAAAAAAAATTGCTACTTTCATATTTTAGTTTTAACATATTACAAATCTAAAATAAATAGTGCATTTTACGGAAATTATATTTTTTTTGGACGGCCTGTAAGCAGAATTCTAAGGTTTAATTTAACGTAGGAAGCAATTTCCCTTACATAAGTATGCAATTTTTTAATAAAAGGAGTCTTGCAGGCAATTCCTTTTACTTTTGTAAAGCCCAGCCTTGAAGCAATTCTTTCTGCCCTTCTTAAGTGAAAATCACTTGTTACAATAACTATGCGGCTTTGTAAAACCTCTTCCAGGGAAAGCCCGTAAGTTTCTGAAAGCAAAGCCGCAGATTTTTCAAAATTCTCAATTGTGTCTACAGCCTTGTCTTCCAGTAAGATTTTTTCTTCTGCAATTCCTCTTTTAATCAGCTGATTTTTAATTTCGGGTGCTTCGGCATATTCCTGGTAATCTTTTCTACCGCCTGTAACAACCACACTCACCTGAGGATTTTTTTGCAGATATTCGGCAGCTTTTTCTACTCTTAACAACACGGAATCAGGAAGTTTTCCGTTTTTGTCTATACCGCCGCCAAGAAGTAAAAGATAATCGGATTTTTCTTCAAGCGAAACAGTTTTTGGCCTTAATATAAAAGATAAATTTATAATGCAGATTAACAGGATTATAGAAAAAAGCCAGACTATAAAAGTCTTAACTTTTGGGCGGAAGGTGGACCATAAGGAGCGGCCTTTTTTAAGACGGAAAATGGCCGTAAAAATACAAAACAGACCTGCCAGCAGCCAGATGTGGGTAAAAGATTTTAAAAAATCTATAAAGGATGGCGGGCAGGAAAGAAGTAATACAATATCATAAATAATAAAAAGGAATCCCAGAAAAATTAAAACAGATGCGATTATTTTATTTTTTACAGAATTCCTTATCTTCATTATTTAATTCTTTCAAAAAGTTTAAGTGCGTTTTTGTATAAAACTGCTTCTCTTTCTTCTGCAGTTAAATCAAGCTGATTAAATCTTGATAACTCATCTTCATGGTCCCACATAGGATAATCAGAACCAAAGAAGAATTTTTCGTAGCCGTGAGCCTTAATCATCTGATTTGCTTTTTCCAAAGGCAGCTTCCAGAGAGTACTTGAAGTATCAAAATAAATATCTTTTCCAACCAGATTGTCTAAAGATTCCTGCCATTCAGTATAACCGCCAAAATGGGCAGCAATTATAATTAAAGAAGGATGTTTATTATAAACATTTAATATGCGTTTTGGACCGGAAAAATCAAAACGGCAGTCTCCCACGTGGAACAAAACCGGCATTTTTAATTCTGCAAGCTTTTCATAAATAGGATCCATTTCTGGACAGTCAACCTGGAATTTTTGAAAATCCGGGTGAAGTTTGATTCCCTTCAGGCCTTCTTTTTTAATTCTTACAAGCTCTTTTTCAAAATCTGTATAATTTGGATGCATTGTTCCAAAGCCAATAAATTCGCTGTGAGCACTGCATTCTTTGATTATAAAATTATTTATACTTTCTACCTGAGCTTCTGTTGTTGCTGCTGAATGAACAACATATTTATCTACACCAATCTTTGAACCGCTTTCAATAAGCTTTAGAGAAGTACCATTATATGCTATTGGAGCATCATAAAAGAGTCCAATTGCCTTTGCTGCTTTTTCTGCTATTTTTTCTGGATAAATGTGCGCATGAAAATCTATAATCATAGAAAAACCCCATAAAATATGAAGATTATAACAATATTCCATATTTTATGAATAGATATTTTAAAAAAAAGATTTTACATTTTTATAATCATAGAAATAATTTTATAATACCTTTCCCCTATCCTATCTTGAAAAAAGAGTGTTAAATCTTTATTATTCCTTTATATGAGCAAAGAAGAGTTAATCGAAGAATTTTTAGATTCAGACACAATTTCAGCATTACAAACTTTTATCAATAAAAATGATAAATTCAATAAGGCAGCAGATTTAATTGCTAAAGCTTTTGGCTCAAATGATAATTTTACAAAAATGAGCGAATCAGATATTCAGAAGCTTGTTGTCAGTTTTAAAAACAATCTTACTCTTTTAATTCAAAAAACCTGGGTTGAAAAATCTGATATTGCATTAAAAGATCAGTTACTCTTCAAGATGGATTCTTTCCTTACAAAGGAATCTTCTTCATGGGCAGAAAACTACACATTATTCAGAAGCATCATTGATCAGGCAGTATTTTTAATGTTCGGACAGCCAACTAACACTTCAGACTTCGCAGAATATACTTTAAGAATTGACCCCGAATTTGGAATTTTCTGGTGGTATATTTCTTCATTACCCAATGAGACTAACTGGTCTGAAGAAAAGTGCAAAGTAGCTATGATGCTCGGAATGTTCTTCTTAGCAAACTACTAACCTTTTCTTAATAATTCTAATGAATTATTTATATAGGCCGGGACAATTAAGTTCCGGCTATTTTTTTTAAGGAGATTTTTTATGAATTTAGACCTCTTGACCTCATCACTTAGAAAAGCAAGTCAGACACTGGCCCTTCAGAATGCTCAAATAAAAAACAAAGCTTTGCTTGCCGTGGCCGAAGCCCTGAATAATAACCGCACATCAATCCTTGAAGCAAATAAAAAAGATATAGAAAAGGGACGTAATAACGGAATGAGCGAAAGTCTTTTAGACAGACTGCTCCTGACCGATTCTAGAATTGACGGAATTATCGAAAGCCTTAGAAATGTAATATCTCAGACAGATCCTGTTGGAGAAGAAGTTGCCGGTTGGAAAACCCCAAACGGATTAAATATAAGACAGGTTCGCGTTCCTCTTGGAGTAATTTCCATTATTTACGAAAGCAGACCAAATGTTACTGTAGATGCCTTCAGCCTTTCTTACAAAAGCGGAAACGCAATTTTGTTAAGAGGTTCGGCTTCCGCTTACAACTCAAATAAAGAAATTACCAGAGTTATTAAAGAGGCTCTGGCTAAGGTGGAAGGAGGAATTCCAGAAGCCTTAGAGCTGGTTGATGTTGTAGAAAAAGATCATTCTGATGTAGACCAGATTTTGAACGCCGTAGGAAAAATAGATGTTGTTCTTCCAAGAGGTGGAAAAAAGTTGATTCAGAATGTTGTTCAGAATGCCAGAGTTCCTGTAATTGAAACTGGAAGTGGTGTCTGCCACCTTTATGTCGATAACGAAGCCGATTTAAGCCTGGCCTGCAGAATTGCAGAAAATGCCAAGATTCAAAGACCAAGCGTTTGCAATGCAATTGAATGCATTGTAATTAATAAGGATATTGCAGATAAGTTCCTGCCCGTACTTCAAAAAACCTTTAATAAGAGAGTAAAACTTCACGCAGATGAAGCGGCATACAAAATCCTGCAAAAAGATGAAACAGTATGCCTTGCAACCCCTGAAGATTTTGGAAATGAATACCTTGATTATGAATGCTGTATAAAAACTGTCAGCACCCTTGAAGAGGCAATTGAATATATCAACAGTCATAATACAAAACACAGTGAATCAATAATCACAAATAATTACAGTAAGGCAAAATTGTTCCAGAGTAAGGTGGATGCCAGCTGCGTTTACGTTAATGCTTCTACCCGTTTTACTGACGGTGGAGAATTTGGCTTTGGTGCAGAACTCGGAATCAGTACCCAGAAACTTCATGCCAGAGGCCCGATGGGCATTAAAGCTCTTACAACTACAAAATATTTAATAGATGGAGAAGGTCAAATAAGATAATTTGCATACTAAATTGCAGATACAAGGATTTTAATATGACAAACATTGCTGATACAATAAAAAATTCAAGAAAAATAGTTATTAAGATTGGTTCAAATACTCTTGCAAAAGAAGACGGAACTCAGAACACAGAATTTATGGCAGGCTTTGCAAAACAGTGCAGAAACCTTATAGACTCCGGCAAGCAGATTGTTCTGGTTTCTTCCGGAGCTCAGGTAGCCGGCATTTCTACAGTAAACGGCTGGGCAAGAAAAAAGGACGTTCATTATAAACAGGCCCTTTGTTCCATTGGTCAGGTTGAATTAATGCACCAGTGGAGAAAAGCCTTCCAGCAGCAGAATCTTCATATTGGTCAGTTATTACTTACCAAAGATGATTTTGAAAACGATCACAGAAGCCTGAATATCAGAAATACCCTTTTTACTCTGGTAGACGAAGGTATTGTACCCATCATTAACGAAAACGACTCTGTTTCTTTTGATGAAATTAAAATTGGCGATAACGATAACCTTTCGGCATTAACCGCTATTTTGTGGTCTGCAGATACCCTTATCTTATTCAGTGATATTGATGGTATTTATACAGATAATCCAAAAACAAATCCACAGGCCCAGTTAATTGATACAGTTACTTCAATTCCAGATTTAAGAAAATCAATTAAAATAGGCGAAACCAATTCCTTTGGAACTGGTGGAATAGAAACAAAAATTCAGGCCGCAGAAAAAGTCACAGAATATGGAATTGAAATGATTCTTGCAAACGGCGGAAAAACTGATGCACTTGAAAATCTTGCAAAAGGAAACCAGAAAGGAACCTTATTTGCTATAGAAAAATAAAGCACAAAAAGTGCAGGAGGAAATATGAAAATTACTTGTATTGGTGTTGGTTCAATGGGTAGCGCAATAATGCGCGCTATTTGTAAAAAATACAATCCTAAGGATATTACTGTAACTAACAGAACCCCTGGAAAAGGAATTGATTTTGCAGCCAGTACAGGTTGTAATTTTTGTGATTCAAATGCAGAAGCTGTAAAAGAAGCAAAATATATTTTTGTAGCAGTAAAACCAAATGCACTGGAAGATTTGTTCAAGGAAATTAAAACTATTATTCCAAAGGATGCCGTAATTATTTCTATGGCTGCCGGAGTAAGACTTGAAAAACTTGAACGATTTGGTGATGATGCCCGATTTGTAAGAATTATGCCAAATGTTCCAGCCTTAATTGGAAAGGCTATGATTGGTTTTACCTGCAATGATGATATTGATCAGAATGAAATTGCAGAGATTAAAGAGCTTTTAGGCTGCTGTGGTGTTGTTGAACAGGTTCCTGAAAAACTTATGGACTGTGTTACTGCAGTAAGCGGTTCTGGTCCTGCTTTTGCCTTTATGTTTATTGAAGCTATGGCAGATGCTGCTGTTCGCTGCGGAATGCCAAGAAGTCAGGCTTATACTTATGCAGCACAAACCCTTTACGGTTCTGCCGCCATGGTTTTAGAAACTGGAAAACATCCTGGAGTATTAAAGGATTCTGTAACTTCTCCAGCCGGAACAACAATTGAAGGTCTTGCTGCCCTGGAAAAAGACGGCTTTAGAAATGCAGTTATTGATGCTGTTACAGCCGCTTATAATAAATCACTCTCTATGAACAAATAAGGCTTTTATATGACAATTTTAGAAACCGTTATTCCCGTTTTTTTAATGATTTTTCTGGGAAAATTTTTAAAATCAAAAAACATCATTTCTGATTCGGGAATATCCTGCATAAAATCGATTTCTACAAATGTGTTTTTGCCGGTTATGGCTTTTGATACCTTAATTCACGGATCTTTCAGCCTGGATTCCCTGCTTTTAATTGGCCTGGAAATTTTTATTCTTTTTACTGCATTTGGACTGGGCTTTTTATTTAAAAGATTTTTTGACCCTTCTATAAACGGCTATGTTCCTTACGCTATGACAACTTACGAAGGCGGTCTTTTTGGATGGGCTCTGATAGCAATTCTGGTTGGTCATAAAAGCGAAGCAATGTTCAGCATAGTTTCCATGGACATTTTCAGCGGTATTTTCTGTTTTACCGTAATGGCCACCGGGTTAAAGTTTCTTGCCGGCCAGCAGATGACTAAAAAAGAAATCTTTATTTCAATCATCACAAATCCTTTGATAATTGCTGTTATTCTTGGTTTTATAGGAGCTGCCTTTAATTTAGGCGAAATTATTGATAACTCAAAAGCGGCAAACCTTTACACTAAAACTGTAAACATGTTTATACAGCCTCTTTCACCAATGATTTTAATCTGCATTGGTTCAGGCCTTGTATTCGACTGGAATGTTCTTAAAAAAGGCTTAAAACTTGCCTTCCTCCGCTACGGTATACAGATAATTTTGTGTCTTATTACTCTGCTTGTAATTTCCATTACCGTTGGACTCAGCCCGGAATTAAGAGTGGCCCTGCTTGTCTATTTCTTTGTTCCAACATCTTTCCTTTTAAGCATGTATGCAAATGATAAAGAAGCAATTGAATTTACATCAGGTTATTTAAGCTTACAGATTATTATTTCTCTGATAATTTACAGCGCAATAAGTATTTACGCCTCATATTATTTATAAGATTTATAATCCCAGTTGTGCTTTGGATAGCGGGCTTTCATTTCCTTACAAATCTCCGGCCAGGTTCCGGTCCAGAAAGATTCAAGATTATCTGTAATCTGAAGGGGCCTCTGGGCTGGAGAAAGCATTTTAAATAAAACATTCATACCCATAATTTTTGGACTTTCATAACATTCAAATAATCTTTGGATTATGATTTCTATAACCGGTCTTATAACTTTTTTATTTTCGCCAAGCAGAGTCTGAAGCTCATAATTTACCTTTGCCTTTACTCCGTTTGCAAGAATTAAAAGCGGAGGAACTTCCCTGTCAATTTCTGAACCCTGTAAGAACCAGTAAAGGGCATTGTAAATGGTATCTTCATCAAGTTTTTTACAGTCCTTTCCCTGAATAAATGGTAAAAGCCATTCCTCTGCCTTTTCCTGTAAATCGGGCTTTTCTATTTCTTTCTGCTGATAATAAAAATCAACTCGTGATAAAAATTTTTCTATTTTTTGACCGTAAGGCAGACATTTTAAGCCTTCTTTTTTGATCTGACCAATCCAGGCCTGCTGATAATCTTCTTCTGAAGCTGTAAGTCTTTTTTGCGAAAGAATAATTTTGCCATATACTTCTTTTCTGATTTTTACTATTTTGCCATTTTCAAAATAGCATTCATCTTCGCATCTTATTTTATCTTTTATAAAGTCTTCCGCTTCATCATCACCTATATTTTCATATTCAAAGATTTTTCCTTCCACCTCTCCGCCATTTACTTCCATTGCAACAATCCACTGACTGTTTATAAGATTTTCGCAAAAAGCTTTTCTTCCAGACGCAAACTGGAATATGGTTTTTGAATCTTTAACTTCGATTCTTTTTGCAAGGCGGTCATAAAAACCTTCAAGACAAATGCGGCCGTCAGAGACATGCTTAAAACTTTCGGTCCAGGCGTCTCCCTTACTTGCAGCCTCTTCCTCCCTGCAAGTCCTGCTTTTTTCTATCTGTTCCCTTAATCTGCTGATAAATTTTTTTTGAATATATTCTTCACTTCTTGCATAACTGGAATATTTTAAAATCAAGCTCAGTTTTCTTTCCATTTCATAAGGCGAAAGAGCAAGGGCTGCAAGATTTACATTAATTCCAAACTTTAAAACTTCACTACCCTTTTGAGTAATATGATTATTTGAATCAAGACATTTTAATTCCTTAAGATTTATTATCGCCTTATTCCACTGGGCCTCTGAGGGTTTAGTTAAAAAATCAATCTGATTAAGCTTTACTGCCCCACGTTCGGCACACTCAAGTACAATATTATTTAAATCAGTACGTAAAATTTCTGCTTCTATTTCTTTTTTAAGAGGATTTTTTTCTTCCCAAAGGCGTATGCAAAGTCCGCTTTTTTCTCTCCCTGCCCGCCCACAACGCTGCCTGGCACTAAACTCACTTTCCCGCTCCGTCGAAAGGCTTTCAAGGCCGTTGTTCAAATTAAGGCGGTTTATCCTGCAAAGGCCGGAATCTATTACTACATCAACCTCTGGAATTGTAAGAGAAGTTTCTGCTATAGCCGAAGAAAGAATCACTTTTTTTCTGCCCTTGTTTGCCGGATCTTTGAGAATTATTTTCTTTTGATTTTCCAGACTGATTGATGAATGTAAAATACAAATTTCAAAATCACTTATATTTTCTTTTATAAACAATTCATTAAGCTCGTTTTCATATTTTTTAATTTCGTAAATGCCGGGAAGAAAAACCAGTATATTTCCCTGCGTATAAGACATGGCATACGAAATTGCATTTATTACATTTGTAGTTGGCTTATATTCAATTTTTACAGGAAAGGTTTTTCCTTCAATTTCAAGGACAGGCGTATTATTACCAAAATAAGCTGCAATTTGAGAGGCATTAATTGTAGCAGACATTACAATCACATATAAATCATCACGCAGCTGCATGGCTTCTTTTAAGAATGCCAGAGCAAGATCAAGATTTTTAGATCTTTCATGAAACTCATCAAGAATTACAAGTGAATATTTTTCAAGAGCCTGATCGGCCTGAAGTTCCCTTACAAGAATAGCTTCCGTAACAACTTCAAGCCTGGTTTTATCACTTTTTTTTGTTTCCAGCTGAATTCTGTATCCTACCGACTGTCCGCATTCTTCATCCTTTAAGGCGGCTATGCGGTTTGCAACTCCAAGAACCGCAAGTCTTCTTGGTTCAGTCATAATTACATTGCCGGAAAAATTTTCCATAACTGCCAGTGGAAGTATTGTCGATTTTCCGGCTCCGGTTTCTGCTGTTAATACAAGTGCCCTGCTCTGAGAAGCTTTTAACTGAGCGCAGATATTTTCAAGATGCCTGGTAATTGTAAACTGTTCTATTTTGCTATAATCCATCTTTAAACAAAAAATTCAGCAATAAAGACTACGAAACAGCAGACGCAGGCTACAGGAAATAATCCTGCTCCAAAGAAGGAAAGTACAACGCCTGTTATTAAAGCTATAATTCCCGCTATAGGAGAAGAGGTTGCTTCTACAATGGCAGGAAAGGTCATTACAGAAAGAGTAACATAAGGAACATAATACAAAAAGGATTTTATAAAGGTATTTGTTATAGGTTTTCTTATTAAGGTAAGGGGAAGAACTCTGATTAAATATGAAACAAAAAATGCTGTAAAAATTGAAAGATAAATTCTAATCATTTTCTTCTTCCTCCTTCACTGGTTTTATTAATGCTACAATTGCAGAAATTATAACTGTAAGAATAATTGTTCTGCTTCCACTATTCAAATGATCTTTAACAAAAGGTGCAATTGATGCAAGATAACTTGCCAGCATACTTACAATAACTGCAATTGCAATTGTAATATTCTTTTTGGCAGGTGGAATAATAATTGCAAGAAACATTCCATACAAGGCAACTGACAGAGCACTTACGATTCTGGCCGGTAAAAAGTTTCCCGCAATAATTCCAAAGGAAGTACCTATACTCCAGAGGGGAACGGCAATCAAAATTGCTCCGTAATTGTAAAAGGGATTTATAAATCCTTTTTGTGCAATACTTATTCCAAAAATTTCATCTGTAATTCCAAAGCCTACCAGAAAACGATGAATCAGTTTTGTTTCCGGATTAAACCTCTGACTTAAAGCACAGGACATAAGAAGATATCTGGCATTTACAACAAAAGTGATTAAGGCAATTTCTATATAACTAACGGCCGCTTCAATTGATGTGAATAAGGCATATTCTCCGGCAGAAGCTACATTAAAAAAACTGGCAATAAAACCTTGCAGAGGAGTAAGGCCGGCTTTTTTTGCGACAATTCCTAAAGAAAAGGCTACCGCAAAATATCCAAGCCCAATTGGAATACCATCTCTCATGCCATTTAAAAAGGCTATTTTATTTTCACTTTTGAAGCTCATTATACTGTCTTACCATCCCAGTTTACGGAATTCTCTCTTTCATATTTTATGGCTGCATCGAAGTCTACTTCAGGCGCACAATTTTGTTCAATACTCAAAGCTGTATTGTGAAGTCTTCTTATACAGTCAGATTTATCTTTGTAACCTAGTTTAGATTTTTCAATACTTTCGCGCAATACCCTGATTGATTCATCATAGATTTTCAGAGGAACCGGGAAAGGATGACCATCTTTTCCACCGTGAGCAAAAGAAAATCTGGCAGGATCTGTAAAACGGCTGGGAGAACCGTAAATAACTTCGCTCACCAGGGCAAGGGACTGCAGCGTTCTGGGACCAAGGCCCGGGGTCAGCATTAATTCTTCAAAGTCTTTAGGCTGCGACTGGTAGGCGGTTGCAAGAACTCCTCCAAGCCGCTTCAGGTCTACGTCCTGGGCAAGAACTTCATGGTGGGCCGGCATCACAATATTTCTTGAATTTTCTACTTCAATTTGTATTTTCTGTCTCTGTCTTATTTCTGCATTAGATTCTGCTTCTGCAAGCTCAGGAAAAAGTTCTCCCTGTTTATATAATTGTTTTTCAGATTCATTATTAAAAGGCCCCTTATTACTGATTGATTCTACTTTTCCGCCCTGAAGCAAAATGATTTGTGAGGAAGGTTTTCCAATCTGAACAATTTCGCCTAAAACTTTATCTGTCTGCATTGTACTTAATTCCAGAATAGAATCGCGGGCAGACTGGGCCTGTTTATCGGTCAGGTTTAATATTGTTCCACGGTTTTCGCCTACTATTGCGCTGTGAGGATTTTCTACAAAAGAACGAAGTTCACTTGAACACCAGTGATACCTTCTTGCAGTTTTCTGATTTACATTCATTCCCTGCTGCACAACCGCCCAGTTACCGTTTTTGTTTAAAATAAAATTATGCTGGTAAAGCTGAAAGCCGTCCTGCAGGGCATTGTTATCTATTTTTGCAACTAATTTACTGTTGCGAACCAGCTGGTCTCCATTTAAGCCTTCTTTATCTGAAATCTGCAGAAGTTCATCCGGCGTCATTCTTGAATATTTTCCCCGGCCTCCGCAAATATAAATGCCAAGTTCATTGGCGCGGGGATTAAGACCTCTTTTTAAGGCATACATTACGCTGGTTGTAATTCCGGAACTATGCCAGTCCATTCCCATAACGGCACCAAAACTCTGAAACCAGAGAGGATCGCTTAAGCGAACTAAAACCTCGTCTGGTCCAAAGTTTTCTATTAGTGATTCAGTTATTAATGTTCCCATTACCATCATGCGGTCAGCAAGCCATTTAGGAACCGTTCCCGTATGTAAAGGTAAATCTGCATGTCCGGAATTGCGCATATAAATTAAAAAGCCGTGCGAAGCACGGCGTAAATTTTATTTTACTAATTTAACATCAAATACTATGTAAGAGTTAGCTGGAATTACTCCAGGGTAACCCTGTTTACCATAAGCAAGTTCTGGTGGAATAACAATTTTTCTTACTTCACCAACTTTCATCTGCTGTACCATTAAATCAAAACCTGGAATCATCTGATGAGCTCCGGTTGTGAACTCTAATGGTTCGTGTCCCTGTGGATGGAAGCCCTGTGAAGCATCAAAAATAGAACCGTCTAAAAGATAACCTTTATAATCAACTGTTACCTTTTTATTTTTACCGGCTACTGCACCACTTCCTTCTTTCTGGATATTGAAATAAACACCTGAAGCATCTTTTTTACAGTCAGCAATCATATCGTTGAATTCTTTCTGTTTTCTTTCTTCTTCAGATTTTTTTACTTTTTCAACGAGAGTATCAAAATCTTTCTGGCTGCAGGTAAATTTTTCTGCATCATTTCCCTGTCTGATAATTTTAACAGACTGGATTGTATCATTCTGTAATACTTTGTTTACAACATCCTGTCCTTCAATAACCTGTCCAAAAATTGTGTGCTTGTAATCAAGCCAGGTAGTTGGAACATGTGTAATAAAGAACTGACTTCCGTTGGTGTTGGCACCTGAGTTAGCCATAGCAAGTTTTCCAGGTGCATCAAAAGTTAATCCCTTTACAAATTCATCAGGGAATTTATATCCGGGACCGCCAGTTCCATTTCCTAATGGATCTCCACCCTGAATCATAAAATCCTGACCATCACCATTTGCAACACTAATTACACGGTGAAATTTTAATCCGTCATAAAATGGTTTGCCATTTGCTGCATCCAGTGTTCCTTCTGCAAGACCAACAAAGTTTGTTACTGTCATTGGTGTCTCTTTGTAAAAAAGCTCTAAAATAATCTGACCTTTTTCTGTAGTAAGAACAGCAAAAACACCTTCTTTACCTTTTAATGTTTCCATATAATTCCCCTTTGAACTACATGATGCAGAAGCAAATACAGCTAACGCAAACATAAGTCCTATAATATATTTTTTTAATTTCAAAATTTTCCCCCTTGAAATTTTTTTACTCTTTTTTTATTAGAACATTGTCAAAATCCATTCTTTTAAGGCAACCATTCTTGCCTTTAAGGAATCTGACATTATGCTTTCTACACCAGGAAATTTTTTACAGTTTGTATCCATGCACATATAAAGAACGAAATCATCTCCGCAATCAATAACAATAATGGAAATTCCAAGATTTTCAGGTTTGATTGCTTTAATAAAACCCATACCCATTGTAGTTAAATTATTAAAATTACAATATATGGAATTACCTTCCGACTTTATAGTCTGCCTGTAAACTGTTTCTCCAAAGCTGGCATCATCCTGTAAAACATAATAAGTTTTACCTTCTGCTGAACCTTCCACAGGATCTGCTATAGGCTTACGTGATTTTTCATTTTCAATCATATAAACCTTTTTATACAGATTCATCACCTTTTTTCTTGTATTGGAATAATACTTTGCAGAAACCATTTTTGAAGCACTTCGCATTATTACGGAACAGTCTTCAATTGTAAAATTTTCCTTATCAGTTTTACTGGTCTCTTTAATTTCTTTTTTTGGAATTAAATATAAGTATTCAAGAGTATATGCAAAGTTTCCCCTGCTCTTTTCGATTTTATTGGAATTACATTCCTGTGTAAGCTCACATTGTGGAACTAAAGAATAGTCTTCATCGGTACCGTTGTGGATTTTTATAACAAGGCCCTTTTCCTGTAATTCCTTTAAGTATTTTGAATTGATTACATCTTCTACATTTGCAGGAGCTGCCCATACAAATGTAGAAAGACTAAAAGCCATTCCTAAACAAAATGCTTTTAATTTTTTGGTCATTAACGGATTCCCTTATAAATAACACGAACCTGTTTGTATACTCCTTCGCCTTCACTTTTTGTTTCTACATCTGGAATATCATTTAAGGTTGTGTGAATAAGTCTTCGTTCAAAAGGATTCATTGGTTCAAGCAGGATAGATTTTCTATTTGAACGAACCTTATCTGCTGTTGTATATGCAAGGCGAACTAAAGTTTCTTCACGTCTGATTCTGTAGTTTTCTGTATCAAGAATTACGCGAACTTCTTCGTGACCTAAACGTCCTGCATAAATATTTGCCAATAACTGTAAGGCATCAAGATTTTTACCTTTACGTCCAATTAAGATTGAAGAATGAGATGATTCAAGTCTGATTCCAAGCTTTTTATCTTCGCGGTAAGCTACAGAAACTTTAATATCGTATCCCATTTTTTCAATTACTGATGAAATAAACTCTATTAATTTCTGTTCAAATTCTCCTTGTGGAAGAGGATCAGCAACAATTCTTGTGTAGTTTTCTGTTCCTTTTGAAGTATCAAAAGAATTTCCTTTTTCGTCATCAAAAGTATGAACGCGGATTTTTACATATCCTTTTTTGAATAATGAATTTTTCTGTGTTTCCAGAATTTCTACATCAAACTGGTCTTTTTCTAATCCCAATTCGTTTGCTGCAATTTCTATTGCCTCTTTTTCTGTTTTTCCTTCGTACTCGTAAGTCATTTATATAATCTCCTGAAAAGTTATTTGTTACAGTTTTTTAAGATATTCATTCTCTGAATATTCTTATTATTTTTTTGCTTTTGCCTTTGATTTGGCTTTTGGAGGAAGTACTTTGTTTTCATCTCCTCCATTTGCAAGCTCTGCCTTTTTTTCTGCCATCATTTTGTTAATGATAACCTGCTGAACCATCTGGAATACGTTACTTACTGTCCAGTAAAGTAAAAGTCCTGAAGGAGCATTGTAGAAAAGGAAGAAGAACATGATTGGCATACCATAAGTCATAAACTTCATAGAAGCTGCGCTCTGACCCTGTGCTGCACCACCATACTGAGTTACCTTTCCATAAAGCAGCTGTGTTCCAACATAAATGATTGGTAAAAGTCTGAGTGTATTTGCTGTAAAGGCACTAATTAAAGGAATTTCTTTATTCCATGACCATACTGAATCACCTACCGAAAGGTCAGGAATCCAGTGTGGAATAAACATAGAACCGCGGAATTCAAAATAGTTATTGAACAAATTATACATGGCAAATAAAACCAGGAACTGGAAAACCATTGGTAAACATCCGCTTGCAGGATTATATCCGGCTTCCTGATAAATCTTTGACATTTCTGCCTGCATCTTCTGCTGATCATTTGCATATTTTTTCTGTACAGCCTGAATCTTTGGCTGAAGCTGCTGCATTTTTAATGTACTTAATGACTGCTTCTTAGAAAGAGGGAACATTGCAAGTTTAAGAAGAATTGTAAGAATAATAATACAAATACCCCAGTTCTTTATAAACTTGTGAAGAAGTTCAAGACACCATTTAAGAATTGTTTCAAGCCAGTTTAACCAGCCGCTTGTCTGTAAACATTGGGTTACTTTTTTACCGCCAAGACCCCATGCATTATTTTCTGCAATGTTATAACGTTTAAGTTCTTTGTCGTTTCTTGGACCAAAGTACATGTAGTAAACATCGTTTATATCATTTGTAGAAAAAGCTTTTCTTGAAACTAAAGCCTGAGCATTAGCATAATCATCTGTCTGGATTTCTGTTGTGTAAAAAGCTGCATCCATTGTTTCTGCAGCAGAAGGAATTATAAGTTCAACAAAGTATTTACCGGCAATTCCTGCCCAGATAAAGTCTTTTTCAAATCTTTTTATATTCTGATTCTGACCTAAAATCTTTTTTGTATATTTGTTGCCGTTGTAGGTAACAAACTGACGGTTTTCGTATCTGTTCTGTTTTGCAATAAAGTGTGGTCCAATCTGTGGAGAAGTTCTGAGAGTATAAGAAGTACCATCAATATTGATTCCACTTCCATCTTCGCTGTGAATTAAAACTTCTAACTTGAAAACGTATTCATCATCTTTGAAAGTATAGCGTTTACCAAGAACATAATTTTTTCCTTCAACTTTTACATTTTTTGTAAAAAGCAGGGTTTTGTCATCTTCTTTTGTAAGCTTAAAATTCTGATTAATGATTTTTTCTGTAGCAGGACCAATTGATAAAGCACAGGTTCTGTTAAAGTCGTTTATGCTGTCTGAAAGCTCAACACCTTCATTTGTTTTTGTATCGATATGATTTTTTAATTTGTAGCTGATTATATCTCCGCCTTTGTTTGTTAAGGCGATTTTTGCAAGATTTGTTTCAACGTAAACAATTTCTTCTTCAATATCTTCAGTGCTTTCTTCTGTAACTAAAGCTTCTGAATTATCTGCAAGAAGATCAGAAAGTTCTGGAACTTCGGCAGAAGTTGTTTCTTCATTATTTACTTCAACTGGAATTTCTTCTGTAATTTTATTTTTGTTTTTAGAAAAAACTGCAGGAAACATAAAGGCACATACAATTACGATTGTAGAAAGGACAATTGCCCATATCAGATTCTTATCCACTTTTTTTCTCCTTTTCTATTCATCACAGGGCAGTAAGACTGCCTAACTAAGGAACAGGATCATACCCGCCTTCGTGAAATGGATTGCATTTTAAGATTCGCTTGATTGATAAAAAAAGACCCTTACCTGGTCCATATTTTTTTATAGCCTCAATTGCATAGGCAGAACATGTTGGCGTAAAGCGACAGCATGGCCTATGTAAAGGAGAAATACAAATTTGATAAATACGAATTAATGTACAGAAAAACTTAGTTAAAAAGAGTTTTAACCATTTCATAAATTTTCCCTGATTAATCCTGCCTTTTCACACAATAAACGAATTTGGTCACATCGCGAATGGAACGAATCATTTCCGGGATATATTAAAAACAACATATCATAACCGGTGTTCAGATGTGATTTAATTAAACGATAGACTTCTCGGCTGTATCTTTTTGATAAGTTCCTTTCAACCGCGTTACCGTAGCCACGAATTAAAGGAAAACCTACACGATTCATTTCCAGATTATTTTCTAAGAAAAATAATTTTGCGCCTGGAATACTTATCTTTTTTCCATTTTTAAACAGGTTTTTAAAAGCAGCGGGATTTTTTATTCGCTCATCACGTTTAAAAAATCCCGTTTTTATTAAGTCTGTTTCCATCCCTATTAATTATTAGTATTTTTTCTTTTCATCAGATACTGATAATTTTGCACGGCCCTTAGCACGTCTGCGAGCTAATACCTTGCGTCCGCCTTTAGTTGCCATACGAGCTCTAAATCCGAACTTTCTATTGCGTTTTACTTTACTTGGTTGATATGTTCTTTTCATGGAACGTACTCCTTATATATTTATAAAAAAAATTTCTTATTAATAAAAATAGTAATCAAATATATCATTATTTTTCGGAATTGGTCAACATATCAGCCTTTAACCTTTCAAAGCGGGCTATCATTTCAGGAGGCAAACCGCCCTTATTACTGCTTTCTTTTTCAGCCTGTTTTTCGTTAAGTTTATTAAGAAGCTTTTCCTGCTCCTCCATTTTTTTATCGCTTTCTGCCGCAAGCTTTTTCATGCTTGTATCATAATCATCACAAATATTTGCCTTACTGCCGCTTACCCTGAATGCCAGATTTTTTATATTCAATTCCGGACTTGCCCACTGCAAACCTTTAAGAATAAATTTCTGATTCATTCTTAAATACTGAATCCAGCCGGAATGTGTTGTTTCAACAAGAAGAATACCGTTTTTTAAATCCACAACATGAGAATTAAGTGCAAGCTTTTCTCCAATTGTTAGGCTTTCATCATCCTCTTCATCTTTTTTGCCAATTTTTGAAACAACCTTTTTCCAGGTATTAGAAATACCATAGCTGTTATTTGATGAGGCAATAGCTTCAAAAATTGAAGTTAAATCTGAACCTGTTTTAATATCATTATCCTTCATACCATTGTCCTCCCTCAATTTTATAAACTTTTGTAGTATCGTGCATATAGCGCTCGTAAGGTTCGCCCGGTAAAAATGTACAGAAAAGCTGATCATAATCCGGCAGTAAAGAAGTTAATTTTGCCCTTTTATTTGGATCCAGCTCAAGTAAAACATCATCCATAAGCAGAACCGGTTTTAAGCCTGTAGCCCGCGATAAATATACTGCCTGGGCAACTCTAAGCAAAAGAGAAACAAGCCTGCACTGGCCCGTAGAAGCCGTTGGAATAAATAATTTATGATCTTTTACAAAATTAATTCTGTCTCTATGAGGACCACTTAAACTGGTTTCCAGAAATTTATCGCGGTCGCGGTTTTCGAGCAGAAAGGCCTGAACATTTTCGCTTTTCCAGCTTGGATCATACTGAATTGAAACTCCCTCAATACCCGTAATCTCCGCAAAAATTCTTGAAAAAATCTCATTGAATTCAAAAATTGATTTTTTTCTTTTCTGCTGAATTATAACACCATAAGCAGCCAGCTGATTGTCAAAAGTATCGAGCATTTCGTATTCATGATTTTTAAGAATCAGATTTCTGCTTTTAAGAATTTTTTTATAATTTCTTATTTCGTCAATGTAAGAAGAATCATACATTGTTAATGACTGGTCTATAAAAAATCTTCTGTTTTCCGGCTCGCCGGTCGCAAATTTTAAATCATCATGACAAAATAAAATGCAAGGTATTGTATTAATTAATTCTTTTCTGTCGCTGATTCTCTTGCCGTTTTTTTCAATTCTTTTTTTATTGTTTTCAAAAATTACAGAGATTTTCTGAACATCATAATTTTCGTGCTTATACAGAGCGTTTAAACTAAAATTTTTTTCATTAGTTTTTACAATCTGCAAATCAACATGAGTTCTAAAACTTATTCCATAAGCGGAATAATAAAGCGATTCCAGAATGTTAGATTTTCCCTGTCCATTTTCACCAACAAAATAGACCTCTCTGTTCGAAAGGTCTATTGTATCGTTTTTAAGATTACGGAAATTATAAAAAGTCTGATATAAAAACGGCATTAAAAGTTACTCTGCAATTTTAGTAATTCTGCGAGTTTTTGCAAAAGCAAAAACTCGTTGATGAACTACTAAAATCTGGCTCTGCCAGATTTTAGTAGTTCATCGGCATAATAACGTGGATATAATCACCTGCTGGTTCACCACGTACAATAACTGCCTTTGTAATACTAGCCTCTTCGTTACTCTGTGCATCATTAATATTAAATTCAAAAACTACATTTTCTGAATCTATTACTTTTAATGGATCTGTAACATAAGTAAAATTCAAAGCCATAGAAATATCCTGTCCGTCATAGCGGCATGGAATTTCCTCATCAGCTGTACCAATATCAGATTCAGGAGAGATTAATTTTAAAACTCCGGAAGAAATTCTAAAAATAATTCTGCTTACTTTTTTATCAACCATGATTGTTGTTCTCTTTAATGCAGCTTCAAGATCTGCCTTATTTACCATAATTGACATTGTAAGATTTTCTGGAATTACCTTCTGATAGTTAGGGAACTGGCCTTCAATAAGATTTGAAGAGAATTCTACATTTCCAAATTTTACAAAAATTGATTTGTCTACAACACCAATGCTTAAGTTTCCTTCATCCGGAGCATTTTTTAAGATTGTAGTTAATACTTTTGTAGGAATGATTGCAGGCTGGAAATCTGGAACACTGAAACCTGTTTTATTAACACATGAAAGTCTTCTTCCGTCGGTTGCAACCATAGTTAATGTGTCGCCGTTTTTTATAAAATAAACGCCGGTCATAAAGAAGCGGTTTCTGTCATCAGATACTGCAAAAACAGTCTGCTTAATCATTTCTTTAAAATCTTTTGAAGGTAATTCAAAGAAAGGAACGTTTTCTGAAGAACCCATTTCTGGGAATTTATCTGATGTCTGACTCTTGAGCTTAAAGTTGATTTTTTTTGCAACAGGTTTAATTGTTACAATGATATCTTCCTGAGAAAATTCAATATCACCAGAAGGAGATGTAGAAAGGATATTCATAAATTTGTCGCAGTAAATAGTTGTGCGTCCTTCCTGCTGAATATCAACCGGAATACTTGTTGTAAATTTAACTGTAGAATCGGTTGCCCTAATTGTTAAAGCATTGTTTTCTGCAATTACTAATATGTTAGAAAGAATAGAAGCAGGACTTTTATTTGTAATTATTTCCTGAGCAATTGCAATTTCTTTAATCATTGCATCTCTATCAAAAGTGAATTTCATTTAGATCTCCTTTTTATAAATTTTTTACACATCGTTTATTAATTATTAAATTTAAATAAATTTAGTAATAGTAATAATAAGGTCTGTAGATTGTGTGGATAACTTACTTAATCATATATAATATATAGATTTAGTTAAGTTGATTATTCAGTAAATTTTATTTACATTTTATCCACTTTTCCACATTTTACTTTAATAAAGTTATTTTATCCACAGTAAAACAGGAGTTAACCACTTTAAATCTACTTTTTATACTCCTTAATATCTTTTATAAATAATTGAATTCTTGCTTCAAAAGAAGAATCAAGTTTAATTTCATCTTCAATTTTTTCGCAGGCATTCATTATTGTAGAATGATCACGTCCTCCAAATTCTTCACCTAATTCAGTAAAAGAAATTTCTGTCAGTTGTCTTGCAATATAAATTGCAATATGACGTGGAGTAACATATTTTTTATCTCTCTTTTTACCTTTCAAATCTGAGACAGAAATCTGGAAGGCATCTGCAATAACCTTTTGAATGATATCAAGAGAAATATTATTGTTTTTATTTGTACTGATTAAATCGTTAAGCTGGGTCTTTATATTTTCAAGAGTGATTTTCTGTTCCATCAGCTCTTCAAGACCAAATACTTTATTTAAGGCAGCTTCAAGGTCGCGGACATTTGTTTCAATGTTTTTTGCAATATAATCAATAATTTTTGGATCCAGGGTCTTTCCCATAAGATCAACTTTTTTCTGAAGAATTGCATAGCGGTTCTCGTATTTAGGAGCCTGAATATCAATACATAATCCGTTTGAAAGTCTGCTTACAAGTCTTTCTGCAAGAATTTTTGTTTCTCTGATTGGACGGTCACAGGTAAAAACCATCTGTGCTTTTTTTTGAGAAAGGGCTTCAAAGGTATAGAAAAGTTCATTCTGCATTCCTTCCTTTCCCTGTAAAAAGTGAATGTCATCAAGAAGAAGAACATCAAGATTTCTATATTTATTTTTGAAGTCGTTTGTTTTTTTAGAAGTAAGGGAAGATGTAAAATCATTTCCAAAGGTTTCTGCAGAAACATAACAGATTTTAAGTTTTGGATTTTGTTTGTAAATATAATTTCCAATTGACTGCATAAGATGGGTTTTTCCTAAACCGGAACTGCCATAAAGAAGAATTGGATTGTATTTATTACCAGGATTTTTAGCTACAGCAATTGCTGCGTTGTAAGCGTAATTACTGTTATCTCCCGGAATAAAGGTTTCAAAAACAAAATTTTCATTAAGCTGAGGATGCTTTTTGATTTTTTCTGTAGTTTCAATATTTGTTTTTACAGGTGATTTTTCTGAAGTTTCAATTTTTTCTTCGCCTTCATCATCATTTTTTGACTCTGTTTTTACAGCAGCTGCAGGAGAAGAGGAAGAAGTATTTTTTACAATGCATTCAATTTCAAGATTATTAAGACCGGTAATTTCTTTTAATTTGTTGGATAAAATTTCAAGGGAACCTCTTTTTACTACCTGATTCTTCATAAAAGGAGAGGCAACACTTAAAACAATTTTATTATTTATTTCTTCTACGTAATTGATATTAAAATTAAAAATGAACTCGTTTTCTCTATTTTCTGAAATATATTGATTATGAATCTCACTCATAGAAGCGTTAAAGGCTTCTTCTAAAAATTTTTCTGACATAATTACATTATTCTAGAACTCAATAAAAACTTCAACAGAAATTTTGAATAAAATAAACTACCAGTCGGTAGTTTGTACAATCATTGAATTTTACCTTTTTTTCAGTTAAAATAAATAAAATATTCATATCTTTATCTGGTTATAGAGACCAGATTTTTAGAGGTAAAAATGTCTGCAGATAATTATGGCGCAAGTAATATACAGGTTTTGAAAGGACTCGAAGCTGTCCGCAAACGACCTGGTATGTACATTGGTTCAACAGGTCCTAGAGGACTTCATCACTTAGTTTACGAAACAGTAGATAACTCTATTGATGAAGCTATGGCAGGCTTTTGTGATAACATTGTTGTCGCACTTGAAAAAGATGATGTTTGCCGTGTAGAAGATAATGGACGTGGTATTCCGGTAGACATTCACCCTACAGAAAAAATTTCAGCCCTTGAACTGGTATTAACCCGTCTTCATGCCGGTGGTAAATTCGACAAAGGTTCTTATAAAGTTTCCGGAGGTTTGCATGGTGTTGGTGTATCCTGCGTAAATGCCCTTTCTGACTGGATGGAAGCAACTGTAAAACGTGATGGTCATATTTATCATCAGAAATATGAAAGAGGAATTCCAAAAACTAAAGTTGAAGTTATTGGCGATTCCGATGAACACGGAACAACAATCCGCTGGAAGGCAGACAAAACAATTTTTACAGAAACAACAACCTATGATTATGATGTTTTAAAAGAACGTCTTCGCGAACTGGCCTTTTTGAACAGCGGTATAAAAATCACATTTCGCGATGAACGCCTTGAAACTCCAAAAGAAGAAGTTCTGCAGTTCTTAGGCGGTATTAACGAATTTGTAAAAAGTATTGATATTGGCAAAACCGTTGTACCTCTTGAACCAATTTACATAAACGAAAATAAAGATGATGTAATCACAGAAATCTCAATGCATTACAATTCATCATATTCAGAAAATGTTCAGTCTTATGTAAACGACATTCACACAAGAGATGGTGGTACTCACCTTGAAGGTTTTAAGAACGGTCTCCGCTTTGTATTAAACAAGTTTTTAGATTCAAACGAAAAATTAAAAAAGCAGTTGGATAAAGACGAAAAACTTACTTACGAAGATATTTCTTCAGGTTTAACTGCAATTATTTCCATGAAGGTTCCTGAGCCAGAATTTGAAGGTCAGACAAAGGAAAAGCTTGGAAACACAGAAGTAAGAACAATTGTAGATCAGATTGTAAAAGAAAAGCTGACAATTTATTTTGAACAGAATCCTGCAGACCTTGAAGCAATTCTTAAAAAAGGTCTTGATGAAGCTAAGGCCAGAATTGCAGCCCGTAAGGCAAAAGACAACATGCGTAAAAAATCATCTCTGGATGGTTTTGGTTTACCAGAAAAACTTTCTGACTGTTCAGAAAAACATGATCCTGAACATTGCGAAGTTTACATAGTCGAAGGAGATTCTGCCGGCGGTTCTGCAAAGAAAGGACGCGATCCAAAACATCAGGCCATTCTTCCTCTCTGGGGAAAAATGCTGAACGTTGAAAAAGTTCGTCCTGAAAAAGTAATCGATAACGACAAGCTTCAGCCGGTAATTGCATCACTTGGTGCAGGTTTTGGAAAAGACTTTAATATTAATAAATTACGTTATCACAAAATCATCATCATGGCCGATGCCGATGTTGATGGTTCTCATATTCGTACATTGCTTTTGACTTTCTTCTTCCGCTATATGCCGGAGCTTATTGAAAAAGGATATGTTTACCTTGCTATGCCTCCTCTGTTCAAAGTTAAACTTGGAAAGAAGGAACCGGTATATTGTTATTCGGACGCGGAAAGGGATGCGGCGCTTGAGGCGCTTGGCGATCAGCGCGATAAGGCAGAAGTACAGCGTTATAAAGGTCTTGGTGAAATGGATGGTGACCAGCTTTGGGAAACTACTATGGATCCTTCAAGAAGAAAAATGCGTGTTGTAACAATTCCAGATGCCATTGCAGCCGATAAGATTTTCTCTGTTTGTATGGGTGAAGAAGTAGAACCTCGCCGACAGTTCATTGAATCAAATTCAAGCTACGCAAATCTGGATATATAGTCTAATAACTAACTAACGATAATTAGTAAAAAAGGAAATAAAAATGGAAGAGATAAAAACAGCCGAAGGTGGCTCTCTCATTAAAATCCCTATTGAGGATGAAGTTAAGCAGGCATATATTGACTACTCAATGTCTGTAATTGTACAGCGTGCTTTGCCTGATGTTCGTGATGGTCTTAAACCTGTTCACAGACGTATTATGTACGCAATGGATACCCTTCATCTTGCAAGCGGTGGAAAAACAAAAAAATGTGCTACCATCGTTGGTGAAGTTTTGGGACACTACCATCCACATGGAGATGCTTCTGTATATGATGCCCTTGTTCGTCTTGGACAGGATTTTGCCCAGCGTTATACAACAGTAACTCCACAGGGAAACTTCGGTACAATTGCCGGTGACCCTGCTGCGGCTTACCGATACACCGAAGCAAAGATGTCTAAAATTACGGAAGAAATGGTTGCCGACATAAACAAAGACACGGTAGACATGATTCCTAACTTTGATGATTCTACAAAGGAACCTGCAGTTCTTCCTGCTGCCTTCCCTTTCCTTTTGTGTAATGGAACAACAGGTATTGCCGTTGGTATGGCAACCAACATGCCTACACATAACTTACGTGAAGTTGCTTCTGCAATTTCTGCATATATTGATAATCCGGAAATTTCCATTGACGAACTGATGACTCACATAAAGGGTCCTGACTTCCCTACCGGCGGTATTATTTACGGTACAAGTGGAATTAAAAAAGCTTATACAACCGGACGTGGAAAAATAACCATCCGTTCAAAGTTCAATATTGAAACCTTAAAAAATGGAAAAGAGCAGATTGTATTTACAGAAGTTCCATACGGAGTAAATACAACAAATATCATCAAAAGAATTAAAGAGTTAAACCGCGATAAGCAGATTGATGGAATTGTAGATTGTAACGATGAAACTTCAGACCGTACAGGTATGCGTCTGGTTGTTGAACTTAAAAAAGGAGCAATCACAAAAATCGTTCTTAATCAGCTTTTTGCCAAAACAGATTTACAGTCTAACTTTGGTGTTATAAATCTTGCCCTGGTTCCTCAGGTAAAAGAAGGCTGTGAACCACGTTATAAAGAAGCAGAATTAACCCTGCCTCAGACATATCTTAAACCTGAAGTATTAAACTTAAAGCAGCTTATCATGCACTTTGTAAATCATAGAGATGAGGTAATTACCCGTCGTACAATTTATGATTTAAAAGTTGCAAAACATAAGATGCACATTCTGGAAGCTTTAATTACTGCAATCAACAATATTGATGAAGTAATTAAGATTATCCGTTCGAGTAGAAATACAGAAGAAGCAAAACTCCGTTTAGGTGAAAGATTTGACTTTGATGATGAGCAGACAACAGCAATTGTTGAAATGCCATTAAAGAGACTTACTCACCTGCTCATTGAAGATTTACAGAAAGAAATAAAAGAGCTCCAGGCCTTTATTGATTATCTGCAGGATTTATTAAATCATCATGAAAAAATCTTACAGCTTATTAAGAGTGATACAAATGCTCTTGCAGAAAAATATGGAGATGACAGAAGAACTGATATCGTCTTTGATGAAGTAGAACAGATCAACGTAGAAGATATGATTAAAGACGAAGACATGGTTGTTATGATTTCCCGCCTTGGTTATATCAAGAGAGTTTCTGTTGATAAATATAAAAAGCAGAGCCGTGGAGGAACCGGAAGTAATTCAACAGCCTTGCTCGAAAATGATTATATCAATCAGCTCTTTATTGGTTCGACAAAAGAAAAGTTGTTATTTATAACTAACATTGGCCGGGCTTACTGGTTAAAGATTCATGAAATTCCTGAAGCAGAAAAAACAAGCAGAGGTTCAAATATTAAAGGCTTACTGCAGGTTTCTGCTGATGAAGAAATTACAACAATTGTTTCCTTAAAGGAATTTACAGACGAGCAGTATATCTTTATGACAACCTCTAAGGGAGTTGTAAAGAAGGTAAGATCTTCAGAATTCCAGAACGCAAAAACAAAGGGAATTATTGGTATTAAACTTAATGACGGCGACAAGCTGGTAAGTGCAATTCTTACAGACGGTAAATCTGAAGTTATGCTGATTACCCGCAGAGGAAAGGCTTTACGTGTTACAGAGGATTCTGTCCGCTGCATGGGAAGAGCCAGCTGTGGTATAAAGGGAATGAAGCTTTCTGAAGGTGACGAAATTGCTGCCGCAGTAAAAGTTGAAGAAAATTCAAACATTATCCTTCTTACAGAAAAAGGTGTAGGAAAACGTATTTCTTTTGACTACTTCTCTGTTCACGGAAGAGGAACCGGAGGTCAGCGTATATTTGGTAATACTGACGGTAAGGGAGAAATTATTGGAGCCTTAAATGTTGCAGATAATGATGAAGTCGTTTGCATGACAAGTCAGGGAAAAACTTTAAGATTTAAGGCATCCGAAATTAAGGAACAGGGCCAGGGAGCATCTGGTGTTAAGATTGTAAAAGTCAATGAACCGGATTATCTTGTTGGAGTAGACAAAGTTCAGGATAAGGATGAATAAATATTAACTACCGTTTGTTAGTTTAAAATTTAATATTTTAAGTTGACAAAAAAGTAGAATTATTTAATAATTAAATTATTACAAAAGGGTATGAATTAATTTGAATTAATTCTAGGGTGATTATACATCAGGCAGAAGCTGATCGATTAATTTCGGTCAGCTTTTTTTGTTTTAAAAAATTTCCACAGAGTCCACAGATTTATCCACAAAACAAAGGATGAAAAAAAAGTTATCCACAATTTATCCACGACGGTGGATAAGTCCAGGTCTGTCTGCAATGTCATAAAGATAAGGTCCATAACAATGTTTCACGTGAAAAGTCCAGTATAGCAGATGAGCTTTGTTTTTATGTTTTATTGTGTTTCACGTGAAATATGTAAAATATCCGTGGAGTATATAAGCCTGCCTGGTGGAAGTGACTGTTTCACGTGAAACGGTTTTTTGGAAAGAACTTCCCGGGAGTTTGAAGTTTAGCATGTTTCACGTGAAATATTTCTAATTTGAAGACCTTTGTAATGTGATAAGTAAAAGGATTGTGTTTCACGTGAAAAGTCCTGGACATTTCTCATGAACGTTGATTTGTGTTGCACTGTGTTTCACGTGAAAACTTTTAAGCGTAGAAAGATTGCGTATCAATAAATACTAATCCTGGTTTCACGTGAAACAGTATTAATCCGGGGTTTTAATTATTAATTTCAAATAACAACCGTTTGTTAGTTTAAAATTATTTCTAACAATCGGTTGTTAGTTCGTATGTTAGTTCATATTTGTAATATGCAAAAAAAACGGGGTAAACCGTCCGGCCTACCCCGCTTATCTTATGCTTTACTAAAAATTATTTAGAAAGCAGTTTATTTAAGCTGTTTACAAAGTTAATAGGATCTTTTACTTCCATACCGGCAATCATTAATGCCTGTGTAAACAAAACTTCAGAAACATCAGCAATTCTTGCTTCGTCCTCAGTATCTTTAAGAGCAGCAACAATTGGATGATCTCCATTTACTTCAAGTATAGGTTTTAATTCTGGTCCAGGCTGTCCCATAGCTTTCATCATCTGAATCATCTGGTAACTAGGATCATTTTCATCTACAACGATACAAGAAGGGTTTTCTCCGCTAAGGGTCTTGGAAAGTTTTACATCCTTAACCTTGTCGCCAAGTGCTTTTTTAATCTTTTCTACAACAGGTTTGAAAGCTTCTTCCTTCTTTTTGGCATCTTCTTTGTTTCCAATAAGATCTTCATCTGAACCACTGCGGTTTACAGCTTTAAGTTCATATTCGTTCTTATACTTACCAAATCCTGGAATAACAATGTCATCAATATCATCATCCATGATAAGAACTTCGAAACCTTTGTCTGTATATGCTTTTACAAGAGGATTTGCCCTAAGATTCTTTTCATCACTGCCAGAAATGTAGAAAATTGCTTTCTGGTCAGCCTTCATTCGCTGAACATAATCTGCAAGGCTTGTGTAATTTCCTTCGCCGCTTCCACTTGCATCTGTAGACTTAAAGCGTACAATTTCTGCAATTTCATCGCGGTTTGAATAATCTGAATAAAGACCTTCCTTCATAGGGCGGTTGAAGTTCTTTACGAATTTTTCCCATTTTTCAATGGCTTTCTTGTCTTCATCCTTTCTGTCAGCTTCTGCAATCTTCTTTGCTTTATCTGCAGCCTCGCCCATCTTCTTAAACTCGCTTAAAAGCTTTTTAACACTTGCAGATTTAATATTATCAAGAATTCTGTTCTGCTGAAGGATTTCACGGCTTACATTAAGAGGTAAATCTTCAGAATCGATAATACCGCGTACAAAGCGCAGATATGAAGGTAAAAGTTCACGATCATCATCAGTAATGAATACACGTTTTACATAAAGCTTAAGTCCGCTCTTGTAATCTGCCTGGTACATATCAAATGGGGCTGTCTGAGGTACAAAGAAAAGTGTTGTGTACTCCTGAGTACCTTCTGCGTGTGTATGAACATAGTGAAGAGGATCCTGGCCGTCGTGACCAAAGGTTTTATAGAACTCATTGTAGTCTGCTTCTTTTAATTCACTCTTTGGGCGTTTCCAAAGTGCACTTGCAGAGTTTACCTGATCAACCTTACTTTCACTGCCTGTTTCTTTTCCCTTATCATCATATTTCTTCTGTTCGTAGTGAAGATAGATTGGGAAGGCAATATGATCAGAATATTTTTTAATAAGTTCTTCAATCTTCCATCTTGAAGCAAATTCTTTACTGTCATCATTTAAATGCATTTCAATAGCAGAACCGCTTAATTCTGCATTATCAAAACCATATTTTTTTGCGGCTGCACTGTCAGCGGCAACTTCTTCAATTTCGTAAGAGTTTGTTCCGTCTGAAGACCAGTGCCAGATTTTTCCGTCACCGGCAGCTTTACGGGTGTAAACATCAATTTTATTTGCTGCCATAAAAGCAGAATAGAAACCTACACCAAACTGACCGATTAAGGCAGAATCTTTAGAAGCTTCTGCAGTAAGCTGTTCCATAAAAGCTTTGGTTCCGGAACGGGCAATAGTTCCGAGGTTATTTGTTAAATCCTCGTCAGTCATACCAATACCAGAATCCTGTACAGTAAGAGTGTTGTCTTTTTCGCTGAAAGTGATGTCGATTCTTGGGTCGAATTTTACAGACTTGTAAGCATCATTTGAAACAGTAAGATACTTAAGTTTGTCCAAAGCATCAGAACCGTTAGAAACAATTTCCCTAAGGAAAATGTCTTTATTTGAATAAAGTGAATGAATGATAAGTTTTAGAAGTTGATTGACTTCTGTCTGGAATTCATATTTAGCCATCTAAATAACTCCTGAAAATTTAAAAAATTTTATGTTAACTTTTAAAATAATAAGAAATTTAGTTAATCGGCAAATTTATTTTTTTTCAAAAAGTGCTATTATATGCAGTATGATTAATAGTTTGATTAATAATGAAATCTTTATTTCTATGGTATCTAGTATCCAGTTGCAGCTTGTTTCTCTCGTTTTTCTTATTATTCTTGTAATCAGTTATTTTAAGAGAAAAAAACTTCCAATACTTTCTACAAAGTGTTTTTCGTCAATGATGATTTTTTCTCTGGTCTTTGTAATTTTAGATGCCTGGTCTTCTATTATTCCTTTCTTAGAGCTAAAACAGTTCTGGCAGATAAGAATGATTTATCAGCTTAGAAGTTATTCATATTTGTCTGTAACAGTTTCCATTTATCTTTATGTTACCCTCCTTCTTGGAAGAAAACAGAGGCTTACTCCGAAAGAACGTATTCAGATTTTTGGAGTTTATATTCTTGGGATTATAGCAATTATGCTGGCTCAGTTCCGTTCTTCGGTTGATACAAGCGGACACTTTTCTTTTACAGCAATGAACATTACTACCAATGTGGTAGTGCTTATTTTTGCCTTCAGAACTATATTTGATACTGTTAAATATTCTATAAAAAATCCTAAGGCATTTTTTAAAGGAAAAAGAAAATACATATTCTGGACTACAACAATCTGGATTGCAGATTCTCTGCTTCAGCTGGTAAATCCCTTTAATACAGTTTTAAGCCTTGGTATTGCTTCCATGAGTTTTATAATGTACCTGGGACTGGAAACTCCCGGAGATTTTATAGACAGAGAAACCGAAGCCCTGAATGCCACTGCCCTTCGCCTTATGCTTGAAAACCTTACAACAAGAAAAAGGCGCTTTTTTATCTTAAATATTGATATTGAAGATTTTGAATCTATTGAAGAAAAATTCGGCGAAGCAATTGCCAACCAGTTAATTGCTAATGTTGGAGACTTTATCAATACTTCTTTTGATTGTCCTATCTTCCGGGCTGAACCTAACTCTATCACCATAATAGTGATGCAGAACAAAAAAAATGAGCACTTTTATTTAGTTGATAAAATGCTTAATTTTATAAAGGAAAGAATGGATCAAAGCTGGTGGGTTGGAGAAAACAGCTTTTACATTTCTTCTCATTGTGACTTTATTTTCTATCCAAATGATGTTCCTGAAAATCTTTCAATTCATGATTTTATGCGTCTTATTGATGACTGGCATTCTTATTCAGAAGAGACAGGCTTCTTGCGCAGAATAGACAGCAAACTTATTGAAAATAGAAACAGAGAAGCAAAGATTGTTCAGCTTCTGTCTGATGCAATTAATAGTGATGGAATTGAAATGTACTACCAGCCTATCTACGAAATCAAAACAGAAAGGTTTTCTAATTTTGAAGCCCTTGTAAGATTAAAGAATACCAGCACTCTTGGTTTTGTCAGCCCTGAAGAATTTATTCCAATTGCAGAAAGACACGGCTTAATTATGAAACTTTCCAATATGATTTTTAATCAGGTTTTTAATTTTGTTAGTTCAAACAAACTAGAGCAGGCAGGACTTTCTCACATTGAAGTAAATCTTTCCGGCCTTCAGTCAGTAGATGCCCAGCTCCCTCAGCAGATGGCAGCCCTGATGGAAAAATATAAAATTAATCCAAAAATTGTTAATCTCGAAATTACGGAATCAATAGCCATTACTTCAAGTTTTATGCTTAACAAAAATATGGATGAACTTAAAAAAATGGGCTGCTCTTTTTCTATGGATGATTTTGGAACCGGCTACTCCAATCTTTCTCAAATAGCAAAAGTAAACTATGAATTAATAAAAATTGATA
This sequence comes from Treponema sp., assembly GCA_016286535.1. Lineage (GTDB taxonomy): Bacteria > Spirochaetota > Spirochaetia > Treponematales > Treponemataceae > Treponema_D. Next base: position 39,249 of record JAEESZ010000005.1, on the reverse strand, counting down.
AGAGCCTTTTGTGGCCCTGCTTTGAAAAAGAAAATACAAACAGTGCAAATGCAAAAGTAATTCTGGAAAATATGATTAAGATGATTTTGATGCTGGGCAGGAAGATTGTTGTAGAAGGGGTTGAAACTAAAGAGCAGTATGACTACCTTAAAAAGTTAGGAGTGACTTACATACAGGGTTACTATTTTAGTAAGCCACTCCCTTCTTCAGAATATCTGGATTTTTTACGACAAAAATAAATTATAATTTATCTGCAATATCGTAAATGAGTTTTTCTGATTTTTCCCAGCCAAGGCAAGGGTCTGTGATTGATTTTCCGTAACAGCCTTCGCCTGGTTTCTGGGCTCCGTCTTCAATGTAAGATTCAATCATGAAACCTTTTACCAGCTTGCTTATGCGGTCAGACTGCTTGCAGGAATTCAAAACATCAAAAACAATTCTTGGCTGCTCCAGAGGTTTTTTGTTAGAGTTAGAATGGTTAGTGTCTATGATTACTGCAGGATTTGTAAGGTCTGGTCTTGCTTCATAACAGTCGCATAAACGAGATAAATCTTCGTAGTGGTAATTAGGAAGATTGTTTCCATGCTTGTTTGTAGAACCTCTGAGAATTGCATGAGCCCAAGGGTTGCCCTGTGAATGAACTTCCCATCCGCGGTAAATGAAAGTGTGTTTGTGCTGAGCTGCCATAATTGCGTTCATCATTACGCTTATATCACCAGAAGTAGGATTCTTCATTCCAACTGGAACTTCAATTCCAGAGGCTGTAAGTCTGTGCTGCTGGTCTTCAACCGAGCGGGCGCCTACAGCAACGTAACCAAGAATATCATCCAGGTATTTGTGGTTTTCAGGATAAAGCATTTCGTCAGCAAAAATTAAACCGGTCTGTTCAACAGCTTTCATATGCAGTTCGCGGGTTGCAAGAATTCCCTTGTACATATCTGGTTTTCCGGTTGGATCAGGATTGTGTAAAAGTCCTTTATAACCTTCTCCGGTTGTTCTTGGCTTGTTTGTGTAAATGCGTGGAACCAGCATGATTTTATCTTTTACTTTATCCTGAACAGGAATGAGTCTGTTCATATAATCTAGAACTGCAGTTTCGTTATCTGCTGAACAAGGTCCAATAAATAAAACCTTACGGTTATCTCTTCCTTCAAAAATTGCCTTTAATTCAGCTCTCTTTTTTTCTACAATTTCTGCAACCTTTGCTGTTACAGGAAACTGTTCCTTTACCTCTGCCGGGATTGTTAATTTTCTTTCAAATTCCATGTTCATATTTTTACCTCCAAAGTGTTTTTTATTTTTTATTAAATAAAGCACGACGTTTTGTAGAAAGCTGCATTTTTGCTTTTAGGCCTTCCTTGTCATCCTGTTTGAGCATTGTACGAAGAGTTTCCATTTCGTTAATAAAAAGATCCATCTGATGTAATAAGGGTTCCTTATTCATTAAGAAAAGTTCACTCCACATTTTATCGTTGATGTTTGCAATTCTGGTTAAGTCTCTGAAAGAGTCTCCAGTGTAGTCTACCAGATGGGTGTTATCGCTGCAGTCCATAAGGGCAACTGCAATAACGTGTGTTAATTGTGAAACAAATCCAATCATCTGATCGTGTTCTTCAGGAGTCAGAATAGAGATTCTCTTAAAGCCCAGAAGTCTTCCTAAATCTTTACACCATTCAATTGCATCTGAAGTGTTCTGAGGAGTTGGTGTTACAATATAGTTGGCATTGTGAAAAATTGAATCATCACTGTTTTGTACTCCATAAACTTCACGTCCTGCCATAGGATGGGCTGCAATAAATTCTACATCCTTACGAAGAACCTTTTGAATGTCATAAACAACGCAGGCTTTTACACCGGTAACATCAGTAATTTTAATTCCGGGTTTGAAGTAATCCTGATTATCTTTTATCCACTGCAAAAAGATATGCGGATAAAGGGCAAAGATTATTACATCAGCCTTTTTTATTAATTCAGGATTTGGAAAATCATCACCTTCATCAATAATGTTGTTAGTCAAAGCAAACTGTATTGATTCCTTGCAGGTATCAATTGCCATCAAATGGTAGCCTACCCTTTTTAATCCTTTTGCGTAGCTGCCGCCCATCAGTCCTAAACCTACAATTAGAATGTTCTGTTTATTTATCCATTCCATCTGATTCTCCTTCTATGTCGTAATCAAATTTAATTCCTAAATTTTTAATTCGCTTAAAGTAATCGGGAAGACTTTTTTTAACGGCAGAAATGCCTTCTATTCTTCCTCCTGTTTGTGTAAGCAAAGTGGCAAGGCTCATAACAATTCTGTGATCATTATGTCCCTGTAAAACTTCTTCCGGCCTTTTTAATTCAGACTTATAGATGACTATGCGGTTTTCTTCCTGCAAAGTTTTTATGCCGAATTTTGCAAGTTCCTGACACATTACCTGGCCACGGTTGCTTTCTTTAATGGCAAGTCGTTTTGTGCCGGTGAATTCGCCGCCATTATGAGCTGCGGCTACAACAAATAAAACCGGGCCTAAATCCGGGCAGTCTGAAATATCAAGGCGGGCAAAATCTTTGCAGAGCGCATTGAAGTATGGAAGGTAAACTTTATCTCCCTGTAAAGAGTCTTCCCTTAAACCATTAATTTTAACCTTTCCGCCAAGAGTATTCAGGGCTTCAAAGAAAGCGGCATTTGAATAATCACCTTCAACGTAAGTGTCTGTATTTTTGTATTTTTGATTTCCTTTTACTAAAAGGGTGTTTTCGTTTATCCAGGCAGCTTCAATTCCAAAATCCTTTTGAACCTGAAGAGTCATATCGATGTAAGGTTTGCTTTCAATAGATTCTGTTAAGATGATTTTGCTGTCTGCATTTAAGAGTGGCAGGGTGAATAAAAGTCCTGTAATAAACTGGCTGCTTATGTTTCCGGGAATTTCAAAATCAGCTGCGTGAAGTTTTCCCTGCAGGTAAACTTTTCCATCTTTTTGTTCCAGCTTTATTCCCTGGCTTTGGCAGATTTTTTCGTAAACAGAAAGCGGTCTTGTCATTAAGACCTGGCTTCCAGAAAAGACTGAAGGCTTGCCCTGCAGCATGGCAAGGGGGATAAAGAAGCGTAAGGTGGAACCTGATTCATTGCAGTTAAAGTTCAGGGTCTGGGAAGCAGAGTGGGCTTGCGACTGGCCCTGGGCAGGAGTGTGATCCTGGGTCTGCGACTGAAGAGCAAAACCGGGATTTCCTCTAATGGTTACTGTATTATTTTCTATTGTGTATTGGGCCCCCAGTTCCTTTATGCAGGAAAGGGTTGCCTTTATATCTTCAGAAAAATCAACATTCCGTATTATACTCTGGCCTTCTGCAAGTGCAGCACAAATGAGGTTACGGTGGGCCATACTTTTGGAAGGCGGGCAAAGCATTTCTCCATTTGCTTTTGATGGATAGATTCTCATTTATTTATCTCCCGCCTTGGCAGCACTATTTTTGAAATCATTTTTAAAAAAATCCAGAGCCTCTATATAGCCTTGAATTCCGTGGCCTGTAATTGTTTTTACACAGGCATTCCTAATGTAACTTACCTGTCTGAAATCTTCCCTTTCTTCTACTTTAGAAATGTGAACTTCAACCACAGGAATTTTAACAGCCTTTGCTGCATCCAGGATTGCGATGCTTGTGTGCGTATATGCTCCGGGATTAATTACAATTCCATCAAATTTTCCAAGACACTTTTGAATCTGAGTAACAAGGTCTCCTTCGTAATTTGACTGATAGCAGACAACTTTTACTTTATTGTCTTTACCCCATTTTTTAATGTTGCCAATAAGGGTTTTAAAATTTTCTGAACCGTAAATGCCTGGTTCTCTGATTCCCAGCATATTGATGTTTGGGCCGTTGATAATTTTAATCTTCATTTTTATATCTCCTGGGTAAAAGCGGTGATGATTGATTGAACTGTATTCTGTATATTGTTGTCGCTTTTTATGTGAAAGTCTGCTGTGCTGGTGTAAATTGGATAGCGCACCTTGTATAAAGCTTCGAGCTTGTCTTTCGAATTGGAAAGGGGTCTGTTTTTTGTAGGGCAGATGTTTTCAAGATCGCGGTCTATAAAAAAGATTTTTCCATTATGCTTCAGGTGAATGATATTTTCCTTTTTAAGAACTGCTCCGCCTCCGGTTGCAATAATTACATTATTTTTGAGGGAAAGTTCCTTACAAACATCACTTTCTATCTGGCGGAATTTTTCTTCACCTTCTTCTGTTATGATTTGAGAAGGAGCCTTGCCCGTAAGGCGAAGAATTTCTTTATCTGTATCGAATAAGGTCATATTTAATTTTTTAGCAATTTCTTTTCCAACGGTAGATTTACCGGAACCAGGCATTCCGGTTAAAACAATATTCTGTTTTTTTCCAAGAAGATTTTTGTAAATTGTATCTCCCCTGGAATTAAAAAGTTCCCTGTCAAAGAAAAGTTCTGCTGCTGCAATAGCCTGCTGTACCAGCATGTAAAGGCCGCCCTGAGCTTTTATCTTTTTTTCCTGCGCAGCTAAAACCAGATTTGTTCTTAAAGGATTATAAATAACATCTACCAGTCCCTGCAGCTGTGTAAAAGAAGATAATTCTATAGGACATCCTTCAATATTTGGGAACATTCCGCATGGAGTTGTATTAATTATTATCTGAGCATCTGAATGCTGTTTTACAGCTTCTTCATAGGTGATTGTATTTTCTGATTCTTTTCTGCTGACAATAAAAATACTTGCAGCGCCAAGATTTTTTGCAACGGCTCCCGCTGTTTTACTGGTGCCTCCGGTTCCTAAAATTAAAACCTTCTTCTGATTAAGATCCAGTTTCATGCTTAAAATAAGACGTTTAAGACCTATAAAGTCTGTGTTGTAGCCGTAAAGTTTTCCCTTTTTATTTACAACTGTATTTACAGCCCCTATCTGTTTTGCATTTTCATCAACAAAATCAAGATATGGAATTACATCGCTTTTATAAGGGATGGTTACGTTAATTCCCTTAAAGTCTTTGCCTTTAATAAAAGAAACTAATTCTTCCCTTGGGATTTCTTTAAGGACATAATCATAATCGCCTATCTGATTATGAATTTCTTTTGAAAAGCTGTGTCCTAATTTTTCTCCTATAAGACCGTATTCCATTATCCTGCTCCTCTATATGCCGAAAATTAATTTATCAATCCTTAGAATCCTGACAATCTAAAGCGAACCAGTTTGACCCAAATGTGCTTTGCAGTATGTCATACAAAACAAGGGCTGTTACAGAATCAATTACAACTCTGGCCCTGTGAATAATTGCAGGATCATGTCTTCCTTCAATTTGAAGTTCGCTGTTTTTATGTTCTTTAAAATCTATTGTGTTCTGCTTTTTATAAATTGATGGGGTTGGCTTTACAGCGCAAGAAAAAAGTACAGGCATACCATTTGTAATACCACCGTTAATTCCGGCATTATTGTTACTTGTGGTAATAACCTTATCTCCGTCCATTCTAAACTCGTCGTTATATTCGCTGCCTTTAAGATTTACCTTATCAAAACTAGAACCAAACTGGATTCCTTTAACAGCTGGTACGCTGAATACAGCGTGAGAGATAAGGCTTTCTAAAGAATCAAACCAGGGCTCCCCTACCCCGGCAGGAAGTCCGACTATAGCAGTTTCAAGGATTCCTCCCACACTGTCGCCTTCTGCTGCAACTTCCTCAATTCTGGCTTTCATTTTTGCTTCAGAAGCTTCTTCAATTACAGCAAAATTCTTTTGATTTAAAGCTTTAATCTGCTTTTTAAGCTCTTCTGTATTTTCAGAAAAAGAAAGGTCTTCTATTCCGCCGCAGCTTTTTACATGACTTCCGATTATGATTCCCTTTTTATTCAGGGCAGGAATAACAATAGCTCCGGCCGCAACTAAGGCAGCTGTAATACGTCCGCTAAAATGTCCGCCTCCCCTGAAATCCTGAAAGCCCTTGTATTTGCATTCTGCGGTAAAATCTGCATGGCCGGGACGGGCAAGGTTTGCAGTTTTAGAATAATCTTTACTATGCTGAACTGCATTTGGAATTAAAATACAAAGTGGAGTTCCTGTTGTATAGCCGTTATAGGCACCGCTTGCAATCTGGAACTGGTCGGCTTCAACTCTGGCAGTAGAGATTTTTCCGGAAGGACGGCGTAAATCTAATTGATGATTAATAAAATCTGTATCAATTTTTAAGCCTGGCATAAGGCCGTCTAAAACACAGCCGATATATGGGCCGTGACTTTCACCAAAAATTGTGTACTGTAAACTGTTTCCAAATGTGTTTTTCATCAGCTTATTCTCCTTGAATTTGAGGGAGCAGATTTTTTATATCCTGAATAGACATGTCTTTCATTTCAAAGCTGCCTGCTTCATTAACAACAATTGTTGAAATTCCGTTTTCGTTAGATTTTTTATCGTGTCCGATTGCGGAACAAACTTCTTCTTCATCAAAAGTGTATTTTACCGGAAGCTTTAATTTTTTAAGGACAGGGATAAGTTCTTCTTTTACTTTTTCCGAAGACATACAAATCATGCCAAGGGCAACGCACTCTCCGTGGTAAAGTTCCCCTTTAGACGAAAGTTCAATTCCATGGCCTATTGTATGACCAAAGTTCAAAACTTTTCTTAAGCCGGCTTCTTTTTCATCCTGTTCTACAACATTGGCCTTAAGCTGTACGGAACGATAAATAATTTCTTCCAGCATTTCTACCGGGTCACCATTTTTAAAAAGATTGAAAAGTTCTTTATCGAAGGTAAGGGACATTTTCAGGGCTTCTGAAAGTCCGTTTGATATTTGTCTTTCTGGAAGGCTTTTTAATAAATTAACATCAATTAAAACTTTTTTAGGCTGCCAGAAGGCACCGATTATGTTTTTTACATTTCCAAAGTTGACGGCAGTTTTTCCACCGACAGAAGAATCTACACAGGAAAGAACTGTGGTTGGAATATTATAAAAATCAATTCCCCGCATGTAAGAAGCGGCTGTAAAGCCTGCCAGATCACCTGTTACTCCTCCACCAATGGCAACAACGCAGTCCTTACGGTTGAAATTATTTTTAAGCATCAGGTCAAAAAGATATTCCATGGTGCTTATGGTTTTATGATCTTCGCCGCATTCAAAAACAGCGATTACCGGCTGCTTACATTTTTTAGAAAACTCTTTTGCATATTCAGCAGGAACCTGGCTGTCGCTGACAATTAAAACCTTTCGGTTCAGATTTAATTCTTCTTCTGCTTTTTTGAAGATTCCTTTTTCAATTACAACATCATATGAATTTTCTTTTAAATTAACTTTTACAATTTTCATATTCAGGTCCTTAGATTTCTATTTCCTTAGAGTAATGACCAAGTATTTTTACCTGCTCACATTCTTTTTTTATAGCCGAAAGTAATTTTTCTCCCTTATCAGAAAAGAGGGAACCCTCGCCTTCAACGTAAAAATAATACTGCCATGGAATATCTTTGATTGGACGGCTTCGCAGAGATTTTAAGTTGAAGCCTAAATCTCCAAAAGATTTAATTGCCCGCGCAAGAGAACCCGGAGTATTTTTGATGGTGAACATCATCTGGAAAATACAGTCTGCTTTATCACCAATTTCTTTATTAAGAACTCTGCTGAAAACGGCAAAGCGGGTTGTATTCTGGGCATTCTGATTTATGCTTTCTTTTATTATTTCAAGTCCGTATAATTTTGCAGCATCAGAACTTGCAATTGCCGCAATTGATTTATCATTTAATTGTGAAACTTCTCTGGCGGCCATGGCTGTATTTACGGTGGTTTCTACGCTGTAGCCCTGGCTGTGTAAAAATTCTGTACATTGGTCTATTGCCTGCTGATGGCTTATAACTTTTTTGATGTCCTGTAATTTGCTGCCCTTTATTCCAACCAGGCACTGGGTAATTTTAAGATTGTACATGCCGGTAATAAATAAGGGACCATTATGCATTAAGTCAAAAACCTGTCCTACATCTCCGGCAAAAGAGTTTTCGACCGGAAGAACTGCAAAATCGCAGGTGCCGTCTATAACAGACTGGTAGGCCTGGTCAAAAGAAGAATAGGTTGAAAGATTTCCTTTTGGGAAGATTCTTTTTGCTGCTATGTTAGCCCAGGCGCCTTCAATACCGCAGTAAGCAATTTTACAGCCTTCAACAAGATAAGACTGATATTTTTTTGAAACATTCATCAAATCTTTGATGAATTCAAGATAGTAGTTTTTGTATTCAGGATTTTTTATGTAATCAACTTCCCTGGAACAGATTTCTTCTTCACGGCTGCTGTCAAAAATTTGCAGACCAAACTGTTTTTTATACATAGCAATTTTTTTTGCTGCATCCATTCTTTCTTCAAATAAAGATGCAAGCTTCTGATCAATTGTATTAATCAGTTTTCGGCTTTCTTCCAGGTCTGTCATAAATCGCCTTCCTTAAAAAAAAATTTACAAAAAAAAAGCGGTTCTACTCTTCGTAAAGAATAGAACCGCTTATTATTCGCATGTTAGTAAGCTATCTGTTCTTTACTGAACTGAGGAGAAATAAAAGTAAAAATAAAAGGAATAAGCAAAGTGTTTCATAAAGTATTTTTACCTCCATTTCTATAATAGCTTAAATGCATTATATATTTTTTAATAAAACTAGGTCAACAGAAAATAATAATTATTTACTTGCAGGATGTGCTTTTTGTGCAGCAAGAACATCTTCTTCTGTAGCCTGTACCCAGTACTGGAATACCTGAATAGGTCCAACTGTTCCTGCCATTGCAAGAGTTGGCTTTGTTGCCTTGTATTTTTTATTTACTTCGCCGGCAGCTAAATATTTAATAACACAACCATACATTTTTCCATTACTAGGATCGATGATGTTTCCGTTTTTCCAGTTTCCGTCAGATTCTTTTTTCATATTGAAAATCCATGGAGTTCCAACTGTAGTCATTTTGTTTACAGCACCAGAACGTGGGAAACCTTTGTAAGATTCCTTACATTTGTCTGCAATTACATCCTGTGGATCATTTGTAGTTGCAGCAATAGTTCCAAAAAGCATTCCGTTTTCTTCGTAGATTCTCCAGATAGCAGTAACTTCGCCGGTTTTGTCGTCAATACTTTTCCATAATCCGCATGCTGGATCAGCAGCAAAAAGAGCAGCTCCTAAAACTAGTAAAGAGCCTACCATAGCCAATAATTTTTTCATATTCATCTCCTATAAAATAATATGTCTATATTCTAACAAGGTTTTTGCTATTTGACTATTGCTAATAAAAAATTTAATATTCAAATAGTCATGGATTTGGAATTTATAAAAAGTGTTATTCCTATGTATGTTTCAGCAGCAGGATTAACTCTTAAGCTGGCTTTAATAGGAATTTTATTTTCTCTTCTGCTTGGCCTTGTTTGTGCCCTTATAAAATATTTTAAGATTCCTTTTTTTTCACAGTTATGCAGTATCTACATTGAATTTTCAAGAAATACCCCTCTTTTAATTCAATTGTTCTTTCTTTATTTTGCCTTCCCAAGAATGGGAATAAAACTTTCGTCGGTACAGTGTGCCATAATTGGTCTTACCTTTTTAGGCGGTAGTTACATGGAAGAAACCTTCCGCTCAGCCCTTGAATCAGTTTCAAAAATTCAGATTGAAAGTGCCCAGTGCATTGGTCTTACCAGAAGACAGATAACCCAGTATGTAATTCTTCCCCAGGCTATTTCGGTTTCTATTCCGGGCTTTTGTGCAAACATAATGTTCTTAATAAAAGAAACCTCAGTATTCAGCGCCGTAGCTCTGGCAGACTTAATGTTCGTTGCAAAAGATTTAATAGGCTTATATTACAAAACTGATGAAGCTCTTGTTTTGTTAAGCATCGCATATTTAATTTTATTACTGCCGGTTTCTTTACTGGCATCGTTTGCAGAAAGGAGGTTACGTTATGCTCAATTCGGAAAGCGTTAAAGCAATAACAGATGCCTTTTCTGTTTTAACAATGGGAACAAACTTTCAGCGTCTTTTAGGAGGCCTTTGGGTTACAGTCTGGATAGCCCTAGTTTCTGTAGCCTTTTCCATCATTCTTGGCATGCTTCTTGGTATGCTGATGACCGTAAAAAATAAGGCTGTCAAAATAATCTGTAAAATATATCTGGAATTTATGAGGATTATGCCTCAGATGGTTCTGCTCTTTATAGCTTATTATGGCTTAACAAGAATGTTTAATATTTCTTTAAGCGGGGAAGCAGCAAGTATCCTTGTTTTTACCCTCTGGGGCACAGCAGAAATGGGAGACCTGGTAAGAGGTTCATTAGAAAGCGTACCAAAACACCAATATGAAAGCGGTCGTGCGCTCGGCCTTACCGAAAGACAAATCTTTTTCTATATCATCATACCCCAGACTCTTCGTTCCTTAATTCCTTTAAGCATGAATCTTATTACCCGAATGATAAAAACAACATCACTGGTAGTTTTTGTCGGTGTTATAGAAGTAGTAAAAATCGGACAGCAGATTATTGAAGCAAACAGACTTACAAAACCTACGGCAAGTATTGCAGTTTATTTTGTAATTTTCATGATGTATTTTATTGTCTGCTGGATTTTAAGTCTTGCAGCCAGAGCAATAGAAAAAAGACAGAAAAGATAAGGGGGGCAGAAAATGTCGCTTTTGGAAATAAGAAATATTAAGAAAACTTATGATCAGAATACAATTATTAAGGATATTTCTCTAAAAGTAGAAAAAGGCGAAGTTATTGTTATTCTTGGCCCTTCCGGCTGTGGAAAATCTACCCTGTTAAGATGTATAAACGGCCTTGAAAGTATTCAGGGCGGAGAAATCCTTTTGGACGGCGAAGTCATTTCTAACCGTAAGAAGGATATGCATCTTATCCGTCAGAAAATTGGAATGGTTTTCCAGAGTTATGATTTATTCCCTCATCTTACAGTTATGAAAAATCTGCTGCTTGGACCAAAGCATGCTCACGAAATGAATTTTGATATGGCCGAGGTAGAAAAAGAAGCTAAGATGCTTTTAGAGAGAGTTGGCCTTGCAGATAAGGCAAACGCCTACCCTCGTCAGCTTAGCGGCGGACAAAAACAGAGAGTTGCCATAGTTCGTATGCTTTGTATGCATCCTGAAGTTATGTTATTTGATGAAGTAACTGCAGCCCTGGATCCGGAAATGGTAAGGGAAGTTCTAGATGTTATGATGGATCTTGCAAATGAAGGAAAGACAATGCTCATTGTAACTCATCAGATGCAGTTTGCCCGTGCAGTTGCAGATAAAATCATTTTTATGGATGGCGGCGAAATTGTAGAAACAGGAAGTCCAGAAGAATTCTGGACAAATCCTAAAACTGAAAGGGCTAAAAAGTTCCTGGAGAACTTTGAGTTTAAGCGCAGGAACTAATCATAACAATTACTTCTGGCAATTATTCAGATTATTTCTTTTTAAGCTGTGAAATGATGATTGCGGCAAGCATAATCACACAACCCAAAAGTTCCCAGAGACCCGGAATTCTATGAAGTACCAGACCTTCTGCCAGAAGGGCAAATACAGATTCCATACACATCAATAAAGAAGCTATGGTTGCTTCGCAGTATTTTTGTCCCACAATTTGTAAAGTATAGGCTATACCGCAGCTTAAGATTCCGGAATATAAAATGGAAGGCATAGCGTTCTTTATAATCATTAAATCAGGATTTTCAAAAATAAACATTAAGATAAGGGAAATCATTCCGGAAACAAAAAATTCTACGCAGGAAAGTTTAATACCATCGCATTGTGGAGAAAATTTTTCCAGCAGCAGGATTTGAATGGCAAAAAAGAGGGAGCAGCCTAAGGTAAGGATATCACCAAGATTAATGCCGCCAAAGCCTTCGGTTTTTATGCACAAAAAATATAAACCTGTAAAGCCTAAAATAATGCTTATCCAGGTAAGTAAAGGTACGCGTTTTTTAAAAAATAAACCGATGATTGGCACCAGAAACATGTACATTGCAGTTATGAAGGCAATTTTACCGGCACTTTCTTCGTAAACGAAAGCCCACTGCTGCAGGTTTGTTGCAACGCATAAGGCAAGACCGACAATACTTCCATAAAGCCAGATTTTTTTATTGTCCTTTTTATGCTGAAGTTCCTGATCTTCTGAACGATTCTTTTTATCTATTTTGTGTCTTATATAAATAAAGGGAAGCAGAACAAAGGAACCCATCAGAGTTCTGATAGCCTGAAAAGTAAAAGGGGCGACTCCCTGGTCTGTTCCAAACCTTTGAGCCAGAAAAGATGTTCCCCATATGAAGGCTGTGAGTAAAAGAATAAGAATTCCTTTAAAAGATGTTCTAACTGCAGGCTGATTTTCTAAGTTTTCCATAATAAAAAATTATAATGAATTTTAGAAGGAAGGGCACTATACTATTTATATGAAAAAGATATTAACTGTTTTTATATTTTTAAGTTTTTCACTTTCTGCATTTTCGCAGGTGTTTAAAATCAGCAATACTTTTGGTGCAAATGAAAATACACTTTCTGGAGTAAATTTTTTTGAAGGTGATTATTTAAGTTTTGCAGACAGGATTCAAAGCGACTTAAAGACTAAATATGTAAGTGGAAGGGCCCGCCTTGATTTTTATAATTTAAATTTCCTGGATAAGAAAAAATGGACCGGCGATGAATATAAAGCCCAGATTCTTTTTAAGGGTTATTTACAGGCCGGAATTCCTTATATTTCTCTTGTGGCAGGTAATTCCTTTTTTTCTAAGTTTGATATTAAAGCCTCGGAAGTTTTTCCTCTGGATGAGGTTCCAAATTACGGAAAGGTATTAAAAGACGGTATTGGGCTTTATTCTGAAATTAATTTTGATAAGAAGAATAAACTTTCGCTGGGTGCTGCGGTTGAGTCCGATACAATTTTTGCAGGCGAAGATTTTGCCCTCGATTTTGGTTTTGATTTTGTTCAGAAAAATACTTTCAGCCTGGGAGCCAGTATTCGTGATGTAACACAGGGAGCTTTTGGAAAATATTCGCTTTTTGGCGGCTATTATTTTAAGGATTTTAAGATAACTTCCGGTTTTATTTATAATAATACAGATGAAGATATTCTTCCTTACGAAGCAAAATATTCTTTGCAGCTGGGCTTCTTATATAAAAACAAAGATAATGGAATCAGGGCTTCGCTGGCACTTGTTTCTGCCCTCAATTCAGAATATCTTGCTGCTAAAAAGCAGGTAACCAAAAATTATGATTATGATGCCTTCCCTTTTATGGCTGCAGCTTCTTTTGATTATGATTTTTCTAATGGACTTGAAGCGGGTCTTTTATTAAAGTTTTCTGATCTGATTGGTGAATATAACTGCGGAAGCTTTGTTTTGTATCCGCACATAAATTATGTTTTCTGTAATGATTTGCTTGAACTGGACGGCGGTCTAAAGTTTGATTTTAATAATTCAGGTGCAAGCCGTCATTTAGATTTCAGTCTGCCATTATCATTAAAGATAAGCTGGCAGACATCAAAGTAAGAGATTATAAAACTGCAATGCCGTCGTAGTCATTGATTGCGACGGTAAGGTTTCCGTTTCTTGTTCTTATTTCGTCTATAAAAGCCTTAACATCGGTTTCAGGCTTAAATACAACATCATAAGAGATTGTAAAAAGAGTTCCCATATTTGTAGTTTTTACTTCTCTGATTGAATACTTTTTCAGATTCTTTTCAAAAATATCATCGAAGGTTCCCTTGTAGTTCATGTTTTCAGGGATTGTGATTTTTAAAAGCTGGTTCTTTTTTTCAGGCCATTTCTGCTCACAGAAAACAAAGAGAATTGTTACTACAATAGTAAGAACAAAGCCTTCAACATAGTTGCTCAGACCTAATACAATTCCAACTGCCAGAGTAAAGAAGACATAAAGAATATCTTTAGAATCACCTGGAATACTTCTAAAGCGTACTAAAGCAAAGATTCCGGCCAAAGAGACTGCTTTTTTTAAGTCTGTGGCAATAAATGGAATAACTACAGTCATAATGACTGGTAATAAAAAGACTGTAATAGCAAAATTTTTAGAATAGTTTTTATTTTTATGTCCCAGGATATAACCTGACATAATTACAAAACCTGCTATAAAGCCCATAAGGATGTTGAAAAGAATTTCTTTTTCTAAGGCTCCAATCTTAAAACCTTCTAAAAAATCCATAAATTAATGCTCCTCTTGTTTATATAATTTATATTCTGCACCATATTTAGAAAATGATGTATTAAAAATCTTCCTTGAAGATAAAAACTGAACAAACCATAAAGGAAAGGCCTTAAAAGCCTTTGCTTCCATAAGCCAGGTACCTGGCGGAAGAAGCTGAGTGCCACCTGCAGGCAGCTCTAAGCCCAAATCAGTACGCCTGGTTTGTATATTTTTATCAATAGTCAGGCGGAAGTCGGAATTGTTCTTTTCGAAGAAAGCCAACCGGTCGTAAGAAATAAAGACTTTAGGTTGCAAATTATAGAATTTCATAATGTAGTCTATTTCTTTAAAAACCTGTTCATTAAGATTTGAGTTTTCCGGTTTTTTGCCGTCCTTAAAATAAGCATAGGCATCTTTTAGAATAACCGGAGTTCTTCTTTTATTTACAAGACTGTTAAATTTCTTTTTGCTTTCTAAGTAAACTGTATCGTTAAGCCCTGCCTGGCCGTAACTTCGTAATCTGATTTTCTCCTTAAAAGCAGGCTTTTCAAGAGATCTTACAATGAGTTCGTCATTTATAGTATCCAGATATAGATTACAGATGGAATAAGTCTGGCCATCTTTGTTAAAGGGGTCGCTGTCCATGTGCTGATCAATTATGGAAAGCAGGGCCTCTTTATCTTCATTTGAAAGCAAATATTTAATTTCTTTTCTGTTAAATACTTCTATTGCCATTTCTTATATTATACATGATTCTAAAAAAAAGTAGGTATAAAACTGATGTTATATAACACCTCTTTATTTTACGGATGGAGTTGATTTACTGCTTCCCAAAGTAACATTTTCTAGGGTATCTTCTTCCAGACATAGTCCGTTAAAATCACTCGAAGGAATGGTTGGTGATGTATAAACAGAATATGAGGAAGAAGAAGAGCTTGTAAAGGAAGGACAGCTCATTACAAATAATCCAAAAGATGAAGCTGGCAGAGAGTATGCATAAACAGTTTCAGAAGAAACCTGGACAGCGACGTTGCTAAAGCTTGAACTTGAAGAAGAAGAGCCTGGTCTGTTGTTTCCGCCGCTGGAAGAAGATCCGGAAAAATAAAGGATTTTCTGGCTTCCGCTTGTATTGTATTCACTGATAGCCATAGAAGAGCCAGATGTTCCTGCAATTATTCCTCCGCTTACATAGATTTTACTTCCTGAATCAAAGGAGTCTTCTGAACCGGTTGGTGCATAGGAAACAGCAACTCCATCCTGAATATAAAGATTTCCGTTGCAGTCTATTCCATCACCCTTTGCTGAATATACATAAATACGGCCGCCCTTCAGGTAAAAAGAAGCAGAAGAATCACTTACGTTTATACCATCATCAGTTGCTTCTATACTTGTACTTCCTCCACTAATATTTACTAAAGATGCTCCTTCAATTCCTTCTGCAGCAAAGGTCACAGACTGACTGCTATAATAAGTACCGTCTGCATCATAGTAAGAGGCAGTTTTCTGAGAGTCATTTGTATAATTTGTTACTCCGTCTACAGAAAGAGTATTAGTACCTCCGCTAATATAAACTAAAGAAGAATGAATTCCTTTTCCGTTGTAAGTACTTATATTAATCTGGCCGCCATTTATGTAAACAGAACTGGTAGAATCATCGGTCTCGGTTGCAATGCCGGAAGCTTTTCTAAAAGATGATGAAGAAATATCTCCTTCTCCGCTAAAAGAAATAGTTCCATCATTAATAACTACAGAAGAATCAGCATAAAGGCCGTTTTTACCATCTGAAGTTAAAGTGAGGCTGCCTCCATCAATAGTTAGAAGGGCTTTACTGGCAATACAGTTTTTATAAGCTTGTGTAACAGAAAGGCTTCCGTCACCGCAAATAGTCATAGAACCCTTACAATAAAGACTACCCTTGGAATCACTGCCGTTTGCATTAGCAATGCGGGAACTTGCGCAGGTAGAAGCAGAATCACCATAACCATAGCCGAATTTTCTTCCGTCCGTAAAAGTATTACTGCCTTCAAGCATTACAGATGCGGGAGCCCCTTTTGTAATTTCAAGGCATGGAAAATCTGTGGAAGTAAAAGTTATATCTGAAAGGCAGACTCCAACTTCTGTACTTCCGTCTGTCTGAATCCTGATTCCACCGATTATATCTGTGTCGTTTGTGCCGGAAAAAGAAATTATTAAATTTTCGCTTACGTTTTCAAGGTTGATGTTTAACTGTCCTGTTGAAGTGCCGTCAGAACTTTCAAGGGCAATAAGGGCGGCCAGAGATGTTTCTGCCTCGCTTGTAGAAATTGGGGTAAAAGTCGAGTTATCTTCGGAGTAAGTACAGTCAGAAACATTTATATAAAGATCTGCCTCGCTTGAAAAATATGCGGCTCCACTTGCAGATGGATAAGAAGTGCTGGGACTAATGCCTGTTTTACATGAAATTGATAAAAAAGAAATAAAAAGGATAGTGATAAAATATTTATAGAGACCCTTCATAAAAACTCCTTATATAAAAATCTTATAACTATAATTATAAAACCGGATTTTTTTTAAAGAAATGCAAGACAAATTACTTTTTTTTGTCGAAAAAGTTGAATTTTTATACAAAAAATTGATAAAGTAAGAGATATATATAAAGTAATAAAACATGAATTAGGAATTTGTGATGGAAACAATTAACGATCTTGGAAAATATACTTTTCCAGCTTTGCTTGCAAACTCAATCAAAAAATTCGGCGAAAGGCCGGCTTTAACTCTGGTAGGAGGAAATCCTGTTACTTATGCAGAAATTGGTCAGAAAAGTCTTGAACTTGGAAAGATGTTAAAGGGACTTGGCCTTAAGCCGGGAAACAAAGTTGCCATTTATGGAACAGGACGCCCAGAATGGGGTATCAGTTATTTTTCAATTGTAAATTATGGAATGATTGCAGTACCTTTACTGCCAGATTTTTCTGAAACAGAAGTTGCAGCAATTTTTGAACACTGTGGCGTAGATGCAATTTTTGTAGAAAGCAGATTATTTACAAAAATTGAAAAGCTTGGAGACAAACTTCCAAAGATAGTTATTAATCTTGAAGATTATACAATTATAAAAGGAAGTGATGGAGTTAAGAAAAATCCTGAAGATTTTAAAGATGTTTCAGAACCAGAAAGTAATGTTCAGGAAGAAGATACAGCATCCATTATTTATACTTCCGGAACAACAGGACGCTCAAAGGGTGTTGAATTAACTCATAAAAATCTTGTATGGACCAGTATACAGAGTCAGCATTGTCACCGTGTTTACAAGGTGGACAGAACTCTTTCTTTCTTACCTTTAAGCCATGTTTATGAATTTACAATCAGTTTTTCAATGCAGATCTTAAACGGTGCCTGTATTTATTACCTTGGAAAACCTCCTGTTGTAAGTGCCTTGCTTCCAGCTTTCAAAATTGTAAGGCCAACAATTGTTTGTTCAGTTCCTCTTGTAATGGAAAAAATCTACAAGTCATCGGTTCTTCCAACTTTTAATAAAAATGGCCTGATAAAAATAATCTATAAGATTCCTGTGTTTAGAAAGCTCTTAAACAGGGTAGCCGGTAAAAAACTGATGAAGACTTTTGGCGGAAGTTTAATCTTCTTTGGCATCGGTGGTGCCATGATTGATCCAAAAGTTGAACGCTTTATGAAGGAAGCAAAATTCCCTTATGCAATTGGTTATGGACTTACAGAAACTTCTCCATTGCTTGCAGCATCGGGTCCAAAAATTACAGTTCCGGGTTGTATAGGAATTTCGGTTCCAGAAGTTGATTTAAGAATTAATAATCCAAATCCTAAAACAGGAGTTGGCGAAGTTGTTGCTAAAGGTCCAAATGTAATGAGGGGTTACTACAAAGATCCTGAATTAACAAAGGCTGTATTTACAGGTAAAGAAGATTCTGCCGGCGAAGGTTATTTTAAAACCGGAGATCTGGGCTTATTTGAAATGCATCACAAAAAGCCTTATCTGGTTTTAAAGGGTCGTTCAAAAAATATGATTTTAGGTCCTAGCGGCGAAAACATTTATCCTGAAGATATTGAATTTGTATTGAATCAGCATCCTTTAATTTCTGAATCTTTAATTGTAGAAGATGACGAGGGGCTTGTTGCTTTAGTCCAGTTTGATGAAGAAAAAGTAAATGCAGAAGCAGAAAAGCGTGTAAAAGAAAAATTCAAGCTGTCTGATGTTCCTGAAGCTGTAAAAGAGATTGGAGAAAATGTTTCACAGGCTGTACAGGAAAAGGCTGAAATTTTTAAACAGAATGTTGCTTACGAAAAAGAACGTATTACCGGCGAAATTAAGTATTATGTAAACAGTCGTGTAAATAAAAGTTCTAAGGTTGGTAAAGTAAAAGAAGTAGCAGGATTCGAAAAAACTGCTACTCAAAAAATTAAACGCTATCTTTACGATTTACGTACTAAAGTACAGGATAAGAAAAAGAAATAATTATTTTCTCATTAAATCTGCAAGAGTAACACTGTCCAGGTAGTTTTCAACAAGTTCATCAAGTTTAGACCACAGTGGCAGTGTTCTGCAGACTGACTCCCTGCTGCAAGGTTTGGCATTTTTTTCCAGGCAGGCAACAGGAGACAGAGTTCCTTCGGTTAATCTTAAAATATCACCTATTTTATATTCAGAAGGCGCACGGTTTAATTTGTAGCCGCCGCCTTTTCCATGAACTGCATCAACAAGTCCGCTTTTAGAAAGCATAGTCATAATAGCTTCAATATATTTTTGGGAAATATCCTGGCGTTCTGCAATTTCCTTTAAAGGAATTCTGTCTTCTGAGGAATGTTCTGCTATATCAATAAGCACTCGTAATGCATAACGTCCACGGGTTGAAACTATCATTTATATTGCCTCCTATAAAACCTATTTTAAAGCTTTCCACCTTCAACGACAAGAGCATCGGCATCTGAATTTTCGCCGTAAGTCTTGCGCAGTGTAGCTTCGTAATCCTTGTGGAAGAAGTTTTCTGAACCAAGTTTTACAATTTCATCATTAATCCATTTTAAGAGACTCTCGTTTCCTTTTGTAACTGCAGGTGCAATTGTATCTAAAGAACCTAAAGAATCAATTCCAACAGCAAAACCAGGATTTTCAATAGCCCATGCTAAAACTTCTGTGTTGTCTGTAGAAAGTCCAACTCCGCGGCCATCAAGAAGAGCGTTATATGCTTCTGAATACTGGTCAAACTTAAGAAGGTTTACTTCAGGATAATTGTTTGTAAAGAAAGTTTCTGCAGTAGTTCCCTTAGAAATAATTAAGGTTTTGCCTTTAAGCTGTTCAACACTTGTAATAAAGTCTTTTTCGTTAGAAACAACGCCAAGAGCACATTTCATATAAGGGAGTGCAAAATCAACTTTTTCGCCGCGCTCAGGAGTAACTGTAAAGTTTGCCAGAACAAGGTCAACCTTACCAGTCTGCAAAACTTCTACACGTGCAGCAGCTTCAACAGGAACGTATTTTACTTTTACGCCTAAATCTTTTGCAATGCGGTCTCCAAAGTAAACATCATAACCCTGGTATTTACCATACTCATTAACATAACCAAAAGGTTTTTTGTCGCTGAAAACGGCAATCTTAATGACACCAGATTTTTTAATCTGCTCTACACTTCTGAATTTTGCCTTTGAAAAAGCAGGAAATGTAATTAAAGCCAATAATAAAGTAACTAGAATTTTTTCGAATGATTTTTTCATATTTTGCTCCTTTATTTGAATGTATCTGAAAGATGTCTTTTTTATACTCTTTATAACCTACTATGTCAATAGGTTATGTAAAAAGAAATTCCTGCATTTTTGTCTTGTTAGCATAACTTTTTTGGAGTAAATTTAAGGTGATGATAAAAATTGAAAATCTGTCAAAAAGTTTTGGAAATCATACTCTTTATACTAATCTTTCCCTAACAGTCGAAGATGGAGAGATTCTTGCAATCATAGGGCCTAATGGCTGCGGAAAAACTACCCTTCTTAAAATAATTGCAGGACTTATAAAGGCAGATTCAGGAAGCATAGAAAATACATCAAAAAAGGTTGCCTTTGTTTTTCAAAATGACCGTCTTTTACCCTGGCTCAATGTTTACGAAAATATAAAGCTGGTAAACAATAAAGAAGACAAGAAAAAAATAAATGAATTAATAGAGCTTACGGGACTTTCCGGCCTTCAAAATTACTATCCTGAGCACTTGAGCGGGGGACAGAAACAGCGCTGTGCAATTGCAAGAGCCTTATATTACAGCGAAGAATTGCTGCTTCTGGATGAAGCCTTTAATAATCTTGACCAGGAAATTAAAAAGAAACTGATTGCAGATGTAAAAGCCATAAATCAGGCAAGTAAAACCAGTATTATTTTAGTTACACACAATATGGAAGAAGCAGAGCTGCTGGGGGCACGCATAGTAAGACTTTAATAAAGATTTGAAGTGCGATAGCCTTTAAAAAAACTAGGGCTGCCCGTTTAAGAAACTCTTTTAAGGCAGCCTTAGATCCAAAACTGTGAATAAAACATGAAAGGTTGTTTTTGAAATTATTATTAAATCTACTTTATTAATTTATTCTTAAATTGTTATTAAATCTAGCTTTCGGGTATCGTTTCCCGTCCACGTTTATTATATTAAGTCTGAATGATGTAATTGCGAACTACATATTTATGTAAAAAAAACAATTTATTATACTACATTAAAATGTAGGGGGTGATGTAGTAATCTTGCAGTTTTTTTGTCATATGTTATAATTATTTTATGGAAAAGTCTGAATACAGTTACGAAGATTTAATAGATATAGTTCAAAACTTGAACTCAAAGTATTATTTAACTGATCTTTGGGCCGCTAAAGACGCATTTTTAGAACTTCCGAAAGAAAAATGGGACCCTATTTCTATTATTCCAGGCCTTGTTTTAATTAAAGTCATGGAAGGAAAATATGATGAAGCCCACGAATTCCTTGAACTTATTCCCCACGATGTAAACGCAAAAAAATCATATAAATATACTTATAATAATACAGGAATTGCTATTCCAGACAGCAATAACGAAGTTTTTCATGACTATATATTTGAACTTGGAGTTTTACATAAACGTGTTACCTGTTTTACTTTTACAATTGGAAGACCCAGTGTAATAAACGGATTTAGAGATTTTTCTCCTTTCTGCTCTGTTATGAATAACTATAAAAACTTATTTTTGCAGGTGCTGAACATTCTTTATGGAAGACTTGCAGGTCCAATGTTTGATATTGCAGAGGCTGAATATCTGTATTTAAAAAATGAATGCATGTCCTCCCTGCTTAGTATTGTTTCGCAAATACCGGTTCTTGAAAAAAAAGGAGATTTCAGGCTTCTCTTTGTTGCCCTTTCTTTACAGATGAAGCTTCTTCTTGCAAACGGCGAAATTGATTCTGCAGAAAAAATGATTGTGCAGATAAAAAAAAGAATGGGGAAAGAAGGTAATAATGAGCTTTTTTATAATATAAAAGCCATGGAAACAAAGTTTAATCTTTACGAAGGAAAAATAGATAAGGTAGAAAGCTGGATTGAAAATGACGGTCCGGATGAATTTACAAACTTTAACATGCTTGATTTGTACCGCTATCAGGTAAAGATGCGCTATTACGTTTTAAAAGAAAAATTTATGGCGGGAATCTCCCTTGCAGAAAAGCTGCGTCCAATTTTACAGAAAAGCCAGCGTTATATGGATTTATGTGAGATAGACCTTCTTCTTGCAATGGGAGGCTACAAGGCAAACATGGAAGATAAATGCTTCGACTGTCTTGAGAGGGCTCTGGACTATATTCAAAAGTATAATTATCTTCGCCTGGCTGGAGATGAAGGCGAACCAATGTTGAAAACCTTAAATCTATATAAAAAGAAGAAACCGGATACAAAATATCTGCCCCTCGTCAACGAAATTATTGAAATATGCAGGAAAACAGCAGTACTTTATCCTAATTATTTAAAAACACCATTTACAAAAGAAGTAAACCTTACAATTTATGAAATTGAAATATTAAATTTATTGTCTCAGGGCCTTACTTATGATGCCATAGCAACCCAGTCAAACATAAGTATTAATACAGTACGTTACCACATAAAAAAGATATACGAAAAACTGGAAGTTAATTCCGCACAGGAAGCTGTTGCAAGGGCAAAAAGCTTAAATAAATTATAGATTATGTAAATTGCAGATTATGGAAAAAACAGAACTTAGAAAGCAGATAAAAAAACTGGCAGAAGAAAATCAGGACAGTATTAAAAAAGATTCAGAAAAGATTTGCAAAAAAATACTGGACCTGCCCCTTTATAAAAAATCAAAAATCCTTCTTGCTTATATGGCTTTAAAAGATGAGGTCGGGCTGGAAATTCTTATTGAAGATGCCTTAAAAGATAAAAAGAAAGTATTTCTTCCAAAAATCGATTTAGAAAAAGGGAAGATGGATTTTTACCGCTTTTTTAATGAGGAAAGGCTTTGCCAGGGGGCCTATGGCATTCTGGAGCCGGCTAAAGACAATGCTTTTAGGGAAGAGCTTTTCAGGTGGGACGAGATTAGTGCAAAAAGTGATGAGATATTAGTTTTAGTTCCAGGAAGGGCTTTTTCTAAAAAGAAAGACAGAATGGGCCGGGGAAAGGCTTATTATGATACATATTTTACAGGTCTTAAGGATAAGGTAACTTTGTGTGGAATTTCTTTTGACTGGCAGCTTTTTGAAGATATCCCCTGCGAAGAACACGATTTGAAAATGGATTATGTAATCAGTCCGGGGGAAGTTATACTGTAAAAGCCGGAAGATATGAAGATAGAGCTTTAAAACAAGGAAGCCGCAGATACAATAAAGCATAAGCTTACTAATATCTGCGGCTTCTTTGTCGCTTACTGATTATACTTTACTGCTTTTAATGACTAAGGTCAACTTTATCTGCTTTTCCTTGAAAAAGTGAATTTTTTTTATTACCTTTAAAGGTATATATACTTTTAATAATAGAGAAAAAGAGAAATCAAAATGACTGAAAAAATTGATGACGATATTATTATTACAGATGGAACTATACAGGATGTAAACGAAGACAATATTTTTGATACTCTTGCACCCATAAATAACAAGCAGAAAGACAGTAATAATGCACTTGCCATAAATGATGATTATTTTCAGCAGGCAATGAAGTTTCAGCAGATAATGATGATTTATGAAAGTGCCATTAAGCAGATAGAAACAAAACTGGATATTTTAAATAAAGAAAGCAAGGTTGGAAGAAAAAGAAATCCTATCGAAACCATCAAATCAAGAATTAAAACTCCGGAAAGTATAGCCAATAAATTAAAGCTGAAAAATCTTCCTGTATCTTTTGATTCTATGACAGAAAATCTTAATGATATTGCCGGAATCCGGGTAATTTGTCCTTATATTTCAGATATTTATAATGTGCGTGATATGCTCTTAAAACAGCCGGATATAAAGCTGATTCTTGAACATGACTATATTTCAAATCCAAAGGAATCCGGTTACAGAAGCCTGCATATTGTAGTGGAGATTCCTGTATATCTTTCTAAAACAGTTCATCTTGTAAAGGTAGAAATTCAGTTAAGAACTATTGCCATGGACTTCTGGGCAAGTCTGGAGCATGAATTACACTATAAAAATACTACCAAAGTACCAGAGAGTGTCAGACGCGAACTATACCGGGTCGCCGAAACAATAGCGATGACCGATCGCGAGATGGAAGAAATTGCCCTTGAATTACAGGCCCTGGATTAATCATGACAACAAAAGACAAGGTATTAAAAATCTTATTAGACAATAAAGACAGCGTACTTTCCGGCGAAAAAATAGCAGACCAGTGCAGTGTAAGCCGGGCTGCCGTTTGGAAGGCAGTAAAGGCCTTACGGGAAAGCGGCTACACCATAAAGGCAGCAACCAACGGAGGTTATGTATTAGTTTCCGGAGACTATTTTTCTACAGAAATCTTAAAGGCCGAAGTAGAAGAAAACTTTCCTTTCTTAAAAAATGCCCGTATAGAAAGCTTTGAAGAAATAGATTCAACGAATTCTTATGCAAAAAGGCTGCTGGCACAGGCAGAAAATCAAAAGGATTATCATAATTCAATTATTGTAGCGCAAAGTCAGACGGCTGGAAGGGGAAGACTTGGCAGAAGCTTTGTTTCGCCGGCCGGAACAGGAATTTATGCTTCCATGATTTACTGCCCTCAGGGTGGAATCCAGGACCCGGCAAAAATAACGGCTTTTTCTGCGGTTGCCGTATGCAGGGTCCTTAAAAAGCTTTACAAGGTGGAGCCAAAGATTAAGTGGATAAACGACATCTACGTAAACGATAAAAAGGTGTGCGGAATTTTAACGGAAGGTTCTGCCAACTTCGAAACGGGAATGATTGAATCAGCAATAATAGGAATTGGAATAAATATAAATAATAATGCCCTTATAGAAACGGAAGAATTAAAAAATACCGCGGGTTCAATCCTCGGTAACGAAAAAAACACGGTGTCGCGCTGTAAACTTGCTGCCCTTGTTGCAGGAGAAACCCTTGCCATACAAAACGAAGCTCCTGAAGAATTAATAAAGGAATATAAGGCTCTTTCCTGTACAATAGGAAAAAAAGTTCTTGTTCATCCTGTGATTGGCGATAGCAGGGAAGATTATTATGCAGAAGCAGTAGATATAGATATCAAGGCCGGATTAGTAGTTTTACTGCCCGATGGGACAAGAAAAACTCTTAATTCCGGCGAAGTATCCTTACATAAATAAATTATAAGAAGAATAAAGAGAAGAAAAGATAAACGCTTCCTAAAAGGAAAATAAGGTTTCCAATCATATGGAAGTATTTAATTTTTCTTGCGTAGTAGAAGAAGAAGCCAATAAAATAAAAGAGGCCAGAAAGAATTAACATTGTAAAGCTGATTGTAGAAAGTGATTCGAATAAGTTCTTAATAAAGATAAGTCCTACAAAGCCGGAAATGGCAAATAAAAGACCGTTTACTTTTCCGAATTTATTTCCTGCAATAGCATAGAAAAGAATTCCTGTAAAATCTAAAGCCCATACGATTCCAAAAAGAACCCAGCCAAGAACACCCTGAATCTTAGTGATTGTATAAGCGGTGTAAGCAAAGCCGATTATTAAATAGGCAAAAACGTGAGAGAGTCTGTCAAAAACCTGTTTTGCTACAAAATTTGTAAGGGCATGGCTTAAAACAGAGAATAAATACATTAAGAGCATTGATGCACCAAAGAGAGAGTAGCATACAATTGTTAAACTCTTAAAATCCATTCCATCACGAATACCGATTGTATCAAGAATAGCTGTTGCTGCAATAAAGATTGCAACGCCAAGTCCCTGAATGATGGCACTTCCAATTTCTTCGGAACTTGTAAATTTACGTTGTTTTTCTGAAAGTTCTATTTCTTTTCTTTCGCGTTCAATACGTTTTTCTGCCCTTTTTCTGGCTTTTTCTGATTTTGCAAAGTCAGCGGCTGCATATTTTGCCTTTAATCTTTCAGGGTCTTTAGCATATTGAATGTTTAATTCCCTAACCTGCTGTTCATAATCATGTTTAAGCTGCTGCAGTCGGGATTCCTTCTTTTCTTTTATAGAGCGTAATGTTGATTTTCTTATTGCTTTTGCTGCAATTTCATCTTGTCTAGACATATTTTTCTCCATTTTTTATTATGACATTATGACAAATATCAATGATTTTGTCGACAACAAATTATATGCAAAAAAGAAGGGAATAATTTATCGGCGGAATAATTCGTAGAGTAAAACGCCGGCTGCTACAGAAACATTAAGACTGTCAATTTTACCGCAGGTTGGAATAGAAACAATTGTATCACATTCTTCTTCGAGCAGTTTACTTATTCCGTTTCCTTCGCTACCCATTATGATTACAGATTTTTTAGAAAAATCCACCTTACAGCAGGATTCTCCACCTGCATCTGCACCATAAATCCAGAAGCCTGCTTTTTTAAGGCTTTCTACGCAGCGCACAAGATTATTTACAATTGTAACAGGAACCCAGGCATTTGCTCCTGCGCTGGTTCTGCCTATTACTTCGTTTTCTGTAATATCATTTGCAGAATTATGTTCAGGAATGATAACCAGAGAGGCACCAAACTGATCGCAGCTGCGCAGAATGGCACCTACGTTATGAGGGTCAGTAACTTTGTCCAGAATAACAACCGTAAGCTTTTCTTTGTTAGCGCTTTCTTTTACCCAGGAATCAAAATCAATCAGATTGCTTTGAGAAGGACTTGTATTTTCAATTTTCATTACAATTCCGCGATGATCCTGTAAAGTTTCATCAAGATTTTTTACAAGATCATCAAGCTGGGAATCAGCTACCTGAAAAACCTTTATTCCAGTTTTTTTAGCTTCTTCCAGAATCTTTTTAATTCGGGGACCTGCTTTGCTGTAATAAATTTTCAGGTTAGGCTGATTGCTTCCTGCCTTAACCTTTTCTTCAATTGAATGAAATCCGGTTATTATTTTTTCCATTTGTATTATCTACCGCAGCATTGTTTATATTTTTTACCAGAACCACAAGGACATGGGTCGTTTCTTCCAACTTTAGCACCAACGCGTTTTACAGTTGTTGGAATAACGTTTCCGGCAACATATTTCCAGTCACCATCAATATTCTTAAACAAAGAAATCTCATGATGGATATCATGCATGTTATGAAGTGTATAATCTGCTTCGAATTCAACAATAGCTTCGTCTTCTTTTTCGCCTTTTTCTGTGCGGAGAATTTTAAGACCATTCCACTGAGACTCTTTAGACCAGTCTTCTGTAGCTTTACGGTCAATTTCTGCAATACCTTCACCCTGTTCGCAAGAATTGATGATGTAGTCAATTTCATGTTTTACGTATGAAGAATAGCGGGCTCTCATACAAGCTTCTGCAGAAGGAGCTTTTGTTTTTCCTTTAATAACTGGTTCGCAGCATTCGCTGTAAGTTTTCCCTGAACCACAAGGGCATAAATCTTTATTAGTACTCATATTTTTATATTACTGAAAAGTTCTTTACTCCGCAATATAAGTATATATTTATAAATTTAGTGGCAGCTGCTTTATAAATTTACTGGCAGCCGGCCGGAAAAAGTATTACCTTTATTATTATGAACAGAAAAGATTTTAGACGTAATTACTGGATGTTAAATGGAAAATTTGCCAGACAGGGATATGACTGGTGGTGGCATAATTTTACCGGAATAAATGAAGAAACAGGCGAAGAAAAAACTTTCTTTATAGAATATTTTACCTGTAATCCTGCATTAAAAAACCAGCTGGGAAAGGATGAAGCAATTTTAGGTCAGCTGAAAGAAAACCGGGAAAAGGGAATTAAGCCTTCATATCTTATGGTAAAGTGCGGCTGGTGGGGAGAAGATGCCCTGCAGTTACACCGCTTTATTCCCTGGAAGGATGTAAAAATTACAAATAATCCCAGAGGATTTATATTACAGGCCCTGGACTGCGAAGCCAGTGATGAAAGGCTTAAAGGTCAGGTTCAGGTTGAAGATGCAGAAAATCATCCTGAATGGATGTGTTCTAACGGTTCAATGAGCTGGGACCTTTCTGTAAATAAAGAAATTGCTTTTAATGTTGGTTATGGGGCGTCAAAGCTCTTCAGAGACCTTAAGGCCTACGAAATGTACTGGCATGCAGAAGGAATGAAGTCAAAATATTCTGGGACTATCACCGCAAATGGAAAAAAATACCTTGTAAAGCCAGAATCTTCTTTTGGATATGCAGATAAAAACTGGGGCAGCAATTTTACAAGTCCCTGGGTCTGGCTTTCTTCGAATGATTTAGTAAGTAAAATTACCGGAAAGAGGCTGGAAAATTCTGTCTTTGATATTGGAGGAGGAAGACCAAAGGTATTTAACATTGCTCTGGAAAGAAAACTCCTTTCAGATTTTTACTATGAAGGAAAATCCTACGAATTTAATTTTTCAAAATTCTGGACCGGCTGTAAAACTGAATTTAACTGCAGCGAAACAGAAGATAAGATTATCTGGTATGTAAGGCAGGAAACAAATAAGGCTGTAATGGAAACTCATGCAGAATGTCTTAAAAAAGAAATGCTGCTTGTAAATTACGAAGCTCCGGACGGTCAAAAAAGGCACAATTGCTTATGGAACGGCGGAAGAGGAAGTGCTAATATTAAGCTCTATAAAAAGAGCAGAAAAGGTTTGCTTTTAATTGATGATGTAATTGCAAATCATCTTGGCTGCGAATATGGAGAATACGATAAGTAGGATTTTTTTATGACTGAAGATAATGGCGAAATTCTTATTAAAATAAAAAACTGCAGGGTCGAAGGTTCTAAAGAATGTAAAATTAAGGCTTTAGACTGGCAGATGAATAAAGGTCAGAGCTGGCTTATAACTGGTCCGAATGGCGGTGGGAAGGCTGACTTTATAAATGCACTTTCTAAGACAAAGGGCTTTGCCATTATTCCAAATCAAAATGACGGGGAATTTGCAAACTGCTTTGAAAAATCCTGCGAGCTGGTTTCTCTTGAAAGGGCGGCCAGTCTGATTCAGGAAGAAAGAGAAAATGATGAAAGTGAATATCTTCCTGGTGGAGTTGATATTGGAAGAACTGCACGAAAGTTTCTGGGCGAAGTTGAAAATTCAGAAAAAATTGAAAATGATCCTGTAATAAAATTATGTGGAATAGAAAAGATTCTGGACAGGGGTTTGAAATATCTTTCTACAGGCGAAATCCGCCGAACTTTGCTTGCAAGGGCCCTTTTAAGCAGAAAAGAACTTATTATTCTGAGTGATCCTTTTGCAGGTCTTGACCAGCAAAGCAGAACAATCCTTCTTGATTTTATTAATTCAATTCAGAAAAAAAGAAATACAAATATTATTCTTTCTATGGAGCGCTGGAACGAAATTCCGGACAGTATAACTCATGTTCTTGAGTTTAAAAACAGGGAAATAAGCTTTTGCGGAGAAAGAAAAGAATACGAAGATATTATTATTCAGCGCCAGAAGGAAGAAAACACAAAGAACGAAAAAGCAAAAGAAGCTCTGGCAGAAGATTTTAAATCCACCTTACAGGAAGGAGCCCTGGCTTATTCTTCGACAGCTCCTGCTCAGGCCGAGAGCCTTATAAAAATGACAAAGGTAAACGTTGGCTGGGGCGACAATCATGTTCTTAAAGATTTAACCTGGGAATTAAAAGAAAATGAACACTGGCTTATAAGAGGGCCAAATGGCAGCGGTAAAACCACCTTTCTGGAATTAATTACCGGCGACAATAAGCAGGTTTATGCCAACGATGTAAAGATTTTTGGAATACAGAGAGGAAGCGGCGAAAGCATCTGGGATATAAAAAAACACCTTGGAATAGTTTCTTACCGCATGCATGTTGAGTACAGGATGTTAGGGGGCACTTCCATTCTGAATGTAATAATTTCAGGCTTTAGAGATTCTATAGGACTTTATGCCTCCCCTACCGACCTTGAAGTTAAGGCCGCAAAAAAATGGCTGAGCCTTGGCGGCTTCGAAAACCGGGAAAACGAAACTTTTGGAAGTTTGAGCTATGGTGAACAAAGGGCAGTCTTAATATTGCGCTCAGCCGTAAAATGTCCGAAGGTTTTGATTCTTGATGAACCCTGCCACGGTCTGGACGAAGATTTTAGAAAGAAGATTCTTAATTTACTGGAATTGATTGCAGAAACAAGAACAACAACCATGCTGCATGTAACTCACGAAACAAGTGAAGTTTTACCCTGCGAAAAGCATATTCTGGAATTAGTGCCGGGACAAGAGCCAATGTATAAAATTATTACACAAAAATAATAATATATCCGATAAACTAATTATGAAAAAAATATCAGCCTCTTTCATTTTAGTTTTTACATTGTTTTCTCTTCTTCCTGCAAAGGCAAAGAATTCATCCAAATATAAATTAAGAGAAGCATCCGGTAATCCTGTTGAATTCAGGGAAAGCTGGGGTTATGTAACTCAATCACGAATGGAAGAATATAATCCGGACATCCCCATTACAGATGTCTGTTTATTTGCAGCCGATTTCAACTGCTATGGAGAACTGATTGATGTTCCAAACAGAAAAAAAATCACCCTTAGGGAAGATGCCCGCTGTCATCTGGTTGTAATTTGCGACAGTAAATCTCTTACCCATTTTGTAATTAGTCCTGAGTATTCTGTAAGAGATTCTGCCATAAAGAAGATTGCTGCTTCCTGCAAAGAATTTGACGGTCTGCAGCTGGATTTTGAACTTATTCCAAACCGCGACGGAAAATATTATATGCAGTTTGTAAAAGCCTTAAAAAATGAACTGGACAGGCTTTACGGTAAAAATCAAAAAATGTATTCAATTTGTGTTCCTGCCAGAATGAGACTTCTTGCCGATGATATTTTTCCTTACCAGGAACTGGCCGGCATTTTTGACCGTATATTCGTCATGACCTACGATGAACACTGGTCAACAAGTAAACCAGGAGCAATTGCATCTGTAGAATGGAGTAGAAAATGTGCCGAATACGCAATACAGACAGTTCCTCCCGAAAAACTAATTATGGGAATTCCTTTTTATGGCCGTACCTGGGCAGAAAAAGCAAGTGCAGGTGCCTGGTATTTTAGCGGAGTAAACAGAATCCTTACAGAAAACAAGGTAAAGACCATCACTTATGAAGATGATATTCCTTCTTTTGAGTTCGAAGACCGTGTTCAGGTAAAAGGCTATTTTAATGATGTATATTCTCTTTTAGCCTTGTGCCGTTTATATGAAGGAATGCAGGTTCAGAATATAGGTTTCTGGAGAATCGGGCAGGAAGATCCTGAATTCTGGAACTGGCTTTATTTGAAATAAAAGCATAAATTCAGTAAAATAATCAAAATTTACTATATAGGAGCAGGAAAATGTTATTTTCTCCAGTGGAAATTCAGGAAACCGTAAATATGTTTATGCGCCAGAAGCTGGATATTCGTTGTATAACAATGGGTATTTCTTTACTTGATTGCGCAGATTCAGACAGTAAAAAAGCATGTGATAAAATTTATGATAAGATTATGCGCAAAGCCGGTAATCTTGTAAAAGTCGGACAGGACATTGAAAAAGAATTTGGTGTTCCAATTATTAATAAAAGAATTTCCGTTACTCCAATTGCACTTGTAGCCGGTGCCAGTGAAGCAAAAAATTATGTTCCATACATTAAGACTCTTGACCGTTGTGCACACGAACTTGGCGTAAACTTTATTGGAGGCTTTTCTGCCCTTGTACAAAAAGGAATTACTCCTGCAGACCGTATTTTAATAGATTCCATTCCGGAAGCCCTTGCAACAACAGACTTTGTTTGTTCTTCGGTAAATGTTGGTTCAACAAAATCTGGAATTAATATGGATGCCGTAAAGCTGATGGGAGAAACAATTGTAAAAACAGCAGAAGTATCTAAAAGCTGCGAAGTAAACGGCTGTGCTAAACTTGTTGTATTCTGCAATGCTCCGGAAGACAATCCATTTATGGCTGGTGCTTTCCATGGTCCAGGAGAAGGTGACTGTGTAATTAACGTTGGTGTTTCTGGTCCTGGTGTTATTCTGGCTGCTGCAAAAGAATATAAGGGTCAGCCAATTAATGTTCTTGCAGACGGAATTAAAAAGATGGCCTTCAAAATTACAAGAATGGGTCAGTTAGTAGGCTCTGAAGCTGCAAAACGTCTTGGCGTTCAGTTTGGTATTCTTGATTTAAGTCTTGCTCCAACTCCAGCTGTAGGAGATTCTGTTGCCCGCATTCTTGAAGAAATTGGTCTTGAAGGTGCCGGTGCTCCTGGAACAACAGCTGCTTTAGCAATGCTTACAGATATGGTAAAAAAAGGCGGTGTTATGGCTTCTACAAACGTAGGTGGTTTGAGCGGTGCCTTTATTCCTGTAAGTGAAGATGAAGGAATGATTAATGCAGTTCAGAAAGGTTCTATCTGCCTTGAAAAGCTTGAGGCAATGACAACTGTATGTTCTGTAGGATTAGATATGATTGCAATTCCTGGCGATACTCCTGCAACTACAATTTCAGGAATCCTTGCAGACGAATTTGCAATTGGTATGGTAAATAATAAAACAACAGCCTGCCGTTTAATTCCAGCCCCTGGAAAGAAGGCTGGAGAATGGGTTGAATTTGGTGGCCTTTTGGGAGGATGTCCTGTTATGCCGGTTAATCAGTTCTCTTGTGCTGATTTTATTAACCGCGGAGGAAGAATCCCTGCCCCAATTCATAGTTTCAGAAACTAAACTATTCTTCTACTTTTTTATTATCTTCCTTGTCTTCTTTATCTAAGCGGCTTTCGAAGAAAGAGCTGAAGAAGGCAAGGAAAAAGCCTGCCAAAAGACAAATAATACTAACAAAAATAGAAAGGGCTCCCTTAAAGCCTGAAAATCCTGGGAAAACAACATAAAGCGAGCCTACTATAAGTCCAAAAATCACTGCATAGGTTGCATTTGGGAATTTCTTTAATAAAAAGCTGATTAATTTTGCTCCGGCAAGAAGTCCAATAAGAACTCCAACTCCATTTGGTAAAAGAAGAATAAGAGCGTGCAGGAAAGTTTCTGTAGAAAATAAGGCTGGAATGCAGGTTACAACTATTGTATAAACTCCCATCATCAGCATAATTAAGGAACCGGAAATGCCTGGAATAATCATGGCTACGGCACCAAGAATTCCTGCAATGAAGATTCTTATTTCAAGGGCAAGGGTTACCGGAGGCATGGACATTTCTAAGGTAGAAGAATCAAATTTGCCTTCCATAATGGTAAAGACAATTATAAGGGCAAGTCCAGCCAGGGCACAGATTACAATAGAAATAATCTCTTTTACAGAAAGTTTTTCTTCCTCTGCGTATCTTTTTACCATCATCTTGTAAAGCATTGGAAGGCTTCCCAGAATAAGTCCTGTAAAGAAGAAATTTGTCTGGAAAGGAAATTTTGTATAAAGAATATCAATTAATTTACTGAAAATCAGAACACCAAGTAAAAGTCCCAGAATGAGGGGGATTACAAATCTTTTGTTTTGCCAGAGTTTTTTAACATTAAAGGTAATTGCATTAACAAATTTGTCATAAATACCAAGAATAACTGCAAGAGTTCCGCCGGAAACACCAGGAATAATATTTACCATACCAATGGCAATTCCTTTAATAAATAAAATAATAAGATCCATAAAATGATAATAATTGTATTTTTAATTAGGGTCAATTATGGTAAAATCTGCTTGTGTTTGTTTCAAAAGCAGAAGAAAAGGACTTTGCTTTGCTGCAGGAATTCATAATTCCCCACGAATATTTATGTGCAGGCCTAAGTTCTTTTGTGCGAAAAAAGGATTCTCATATTTATTATATAAGTGAAAAGACCCGTGTTGAGAGCGTAAATGATATTAAGGGGCTTTTTTATCTGGAAGGGAGTCTTTTGCATTGCATTCCTCAAATTTCAGAGGAGCTGCTGCAGGCGCTGATATCTTTTTTAAAAGATAAAAAAGTAAGGGCAATAGACGGCGAAGAAAGTGTAAGCCTTAGGATTATTGAGGGTCTTGGCAGCTTTCAGAAACCTTTTCAAATCAATAAGTATCAGCTGATGATATTAAAGGAAGTAGCAAAAGCTTCGCCGGAAGAACTTTCTGAAGATGACGAAATTATCCGCTGTACAGAAAATGATATTGATTTGCTTTTTGATTTACAAAAGCAGTATTTATTAAAAGAAGTTGCCCCTCAGGGTAAAAAACTAACAGATCTTGAATGTAAAATGTCCCTGCGGCAGATTTTGAAAAATCAACTGGTCTTTGCCCTTTTTTCTGACGGGGAGCTTGTTTCTAAGGCAAATACAAATGCAATCGGCATTAATTATGTACAGCTTGGCGGAGTTTATACCCATCCTCTTTACAGAAAAAATTATTATGCCTGGAATCTTGTAAAGCTTTTATGTGACAGAATACAAAGAACTAAAAAAACTCCGGTACTTTTTGTAAAAGAAAAAAATACCCCTGCTCTATCCCTTTATAAAGCAATAGGCTTTTCTCAGGCCGGAAACTTTGTAATTGCATATTATTAAGAAAAATTTGTAACCTTTTTCGTCAAAATCCTTTATAATTAGTAAAATCAACAAACGAAGGAGTGTTTATATGAAATTTACAAATTTATTAAAAAAAGGCTTATTAATCACGCTTTCTTTATTTACAATCAATCTTTTTGCTGCAGAAGAAGTTATAAATATTGAAGCTGATAACGAAATAACTATTGGAAAACCTTTCCCTGGAAATTCTGAATTATTTTCAGAAACAGGAACCATTAAGGTAAAAGAAAAGAAGAGCGGAAGAAAAATTTTCCTTACAAAAAAAGGAAAAAAACTCTACCAGCTTAAGGCAAATGACCTTGTTAAAGCTGCAGATCTTTCAGATAAAGAGGGAAAACCACTTTTAAACATTGTTCCTGTAGATCTAGATAAGGTTATTGTAACAGAAGACCTGATTGCTTCAATGAAAGGAAAGGTTGTAAAAGTTACCGGAACCCTTGATAAAAAAGGAAAGGTTCTTACTGTATTTAATATTGTAAATATTACAGACGGTGGAACCTCATATCCTGATGCAAAATAAAATAAGCCCCTGTTAAAAACAAAAAGGCTGCCAGAGATGAAAATCATCAAAGGCAGCCTTTTTTTATAACTACGCAAAAGCGTAGTTATAGTTTTTCAGCTTAGTTCTTAGCTTTAATAACAGCCTGAGCACCGGCTAAGCGTGCTAAAGGTACGCGGAATGGTGAACAAGATACATAGTTCAAACCAATCTTGTAGCAGAGAGCGATAGAAGCTGGGTCTCCACCATGTTCACCACAGATACCAAGGTGAAGGTTCTTCTTAACTGAACGTCCCTTAGCTTCTGCAATTTCCATAAGAGCACCTGGACCATCTGGATCAAGTGTAGCAAATGGATCGTCTTCGAGGATTCTCTGATCGAGGTAAGCTTCAATGAACTTACCGTAGTCATCACGGCTGAAACCGAATGTTGTCTGAGAAAGGTCGTTTGTACCGAATGAGAAGAAGTCAGCGAACTGAGCAACTTTGTCAGCGATAAGAGCAGTTCTTGGGAATTCAACCATAGAACCGATAGCAAACTTAAGGTTTGTACCGCATTCTTTGTTTACGTTAGCAATTACTGCTTCTGCCTGTGCACGAATCTGTTCTACTTCACGGTAAGAAACTACGTTAGGAATCATAATCTGAACTTCGTGAGCTACACCTTCTTTATCAAGTTTAGCTGTTGCACGAGCGATTGCTTCAACCTGCATTTCGTAGATTTCTGGATATGTGATAGCAAGACGACATCCGCGGTGTCCAAGCATTGGGTTGTGTTCATCAAGAGCAGCAACTTTTGTAGCAAGAGCAGCTGGTTTCATATCAAGTTTTTCAGCAAGAGCTTTGAGCTGATCTTTTGATTCTGCCTGGATGAATTCGTTTAATGGAGGGTCAAGAAGACGAATTGTTACTGGACGTCCTGCCATTGTTTTGATGATTTCGTAGAAGTCTTTCTGCTGGTAAGGAAGAATCTTAGCAAGGTTTTCTTTACGAGCTTCTGTTGTTTCAGAAACGATCATCTTCTGGAATGCTGTAAGTTTTGGTTCATCGAAGAACATATGTTCTGTACGGCAAAGACCAATACCCATAGCACCAAAGCGGAATGCATCTTCAGCATTCTTAGGTGTATCACCGTTAGCGTATACATCAAATCCTTTAACTTTCTGTCCAGAAGGAGTTGTACGTGTAGATTTAGCACGAACTTCGTCTGCCCAGCCAAGGAATGTTTCGAGGTCACCAGAGATTGTAGCAGGTTTAACTGCAACCTGGCCTTCATATACTTTACCAGTAGCACCATCGATTGTAAGGAAGTCACCCTTCTTGTAAGATTTTCCTTTTACAACGATTGTGTTAGCGTCTTTGAATGTAACTTCAGCACATCCACAAACACAAGGAGTTCCCATACCACGAGCAACTACGGCTGCGTGAGATGTACGTCCACCAGTAGATGTTAAGATACCCTGAGCAACTGCCATACCTGCAATGTCATCAGGAGAAGTTTCTTTACGAACTAAGAGAACTTTCTTTCCTTCTTTAGCCCAAGCTTCTGCTTCGTCAGCTGTGAATACAATCTGACCACATCCAGCTCCAGGAGAAGCGTTAAGACCAGCAGCGATTTCTGTAGCCTTCTTTACAGCGTCTTTGTCTAACTGTGGAAGAAGAAGCTGGTTTAACTGTTCTGGTTCTACGCGGAGAAGAGCCTGTTCTTTTGTGATGAGTTTTTCAGCAACCATATCAACTGCCATTTTAACAGCAGCTGCACCAGTTCTCTTACCATTGCGGCACTGGAGCATATAGAGTTTACCTTCTTCAACTGTGAACTCCATATCCTGCATATCGTGATAGTGCTTTTCGAGACGAGCACGGATCTTGCAGAGCTGGTCATAAACTTTTGGATTTTCTTTTTCGAGCTGTGAAAGCTTCTGTGGAGTACGGATACCTGCAACAACGTCTTCACCCTGAGCGTTCATAAGGTATTCACCCATGAATACGTTCTCACCAGTTGAAGGGTCGCGAGAGAAACATACACCAGTTCCAGAAGTGTTACCCTTGTTACCGAATACCATTGCCATTACAGAAACGGCTGTACCCTTAAGAGCACCTTCCTTAATGTTGTTGAGCTTGCGGTACTTAATAGCACGTGGGTTCATCCAAGAACCGAATACGGCACCGATAGCACCCCACATCTGTACTTTAGCATCCTGAGGGAAGTCTTCTCCCTTTTCCTTTTTGTACATTTTCTTGTACTTTTCAACGATCAATTTGAGTTCATCAACGTTCAACTCTGGGTCATCTTTAATACCACGGATAGCTTTTACTTCGTCAATGATAGCTTCGAATTTATCATGATCTACGCCCATAGCAACGTCACCGTACATCTGAATAAAGCGGCGGTAAGCGTCCCAAGCGAATCTTTCGTTTCCTGTTTTTGCAGCAAGACCAAGAACAGCCTTGTCGTTAAGACCGAGGTTAAGGATTGTATCCATCATACCTGGCATAGAAATAGCAGCACCTGAACGTACTGATACGAGAAGAGGATCCTTCTCATCACCAAGCTTTTTGCCCATAGCAGCTTCAAGCTTTGCAAGATAAACATCAACTTCTTTTGCCAATCCAGCTGGGTACTTGCGACCGAGCTTGTAGAATTCCTGACAAACGTCTGTTGTGATTGTGAATCCAGGTGGAACTGGAAGACTTAAAGGCTTTTTAGCCATCTGTGCGAGGTTTGCACCTTTACCACCGAGTTCAGCGCGCATTGACTCATCGCCGTCAGCATCGCCGTTACCAAAAAAGTAAACATACTTTGTTGCCATTGATTTTTACTCCATATCTTTTAAAAGATTTACAATGTTAATAAAGACATTTTATAGATAAAAGAGATTACAGTCAATGTAGTAAAATGCAACTTACAATTTGCAAAAATCAAACACAAACGAGAAAAATGAAAATTTTTGACTAACTAACGATAGTTATCTAGTTAGTTTAACCTAAACACTTTTGAATTTCGCTGCGGTGTCCAAATTTCTTTTCGCTCAGCCGGTAAAGAATCAATAGAATCTTCTTTAAAACCAAGTTTTTCAAACCAATCAGCAGTTTGCGTTGTCATAATAAAAATAGAAGAAGCTTTTTGATTTTTAGCTTGAGTTATAAGGCTTTCCATTAGTTTAGGGCCAATTCCAATATGCGCGTAATTTTCATCAACAGCAACAGCTGCAATTTCGGCTTGTCCATCAGAATATGAATGAAGCGCTGCACAAGCATGAACTCCACCGTCAAGCTCAAAAACAATATAATCTTCAAGCGTTGCAGAAAGCTGAGCTTCAGTACGCGGCAAAAGTTTTCCTTTTTCAACAAACGGCCGCATAATAGAAAGCACAGACGGAATATCAGTTTGAACCATTTTGCGAACTTTTCCGTAATTTCCAGTATAAATCATTGTTCCCGAACCAAGTCCGCTGAAAATTTCACAAGGAAGAACGCCATCAATATTGCCGTCCAAAATATGAACACGAGTTACGCCAGCGCGGCAAGCTTCTTGCGAAGCTTTTAAAAGATTTTTGATTTCCTGGCCGGCAGAAGAATTTTTTTCTATAAATTCATCAACTTCTTCGAGATTCATTGCAGGAATATTTCCGCTTTCCGAAAGAGAAAACCCTTCTGGAATTAAATAACGCTCAGAATTAATTTCTTCATCAAACATCATAAAAAAAAGTTTGTCGGCTTTAAGATTTATAGCAACCTGTTTTGCCAAATGCATAGAAGAAATATTGTAAGGATGACCGGCAGCATTCCAGCCAATACAAGGAAAAATCGGAATTAAACCGTCATTCAAAACAGTACGAATAACATCAGTATCAAGTTTATCAATTTCGCCGGCAGTTCCAAAATCAAAACCATTAAGAACACCACGACCGCGAGCACGCACCCAGTTTCCAATTACCGCAGTAATATTATTAGCGGCAAGACTTGTCATCACAATATTAGAAACATCAAAG
Organism: Treponema sp.; assembly: GCA_016286535.1. Taxonomy (GTDB): domain Bacteria; phylum Spirochaetota; class Spirochaetia; order Treponematales; family Treponemataceae; genus Treponema_D. The sequence goes on along the minus strand of JAEESZ010000005.1, from coordinate 510 downwards.
GCCGCCATTTTGATTAACGGCATAGCTTCCTGCGAAGTTACGCGAAAATTTTCGTTATAAGACCATTTAATGTTTGCATTATTTAAAACTTCGTCAATTCTTTGCCTTGCACCAGGAATTAAAACAACCTTAAGCCCTGCCTGATGTAAAAAGGCAATATCACGAATATGCGAAGAAAAAAGCGGCGAACCAATAGTTTTATCATCAAGATAAATAACCAAAAGAGCGTTCTTAAATTTTTGAAGATAGCGAATTACATCGCGTACATTTTCTGCCTTTTTTGAAGTTGTCATTTTTCCATTATAGCAGTTTTTATAGAATAAATACATCCGCAATATTCTTGCCGATACATTCCGTATTCCTCGCTGATTTCAAGACTTCGCTTAAAACCGCCTTTTTTCTTAAAATCAGAATAAAGCCAGCGTGGAATTTTTATAGCTTCATCGTGCTGCGCTTTTAATTTAGCCTGTTCTTCCAGCTGCTCACCAATAATATTTAATTTTTCGGCGT
>JAEESZ010000004.1 GCA_016286535.1 Treponema sp. | reverse complement strand
CTGATATTGCTGAACTTTACAAAAGTCGACGATATGAACTAGAAAAGTAAAATTGCTTTTCAAAGAGAATTTCTCTTTACACACAAATTGGTATTGATGGGGATAAGGTTGATAACCCTCCAAAAATAGCGGGTCGTTATACAAACATAGCATCAGATAATATGAAAGAAAACATTATATCATTTTTTATACTGAGCATTTTCCTACTTACAGGATGTTCAAGTGACAACAATAGTTCGGAAGTAGACGAAACGTTTACTGTTTCAGGAAAAGTTGTTGATTCGGATGGCAGTGGACTTGCGAACATAAGACTAACAATTGGAAACCAGACGGTCTACAGTTTAGCATCGGGCGAGTGGAGCGTATCCAACTTGAAGGGCAGTGTGAAAATAACTCCTATGGCCGATGGCTACACCTTTACGCCAGCATCGGCAACAGCGTCATCGACACTGACTGTTACCTTTGTTGCTGAGAAAACAGCTATCAACCTGTCGGCTGAGGCCGAAAACATCGTGGCATGGTTTGAAAATGTGCAGTACTCCAACGGACTACTGCCAAGCACCGAGAGCAGCAGCACGATATCGCTCTACGACAACGCCCTAGCAGCACTTGTGTTCACTGCCACGGGCAAGTATTCCAAGGCTGAATCTATTTTCAATTTCTTTAATCAGCGCATAGGTAGTGAGCTCACAACCAATGGTGGTTTTTATCAGTTCCGCAGTACCGACGGTACCACTTCGGGCGACCGATGGCTTGGTGACAATGCCTGGCTGCTAATAGCACTGAACAACTACACGGCAAAGGTAGAGACTACAAAATATGACAAACTAAAGTCGACGCTGGAGATTTGGATTCGTTCACTGCAAGACAAAGATGGTGGACTTTGGGGAGGCATCACTGCAAGCAATAGTACTATACCGAAAAATACCGAAGGTATGATTGATGCCTACTGTGCAGTGCAGGGATATGACGACTTTCACAAAAAACTCCTCGCATACCTTAAAGAAAACAGATACAACAGTACTGATGGCTTGTTGGTGTCATGGCCAGGAAATTATTATGAATATGCACTCGACAACCACAGTTGGGGATATTGCACATTTGAGGATTTCCCCAAAACAGTGCTCGAAAAAACAACAATGTATGCAAACACCCAAAGAGCCACAGTCAATGGCGCCTTGATAACAGGGTTTGCACCCGACATCGACAAAGACATTGTATGGCTTGAGGGCACAGGACAGATGGTGGTGGCTTACCAAAAAGCTGCCGACTCCTACAAGTCGACAACCTATTTGGCAGAAATGAGAAAGTTACTGATATCAAGCACGCTCTATCCTAATTCCATAGGATTGCCCTATGCATCAAATCTTGGCACTACTTATGGCAGCTCGCAACTTTGGAAGGGAGCAGACACAAATATTTGCATATCGTCGAGCGCATGGTATTTATTTGGCTTGTTGAATTTCGACCCAATGGCTGTTGGTTATAGCCGAGGCACACCTGATGTCGATAAATTTTGGAAAGACTGAAGTGATAGGCAAAAGCAAGTTTGCCCCTGTTTACATAGCCATTGGGTTGATAACCCTCCAAAAATAGCGGGTCGTTATACAAATAAGAGAGTGGAATTCCACTCTCTTATTTTTTATATCTACTATAAGTATTTTTTTAAGAGATTTCATATAGTCTTCTGGTAAAGATAATTCATTATCTCTTGATAATTGTTTTATTACTTCAAATGAGTCCATTGTATTATCAGTAAAAATACCAACACCTTCTATATGATTATGGTCATCTTCTGTAGAATTGCTTAATTTTATTGTAGTTTTAATTTCATCATTATACCAAATAAAAGTTTCTTCACCATTCTGCGAAGTAATATAAGCTCCATGTGTAGGGTGTCCTATTAAAAGTAAGCGTCAATTTTACATGATAATTGACGCTTACTTAGTTTTTTTGCTCCAGCATTATTTCTTCTACAAGATAGGCATCACTCAAACAATGAAAGTCGCTGATGCCTTTACTCATGAGCATGTAAGTGTTTGATTTATAAAAAAGCTCCATAGCTTTTTCTTCATCCACATTTGCTTTTTTTGCTAGAAGCGAAATTATACGTGCGTATTTCATTTGCAAAAGGGTTGCATCGGCAGTCATGCTTGCTCTCCTTTTGCTTCGTAGCTGGATTCAAAGTGTAAAAGATTATCTATGACTTCCTGATTAATAAAACAAATCTGATTATTTGGTTTTTCAAACTTAAGACGTTGCAAGGCAGTTGATTTATCTATGAGGCCTGTAAAAAAAAGTTCCACAGTGTTGAAGACTTTATCGTTTGCAATTCCGCCTTCGATGATGTCGTAATTCTGATATTCCTTTGAACCGCCACGGCAGGCAAGAACGAAATCAAGCCATTCTTCATTGTATTCAAGAAATTTCTTATAGCGGTATTTTTTCAGAATGTCAGTATCATCAAAATTGTAGATATTAATGATGCCTTTTTTACCAAGGGAAATAAAACGCTGAACCCATTTTTCTGCCTGGCTCTGCATACTTGTTGTGTAAAAGCCTTTGCCAAAATCAAGGTTATCACGACCGTAAGAAACAAGTGGTTTATCTACAATAACTGTTGAACCGTGATAGAGCTTCATGCAACAAGATTCCTTTCTTTAAGGACAGAGATAATTTCGTCAACTATGTACTGCTTACTTTGTGTATGAAGTGCTTCATAAGAAGGAATAATATATGAATGAAGGAGGCCTGAAGAATTGAGAATCTGAAATAATTCTGAACCAGATTTACCAAGTTCTTTTGCAACATTTTCAATGCAGAAAACTGAATATTCTATCTGTTTATCACTCATAGGGTACCTCCTTTCAAAAGTATCTATATAAATAATATATCACATTTTTTGATTATTTGCGATAACAAAATAAATATATAAAACTTCGCATTATATATAGTAGTTTGTAGTTGTAATGAGTTGTATAGAGTTGCATGGTGCTGGAGTCATTTTATGATTTGACTCCCTTTGCCGCTCTTCAAAAGCTCGTCTAATTGACGAGTTTTTTTTGCCTAAATGCTTACTTGTGGATATTCAAGTCCACAGGAGATTTTTATGCGTCAATTTTATCTTGGTAAGACTAGCTCTGGCTATTACAAGGCCCATTTTATTGCCCCTGTAACTGGTATCCGCGTTTACGGTAAGAGAAAAGCTTTGTTGACCGCCTTTCTTAAAGTGATGCTAAGACTGTTGTGTCTATGCTTACGGAAAAATGAAGCTTGTGAAGGACGAAAAACCGGCTCTTAAAGATGGCGCAAGTTTTGTGCTAAGCATTTTTTTGACTCAGGACGGAAAGCATCTTCTCTGTGCTAATCTTGAGAGCTTCTGGGATTATGATACTTTTGTGTTTATTAAAAGGCAGCTGTACCGCGGGCATAGTCTTTCGAAAAAGTATGCCTTTTGCATGAAGGCTTTTGTTCGTAATTAGTGGAGACCTTATTTTGGCGATGATATGAGCATAATGACGGAATTATTATTAAACCTTTTCAAAACACTAAACTTGATGAAGATTGTCTGCAGCAGCCTTGTTTAAAGTTTAAGATGGAAGAGTCTGAATATTTAGAGAAGGACAGAATTATTGAAAACACTGTTTTCATTGTAAGTTTTGAAATAAAATTAATGGAAAACTAAAAGAAGAAAAAAAATTCTTATGGCGTTATGTAGAAGCAATTAATCGAATGCTTAAAGAAATTGAATCCGAAACAATTTTTAATATAAGTAAAATAAAAGATTTAAAAATATTTATTCGAATTATTTAATCATCTGAAAACTTTTAGAAAATCTGGTATACTAACGACATGGCAAATGACAAGCAGTTTAAGACAGTTGATGAACAAATACTGTTGCTTAAATCAAGAAAATTACAGTTTAAGGATGAAGCAAAGGCAAAAGCTATCCTTGAAAAAATCAATTACTTTGATATTATCAACGGAACCGAAAATATTCTGCTGAAAACAATGAATCCAAAAGTTTACGATAATGTTTACTTTGAAGATTTTTATGAGATTTACAAGTTTGATACAGATATAAGGATTCTTACTCTTAAGAAAATTTTTGAAATTGAAGCTAGATTAAGAACTTCACTTGCTCATAATTTTGCAAGTCAATTTTGTACACAGATTCCTGATACATTAAATTACAGAGAAAAACAATATTATCAGCAGCCTGCGCAGACTAATACTTATCTTTATAACACTTTTATGAAGTTTGATTTATTCAAGCGAAATGTAAGAATGCCAAACGGTACTGTAAAGCTTGGTTTTGTTGAAAGTAAGAAGCGTGATAAAGATTATATCAGAACTTATAACAGACCCCCGTTTTGGGTAATCATCAAGGATTTTAGTTTTGGAGATTTGTATTTTACATATTGTTTTCAAAAAGATGTTGTAAAAGATAAAATTCTGAAGGATTTTGGATTAACATTAAATGATGATGCGATGTTCCAGCAGATTTTACACACTCTGAAATATGCAAGAAACTGTTGTGCGCATCTTGAACTTATTACTCGATTTAAGCTTCTTGGAGCTCCATATTTGAATAATTACAAAGAATTGAAGCAGGCAATTAATTGTACCCATAAACATCTGTCTTATTATGACTTACTTAAAATTATTCAAAAATTCTGTGATACAGAAACTATATCAAAAGAAGTTAATGACTTTCATAGAAATATGTATCTGATAAATAGACTGGAAATTGCAGATAAACTTTTGAAACGAATGGGAGAAGCTGATATAAATAACTGGTAAATTTTGGAAAGAAAAAAATAGATACTTTTTACTTGACAATTACCGTATTGTACATTATCTTAACAGTGAAATGCTGAGTGAGGCTTTGCCGACAACCTCAGTGGTCATCTCGGATGATACGAGCACCCCTTGTTGGGTGCTTTTTTTTTGTGATTTTGAATTTTTATAAAAGAATACAATTACAAATAATTTAAAAGAAATCTCAAATTCACTTAAGGTCTGTTTTTTTTCATGATTTAATAGATATAGATTTTTAATAAAATGGAGGATTTTTGATGAAAAAATCTACTAGTATTACTTTTGTATCACAAACTTTGGTTGGTTTGCTCTGCATTATTGCTGTAGCATTTTTATTTGCAGCGTTTATTATTAATTTGTACTATAAGGCTGAAACAAATCAATTTATTGTAAATTGTCTTATAGGAGTTGGGACAAATGTCTTTGGAATAATTATTACTGTAATATTTGTTCAAAGACACTTGGATAAAACTTCTGATAAAAAAGCACAAATTTTAGAAAAAGAAAAGATTATTAGATTTAACACAATTTTTGAACGCTACAATAGAGAATATGAAGTTTTCGTAAAAGCTCTTTTTATTCCAGTAAATGAGAGAGCGGAAAGATTAAATGATCCATTACCAGAAAAGCTTACAGTTCATGATTTTAAAGATATTTATTCTGAAACAAGACTTGTAAATTATGGAAGTGATTCAGCAATAGAAAAATATTATTTTGCAGAGGAAAAACTTAGGAATTATGTCATAAGAATTCTGGAAGAAATAAATTTCGAATATCATCCTGAATTGAAAAATATTCTTGTTGAGCTATTAAAAGTTTCTATGGATTACCATTCAAAAAGTAAGGTTTTAGAGTTAGCAGCTAATGAAGAACAATTAAACCGAATAAGCTTCATAATAAAAAATGAATCTAATGATTGGGAAGCTGATTTTGATAAAGGCATATATAATAACGATGTATCAACTTTTGTTCTTCTTTTAAAACAAATAAAAGAAGAAAGAAAACTGATTGATAACTATCAAAAATATATAAGCAAAATTATGGAATAAATATTCTCAATAGAATAAACTCACTCTAATTGGAAAGCCTATGACTTTGAGCGAGTGGGCTCACAGTCTCTTATAATCCAAAAGTTATCCAATGTTTGATGACATCAGGATTAATGCCATATTTTTTGCCGATTTTCTTATAGCCGTAAACTTTGGGTATATACTCTGCAACTATAGCTGCTTTAATTTCATTAGGGTATGCATCACCGAATTTTCGAGTTTTCATATATTCGACAATTAAAGGGTTCTTTTCTTCACTAGAAGCATTATTAGTCATTATTTTGATAGAATTGTTATTTTGTGAACTTTGTTCAATTTTTTGTTTTACATTAGAAACTCTGATTCTATATTTTTCTGGAAGTTCTTTAATATCTTCATCAGAAAAAGAAGTATGAACACGATGAACTTCAATGGCTTGTTTCTTATGATGAACTTCTTTTAATAACCCCTCAGGCAAGACATTCAAGAAATATTGAGTGCGCAAATAATATAAAGCATCTTCATCTATAAAATCAGATTCAAAATTGTTTCTTGTAATAATCAATTCCTTTTTTGCTCTTGTCAAAGCTACATATAAAACACGACGTTCTTCTTCGCGTTCATCGATTGACGAATCACGTATCGATGGATATTTACCAATTGAAACATCAGAAACATAAACAATATCTGATTCTGTACCTTTTGCTGAATGAATTGTGGATATTACAAGAGTGTCTTTTTTTTCGTTATTCTGTGATGAGAAAATAGGATTTAAAAGAAATTCTTCTATGAGTTCATTTATTGATTTAAATTGTGGCGAAAGTTGCTTCAAGAAAGTAAAATCATTTTTTCTAGCTAACCATTCATTCTTTCCATATTTGAACATAAGTATTTCATCTAGAAAATCTAAAGCCATATCTATAGAATCTTCTAAAGACTCTATTTCAGTAAGATTCTTATATATTTCCTTTAACCCAAAACTTTCTTGTATCTTATTATTCAATAAATCCAATACTTCTGATTGCTTATCGCAAGATGATATTTGATTAATAATTTTATTCGCTGTTACCTCTCCAATCCCTGGGAACAAATTTAAAAATCTAAACCATGCTAAATCATCCTTATAATTTGCAACAATCCGAAGTAATGAAAGTAAGTCTTTAATATGAGCAGACTCCATAAGTTTCTGGCCGCCAATGAAAATATATGGAATAGACTCTTTCAAGCATTCAATTTCAATATTGCGACCAGAATATGCAGAGCGTACAAGAACAAGTTTGTTTGTCCATAAACTATCTTTTTTATAACGTGTCAATAAATCTTTAACAATCCAAGAAGCCTCATCAAAAATGTTTACAAACGAATGTAATTCAGGTTTGATTCCTTTTCCTTTTACAGCTTTCAATTCTTTGTTGTATTTTATTGGGCTTGATTTTAACAACCAATTTGATACATCCAGAATTTCTTGTGTTGAACGATAATTGTCTTCAAGTTTGATTATTACAGAATCAGGAATCCTATTTTGAAAGCTATGAATATTTTCAAAATCTGCACCACGGAAACCATAAATTGACTGGGCATCATCTCCAACACAGAATAATTTGGCATATTTAGAAAGTGGTTCTAGCAATTCCCATTGAAGAGGATTTGTATCCTGCATTTCATCCACAAGAATACAATCATATTTTGAGCCCAGCCATTTGCAGACTTCTTCATTTTGATTTATTGCAGTTGATACAATATCAAGAATATCATCATAATCAAGATAATTTCTATTACGTTTTTCTGTTTCATAGTGCTTCATTATTAAAGCAATTCTATCTTGCGAAGAAAGGAAATCTGAAAGTTGAATTTGCATTACTTGTGATAATGACTTTCTGGTATTGCGAGCGTATGAATAAGCATCTAATATCTTTGCATTTTTTGGAAATTGAATCTCTTTTGAAATCTTCATTTCTGTTCTGATTCTCTTAAACAGCTGAAGTTGCTCGTCTCGATCAATAATTGAGAAATTCTTATAACCAAAGATTTCGGGTGCTGATTTCAATATATCTACGCACCATCTGTGAAATGTCGATGCATTGAGACCGTATAAACTTTGTTCAAGACAATTATTAACTCGTTCAACAATTTCACTCGCGGCTTTCTTTGTAAAAGTCAGAATTTGAATTCGTTCTGGAGCAATATTTTGGGAAACAAGCCAGGCTGCACGAGATATAATTGTTTTTGTTTTACCACAACCAGCTCCTGCAAGAACAAGAATATGTTCAAGAGGATATGTAACGGCAAATTGCTGGCTCTGATTTAATTGTTTAATAAATTTAGGATAGCTTTTTTCTTCTTTTGAAGAGAGTTTGTTTAGATTTTCAGGAATATTTCTGTATTTTGCAAATATTGATTTTGTGAAATGTATTTTCCCAAATTCTATTATTACGTCCTCGGTTGATTTATCACAGGTAAGTTTAAGAATATTCGAATCAATAACTAAGTAAGGAATTATATCTATATCATTTGAGTATTTTTCAAAGATTTTTGTTGTTGTATTTTCTATATCCTTTTGAAATCTAACTGCAATGGATTCTAGATTCTTTTTATTTTGCTTATATATCTCAACTTCATTATTCGGAATATCTTTAATTAAATTACTTAAAGTATGAAAATCAAAATTTTTATACTTTTGATATTCTTCATTATTGATTAACAATGCTTCTAAATTTGCTTTTTCTTCTCTAAGACGACGAAGAGTTGCATTTGAATCCTGTAATGTTTTACTAGTATATTTATTTAATTCAACTGCAATTGAATCTTCTAATTTTTGCAATTTATCTGCATATGCCTTTCCTTCGTTAAAAGACTCAAGCGCAATATTTGTTTTTATGAAAGTGTTATCATTGCATAATATTGTAAACAGAACCTTTGAAATATGTATTTTAAATTTTTCTTGTGGAATATAAATATCTTTCTGATAATCAATAGTATGAGAATCTGAATTAAGATTATTATGTAATACATCCACTGTATAAAACCTTTGTTATGAGAAATCTATACCAACTTTTATATTCAGAGGTTTTCCTGTTTTAAATGCAGGTGGTAAATCATCAACTTTTTTATGACTTACAATTTTTACTAATTCATTCGGGAGTTCATTAAGAAAATACATTTCCATAAGTTTACCCGAATCACTTGAATCATACGCAAAATTTGCTTTGAGAATTCTTGTTATTATTAATTCGTTCTTTGCGCGGGTAAGAGCAACATATAAAACTCTTCGTTCCTCTTCAATTTCTTCAATGGTATCTATATCTCGACTGTTAGGATAAGTACCAGCAGAAACATTTATAACAAAGCAGCGTTCTTTTTCCATTCCTTTAGCACTATGAATAGTAGAAATTGTAACCAGATCTTTTTCTTGTTCAGGAATTAAACCGGCATCATTCATTGGTTCACAAATACAACTGTCAATAAATTCTGTAAGATTTGAATATTTTTCTGAAAGGCGAAGTAAGCTTTCAAAATCCTTCTTTCTTTTTTCCCATTGAGAACCTTTGTATTTTTCTATAAGTTGAGGTGAAAGATATTGCACTGCTAAAGTTACAGCTTCTTTAGGTGCAAATTCTTTTTCACATATTGTTTTTATTGCAGCTGAAACTTCATTTGAAAAATTATATTGATTTTGACATTTACCAATATACTCTAATACATCAGCGTTAGACGTGAGTGTAACAGCTTCTGTCGTAATTTCAGAAGCTGTTTTTTCTCCAATTCCCTGCCACAACAATAAATATCGCATCCAGGCAATTTCATCTTTTGAATTAACACATATCCTTAAAAGAGAAAGAATATCTTTTATATGAGCTGATTCAAGAATTTTCATTCCACCAATAAATACATAAGGAATATTCTTTTGGATAAATGCCGTTTCAATAGGTCTTGCATCTGAGGACGAACGAACTAAAATAAGGTTATCAGAAAAAGCATCACCTTCAGCTTTTTTATTTTCCAAAAGCTCTGCAACAAAACGACTTTGTTCCCATTCATTATCAAAATCATGGATTTCTGGAATATTTCCAGGACCACGAACAGCCTGTAGTTGTTTATTGTAATTCAATGGACTTTTTGAGAGCATCCAATTTGATAATTCTAGGATTTCCTGTGTAGAGCGATAATTATCTTCAAGTCGTAAGATTTCAGAATTTGGAATTCTTTCAGAAAAAGAATGAACATTATTAAAATCTGCACCACGAAAACCATAAATTGATTGAGCATCATCACCAACACAGAATAAAGTACAATACTTGGATAATGGTTCAAGTAGAGTCCATTGAAGTGGATTTGTATCTTGCATTTCATCAACTAAGATATAATCGTACTGTTTTCCGATATACACTGCGATTTCAGGATAACCGTTTATTGCGGCAGAAACAAAATCAAGAATATCATCATAATCAATGTAGTTATTCTCTTCTTTTTTCTGTTCATAATTTTTCATTATGGTTGCAATCTTTTCTTTTAATTCTGCATATTCTGGAAGATTTAAATCAAAGCAAGATGACAAAGATTTCTTTGTATTTCGGGCAAAAGAATATAAATCATTGATCTGTTCCGCTGTGGGAAAAGTACCTTTTGCATGACGACCTCGGTATAGTCGGAAGATTTGTAATTGATCATCTCGGTCAAGAATAGTGAAGCCTTCTTTTCCAAAGAGTTTTGCATTTGCTCTAATTATATTAAGACACCAGGTATGAAAAGTCGATGTATGAAGTCCTTTTGTTTGTTCTTCACCAACAGAAATACGAACCCGTTCATAGATTTCAGAAGCTGATTTACGTGTAAAAGATAGTATTTGAATTCTATCAGCAGGAATCCCTTGGGAAATGAGGTAAACTGCACGAGCAATTATTGTTTTTGTTTTACCACAGCCTGCACCAGCAAGAACCATGCAATGTTTGTTCTCAAATGTTGCTGCTTTATATTGGCTTTCATTTAGCTCAGCAAGTAAGGATTCAAATGTGTTCATTATTCTATTATACCATGAAATCATATTTCTGGGCAGATAATAAATCATAGCCCAAAATAAAGTTTTAGACTTTTTATATATAGTTTACTAAAAATTCTCTAAAACTTGTCTTTGTATATTTTTTTTTATTAAATTTTCAATATGACAGAAAAAATCTTTTATAAATTCAAGAATATTACTGATTATTCACTTGATAGTATGAAAAACAGATACTTCTATTTTTCAATACCACGTCAATTAAATGATCCTGCTGATTGCAGAATACCAATTTGTTATGATGCTACAGATGAAGATATAAATAATTGGATTGCACACATAAAAGCACAGTCTATTGCACAAAATCGTGTTCCAGAAGATATAGAATTATGGACACCAGAAGTTATAAGACAAAGACTTAATAACAAAAATCTTGATTTAGAAAAAGCAGTACAAAAAACTTTTGATCACTTTCATATACTTAGCTTGACAGATAAAAACGATAAAATTGAAATGTGGAATCATAAAGATTATTGTAATAAATTCTCTGGAATATGTATTGGATATAAAGCTTATCGTCTTGATGAAAAATTTCCATATTTTTATATTGAAACATTAGAATCTGAAAGAGAACCATTTTTTCAACAACATGAAGGAAAATATTACATTCCATTACAGAAAATAAAATATGATAATGATGGCAAACACTATTATTATCCATTTGTTGAGAATTATGAGACAGACCTTATACATCCACTAATGGGTAATACCCGCAATAACAATAACATAATGTATAATTTATTAAATAAAACTCGAAAATGGAATTATGAAAATGAATATCGTGGATTTTATCAAGACCTAAAAAGAAATGGAGAATCTATAGTTAGATATCCTGATAGAATAATTGAAAGTATTACATTTGGAAAGAAATGTTCTCTGGATGTAAGAAATGAAATATATAATATTATGAAATCTTATTCAAACTTTGATTCGATAAAATTCTATGAAGCAAAACCACATTGCAAAAAAATAAAAGCAATAATAAAACCAATAGAAAAAAACGAATTAGAAAAAATGTAACCCCATTTCCCCCTGTATTACATATATTTCCCCTAGAGTGACATTTATTTCCCCTTAGGTATTGGAATTCCGTTTTACAATTTCCCTATGATGATTCAGGGAAAGAGCTGCACACTGACTGTGGCAAAAGACGGTTACTATTATCCACTACCATACAGCGAGGAAACTGTACGCACTGCGTCTAAAGGCTACGCTCTGCCTGGCGTTATTGGCATTAGGAACAGAAAGAAACTTGTTGAAACCGGCAAAGTCATTACAGGCTGTGTGGTTACAAAACTTGAATATAATAATATTCTTGCTCTGTTCCTTTTGCTTTTTTATTTCAACTAAATCATAGAGAAGTAATTTAAGGTATGGTATAATTCATTTTAAGCTTTTTTATGGAAAATAAAACAGAGATTCACGATATCATTTTTGTTTCAGATAAATATGGAAGAAGAAATAAAACTGATTTTATTGAACAGTTACAATTTGACAAGAATAAGAATATTTACATTATTACTTATAAAGACGGAAAACAATATTTTTATAAAAAGTCTGATGTTCAGATAATCAAAAATACTCTTAAAGATAAACATTCAGCAAGTGTTTTTGATTATCTTTTACAAATGGCAGAATTCAGTGATATTAAAAATGATGACAGTCAGACTCTTCTTGTAAAAAATTTAGAAAAATCCCGCTTTGTAAATGAAAACTCTGTACTTGCAAAATATCTGAATCCCAAAACAGGGAATCCAGAAGAAAAAGTAATTAAATCGTTTATTTTTCCATTTGGTTGTAATAGAAGCCAATTTAAAGCTGTAGATATTGCCTTAAATAATCAATTAAGCATTATTCAAGGTCCTCCAGGAACGGGTAAGACACAAACAATTCTAAATATAATTGCTAATCTTTTAATGAACAATAAAACCGTTCTGATTGTTTCAAATAACAATGATGCAACAGCAAATGTTTACGAAAAATTATCTTCCGAAAAATATGGACTGGGATTTATTTGTGCAACACTGGGTAAGAGAAAAAATACAGAAGATTTTTTACAAAATCAAAAACAGTTTTATCCGTCATATTTAAAAGAATGGGATAACAAACTTTCTGGCATTTCAATTTTTCTTGATGATGAAATAAAAAAACTTGAAAGATACTTTGAAGCAAATGAACGAATTTCAATCATTAATACTCAATTAGATTCACTTAAAACAGAAATAAATTATTTTTCTTCTACATCTCATGATATTTACTATAATAAAAAACTATTAAAACAAAAATCTGATGTATTAATGGAGCTTCTTCAAAAAATTCAGTTTATATACACAGAAAAAGAAAAACTTGGATTTTTTACAAAACTCAACCTGAAATTAAATTACGGAATTGGAACTTATAAGTTCTGGGAAACAGAGCCTGAAAAAGTCATAGATACAATTAAGACTATCTATTATCCTCTTATCCAAAAAGAACTTGAAGCTGAACTTTCCGAAAATCATTCAATTGTGGATAGTTTTTATCCATCATCTATTTATAATGAATGTCTTGTAAGATTAAAATCAAAAATTGCTAATAAATATTCCAAAAAGACTGAACGTACTAAGTTTGAAGATGGAAAAGATATCTATTTTCATCCTTCTGCATTTACAAACGAATATCCTGTTATTCTAAGTACCACCTTTTCTTCAAGAGGAACAATTGGTCCTGACGGTGATTTTCTTTTTGATTATGTTATTATGGATGAAGCATCTCAGGTTGATATTGTGACAGGAGCTCTTGCATTGTCCTGTGCAAAAAATGCTGTAATTGTTGGTGACAAAATGCAGCTTCCAAACGTTATTGAAGAAAATAAAAAAAAGACAGTCGAAGAAATTTTTAAGAAAACGGGTCTTGCAGAAGGTTATAATTATACACACAGCTTCTTAGCTTCGCTTGAACATGTTCTTCCAGATACACCTCAAACTTTACTTCGAGAACATTATCGATGCCATCCAAAAATCATCAATTTCTGTAATCAGCAGTTTTATAATGGACAATTATTGATTATGACAGAAGATAAAGGTGAAAAAGATGTTTTGCAGGCAATAAAAACAATTCCCGGAAATTTCTGTACTAATCATTACAACCAAAGACAGATTGATGTAATAAAAGAAGAAATTCTTAAAAATTATTCAGAAGCTAAAAAAGAAAATCTTGGAATAATTGCTCCATACAATAATCAAACAGATGCAATTCAGAATCAAATTCCGGGGATTGACGCTGCAACGGTTCATAAATATCAGGGTAGGGAAAAAGATAATATTATAATTTCAACAGTTGATAATGAAATCACAAGTTTTACTGATAATTCAAATATGCTGAATGTAGCAATATCACGAGCTAAAAAGAAACTGTCAATTATAATTTCGGGGAATAATCAGCCAGAAAACTCAAATATAATGTCTTTGCTAAAGTATATTCAGTATAATAATTTTTCTTTAGAAGAAAGCAATGTCAGTTCAATTTTTGACTTTTTTTATACAAAAGACACTGCAGCTAAATTCAAATTTCTTACTCAGACAAAAAAAATTTCAAAGTATGATTCAGAAAATGCTATGAATACTCTGCTTAATCAGATATTTGCAGAAAAAAAGTATTCACGATTTGGTTATGTCTTTGAAATGCCTTTAAAAAATATTGTAAATAGACAATTTATAAGACAACTTCCTCTTGAACTATCTGAATTTGCATCAAGAAGCTGGTCTCATGTTGATTTTACTATATTCAATAAAGTAACTAAAGAAATTCTTTTTGGAATAGAAGTGGATGGATATAAATATCATAAAAAAGGAACAAAACAGGCTGAACGTGATGAAAAGAAAAATCAAATATTTGAAATAATCGGATTACCACTTTTAAGGTTCAGTACGAAAGGATCTAATGAAGAGATTAGGATAAAAGAAGAACTTAATAAATTCTTAAATTAATTTTTATGGAGCTGATCGGACTTGAACCGACTACCTCTACAATGCCATTGTAGCGCTCTAGCCAGGTGAGCTACAGCCCCAAAAGATTTTTTGATTATAGCATAAAATTAATTTTTGTACATATATCATACGAAAAAATATAAAAAAAAACTGATGCAACTTTTTTATCTCCCCGCACATCTGCTATAATATTTGTATGAACATTTACATTGATTTTGATGACTGTATTTGCGAGACTGCAAGGTATTTTTCTGGTCTTGTGAAAAAACTATATAATCTTGATATTCCCTATGAAAAAATAAAATATTTTAATCTTCAAAAATCTTTTTCGCTCACAGATAAAGAATATGAAGATATGATGATTTATGCTCATAAGAGGGAAGTTCTTTTATCTTACGAAGAAAGTCCCGGAGCCATTGCAGGAATTCAAACTTTATTGAATAAAGGACACAATGTAAAAATAATCACAGGACGGCCTTCGGCATCTTACGAAGCCTCCCGCCAGTGGCTTGATGAACACGGACTTACAAATGCAGAACTTTACTGCCTTAATAAATATGGCCGCGACACTTTTATAAAAGGCTCTTCTTTTACCCTGGAACTGGAAGATTACTACAAAATGCATTTTGATTATGCCATAGAAGATTCGCCTTCAGCCTTTAAGTTTTTTAATCACCTTAAAGATTTAAAAGTTCTGGTTTATGACCGTCCCTGGAACCAGACCTGCGATTTTCCGAACGATAATTATCAAAGATGCAGTAACTGGAAAATTATTCTAAACAAAATTTCTTCTGAACAATAAAAATGAAAAATCTAAAGATCCTTGATATTTTATTAATCCTCTTTTTTTTAGCACTTGGAAGCTTTCTTACATTTAAAAGTTTTTCTAAAAAGGGCAGCATAGTAAAAGTAAAGGCCGGAGAAAATCAATACGAATATTCTGCAAAAAAAGATGGAATCTACAAAGTACAGGGAAGTCTTGGTATTACAACTTTTGAAATAAAAGAAGGAAAGGTAAGGATTATTGATTCCCCCTGCCCAAATAAAACCTGCGTTAATCAGGGCTGGCATTCCCCCCTGGTCTGCCTACCAAATAATGTAATCATAAGCCTGGAAGAAGAAGGAGACTTTGATGCAATCTCGGAATAAATTAGCATACCTTTGCGCCCTGACACTTCTTTTTTCTTATGCAGAAATGATTCTTCCCCGTATTATCCCTTTTTTCAGGCTGGGTCTTGCAAATACGGTTATACTTCTTGCACTGGAGCTGGATCCGCTTTCTTTTATACTTCTTTCCATACTAAAAGCAACGGCAGCTTCCCTTACAGCAGGCACTCTTTTTTCGCCATTTTATATAATCTCCCTTTTACAGTCCCTCTTGAGTGCGCTGCTTATGAAAGTTCTTTATAAAGTGTTTTCTAAAATAGCAGTCAGCATTTATGGCATCTCGCTTGCAGGCTCAGAACTTAGCGCCTTTATTCAAATTTTCCTTGCAGCCATGTATCTTGGAAAAGGAACTTATTCTTTACTTGGCCCCATGCTGATCTTTAATATTCTAAGCGGATTATTAACAGCATTTTTTTGCGAAAAATCGGGCATAAAGGAAAGTCTTAAGAATTTTGATGAGATTTCCTTCCAGTCCGCCGCCGCTGAAGAGAAAGGCGCCGCAGACTTCGACGCCTCCGCTGAAGATAAAGCCGCCGCGAACTTCGACGCCGGCGCTGGAAACAACGAGGCAGGCGAAGAATCCGAAGATAAGGCCCCCGCAAAAAAAGTCAAAGTTAAAGTTCCAAAAATTCTTGCAGCCATTTTCATTATTATGCTTTCTATCTCGCTTTTCTTTATAAAAAATCTGATAGTCCTTGCTGCTGCTTTACTTTTAAGTTTTACAGCCCAGAAGCTTTCAAAAAGAAAGATTTATATTCTTCCTCATCTTTCCCTCTGGCTCTTTATATTTTTTTCAATCCTATTCATACCAAATGGAAAAGTGATTTTTAAAATCTGGAATATTTCTTTAACTCAGGATGCTTTAATTATGGGAATTCAAAAAGCCCTGACTCTTTCCAGCGTAAGTGCCTTAAGTCAATGTGCCGTAAGCCTTAAGCCCGGCAAAGAAACTTTACTAGGTCAAAGTCTTGGCTATTACAAAATTATGAATGACCGCTTCAGAACTTCTAAGGGTTCCATAATTCAAAGAATAAAATATTCTTTATGCCTTAATCTTTTTGAACATATTCAAGAGAATCAAAATGATAAAGAATCTCTATAGAATCTTTTAAGCCTTCAGAATAAATTAAAGCTTTTTCTTTTGTAATAAGAATAAAATCAAAATCAGGATTCTTTTTCCAGTAATCAATTGCCCTGTCTTTTCCCATAACAAAAAGGGCAGTACTAAGACAGTCAGCATATTTTCCGCCCGAAATAATCGGGTTAATCGAAGTAACCGGAGTAATGATTGTTACACTTTCTAAATCACTTTCAACTGGCCGCCCGGTCTTAGAATCAAAAATATGAATATAGCGTTTTCCGTCTTCTTCAAAAAATCTTTCATAACCACCGCTTGTAACTACAGCTTTAGAATCTACCTTGAGGGCACAGGCAGCTTCTCCATTCCAGGGATTTTTTATTCCAACTCTCCAGAAAGACTTATCAGGCTTTTTTCCAAGAACCTGAATGTTTCCCCCTAAATCTAAAAGGGCAGATTCAATTCCGTTTTCTTCAAGAAGCTTCTGGACCTGGTCGGCAGCATAGCCTTTACCAATGGCACCAAAATCAATTTCCATCTGACTGTTTATGGAAGCTCCGTTAGTACAGGGCCAGTCACAAAGTTTAGAAAAATCAGTATGCAAAAGAAGTTCCGCGATTTTTTCCTCTGAAGGAACTTTATATTCTCCCTGTGTAAATCCCCATTCGCGAATTAATGGATAAAGGGCCGGATTGTAGGCTGCATCAGTTTTTTCATACATGATTTTTGAAAAATCAAGAAGCTCGGAAAGCTCTGCTTTTAGAGGGGAAGGGAGTTTTTTATTATGATTTATGTAGTAAACATCACTTTGAGGAAGGGTAGTAGAAAGAATTTCTTCCAGCTGTATGATTCTCTTTTTTATTTTTTCGCAAACTTCTGCCCCTTGTTTTTGAGAGGATGCATAAAGGCTTACTGTCATATAAGTATTCATGGCAGTAAAAGATTCGCTGCTTTTTATCTGATTTTTGTTTGCATGATTGCAGGAAATAAAAAAAATAGAAATTAATGATATTAAAAAAAGTTTTTTTGGCATTTTGATTTTAACTGTCCTGTATTTTTATAATATCAGATTGATGAAGATTTTTATATTCCTTACTTTTTTTTCAGATTCTTTTTGTTTTCGTACATTTCTTTATCTGCACGTTCAAAAATATCTGAAACAAGGGTGTCCTTTTCAGGGTCGTATTCAGCCATTCCACTGGCTAAAATTACCCCTTTTTTATTCTTATTATTTTCAAGGACAAGTTTGTTCATTTTATTTAAAAGCTCATATCTTACCGAATAATCATCCCCGCACAGAAAAACAACAAATTCATCTCCGCCAATTCTAAATACCGGGCTGTGAACAAAAATATTGCACACCATCTTTGCTGCAGCAATAAGATATTCATCTCCGGCAGCGTGTCCCTGACTATCATTTATCTGCTTAAGATTATTTGTATCGCAAACAACCAGTGCAAAATTAAGATAATCAAGCCTTTTATCAATGTTTCCCTGAACCGAAGCAACAAGTTCGTTATATGCAGTCTTATTCTTAACTCCGGTTAATTCATCGCGTCTTGCAAGTTCTTTTTCTGTTTTAAGTTCTTTAAGGTGCTGTTTTTCTCTATTAACTTCTTCATCTATATTTTCAACACAAATAATAAAATGACTGCCATCACTGCTTTTTCTTATTGTCATTCTGGTATACTGGGCTTTACCAGATACCATAATCCTGTAACTTATACTGCAGTCTTTATGACTTTCCATTGTAGAAATCATATTATCCCTATTTATAAATTCTATTATCTGGTCACAATCCTGTGCATGAATAACGCTTGGGATATTTTTAACAGATTCCTCAAAGAAATTGTCTCCGGAATTATTTACCTGCAATTCTCCAAAAATTTCATTTGCCTGGTAACAAACATAAGAAGAATCCTTAATATCTACATAATAAATAACGTCATAGTTGGAAGCGAGACTTTCTGCAATCTGACTAAAAGTAATTGTCTTCTTTTGATTTTCCTTCTGTTTTTTCTCTGCAATAAGTTCATCTTCAATATCTTTTTCGTAAAAAATAAAATATTTTCCAGAGCTTTCGCGCATTACTGTAAAAAGGAAGAACCTTGGTTTATTATCAATTAAAACTCTGTACTTAAAAGAAAAGGATTTTTTTCCTTCAAGATTTTTAAGCATTGTTTCCTTATTATAAAAACTTTTTGCATATTCCCAGTCATCAGGACAAACACAATTTTCAATACTTTCCAGTGCATCCTTAAAAAAATCTTTTCCGTTGGCTTTTGCTTTCATACTCATATATTTCTGACTTTTAGAAAAAGAAAGATATTCGCCCGAAGCTATATCAATATAAAAAATTGCTTCGTAATCTTCAGCCATGGAAGAAGCAATATGATCATGAATATCCTTTTCTTTTTTTTCATCCATTTCTACAAAAGAATGAACAAGACTGATTCCAATTGTAAGTCCCATTGCGTAAAAAGGATAAAAGGCAAAAAGAATCTGTAAAGTCAGGAATATACAAAGCACCATACTTGTTGCAGCAACGGCCTGGTATCTGATTTTTTGTCGTCCTATTGTTTTATGGGCAAGAACGAACATATAAGTTGTAATTATTGTATAAAAGGCAATTTGTAAAAGAAAGGAAATATTTCTTCCGTTAAGACCAACGTATACATGTTCTTCGGTATAATAAAACATGAAATGGTAAAAACGGTTTGCAATAAGACATAAAAGACCTATTGTAAATAAAGCCCATACTGTATGCACTAGTATTGAACTTTTAAGTCCTTTATTATAAAGATATGCAACTATATATCTGGCCCAGCTTACAATTGTAAGCAGCATAAAAATAAAATAAAAAACAGTCAGGCTATAAATAAATGGAAAGAGGGCAGACCTTTCATGATGTTCATAAAGAAGCCCCCATGACATATCAATAAGAAGGTAGATGTTTGATGTAAGTAAAAACCAGTTATACCGAACATGTACATTATCTTCGTCTTTCTGTTTTTTACTGATAAAGCCGTAACTCAAAAAAAGTTTATAATTTAAAATTATATTAATAATAAAAAATGCAAGTGGTATAATTGAGTATAGCAATTTTTTTCTCTCCCTTCAGAATAAATAATTTTATCACAATTTTAATCTTATTAAAAGTAAGATTTTTTACTTAAGTTTTTCTTTAAATTTCTAATATTAATAATATAATAGAATATATTATCTTCTTTCAGGATTTTATTAATGACAGATTTTACAAGAATTATCAGCATAATAACACTTACATTTCTTTCCGTATTCTGTTTTCAGGTAGGAATCTTTTTATGGTCAGGGCACAAATTAAAACAAAACGGCCGCCGCACCCTTATCTTTATTGAATTTTTTACCGGCTTTTTAATGCTTTTTGATGCTCTTGCTTATTTTTACAGGGGAAATACCAGTCCTGCCGGCTACTACATGGTAAGAATTTCAAATTTTCTTGTTTTTGTACTCAATTCTTCTGTATCTTTTTTCTTTTGTTTTTATGTTTGTGAATTTATTAAGTCCAGCCGTTTAAGTTTAACAATTCTTTTGCATCCAAAAGATTCTGTTAAGAAGGGACTTCCTATTCAGCTTTTTATTGTTTTTTACATAAGTATTTTTAGTATTCTGCTTACAATAATTAATCAATTCAACAATATGTACTATTTTTTTGATGCAAATAACATTTACCATCGAAGTGCACTTTATTCTGTCAGCGTTGTTCTTGGACTTTTACCTGCTCTTATTACTTTTACCATGCTTTTACAAAACAGAAAGAAGATGGCAAAGAATGTATTTATTTCCCTGATTGTCTACTTTGTTATGCCTTTTATTGGAGTAATATTAATTCTTTTTGTTTACGGTTATTCCTGGATTAATTTTTTCTTAGGCATTGGTGCCCTTCATCTTTTTTATTCATCCTTAAAATTAATGGAACTTCAGTTTTATACAGGAGAAAGGGCAGCTTCTATTTCAAGTCCAATATATAAAAGTAATAATGAAAGTATAAAAATTACCAGCAAAAAAAGGGTAGTTAGAAGTCATTTCTGGCAGACACTTACAATAACTCTTGCAGGAGTTATTCTTATTCTTACTATTATTTCCATTACAGGACTTAGCCTTCCAGATAAAACTCTTACTATTAATCAACCTTACACCGCCAATGATCCTACAAAAGCAGTCTGCGTAACCTTTTTAAGAAATGCAGATAAACAATGGGTTGATGGTGAAGATCCTGACAGAACCGGTGCCCAGTATGATGGTGTTATCTTTAATAATATGAAAAGTACCATCATTACTGAATGGAGTTTTTCTATTAATCTTCCTGATAATTGTTCAGTTGATCCGGGGCCATGGAACGGAACCTTCTCAATTGCCCAGAATCATCTTAATGTTCAAAAACCTCACGAAGAAGATAAAGAAAATATTCACGGTGTAGATTTTTATAAAATCACTCCTCTAAAAACCCTTGGCTTTGGCTGTATTATGTACACACCTCACGATTATCAGCCGCTTGAGCAGACAATAAATTTTACCTATTCAAGCACATTAAAGCCTCTTTCAAATACACTTTTTAAGGTTTTCCTTTCTCTTTTAATAATAGTTTTTATTATTTCGATTACTATTACAATGCTGGAAGATAAACTTATTAGAGTGGAACAGGAGAATAAAAAACTTGAAAACACAGTAAAAGAACGAACAAAAGAACTTGAAGCTGAAAAGAATCGTTCAGAAAGCCTCCTGCTTAATATTCTTCCAAAAGAAGTTGCACAAGAACTGACTGCACACCCTGGACGAACAATTGCTAAAGAATACCCTAATGTAACCGTTCTCTTTACAGATATTGTCGGTTTTACAAATATAAGCGGAAGCCTTAAGGCAGAAGAAGTCGTAACCATGCTTAATCATCTGTTTACAATGTTTGATGAAAGGGCTCAGAGTGAAGGGGTAGAAAAAATCAAAACTATCGGAGATTCTTATATGGCAGCTTCAGGTCTTACCCAGAATAAACATAATGACGGGGCTGTAAAAATGATTAAATTTGCCCTGGGCCTTGTTGAAGATGTAAGGAAGTTTAACGAAGAATCCCCTGTAAAGCTCGAAATAAGACTTGGCTTAAACTCTGGTCCACTTGTTGCCGGTGTTATTGGTAAAACAAAGTTTATTTATGATATCTGGGGTGATACTGTAAATGTTGCAAGCCGAATGGAAAGTACAGGCATACCTATGAAAATACACGTTACAGAAACAACTAAGGTTCAGACTTCAGAACTCTTTTCTTACAGCGAAAACAAAGATACTGATGTAAAAGGCAAGGGTATGATGAAGACTTACTTTTTGTAAAAGAAAAAATGTGATATAATTCACAATATTTAAAAAAATCTATCCATAAAAAGGAGGTCATTAATTTATGGAAAAGCTTTTTAAGCTGCAGGAAAACGGCACAACTGTTAAAACAGAAATTATTGCCGGTCTTACAACTTTTATGACAATGGCATATATTATTGCCTTGAATCCAAATTTGTTGACAGGCTTTGGTGCTAACGGCGGCCAGGGCTTGTGGAATGGTATCTTCCTTGCAACATGTATTGCATCTGCAATCGGTATGTTTGTAATGGCATTTGTTGCCAACAAACCATTTGCAATGGCACCAGGAATGGGATTAAACAGCTTCTTTGCATTTGTAATTGCCCAGATTGTTTCAATTACAGGACTTACTTATGCTGAATCATTCCAGGCTGGTCTTGTTATTATTCTTATTGAAGGTATTATCTTTGTACTTCTTTCAATTTTTAACATTCGCGACAAAATTGTAAATGCCATTCCTCTTGGAGTAAGACTTGGTATTGGACCTGCAATCGGTCTTATGCTTATGAACATTGGTCTTGGTTCAAATGCCGGTATTTATTCAGAAAAAGGCGGACCTTTCTTTGTAATGAGAGATTTCTTTGGTGCCCTTACAGCATCTTTTGCTAAAGGCAACATGGGAAGCGGATATGGAGCAATGGTTCTTACTGTTGTAACTATGTTTGTTGGACTTTTTGTAATCATCGTATTAAGCCATTTCAAGATTAAGGGATCTGTAATTCTTGGTATGCTTGCTGCCAGCATTCTTTACTGGGCAGGACAGGCTATTTTCTTCCATGTAAATCCTTTTGCAACTCTTGCAACAGCTTCATGGGTTCCACCATTCAAAGATATGGCTGAAAATACCTTATTCAAATTCAATTTTAAAGCTCTTCCACAGATCGGATGGTTCACAATCATCACCCTTATCATTACTTTCTGTATTATTGATATGTTCGATACAATTGGAACTCTTGTTGGAACTGCTGCTAAAGCTAACATGCTTGATGAAGAAGGAAACATGCCACAGATGAAGGAAGCTCTCCTTGCCGATGCAGTTGGAACTGTAACAGGTGCTTGTACAGGTACTTCTACTGTAACAACTTTCGTAGAATCTGCTTCTGGTGTTGAAGCCGGCGGACGTACAGGTCTTACAGCCCTTACAACAGGAATCATCTTCCTTCTTTGTATGTTCATTTCTCCTATCGCTGCAATTATTCCTGCTGCTGCTACATCATCTGCTTTAATTTACGTTGGAATTATCATGCTCAGCGGTCTTAAGAAGATTGACTTTGAAGATATTACACAGACAGCTCCAGTATTCATCATGCTCCTTGCAATGCCAGTTTCTGGTTCAATTGGACATGGAATCGGACTTGCTTTGATTACTTACACAGTAATTAAGCTTTGTACAGGAAAAGGAAAAGAAGTATCAGTTCTTACATACATTCTTTCTTTAATTTTCTGTGTAAAATTCTTCCTTGCTATATAATTAATTTATAAAGCATAAAAAAAGGCTGCCCGCTAAGTTCATTTTGAAGAGCTTAAACGGACAGCCTTTCTTTTTTAACAACCTTAAGAAAAACCTTCAGTTTTTTTAAAACTAGAGGTTAGCTAAAAGCCATTTCTTAAATTCTTCGTAATCATTTTCCATTGGAATTGCATTGTCTGGAAGGCGTAAAACTTCTTCAAGGCGGGCAGGCATTGGTGGCTGACGACCGATTGCATCAGTTACAATGCTTCCGAATTTTGCAGGAGAAGCAGTTTCAAGAATAATTCCAGAAGCAGTATTATCAATTACTTTATTTGCCCAGTCAGGTACATTTGGTGTAAGACCAGGTTTTGTATAATCATTTTTAGAGCCATTAACAAGGTCTTTTAATGCACCTTTTTTAATGTCATCCCAGGCTTTATAACCGATTGCTCCATGAGGATCAATAATATAACCTGTATTTTTATAACATTCACTGATTGCTTTTGTAATTCCTTCGTTATCAAGCCAGTAAGAAGCAAAAAGATGACGAACTTCTTCAAGACTGTACATAGCCTTAATTCTTTCGTAATTTGAAGGAGCACCAACATCCATTGCATTTGCATAAGTTTCAACAGAAGGTCTTGCATTATAGTCACCAGTTGCAATCCAGTCCGGAATTGTGCGGTTAGAGTTAGTTGCAGCAACAAAACCGTCAATAGGAGCACCCATTTCTCTGGCAATTAAACCTGAAGTAAGATTTCCAAAGTTTCCTGAAGGAACAACAACTACAACCGACTGTTCCTTGTTTTTTGTATCCATTGCAAGTCTGTTTTTTACGCTTAAAGCAGCAAACATGTAATAGAAACTCTGAGGAAGAAGTCTTGCAATATTAATTGAGTTTGCAGAAGAAAGTCTTAATTTTCCTCTTAATTCATCATCTACAAAGGCAGTTTTTACTAATTTCTGACAGTCATCGAAAGTTCCGTTTACCTTTAATGCACGTACATTTCCGGTAAAGGTAGAAAGCTGTTTTTCCTGCAAAGGAGAAATTTTTCCGTCAGGATAAAGAATTGTTACATCAAGACCTGGAACACCGTGGAAGGCAGAACCAACTGCAGAGCCGGTATCTCCTGAAGTTGCAACAAGAATATGAAGTGGTGTAGATTCACTTCGATTAAAATATGACATAGCTCTTGCCATAAAACGGGCACCAAAATCTTTGAAGGCGCAGGTTGGACCGTGGAATAATTCAAGAACATAGGAATTATTGTCTAAAGGTACAATCTTAGGATTAAAAGGATAAGCATCCTGAATTATAGCATTCAAATCATCATCTGGAATTTCGCCTTCTGCATAAGGCTTTGCCATATTAAATGCAATGTCTCTAAAAGATGGAGCAGGGTCCTTTTCTAAAAAAGCCTTGTCTAATTTTGGAAAAGATACAGGTATATACAATCCACCAGTTTTGGAATTCATTCCACCCATAACCGCAGTCTTAAAATCAACTTTTACATTACTGTCTCTTGTATCTGTGTATATCATATTAAATCCTCAAGTATTTTTAACAACTTTATGTTATTTTATTAAAAAGAAAACATTTATACAATATAGATAATTTTATATAGATATTGAGATTTTTTTGTCATAATCATAATATATAGAAAGGTGGAATATTATGAGTAGATGTACCAGAGCAATTTTATACAAAGAAAATTTAAAATATAACATAGAACAAATAAGAAAATATATAAAAGCAGAAACTAAAATCTGTATGGCCGTAAAGGCAGACGGATATGGTCATAATGCCGTTCTTACTGCAAAAATGGCCAGCGAAGTTGGCGGAATTGATTATTTTGCCGTTGCAACTGTTGATGAAGGAATTGAATTACGTAACGAAGGAATTAAAGCAAACATCATCCTTTTAAGTTTAAGCACTCCATCAGAATTTGAAGACCTTATCAAATACAATATTATTCCTCTTGTTTTTGACAAAGAATACATTTCTTTATTTGCAAAGGCAGCAGCTGACCATTTTAAGAATTCCGGCGAAAAATATCCTGTTTTTCTTGCTGTAGATACCGGAATGGGAAGAATTGGATGTTATTCAGAGCAGGCAGGCCAGGAAGCAAAATTTATAGAGGATACAAATCATCTTGTTCTTAAAGGAATGATTACCCACTTTTGTGTAAGCGACAGCACAGTAGAAAAAAATCAGGAATTTACAAAAAAGCAGTATGAAGATTTTAAAAAGGCTGTAGAAAATGTTAAAAAAATGGGAATTGATCCGGGCATCTGCTCCTGCGGTGCAAGTGCAGCCCTGCTTAATAACCAGGACATGCAGTTTGATATGGTTAGACCAGGTATTATTACTTACGGCTATTATCCTGATGAAATTACAAAAGAATATTTACATTCAGTTCATAAAGAATTTGATATAAAACCTGTCCTTTCTCTTGAAACTCAGGTTGTTGCAATAAGACACTTTAAAAAAGGTCAGACAATTTCTTACGGCCGTACTTATACCTGCCCGGAGGATACAGATATTGCCGTACTTCCAATAGGTTATGCAGACGGGCTTTTAAGAAGATTTTCTCCTGGACTTGAAGTTACAATCAAGGGAAAGAAATACCCTGTAAGGGGAAGAATCTGTATGGACCAGTGTATGGTTGACCTTGGAAAAAACAATAAGGACGTAAAGGTTTTTGATAAGGTTGTAGTTTTTGGGCCAAAAGAAAGCGGGGCTTTATGCACTGCAGACGACCTTGCAAAAATTGGAAACACAATCAGCTACGAAGTTTTAACTTCGCTCAGTAAAAGAGTAAAAAGAATTATTCAGTAAAGCGCTTATCTTTTTATGATTTTGCAGACTTCGCTTACAAGGTAGAAACTTCCGGTTACCAGCAGTATTGAACCTTCTTTTTCTGACTCGCTTAAAGCCTTTTTAATCATCTTTGTGTAATCAGGATCAACGCTAAACTTTAAGCCTGCATTTTTAAAGGCTTCTGTCTCTGAGTTAATATCAGATTTTTTAACAGATCCAGGTTTTGTAACATAGATATTTTCAAAGCGGTTCTTAAACAAAAGGGATATATCTGCAATATCCTTATCTGCGGCACAGGCAAACAAAAGATTAACCTTTTTATCATCATACATTTTGTTTAAGGTATCGAGAGTTAATCTTATTGAATTTAAGGTATGTGCTCCGTCAAGAATAAGATGAGGAAGGTCAGGGTAGTTTTTGATATTTTCTACAATCTCAAAACGCCCCGGAAGTTTTGCCTTACTCAAGCCTCTTTCTATAATTTCTTCACTTAAGTTTGGAAGCACCTTTCTTACGGCAATTGCGGCCTGGCAGGCATTTTCCAACTGCAGGGTTCCAAGTAAAGACATATCGGTTTCTATAGGACGATTAAAAATTTCGCTTTCAAAATGAACATGCATTTTGTGATTTTTTTCGTCAAACTTGTAGGAACAGTTTTTAGTAAGTTCATCAACAAAATAATAGGGAGCATAGCGGGTAATGGCCTTTTCTCTGAGGATAATTTTTACATTTTCATAATTCTGCTTGGAAATTATAACCGGCGTACAGTTTTTGATGATTCCGGCTTTTTCTGCAGCAATTTTTTCTACAGTGTCGCCAAGAAATTCGGTATGTTCCAGTTCAATTGGGGTAATACAGCAGAGTTTTGGTCTTACAATATTTGTAGTATCCAGGCGGCCGCCTAAACCTACCTCAAAAACATTCCAGTTGGTTTTGGCCTGTCTGAAAACCAGGAAGGCGTAAAGGGTAACCAGCTCGAACCAGGTGATCGGGCGTTCGGCAGGGAGATTTTCGGGAATAATGGAATCAATGGACGGCATCATTATTTTTAAGGCATCTGAATAAACCTTTTCTGAAAAGAATTTATCCGGCATAGAAATTCTTTCCCTGAAGTCTGTTATATGTGGAGAGGTATAAAGTCCTACCTTATAGCCGGCTTCCTGCAGAATACAGGAAATCATTTTAGAAACAGAGCCTTTTCCCTTGGAACCAGCAATATGAATACAAGGGGCACAATCCTGTGGATTATCAAACCTTTTACATAAGTAATCTATTGTATCAAGCCAGAAAATATTTTTTTGCGGATTTCTTTCAAAATTCAGATAATCATCCAGCCATTCTTGTAAAGCCTGTATTGCATTTTCCATTTTTTTATTATATCACCTATAAGTTTTTTTTGCGATTGTTAATAGAG
Source organism: Treponema sp. (assembly GCA_016286535.1). GTDB lineage: Bacteria > Spirochaetota > Spirochaetia > Treponematales > Treponemataceae > Treponema_D. The sequence goes on along the minus strand of JAEESZ010000004.1, from coordinate 231,478 downwards.
CTTCTTTGCTATTCAACTGAGGATCTTCAAGTACACAATCCATCAGATGATTAAGAATTATACCGAGTTCTTTACCGGAAGGAAAACCTGCTTCCATTAAGTCACGGCCGTTTACTGCAAGATCTTTTAAGGTCAGGGCATTCTGTTTTTCCAGCTGATTTTTGATTCTGTCTTTTAATTCAATTAAAAGCTTTATGCTTTCAGAATATCTTATATCAACTGCTTCATTCCACATACCGTACATATCTGCAAGTCTGATATCATATAAATCATCAATATTTTCTTTTCCAATTCTTACAATGAATCTTCTTACCGCAGCGTCAGTCCACTCCGACTGATAATGAAACATATGTTCTTTTACCAGATGGCAGACTGAGTTTATCTGATCATTTGAAAATTTTAACCTTGTCATTATTGTACGGCAGACCTTTTCTCCCTCAATTTCGTGATTGTAAAAAGTAAAGGTTTCTACACCGTCTTTAATAATAATCTTCTTTACAAGTGGTTTGCCAATATCATGAAAGAGGGCTGCAAGCCTTACCATAAGCTTGTCTTTTGGAGCCCCGTCGCAGGTATAAAAAAGATGATCAAGAACATCGAATTTATGAAAGCCTCTTGAATCACTTTGTATACAGCCCCTGCAGATTTTAAATTCAGGAATAAAAATATCAAGCAGACCGCTTTCTTCCAGAAGTTTCAGGCCGACAGAAGGTTTTTCAGACTGCATTATTTTTATAAACTCATCCCGAAACCTTTCTACCGAAATGCTTTTTACTTTTTCTTTTACTTCGTCCTTGAAGATTTCTGAATATGTATACTTTTCTATAAGGAAATTTAGTTTAGATGCAAAACGGATTGCCCTTACAGGCCTTAAACCATCCTCCATAAAGCGCTCATGAGGATTTCCAACGGTCACAATCAGCTTCTTTTTAATTGCTTTGCGTCCCTTAAAGGGGTCAACAATTTTTCCATTACTTAAATTTACGGCAATTGCATTCATTGTAAAATCGCGCCTGCTTAAATCTTCGTAAATGGTATTGGCGTATTCAATTTTGTCAGGATGTCTTCCATCCGAATAATCACTTTCCGTTCTGAAAGTTGTAACCTCAATTTCTTCCTTTTCAAAATGAACAGTAACGGTTCCGTGTTCAATTCCTGTAGGTACAACAAATTTAAATAATTTCATTACCTGCTGAGGATTTGCATTTGTAGCAACATCCCAGTCAGAAGCCTTTTTATGTAAAAACACATCTCTGACAGCACCCCCTACCAGGTAAGCTTCAAAACCGGCCTCTGTAAAAATCTTTCCAAAACGGATTAATTTTGCAGGGAGGATTATCTTTTTATTGAACAAATTAAATAAACTCATATTCTAAAAACCAACCGAAATAATCTCTATCATGCCTGTATAAACAAGACAGAAAGTACAGAATAAAATTGTAAGCAGCATAAGCACTAATGAAACAATTCTTCCGGTTTTCTGCTTAATTACAAAGAGCATTATAATATCTTCTACAATTACCGGAACAGTCAGAAAAAGAGTCAGGATTGCCGTGTACATTAAAACATTTAAAATTGTTTTCTGGCTTAAATCCTGAAAATTCTGATAGTTTCCTACAACATAAAGGGTAATTAAAAGTAATGAAAAAATAACCAGCGACAATATGATGGTTCTGGTGATTCTGTATAAAAGGGGAGTTGATATCTTTTTTGGTATTGTCGTAATTTCCAGTTTATTTTTTTTCATAATTTATAAAGATATTTTTATTTTATTGTTATATTATAATATAATTAAAGTTAATAACAGAGTTTTTATTTATGAAGAGATTTTTTATTTGTATTTTTATACTTGGAGTTTTTGCCGCCTTTGTTTTTGTTCTGGGCTGGACTCAAATAAGAATCAGTCCCGATTCAGTTGGAATTGTTGTTTCAAAGACCGGAGGCGTAAATGATCAGCCTGTTATTCCGGGTCTTTTTTCCTGGCATAAAGAGTTTTTACTTCCAACTAATGCAGAACTTAAAAAGTTTAAAATTAATCCTGTAAATATAAGCAAAAGCATCAGCGGGGAACTTCCTTCGGGAAACTTATATACTTCAATTTTTAACAGCAGCGATAACTTTAAATATGACTTTACTTATTCCATAGGCATCACTTTAAACGCAGAAGAATTGATTGACCTTGTAAAAAGCGGAAAGGTAAGTAAACAGGAAGATTTAGACCTCTATCTTGAAAAATGCGGAGAAGCAATTGCCCAGCTTACTACCGATTACATCTTAAAAAAGGCAAAAGAAAATCCTGACTTTAGGGCAGAAAGCATAAGACGGGAAGATTTAACAAAAGTCATTCAGTTTTACAAGGAATGTCCTCATGTAGAAATTTCTGTTTTTGCCATTACCCATTCGGTTTTACCGGATTATTCTCTTTATAAAAAGCTTCAGGAAGAAGTAATCAGCCTGAATCCTACAAATCAGCCTGTAATTCAAGCCACAAATGAATAAGGAAGTAGTATGAAACTTTGGATAGTCAGCATGGAATGTGCCGGTATTGCAGAAGCCGGCGGAGTAAAAAATGTAACCTTTTCTTTATGCAAGGAATTTTCGCTTTTAAATCATTCAGTTACTCTTTTTATTCCGGTTTTTAAATGCAGCAGCTGGGATTTAATAAAAGACAAGAAAAAATTATTTTCTTCCCAGATTCAGATTTGCGGTCAGGTTTACACTGTAAATTATTTTTCTGCAAAATGTATTGACGGCAACTTTGACATTATCTTTATTGACCACCCGGTATTTTCAGAAAAAGAAGCAATTTACACTTATACAGAACATGAATTTCAGCTGAATAACGAACATAAAAAGGGTAACGGCCATACAGATTCAAAACTTATGGACATTATGTTTCAAAAGGCTATAGCAGAATACGGAAGCAAAATTGATAAAAAATTCATTCCTGATATTGTTCACTGTCAGGATGCTTCTACGGCAGTTTTACCTGCCTTTTTAAATGAAAAGGAATTTTTTTCTAAAACTAAAACTGTAGTTACAATTCATAACTGCGGCCCTGCCTATCATCACGATTTTTCAAGTATTGGAGAAGCCGCCTGGTACACAGGGCTTGATACAAATCTCCTCTCCTCATCGCTGAACGGCCTTCGCTGCGAACCTTTCCTAATCGCCGCCAATTCCGGTTCTTACCTTACAACCGTTTCCGAAGATTACGCAAAGGAACTGCTGGACCCTACAAATACAGAACAAACTGACGGCCTTTCAAAAATTTTTGCAGACAAGAATATCAGCATAAAGGGAATTACCAACGGCTTTGATTTTGACCGCTATAATCCTCAGTCTAAAAAGGAATCTTTACTGCCTTTTACATTTAATCCGGAAAAGCTTGAGCTGGAAGGAAAATACCTTTGCCGCCAGTACTTTTTAGATAATATAAACAGCGTAGAAAATGAAAACCTGAATATTCCGGGCATAAAAAAATACGGCTTTCTTGAATATTCCCAGGATCCAAAAAAGGATATTTACATCTGTTACCACGGCCGCATTACCTTCCAGAAGGGAATTACAATTCTTCTGGATGCAATTCCATCGATTATTGATAACTTTGATAATGTAAAGTTCATTATCGCGGGGCAGGGGGAACAGAACCTGGAAAATAAAATTATTCACGAAGCAGAAGTTCTTGTCGGCCGCCTGATTTTTATAAACGGTTATGACAAGGCCCTTGCAAGACTCTGTACCGCCGTAAGCAATTTTGCAGTTTTACCATCCTTCTTTGAACCCTGTGGTCTTGAAGATTTTATTGCCCAGGTTTACGGAACTATTCCGCTTGCACATAAAACCGGCGGTCTAAATAAAATCATAGACAGCGAAAGCGGATTTTTATACAAAAAAAATAAATGCGAAGCTTTAATTGCAAAGCTTTCTCAGGTAATAACAGTAAAAATTTTAAAACCCGGCCTCATAAACAAAATCATTAAAAATGGAGCCGTAAAAGTTCATAAGGAATATCTTTGGACCAATATTGTAAAAAAGCATTACCTGAAATTTTTTACAGAAATTATTAAAAAAAATTAGAAAATTTGTCATCTGACTATTGACCAAAAATTCTAAATAATATATATTACTTTACATCGCAACGAAATGTTGCCCCATACGCTGCCTTAGCTCAGCTGGTAGAGCACGTGATTTGTAATCTCGGGGTCGTGGGTCCAAATCCTACAGGCAGCTTAAACGGGGAGTTTCTAGAGTGGTCAAATAGGACAGACTGTAAATCTGTTGCCGTAGGCTTCTGAGGTTCGAATCCTCAACTCCCCAATAAAGAGTTAGATTTTTATCTAACTCTTTTTTTTTCTTCAACAGCCTTTATTTGTACCTTGAAACTTATATAACTTTTCTTTAAATTAAAAATAAAAGAAGAATTGAGGGGAAAAGTGAAAATTCATTTTTGGGGAGTAAGAGGGTCTTTACCAACTCCTTTGCTTCCGGAACAAATCCAGTCAAAAATTATGGCCGTAATTCAAAGAATTCAGCCTTCAGATTTAGAATCAGAAGAAAGCAGGGCAAAATTTGCAGCCCAGCTGCCTGATTATATTATGGGAACAAGCGGTGGAAATACTCCCTGCGTAGAACTTCAGGATGATAAAACCGAAATCATTTTGGATGCAGGAACAGGAATCAGAGTTCTTGGAAAAAACACTTCTTCAATGGTTTCAAATCACGTACATCTTTTTCTTTCTCATTTTCACTGGGATCACATTCAGGGCCTTCCATTTTTTGATTTAGCCTACAATCCTTCTGCTGTTTTTGATGTTTATTCTTTTTCTGACAAAACAAAAGAATTTTTACAAAGACAGATGAGTCAGCCCTTTTACCCGGTCCCTTTTGAATCTTTTACAAAAAAGTTTACCTTCCACAACGTAACAGACCTGGAAGAATTCAAAATTGACAAGCTGACAGTAAATTACTGCAAAATGTCTCATCCTGGCTCTTCCTACAGCTATTCTTTTGAAAGGGACGGCAAAAAGATTGCTTACGCAACCGATGTTGAATTAAAATCGCAGGATTATATTTCAACGCCGGAAACTGACAGGGTATTTAAAAATGCAGATGTAATCATTTTGGATTCTCAATACACAGTTGAAGAAGCTTACCGTAAAGAAAACTGGGGACATTCAGCTTTCTGCTATGCGATAGATTTTGCAATTCATTATAACATTAAAAAGCTTTATCTTTTCCACCATGAACCAACTTATGATGATAAAAAACTTGAATCAATTTTATCTTCAGCCCGCTGGTATGCAACTCACATAAATCATTCAGATATACAGATAGAAATTGCTAAGGAAGGAGTTGAATTTACTTTATGATAGGTTATAACTACAAAGAACCTCCACAGTTTAAACTTACATACAATTTTACTTCTGATGAAATTAAAATTCTTGCCCGTTTTTTACGTTCCAAAGAAAGCGAACTTCCAAAAGGACTTGAATTTTTTACAAAAGCCTTAGATGATTCAATCTACTCAAGTCTAACCCTTGATGAAATTAAGGATTTTTATTCATGAAAAAAGCAAAAATTATCTCTTTATCAATTTTGTTTTTATTTCTTTTATCTGCAGGCGCTCTCTTTTTATTTATAAAGGTGGAAACCAGTCCTATAGCTTCTTCAAAAGAAAATGCCCTGGACATTAAAGTTGAAGTTCCTTACGGCGAAACAACTTACAGCATTGCAAAAAAACTTAAAAAAAGCGGAATTATCAGAAATGCAAGACTCTTTTATTATTCTGCAACAAGATCTTCTTTGTTCAATATTTTTTACAGGGAAAAACTTCCCCAGAAATTTGTTTTAAAAAGCGGAACCTACACACTTAATTCTTCCATGACAAACCCTCAGATTTTATCTGTACTTTCTTCAGGTCAGGCAGAATATGTAAAGGTAAGCATTCCGGAAGGCCTTACAATTTCTAAAATTGCCGCAATCCTCGAAGAAAAAAGAGTCTGCAAGGCAGATGATTTTATACAGATTTGCAAAAGCGAAAACTTTGCAAGAAGCTGCCGCATTCCTTCTTCAACTGTTGAAGGCTACCTTTTTCCAGATACCTATTATTTAAATCTTGGAATGGATGCAAAAAAAGTTGCACAGATTATGATTGATACCTTCTTTGAAAAAATTAAGGAAGTCCCTGGCCTTGCAGAAAAAAGTCAGGGGGACTTAAACGATATAGTAATTCTTGCTTCAATTGTTCAAAGGGAATATCAGATTGATTCTGAAGCAGCTTTAATTGCAAGCGTATTTAAAAACAGAATCAGACAGAATATCGGCCTTTATTCCTGTGCCACAATTGAATATATCATCACAGAAATTCAGGGAAAGCCTCATCCCGGAAGAATCCTCATTGAAGATACAAAAATCGATTCTCCATACAACACTTACAAATGGGCAGGCCTTCCACCTTCTCCAATTTCTAATCCGGGACTTGTTGCCCTTGATGCCTCAACAAACACCCCAAAGACATCTTATTATTATTTTCAGGTAGCAGACGAAAGTAAGGGAAGTCACGTATTTACCCAGACTTTTGAGGAACATAAGGAAAATCACTAAAAGATGGCAGGCTTTATATCCGAAGAAACAATTGAAGCAGTCTCAAACAATACAGATATTGTCAGCGTAATTGGAGAATACACAAAACTCGAAAACCGGGGCGCTAACGATTACTGGGGCTGCTGTCCTTTTCATGGAGAAAAAACACCTTCCTTCCATGTAGATGCAAGCCAGAAATTTTACTACTGTTTTGGCTGCCATGCTTCGGGAAATATAATAAAATTTGTAATGGAAATGGAAAAACTTTCCTATCCGGATGCAATTACCACACTTGCCAAAAAGCAGGGAATTCCTGTCAAATACAAGGACGGCTACGAAGGCGTCAAAAACTTTCAGAAAGATAACAGCAGTGAACTTTACATAGAGCTTTACGAAAGAACTGCTTCTATGTTTCATTATCTTTTAACGGAAACTCAGATGGGTAAGGCAGCCCTGGACTACATTACAAAAAGAGGACTGACAGCTGACACAATAAAAAAGTTCAAACTGGGCTTTGCTCCTGCAGATCCTAAATGGCTTAAAAACTTTTTACGCCAGAAAAATTTCAGCGATGATTTTTTAAATAAATCAGGTCTCTTCAGCCAGAAATATCCTGATTATTCTTTTTTTACAAACAGACTTATGTTTCCGATTTTTAACAGAAAGGGACAGATTGTTGCTTTTGGAGGAAGGGTTATTCCACCGGCAGACGAAAGTCAGCGTAAATACCTGAACTCCGGCGATTTACCCCAGTTTAAAAAAAGAGAAACACTTTTTGGCTTTAACTTTGCAAAAAATTCCATAAGACAGAATAAAAAGATTATTTTCTGCGAAGGAAATATGGACGTAATTGCCTACCACCAGTGCGGCCTTGATTATGCTGTTGCAACTCTTGGAACAGCCCTTACCCAGGAACATATCAAAATGATTCAGGGCTTTGTTGCGGACGGATACGTATATCTTTCCTTTGATTCAGACGGAGCGGGGCAGGAAGCAACAAAAAAAGCCATCAAACTCTGCCGGGAAAACAATCTTGCAGTCAAAGTTATAAGGTTAAAAGGCGGAAAAGACCCTGCAGAAATAATGCTTAAATTCGGCGCAGAAAACTTGACTTCTCAGGTAAATAATGCTATATTAGATAGCGACTATTTTTTACTTAGACTAGGTGAAAAATACCCTATTGACACACCTGAGGGTAAAACAAAGGCTGCGCTTGAATACTTTGAATATGTTGATTCACTGAGGTCTGACATACAAAAAGAGTCCTGTCTGGAACAACTTTGCCAGACATACAATCTAAAACCGGAGGCTGTAAAAAGAGATTATATAAATCGTAACCAAGCCCGGGAACGCATAAATATCCGGCCACAAAATAATAATCAAAGAGAAACAAAAATACAGATTAAACTCGACGCTGAATTAAGAGGTTTAATTGCTGTAACTGCCGATATAGACCAGTTTAAGGTATTACGTTCCGAACTTAATGAAAACGATTTTTCTAATCCCGCTGCCAAACGTTTATTTAAAATTTTGGAAGAGTGTTTTGATGAGCATAAAACTTCTGTACCGGATATTCTGAACCACTGTAATGATGAAGAACTTTGCCGGCTGATTTCCAGCGATTTGTCTGAAGGTGTTTATAAAAAAGATGATGTGGCAGCAGTAGTGACTGATACCATAAAATTCATTAAAAGAAACAAACTTGAAGACGCAAGAAATAAGCTCATGCAGAGAATAAAAAATTACGTAATAAATACAGAAGACGACAAAAGGCAATTTAATACACTGCTTGCAGAAAAAATGGAACTTGATAAACAGGTTCAAACATTATTAAAGTAAGGTGAACAAACTTATGGAAGAAGCAATTAATTCGGCTGTTGAAAAAATTGTTGAATTTGCTAAAAACAAAAAAGAAAAAATTGTATCCTGGGATGAAATTACCCCTGTATTAGGACAGGATTTTGTTAATTCCCCAGACATGGAAGCTGTACTTAAAATCTTAAGTGATAAAAAAATCCAGTTGATAGAAACAGATATCATAGGAGTTGATGATCAGGAAGAAGATGATGAAGAAATCATGCTTGATCAGGACGACGATGATGATCTTATGAAGGATGACACCGTATCTGAAATCGAAAAGGCAGAAAAACAGGTAAATTCAAAAAGCAGACTTGTAAATTCTGACAAAGATTCAAATATTGATGATCCTATCAGATTATATCTTCGCGAAATTGGTAAGGAAAGCCTTTTAACTGCCGATCAGGAAGTTGAACTTTCTAAAACCATGGAAGATGGTAACAACATCATTAAAGATGTAATTAAAAACTCAGGTATTATGATTCCTGAATTCTTTGCAATTGCCCAGAAAGCCTTTACAAGAATTGATATTCATGAACCTGGAAAAACCCGTAAAGAGATTAATGAAGAAATGGCAGATAAACGCCGCCTAAAGTCTTGTTACGGTGAACATATTAAGCCTGTACTTCCAGAAATGAAGCAGTATATGGCTTTGAAAAAATCTCTTTTTGACGAAGAACAGTCAAGTGCTATTTTTAAGGACGAAAACCTTACTTCTTTAAGGGAAAAAATTCTTCCTGAACTTAGACTAGTAGATATTCAGACAGAAGAGCTTGATAAATTTACTCAGAAATATCGTGAAGCAACAATTAAAATCGAAGACTATCATCAGAAACAGGAAAAAAAGATGAAAGAGCTTCGCATTTCAAATCCTACTGAATTAAGAAATCTTGGTAGAAAGATTTCCATCCGTTCACAGGCTTCAAAACTTGAACAGGATTTGAATATGTCTGCAGACGAAATCCGTGAGATTTACACTCAGATTCAGAAAATTGACAGAAAACTTCACCGTCTTGAATACGAATTTGAAAACAGCGTAGAAGACATTCTTAAAATGGCAGAGCAGATTGAATACGGCCGCCAGATGATGGAAAAAGCAAAGAATCGTCTTATTAACGCAAACCTTCGTCTTGTTGTTTCAATTGCAAAAAAATATACCAACCGTGGTTTACACTTCTTTGACCTGGTTCAGGAAGGTAACATCGGTTTAATTAAAGCTGTAGAAAAATTTGAATACCGCAAAGGTTTTAAATTCTCTACATATGCAACCTGGTGGATTCGTCAGGCAATTACCCGTTCAATTTCAGATCAGGCAAGAACAATTCGTGTTCCTGTTCATATGATTGAACAGATTAACAAAGTTGTACGCGAAAGCCGTCAGCTTATGCAGAAGCTTGGCCGTGAACCAACAGACGAAGAAATTGCACAGCAGCTGGGCTGGCCTGTTTCCAGAGTTAAACAGGTTAAGAACGTTGCAAGGGAACCAATTTCTCTTGAAACTCCAATTGGAGAAGAAGAAGATTCTATTCTTGGAGACTTCATTGAAGATAAGGAAGTTGAAAATCCTGCAAATCAGACCTCATACACCTTATTACAGGAACAGATTAAGCTTGTATTAAATACCCTGCCACCAAGAGAGCAGGAAGTATTAAAGATGCGTTTTGGTCTTGAAGACGGTTATTCACTTACCCTTGAAGAGGTTGGACTTTACTTTGATGTAACCCGTGAACGAATCAGACAGATTGAAGCAAAGGCTTTAAGACGTCTACGTCACCCAAGACGTGCAAACGGTCTAAAGGATTACATAGAAAACTAAAGGCTGCCGGCGGCTATTTATAGACTAAAAGAGTCAATTATTTTATACTTATATATTATTTTTTTAATGAGGACCATATATGGTAACAACAAACGATTTTGATAACTTAAAGGAATTACAGGGTATTCTGGTAGAAAAATACGACTTAGAAAAAAAGGTTGAAGAAACCCCAAAACAGCTTTCAACACAGGAAGCTCTTCTTTCCAGATTAAAGTCTGAATTCATTGAAAAGAATACAGAATACGAAGATGTAAAAACTAACGTTAACAATCTTAAACAGGAACTTGATGAAGTTGTTAAAAACCGTGAGGCTGATGAACAGAAATTAAGTAGTATCGAAACTCACAGAGAATTTGATACTCTTGAAAAAGCAATTAACGAAGCTAAAGGCAAGGAAGAAAAGGTAAGGGGAAATCTCCACGAAGCTGAAAAGAAACTTGCCGGCTTAAAGGAAGTAATCAAAACTTCTGAAGATATGATTAAATCTCAGGAAGACGATTTAAACGAAAGCCGCAAAGCTTTAAATAAACAGTTAGACCAGTACAATAAAAAACTTGATGATCTTAAATCAAAAGAAACAAAACTCAGCTCTAAGCTCGATCAGGAAATTCTCTTCAAATTCCAGAGAATTATTCAGAGAAACTCTGAAGGTATCGTAGCTGTAAAAAACGGTGTTTGTACAGGTTGTCATATGATTCTTCCAGCTCAGTTTGCTAACATTGTAAGAACTGGCGAAAACATCATGTTCTGCCCATACTGTTCACGAATTCTTTATTACGAAGAAATTGCCGAAGACGAAGCAGAAAATTACTTCGATATCAGTGCTGTTGGTTCTCTTGCTGATCTCGATGATGATGACTTTGAAGACGAAGAAGACTTAGACGAAGACGAAAGAGACGAAGATTCAGAATACAATGATGAAGATTCTGGTCTCGACGACGAAGACCTTGATGGTGACGAAGATCTTGATGATGAAGATCTTGATGACGACGAAGAAGAAGAACCAGAAGACGAAGAATAGTTAAATTATACAGATGGGATATGACCGCGTTGCCATATCCTGATGATAAGATATAGTAATGAGATAAAGTCCGGGCTCCTTCGGAAAAAATGCCGGATAATAACCGGGCATCAAATGGAAGCTGCATAAGATTAGTAATACTAACGTAAGTTAAAGGTTATTTTAAGCTTGTAAAGCCCATGCGATGACAGAAAGTGCAACAGAAATATTACCGCCAGTAATAACTGGTAAGGGTGAAAAGGCAGTGTAAGAGACTACCGCCTGGCTGGTAACAGTCAGGGCTTGTAAACCTCATTTGGAGCAAGATTAAGTGGCAGTAATGTTTTTCCGAGCAATACTGCGGGTAAATCGCTGGAGTTGAATGGTAACATTCAATGCGGATAGATGGTCATTAGTATTAGGGGGCAACCTTTAATACCAGACAGAACCCGGCTTATTATCCCATCTGTTTTATTTTATAAAAAAAATGAATGATTCAATAGTAATTGAAAACAACACAAAAGCTCATAAAAAAAGTTATCTCCTTGCAAAAATCATAGGAATAACACTGGGACTTCTTTTAATTGCCGGTCTGAGCATTGGCGGAGTTTTTTTATACAATAAACTTGAATCAAATAAAGTCACAATAAAATCAATCAAAAAAGCCTGGTCACAAAATGATTATTCCTTAGTTTATCAGCAGGCAAAATATTTTCTTGAAAAAAATCCCTATAACAATACAGCCTTAACTTATTACGCTTATGCAAGTTTTTATCTTGCTCAGGCTCAGACAGATACACAGCAGGCTCAGTCTTACCTTGATGAATGTATTAACAATTTAAGAATTGCCCTTTACGATGCATCAGACTCCCTGAAACCACAGTTATATTATGTTCTGGGTAAATCCTATTTTTATAAAAATACAATCACAACCTACTATTATTCAGATTTAGCTGTAAAATATTTATTGATGGCTAAAGAAAACGGCTATGAAGCAGACGATATTGCAGAATACCTTGGCTTAAGTTATGCAGCCCTTGGAAAAACCATGGAAAGTATTTCTGCCTTTACTGAAGCTCTCTTAGTCAGGGAATCAGATACACTTCTTTTAGCCATTGCAGAACAGTACTATAACGCAAAAGAACTTTCTGCAGCAGAACAATATCTTTTTAGAATTATAAGAAACAGTCAGAATGAGGAATTAATACTTAAAAGTTTATACCTTTTAGGTTCCATATATATAGACCAGGAAAAATATGATCAGGCGATGGAAGAATTTAATAAAGTTTTAACAAAAAATGAAAATTCTGCTGACGCACATTATGGAATTGGTGTAATATATGAGAAAGAGGGAAATATAGTAAAAGCAAGGGCAGAATGGCGAACAGCTTTAAGGCTTCAGGTAAATCATCCTCTTGCTTTACAAAAAATTAATAATTATTAGACGATTAAAAAAAATGGGAGGAATATATGTCATTATTAGACAGTTTCAAAACTGATATTGGAATTGATTTAGGTACATGTAACACTTTGATTTATGTACGTGGAAAGGGAATGGTTATTGATGAACCTTCTGTAATTGCCGTAGAAAAAGGAACAAAAAGAATTCTGGCAGTTGGTTCAGAAGCTAAATGTATGCTGGACCGTACACCTGGAAATATTATGGCAATCAGACCTCTGGCAGACGGTGTTATTGCAGATATAGACAGTACCGAAAAAATGATTAAATACTTTATTTCAAAAATTATTCCCCGCCATCAGTTTTTTAAATCTGTAAGAATGAAAATTGGTATTCCTTCCTGCATTACAGATGTAGAAAGACGTGCAGTTATTGAAGCAGCCCTTAAAGCCGGTGCAAAGGAAGTTGAAGTTATAGAAGAGTCAAGAGCAGCCGCTATTGGTGCCAAGATTCCTATTTTTGAACCAGCCGGACATATGATTTGTGACATTGGTGGTGGAACTACAGAAATTTCTGTAATTTCATTAGGCGGTATGGTTGTTACACACTCAATCAGAATCGGTGGTGATAAGTTTGATGAAGCCATTGTAAAACATGTAAGAAGTGTACATAACCTTATTATTGGACAGCCTGCTGCAGAAAGATTAAAGATTCAGATTGGTAACGCAGCTCCAGAAAAAACAATCGAAAAGATGGAATTAAAGGGAACTGATGCTATTACAGGTCTTCCTAGACGTCTTGAAATTGACTCTGTAGAAGTAAGGGAAGCTTTAAAAGATCCTGTTACAAAAATTGTAGAAGAAATTAAAATTGTATTAAGCGAAACACCTCCAGAGCTTGCTTCAGACATTATCGAAAGAGGTATTGTTATGACAGGTGGTGGTTCTATGCTTCGACGTTTACCAGACCTGATTTCTAAAGAAACTGGAGTTCCTGTTATTCTGGTTGAAAAACCTCTTGAATGTGTTGCTCTTGGCGCTGGAGAAGCTTTCGAATTATTTAAGGATTATTCTTCAGAACGTTCTGTATACGACAGTCTTAATGACTAGTAAAAAGCTAGAGCAATGGTCAAAAAAAACAAAACTTCGCTGAAATTCCGTATTTCTGAATTTCTCTTTGTAATTCTTATTGCAGTCTCTTCAACTATGCTCGCTTTTAATTCAGGTGCTTTTGTTCTGAATTTTAAGCGGATTGGTTTTTCTGTTATTTCCTCTATGGAAAAAGGTGTAAATTACGTTACAAGTGGAGTAAAAAATACATTTTCTTCAATTGGTGAATTAAGAAAACTTAGAAAGGATTACGATGCCCTCTTATTAAAGCTCGAAAATTATGAGCAGATGCAGAGAAATAATGCAGATATCCGTAAGGAAAACGAAAGGCTACGTGAACAGCTTGATTTTTCTTTATCACTTGATGAAAAAAATATTCCTGCCCAAATTATTGCAAGAGACTTAGATAATGCTTATGCCTATATAACAATTAACAAAGGAAGTGTAAACGGAATTAAAAAGAATATGCCGGTTCTTGCCATTCAGAACGGAAGCCAGGCGCTGGTAGGAAAAATTGTTTCTGTAGGCACCTTTACCAGTCAGATTATGCCTATTTACAATATGAACTGCATGGTTTCTGCAAGAATTCAAAATACAAGAGACCTTGGACTTGTAAATGGTATGGGTAGTCACGAAAATCCTCTTTATTTACGATATATCCGTAAAAGGGTAGTTGACCAGCTTCATTATGGTGATATCGTTGTAACTTCCGGCGAAAACGATAATTACATGAGGGATATTCCTATTGGAACCATATCAAAAATATCTTCTCAGGCTTACAGTTCCACCCTTGATATAGAATTAACACCAATTATCGATTTTTCAAAACTTGAAATAATCATTGTTGTTAATCAAAAAGAATTAAATGACAGAAAGAATACTGACAGACAAGAGGCAGACTGATGATTAAACCTTTTTTTATTAGTACCTTTATTTTATTAAGTGCAGTAATTATAGAATCTTCAATTCTTTCAAATATCAGTTTTTTACTTGTCGTTCCCGATTTAGTATTAATCTGTTCAATATATTTTTCACTTTTGAACGGAAAATTCTTTGGAGAAACCCAGGGCTTTATTTCAGGGCTCTTCCTTGATTTTTCCACAGGCATACCATTTGGCTTTAATTGTCTTTACAGGACGATAATCGGCTATGTTTATGGTTTCTTTTCTGAATCCATAATTCTTAAAGGTATCTTTATGCCGGTTTTAACCGTTGGAATTGGAACTATAGTTAAGGCTCTTCTTATTCATTTAACAGCCCTGCTGTTTCCAAACACCGATGTTTACGTAACAAGCATACTGTCTTATAAATTTTTATTTGAACTGCTTGCAAATATAATACTTGCACCTATAATTTTCAGATTCCTTAATCTTTTTATTAAAAGTCTGTGTATTACATCTACAAAGGATAAAGTAGACAATGTTTAGAAATCAGTATGATTCAAAATTATCAAAAACAACAAAGCTTCTTATTCTTTTTTTTATAATATTAATATCATTTGCTTTATATGCTTACAGACTTTTTACCCTGCAGATTGTTCAGGGAGAAGATTACCGTTCCCAGTCAAAAGTTTTTTCCAGTCAGATTAAGGTTTTGCCTGCCCAGAGAGGAGAAATTTTTGACAGAAATGCAAACCTTCCAATGGTTATCAACACAGAGCACTTTGTTGTTTCCGTTACCCCTGGAGAAATTCCTTCAGACCGCTATGATACGGTTATATCAAAACTTGCAAAACTGCTGGATATTCCTAAATCTGACATAGATGTAAAAATTCCTAAAAAGAGGTCTTACGCCTCTGTAGAAGTAAAATCAAATGTAAGCTTTACAACAATTTCTAATATTGCAGAAAATAAATACGATTTACCCGGGGTTTCCTGGGGATCAAAACCATTAAGAAACTATCAGCATACAAAATCACTTTCTCATATTGTTGGTTATGTAGGCGATATTTCCCAGGAAGAATTTACACTTTTGTATAATAAAGGATATTCGAAGAACTCCATTGTCGGTAAAACCGGAATTGAAAAACAATATGACTCTTTATTGCAGGGTACCGAAGGCCGGGAAATGGCTACCGTAGATGTTCACGGCCGAATTCTTTCTGATGTTCCTATTATTGAACCTCCAAAAATGGGAAATAACCTTGTTTTAACAATAGATTCCAGGGTTCAAAAGCTTGCAGAAGAAGCCCTTGGAAACAGGGTAGGAGCTGTAGTAGTTTTAAAACCTGCTTCAGGCGAAGTTCTTGGAATGGTTAGTTACCCATATTTTGATTCAAATATTTTCAGTTCGGACGATGCAGGAAAGGAATACAATAAATTAAGAAATGATGAATATAAACCCCTGGTAAACAGGGCTGTACAGTATTCTTATCCTCCGGCCTCAACCTTTAAAATTATTATGAGTGCCGCAATGCTTCAGGAAAAAGCCTTTCCTTCCACAACAAGAATCGAATGTAAGGGCTATATGCAGTATGGTGGACGAACTTTCCACTGTCACGTGCATGAGCCTGGTCACGGCTGGCTTGACATGAAAAACGCCATGGCCCAGTCCTGCGATGTTTATTACTGGACTATTGGTCGAGATTATCTTGGTATTGATAAAATTGCTTCGTATGCACGAGAATTTGGCTTTGGAAAAAGTGCCCAGATAGACTTACCAAGCCAGGTTTCCGGCCGAGTCCCTACAGCTGAATGGAAATTCAAAACCTATAATGAACGCTGGCTTGGTGGAGACACAATGTCCTGTTCAATTGGACAGGGCTATATGGAGGCAACACCTTTACAGCTTGCAGATATGATGGCTATGGTTGCAAACAGCGGTACAATTTACAAACCTCATTTGCTAAAAGAAGTCCGCGACTCAGAAACCGGAGAAATCTTACAGACAATTCAGCCACAGGTATTAACAAAGTCAACAATTGACCAGTCAATCTGGAAAGAAATACAGGAAGCCTTAAGATACACCGTTACAGACGGAACTCCACAGTATCCAATGCACAACAAAATAGTTCAGATTGCCTGTAAAACAGGTACAGCCGAAGTTGACGGTTACAAAAACAGCTGGCATTCCTGGCTTGTTGCCTATGCGCCTTACGATGCGCCGCCGGAAGATCAGATTTGTGTAGCAACTGTAGTTGAAGCCTGCAATAAATGGGAATGGTGGGCACCTTATTGTACAAATATTATTATTCAGGGATATTTTGCCGATCAGACTTGTCAGGAAGCAATTACCGCTTTAGGCTTTGATTATTTACAAAAACAGGGCAGAAGAGAATAGGGGCTTTATGAAAAATAAATTTTTATCAATTTTTGATTATACACTTCTTTTAGCCATATTGATTTTAGTCAGTCTTGGTATAATGTTTATCTATTCTTCATCTATAAACTCAGAAGGAATTTCCGTAACAAACGAATATATCAAACAAATAATCTGGGCCTCCCTTGGAATTGTCTTATTAGTACTTGTTTCTTTGTATGATTACAGAAAAACAGAAAAAACCTCAATCTACCTTTACAGCATTTTAATTGGCTTTTTAGTTTTGGTTTTAATTCCACATATTGGAAGAAAGGTAAACGGAGCAAGAAGCTGGCTTGGTATTGGTGATTTTGGTATTCAGCCTTCGGAACTTGGAAAATCCTTTTACATATTATTTCTTGCAAAGTATTTTTCAGATTCCGAAAATGAAAATCCCTTAAAACGCTTTATTATTGCAGGTTTAATTTTTTTAGTTCCTTTCGGTTTAATTATGATTCAGCCAGATATGGGAACTGCCAGCGTTTACTTTCCGATTTTTATTGTAATGGCCTTTATGGCAGGCATCCCGCTTTCTTACATCTGCTATATCCTCTTAATGGCGGTCTTTACAATCTTTTTCTGTATTGCGCCGGTCTGGAATGAGGAAATTGCAAGAACGCCGCTAAAAATCATGTCTATTTTAACAAACATGAAGCTGCGCTTTATTTTAACAGCCGCTATTGTGCTAATCGGTTCCATAGGTTTTATTGTAAGAAGATATTTTAAAGGACCAAAATACTTTTTCTGGATTACCTATTTCAGTTCAGTTTTAGCTTTAGGCCTTATTCTTGCCATTGCGGCAGGAAAGGTTTTAAAACCATATCAGATTAAACGTCTTATCATATTTATGGATCCAAACATTGATCCTCGTGGTGCGGGCTGGAATATTATTCAGTCAAAAGTTGCCATTGGTTCTGGTGGTATTTTTGGACGGGGATTTTTAAATGGAACCCAGAGCCACTACCGCTTCTTACCTCAGCAGAGTACTGACTTTATTTTCAGTATTCTTTCAGAAGAAACCGGATTTATTGGCGGTCTGATTGTTTTTGGACTTTATCTCTTTTTATTAATTAAAATGCTTTTATTAATTAAACGTAATTCAAATCATTACGGAACCTATATTGCCTCCGGCATTTTTGCCATGTTCTCCTTCCACTTTTTTATTAACGTTGGAATGGTTATGGGAATAATGCCTATTACAGGTATTCCACTTTTATTTTTGTCTTATGGAGGCTCATCTTTGTGGAATTCCATGATTTGTATGGGAATCATAATGAACATAAATTACCGTAAAAACGATTTTAAATAATAAAATAATAAAATATATTGTATTAATTCTGAATATTTGTATAATATTCTGCAACTAGGGGAGCTTGGTAAAACCTTGCTGAGAGTAGACTGTATGTCTTGACCCATAACCTGATTTGGATAATGCCAACGTAGGGAAACAGTTTCTGGCCGTTTTCGGCAAAAAGCATTCTATTCAAACAGGCAACTTTATTTAAAAAGAGGCTTGTTATGTTCTCAAAAATCTTATCTAATGTGCGGGAAAAGTGCCCGCTGATTCACAACATTACAAATTATGTTACAGTAAACGATGTTGCCAACATCATTCTTGCCTGCGGGGGAAGTCCCATTATGAGTGATGATGAAGGTGAGGTTGAAGAAATTACTTCAATTTGTAATGGTCTTAACATCAACATTGGAACTTTAAACAAAAACACAATTCCTTCAATGTTTCTTGCAGGCCAGAAAGCAAATGAACTTGGCCATAAACTTCTTCTGGACCCTGTTGGAGCTGGAGCATCTGCCTTACGTACCAATACAGCCCTTGAACTTCTTAAAAAAGTCAAATTTGATGTAATTCGCGGAAATATCTCCGAAATTAAAACTCTAGCTGTTGGAAGCGGCAGTACAAAAGGGGTTGATGCAGATGTAAATGAGGCTGTAACAGATGAAAATCTTGAAAAATCAATTGCCTTTGCAAAGGACTTTGCGTCTAAAACAGGAGCTGTTATTGCCATTACAGGAGCCATTGATTTAGTCTGCAATGCAAAAAAATGCTATGTTATCAGAAACGGACGGGCAGAAATGGGAAAAATTACAGGAACCGGCTGTCAGTTAAGCGGAATGACGACGGCCTTCATTTGTGCAAATCCTGATAATATTCTGGAAGCAAGTGCTGCTGCCGTATCTGCAATGGGACTTGCAGGCCAGCTTGCCTGGAAGAAGATGCAGAACGGGGAGGGTAATTCAACTTACCGTAACAGAATAATTGATGCAATTTACAATATGACTGGCAAAGAACTGGATGAAGGCGCAATTTATGAAATCAGATAATTTTAATCTTTCTTCTGCACTGCTTCTTTATGCAGTTACAGACCGCCACTGGACCGGAGAAAAAAGCCTTATAGAACAGACCAGGGAGGCTTTGACTGGTGGGGCAACAATGGTTCAGATTCGCGAAAAAGCTCTGGACCAGGCTGCTTTTGAAAAGGAAGCAGTGGAACTTCAAGAGCTCTGTAAGGAATTTCATGTTCCTTTTATTGTGAATGATAATGTTGCTCTTGCAAAAAAAATAAATGCTGACGGAGTTCATGTTGGACAGGAAGATATGAATGCTCTTGAGGTTCGTAAACTTCTTGGACCTGATAAAATTATTGGAGTTAGTGCTCAGACGGTAGAAGAAGCTCTTCTTGCACAAAAGGAAGGGGCTGATTATCTTGGTGTTGGAGCTGTATTTCCTACAGGAAGTAAAGCAGATGCAATAGATGTGCCTCTCGAAACTTTAAAAGCTATCTGCTCTGCAGTTAAGATTCCTGTAGTTGCAATCGGCGGAATTACAAAAGACAATCTTTGTCAGTTAAAGGGAAGCGGAATTGCAGGTATTTCTGTAATAAGTGCCCTTTATGCTCAAAAAGATATCTCTTCTGCAGCAAAAGAACTTGTAAAAAAAACACGGGAAATAACAAAATAAAATGAAAAAAATTACTGCTGCCATTTTTGATCTTGATGGAACTCTTTTAGATTCAATGCCTTACTGGATGTCCTGTGCAGAAAAATACCTTTTATCTTCAGGTATTGAAGCAAAACCTGGACTTAGTGAAAAACTTTTTTCCATGACCATGAAAGAAGGTGCTGATTATTTAAGAAAAAACTACAAGGTGACTTTTTCTGATCAGGAAATTTTTTCTGGAATTAACTCAATTCTTGAAAAAGCTTATAAAGAAGAGATTCCTTTAAAAAATGGCGCAGAAAGTTTTCTTTCTGAGTTAAAAGCAGCAGGAAGTAAAATTGCTCTTTGTACAAATACAGACAGAATTCTGTTTTTTCCATCTTTAGTACGCCTAAATGCGTTAAAATATTTTGACTATATTTTTACCACGAGCGAGTTAGGCATGAGTAAAAGCCGACCGGAAACTTTTTTTAAGGTGTGCAAAGAGATGGAAAGCAGGAAAGAAGATTGCTGGGTATTTGAAGATGCCCTTTATTCCATAAAAACAGCTTTCCAGGCGGGCATAAAAACCTGTGGAATCTATGATGAAACTTCAAAGGCCGACAGCCAGCAGATAAAAGCATTTTCTACAGTCTACTGTAACAATTACAAAGAAGTGCAAAATTATTTCTTTGCATAAAAAATACGTCGAGTCAAGGCACGCTCACGCTTAAAGCCTTGACTTCGCCGTTTTGAGGATTTTTTAATAAATCCTCAATAAAAAATCTTCTTGAGGGCACCGCCTGAAGATTTAATACATAAATAAGTAAAACTAAAAAGAGGTATTTATTATGAAAACCGCATTAACAATCGCAGGAAGCGATTCTAGCGGAGGCGCCGGAATTCAAGCTGATATCAAAACCATGACCTGCAATGGCGTTTATGCCATGAGTGCAATCACGGCTTTGACCGCACAGAATACAACCGGAGTTACCGCAATTAAAGAAGTGGAGCCTGAATTCCTTAAGGAAGAAATTAAGGCTGTTGTAAGTGATATTTTTCCGGATGCAGTTAAAACCGGAATGGTTTCATCAAGTCCACTTATAAAAGTTATTTCAGATTCAATAAAAGAGTTTGGCTTAAAAA
Organism: Treponema sp.; assembly: GCA_016286535.1. Classification (GTDB taxonomy): domain Bacteria; phylum Spirochaetota; class Spirochaetia; order Treponematales; family Treponemataceae; genus Treponema_D. The sequence goes on along the minus strand of JAEESZ010000004.1, from coordinate 210,334 downwards.
ATCTTGTAGTTGATCCTGTTATGGTTGCAACCAGCGGAGCAAAACTTATAAGTGATGAAGCTATTGAAACTCTTAAAAAAGAATTACTGCCATTAGCCACTGTAATCACTCCAAATATTCCGGAAGCAGAAGTTTTATACGGACAGAAAATTTCAAGTGAAAAAGACATGGAAGAAGCTGCAAAAAAAATCCATGAAGCTTTTGGCTGCGCTGTTTTACTTAAAGGCGGTCACAGCTTAAATGACGCAAATGATTTTCTCTATTCTGTAAAAGAAGATGGCAAAAGGCCTGAGGGAGTCTGGTTTAAGGGAAAGAAAATCGATAATCCTAACACCCATGGAACCGGCTGCACACTATCTTCTGCAATTGCTTCAAATCTTGCAAAAGGCTTAAGCCTTGAAGAATCGGTCCGTAAAGCTAAGGACTATATAAGCGGAGCTTTAGAAGCCATGCTTAATTTGGGAAAAGGTTCTGGACCTCTTGCACACAACTGGAATATTAAATAAGGATTTTGATTTATGGAAAAAGATAAAAAAGGAACAGGAATTCTTTCGAATTCAATAATATGGTTTGGGGCAGGGGTTTCTATAGCAGAAATCCTTACCGGAACTTATTTTGCACCTCTTGGTTTTGCTAAAGGAATTTCAGCAATTATAATTGGTCATGTAATCGGCTGCTGTCTTTTGTTTTTTGCAGGATATATTGGAGCTCTTTCAAAAAAATCAGCAATGGATTCTACTGCCATAAGTTTTGGAAAAATCGGTGCAAAAATCTTTGCATTTTTTAATGTAATTCAGCTGCTTGGCTGGACTGCTATAATGATTTATGATGCCTCCCTGTCATTAAACGGAATATTTGCAGCCTCAAAATGGATATGGCCTTTAATTACAGGCCTTCTTATCATTTTATGGGTTCTTGCCGGAATCACAAATATTGGAAAATTTTCTTCAGGCGTAATGATTGCACTTTTTGTACTTACAATTGTTATGTGTAAAATAATATTTTCCGGACAAAAAAGTCAGCTTTCACAGGATTTTCAGGATGCAATATCATTTGGTCAGGCAATTGAACTTGCAATTGCAATGCCTTTATCCTGGCTTCCATTAATCAGTGATTATACAAAAGAAGCTGAGAAACCTTTTGCTGCAACTTTTGCTTCAAGCCTTACTTATTGTCTTGTTTCTTCCTGGATGTACATAATAGGTATGGGCCTTGCAATTTTAACAGAAGAAAGTGACATTGCAAAAATTATGGCAGCAGCAGGTCTTGGAAAACTTGCACTTGTAATCATTATTTTATCTACGGTTACAACAACTTTTCTTGATGCCTGGAGTGCAGCAATTTCCTTTAAAACAATTTTTGAAAAAGTTCCGGAAAAGCTTACAGCAATCATCGTTACAGTTATTGGAACTCTTGCAGCAATCTTTTTCCCAATGGACAACATTACAAATTTTCTTTATCTGATTGGTTCTATTTTCGCACCAATGATTTCAATTCTTCTGGCAGATTATTTTATTCTAAAAAGTGATTTTTCTGAAAAGAAAATAAAAGTTTCCAGAGTAATTATCTGGCTTACAGGTTTTATCATCTATAGACTTTTAATGCTTACAGATTTGATAAGCGGCTGTACAATTCCAGATATGCTTATAACTTTTGCAATTACAGTTATAAGTGGTTTGATTATTAAAAAAGATAATTAAATATCTGATAAGAAGTATCTTAAGGGGCTGAAATTGATATGCCCTGACATGAACCCATTTTAGGTGACTGTTTTGCTATATATACAATAATCCTAAAAATTGTTGTTTAGGTCAACATTAAATTCTCCCAAAAGGGTATTTTTCAAGAAACATTGTAGGGGAGAGATCCCCTAAATCTTTCTTAAGACGAAAGTTATTGTAGTACAGGATGAAGTTTCTGACTCTTTCAAATACTTCCTGTGAAGGAATCTTACATTCCTTAAATCTCTTCTTTGTCCATTTTGCGTAGAATCCCTCAGTTTTTAATATCGAATTGAATGATTCCATAGCCGCATTATCCCAGCATTCTCCAACATCAGAACAGCTTTGTGTAACGCCTAAGGATAAAAGAAAATCTCTGTATTCATAACTTGTATATGACGAACCTTGGTCTGAATGAATTATAGCATCACTAAGATCTACAGTTTCAGCGAGTAAACGTACTGTCTCAACACAAAGATATGAATCCGGACTTGCTCCAATTTTCCAGGCAACGATTTCTCTGTTATACAAATCTTCGATGATATTTAAATAATAAACACCGTCACTTGTGTACAAATATGTAATGTCAGTTACAAAAATCGTTCGTGGCGTTGGACTATAAAAATTCCGCTGCAGAACATTTTCTGGAACAGTTTCTTTTAGCAGTCTACGTCTCTCATATACTTCAGGACTGTATTTTTTCCTTCTGACAACCGAATTAAGGCCATTTTCACGCATTATACGGCTTATTTTCTTATGATTTACTTCATGTCCCATAGAAACAAGCTTTTTTGTCATCTGGCGGTATCCGACAGAATAATCTAGTTGCGTTTGAATATTACCTATAATCTGAATAAGTTCAGCATCCGGATTTACTTTTTCTCGTCCGATGATGTATTCGTAGTAACACTTCTTTGAAACTCCGGCGATTGAGCAGAGTCGGGTGACGTTGGAACATCGTCCTGATCTGAGAAGATGGAAAATGCATTCGAATCTTTTTTTTTAGGAATCTCTTTGGGATTATATCCCATCAATTCTGTGAGTGTTTCCAGATAAGCAACTTTGTCTCTGAGATATCGAATTTCTGCATCTTTCGTTTTAAACTCAGGTTCTTCGCTTTCCAATTCATTCCTCTCAATAAGTCCTGTATAATTGCTTTTAGAACTTTCTAATTCAATTATACCTTTTTGAGACGATTGGTTTAATGCTTTCTCCGGTGATTCAACCCATTTTTTTAAGGTAAACGGACTGATTCCATACTCATTAGCAATCTGAAAATATCCGCCTTTACCAGCCAGATAATCAGAAATTGCTGCCGCTTTTGTTGCAGGACTTGGTAACATAAAAACTCCTTGCAAAAGCGTCACCTGTAATTGGGTTCAGTACTTTTTTGACCGTAACCTTGTTTGGGGTTCACCGATTAAAAATAGTAACGTTAACGGGGTTCAGACCACCCCTTGAAACTCTTTTAATTATATACTTTCCATAATGTATATTCTGTCTACCCATAACATTATTTTACAAATCCTTATCTTTTAAGGTAAGGCCACCCTTCTATTACTGCAGTTTAGATAGTTTTTCCCTGATAAACTCAGATTTTTCCTTTAAACCAATCTTACCAAGCATTATAAAGATTGCATTAGGTTGAGTTGGATTCATCTTTACAGTATCCGGATTTTCGCTGATTAAGCGCAGCAGTTTATCTATATTTATTTTTGTTGTCTGTTTAAACTCAATCTTTACTTCGCCTTTCTTTTCTTTAATTGATGATACAGACAGTTTCCTGCATAAAATACGGATTTCTGCCAGTGCCAGAAGACTTGATACCTCATCAGGAATTGGACCAAAACGGTCATTTAATTCGCCTAAAACAGCATCAAATTCTTCGTCTGTGGTAACGGCCGCAATCTTTTTGTATATTTCCATCTTAATCTGAGGATTTAAAATATAAGTATCTGGAATAAAGCCGGTATATTCAAGTTCCATAAGAACTTCGCTCTGTTCCTGATAATCATTCTGTGACATAAGTCTGTTTACAGCTTCATTCAAAAGCTTTACATATAAATCAAAACCTACAGAATAAACGTCACCCGACTGATCTCTTCCTAAAAGATTTCCAGCTCCTCGAATTTCCATATCCTTCATGGCAATCTTGAAACCGCTTCCAAGTTCTGTAAAATCACTGATAACCTGTAAACGCTTCATTGCAACTTCAGAAAGAGCCTTATTTTCAGGATACAAAAGATATGCATAGGCTTTTCTGTCACTTCGTCCAACACGACCTCTAAGCTGATACAACTGAGAAACTCCATACATATCGGCCCGGTCAATTATGATTGTATTTACATTTGGAATATCAATACCGTTTTCAATAATGGTTGTTGCAATAAGAACATGAAAACCACCCATCTTAAAACGATGGAAAATATCATCAAGTTCATTACTTGTCATCTGGCCGTGGGCAATATCTACTAGTACGCTTGGACAAATCTGTTCGATTTTTTTTCTTATTTCGGTAAGAGATTCAACCCTGTTATGAAGATAGAAAACCTGCCCTCCACGTTCAATTTCGCGGTTAATGGCCATAGCTACCCTTTCATCAGAATATTCATCAATTACAGTTTCAATAGCCTGGCGGTTATGTGGCGGAGTTGTTAATAAAGACATATCACGGATTTTTAACAAACTCATATGCAGGGTTCTTGGAATAGGAGTTGCAGACATGGTAAGGCAGTCAATGTTATTTTTCATTACCTTTAATTTTTCTTTATCTTTAACACCAAAACGCTGCTCTTCATCAATAATCATCAGTCCAAGATTTTTAAACTTTACGTCCTTTTGAATAATACGATGAGTTCCAACCAGAATATCAACTTCGCCGGCGGCAGTTTTTGCAAGGATTTTTTTCTGTTCTGCAGGACTTACAAAACGGGACATTCTTTCAATTTTTACAGGGAAATTCTTGAATCTTTCCTTACAGTTATCGTAATGCTGCTCGGCAAGAATAGTTGTCGGAGCAAGAAATGCTACCTGTTTTCCTCCCATAACGGCTTTAAAAGCTGCCCTCATGGCAATTTCTGTTTTACCGTAACCAACATCACCACAAACAAGTCTGTCCATTGGAACAGGTTTTTCCATATCCTCTTTAATCTGTTCTGTAACAAGAATCTGGTCCGGTGTATCTTCGTAAGGGAAAGCAGCTTCAAAAGCGGCCTGCCATTCAGTTTCTTTTGGGAAGGCATATCCTACAGAAGCTTTTCTTCTTGAATACAAATCAATCAGCTTCTGGGCAAGTTCCTCTACAGCTTCCCTAACCTTATTTTTACGGCTCTCCCAGGACTTACTTCCAATTCTGTCTAATCGTGGATTTTCCCCTTCATTACCAATATAGCGCTGAACAAGATTTACCTGCTCAATTGGAACAAAGGCAAATTCTTCATCAGCATACTGAAGTTTAATATAATCCCTTTCGTTTCCAAGAGATTTTACCCTTTCAATGCCAAGGAATTTTCCAATTCCCCAGTTTACGTGAACAACATAATCGCCGGGATTCAGCTCAACAAAGGTATCAATAACCGAAGAGCGGGCTTTATTTACAGTTTTTGAAACATATTTTCTTCTTCCAAAAATTTCATTTTCCTGAATTACAATAAGTTTTAGTTCAGGAATACTGAAACCGGAAGAAAGCTTATCAGGAATAAGCATAACAGGATTTTCAAGATCCGGATTTGTAAAATCTTTAAAAATTTCGTTTATTCTAAGCTTCTGGTTTTCGTTATCTGTAAAGATAAAAATATTCCATTTATCCTTCTGGAGTTTTGTAAGCTCATCCTTCATAAAATTAATGTTTCCAAAGAAACTTCTTGAAGGATTGGTTTCCAGTTTTATTGCTTTTGAATTTTCTGAAAGCTCTGTAGAAATACTTTTAAATAAAATTGATTTTTCGTGGGCTTTTTGCAGCTGGTCAAAGTTATTTAAAATTTTTGAAGGAGGAAGTACACATAATTCTTCCCTTGCCCTTCGGTACATTCCATTATATTCCCTTTCGATTGTAAGCTGTCCGTTTACAAGGCGGTTATAATCATAAAAAATGATATAGGAATTCTGGGAAATATAATCAAGGATGGTATATTGTTTATCCCACAAAAGATTGTAAAAAAGTTCTTCGCCTTCTGCTTCTCCGCATGTTCTAAGCTGATTTATAAGGTTTTCCTTAAATTCCAGAGCCTTTTGTGTAAATTTTAAATGTACATCAGCTTCCGGACCGGAAGGATTTATACTTTCTTCGATTCCATTTTTATCATATTCGTTAAGTTTGTCTTCAAGTTTTGATACAAGTTCATCGTTCCAGATAACTTCCTTGCAGGGGTAAATTATGATTTTTGAAAGAGAATTTATAGTAACCTGATCGCTGACATCAAAGTATTTAAGTTCCTTAATCTGGTCAAAGTCAAATACAATTCGAATGGCATTCTGATCGTTTGGAAGGAAGATATCTAAAACTTCACCCCTTAAACTGAATTCTCCCCTTACATTTACTTTAGGAACCCTTGTATAGCCGATCTGGCTTAATTTTTTGGCAATTTCTACAGTATCGAATAAATCATCCTTTTTAAGTTCAAAAGAAAGATCTTTTAGATATGACGGAGGCGGCAAAAAAGACAGAAAGGAACGCTGGGTAAAAATAAAGATTCTTGCCTTAGAATTAAAAGTAATCTGCTGCTTGCTGTAAATAAGGTTTGAAAGAACCCCTGCTCTCTGTCCAAAAACAACCGACCCCTTTGCCATTGGACGATAAGGAACGGTTCCGGTACCAGGAAAAGTGTAAATTTCATAATCCGGACAAATTGTCTGTAAATCCTGGGAAATTTCTATAGCATCTTTTTCAGAAGGCAAAACAAGCAGCATATCTGAACTGATAAATTCATAAGCTGGTGCGCTTTTTGATGAATTCTGATACTGACTTGCCTGTAAACTTTTAAAATGAGAGGTCTTACAGATTTCTTTTACAAGAAAAGAAAAGAAAGAGCCCTGAACCCCTTCAATATCAAGAGGATAATCCCGGCTTGAAGATATAAGATTCAGACAGTTTTTAAGCCCATCCCATTTTTTTAATATTTCTTCAATAGATGTTAAGGAATTCATTTTATATTACCGATAATAAAATAAGATTTAAGTATTTCAAGGAGAAAACATTGAAACTTAGAAAACTTGGTACAATTATAGCAGTTCTTTTTACTTTTGCACAGATAGGACTTTTCAGCCAGACTCTTGATGCAGATAACTTTAAGGATGCAAGCGTTTCCATAAAATATTACAATAAATCAATTTATTATCCTGGAAGTTCCGAAGACTTCCCTATCTTTGTTCATATTACCATCAAAAACAATGGACAGGATACTCTTCGTTTTAAACTTGCAGATGACAGAGCTTTCAGCCTTGATTTTAATGCTTATACAGTAAAGAATAAAACCTTAAAACAGACAGAAAAAATCATTGAAAAAAGAACAACTTACCAGACAGTTTACTTCAGGGAAATTGCCCTTGAAACCGGCGAAGAATACTCTTTTGTAGAAAATGTAAAAGATTATCTTAAAATTGAAAATTCGTCAGTTTATTATCTTGAACTTGATTTTTATCCTGAATTATATAAAGCAAAACAGTTAAAACTTAAATCAAACCGCCTTACTCTTGAAGTAAGACCTTCTCCTTCCAGTGCTTCATCAAATTATATTCCGGTAAAAGACCAGACAATTGAAATTTTAAAACCTCTTGATCTTTCTCCAGATAAAATTGTTGAACAGACTATTATTGCAAGACAGAAATCTTTATGGGACCAGTATTTCCTTTATATGGATGTAGAAAGTCTTCTTAAAAGAAATGCTCCACTTGCAAAGAAATATGCGAGTGTATCTGCAGAGGAAAGAGAAAAACTTTTACAGTCATTTAAGGCTGATTTAATGCAGTCAAGAATTGAAAATGACATTATTGCAGTTCCAGAAAAATTCCAGATTGAAAAAACAACTTATACACCAACCGAAGGTTCCGTTTCAGTTGTTGAATGGTTCAAATATCCAAACTTCAGCGAAATTAAAAGATACACTTACAAAGTAAGACAGCATGACGGAATCTGGCAGATTTACGATTACACTGTAGTTAATTTAGGAACAGAGTAAAAAAAATGAGAAGCAGAAAAAAAGAAGCAAAGTTTTTTTGCGAAAGCTGTGGAGCTGAAGTTGCTAAAAATGCAAGGGTCTGTTCCACCTGCGGAAAGTTTTTTTCTTCGGTAAGATGTCCAAAATGCGGCAGAACAGGAAGCAATGAAGATTTTTCAAACGGCTGCCCTACCTGCGGTTATGCCGTAAATCCTGATAGTCTGGGCCGCTCTAATTCTAATATAAAATACAAAAATAATTTATTTTCTTTAAAAGGCGGAAAGACTTCAGCTAAGAGCAGCAGATTTTTCAGCGCAAATAAAAAAAGAACTCCCGGTCGAACAAATACAGATTCAAGTCTGCCCCTTTGGGTTTACCTTGTTTCTCTTTTTGTCTTAGGAACTCTTATTATTATTTTGTATTCCTGTCTATAATTATTACCCGGAAGGAGACTTGAACTCCTATGAATTGCTTCACCTGGACCTGAACCAGGCGCGTCTACCAATTCCGCCATCCGGGCATAAATAAGTTATAATTAAATATACCAAATATCTCCAGAAAGTTCAATTTGTGTAGCAAAAAATTTCATATCTTCTTCTTTATTTTTATAGTTATAAAGTTTATCTCCTGCTACAGGAAGCCCCATCCAGGCCAGGTGACAGCGTACCTGATGGCGAAAACCATTAGAAATTCTTGCTTTTACCTTAATCTGATTATTTTCTATAGCCTGACATTCTATATTTGTCTGGTAAATTACGGATTTTCCAACTTTTTTTTGAATGATTTTACTTGAAGCTTCTGTAACCGGCCTGACTTCCTTTCTTCCATCTCCATAAGGACGAAAAAAAGACTGCTGACAATAGAATTTTTCTTCCGGCCGGAAGCGATTTTCACAGGGAGGAAAAGAGCCAAGCTTTTCTGCATTTTCTAAATATACATTACAAAGAGCAGTATAAGTTTTTATTATTTTACCTTCTTTTTGCAGCTGTAAAAGTTTTTCATAATATTCCTGATTTGCTGCAATAATTAAAAGCCCGCTGGTTTCTGTATCAAGCCGGTGAATTAGTCCATGTTCAATTTCTTTTTTTCCTTTTACATCCAGAAGACAGGGATAAAGTTCAGCTGCCTTGGAAAAAACGTTATTTTTGTCATCGGGGCTTAGAGGAGCTGAAGGAAGACCTGAAGGTTTATAAAGAACAAGATAGGGTTTATCTTCTGTAATCTCTTTTATAATTTTCATTTAACTTCCTTTTTGAACTTTGCCTTTAGTTTTTTTTCAACTTCCTTAAATCTTTTTGGAGTTGGACTTACAAAAGAGGTGTATTCATTTGTAAATGGCAGGCGGATTTTTAATTTTTTTGAATGCAGCATCAGCGTTGCTTTTGAAAAATTATTGTCGACCTTGTTATAAATTGAATCGCCTAAAATCGGGCAGCCCAGATACTTCATGTGCACTCTAATCTGATGAGTTCTTCCGGTTTTTAGTCTTACCCTTACAAGTGAATAATTTCCATAACAGGCAATGGTGTGATAAATGGTTCTTGCAAACTTACCTTCATCGGTGTTTGTTACAGCCTTAAAGCGCTGGCGGTATTTTGGATCCCTGATAATCTGGGTTCGGATATCACCGGCTTTTGCAGGAGGACGTCCTGTACAGATTAAAATATATTCCTTTTGCAGCCATTTTTGTAAAAACTGTTTTTGAAGCCATTCTTCAGAATCCCGGTTTTTTGCAGTGATTATAAGGCCGGAAGTATCTTTATCAAGGCGGTGAACAATACCGGGTCTTCTCAGGGCTAAAATCTGATCATAACTCCCCTCTTTTATCTGGGGAATACTTTCCCGCCCCCAGTGGTATAAAAGGGCATTTACAAGGGTTCCATTCCAGTTTCCACAGGCAGGATGAGTTACCATTCCCTGTTCTTTGTTTACAACCGTCACATTTTCATCTTCATAAATAATATCAAGCTTTATGTCTTCCGGTATTATATTATCAGGAATGTTGTCTTCCCATTTTATATCAATCTGATCAGAGGCTCTGATCTTTTGCGATAATTTGGCTTTTTTTCCGTTGATTAAAATTTCTGTAACACCGCTTTTTAATTTAGAACGGTTCATTCCGTTTGGTAAAGAAGCGATGTATTTATCAAGTCTTTCATCTTTCAGATAATCTTTTGGAACTTTATTAGAAAAAAAAGGCATTATTCTACATCCTTTGCATCCGGAGGATTTATTTTTATGGCGTCCGGATCTTCTTCCAGAGGTATTACCAGAACTGATTTCTGATCTTTTAAGTTATTCTTTTTATTCTTTTTGCTCACTTTAATCTTTTGTACAATAAAATCTGTAAGGCCTATTCCCACACAAATTGATAAGGAAGTTAATATCAGTCCTTTCTGCTGGTCTGTATCATAAGATGACATATCTAATGGATTAAAGCTTGAAGTTTCTCCTTTTGCATATTGGATGCCGGAATAAACAATGTTACAGTCAAGCATAACAAAAGGCATTGAACCAAGAGTGATTATTTCAAATCTTCTTAAATCCTTTAAAGCCTGGGGAAATTCCTTATCATCATAAGGCTCAGGAGTCGTAGAATCTGCCGAAAAGAGCGGTTGAGTAAGATTAAAAGAAAAAATTAACAGTGTTAAAAATGTAAATAACTTTTTCATTTGTTATAGTTTCTTTCTCCAAATATAGCAGTTCCAACCCTTACAAGCGTTGAACCTTCTTCGATTGCAATTTTATAATCACCCGACATTCCCATAGAAAGTTCAGAAAGCATCAGCTGAGGATATTTTTCCATTGCTTCTTTTTGAACTTCCTTTAATTTTCTAAAAGCATCCCTGATTTTATCACTATCATCTGTAAAAGGTGCCATTGTCATAAAACCACAGGTTGTAATATGGGGGGTATTTCCCTCTGCTATATATTCAAGAGAAGCAAAAAGCTCCTCTTTATTCATATAGCCGGATTTTGAATCTTCTGCCGTATGATATTCAAAAAAGATTTTTATATTCTTATTTATTTTAGCACAGGCTTTTTCAATTTCCTTTATAAGTTCAATTCTGTCTACAGACTCTATGCAAGAAGCGTATTTTACAGCATTTTTTACCTTATTGGTTTGTAATTGTCCAATAATATGAAGTTCAATATCCTTTTTGTATTCAAATAAAAGGTCAAATTTCTGGCATACTTCCTGTACCCGGTTTTCGCCAAAAAGGGTCTGACCTGCATCAATTGCTTCTTTTATTTCTTCAACGCTGTGAAATTTACTTACAGCCATCAGTTTTACCTGACCTTCTTTTCTTCCGCTTTGTAAAATACTTTCTCTTACACTATCCCTGACTTTTTCAAGATTTTCTTGTATGCTCATTTTACTACCTCAATTCATTAATCTTATCACTCAAAGAAAGCATCTGCTGAATTGTCAGAACTTCTGCTCTTTTATTTGGGTCTATATTACACTCTGATAAAACCTGCATTGTTAATTCATTGTTACACAAAAAGTTTGAAAGATTATTTCTTACGTTTTTTCTTCTTGAAGAAAACAAAGCTCTCTGCATTTTTATAAACAAAGAAGGATCATTGCATTGAGGAAAATCTTTTTTCTTTGTAAGAACAACAGCCCTTGAATCTACATTTGGCTTTGGCCAGAAATTACCGCCTGCCAGATCTATAAGAGGCTTTACATCATAGGCCCAGTTACACAATACCGAGAAAGAAGAATAATCTTCACTTCCCTCTTTTGCACACATTCTCTGGGCCACTTCCTTTTGAACTGTAAAAACGCATTTTTCAAATCTTACGTTATTTTCGATAGTATTTGCTATGATTGTGGCTGCAATATTGTAAGGGAGGTTTCCAAAAAAGCGGTCTGCCTGGCCGTTTTTTTCGTAATAAGCTTTCCAGGTCTTTAAAACATCACCTTCTACCAGGGTAAACTTTCCTTCTTTCTGATAATCACTAAAAAATTCCCTTATTAAAGAGGCAAAGCCCTTATCAATTTCAAAAACCGTTAAATCGGCTCCCCTTTCCAGTATTCCATTTGTCATAGCGCCAAGACCAGGGCCAACTTCCCAAACCTTTTGACCAGGGGTAATGTCAAGAGCATCAATAATTTTATTTCTTGCGTCTTCGTTGATTAAAAAATTCTGTCCGAATTTTTTCTGCATTGAAAAGCCAAAAGAATCTAATAAATTTTTAAGTTCGGAAGGTGAATTATAGTCAGGGTGTTTCAAATACTTATCCTTGGAGCCTTAGCAAAAAAACTCACTATTTTATTTAATACAGTATACTCAAAATTTAATAAAATTCCACTATAGTCAACTAATGAAGGAAAAATTAAGGAGATAATAATTAAAAGCAGACCAGAATAAATAAAAATAGTTATCAAAGGGGAAACTATGCTTGTTGCAATTATTCCAACCGGACTGTAGGAAGAAAAGAATTTTAATGACATTGGAAGCGTAAAAAGCTGGGCACCGCTTGAAGAAGAAAGACTTGAAGCAAAATACTGGGGTAAAAAGAGATTGAAAAAGCGGAAAAAGAATTTATTTGTAAATAATATTCCAAACAGGGCTCCGTAAGAAAGCATAAAAGCATAGTTATAAATATCTTCCGGTCGTATTACTGATTGCAATAAAAAACTAAAGCATAGAATCATTATCATATCTATATTGTTTACATCTGCCAGTAAAGAAAAAATAACTAGCATGGCACAAATAAAAGCTCTTAATAAGGAAGGCGAAAAACCTGCAAACCAGACAAAAAAAATTAAAACCGTAATTCTGATTATAAAAGAAAGTCTTTTTCTTCCAATTCTGTTTCCTATAAATAAGGCAATCGCAGAAAACATTGAAAGATGCATACCGGAAAGAGCAAGTATATGAGAAAGTCCTGCATTTTTAAATGAATCGCTTATAGATTTTTCTGTATATTCTCTTTCTCCGCATAAAAGAGCCAGTAAAAGACCTCCGGCATTTTTCCACCGGTACATTAATCTCTTAAATTGAAGACGGCTTTGGGCCCTTATAAAATCAAGTTTTCCGCTTAAATTATTTTTCCAGAAGCAATTTATACACTTTTCTGCCATAAAATTTTCCTGGTAAAACTTTCCTTTGAAGGTGTAAAAGGCTCCAGCATCATAAAGATATTGATTTTCGCCCTTAGCCTTTGAATATAATTTTCCCGGAAAAAAGGCTTCAACAGCCTCAGAAGGAATAAAAAGGCTGCATATTCCCCGGGCCGAGGCTTTTATAGATAAGTCGGAAGAAGAATCAAGCTGAATTTTACAAACATAGTTTTTTCCGCTGGCTGATTTTACAGGTGAAGATATAATTTTTCCGCTGATAATTCTGATTTTATCCTGAGGGATGACTGTATTTATTCCGTTTTGACCTCTGACTTTAAACTTTCCGAAATAAAAACAGAGAACAAGAATAATAACAGAAAGAAAAACCGGATTTTTTACATACCTTATTACCATCTCAGTCCTGCAAGTGCATTACGTGCAGCAGACAGGACAGCTTCAGGATAAGATAAATATGTAGTTGCCAGTAAAGAATCAAAAGCATATTTGTCGCCTATTGCACCTAATGAGTTTACTACAGAAAGAACTACTTTTGTAGAAACAGCAAGATTCTGTTCCTTCTTAGCGTTCAACTCTTCCAGGTACTTAGACAAAGGTGTAACAGCGTTTAAAGGGGCAATCTGAGCCAGGCTTTGAACAACTATTACCATCTGATCTTCATTCATAACTTCAAGGCCAAAGAGAGTCTTTGAAAAGTCAAAGTAAGTTAAAGCATTAGAAGATGCTCTGGTCCATCGGTTTTCGCTCAAAATATTAAGTGAGTTAATCTGAAGCTCCAGTATTTTGTCTGAAACCTTAGAAGAATCCTGCATTAATATTATTGACTCATTTAACACGTTTTCGGCAATTTCGCAGATAAAATTCTTGGAAATTTTATTATTATTTTGAACTAAAGAGAAAATTGAATAGATATCATCAATATTTTTATTATGAATTATGCTGATAATTTCATTCATGGAAGCAGGAATTAAGGCTGAAAGTGTATTCTTAATATCCTGATTATAATCTTTGTAAAGGGGATTATTTAACATTTCAAAGAGAATTAAGAAAGACTGATTGTTGCCGATTTCTTCATAGGCATGAAAAATTTCCTTTACAAGGCTGTTATCAATATTATTAATTCCCTTTTTTGAAATATATGAGTTTAAGATATCTACAAAATCAGAATATGGAAGTTCTTTTTTAAGACTGATGATTTTATTGATTAATGTAGACTGTACGGTTGCACTGTTCTGAAAATTAACAAATAAATCCTGGAATTTATTCATTAAAATATATTTTTGTTTTTCTGTTAGATTCGAAATATATGAATTACTGAAAGAAAGCACGGTTGCAATTGCAAGCCCATCCAGTTCACGGTCATTTCCAAGGATTTCTTTATTTGTTAATACAAAATCAAGGGCCTGTTCGCAAAGCCAGTTTTCTTCTTCGCCTGAAGCTTCCTTTACCGCAAGTGTTTTATCTGAAATATTTCCCTTAATAAATTTAATTTTATTATCATTTGCAAAAATTACTGCAGCCTGAATTGAAATTAAAAATAATAAAACTGATTTTTTAAACATATTTAGCTGTCCCCTTTATTATTAAACTTCGTCTATGTCGCCCAGGTCTTCTATATTTTCAAAAGAATCTAAATTAGAAAGAAAATTTCCATCCATAGAAGGAAGTTCTTCTGTAGAATTTAAATTATTTTTCTTATCAGAAGTTACAGATTCTGAACTTGTGTTAGAAAGACTTTCCATTATATTTTCTGCAGGAGCCTCAGAAGGCTTCTTTTCTTCACCATTCTGATTTTCTGCTGCATTTCCAGATAACAGGTTTTCGATTTCTTCGTTATCTTCATCTGTTTGATCAAGAGCTTCAAGAATTTCCTTTTCATTTTCAGGTAGTGTATTGTATACAAAACTTAGAATTTCGTTTCTCATCGGCTGTTCTGTATGAATACACTCAAAATGCAGAATGGAAATGTTTTCACTTTCATTATAATCGACAGTTCTTACAATACCAGCCATAACAATAAGCATTTTATTGATTGTAAACTGCAACTTTATCTGAATATTTTCAAGGCCTTTTCCGCCAATTTTAATCATGGCTCCGGATTCAGAAATATCCATAATAAGACATTTATAGCCGGCTTGAGTTTCTACCTGACTATAGTCTGTCTGATTTTTTCTTAAAATAAATAACTGGGCATAAATTTCACAGTTTGCGCGAACTGCCTTTCTTTTCTGGGTTCTTATAAGATTAGTTGAATGCTTTAAGAAAAGGGATGGCTTACCAATATAAAGTCCGCTTTGAGTAACGGTGGTATCGAAGACATAACGGGCATCCCCCTTACGCCATAAGTAAACACTGATAACTTTTCCAACCCACTCTTCAGCGGTAATTGGAATCATGTTTTTCTGGCGGGGAACATTAATTACCATTTGAGAACCATTTTCTACAATTTCAGAAGCAAAAACTCCCTTACCCGGCAGAATTATTCTTAATTTCTGCCCCTTATCAAGAGACATTGTAGAAGTAAGGCCTTTTTTATCATCCGTATCGTTCTGAACTTTTGTTCTGTAATTGTAAAGCTTGGTCATAAGCTGCTGATATTTTGGTGATAAAACTTCGCCGTTTGCAGAAGCCTGGGTATTAATTTGAGCCATGCATTTGTTCAGGGATGGCATTGACCAGTACAAGGAAGTTGGCTGTTCCAGTTCACAGATTTCTGCAACTTTGTAAAGAAGAAGGATGTCTGAAATAGAAAATCCTGCATCAAGACCAGAAATGATAAAATTAATCTTATTCTTAAAAACAGAATATAAAAGTCCTAATGCAGCTAAAGCTAAGATAATTACTATGATGGCAATTAAAATATACACAACTTTTCCTCTTTTCTATATAATATCATAATTCTTATGAAAAAACATTTATTTATAGTAGATTTTCTAATATTTTTATTAATTACAATCTTCTTTATCCTTCCGCCACTCTTTTTAGGAGCAGGAAATTATGAAACATCTCCCTTTACCAGCTGGAAAATGCCCCTTGGACAGATAATTTTAAGCCTTTTTTTCCTGCTTTTTTATTTTTTTTACATTAAAGAAGAGATTGCACAGACTAAAGCTTATCTTTTTGTTTTTAACAGCCTTTTTGTTTTTTCATCTTTATTTTTTATTTCTTTGATTTTTCAAATAATTTCGATTTTTTTTCAAAGTGGACAAGCTTCCCTTGCGGTGCAAAAACCACAGGGACCTTTTGAACTTATAAACTGCATTTTTCTTTTTTTAAGTGGTGCCGTCTATGAAGAATTGTTATACAGGCTTTATTTTCCGCACTCCCTTATTTTATTATTTTCAAGAATAAAAGTTAAAAAAGAAAAGCTTGCCCTTATTTTTATAATTCTTGCAGAAAGCCTTTCTGCCCTTGTTTTTTCTCTGGCCCACTTGTATGAAGGTTACCTTTCTGTCTTTAATGCCTTTATTGCCCATCTTATTTTACGTTATGCCTATAAAAAAACTCATAACATATGGTGCAATATAAGTGCGCATTTTCTTTATAATTTACTGGTTTTATTCATATTTTAATTTACCCAGAGTCCAGGCGCTTATATTAAAATAAAAGAAATCTTTCCGGTTATAAATAATTTTACAAAAATATTCAGATTCTAATTCTGTTTTATAAACATATAAATCAATTTGATTTTTGTTACCCAGTTCCAGCTGGATTTTTTCTGCCACATCGCCATCCGCAAGCTGACTGAATGAGCTCTGACCAGCCGCACTCTGACCGTCCGCACTGCTAGCAGTCTGATAAAAGCCTCCGTGCCTTAATTCCAGAAGTTTTGAAGTATAAGAAGAAAAATCTTTTGAAGAAGGAGTATAAACTTTATTATTGATTATTACCCTTTGAATATCAGAAGCTTTTATGCCACCGCTTACATACTGTGAAATTATAAAAGGTTCACTCCAGAATTGAATGGAAGTTGAAAGATAATTCTGCATAAAATCTTTTGTTTCGTAAACAGTAGTGGAAGAAGCGCTTTTTACATATCGGTTAGTTTGAGAAAAATCATTTTTTCCAAATAAAATTTCACCGGCCTTTTCTTCTGCACAGTAAAAATCAAAAATAAAGGCCTCCTGCCCTGTACTTTCAAGTCCAAAATCCTTAAGAACTTTTCCACCTTTGTCTGAAACTTTATACACTTCTATTACAGAAGTTAATTCTTCAAGCATTTTATTAACAAGAGAAGAATCTGCGGCAAGTTTTATGTATTCATTTTCATCATCAAGAAGCTGCCAATATCCAGAAGATTTATCAAGAGTAAGGCTTTTACCCCCGTTAAGAATGCTGATTCTTGAAATATCATCCCTGTATTTTGGATTAACAAGGGCGGTAGAAAGAGCTTTTCTTTGTTCTGCTTCCGGTTTTTTAAATACCGAAAAACTATATAAGATAACTAAAAGAATGCAGGCAAAAATTAAATATGCATTAAGCGGGATTTTTTTCTTATCCATACTAAAACTCCGGTTAAAATTATTAAAAGTGGAATTACCATGAAGATAAAGGCATAGGTTATAAGCTGATATTTTACAAAAGATGACATATCAGAAATCTTATAAAGGGAATTATCCCTCAAATTCTTGGAATGAATTTTTGCAAGCTCTTCTTCGTTATTTAAAAGCAGGAGTTCAGAAGTAAGAAAATCATAATTTCTGTAATCTCCGTAATCTCCGCCAATGTAACCTGTCATAAGGCTGTTTACAAAATACTGGTCAGAAAGAACAAAAACCCTTGCTTTATCTGTTGAAGCATAATTGTATAAGCCCTGAAGAGGACCGGAAATCTCCACACCAAGAATCTGGCTTAAGCGTTCCTTTTGAGAAATATCAGCATTTTCAAGTTCAAAAGGATTTGTCATAATCAGATTCTTTGGAGAATCCTTATCGCATTCATAAAAATAACTTTGAGGACTTGTAACAAGTTTTGGAAGAATCTCTGCTTTTCCGCTGCTTTCACCTTCCTCTGAATCCACAGTCACCGTAATCGGACTTGCCCAGAAAAGTGTTGCTCCGTTTTTACAGTATTGCTGGGGCAGAAGATTAATCCACAAAGGATAATTCAAAACTCTTGTATAAGTGCTGGAAGGATTCAAAGGATCGCTTTCTTCCTGACTGTACATGGTAATTTGACTTGAAGAAATATCTGCGGCAATTTTATTTTCAAACCATATGCCCCAGTTTTCGGCCATTTCTACCAGATTGGTGTTAAGATTTGCAGTTACAGCCCAGTCCTGAGAAATATTTACACTGTAAGGACTGATGCACAAAAAGGCGTTTCCCCGATTGTTTAAGATATAATTTTCAATTGCAATGGCATTATCAATATTTATATTTGAGTCCCCGATTACAAGAAGAGGACCGCTGCTTTTTAAAAGACTGTTTGTAAAATCACTGTCTTCTACATTAATAACATTGCAGATAAAGCCCTGAGAATTAAGCCATGGAACTAAATAAGCATAATCCTGGTCCAGGCTCATTCCGTTTCCAATTACAATGTTTACCAGGCGGATTTTATCAAATAATAAGGCAGAAAGCTTTACATTCAGGTCATATTCCAGAGAATCACAGTTCATTATAAAGGGAATTACAGTAAATTTTCCAAGATATTCAAAGACCAGGGCTGAATAAACATTTAAATATTCAGTTCCATTATTCTTTACAGTCTGCATCTGCTGGCTTGTAATTCCATAATTTTCCAGCAGTTTTGCTAAAGAAGAATCCTTGTCAGGATTTTTTATTTGAAAACTTATATTTTTATTAAGGTTTGAAAAATCAATCATATAGTCTTCCACCTCTTTTATCTGAGGATAAAGACTGCTTAAGGAAGATGAACGGTAATAGGTAATTTTCAAAGGCTGAATTATTTCTTTACTTAAAGTCCTGCTATCTCTTGTAAGGCTGTATTTTTTATTTTTTGAAGTATCAATTCTAAAATGATAAATTCCAGAATTAACAAGAAGTAAAAAGAGCAGAATAAATGTAAATATATGAGTGATTTTCTTAGATTTTGTAAAAACCCTTCCCTTTTTTACTTCATTGGAAATAAGGGCTGCTTCAAAAAAAGTGAAAGACAGAATTATAAAGTAAAGAATATCACGAGAATCTATGATTCCTTTTGAAGCCGAATTAAAATGCCAGGCAAAGGAGATTTCCTTCAAAAATGAAGAAATAAGATTTGAAAAAGAAAAATAAACTACAAATAAATGGGCCGAATTAAAGACTGCAAGTATTACAACTTCTGTAATAAAACTTACGAGAGGCAGGCTTATTAATTCATTTATAAATACGCATAAGGTGATGAGGGTAAAACCGTAAAAGAGCAGCAGCAGGATGCTGCAGAATAACTGGGAAGGCGCCAGACTCCCAAAGAAATTTACACATAAAGCAGATGGTAGTAAAAGTAAAATAAAAAAGAGGTAAATTATAAATGAAGCTGCTATATGAGAAAAAAGGATTTCTGACGTTTTGAGGGGGATAAAGGCATCATAAATATAAGAATTAAACTTATAGGTAATTGCAGGAATGATGATTATTAAAATGTAAGGAACATAAGAGAAAAATAAAAGTAAATCTGTATTTCCGTTTCCTGTAAAAAAGCCCTTTCTTATATAAAAATTTGTAGATACGAAAAGCTCAAAAAGAATGGCCATAAAATAAATGACCGGCTCATGCAAAAGAGTTTTGAGGTTAAAACGTAAAAGACTTGTTTTTTTATTCATCACTGCCCCCGCAGAGCTTTAAGAAGGCTTTTTCAAGACTTTCTTCTTTAGTCTCTCTTAAAATATCCTCTTCTTTACCTGAGGCAGCAAGCTTTCCTTTATTAATTATAAATATGCTTGAGCAGATTGAATAAACTTCCTGTAAAATATGTGTAGAAAGCAGGATTGCCTTGTCTTTTGAAAGTTCTACAATAAGATTTCTTAACTGAATTATCTGGGCCGGATCCAGGCCCGAAACAGGTTCATCAAGCACAAGGTTTGGCGGATTATGAATAATCGCCTGGGCAAAAGAAAGCCTCTGCTTATATCCTTTTGAAAGGGTTTTGATTTTATCTTTGTAAACCTTTTGAAGGGAACATTTATTTACAACATAATCAATTCGGTCTTTTTTGTCTTTTAGATTATGAAGATTTGCGCAATAGTCTAAAAAATCACAGACATAAAGATCCTGGGGAAGAATAAAGATTTCCGGAACATAACCAACATACTCCATAACCTTTTCCCGATTTTCCAGTATGCTTATTTTTGAATTTATGTTGTCGCTCAGGTAGATGTTTCCACCTGTCGGATAATGGAAACCTGTAACGGCTTTTAAAATTGTTGATTTTCCGGAACCGTTCACTCCAAGAAGGGCTGTAACACTTCCCTTTTCTACAGAAAAAGAAATATTTTCTACAGCGAAGCTTTTTTTATTATAAGACTTTGTAAAATTTTCTAATTCAATCATAAATAAAATTAATCTTCGTAAGGAATAGTTATCTGCATTCTGTCCTTAGAAAGCTCTGCTTTAGGCCATACAGCCTGGGCCTCTTCAAGTAAAACGTGAAGTTCCTTGTCTGTATAACGGGGACTATAATGAATAAGACACATTCTTTTTACATCAGCATCTTTTGCAATCTGTGCAGCCTGAGAAGCTGTCATATGTTTCTTTTCTTTTGCCTGATCAAGTAAGGCGTTTTCAAACATACCTTCGCAAACAAGAAGATCTGATCCTTTTACCTCCTCAGCAATAGAAGGAAGATATAAGGTATCGGTTACAAAAGAAAACTTTCGGCCGCTTCTTTTTGGTCCAAGAACATCTTCCGGCTTTACAATGCTGCCGTTTTCTGCACTTACTTCAAAACCTTTTTGCAGCTGAGACCATAAAGGACCACATGGAACCCCCATTTCTTTAGCCTTTAAAGGATTAAACTCGCCTGGACGGTCAAGTTCTTCCAGGGTATAACCAACGCAGGTTTTTGTATGAGATAAAGGAAAGGCCCTGATATAAAAGTCTTTTCCTGAATGAACAATGCAGGGAGCTGTAATTTCTTTTACAATGATAGGATAATTAATATACATATCAAGAACATTACGGCTTGTTTCTATGTATTCTTTAATTTTTGGAGGCCCGTAAATATACAAAGGCTCGGTTCTGTCAACCTGGGCACTAAGCATTAAAATACCGGGAAGACCTGTTACATGATCAGCATGAGTATGAGATACAAAAATTGCATCTATTTTTTTCCATTTAAGATTAAGTCTTTTTAAGCTTACCTGGGTACCTTCTCCACCGTCAAAAAGGAATAAATCTCCGTCGCGGCGAAGTAAAACCGAAGTAAGATGTCTATAAGGTAAAGGCTGCATTCCGCCACAGCCTAAAATAAAAGCTTCCATATTCATAGTTTGTACATTCTACTTTATTTTCTTAAAAATCACAATGAAGCATACAAGGTGAATAAGCCAGGTAATGGTCCAGGATATAGGATAAGAAAGGAAGACTACAAAAGGCGTATGAAACTGAGGTATCATAAAGACTGTAGCCAGCCACATGATTCTTAATACAGAGGCGCCGAATATAGTTACAATTGCAGGCAGTAAGGAATGACCGCAGCCCCTTATAATATTTGCCATGGCATCCATAATTCCACACATAAAATACATGGAAAAAATTACCCATATTCTTATTTTTCCAACTTCTATAACTTCCGGAGTTTTAGTGTAAAAACTTAAAAGCTGGTCATTAAAGAGGATTCCGGCCCAGCCTAAAGCAAGTCCTATAACAATAATTGAAAAATGAGAAATCCCGACAATCTTTTTAATTCTGTCTTTTTTACCTGCCCCCAAATTCTGAGAGGTAAAGGTTAAAGCCCCCTGAGAAAAACCGTTCATGGAAGTATAAACAAAGCCTTCAAGGTTTATGGCAGCGGAGTTTCCGGAAATTACCACCTGCCCGAAAGAATTAATTGCAGACTGAATGATAACATTCGAAAATGAGAACATAATTCCCTGAAAACCTGCAGGAATTCCAATCTTTATAATTTTTGCAAGAATATGAGGAACAATAGTGATTTTTTTAAAGTCCAGCCTGAAGTCATTGTCTTCCCGGCACAAAATTAAAACCACCATTACGGCAGAAAAAATCTGGGAAATTACAGTGGCATAGGCAACGCCCGCTACATCCAGGTGAAGGAAAATTACAAAAATCAGATTTAGAATTACATTTATAATTCCCGCGATCAGCAGAATAATCAGCGGCCGCTTAGTATCGCCCTGTGCGCGCAGTAATGCACTTCCAAAGTTGTAAATCATGGAAGCGGTAATTCCGCCAAAGTAAATACGCAGGTAAACCGCAGAAAGATTTAAAACATCCTGGGGGCTCTGCATTAAATATAAAATAGGCTTTGCAAAAATAACACCGGTAAAGGTTAATATCACACCGCTTATTAAAGATAGCAGCATCGAAGTATGAACGGTATTCTGTAATTCTTCCCGGTTTCCCTGTCCAAAGTAATTTGCAGCAATTACATTTGTTCCAACAGAAAGTCCCATAAAAAGGTTTACTAAAAGATTTATAAGGGAACTTGTAGAACCTACGGCAGCAAGAGATGTGTCGCCGGCAAAACGACCGACAACAATTATATCTGCTGCATTAAAGAGAAGCTGAAGGATACTGGAAAAAATTAAAGGAACCGAAAATTCCAGCAGTTTGGAAAAAATCGGTCCCCTGGTCATGTCAATTTGAGTTTTTATAGACATGTTTAATTTATAGCATTTTATTAAAGAATTTCCAATAAATCTTTGAAAAAAGAGTTTTCCACTCTGGCTGTATTTAAAAATTCTCCCAGAGAATAATAATTTTTTTCAAGGAAGACTTCTCCAAATCTTAAATATTCTCCTTTTTCGTCGGAACCATATCTAAGATTGTAAGCTTTTCCCTTGTAGGTAAACTCTAATACTTTTTTTATATCAACGATGTAGCGGAATTCTTCTAGTGTCATAAATTATTTGTCGTGATTATGGAATGTAACAGAGTAACTTAAAACATTTCTGAAAGT
This sequence comes from Treponema sp., assembly GCA_016286535.1. Taxonomy (GTDB): domain Bacteria; phylum Spirochaetota; class Spirochaetia; order Treponematales; family Treponemataceae; genus Treponema_D. The sequence continues at coordinate 187,283 of JAEESZ010000004.1, read as the reverse complement.
TTCTCCATCAATCTGTAAGGCACAAGGTTTTTCAAAAACAACCTTTATGGAATGACCGGATCTTACTTCATATGCTTTTTTGTATTTTACCTGTTTTCCAGTGTAAACAGTATTAAATCTTAATAAAGTACCAAGACGGCTTCCCCTCCAGACAACACAAGAAACAGTTTTTTCTGCATTCTTTCTGTCCTGCATTGGGGCAATCATCATACCACCGCCATAGTATCTACCCATCATACAAGGAACCATAAATACGTTTTTATAGGTCTTTGTAACGCCATCTACAGTTACTGTAGCATTTGCACGTTTATAGTCGTAAAGACAGCCCTTAATGGCAATCTTTGTATAATTAATTCTTTTTGTTGATTTTTCGCGTTCAATATCTGCTTTTTCGCAAACATATCCATCAATACCAAAGCCAATACCATTAATAAAACGACGGTAAGTTCCGTTTACAACAACCTCCGGAAGATCCTTCATATATTCATTTAATGGGAAAAGTTTTGTGTCAGGCGGATAACGATCTTTAATGTCGTTGTAAAAATCATTTCCACTTCCAGCAGGATACAGATAAACCTGCTGTGTCAAATTCAAATCATAAACTGCATCAATAAAGCGGGCAACTGTTCCGTCACCACCAGCAATTACAATTTTGTCGTCAGCTGCAAGTTTTGCAATAAAAGCCGGAACATTGGTAATGTGTCTTACATCAACAATTTTTACACTCTGCTGATCAAATAATGTTTTAGCTTGTTCTGTTGCTTCTTCTCCTTTGTGGTTGTTTGCCAAAGGATTCATAAAAATATAAACCATACTTCCTCCAAATTACATTTTTATATAACAAACATTTATATCTTGCTATTATCTTATTTTTTTAGATTTTTCTCAACTATTTTTTGACACCTTTCGGCAATTTGTATAGTATTCATATCAGAAAAGTCTTCGGGCTTAATGACTTCAACTATATCAAAATAAACATCAGATTTTCGTAAAGGAAAATATTTATGGATATTTTCAGTTCCCTGAATAACCCCTACAACAATTGGACAGTTTGCCCTTACCGCAATTTTAAAAGTTCCGGCATGAAACTCGTGTACCTGTAAGTCATTTGATCTTGTACCTTCAGGAAAAACGCCAATATTAGTTATACCTTCCTTTATATAATTAATAGCAGTGGCAATAACTTCTGCCCCTTGCCTTACATTATTTCTGTCCAGGCTTAAGTAACAGTTTCTTGCCATATAATGCTTTCCAATTGGAATCTTAAAATTTTCTTTTTTTGAAATAAAAGAAAGATTGTATTTTTTCATGCAGTAGCTGTGAATCATATTGTCAAATTTTGAACGATGATTCGAAATAAACATAAAGTTTTCACCCTGAGGGATTTTTTCAAGCCCTGTAACATGAACTCTTGTTCTTGAAGAAAAAATCAGATACCAGTAGGCAAAATTAAAAAGATTGTGATAAAGGGGCGATGGTTTATCGTAGGTCTTTTTTGTACTGACTGGAAGTGCAAAAATAATCAGAATTAAAATAACACTTAAATGAAATAAAACAAATGCTCCTGCCATTATTGAAAGTAGAGCAAGTATATAATAAAATAAATTCATAAAATCTCCCTAGATTTAATTATAACATATTATTATGAAAATTATACTCTATAATTCAAATTCAACGAAATACGATGCAGAACTTTTTCACTACGAATTCTATCCTTCCTGCAAAAATAAACTTAAATCCTTTATTGCTTCTTACACATCATCATCTTCTTCCTCTGCTGCTTCTTCTGCTTCCAGCGGCGAAAATGAAATTATTATAATTTCTCAGCTGCCTGCCCTTTTTCTGCTTGATTTAGACAGGCAGGGAAAGGTTGACCGGCTTCCAAACGTAAAATATAAAATCCTGAATCAGAATATAAGCAGCCGCGACTTTGCAGAAGAAATAATAAAAGAAAAAGCAGACCTGGCCGTTTCTTTTTCAGCCTTTTATAAACCCTTTGACTGGCAGGGAATAAAAGATGCCCATATTGCAAAATATTTAAGGCAGAAGAATATCAAAGTTATTACAAACAGCATCACATGTCAAAACATTTGCTTTGACAAAAAATTAACCAGCGGCTTTTTAGCTTCCAATAATTTTATAAGCCCTGAAAGTCTTTATGTAAATCATGAATTATTTCTTGCCCATAAAGCAAAGCAGGATTTAGTTGAAAATGTTTATGCCGAAGATATTCTTGAAAAAGTTGAAAATCTTACTTTTCCAATAATTATTAAGGATTCATGCGGGCTAAGCAGTTATGGAGCAGAAGTATTAACCACTTATAAGAGCGCAAAAGCCTATCTTTTATCTAAAAAAAATAACGGAGATAAAATCATACAGGAATTAATAAAGGGCCAGCACTTTGGTCTTGAAATATACGGAAGCCGGGGAAATTACTATATCTCGTCACCCTTTATGCTAAGCCTGAACCAGTATATGATTACAAGTCCAAAACAGAGCATAAAAGCAGGGCCCTTTAACTCTGAATCTTATAAAATAAAGGAATTAAAAAGCGAAATAGAAAGACTTGCAGAGCTTTTAGAGATTGATGGAATTGCCCAGGTGGATTTAGTTTTTGACGGAAGCAAATGGTTTATTATTGAAATAAACCCAAGATTAAGCGGAATGACAAATCTGATTTGCTCTTCCTGCAATAAAACTTATTTTGATCTTATTATTAATGCTCAGGTAAAGGATTATTATAAAAATATTAGAGAAGAAAAAGTCTTTTCGATTAAACTTCCCCTGCTGGATGAAAAAACTAAAAAAGAGCTTGCAGCCCTTCCCTTTATAAAAGAAATCAACCAGACAAAGAATGACGGGGCAAAACAAAAAAGAGAAGAAGGCTACTGCGATGTAATCATCTGCGAAGAAGGAAAAAGCCTGAAAGAAAACCTTGATTACCTGAAGACCAGTTTTAAAGCTTTGATTGATGAAAGTTTTTATGAAAAAGCCCTTTTAATGCTTGAAAAATTAAAATAAAATAATTTATAAAAGGAAAAAATATGACACTTGAAGAAAAAAAAGAATTTTTTAAACAGGACCGTTTTGCAGTAGAAACTACGGGACTTGAAATTATTTCTGTTGGAGAAAACACTGCAAAAGTAAAGCTTAAGATTGAAGACCGCCACCTGAATGGACTTGGCTTTTTAATGGGCGGAGCTTATTTTACCACTGCAGATTTTGCCTTTGCTGTAGCAACAAATGATAATATAAATAAGGTAGTAACAAGCAGCAGTACTATAAATTATCTTCGTTCGGTAAAAGGAGATGAATTATATGCCGAGGCAAAACTCCTTAAAAACGGAAGAAGCATCTGTTTTTACCAGATAGATTTAACAGATAAAGAAGGAAATCTGGTTGCTGTAGTAAATACTACAGGCTGCAGACTAGCGCCCCTTTAATTTTTTAATTACCTTTTTATGCCACCAGGCTCTGGTAACTTCTGCCATTTTGTATAGGCCGTAAACCGCCTTCAAAGGATAATCCCAGCTGCCTGTGCGGTGTATATTCTGGCCTCCAAAATTAGCCTTAAACATGTAAAGTCCATGCATAGGGTGCTTTTCGTCTTTTCCTTCCGGAGGCATACCATACATATCATAGTAAGAAGAACCATATGCTTTTGCATCTTTCATGGCAGTCCACTGCAAAAGATGATTAGGCATAAGATTTCTCTTTTTATTTGAAGAAGCCCCATAAAGGTAAATACTTTCTGTTTTAGTGAAAAGAGTCATTATTGAAGCAATTTCTTCACCTTCGTGTTCAGCTATATATAAAGAAACTAAAGGAGAATCTTTTCCTTCTTCTATTTCTTTAATTGAAGAGATAATTAAATCTTTGTAATAAGACAGGGCATGTCTTGCATTTCCGTCTCTGGCGTTTGTTTCTTTGGTTAATTCATAGAATTTGTCCAGTTTTTCAGACAAGTTCATATCATTTCCCAGGTATTTTTTTACAATTACGCCTTTTTTTTCGCTTAAACGTATGTTATAACGCCATTTTGCATGCATGCGGGAAAGCATTTCGTCTTCGCTGCAGGTTAAATCTACCAGAGTTGAATCTGGCGGCTGAATATCCACCTTACTCTTCTTAAGCTTTATCTTATCGGCAAAAGCCACCGTTCTTAAGCCATAATTAAATAAATCTCTGTCTTCCGTATTGTAGAAGGTAATATCAGGATCGTATCTTATAAGGATTGTATTTGCAGGAAGTTCCTTTTTAAGCTGCAGGGAAAGTTCTTTGATAAAATGAGCAAACTCAATTGTCTGTGTTTCAGGGGTAACCAGTTCTTCCTTAAAAACAGAGTTTTCATCCCCCTCCAGAGCGGCATCAATTTCTTTCTGGTCTGTACATTTAAAAAATAAAGCAGGTGCCAAAGGAATATAACAGATATTAAAAATACCTTTTGCAAAACTTCTGTTTAAGATGGCAAGTTCAAAAGTTTTTTTATAAATATTATCTGCAGCAGAAGCTCTGGAACAGCCTTCATCTTCAAGCATCTTCTGATATTCAGAATTCAATTCTGCTTCAACCAGAAATCTTGAATAAGACCAGCCGTGTCTTTGCTTAAAAGAACACCAGAAAGGTGTCTGTAAAAAACTGCCCTCATTAGGCTTTTTAGATTCTGCTATTGGTGTTACTTTTATGTCAAACATGGCTTATTCGTGTGTTATTCTCCAGTCTATAGTTTTATGAAGATACTCAATGTAGGCATCATCCTTACACATTGTCTTACTGTCTGCATTAGAAAGTTTTGCTACAGGGCGTCCATTACATTCAGAAACCTTCATAACAATATTTAAAGCTTCTACATCTGTATCGTTGGCAATATAAGTTCCAATTCCAAAGCCTACCTTAATTCTGTCTTTAAAGTGAGAATAGAGGGCCGAAGCTCTTGGGAAGTCAAGACTGTCGCTGAAAAGAAGAGTCTTGTTTTTTGGATTTACCCTTTCATCATGATACTTGTTGTAGTAGCTCTGATAGTGTTTAATCCATTCTTCGCCCCACTTGTAAGGGTCTCCGGAATCGTGTCTTACACCACCAAAGAGGATTGAATAAGTATATTCCATGTCTCTATGGCATACTTCATCACCAATTGTATCTGTAAGGTATGTTCCGTTTAATACACCGTATTCATCTGTCCAGGACTTCATTGCAAGCTTGTTGGAATATGCAGGATTATACATAGGATTTCCCTGCCCTACACACATAACAAACTCATGAGCCATGGTTCCAACAGGAACAACGTTATACTTCATGGCAAGGTAAACATTTGAAGTTCCAAGACATTTTGAATCTTTAAAATTCTTATTATTTTCGCATAGAGTTTTAACGGCTAAATCCTGGGCTTCTGCAGAAAGTCTTCTTCTTAAACCGAATTCAGAGAAAACTCCAATATTGTAAGTTCCGTCAATGAGCCACTGAGTTTTTTCTTTGAGTTTTCTTTTATACTGTTCAAAAAGTTCATCATAATTATAAGCCATTCTAAAATAGACTTCATTTATAATGGCAAGAACAGGAATTTCATACATTGAAGTATTAAGCCAGGTTCCGTTTGCTTCAAGGAAAAGTCCGCAAGGAGAATCTGTAGAAATTTCAAAATCTTCAAAGCGTGGCTTCCATATCTGAAGATGTTCAATATAATCTTCATGCAGCCATTCAATTTTAGCAAGATATTTAAGCTCTTCTTTATTGAATCTTAAAGAACAGTAAGTGTGAATCTGTTCTTTAATTTCTTCTACCATTTCTTTAGTGAACTTTACGTCTGTATTTCTGCATTTAAAAGTCCACCTTGTTTTGTAAGAAGGATACTGATGATATATTGCCTGACCCATTGAAAACTTATATAAGTCTGTTTCCAGAAGACTGTTTATAATCTGATGTAACTTCAATTTATACTTCCTGTTAGCCTATTTCAGAATTAAGGGCATTCTGAGTTTTTATTTCTTTACCATCTGCAAGGAGTTTTTTACCTGCAATCTGAACAAGTCCGTCTTTAGCCATAATCTGTACAGAGAAGAATTCTCCGGCATTAATTTCTGCCTTTTTCTGAGCATTTACATCTGCACCTTCGAGTACAACCTTTGTTCCAGGCTTAGCCCATGAAGCATCAAGAACTTCAACACAATCTTTTCCGTCTGCATCTTTGTAGTCGCCTGCAAGAAGCATACCGCGGCTTTCTACCCCTCTCATTGTACGAGGAGCAAGATTACTTGCAATAATTACATGCTTTCCAAGTAAATCAGATTCCTTTAAGTACATTCTGAGTCCTGACTGAATTGTACGTGGACTTCCGCTTCCGTCATCAAGAGTTTCAATGTAAAGTTTTTCTCCTTCAGGATTTGGCTTTACATCTGTAATTTTTGCAACAGTAAGTTCGATATTTGCATTAAAGAAAGCAGCCTGCTGGTCTAATGGTAAAACTTCAGGTTCTGTATTTTTCTTTTCTGCCTTTTTAGGCTGTTTTTCTTTGTTTTCATTTGAAGCCTTATTGTTCTTTCCGCTGTATTTATCGCGTAAAGCAATCATAGTTTTCTGATCCATTGGTTTGAAGTAAACTTCGGTTGGTCCAATGTCAGAAAGGCCTTCCAGCTTACCAAGGTCGTTCCAGGTAAGTCCTTCAAGAGTTTCCATTCCAACTTTCTTTTCCTGAATAGTCTTACCAAAGTAAGACATAATCTTCTGTGTATATTCAGGCATGTATGGATTCATCATAATCATTAAATCTTTGATTACGTAAGAAAGATTGTAAATTAAACTTTCTGCCACCTGTGGATTTTCTGTTCTTGCCTTCCATGGTTCAGTTGCCTGGAATTTTTTATTACAGATATCTGCAATTTCGAACATTGTGTGGAAAGCATCCTTTAATTCTGCCCATTCAAGATAGTCGGTTGCTTTTTTCTCAAGTTCCCTAACCTTTGTCCAGAGTTCTGTATCTTCGCAGGCCTGAGGAATCTTTCCGTCATAATATTTATTTACAAATAAGAGAGTTCTGTTTACAAGGTTTCCAAGATTTCCAATAAGTTCACTGTTTAATTTTTCCATGAAATCTTTCCAAGTGAACTGGAAGTCCTGTTTTTCTGGTCTGTTATAGAAAATATAGAAACGCCATGCATCTGCAGGAATTCCTGTTTCAATTGCATCACTTCCAAATACACCTACTCCGCGGCTCTTAGAGAATTTTCCGCCTTCGTAATTCATGTATTCGGTTGAAGACATATGATAAAGTTTTGTCCAGTCGTGAGGAGACCCCAGCATAGTTGCAGGGAAAATAACCGTGTGGAAAGGAATGTTATCTTTTCCAATGAACTGGAACAAATCTACCTTTTCTTTATTTTTAGCTTCTTCACTTTCTGAAGGAATCCACCAGCTCTTCCAGTCAAAGCTTTCTTTTCCGGCCTTCTTTAATTCATCTGCCAGTTGTTTTGTAATGGAAATGTAACCGATTGGGGCATTAAACCATACATAGAAAACCTTGTTTTCATAGCCTTCTTTTGGAACCGGAATACCCCATTTTAAGTCGCGGGTAATTGCCCTTTCATTTAAGCCGTCGCGAATCCAGGCTTTTGTAATGTTGATGGCATTGTCTGACCATTTTCCTTCTTTGCTGACTCCTTCCATCCATTCATTTAATTTTCCGCTTAAGTTTGGAAGGTCAATATAGAGATGTTTTGTTTCGCGAACTTCTGGAGTTGAACCGCAGGTATGACATTTTGGTTCTTTTAATTCAACAGGATCCAAAAGAGAACCACATTCATCACACTGGTCTCCGCGGGCCTTTGTAGAACCACATTTTGGACAGGTTCCGTCAACATAGCGGTCTGCAAGGAACATATTACAATGTGGACAGAAAAGCTGTTTATTTACATGTTCATGAATAAGGCCAGCTTTATCCAGGTCGTTAAAAAGGCCCTGGGTAATTTCTGTACACTGTTCGTTAGATGTACGGCCGAATTTATCAAAGTTGATGTTAAACCACTTGTAGATTTTTAAATGCTCGTTGTAGTAATAATCACAAAGTTCACGTGGAGATTTTTTTTCTTCAAGTGCCTTTGTTTCTGTGGCAGTTCCGTATTCGTCTACACCACAAACATACAAAGTATCATAACCGCGGTTACGGCAGAATCTTGCAAAAACATCTCCGGAAAGAGACTGAATTATATTTCCTAAATGCGGAATATTATTTACGTAAGGTAAAGCGGCTGTAATAAGTCTTCTATTCATTTAAAAACCTCAAAAATTATATTTTCTTGTCTTATTTTTTGTAAATTATGGTCTAGATAACCATGTTCATTCTTTCGCGAACTTCTTCAAGAGTCTGAATACCAATTTCGCGGGCGCGTTCTGCACCCTTAAGAAGAACCTTGCGGATATACTCAGGATCAGCTTCGAGTCTTGCTCTTTCTGCTCTTAAAGGTCTGAGTTTTTCGTTCAATGCTTCGGTAAGCTGGGCTTTTAACATTCCTCCACCACCGTCACCAATTCTTGCAGCAATTGCATCAGGTGCTTCTCCTGTACAAAGAGAAATAAGCATAAGAAGGTTTGCAACTTCAGGTCTGTTTACAGGATCATAAGTGATGTTTCTGTCCTGATCAGTTTTTGCCTTTTTAATGAGTTTTGCAGTTTCATCTTCTGTAGCAGAAAGCATTACGGCATTACCGCGGGACTTACTCATTTTCTGGCTTCCGTCCAGGCCAAGAATCATTGGAGTTTTAGAAAGCAGGGCCTGTGGTTCAGGGAATACAGGTTCTTTACCTGCATCAAGACAGAATTTTTTATTAAAGCGGTTGGCAATTGTTCTTGTCATTTCAAGGTGAGGAAGCTGATCTTTTCCTACAGGTACAACATTTCCCTTGCAGAAAAGTATATCGCAGGCCTGATGAACAGGATATGTATACATTCCGGCATTTACGTTTTTAAGACCGGCAGATTCAATTTCTTCCTTTACGGTTGGGTTACGGCTCAGTTCTGCATTTGAAACAAGAGTCAAGAATGGAATCATAAGCTGGTTACATTCAGGAACATAAGAATGAGGATAAATAATTACATCCTGTTTTTCAGGATTAATTCCGGCTGCAAGATAGTCAATTACAAGCTGTTTGGTGTTCTGGCTGATTTCCTGGTATGCATCATGATCTGTTAATACCTGGTAATCTGCAATTAAAATCATGGTAGGAACACCCATGTTAGCAAGGCGAACTCTATTTTGAATAGAACCAAAATAGTGACCAATATGAAGACGTCCTGTTGGGCGGTCGCCTGTAAGAACTCTATATTTTTTTGGATTTTTGGTTAAATCTTCTTCAATTTTGCGGCTTCTTTCTAAAGCTGCTTCAAAGCTTTTATTTATGTCTGTGTACTGGATTTCTTCACTCATAGCATCATCCTTACTTAAAATTTATGCAAATATTATAGTAATAAAAAGGATTCATTTCAATGTCATTTGATTTTTTGTTCTTTATGCTTTAATTCCGCCGCGGGAAACCCCTGTAATTATGTATTTTCTGGCAATTAAAAATAAGATGAGCATAGGAAGAATGATGACGGTAGAAGCGGCCATTAAAAGCTCAGGATAAGAACCTGCTTCTGTAGTAAAAACCTGAAGTCCGTAAGGAAGGGTTCTTGAAGAAGCATCTGATGTTATATATAGAGGCCACATAAAGGAATTCCAGGAAGACAGGGCATTTAAGAGGATTATTGTAAAAAGTGATGGCTTTGCAAGAGGAACCATAATGCGCCAGAGGAATTTCCAGTTGGAAGCGCCGTCTATTTTTGCAGAATAATAAAGGCTGTCTGGAATTGTGTCAAAAAAGTTTTTTAATATATAGGTATAAAAAATATTAGAGATAAAAGGCAGAATTAAGGCCGGCAGTGTATTGTAAAGATGCATTTTTACAATGGTTGTATAGTTTGTAATAATAAGCATCTCAAAAGGAATCATCATTAAAGAAAGGAGCAGAGAAAATACAAAAGATTTAAATGGAAAATTTAGTCTTGAAAATACAAAAGCGCCGAATATTGTTGTAAGAGCAGTAAGCAAAGTATTTGCAATCATTACAATGATGGAATTAAAAAAATATTTTGCAAAGGGAGCCTTTGAAAAAGCTTCTGAAAAATTAGAAAAAGTAATGTCGTGAGGAAAAAAGGTCGGAGGATTTGCAATAATTTCTGCACGAGTTTTAAAAGCTCCAAGCAGCATCCAGATAAAAGGAAAAACCATTATAAGGGCAAAAAGAGTTAAAACAATATAAATTAATGATTTTCTAAGCAGCTGACCTTTCATATTATCTTATTCCCCGCCTTCTCATCTGTTTTTGAAGATAAAGCTGAATTAATGTAAAAAGGAAAACACATAAAAATAAAATTACAGCCGCTGCAGCCGCAACTCCATATTCACGTCTTTCCATCATTGCATATCTTATATAATAAACAACTGTATACAAATTGTAATAAGGCCCGGGTTTACCGTTAAAAAGCGGATAAAGTTCACTAAAAACCTTAAAACATGAAATTGTATTAATAATCGAAACTAAAAAAATGGTAGGAGAAAGAAGAGGAACTGTAATTCTAAAGAAAATCCTCAGGCTTTTTGCTCCGTCAACTCTGGCTGCCGTATAGTAAAGGGGATTAATATTCTGCAGACCCGAAAGAATCAGAATGATTGTAAAGGGTAAAATATTCCATACACCAAAAATAATTAAGGCGGTAAGGGACCAGGAAGAATCTACAACCCAGCCTATTTTTTCTACTCCAAAAAGGCCTAAAAACCAGTTTATAATTCCGTAGTTTTTGTTGTACATAAAACGCCATATAATTCCCACGGCAGTAATACTTGTTACCATGGGCATAAAAAAGGCAGTTTGAAAAATTGCAATTCCCTTAATTTTTGAATTAAGCAGGGTTCCTAAAACTACGGCAAGAGCAGTGCTTAAGGGAACAACAAATAAAACATAAAGAAAGGTATTTATCATGGCAGAGCGGAATTTAGGATCTGCAAAAATTTCGTGATAGTTTTGAAAGTTCCAGCCTGCGTAAGTATTTCTTAAGTAAGAATATTTTTCTTTAAAAGAAAGTAAAAAAACATTTATGACAGGATATAAAATAAAAATCAGGATTCCCAGCATAAAAGGAAAAAGATAAACAAAGGGTTCAATTCTGTTATAAAACTTTCTTAGTTTTAAGTTCAAAATAATCTTTCTCCTGTAGCCTTATCAAAAAGGAAAAGTCCTTTCTCTTTAAAAGAAAGATTAATTATTTGACCGTCTTCAAACTCATCATCACTGTTTAAAATTGCCCTTACATTATTTCCATACAAAGAAAGGGTTAAAATCTGCTCTTTTCCCATCTGACTTATGTTTAAAACCTTTGCTTCAAGGCCTTTTTTTCCAAAAAGAAAAGACTCCGGTCTTACAGCAAGAATAAGGGAATGTGATTTTTTTAATTCTGCAATTGCAGGCAGAGTCTTTTTAAGGGCTTTTTCCAGTTCTTCAGTAATTTCAATTTTATTTACAGGAGGGTTTCCAAGAAAATCTGCAACAAACTGATTTGCCGGATTATTGTATAAGTCCTGGCATTTACCTTCCTGCACCATCTGCCCCTCTTTTAAAAGGATGATGTTATCAGAAATGGCCATAGCCTCATCCTGATCATGGGTAACAAAAACTGTTGTAACGCCGGTTTCTATCTGTATCCGTCTGATTTCTTCCCTCATTTCCAGTCTTAATCTTGCATCAAGATTTGAAAGAGGTTCATCCATTAAAAGAAGCTTTGGCTTTTTTACAAGGGCTCTTGCAATTGCAACCCTCTGCTGCTGTCCGCCGCTTAATTCCCCCGGAAAACGGGAAAGCAGTTCTTCAACATGCACCAGACGGGCAATCTCCTCTGCCCTTTCTTTTCTTTCTTTTTTGGGAACTTTTTGAACTTCCAGCGGGAAGCAGATATTTTCTAAAACAGACATGTGGGGGTAAAGGGCATAGTTTTGAAAAACCATTCCAATACCCCTTAAATCTGAAGGTAAAGCAGTAACATCTTCATTATCAAAAAATATTTTTCCGCTTGTAGGATTAAGAATTCCGCAAAGCATATTTAAGATTGTAGTTTTTCCGCAGCCAGAGGGACCTAAAAGACAAATAAGGTTCCCGTCCGGTAAAACTGCAGAAAAATTATTTACAGCCTTAGTGTGACCAAAATTTTTTGATATGTTTTCTAAAGTTACTTTCATTTATTCTTAGAGATTATTTAAAGCTTTGTTACAATCTTCTTCAAGCTTTTTAACGGCTTCTGCAGCAGAAAGTTTTCCGTCAACAACATTATTAAGATATTCTTCAAGATAGCGTCTTACAGCAGCAGAACCGGTTACGTTAGGGAAAGAACCTGATATATCGAGGTTTGCCTGAACATAAGGAAGTGCCTTTGTTTCAGGAAGGTTGTCTAAGTATTCCTGGTAAGAAGGCAGCTGCTGGGTTGTTCCGTATGGAGAAAGTGCCGAGTTAGACATTGCCCACTGAGCGTTGTTTTCCGGTTTAAGGAAGAACTTGATGAATTCATAAGCACCACGGTTTACTTCTTCTGACTGCATTAAGAAAATTGGACCACGGTTCCAGCCAGTATAGAAAGTATTATCGCCGATTGCACGTGGTAAAGGAGCCATTCCTAATTCACCGTTTGCAATCTGAATATACTGGTCATTTACACAGGAACCAGAGAACATGGCAATATCACCATTGCTTAAATCTTCTGAAGCATAGCGGCCGATTGTATTAAAAGAAAAATATCCTTTTTTACACATATCAGCATACCACTGGTAGATTTCTACCATTTTGTCGCCGGCAAAAGTAACCTTTTTATTTTTTGTATCGATGTAGCCAAGATTATTCTGCATGATTAAAGTCTGGATAATATCAACAAGACCATCTGCATGGAAGGCTGGAATGTTGAGCTTCTGGTAGATTGTTTTACTTACCTTTTCGAGCTCGTCCCAGGTGGCAGGTGGATTTAAACCAAGCTGGTCAAAATATGTTTTGTTGTAAAAAAGAACAGGACCTGTTGTACAGCCTGGAAGATAATAGTAACCGCCGTCGGCAAAGCCCATAACGTCAGTTTTCATTGCAGGAGGAAGAGAATCAATAATATCCTGCATTGAAGTATCACCCTTCTTTTTATCTTCTTCAATATATTTACGGATATCAACTGCAAGACCTTCGTTTGCATAATCTACGGCAGTAGTTCCGTAATTAAAAATAATGCTTGGACCAATTTTATTTGCAACAGCATTATATACACTATCAGCGAAACCTGTGTAATCCTGAGCCATTACTTTTACAAAGTATTTGTTCTGTGATTCATTAAAAGCTTCTGCAATTTTGTTTAAACCTTCTTCCTGACTACCGTTGTAGGTATGCCAGATTTCTACAGTTACAGCTTTTTGTGAACTTTTTGCACAAGAAACAAAGGCAAAAGATACAGCAACAAGAATAGTAAAAATTTTAAAAATCTTCTTCATAATATTCCTCTGAAGTGAATATAACACTATTAGAAATTTTATACAATTTGTTTTATATAAAATTATTTTTCTCTTTACTTAATATCCTTTCTCTTGATTTTTCCAGAAATTGTTTTTGGCAGTTCTTTTACAAAATCAACAATTCTAGGATATTTATAAGGAGCTGTTGTTTTCTTTACAAAGTTCTGAATATCCTTTACAAGTTCATCACTTGGCTCATAGCCTTTTGCAAGAATGATTGTAGCCTTTACTACCTGACCTCGAACAGGATCAGGAGCTGCGGTAACAGCACATTCAACAACTGCAGGATGCTGCATAAGAACTGATTCTACTTCAAAAGTTCCGATGCGGTAACCTGAACATTTAATAACATCATCGTTACGGCCGGTGAACCAGAAATATCCGTCTTCATCGCGCCATGCGTTATCAGATGTGTGATAGTAACCGTCATGCATTACAGCCTTTGTTTTTGCAGGATCTCCAAAGTATTCCATAAAGAGGCCGGGGAAATTACCCTTAGACATATCTACAACAATTTCTCCAACTTCACCGTCTTCTACTTCGTTTCCGTCTTCATCAATTAAAGTTACGTTGTAATATGGAGCAGGTTTTCCAAGACTGCCCGGCTTTATGCGTTCATTTCCATAGTTGAAAAGCGACAAAGTTGTTTCTGTCTGACCAAAACCTTCGCGGATTTCTTTTCCGGTAATTTCCTTCCACTTGTTGAATACTTCTTCGGAAAGAGGTTCCCCCGCTGTAGACCAGTGCAGACAAGATGAGAAATCATACTTGCTCAAATCTTCCTGAATTAAGAAGCGGTAAATTGTAGGTGGCGCACAGAAAGAGGTGATATGATGTTTTTCAATCTGTTTGATAAGATCGATTGGCTTAAATTTATCGTGATAGTCATAAATAAATACAGAACATTCAGCAATCCACTGACCATAGAGTTTTCCCCATACAGCCTTTCCCCAGCCGGTATCTGCAACTGTAAGGTGGAGACCTCCCTTCTGAACCTGCTGCCAGTAGCTGGCTGTAACAATGTGTCCAAGAGGATAAAGATAGTTATGAGAAACAAGTTTTGGATGACTTGTTGTTCCTGAAGTAAAGTAAGCAAGAAGGATATCATCATTTTTACTGATTTCTTCACGTTTGAGGGCGTGAAATTCCTTTAAGTCGCCCTCGCCTACATTTTTACAACCCTCTGTAAAGTCCAGCCATAAAGGATGTTTTGCCTTAAAATCATCACTCATTCCCTGGTCAATTCCAAAAGGAGGAACTGCAACAAGAGTTTTAAGCGAAGGACATTCCTTCTGAGCTTCTTCTATGTAGGTAAAAAGTTCACGATGGTCTACTGCCACAACTGCCTTAATGTAAGCGGCATTACAGCGGAAAATGATGTCTTCTTTTGTAAGCATGTGGGTTGCAGGAATAACGGCAGCTCCAATTTTATGAAGGGCAACAATCGAAATCCAGAATTCATAGCGGCGCTGTAAAATAAGCATAACAAAGTCACCGCGTTTAATTCCTATGCTGCGGAAATAAGCAGCAGCACGGTCTGTTCTTTCTTTAAGTCCGCCAAAAGACATGCGTAATTCTTCATTATTATCATTACACCAGATAAAGGCGGTGGCATCCGGACTTCTTTTTGCAAGAACATCAACAACATCGTAACCGAAGTTGAAATTCTGTGGTACCTTTATTTTGTAATTCTCAAAAAAATCTTTATAATCTTTAAACTCTGTTCTTTCTAGAAAATCTTCTAACATATATCAATATCCTTTTGAAAAATCTGTCTGCGGGTCCCAGCGACGGCAAAAATCAAGGTATCTCCCGCCTGCGGGACCTCCTTAATTTTTGCCTGCGTCCCACAGACAGATTTTTCACAATCTATTTCATTAGATAATTATCGCTAAAAATTTAGCTTTCTTATCATTTAGAGCCTGCATACCATGTGGCTTTGTTGCATCAAAATATACAGAATCTCCTTCTTCAAGAACCATTTCTTTTCCATCAATAACCAGCTTCATGGAACCTTCAATCATGTATTCAAATTCATGACCAGGATGAGAATTAAAATGAATTTCTCTTGTTTCTTCCGGTGTTATTGAAACTATAAATGGATCTGCCTTTCTATTCTGGAAGCCTGCTGCCAGTGCCTGATACTTGTAATCATTTCTTCTGTCTACAGAAAGCCCCTTATCTTTTTTTGTAAGACAATAAAAATGCATATGAGGTTCTTTACCAGAAATAAGAGTACCAAGATCAATACCGTATTTTTTAGACATAGACTGGAGAATTCCAACAGGAATATCTACAGTACCACTTTCGTATTTTTTGTACTGCTCTATTGAAACACCACAAACACCTGCAGCTTCTTCTACAGATACATCCATAATTTCACGCAGACCGATTAAACGGTCTGCTACAGCCTTGATCTCCTCGTTCATATATTCTCCTTTAAGACACAATTATTATGTCCGTAAGTATAAGTCTTTTAGTATAATATATAAAAAAAGAGGAAATTTCAATAGATTTTTTAAATAATATTAAATATTTTTAGTATTCTTAAAGTTCTTACTTTTTCTTTTCTACAAATACCCAGTTATGCTGACCAAGATAATTTACAAAGAAGGTAATTACGTTGGCGGTAAGTTTTGCCAGAGCAAGAGGCAGGAAAAGTTTTTGCAAAAGGAAAACAATCAGGGAATTTACAACTACAATAAAAGCCCATAAAAGGAAAAACTTAAAGAACTGATAGCCCTTCTTTTTTGTTTTCCCCCTTCCCTTAAAACTCCAGAGGGCATTTATAAGGTATGCAACTATACTCGAAATAAAGCGGGCCATGGCGGTTGCAATAAAAATGACTCTTACACTTTTTATACCGTAACGTTCAAGCCAGGCATTCAGCTCTAAAAAAACAAAAAAATCAACAATAAAGGCAATAAAACTTGATGTACAGAATTTTAAGAAGCGGCCATAAAGGCGGAAAGTATCTGTAAGCGGTTTATAGTGGCTGTAGTTTCCGTTTGTAAAAAATATACCCGTAACAGGAACTTCTACAAGGCCGGTTTTTATTACAGAATCGCTTAAAAAATTAGTTTCGTATTCATAGCGGCTTCCTTCGTCTTCGCAGGCAAGCTTAAACAAAGACTTTGGAATTCCCCTTAATCCTGACTGGGTATCGCTGCATTTTTTTCCTGTTGAAAACCTGAAGAAGGCAGCTGCAAGCCGGTTTCCTATTCTTGAAGTCAAAGGACTCTTTTTATCTTTTAAATCCCTTACACCAATAATTAATTTTTGAGGATTTTCATTTAAAGCCTGACTGATTTTTAATACATCTTCACAAAGATGCTGACCATCGCAGTCAACAGTAATTACTCCCTGACATTCAGGAAAGTTTTCTACAATGTAATTAAAACCTGTTTTTAAGGCCTGTCCCTTTCCCTGATTTTTTTCATGATGTAATAAAAAAGCCCCTGCAGCTTCTGTCCTGTCAAAAATTGCCTTATATTCATCTGATTTTTTACACTGACAGTTTCCGTCATCTACAATGATGATTTTCATAAAATCATTTTTTATGAGTTTTTCTACCAGTTCAAGAAGAACCGCTTCCGGCTGGTAAGAAGGAATAAGGACTATAAAATTAGAGTTCATAAAAAGCTGTATTTCCCAAAAATAATATTTTGTTAGATTTTACAGATATGTCTAGAATAAGTCCAGCATAGAATCAAGGTAAAGAGCTTCCCTAACCTGCAGATGAGCTTCCGGCTTTGTAAGATAATATAAAAGGAATTCCAGAACAAGGGCAGAACCAAGTCCCCGGCCTTCAATCTTAAAATTAGAAAAGCCCATTGGAAGGTAGACATTTTGAATATCTTCTATGCTTATAAAAGAAGGATTTTTCATTGCAAGAGAAAAACGATAGCCACCCTCGCCGTCCGGGGCCCTGCAGCGGTGTTCAGGCACCTCTTCCCCAAGATTTTTTCGGCTCACATTTTCGTAGCAGAGCTTTCTTTCCTTGCAGTAAAAGTCACAGCATTCGTTACAGAGAAACTCCACTTTATCTTTATAAGCCTGATTCAAAGCCGAAAGTTTTTCAAATGCCTTATTCAGGCGAAAATCAGGAACAACGTAAGAAAAATCTTTTCGACCTAATTCAGCTTCAAAATCTTTAAAATCTGTAAGAACTTTTGTGGTAGAAGAAATAAGATAAAGAGACGGATAAGAGCTTTTTAAATATTCAGCCAGTAAATCAGAATGAACAATTACACCGGAGGGAACTTCAGTTTTTTCAAAAGCCCGGCACAAGGCATTGCACTTTTTATCATCAAGATGGTCTTTAGTTAAAAGTGAATTGCTTAAGGTAAGACGGGCAGAAATTTTGTATTCATTTACAAGTTCAAGAACCTCGTCTGTTTTTGCCTGACCAAAAGCTGCCCTGCCGCCAGCCCAGAGACAATCTGAGGGAGAACCGTAAATTGAATCTATCGTGGCCCAGGGGTAAAACCATTCGCGTTTGCTGCGCCACAAAGGAAGAAAGAGCCTGTAAAGTTCATAAAATTCAAAAAGGCCCGGCAAAGAATACCGGGCTAAGGGATAGCAAAGACTCCCCCTGCTTTCGGTCATATTTAATCCTGAACCTTCAAAACTTCCCGGCGGTACTTTGTACCAATTTCGGTAAGTTTGAATTTCTGGATTTTACCTGAACCTGTCATTGGGAACTCATCCATGAACATGATAAGCTGAGGCCACTTGAACTTAGAAAGCTTGTCGCGGCAGAACTCAATTACATCCTGTTCAGTAAGAGTTTTTCCTTCGTGCAGGATAATAAATGCACCGGTAATTTCACCGTAACGTTCAGATTTTACAGCCGCAACCTGTATATCTTTAATTTCAGGCATCTGAGCCAGGAACTCTTCAATTTCGCGAGGATAAATATTTTCACCACCACGAATAATCATATCTTTAATACGGCCGGTAATGCGGTAATTTCCGTTTTCGTCTTTTACGCCAAGGTCTCCGGAATGAAGGTAACCGTTAGCATCTATTGTTTCTGCAGTAGCTTCAGGCATTTTGTAATAGCCTTTCATAACGTTCCAGCCCTTACAGCACATTTCTCCCTGCACTCCAACTGGACACTCTTTTCCGGTTTCAGGATCAAGAACCTTTACGTCAATTCCTTCAAAAGCATCGCCGACAGTTGTGGCACGAACTTCAAGACTGTCATTCCAGTGGGTCTGAGTCATACCAGGGCTGGTTTCTGTAAGTCCATAAACTGATGTAATTTCTGTCATGTGCATTTCGTCATTAACACGCTTCATCAGTTCAACAGGAACTCCCGAACCGGCCATAATTCCAGTACGTAAA
This sequence comes from Treponema sp., assembly GCA_016286535.1. Taxonomy (GTDB): domain Bacteria; phylum Spirochaetota; class Spirochaetia; order Treponematales; family Treponemataceae; genus Treponema_D. The sequence goes on along the minus strand of JAEESZ010000004.1, from coordinate 168,373 downwards.
GAAGACAAATCAAACATGCTGAACATAGGATGATTTAATTCTGCAATGAACATTGTAGGTACGCCATAAAGCGAAGTACATTTTTCTTTTTGAATTGAAGCAAGGGCAACAAGAGGATCAAAACTTTCAAGAAGAACGTGAGTACCGCCATGGGTAAGAACGGCCATAACGCCAAGTACAATACCAAAACAATGGAAAAGAGGTACTACAAGGCAGAGCTTATCTTTTGAAGTATAGCGCATACGCTCACCAATAATAAAACCGTCATTTATGATATTGCGGCTTGTAAGCATAACACCTTTAGGAAAGCCTGTGGTTCCGGAAGTATACTGCATGTTTACAACATCTTCAGGAGTAACGGCAGCTTCAATATCGTGAATAATTTCTATATCAACATGCTGTCCCAGAAGCAGAAGTTCCGGAGTTGAATAAAGACCACGATATTTTTCAGGTCCCATAAAAACTACATTTTTAAGGCATGGGAATCGTTTTGATTTTAAGCAGCCGCGCTCGTATTCATCAAGCTCTGGAACCAGCTCTTTAATCATGCTTACATAATTTGAATCTTTTACACCGTCGGTAAGACAAAGAGTTGTAAGATCAGCCTGTTTTACAAGATATTCAAGTTCATGAAGTTTATAAGAAGTATTAACTGTAACTGCAACTGCGCCAAGACGGGCACATGCAAACATATAAGTAAGCCAGTCCGGAACATTTGTTGCCCAGATACCAACATTATCACCTTTTCTAACACCAATTGCATATAGGCCGCAGGCAAGATCATCAACACGCTTATCAAACTGAGCGTATGTAAAACGTAAATCGCGGTCAGCGTATACCATAAATTCCTGAGATGGATTTTCCTGTGTTTTTTCACGTAATAATTGGCTTAAAGTTAATTCTATCATAGGTCAAATAATATAAAAAAATTACGGAATGTGCAATATAAAAGTTTAAATATATTAAATATTTTTAGTATATGTAAATTACAAACCACCCTTACCCGCACATTTTTATCTTTTATTTTTCTACTTCTTACTATATAATAATTTGTTAGGAGATAAAAAAATGTTTAAATCAAAATTTTTACCAGTTTTTACCTTTTTATTTATTGCAGTTCTTGCTTCGTGCAATTTTTCTGCAAACAAAAGTGGATCCATTTTTTTAGATTTTACCAGCCTAAAAGGCAGTCCATCCACTTCAAGGAATCTAATTGATACATATCTTGAAGAAGAAAAAGATGTATATGCTAAATTAACCATTGACGGACTTCTAGACGAACCTGTTACCCTTAATCTTACGGAAAAGCCATACTATGAACAGGACGAAATTCCGGTAGGAACAAAAATACAGGTAACTGTTGAAGCCTATATAATTACAAATGATGATGACCCTGAAAATTCAAAATACATACTTTACAAAGGTACAAGTAATAAAAAAACAATTGGCGGCGGCCCAAATACCATAAAGATTATTATGAAGGAATTAACCAAGAAGATTTACGTAAGGTATGATGAAGGATTTCAAAATGAATCTTCTTTTATTGAAAATGCATTAGAAAGAGAAACTTATGGAATCGAAGATGAGAATGGAAATTTAGTGACTATCAAAAATGATGGAAAAACTCCATCTACAGGCTTTGTTTATATTCAGTCAGCTATAGACTGGATTGCTGAATACGGAAATCAAAATGACAATTACGAAATTATTCTTACAGGATATGGGGAAGAAGCCAGTTTTAATCAAAGTATATTCTTTGGAGATCCAGTAACAAAGGGTGACAATTTATCTGGAAAGGTAAAAGAATCTATTACAATTTCAAGCCTTAATCCTGACATGACAGCTATTAACCAGGATTCAACAAATATAACAATAGGAACAACTACTCCGATTATTTTTACAAATATAAAAATTCAGTCTACTAGTGGAAGTCAGGCAACAATTCAACTTGGTCAAAATGGAAATACTTTAAGCCCAGATGTAACGCTTGCTTATGGAACAAGCTTAGAAGGATTAAGTACTGAGATAAGAGCTGTCTTGCTTTGGAGAGGATCTCTAACAATGCAAGGTAATGCATCGATAAATGGCTATAATAACACGGCTATTGACATAGACTATGGTTCAGTTTCCATGAAAGATTCATCTTCAATTACAGATTGTCATGCTACTTCCGGGGGCGCTATTTATATGACAAATTTACACAATTCATTTTCTTTAAGCAATAATGCTTTTATTTCAGAATGTTCTGCAACAAGTACATCAGAAGGTGGTGGTGCAATTTATATGAAAGGAGGAAGCGTTTCTATTAATGGAGGAAGTATAACTTCTTGCTCTGCATATAATGGAGGTGCAATTTACTCTAACCTTGTTAGTAATACAACTTCTATTTATTTAGCTGGAGGGGAAATAAAAGATAATACAGCTGACAACAATGGTTCAGCAATTTACAGTGATAATAGTAATTCTGGTCAAGTTACAAACCTTCATTTTTCAGAAAATGCTTATGTAGACCCTTCAAATGATATATACTTAAATTCAAGTATAAATATTACACTGGACAGCGAATTAACAACCGATGCAGAAACCGCGGCTTTAATAACTCTTTATTCTGCCAATGGAGGTTCAACAATAATCAATTGTGCAAACTCTGACACATCAATTCTTGAAAATTGCTTTTCTAAATTCTGTGTAAATCCAACAGGGGGTGATACTCAAACAAACTGGTACATCAACGAAGAAGGAGTACTAAACGAAGTTGATTACATACTTGAGGAAGCGGATCCAGTTCAGATTGGAGACCTTGTATTTGCAGATAATAGCCGTGTAAGACCAGAAAACTACCCTTACCTTACCTACCAGATGAGAAGCTCACTTGCAGGTATTGTATTTTATGCAGGTACAGAAGATGACTTACTGGGAGCAGTAAATTTAATGGTTGGAACAAAAACCTATAATAATTACTTTACTACGCAAACAAAGATATCAAACAATGGAGACACAAGCTTTGATTTAACTCAAGTAGAAAATTTTCCTACATATGAAATTCCAGCAACCAATAATGATGTCATTATTCAAAAAGAAACAAGTTCAACATTACCTATTTCTGAAGCGACATTTGCTAACGGGCTTTCAACAGGAAATACATCTTTAACAGAAGATATAATTAACAGAATTCTTAATGGTTATTCTATGAATGGAAACAATTATCCACTTTATAAAGATATTATAAACTATGGAGCACTTTTTTCAGATTCTTTATATTCAACTAATCTTGAAGAAAATTTTACAAACAACTGGTATATTCCAACAATTCCAGAATATACACTCTTTGCCCAATTCTTAAATAATTATTCAGATCTTTATAAAAAATTATGTGGAGAAATTCGCACAACATATATATCAGCCACAAGTGTAAAAGGTCAAAGCACTTACCCACAATCAGATTCTGATAACAATGTTTATCATTACGCAATTGATACAGAAAATCAAATTATAAAATGTGTATCTACTTCTGGATATTATTATTACAACAGTATCCCAATCCACACATTTTCATTAAATTAATTTCATTGATATAAAAACACATCAAGAAAGGGATGACTAATTAATTTTAGTCATCCTTTTTTTGCGTCAGGAAGTATTTAATATTTTACTTTATAATGTATTGACGCCTTGTATAAATAAGTATTAAAAAATCCTATATCTATCTTATTCCAGTCTTTTTCACTTCCTGCATAATAAACGTCTGTTAAATTAATTGTATCTTCAAAAGCTTTATCAGGGATTGTATTTAAAGATTTTGGAAGGTAAATTTCTTTTAATTTTGAATCTCTATCTACAGATATTAAATTAATATTGCTTTGACCTTCTTCAATAACTATTTTTTCTATAAGATCAAAATCTCTTATTTCGTGAACACTACCAGGTATTCTTAGTTCTTTAATTTTTGTAGTTTCCAAACCAGTAAGAGAAAAAGCTTCTAAACCAGCGGGCAAAGAAAGATTTTCCAAAGACGAACAATATCCAAATACAGAACGGTTTATAGTTTTCAATCCTTCATGAAATCTTACATTTTTAAGTTTTTCGCAGTAAAAAAAAGCGTCATTATAAATAATTTCAACACTATCAGGAATATCAATTTCTTCCAAATTTTTACAACAGGCAAATACCCCCAGTGGTAGATATGTTAATTTAGCAGATAATTTTACTTTTGTAAGACTTCTACAGCTATCAAATACTTCTGGTTCCATTTCTACAACACTATCAGGAATTATAATATCTTCTAAATGTAAACATTGAAAAAAAGCAAATTCTTCAATAGATTTTAAATTTGAAGGCAATAATATTGTTGTTAAATAATTATTATCAGTAAAAGATTCTTTTCCGATTACCTCACAAGTATCAGGAATTGTATGTGTTGAATTATAATTATAAAAAATTAATTTCCTTAAATCGCCAGAATAAATACTATTATCAATTGTTTTATAAAATAAATTTTTTTCATCAATTCTTATATTTTTCAGTGCATAACATCTGACAAAGGGATTTCCATCTATTGATTTTACTTCTGAACCAATATATACATTTTCTAATTGTTTGCATTGTCTAAATGCATTATTCTTAATGCATTCAACATTATCTGGTATTATTAATGATTCAAAACTTGTGTTATAAAAAGCATACGAATGTATTTTTTTTAAGGTAGATGGAAAATTAATTGATTTTAAGTTATTACAATTTGAGAATGTACTTTCACCAATTTCTTCTAAACCTTCATTTAAAATTACATTTTTTAAAGAAAAACAATCTTCAAAAATTCCTGATAATACGTTATCAGCTAAATTACCAAATTTATCGTAAGTTTCAATCCCAAGTTTTATTATAGCTGAAGGAATGTTTATAGATTCCAGGTATGTACATTGTCTAAATGCAACTGGCTCTATTGAAGTAATGCTTTCTGGTAAAATAATAGATTTAATATTATTACAGCATATAAAATCTTTATTATTTATAATAATCAAATCAGTACATTCAGATAAATCAATGCTAAGCATTTTGTTTTTATTAGCATCAAGTCCTTTTCTAATTATACTTAAATCAGGATCTTTATCTAAAATATGAACGGAAACTTCTGTTTCTTCGCTGTTTTCTACATAAGTGGAAAAATCTTTAACATAAATATAATTTGAAGGAAGAGGATTTTCTGCAGGCTTTGGAGTAACATTGATTTTACATGAACAAAACACAATAGAAAAAACAACAATACTTTTTGAAACGATACTAAATAACTTTTTATAATTAATCATATAAAAAGTATATTAGCACTTTTTGCAGTTTGTCAAACTTTCTTTTTTATTCGTCTTCTCTGGCCTTTTCCATTAGCATCTGGGCGTCGGCGCTGCCCTGCAAGGCTTCAAGGTGGGTATATGATGAATTGCCTGCAGAAAGATTATCTGCAGGCTTTTTGTGTGGATTTTTGTTTTTCTTTTTTAAAGCCTGCTGAAGCGCCCAGGAGGAAGAGCGGTTCATAAGGCTGTAATATTCTTTGTCGTCCATATGAAAGGCCGATTGCCTATTAAGCTGGAGTATAAATTACTGCCAGGATTTTTGCCTTTTCGCTTCCATGTGAATGAACATGATGAGCAACTATAGATTCATAATAAATTGAATCTCCCTTTTCAAGCTCATATTTGTCTTTTCCGTAAAGAATTTCGACCTTACCTTCAAGAACGTAAATAAATTCTTCACCTTCGTGGGTAGAAAGCTTTACTTCTTCTTCTGAACCTGGGAAAATATCAATAATAAATGGATCCATGTGACGGCCGGCTTTGTTCTGGGAAAGAGTATAAAAATCAAGATCAGAATTAACTGCGTTTCCTCTGTCAGAAAAGCGGGTAACTTCCTTTTTATCCTGTGCTTTTGTAACTACAGGACCAAGATTTTCATCATCATCCATAAAGGTTCCCAGTCTTACACCAAGAACGCGGGCAATTTTAATAAGTGGAGTTAGATTTGGTACCAGAGAACCGTCTTCAATGCTGGCAATCTGTTCAACGCTTAGATTTGTGCGTTCAGAAACATCTTCAATAGAAAGTTTGCGGTTTTCGCGAACCAGTTTTACTTTAGCACCAATTTTGTTTTTTTCACTCATATTTAACCTCACTTAATATATTATTTTAAACAAGATAGACAGGATAAAAAGGATGTATTGTATATCTTGTTCCGAACATTAATATCCTAAACATCCTGTATATCTTGTTCCCAATATTAATATCCTGAACATCCTATACATCTTGTTCCTATTTTATATCGTAATCCTTGTTATAAGCAGCCTCAATTGTTGCAATATTGATTGGATTAAACTTCTTGTTGCGGGCAGAAATTGCTTCATCAAGGGCATATTCAAATGGTTTTACTCCGCTAATCATACCAGGGCATACTTTTGCAAGACAGCCAAGAACAACCATGTTAGCACCACGGGCATTATTTGTTTCTGCTGCAATTTCGTTTGCTGGAAGTGCCAGTGTGCGGATATCTTTACGGCTTGGTTCAATATCAATTAATGATGAATTGTAAATCAAAAGTCCGCCAGGTTTAAGCCACTGTTCAAACTTGGTCATAGAAGGCTTATTCAAGGCAACAACTACATCCGGCTTTTCAATTACAGGAGAAGCAACTTCTTCATCACTAACAATTACAGAACAGTTAGCTGTTCCACCGCGCATTTCTGCACCGTAAGATGGAATGTGTGAAACGTATTTATCTTCGCTCATTCCGGCAAGTGTAAGGATTTTTCCGGCAAGAATAACACCCTGACCACCAAATCCCGCAAAAATTATTTCAGTTGTCATATATAAACTCCAAAAAGGCAAAACAAAATTAACTAAATTAACTAAATTAACAAAGATGAAAAGGATAAAAAAGATTAATTAAAAACAAGATGAACAGGATGAAAAGGATTTATAATTATTTATTATTATATAATCTCTTTATCTCAATTTTTGGCTTTCCAAAATTTATCAGCAAGCCTGTGTTTATTCTGGCAGCCTTTAAATAATTGATAACCTGTGCAGAAAACTCAGGAACAAGTTCTCTAACTGCTTTTAATTCTACAATTACAGAATCTTCAACTAACAAATCAGCAAAATAATTACCAACAAGTTGGTCTTCATAATAAACCGGAAGTGAATATTGTTGTTTTACACTTAATCTAGATTTCTTAAGTTCAATCGCAAGTGCATTTTCATAAACCTTTTCAAGAAATCCAGCACCTAAAGTATTCGCAACTTTATAAGCAGCCCCTATTATTTTTTCTGTAATATCTTCATCTATCAAATCTCTGCTAGTCTCCTTTTATCTTTTTAATCTTTAATATCTTTTGTATCTTTGTTAATCCTTATCTTAGATATCCTAAATATCTTTATATCCTGTTCCTATTATTTACTTACCACACCAGCTTTTGGTGTGGCAGCTTCTGGCACTACTCCAGCAGGAATATCACGGAAAACTCCAAGAGGATAATAAGGTTCCATCTGATCTTTTACCCAGTCTGCAGCAACTGTTGGTGCAACACCCCAGTTTGTAGGACACATAGAAAGAACTTCTACAAAGCTGTAGCCCTTTCCTTCTTTCTGATAAGTCAAAGCCTTTTTAATAGCAGCCTTTGCCTTGTTAATATGAGGAACATCGTAAACTGCAACGCGTTCAATATATTTTGGTTCAACCAGAGTATTTAAAAGCTCACAGGCACGGATTGGATATCCTACTTCTTCAGCATTACGGCCAAAAGGTGTTGTCTTTGTAACCTGACCAACCAGTGAAGTTGGAGCCATCTGACCGCCTGTCATACCGTAAATTGCATTGTTAATAAAGATTACGGTGATGTTTTCTCCGCGGTTTGCAGCATGAACTGTTTCTGCAGTACCAATTGCAAGAAGGTCACCGTCTCCCTGGTAGCTGATTACCAGCTTGTCAGGATGAACGCGTTTCATACCGGTTGCAACTGCAGGAGCACGTCCGTGAGCAGCTTCGCAGGAATCTACATTTATATAGTTGTAGGCATATACTGCACATCCTACAGGAGCAACTAAAAGAACATCCTGTTGAATATTCATTTCATCAATTACCTGACAAATAAGTTTATGTACGATTCCATGTCCACAGCCACCACAGTAGTGTGTAGGCACGTCAATCATTGATTTTGGAAATTCATATTTCTTAGACATAGCTCTTTACCTTCTCAATAATAGCATCTACAGAAGGAATAATTCCTCCTGGTTCACCATAGAAATCAACATCACTTACTTTGTGACCTGAATAAAGTTTGATGTCCTGAACCATCTGACCCATAGACATTTCTACTGTAAGAATCTTTTTAGCTTTTGCACAGGCAGCTTCAAGTTCCTTCTGTGGGAATGGCCAGAGTGTGATTGGACGGAAAAGACCAGCCTTAATTCCCTGTTCGCGAAGCATTTTTACAACTTTTTTACAAACGCGGGCACAAGTACCGTATCCTGTCAAAACAAAATCTGCATCATCACACATAAAACTTTCAGACATTGTTTCATTGTCCTGAATCTTCTGGTAATTTTCAAAAAGTGCTTTTGTATGAGCGTTTAATTCGCCGTCAACGCCAGAAAGCTTTAAAGACATAAGTTTATTCTGTTTGCGGTCTGGAGTTTTTCCTGTAAGTGCCCATGGTTTTTCTGGAAGCTTTTCTACAAAGTCTGGAAGAATACAAGGCTCAGACATCTGTCCAAGATAACCGTCTCCTAAAATCATACAAAGTACGCGGTATTTATCTGCAATTTCAAAAGCTTTTACAGTACAGTCTGCCATTTCCTGAACAGTTCCCGGTGCAATAACAACTACATGATAGTCACCGTTTCCACCACCGCGGGTTGCCTGAAAGTAGTCTCCCTGGGCACCGGAAATGTTTCCAAGACCAGGTCCACCACGCATCATGTTTACAACAACTGCTGGAAGCTGGGCTCCGGAAATGTAAGAAATACCTTCCTGCTTCAAAGAGATTCCTGGAGAAGAAGATGATGTCATACAGCGGGCACCGGCTGCACTGGCTCCCATTACCATATTGATTGCGGCAAGTTCACTTTCTGCCTGAAGGAAGGTTCCCCCTACCTCCGGAAGTCTTTTTGCCATATATGCTGGAATTTCATTCTGTGGAGTAATAGGATAGGCAAAATAAAAACGACAGCCTGCTCTTACTGCAGCTTCGCCTATTGCCTCATTTCCTTTCATTAAAACTTTTTCTGCCATTATTCTGCCTCAATTTCTATAACGCAGTCCGGGCACATAGTTGCACACATACTGCAGGCAATACAGCTTGCCTCATCAATACATACAGGAAAAGATACTCCCTGTCCGTTTGTTTCTTTTGACATTTCAAGAATCTTTTTAGGGCAAACGCGGTTACATAGACCGCAGCCCTTACAACGCTCTTTGTTGATTAAAGGTCTTCCTTTAGCCATACAAACTCCTAATGTAAGGCCCACTAAGGGCTATATTCTAAAACTATATATAATATACAAAAATACCCGTATTTATTCAATACAGTTTTACTAAATAACTTTAGTATTTTTAAATTCCTTAAACAGAAAGGCCAGCATCAGCCCGCCTCAAGGCAGGCTGTTTAATCCCGCCCCTATGCGCCAATCCAGTTGGCCGCTGTCTGGTCGGCAAGCTGCAAGAGAATTACCAGAGGATTTTCAAGAAAATTTGAATAATTATATTTTTCGCTTTCGCTTAAATCACTAAAGCCCATATGACGGCTTACAGCTTCTAAAACCATGCGGTTATCTATATAAGACGGAAAAATCTTAAGCATCATTAAGACAGATTCATTTCCGTGGCCTAAATTACGGTTATCTGAACGGGACTTAAAAAAAGGCTGTTTAATCCAGTTTCCGGTAATATCCTTTACATTTCTGTATTCAACGCCATAAAAATTTGTCTTACAAAAATCGTGACAGAGGGCTGCAAGAAAAATATCTTTTGCAGTTATGCTGATTTTTTCGCTTCCCTTACTGCTAAAATAATTTTCCAGTACAGGTTTTGCAAAAACAAGACTTTGTTTTATTACCATAAGGGAATGTAAGCTTAAGCCTCCCTTAAAATCTCCGTGAAAACGGGTAGAAGCTGGTGCTGTCCAGAAATCGGTTGTATCTAAAAAATTATTCAGGGCCTGCAGTTCAAGAGGCTCTTTTATAATGTAATTACACATCTGCTGAATACAGGGCTTTACAGACTCAACCACAAAGGTTCCGTTTGCCTGTACTGTAGTATATTCACTAAAAATATCCAGCATTTCATAACAATCGGTAAAAAGCTGGTTTTTATCTTCTTCTGTCATTTTTCCTTCCTTTTTTTATATTATATCTATTCTAAAATAGTAATTTCAACACGTCTGTTTTTTGCTCTTCCTTCCTCATTTTCGTTAGAAGCCAGCGGTAAAGAACCTCCGTACCCCTTGCAGATAATTCTTTCTGCAGCAATTCCTTTTTGAATCAGCGCTCCGGCTATGGCATGGGCTCTTTCTAAAGAAAGTTCATATTCTCCTTCCTCGCTTCCAACTCTTGCCGTATGACCTTCAATTAAGAACTGTGTTTTTGCCGGAAGTTTTTTAAGCAGATTTGCAATTTTATTAATTCTTTCTTCTTCACCTCTTAAAAGTTTTGCAGAATCCGGCTCAAACTGAAGATTTTGTATAGAAAGCCGTCTTCCCTTTTCTGTCTTTTCATAAGCGATATTTTCTTTTACAAGTTCCTGTAAATATGGATTGATTTCGTCTTCGTTTATTGCCGGAGGATATTCTGTAAAAATTGAAATTGTGCCTTTAAAATTTACATTTTTTCCGTCTTTATAAAAAAAAGTTTCATCAACTCTGTCGCTTACCAGTAAGGCATAGCCGGTCTTTTTGCTAAGATAGATTTTTGCATCATGCTTTCCAAGAGCCTTTTCAAGTTCAGAATCTCCATCCGGGTCAAAATAAACAGAAGGTGCGGTATTTCCGTATCTTGTGGCCCAGACTGCATGGAGCTCCATACACTCTTCATTATGGAAAATCAAATCATTTGTATAAGTATACTGAACATAAAGGGGAATTTTTGTAAAAAGGCCTTTTTCAAGGGGGTCTACCGCTCTCTGACTATAAGAAGACCAGGAATCTCCTTTTACAAAATCATTTTTTGTTATGGACGGAAAGTTTCTTAAAGAAGGATATCCATTATCTTCCAGCATTTCGAATTTTCCATCCTTATAGATTTTAAAAACTGAATCAATATTATCGTTTATTCCCTTGTTTACATCATTTGCTGCTCTTTTTGTCTGCTGTTTTATAAAAAAGTTTCCGTTATAGAGGGAATAATCCTCTTTTAAAGATGGACAAATAAAGGCAGAAACTTCCCTGCTTACAAGTCCCACATATTTTGAATTATCATAACGGCGTAAATCTGTTCTTTCTGTATAAATATAATTTTGACTGCTTAAAAGTGCCGTAAAAACAAAAAAGAAAAAAGTGAAAAATCCGTATCTTTTTTTCATACATTTATTTTATCATAAAACATAATCTTTTTCCCCTATGTATTTTTACATTTTTAGGTTTATAATAAAATTATAATAAAATGGAGGAAATGGAATGAAAAAAACACTTTTAGCAGGTTTATTCATTATGGTTTCTTTGTTTGCTTTTAATTCATGCAACAAAGGAAAATCATCGGCAACAACTGACGGTGGAGTAAAACTCGACCTTTCTACATGGGAAACAGTTGATGAATTTGCAGTAAAATACGATGCAAAAGCTGATAAACTTACAATCGATGGCGGTGAATATTTCCAGATCAGATTACCACAGGAAGTAGATGATGGTAACAAAATCACAGTTCACGTAAAGGGAACTAACAATGGTAAATCTGGATTCAGAAGCTGGACTGTTGATGACAACCAGACAACAAACTCAAATGTTGTTACAGACTTTGCATTTGAAAACCTTGCAAGCGGCGATTTTGATGTAACTTATGTTCTTGAACCATATGCACCAAGTACATACTTCTTCATCAAAGGACCACAGTGGGGAACAATGCTTGAAAAATTAACTTTCAGCTATATCAGTGTAAAAATTGAATAGTTTGAAAAAACAGTTTTTCTGATTACTTAAAACTGTCTGATTTTGAAGTAAACTTCATTTTCAGGCAGTTTTTTTTTATTTCTGCTTTTCTTTCTTTATTGAAGAGATAGTAAAGTTGATGTTTTTTTCTGTTTCCATTCCGGATTCAATGTTGATATCCCAGTAAAGTGTAGAAACAAAGGTATTCTGAACAGGTATAAGTTTTCCGTTTTTTCCGTCAGGGCGGTTAAAAATTATAGGATTAAAGTTATAGCCGCAGTTTTCGTTTGGCTCAAAGGCAAAAGAAACTCCGTTTTGTAAGTCACTGAGTCTTACTACATCTACATTCTTTAATTTGCCCTTTTTATATAAATCTTTTGTAGATTTTTTTGAATCGAGTAATCTTACATAATCGCAGTCTGCAACTTCTACGTTAAAATAAGCAGGATTTTCTGCATCAAAAGAAGGATTTGCAAAATTAGATTCAACGGCAAACTTTGCGACTAAAGGCTTATTACTCAGGTTTTTAATAATATACTGAACGTTCATTCCGTTTGAATTTACAATATATTTTTTTCTAAGGTAAATCGGCTGCTTTGTTGCACCAAATAAGGCATTTGCCGAAAGCTGAATTTCGTTATGATGACGCGAAAATTTTAATTCACTGTAACGGATTCTTGAAAAAACTCCGTCTCCCGAAGGAAGGGAATTAACATAACTTTCGAACTGAACTTCATTAAAAAGATGATCTACGAAGATTCCCCTCTGGTAAGCATCATCATAAGTATCATATTTTTCAAGCCGGCTTAAATTATCTGCATAATTTCCGGAGTTTTTAAAAACATCCAGTTCCCTGATAGCCCCGCTTATTAAAGAAACATATGCAAAATAATTTTCCATGCGGCAGACATATTCGTTATTACCGTCAAAATTATAATCAAAGCAGATGATTGACTCTTTAAAATTTCCGTCCTGGCGAAGTATTTTTTCTGCTTCTACAAGAGCTTTGTAAGAAGCCTGCCTGCATTTAAAATTCATCGAAACATTCTGGACAGAATATATTAAAGAAAGCCCATTCTGTGCCTTCCACAGCATTTCTCTGGCAGCAATTTTTCTTATTTTGTCCCCTTTATTCTGATTAAGCATTAAGGCAACATAAATAATTCTGTTGTATAAAGCACGGCTTAAAGGAAGGGAATCTAAAATCTCATTAATAGAAGAAGCATCATTGTAAACCTGCGAGAGTTTTTTATTTACTCCGTTATGAATATAACATGGAAGCTTGGTCTGATGATTTTTATGAAAATCGCCTGTAGTTGCAAGCTTTAATTTTGTATCCGGATTATCTTTTAAATAAGAATCAAGTTTTTCGAACCATTTATTTTCAAGTAAAATCTGAAGTTCTTCATGGCTTAAGGAAATATTTATAATTCTGTCCGGAGAAAACTGAAAATAATCGTCCTTTTTTTCTATTTTTTCGCTGTCCTTAATTATATTTAAAACAAAATCATCAACAGTCACTTTTGAAGAAGCAATCATGTTTGAGTATTCAGGATAAATATCTACCTTTTTTCCCAGATCTGACATAATTAAAGGAAGCATCTTTCTTTTTTCTGCAGGAACAATATTTGAATCAAGTAAAACATATTCAAAACCGCAGCTTTCTAAGGTTGCAACTAAAGAAGAATCCCAGATATCTGCGAATAAAACGGCTCCTCTTGGTCTTTTTCCAAAATTCTGTCTTATTTCTAAAGAAAGTTTATCAAGCTGACCGTTTCTGTCTACAGAAGAAAGCAAAGGAAGTATTGGATTATAAAAACCGCCGCCTAGAATCTCTATCTGATTTCTGTCTATAAGGGTTTTACATACTGTAAAAAGTTCGTTGTGACGCTTTTTAAAATATTCAATTTCCGGACCGGTAAAAGATAATGAGAATTTAAAATTTGGATGAGAAAACAAAAATTTTATAAGAGGCGCATAAATTGTTTTGTAATCTTTATCAAATGAACTGGAAGTCTCAAAACCTGATTCATTTAACTTTAGACTGAAGCTGACGTATACAAATTCCATTTCTCATACAGACTGCCCCACCAAAACAATCCTGACTCATTTTTTTTAATATTAAACCTTTCCCCTTAAGGCTTAAATTTATTTTTTACCTTTTAATATTCTATAACAATATTCCCAGATTTTAAAGCCTTTTGATGCATTCCATGAAACATTTTCTGTCTTTCCAAAATCTGAACAGGAAGTAATTTCCTTTGCCTGATTGTTATTACATAAAACAATGCTTTTTGTATCTTTTGGTACAAGTTTTATAATGTTCTGAGGACAAACTGTAAGACATTTTCCACAGCCTATACAAAGACTGCTTACTACTGCCGTTCTGTTTACTATGCTGATTGCCTTTTGCGGACAAACTTTTGCACAGTCTCCTAAACCAATACAGGCATATTTACAGTCTGTTCCAGAACCATGCATGGATTTTACCATAAAGCAGGTATACTGTTCCTTAAAATTAATTGAAGGAAGCTGAAAAGTCTTTTTGCAGGAACAAAGCACCAGAGCCTTTGAATCAGAAGACTTAATCTCTGTATCCAGAGTGATTTCGTAATACTTTTCTGTAGCAGAAACAATTGAATCTGAAGTTTTATAGCCCTGTTTTTCGAGAGTTGGCAATAAAATGTAAAATAAAAAAACAATTGTTACACAAATAACCAGTATGATTAAAATAAAAAGTAAAATTGGTAAAATCATTCTATTACCCCCGCATTAAGCCATGAAACATCAAAAACAGAAATGATTATAATTAATAATGCAAGGAATAAAAATAAAAGACTGTAGTAACTTGCATTCAGGCTGTTTCCGTTAGAGCGAAGTTTGTTACGGAAAGTTGTAACAAATGGCCAGAGTAAAAGGAAAGAAACAAAACAGCCGGCACAAATAATCATAGAATTCAGTAAGGAAATACTTTCTGAAATGGAAAGCAGAACAATCAGATAAGAAATGATGAATTCTGAAGAAACTTTTCCGCTTACAAGCCTTACAATAACTTCAAAAAGTACATTTACACAAATAAAAATTAAAAGTGCAATTAAAGGATAAAGCTCAACAAGTTTTAAAGGAATAAGAACGATTTTTATAACTCCCCAGCTTAAAAGTGATGTAAGCATAATGGTGAGAATCATTTTGATTAAGAGGGATATGTTATTTCTTAAATCGCTGTCAAAATCAGAGATTTTATTTATTCCAATTCCATAAAATAATACTGCCGAACTGAATAAGGTATAAAAGGCAAAGGTGTCTAAATAAATCATTTGTTAGCCTCCCCTTTTTCAAGAATATCCAGCTGCTGGCGGGCCAGAATGTTTACAAAAAGAGCAAGACCCGAAAGTATAAGGGCTCCGGGAATAGAAGCAAAGAAAGTAAAGATTCCTACTGTCTCTGGATTAAAAAGTACCTTTTCAATAATCTGATGGTTTGGACCGTAGAAAGTAAAGGTTCCAAAGCCTGCAATATCACGGAATAAAAAGAAGAATAATCCCGAAATGCAGAAGATGGCAACCTTGGTAAATAAAAGCCCTGCTCTTTCGATTATTGTTTTGTCTTTATCTTCGTAAAGTAAACCAATGGTAAAAAGAGAAACTGCAGGCAGATAAAAAATATAACCTAAAGTTAAAGATAATTCGGTCTGAAAAATTGTAAATAACTGACGGTAAAAAATAGAAAAAGCAACCATAGTTGTTAATAAAATTGCAGTTCTAAGTTTTTCCATTTTAAGCTGTTTTATAAGGGCGTTCATTAATAAGCCTACGGCTGCAAGAAGAAGTATTTCGAGCATTATGGTTAAGCCATAAACAAATCTTCCTGGTGTGGGAATTAAAATTGCAAGGTAAGCTGCTATGTAAATTTGTGTTTTATTCATCCTCATTTTAAAACCTACTTTAAGATATAAGGAATTCTAGTTTCCCAGTACTCAATTCTTTTGGAATACTTATTCAGAGACAAGTTTGAAGCAATTCTTCCGTGTAAGGAAGAAACACCCTTAAACTCAACATTTTCATCCTCATCAATTGTAAAAACCAGGGCTACAGGACCATAAAAGGTTGTAACTCTAATTATAATTGCCTTGTAAGGAAGGCCGGATTTTCTGTTATTTACTTCGTAGCAGGCAGCATTAATTGTAAAGGTATTATTAAGCGGTACATAATTTCCAACAATCCAGGTATTGGAATCAGCTTCGTCTAAAACCTTTTCTACACTGCTTCTTAAATTTTTCTGCCAGGATTTTCTTGAAAGTACTGAAGAATAAATCAGAATTCCAAGAATTATTGCTATAAAAAGAGTAAAAATTCCAAGCTTAATAAAATATGTCTTATAAATCTTGTCGTCCAATTTATTTTTCCTCGCTTACGGCAACAGGATGTGTTAATACAACGTTATCCATAATTTTTGTATTTTTCTGCTCTTCAAGAGATCTGATTATAAGATTAATGATATTCATAATAAGAACGGTATAAACCATACCTATAGGGCTGGTTCCAAGTCCAACGATTATAAAATATAAAATTCCAGATAATATTCCATAGGCAATTTTTCCGCCCAGAGTTACCGGTGTTGTACCGAACCACTGAAGCATAAATACCAGGCAGAAAAGAGTTCCGCTTGAAAGTAAGGCAAGAATAATATCTCCCTGGTTAAAAGCTCCCCCGTTAATTAAAGGTGCAAAAAGTCTTACTAAAAGGCTGTAAACAAGGAGGAAAAGACAAGGAATGCTTGAACTGAAAGCCTTGTCTGAAAAAACAATGATAGAACAGATTATTGTAAGAAGATTAAATCTGAAGGCAGGAATTGCAGATTTTGAATCCCAGAGCAGAGAGACAAAACCTTCGGGAACTGTTACATGCAGCAGTGAAAAAATCTTTTCGTTTAAGAAAGAAATTACAGTGCGGTCAAAATCATAAATTGGGAAAATTCCGTTTTCGATAAGATAAACGGAAGGATTTCTTACGGCAAGTAAATCTGAAGTTACCAGAAAGGAAGGGAAATATTTTTTTCCTACAAACCAGGCCATAATTACCGCAACTGCCGCAATATTCAGCCATGAATTTATGCTCTTAAAAATAAGACAGCGGGAAACAAAAAGAGTAAAAAATGTAAGAAAGAAAACAACCAGAACCGGATAATGCTCAGGCAGTAAAAGGCCGATTATTAAGCCCTGATTAAGGATTGTTATTGCGTGGAAAGGAGGCTCCTTAAAAATTAAAAAGTTTAAGGAAGCGGCACAAAGAGAGCCTAAAACTGAAGTCAAAACAACAAGAAAGGCAGAATAGCTTTTTGTGCACAAAAGCATGATTACATAAAGAGACAATAAAACTAAAAATCTTATGGAAATTTCAGAAATTGAAGGTCTTAAATAGACAAAGGGACGCATGGAAATTTCGCGGCTTTTTAACTTATTCTTTTTTGTCATAGTTATTCCTTTTATTGTTTTTCCTCTTTATTTTTATTGATTAATCTCTGTTTTACTACCGAAATTGACTGGCAGAGAGGAAGACGTGCAGGGCAAA
Source organism: Treponema sp. (assembly GCA_016286535.1). Lineage (GTDB taxonomy): Bacteria > Spirochaetota > Spirochaetia > Treponematales > Treponemataceae > Treponema_D. The sequence goes on along the minus strand of JAEESZ010000004.1, from coordinate 150,682 downwards.
CTGTATTACAGCGGCCGCAGTCTATGCAGGCAAAGGTAGATTTTTCTATCTGCTCAGGTAATTCCTTAAAATTTACTGCATTGTTGTAAATAATATCAGGAGAAATATGTACCGGGCAGGCAGCACGGCAGTCTCCGCAGTTTATGCAGGAATAAATGTGTTCATCTGTAAAGGATTTACTGCTGTTAAAAGTAACCGATTTTACGTATTTTGTAACAGGAACATCTAAATCTGAAACAGAAACTCCACTAAGGGCACCGTTTACAATAACTAAGGCAGGCTTTTTAGCAAAACCTCCCAGCTGATTTACAATATCCCTGAAGGTAGTTCCAATTTTTACTTCAAGCAGGCAGGATGCATAAAGGCAGTTACCGGAAAAATGCACTAGCTTACTCATGGATGGAATATCCATTACAACAGCCTTATAAATATCGTAGGCAGTTGATGAATCTATAAACAAATCATTTTTTGTAATTACAAAATCCTTTGTCTTTTTTAGGTTTCTTGAAAAAGCAGAACAGATTTCTCTTGGAGTTCCACAAGGATAGCGTACAATTCCCATCTCAAGAAAATGAATATCAGAAAGTTCTTTTGAAAGATATTCATCCTTATTCTTTAATTCCTTATTAATTGCAAAAACAATTTTATTAAAGCCCATTGCCTTTGCAAGAATCTGAGAGCCTGTAACTATCTGGTCAAAATAAAACTTAAAAACAAGGGAATCTGTAATTCTGGTAGGATCTTCATCAAATAATCTTACAATAAGTGCCTGTGCTTTTTTTGCCTTTTCTATCTGGGATGCAAGATTCACAGGTTCATTAGTTTTAAAGGTGTTTACCAGGCTTTTTTCCCTGATTTTTCTTATGATTTCGGAAGAAGACATTTTCTGCCAGTCTGCAGCTTCAAGTTTTTTACCAAGGTAAGAAAACTTTCCTTCCATTTCTATTCTTATGGCATGCTCAAGTTTTCCGTTTGGACTAACACAGGCTTCTACATCAAGTATGGTTCCCGGAAGAGGAGAATGAATTGTAATATCTAAATAATCATCTGCCCTTGCAATAATCTGACCTTCAGAAACCCGGTCTCCGCTTTTTACAAGACTCTTACAGGTATGGCCTGAATCCTGGGAAAGAGGAACAAGAAGATTATGTGGTAAAAATGCAGTCTGAGTATATTTATAATCCTGCAGTGAATTATTGGCTGTATATGTTATCATCCTTTTGCACCTTTTCTTATAATACTAGAAATATAAATAAATAGTAATATGGATAGACTTATAAACATCATTATTATTGCAAAAATTCCTGTTGTTAAGGAAGCACTCTTTGTGTAGCCGGCTTTTTCAAGATTTTTCTGAGATTTCAAGACCTTTTCTATTGCATTAAAAGGCAGTAAATCTATCTGGTCAAAAAGCTGATTTTTATAATTCTGGTTATAAGCTTTTATAAGTTTATTTTCGGTAATTTTGTTTCCGTTGTCGCTGTAGCGGGGATACTCAATATAATTTTTGTCGGAACTTTTATTGAGCGAACGGTATGGCAAAGCTGAAACATTCCAGGCAAAATCATAATAATCATTAAGATTTACAAGTTCCCCCTTCCCACCGTTAGCGGCCGGTAAAGAAATTTTAGAAAAACCAGCACTTACCAGACCCGTATTAGAAATAATGGAAATTGCAGTCAAAAACACAAGGGAGCTGATTAAAAGAATCATTGTCTGTGATTTTTTTTCTGCATATAAAGAAACCTTTCTGGCCGGCCTGATATAAACCGGAACAAAAGATTTTTTATTTTTTAAATAATCTTTTATGCAGACAAGATAATAAATGCCGCTTACACTTGCACACAGGCTGATTATAAACATAAAAGCGCATTTTAAGCTTGAAGCAAAGGCAAGCAGAAGGGCAAAAAAAAGTAAAAGCGGAATAAAGTAGTTTGCAAGCAGGAAGGAAAGCCAGCCCTTTCTTTCAAAAACGTTAGAAAATAAAAAGAGGCTTAACACTATAAGACAATAGGCTGCGGCAGCAGAATAAAAAGGATTTGTAAAAGCAAAGACAAGCAGAGGAAAAGCACCCGCAATAAAAATTGTCCTGTTTTTTGAATAAAGGCTTAGAAAGATAAAAAGCAGCAGGCTTATCAGGGCAACGGCAAAAGGATAGGAAGCTGAAGCATCAATACCGGCCTTAATGCCCTTTTTGGCAAGAAGAGTCTGACAGTTTTTTAAGGATTTTTTATATTTTGACGGAATATAAAATAATTTGTATTTACCCGATTTATCAAAAAAATATGCATTGCGTTTTGTAAGGTAAGAAAAATCCTGAGAGGTGGAATTAAGACGCAGCATTGTAATTTCTGGAGAAAAGGCTGAATAATTAAGTGGAATATACTGATTCGAAAGTTCAAAATGCTCATTAATTTCAAGTTCTTTAAAAACTTCCAGAACCTGGTCCTCGTGACTTTCCAGGGGCATGTAGAGGATGCTGTAACTGTCCCACAATTTACCTTTTGGTACTGTTTTAAAACAGAAAAGCATTACAAGGGAAAGCAGAAAAATGAGGGGCGAAATAAAGATTAAATATTTTTTCATTTAAGTAAGGTACAGCCTAAAGCAATGAACAATCCCAAAAAACAGCCGCAGACTACTTCCATAGGTTTATGCCCGTTTACTTCTTTTAAAGGTTTATAAGGTTCTATAAGATTTTTTTTAGAAAGATCTTCAGATAATTCGTTAATTCTTTTTATGCCCATTCCGTTTGAGCGGCGTACACCAAAGGCATCTCTGATTACAACTGCCCAGAAAACTGCTGATACAAAAAAGATATCTGAGTTTAATCCATTTCTGATTCCAATCGATGTTGCAAGGGCTGTAACAAGAGCTGAATGGCTGGAAGGCATGCCTCCGGTCTTAACCATCATCAGTTCTATAAGCTGTTTAAATGATTTTACTTTTCCGTAACAAAGATTGATGGCAGTCTTTATGAACTGGGCACCAAACCAGCTGCAAAAACAGGCAACAAAAATAGGACTTTGAAAAAACAACTTTATTTGAATGCTAATTAAGGGCAACGATTTATCCATAATGATATAACAATTTTATCACCCAAACTCTATTTTTACTAGTAGCAATAAAATATTTTAGAGTATTATAATAAAGTATGGATTACAAAAATTTTAACACCTCAGAAAACGATCTGGACAGAAGAATTGATAAAGTAATCAGGAATTTTTTACCCGGACTCCCCCTCTCTCTTGTTTATAAAAATATAAGAAATGGTTTTATTAAGGTAAATTCCAGAAAAACAAAAGAAAACTACCGCATACAAAAAAATGATGTCATAAATATAGCTGCTCATCTTTTTTTACAAAGTGATGATAAAAAAGACAGTACAAAAAAAGCTCATCCTCTTGATAAAAAATACATTATTTTACAGACTCCGGATTTATTATTCATAAATAAACCCTATGATCTTTTAGTCCACGGTTCAGAAACTTCGCTGGACCAGCAGGTAAAGGATTATTACAGGGAAAATTTTACAGATCAGTCTCTGTCCTTTAATCCGGGGCCCCTGCACCGCCTGGACAGAAAAACCACAGGCATTCTGACCTTTTCTTTAAGCCTTAAGGGAGCAAGATATTTCAGCGAAAACATAAAGACTCATAAGATTAAAAAAGAATATCTTGCCGTGCTTGAAGGTCACTTAAAAGATACTCTTCAAATGGAAGATTACATTTCAAAAGGCCAGGAAACAGAATACGGCTTTAACCGGGTAAAAGTAAGCCATACAAAAGAAGATGAAAACGAAAAGCTTGCCCTTACAAGGGCCATCCCCCTTACACAGGCTTATTTTAATAAAGTCCCCGTAACACTTGCAAAAATATTTATAGAAAGCGGCAGAACCCACCAGATTCGCTCCCAGTGCGCAAGCAGGGGCTACCCACTTTTAGGAGACACCGCCTATGGGGGAAGTAAGCTTACTGCTTTTAAGCAGGACTTTTTTTTACATGCCCGCTGCCTCACTTTTGAGCCAAACCTTCAGCCGGAACTGCCACAAAAACTTCAGCCGGAACTGCCACAGGGCCTGCCCCCGGAAATTACAGCTCCCCTGCCTTCCGAGTTCGAAAATTTTTTAAATTATTGTGGAATAAAAAATTACAGATTATAATAAAAATATGTCTAACTTCATGGAAAAACTTAGTATGAAATTCTCAAAAATTGTTGTTTACGCCCTGGTTGGAGAAAGCGGCACGGGAAAAAGTTATCATGCTAAGATACTTGCAGAACAGAATAATATTCATGCCATTATAGATGACGGTCTTTTAATTGAAGACGATAAAATTATTGCTGGTCGTTCGGCAAAACGCGAAAAAACTTATATGGGTGCTGTAAGGGTTGCCCTTTTTGATGATAAAGACCACAGGGATTCTGTAGCCAAGGTTTTAAGAAAAAATCACATTAAAAGACTTCTTTTAATTGGTACTTCAGAAAAGATGGTTTCTAAAATTGCAATCAGACTGCAGCTGCCCCAGCCACAAAAAATTATCCACATAGAAGAAATTGCTACTCCGGAAGAAATTGAAAAAGCTCAAAAATCACGTCATGTAGAGGGAAAACACGTTATTCCGGTTCCTTCCGTAGAAGTAAGAAAAAAGTATCCTCAGATTTTTTCAGATTCCATGAGGGATTTTTTTAATAAGCACAATTTCTTTAAAATTAAGGGAAAGGGAAAACTGGTAGAAAAATCCATTGTCCAGCCGGAATTTTCTAAAAAAGGAAGAATTGAAATTTCTGAAGCGGCTTTAATTCAAATGACAATGCATTGTGTAAACGAATGTGACAGCGAAATAAAAGTCAAAAAAATAAATATTAAAAAAGATTCCAGGGGCTACCGCCTTGTTGTAATTCTCGATGTTCCTTTTGGAACCCAGCTTACCGGTAAGGTTCACCGCCTGCAGCAGCATATCATAGACAAAATTGAGTTTTGTACGGGTATTCTGATTGAAGAAGTAAGTATCGTAATCGATAAAATTACAATGACAAAAGAAGAAAAAACAGTTTAGAAAAGCAGAGATGCGCGGGTATGAAATGCGCGGGCAAAGCCACGCGAACATAACTAAATCTTCTTAAGCGACTTTAAACTTATATTTACACCAAGGTCTTTCAAACTTGATTTTACAGCATATTCCAGCTCTTTTCTTACAGGATTCATTGGCAAAACAAAATTTCTGCACTGCTTCCAGGTTTTTGCAAAAAGCTCTGTTGAAGAGGTTTTTCCCTGAATCTCTTTTGGCCAGTCTGTTAAAGTTTCTATAAAATCTCTGATAAGATATTTTAATTTAATTCCAAGCCTTACACCTGAATCCTGAAGGTTTAATTTTGCAAGTTCAGATATGCTCGAAAGGTATTTTCTCTCGTATTCCTTGTTGGCGTCCAGTAAGGCTGCTGCAGAGGGCTGCAGGTAAATAAACAAATCTGTCTGAATGGCTTCAGAAATGATTTCGTCCGCGTAAGGGCTGTTTATGATTTTTAAAAGTTCTTCGGTCAGGCGCGAAGGAGAAATCTGAGTTAAAAGTTCTGCCGAATTGCAGATCTTTTTTCTGAGATTATGTCCCATTTTTGCATGAGTTGTAGCGCTGTATTTTATGGCCCTGAGCATTCTAACAGGATCTTCCACAAAAATTGTATCGATGGAAATTACCGGTCTTAAGATATGTTTTTTTATATCTTTCATTCCGTCTACATAATCTATTACAACTTCCTGCAGAGGATCATAATAAAGGGCATTGATTGTAAAATCTCTTCTTAAAACATCCTGTTCAATAGTTCCAAATTCGTTACCTACGGAACCTTCGGCATTAGAACGGAAAGTACTTACTTCAAAAATCTTTGTGCCAAAAACAACGTGAACCAGACGGAATCTTCTTCCAATAATTCTTGAGTTTCTGAAAACCCTTTTTATTTTGGAAGGAGTTGCATCTGTAACAATATCAAAATCTTTTGGCTTATTTCCGACTATGAGGTCGCGGACAGCACCCCCTACAATATAAGAAGTACAGCCCGCATCTCTTAAGCGGTTTATAATTTGAAGAGCATCAATATCTATATTTTCCAGGGAAATCAAATGTTCGTCTTTTGTATAAACGACAGCTTTTTTTACAAGCTTTCCATTTTTGTCCGTTCCATATCTGTATAACACGATGAAAAATAATACCTTTATGACCTTTATTTAGTCAAGTTAGCAAGATATTCTAAAATATCTGCCTCGACCTTTTCTTTGTCTTTTTCGTTCAAAATTTCGTGGCGGTCACCCTCATATTCTTTAATACAAAGATTTTTGATTCCCTGCTTCTCGTAAATTGAATAAAGAGTCTTTATTGACTGGCCGTAATTTCCAACAGGATCTTCTGAGCCGTAAATAAAGAAGACCGGTAAATCCTTACGGATTTTTTTGATATTCTTGATTTTTCCAATCTGATTAAGACCATAAGTTAAATCGCAGAAGAAAGAAGTTGTAAGGGCAAAACCACACCATTTATCTGAATCATACATCATTACATTTTCTTTGTTTGCAGAAATCCAGGCATTTGGACTAAACTTATCTTCAATTCTTTTATCGTAGCCGGAAAAAGAAAGTTTTGAAAGCAAAGGGGAATAATGATTTTTTCCTGTAAAGAATCTTACGGTGCAGGCCATTGCATGTGCTGCATGAGTAAGAGCCTGAGGCATATATGAAGTTCCGCACAAAATACAGGCATCTACTAAATCACTGTATTTTTGAATAAAGCGCTGTGTTACAAAGGAACCAAAAGAATGTCCCATTACAATAACTTTTTTTCCAGGATATTCACTTTTAACCTGACTTATAATTTCCTGTAAATCTTCTACGGCCCGGTTAAAACCATCCTTATCCTTTAATTTTCCGAATTTTCCGGTATTTTCTCTTTCTGCATTTTCTGCAGTGTAGCCGTGGCCCCTTACATCATGGGCAACCAGCATATATCCGTTTTCTGTCAAAATTGAACCAAAGCGGTCATATCTTAAAGAATGTTCTGCAAGTCCGTGGTGCAGTACAATTATTCCTTTTAATTCAACATCTTCATCACAAAGCCAGTAATTAACCTTGACTTTTGCATCATCTTTCATTGTTTTAAAAAAGCTTTTAATTTGCATAACATGCTCCAAAAATGATAAAATTGAATATATGAATATTGTAACAGAAAAAACCGTTTTTGGGGGAAATTCAATTGCAAAAATTGACGGAAAAACAATTTTTGTTCCCTTTTCAATGCCTGAGGAAAATCTTGAGGTAGAAATTACTGAATCAAAAAAAGATTACGATAATGCAAGAATTCTAAAAATCCTTAAGGCATCCCCTTACAGAGTAAGCCCCGCCTGCCCTTATTACGAAAAATGCGGCGGCTGCAATATGATGCATATTGATTACGAATACCAGCAAAAGCTCAGAGCAAAAATTTTAGAAGATATCTTCATAAAAAACGGAATTGAACTTAATACAGAAATAAAAATTATTTCGGGACCACAGTTTAATTACCGTTCCCGCTTTCAGCTTAATAACGGCGGACTTTCCAAAAAGAATTCCAACATGGTTGTTCCAATTGAAGAGTGTCTGTGTGCAGAAAAACCTGTAAACGAATACCTTGAAAGTACCAGTGCAGACAAAAGACCACAGGGACGAATACATCTTTTTGGAAGCGAAAAGGTTGTAAAGGCAGGCTGTACAGACAATAAAGTTATAATAACTGACGAAAAACCTGTAGAAAAAACAATACAAGTTAATAAAAACTCTAAAAAGAAGCTCAAAATCAAGCAGAATCACTATTTTGCGGGTACAGTTCAGAGCGAAGAAAATACCGTAAGTGTCCTGCTCAATGATAAGGAAATCTCTTTTGATGTAAGGGGCTTTTTCCAGTCAAATCTTTTTGTCTTTGAAAAAGTAACTAAACTGATTTGTGATTGTCTTAAGGGTGGAGCTTCTGTTTTAGATTTATATGCAGGCTGCGGTTCAATTTCCGCCTTCCTTGCAGATAAATATGAAAATGTCGTGCTTGTTGAACACAATAGAGACGCTCTTGTTTTTGCAGAAAAAAATCTTTCCGGCAAAAAACATATAAGTTATGGTTTAAGCGGCGAAAACTGGGTAAAAACCTGCGCCTCTTCTCTGCCTCCTTTTGATGCCTGTGTAGTAGATCCTCCAAGAAGCGGTATGGAAAAGGCTGTTCTGGATTATTTGTGTAAGGCAAAAATTAAAGAGCTCTGTGCCCTTTCCTGCGACCCTGCAACTCAGGCAAGAGACTGCGCCGCTCTGGTAAAGGCAGGTTATAAAATAAAGGAGATTTATTTCCTTGATTTTTACCCTAACACCAGCCATATAGAAAGTCTTGTAGTATTTGGAATATAAAATGATTAAACATAAATATTTAAAAAAGCTTTTCTTTATTTCTTTTTTTCTCTTTCCGGCTGTGACCGGCCTTTTTTCAAACGAAGTTTTGAATAATCTGAACACCTCCTGGTCAATCGTCCTTCCGGGTAAAGTTATTACTGAGCCGGTAGTCACTTCCTACGGTTTTACCCTTTTAACAGATTCAAAACTTTTACAAAGCTATACAAATTCCGGCCTGCTTTTATGGGAAAAAAGCATAAATAAAATCCGGGATTCAAAAATATATCTTTTACCAGATAATTTTTTACTCATTGTTACAGACAACAATAAAAAACTAACGCTTCTGAATCCAAGCGGCTGCGAACTATGGACAAAAAATCTGTCCTTCCAGCTATCCAGCGAACCTTCCTACGGCTGGGACGGCCGCTTTTATATCTGTGGCAACAGCCAGATTGAATGTCTTGGAATTACAGGCCTTACAAAATGGAAGCTTCAGACTGAAGCTTTATTAAAAATCCCTTTACAGACTCTGCCTGACGGAAGTCTTGTAGCCTTCCTGGAAAAAACTATAGACGGAAAAACGAAGGGAGTAAGAATCTCTCCTTTTGGAGAAATTATTGAGGAAATCATATTTTCGGGCCAGGTTTTAAAGGCCGCTTCCAACGAAAAAGGCATCTTCCTTACCTTTGCAGATGGCGGAGCCGGTTACTTTTCGCTTGAAGACAAACTTTCAAAAAACAAATGGGTTTTACAAAAAGAAAATCAGGGAAGTTTTGACGCTCTTCAAATTCAAAAATCAGATTTTTTAGTATGCAATGATACAGATTTTGTATATTACCTGCTGCCATGTTCCTCTTCCCTTACCCTTTATAAAATTAATCCCGACGACGGAAGTATATTAGCTTCATTTAAGGTTTCAGACATAAAAGGCTATGAACTTACAAAAGTGATTTTTAATTCTTCCGGCATCTTCCTTGCAGACAACAGTAAAGGATATTTTTACAACCATCAGGGCTTAGAAAACTGGAGCGCTCTACTGCCTGCAAAAAAATCAAAACTGGACTGGAATTATCTTTTTTACAATAACGACAATTATCTGACTTTCTGCGGTACAAACTGGACCCTTAATTCCTACAGGGTAAGCCAGACAATCACAAGAAAAAAGACTAAGGCAAAAGATAAAACTTATTCTGACTGGTACAATATAGATACTTCAGATTTTGAGTATATTTTCCAATCAAAAATTGAAAGCGATGTGGCTTCAGAAAAAAGACTGCAGGAGCTTAGTAAGGGAAATTATGGTCCTAAAGAAGCAGAATATATTTCTGAATTAATGTCAGCTCTGGAAGTTTATAAAGGCTACGTAAACACAAGCCAGAAAACCAACAAAAATCAGTCTATTTTTGACCTGGATTCAATGGCAACAGAAAACCTGGTAAAGCAGATTACTATGTTTTCTTCCTCAAGTTTTATAAATTATGAAGCAAACTTTATACAAAAAATCCAGAACAAGGGTACACTGCAGAATCTTCTTGGCGGAATAAAAAGCTTCGGCTATGATCCGGAGGGCAATATTCTTGCAGCCCTTGAAGTTCTTGCAAAAAAAACTAACTACCGGGAAGAAGCCCTTATAGCGTCAATCTGCGACTCTGTATATTCTGTCTGCGCTTTTATGGGAAGACCGGCCTTTAACAGCAAGGGCAAGGAAATTCTTCAGAATTTTCTCTTTCCAAACTACTCTGCTTCAACAAGAACTTATGCAAGAGATACGCTAAAAAAAATCGGTCAGCTTGATTTATAGAAGATAAAGGAAAGTAATACTTTTAGTTTAAAATAATCTGTGTTATAATATATGAACTGAATATCTTAAAGGTGGATTTATGAAAAAGAGTTTATTAATAACTTTAGCAGCTCTGTTTGCTTTATCATCATTATTTGGTCTTGAAGTTGATGAAGAAGAAATCAAAAGTACTTCAACAACTATTGAATTTATCAACTATAACGGTCCCCACAAGGTTATAGATTCTATTTCTGCAATTAAGGGAATTGGTTCAGGAATGGGAATTGTAATTTCTAAAGACCTTAGTCAGAATACAAGCACTGGAAACAAAGCAAAATATTACGTTGTTCACGCAGTAGATAATAATAGCGGAAAACTTGATGCAGATATTATTTTTATTGGTGCAGATGCTACTGTTGACCATATCAATAACCTTAGAAGAATTATAAGTGCTTACTTATCATCAGCTTACGGATATTCAGAAAAAGATGCAGACACACTTGCAGTCTTTGTAACAGTTTACAATGCTGTTTACCGTTCAAATCTTGATTATTTCAAAACAAAATATAAAGACATTGTAATTAACAATCTTTCTGCTTCAGACTGCGGTCTTTCAGTAAACTACAAGGACTGGCCGGGACATTCAGAAATTGTAATTCCTTTATTCAATGTTACTGACGGCGGTCTTTCAACTGTAGATACATCTGTAATCAGCGACACAAAAGTTGTTGAATCTATGAAAGAAGATGATGATAAAAATATTGAAAGCCGAAAAGACATGGTTGACCTTAAGGAAAGAGAAGCTGAAGATGCTTCAGAAAAAGCAAAAGAAGCTCAGAAACAGGCAACTGTAGAACAGAAAAAACTCGACGAAGAAAAAGAAAAGACTGAAGAGTTAAAGAAAGAAGCAGAAGAAAAGAAAGAAATTGCAGAAAAAAATCCTGAAGATAAAGCTGCCCAGCAGGAAGCAAAGGAAGCTGAAGAAAAGTTAGAAGAACAGGAGAAAAAAGAAGAAGAACAGGCTGCAAAAACTGAAGAAGCCAGACAGGAAGCTTCAGAACAGCAGACCATAGCAGATAAAAAACAGACTGAAGCCCAGAGCGAACGCAAGGAAATTGCTAAAGACCAGCAGGAAGTTCAAAAGGCTCAGGCTGAAGCAGAAAAAATGCCTTCTGATTATGGTATTATTATTTCTAACGAAAGCAGTCTTCTTTCCCGCCTTGTTAAATTCAACTCTGATACTGGTGTGGTTATTAAGAACTCACCTATCACAGAAATCAGAAGCCGTACAATTTATAAAGGTTCAACAAACTTTATTGCAATTGCCGGCGAAGAAGGTTCAAACACTGCAATTAAGCTTGTTACAATCGACGTTGAAACAATGGAAATTAACGGTGAAAGTAACGAAAATATTGCGGCAAACTCTGTTCTTGTAAAAGAAGGAGAAGATTATTACTGTGTAATTAATAAAGACGGCGAATATACAGTTGGAAAATTCGACGAAAACCTTACCCTTAAGTTAAATTCAAGCGTACAGGTTATGTCGGCAACACCAATTACAGTAACAGATTCAGGAATTGTTGTTACAGGAACTAACGGAAAACTTCTTTTACTCGACTTAAAAGACCTTTCTCCTATAAGTCCTGCTTCAAGCACTGTAGATGCTAAATAAAGGCCAAAACTAAATTATATATAAAATTAAGCACGCTTCATAACAGGAGCGTGCTTTTTTTAATGAGGAAAACATGAACATTACATTACTGAATGGAGAGTGGAATTTAAGCGGAGAAAAAATTAAAACTAAGGCAGCAATACCTGGAGATTTTCACTCTGCCCTTCTAAAAAACAATCTGATTCCAGACCCCTTTTACGGTTTTAACGAAAAGAAAGTCCGCTGGGTTGGCAATACTGACTGGACAATTGAAAGAACTTTTGAATTTAATCAGATTGAAAATGCAAGGGCAATTCTACAGTTAAGCCAGGCCGACACCTTCTTTACCCTTTACATTAACAATAAAGTTGCCGGAAAGGGACAAAACGCCTTTACCCGCTATCGTTTTGACATTACAGATTATGTAAAAAACGGTGCTAATACAATAAAAATTCTTTTTGAATCTACAGAACGAAAAGCCGAAGAAATTGAAGACAACTTACCTTATCCTGTTCCTTACATGAAGTATGATGTTTATTCACCAAACAGAAATCTTGTAAGAAAATGCCAGTGTAACGGCGGCTGGGACTGGGGTCCCTGCATTATGGTAAGCGGAATTTACGATGATTTTTTTATTGAACAGGTAAAAGACGGCCAGTTTGATTATGCCCTTATTGATTACGAGCAGGGCAAAAAGAATATCTGGCAGGCTCATGTAAAAGCAGCTTACTACGCTTTTGAAGAGCAGAAAAAAGTCTTTGACTTTACAATTTCAGGTTCAGATATTGAAAGCGTTACTGTTACAAAAGAAGTAAATCTTCATAAGGGACTGAATACTTTTGAAGCAGACCTTACAGTAAAAAATCCGAAAGTCTGGAAAACAAGTTCGCAACTGCAGGAAGAAGGCCTCAAATACAATGAGATTTATAAACTCAATATCTGCACAAACGATTCCGCCAGCGGTAAGCTTGAATTAAATAAAAATATTTGTTTTTCAACACTTAAATGTGTCAGCGAAAAAGATTTTGATGAAGGAAAACCGGGCAGAAGCCTTTATTTTGAAAATCTTGGAAGAAAGATTTTTGCAAAAGGCAGCAACTGGATTCCTCTCGATTCCCTTCCTTCCCGCTACACAAAAGAAAACTACCAGGATTTACTGGAATCTGTAGTAAAGGCAAATCAGAACTGTATCCGTGTATGGGGCGGTGGAATTTACGAAAACGAAGATTTTTATGATTTGTGCGATTTACTCGGAATTATTGTATGGCAGGATTTTATGTTTGCCTGTGCCACCTACCCTGCAAGTGCAGACTTCTTTGGCGAAGTAGAAAAAGAATTAACTTATCAGATTCCCCGCCTTCAGTCACATGCCTGTATAGGCTTATGGTGCGGAAACAACGAAAACTTCGGAGCCTTAGGCTGGTTCCCGGATTCTATTGCACACAGAGAGCGCTATCTGGCAGATTATATAAAACTTTACTCTGTTCTTATACCAAATAAATTAAGGGAATACGATAAAAAAAGACTCTACTGGGCAAGCTCTCCTTCTGCAGGTCCAGATGATTTTGATGATAACTGGCACACAGATAATAAGGGCGACATGCACTACTGGTCTGTATGGCACGAAAAGAAAGATAAAGAAAACTATATGACTATCAGGCCAAGATTTGTTTCTGAATTTGGTTATGAGTCCTTTCCTTCTCTTGCCTGTATAAATAAATTTGCCTCTAAGGAAGACCAGAACTTTACAAGTCACCTTATGGAATATCATCAGCGTTCGCCAAGCGGAAACTCAATTATGCTCGAAAACTTCAGCCGCTACTTCCAGTTTCCAAACGGCTTTGAAAATATGGTTTATTTAAGTCAGTTACAGCAGGCCCTTGCCATAAAAACAGCTGTAGACTGGTGGAGAAGCCTGAAACCTCACTGTATGGGAGCTTTAATCTGGCAGACAAATGATGTATGGCCGGGTCCTTCCTGGAGTTCTATTGAATATGGAGGAAAGTGGAAGCTTCTTCATTATGAATCAAAAAAATTCTTTGAAAATGTTTATCTTTCTCTTTTTATTAAAGATAAAAAGCTTCATGCCATCATGCTCAATGACACAAATTCCAGAATAAAAGCTGATGTAACAATCAGTTTTATTAAATTTGACGGAAGCCAGTATGCAAAGCCTTTAAAAAAGACAGTAAATGTAAAAAAAGATGATAAAACAGATTTCTTTACAAAAAATATTGATACAAACGATTCTGATTCATACTTTATTTACGCTGAATACAGTTGGACAGATAATCTGGGAAAAGTTCAAAAAAGAGATGCTGTAGTATTTCCTGCTAAATACAAATACTGCAAGCTTCCAGAAACAGACATTGAATATCAGATTAAAGAAAAAGATGATGAATTCGAAATCACCCTTTATTCAAAACTGCCGGCCTTCTATTTAAGTCTGGACAGTGACAATATAAGGGGTATTTTCTCTGACAATATGTTCTGTCTTAAAGGAAATGAAAAAAAGACTGTAAGCTTCAAAGCAAAAGACAAGATAAGCCTTTCACAGTTTGAAGCCTCGTTCAGTATTAAACACTTAAGGGAAACTTATTAAATTATTCGTTCTGACTGTTCTCAAATTTTGAGTAAGCCGGAATGAACATAATAGGGATATCTCCTGTCGCACCGTTACGCTGCTTAGCCAGAATAATTTTTGCCTCCTGCGCAGGAGTCTCTTCCTTTAAGCGGTCCCTGTGCAGGAACATAACAACATCGGCATCCTGTTCAATGGAACCCGATCCACGTAACTGGGCAAGGTTTGGCTCTTCACCTTCGGCAGAACGGGCAACCTGACAAAGGGCAACAATAGGAATTTCCAGTTCACGGGCAAGAGCTTTCAAAGATTTAGAAATATCAGAAATCTGTTCCCACTGCTCTTTTTTAGTATCATCCGAGGTAATTAAACCAATATAGTCAATAAAAATAATTTTTACGTGCTGATGAACTACCATTCGTCTTGCAACTGCACGTAATTCGAGCAGCCTCATATTTGGAGTATCAACAATGTACAAAGGTGCTTCATACCAGCGGCCTGCTGCATCCTGAATTTTCTGAACATCTGCCGGTTTAATTCTTCCGGTCCTGATTTTCTGCATAGGAACTCTTGCTTCCTGAGAAAGAATACGCATACCAATTGATTCGTAAGGCATTTCAAGAGAAAAGAAACCGCATTCAATTTTTCTTTCAACTGCAATATGCTGCATCATGGAAAGAGCAAGGGCTGTTTTACCGATGGAAGGTCGGGCACCAATAATAATAAGTTCTGATTTTTGAAAGCCTGAAGTATAGTTATCAAGGGTGGCAAAACCGGTAGGAACACCGGTAAAGGTATCCTTACTGTTATATCTTGCTTCAATAATTTCAAATTCCCTGATCATTACATCTTTTGCAGAATGAATCTCTGCAGTTTCATTTTTTTCTGCAAGGGAGAAGATTTTTCTTTCTGCTTCATCTACAATTGTGGCTCCTTCACGGCCAATTTCAAAAGCAGAAGCTTTTACTTCAGAAGAAATTTTTATTAATTCGCGGCGGATTGAACGGTCAACGACAATGCCGGCGTAGTATTCAATATTTGCGGCAGAAGGAACAACATCAGTTAAAGAAGCAATATAGGCAGCTCCACCTGCCTGTTCCAGTTTTCCTTCTATGGTAAGTTCATTAATTAATGCAAGGGAGTCAATTGTAACATCCTGTTTATTTAATTTTTCCAGGGCTGCATAAATCAACTGATTTTGAAGAGAATAAAATTTTTCTGGACGCAGTTTTGCTACAACATCTGTCATTCTTTTTGAATCAAGTAAAATAGCACCCAGTAAGGCCTGTTCAGCTTCAATGTTATGTGGTGGTACTTTATCTTTTAATATGTCGTCCATTATTTTCTCCTCTTTTTTAATAAAACTATTTGTTGATAAAAAAAGGCTGGATAAAATAAAATCCAGCCCTTATATTTTACAGCATAATTAAAAAAACTGATAAATTATTCAGCTTTTTCTTCTGCTTTTGCTTCAGCTTTTTCTTCTACAGCTTTACCGTCAGAAGCCTGAGCTTTTACAGCAATGTGAATTTCTGCAACCTGAGCTTCGTAAAGTTTTACAGAAGCCTTGTAGTTTCCTACAGTCTTAATTGAGCTGCCAGGAATTTCGATGCGTTTGCGTTCAATATCAAAACCAAGTTTTGCAAGTGTTTCTGCAACAATGTTTGATGTAACAGCACCAAAAAGTTTTCCGTTAGCTGCTGCTGGCATTGTGATTTCAATTGCGGCTGCTTCAAGTTTTTCTTTAAGGCTTGCAGAATCTTTTCTTTTCTGCTCTTTGCGTGCTTCAATTTCAGCTTTTTTAGCTTCAAAAATTAATACTGTAGCTTCGTTGTAAGGTACAGCAAGATTTCTAGGAAGAAGATAGTTACGAGCATATCCGTTTGCTACGTTTTTTACGTCGCCTTCTTCACCAAGACTTTTAACATCTACGTTAAGAATTACTTTCATTTCAAGCTCCTGTTTATTTTATCCGGCTCGGAGTATGAACCGGACATTAATTTGCAATTTAATTAGTCTGCTACGAATGGTAACAAGCTGATAGAACGTGCACGTTTGATTGCTTTTGCAAGTTCGCGCTGATGTTTTGCACAAGTACCAGTAATGCGGCGAGGAAGAATCTTACCTCTTTCTGTCATATAGCGGCGAAGTGCATCTGCATCTTTGTAATCAATTTTTGCTTTGTTTGCACAGAAACGGCAAACCTTCTTGCGGAAGTAAGTCTTAGACTTTGCACGACCATCTCTTTCATCTTCGCGGCCATCAGATACAGTTGCAACCTGTTCCATTGCAGCTACCTGATCCTGTTTTTCTTCCATTTCCTGTGTATTTTCTTCAGACATAGTTATTCTCCTATATATCTCTTAATGTAATTAGAACGGTATATCTTCAGGGAAGTCGTTTCCTGTATCACCATATGGTTCTGGTGGATAATTATTCTGGAAATTATTTGCTGGCTGTGCATTTGCAAACTGTCCGCCAAAAGAAGGAGCACCAGAAGCACTGCCACCATCACGACCGCCTAACAACTGTACGTTATTAGCAACGATGCTTACCCTGCTCATTTTCTGACCGTCTTTTTCCCAGCGGTCCTGTTTCAGGTAACCATCTACAGCAATCATTTTACCCTTTGTTAAATAAGGTTTAAGATTTTCTGCTGTTTTTCCCCAGATAGTAACGTCAAAATAATTAGCTTCATCAATCCATTGATCACCATTTTTACGGCTTCTATTAACAGCAATACTCACATTAGCTCTAGCCTGACCATTAGCAACGTATCCAAAACTTCGTTCATCAGTACCAAGATCTCTTGTAAGACGACCAATAAGAACTACGTGATTTAAATCTGTCATATAAACTCCTTATTTTTTTACAATGGATTTTTAAAAACTAAGCATCAATTTTTACAAACTGATATTTTAAAATATTCATATTGATTTTGAATTCTTTCTGAATCTCAACAACTTTTGCAGGATTTAATTTCATTGTGTAAAGAATGAATTTACCTTTCTTCTGTTTCTGGATTTCGTAAGTAAGATCACGTTCACCAATAACTTTTTCTTCTTCGATTTCAGCACCAAATTTTGTTAATGTTGCTTTAAGGTCTTCGGCACCTTTTTTTGACTTTTCATCATCTAATGGATAAATAGTCATAAGTTCATACTTCTTCATAAGTATCTCCTGAATATTTTTCTGACTATGCAGAAAAGTTCGGAGGACAATAATACAATCCTCAAATCGACGATTCTAGACTGTAAATAAAAGCTGCATAAAGCAACTTTTATTCCTCCTTATGGACAAGGAAAATCATCAACGTGATTTCCAAGGGGTTCTAATAATATACTTAAAATCCTTTTTTAGGTCAATAATAAGTAGAAATATAGTGTTGTTACAAAATCATTAATAAGTTATAATTTTTACTATGAATAATAGGAAAAGATTTATTACATCACTTATTTTGATTTCTTTTGTATCAGTTTTTTCACTTACCGCAAAAACAAACCTTGAAGATGATAAATATTATATAAACAGAGTTTCATCAGATAAACCTTCCACTGTAGTAAAAGGACCTTTTCTTTCTCTGGAAGAAACTGTAGCAGTCTGGATTGCTGAAGGCATAAGTGAAGACGGCTTTACCTGTATTTCATTTAATTCAAAAATTGTTACCGACAAACCTTCTAAAAAACTTTCAGAAATTTATAACAGAATCTGGGAAGAATTCTTTACAGACTATGAAAAAGCCTGTTCTAAATACAATGCCACACCAAAAGCTTCAGTACAAAAAAAGTTCCAGAAAGAAAAAGACAAGCAGGCAAAAAAAGAAGCTTCTAAAAAAACTTCTTCAGAAAAAGAAGCAGTAAGCACAAGTGTTTCTTCGACAAAAGAAGAAAGCAGCGTAAAAGAAGACAGTAAAAATAAAAAACAGGCCGAAAAAGAGGCAAAAGAAAAGGCTAAAGCCGAAGAACTTGCAAAACAGAAAGCCGAAAAAGAAGCCAAAGAAAAAGCTAAACAGGAAGAATTAGCAAAACAGCAGGCAGATAAAGAAGCAAAAGAAAAGGCTAAAGCCGACGAACTTGCAAAACAGAAAGCCGAAAAAGAAGCTAAAGCAAAAGCTGACAAAGAGGCAAAAAAAGCAAAGAAAAGCAATACTCCTGCAGCAACAGAAAATACCGATCCTGCAGTAAAACATGAAGGTTCAAGATCTACTGCAGATTTTGCTACAGACCTTGCCATAGAACTTGAAGAAAAACGTCTTGAAGAAGAAAGACTCGAAAGGGAGAGACTGGAAAGAGAAAGGCTTGAACAGGAACGCCTTGAAAAAGAGCGTCTTGAAAAAGAACGCTTAGAACAGGAAAGATTAGAAAAAGAACGCCTTGAAAAAGAAAGACTTGAACAGGAAAGACTCGAAAAAGAACGTCTTGAACAGGAGAGACTGGAACAGGAAAGACTTGAGCAGGAAAGACTGGAACAGGAAAGATTAGAAAAAGAAAGACAGGAGCAGGAAGAATCCATAAAAAAAGCTCTTGAAAATGTAAATCAGAATACAGAAGTTCCACGCTACAAAAAGGAATATCTTCAGGATTACATGAAGGATGAACCTGCAGAACTTCCGGAAGATTATGAATATGAGGAAGCTCCATTAATTGAAAATCCTGATGAAAAAGATATAAACGGCCAGACTCTTGCCATGAAGGCTGCAAAAATTGGAAATGAATGGCAGTTAAAACTTCTTATAGATTCGGGAGCAGACATAAATGCAAAAGACAAAGACGGCTGGACTGCCTTAATGTACGCTGTAAGATATCAGGAAGGCGTTCAGACAGTTTCTTTACTTCTTAATGCAGATGCAGATGTTAAGGCAAAAAATAATTTTGACTCCTCTGCCCTTTTAATAGCTGCCTGCTATAATAACAATCCTCAGATTTTAAAAATGCTTCTGGAATATTATTCAACTTCAGAAAAAGAATTATTAAAGGCTTTTACCCAGATTCTTTCATCATCATTAATTCCTGAATATATTCAGATGGCAAAAATCAAGCTCTTCCTTGAAAAATCATTGCAGCTCAATACCTTCTACGAAGGAAAAACTCCTTTAATGTATGCCGCTCAATATGGAAATTCAACAAATGTAATAAAACTTCTTCTTGATAACGGCTGTATTACAACAGTCCGCTCTACAGAAGGAAAAACAGCCTTTGAATATGCTTCAAAGAATTCAAAGCTAAAACACGACGAAAATTACTGGGCATTAAACAAAAAGTAGGTTTAGCAATGAGAATTACCGGTGGAAAATTAAAAGGAAGAATTATAAAGTGTCCTGACGGAGTAATCAGACCGGCCATGGACCGAATGAGAGAATCTGTTTTTTCAATTTTAGGAGATTTAAGCGGAAAATCCTGGCTGGATTTATTCAGCGGTTCAGGAACAATAGCAATAGAAGCAGTAAGCCGTGGTGCTTCAAAAGTTGAACTTTGCGAAAAAGACAGAATCAAAGTAAATACTGTTTTAGAAAATGTAAAAGTTGCACAGGAAGAATGCGGAGTGAAAATACAGTGCCATTTTATGCCTGTTGAATATTTTATAAAAAGATGCAAAAGCAGTTTTGATTACATCTTTTTTGATCCGCCCTTCCCCTACAAATTTCACGAAGACCTGGTATTGCAGGCCGACACAAACGGTTTATTAAATCAGGGAGGAACAATTCTGGTTCACAGACCGGAAGAACACTTTATGCCTGATACAATTGGAAAATTAACAAGAAGCGACCAGAGGGTTTATGGCCGCTCTATAGTTGATTTTTATACATATAAATCCTGAAAAGATTTTATTAACTTTTGACATAATTGAATTTTATGATATTATTAAGTAAGAATAAGAAAGTTTATCAATAAATGAAAAAGAGAGACGAGTTAGAAAATAATTTAAAACAAAATATTTCTCAAAAGCAAACTCCTGATGGTTTTATAAAAGTCACAGACAATCCTGTTTCTGGACTATCTTCTGATCAGAAAGTAATTCTAAACAGAAAAGCCAATGCAATGTTTAACAATGGAAATATAGAAGATGCCAGACGTATATTTATTACGACAGGCTATTCTGACGGTCTTACAAGGGTTGGTGATTTCTATATGAATCAAAACCAGAGCCTTAAGGCCTTAAAAGCCTATTATCTGGCCCATAACAAAAGAGACAGCGAACCTATATACGAAAATATAGCAAAAGTTATCTCTTCTTTAATAAAAGAAACTGAATAAAAAGTGAATAAAATATAAAAAAGATGAAAGGATAAAAATTATGCAAAATAGTATTACAGAAAATGACAATTACTTACCAGATGATTTTCAGATGCCACAGATGCCTCCAATGGAATCGGCCGACACAAATGAAACCCTGGCAAAAATCACAGAAATCTCTAAACGCGGATATCAGCTGATTAAAGAAAACGATTTTGAAGGTGCAAAAAGCGCTTTTGAAGAAATTCTTGAAATTGAAGAAAATAACAATTACGCACTGGTAGGACTTGGTGATACAGAAAGAAAACAGAACCACATGGATCTTGCTATTAAGTATTATCAGAAATGTCTCAACTACTATCCTTCAAATAACTATGCTTTATTTGGACTTGCTGACTGTTACAAATCTCAAAATCAGTTCAGCAAGGCTATTGATGTATGGCAGCAGTACCTTGTTCACGATGATAAAAACATCACAGTAATTACAAGAGTTGCAGATGCCTACAGAAAAATCCACGATTTTAAGAAATCTAAAGATTTATACCTGAAAGTTCTTGAAATGGAATTAAATAATCCATATGCCTTAATTGGTCTTGGTCACTTAAACTATGATTTTAAGGAATATAAGGATGCTCTTTATTACTGGACAAAAGTTTATGACATTAATAAAGACAGCGTAGATATTCGTGTTCTTACTTCTATTGGAAACTGCCATAGAAAATTAAAGACTTTTGACAAGGGAGTTCCATATTTTGAAAAAGCCCTTGAAAGAGAACCTCATAACTTCTATGCCCTCTTCGGTCTTGCAGACTGCTACCGGGGTATGAACCAGCAGTACAAATCAATTGAATACTGGAATAAAATTCTTGAAATTGATCCTAACAACAAGGTAATTCTTACCCGTGCAGGAGATGCCTTCAGAACAACAGGAAACTACGACAAGGCTAAAGAATATTACAACAAGGCACTCGAAATTGATTTTGATATTTATGCAGCAATTGGACTTGCCTTAATCTGTAAGGGGGAAGGCAATATTGAACAGGCTGCAGCCAGATTTGAAAATCTTATTAAAAATGATCCAAGAAACGGAAGATTATACATCGACCTTGCAGACTGTTATGTAAGTCTTAACAGAAAGAACGATGCTGTAAAACTTCTCGAAGAGTACTTGAAATCTGACGGACGAAACAACATAATTAGAACTGCACTCGAAAAAATCAATCGAAGTTAGTTTTTAATTATGGATAAAATAGTTCTTACAGGTTTACTTAGCGATGAAATTACTCAAAAGCTTGACTTAGGTCAGGCTTTTAGAGGAAAACAAATTTTTAAATGGGTTGGTCAGGGAGTTGAAGATTTTGATTCCATGACCAATCTCAGTCTTGATTTAAGAAATCAACTTAAAGAAAAAGCCCTCTTACGTTCCTCAAAGGTTTCTAATATTTTAAAAGATCCGGACGGAACAATTAAGCTTCAGATTACCCTTTCAGACAATAATGCAGTTGAAACAGTTTTACTTACCGACAAAGAAGACAGAAAAACTGCCTGCGTAAGTTGTCAGGCCGGTTGTGCCATGAAATGCGCTTTTTGTATGACAGGAACTCTTGGACTTTCAAGAAATCTGGAAGCTTACGAAATAGTAGAGCAGTTTTTGTACCTTGAAAAAATTGCAGGCAAACTCGATAACATCGTTTTTATGGGAATGGGAGAACCAATGCAGAATCTTTCTGCCATAAGAAAGGCAATTCAGATTCTCTGTCATAAAGATGGAAGAGCCCTTTCTTCCAAGAGAATTACCCTTTCTACCTGCGGCATTGTAAAAGGTATTTATGATCTTGCAGATAACGGCCCCCACATCAGGCTTGCAGTCTCCCTTACCACCGCCAACGAAGAATTAAGAAAAGAAATAATGCCGGTTACAATCGGAAATCCTTTAAGCGAGCTTAAAAAGGCAATTGACTATTACGCAGAAAAATCAGGTAAAAGAGTCACCCTGGAAGCAGCCTTACTTCATGACACAAACACTGACGAAAAATCAGCCAGAAACCTTATAAACTTTGCAGCTGATTCTGATGTAAACATAAACCTTATTCCCTGGAATCCGGTTTCAAGCCTGCCTTTTACAGAACCCGGTAAAAACGAAGTACAAAAGTTTGTCAGTCTCTTAGAAAGAGAAGGCTTAAATGTTACTTTAAGAACCCGTCGCGGAAGAAAAATTGGCGGTGCCTGCGGTCAGCTGGGAGTCAGTAAAAAAGCAGATAATCAATAAAAGCAAAAAAAAATCATTGACAGCATTTTTAATTATGATATTATAGTAAGTGATAGTAATACTATCACTTTTATTAAGTCTCTATCATTTCAATAGGAAGCTGTTATGGTTACATTTAAAAGTCCAGAAGATTATACTGCTAAAAATAATACAATCGCAGGCCTTTTTAACATCCGCGACTATAGCGAAACTATAGATGCAAAAAAAGCCTGGATAAACCTGGGTGGCTGGCAGTCATGGAATCCTGCCTTTGAAGTTGAACCGGGAAAAAAACAACCTTCTTTAAAAAATAAGGCAATCAGACAGTGGAACACCTGGCTTACCTTCCCTTCATCAAAATTTGAATACTCAAAAAATATTGTTCTTGCCCAGTTTATAACTTATTTAAGATGCGAAGAGGAATATCTTATTTTTGCTTCCCTGAATAATCTGAATCAGAAACTTCCACCGGTTCAGTTTGTAATCAACAGAAAAGAAAACACCGTAACAGTAGAACTTGCAGATAAAGACAAGGAATGGAAAAAAGGAGACCTTATGGCTCAAATAGAAGTTATCAAGGCCTCATCTTATTTTGACGCAAGAGAAAAGCTTGAAAAAATCTTTGGAAGCAGCAATAAAGAAAGTCCCTTTTTCAGTCCACGTTTTGAACAGATTTCTTTTCTTGGAAAAAATGCCCTGGGCTGGGAAAGCTGGTACAATCACTATGAGAAAATCAATGAAAAATTAATTACAGATGATTTAATGGCCTTAAAAGATACACAAAATCTTATAAAAGTTCTTAATAAGTCTGATTATTTTGACAAGCCGGTTTTCCAGATTGATGACGGTTACCAGATTGCCTTAGGAGACTGGGAATGGAATAAAAAACTCTTTCCTTCCGGACCCGAAAAAATCACTCAGATGATAAGTGACGAAGGTTACATTCCGGGCCTCTGGATTGCACCATTTATTGTTGACTTACGTTCAAAACTTGCAGCCGACCATCCACACTGGCTTTTACGAAATAAAAAAGGTAATCTCGTACCTGCAGGAATGAATCCAAGATGGGGTGCAAACTCAACCTTCTACTGCCTTGACTTAAGCCAGAATGAAGTTCTTGAACATCTTGATAAACTGATTGATAAAGCAATCAATACCTGGGGCTTCAGATATCTTAAACTTGATTTTCTTTATGCCGGCATGCTGGAAGGAGTACATAAAAAGGCCTGCCCTTCTTACCAGGCCTTTAACAATGCCATTCAGGTACTTACAAAAAGAGTTTTTAATAACAAGGGCGAAAATGTAGCATACTTAGGCTGTGGAAATCCTATGGAATTAAGCTATAACAACCTGCCACTTTCAAGAATCGGCTGCGACACTTTACAGCACTGGGAAAGTAAGCTGATGAAGTTTATCGGCTGGAATGGTAGAACCTCTGCATATTTAAACTTAAAGGACACACTTGGAAGAGCCTTATGGAATAAAATCATTTTTGCAAATGATCCGGATGTAATTTTTATTCGTAAGGAAAACTGTACATTAACTTATGCAGAAAAACTTCTAATTGCAACTGTAAATATTCTTTTTGGAAGCCAGATTATGTATGCAGATGATCCTGCTACCTGTAATTCAAAAGAAGAAATTGAATTAACAGAGAAAGTTGCAAAATTAATCAAAATTTTTGATAAGGAAGAATTTGCAGTTTACCAGACAGGAAAGGATATTTATAAGGTTTGGTCAAAATCGGGAAAATACAGGGGCGAAATAAGCCTTGCTAAAAATAATCATTACGTAAGGGGGTTATATGAAGATTTTTAATAACGAAATTTCAAATAAGGACTACAAAAAAGCCTTAAAAGAACAGAAAAAATTCATCAGAAAATTTTCAGATGACAGAAAGGCAGAATATCATCTTGCCTTACAGGATAATCAGGTTTTAACACCAGCCTTTAACTGTAAGACCATAGTAACCAAAAAAGATGATAAAAATGACACTTTTGCTTCAGAAATGAATGACAAGAGCCTTGTTATCGGAAATATCCGCATGGGCTTTGGTCATTACAGAATCTCAATGGCAATGGCAAGTGCGGCAGCTTCTCTGGGCTACCAGCCTTTATGGTTTGATTTGAACTCTTTTTCAGAGACCACCTGTACAAAAATCATAGGCTACCAGAATGATTTATATTCTTTAGGCTCAAGGCTTTCTCAAAAATCAAAACTTTTTAACAAGCTTTTCTGGGAACCTATGAATTATGAAGGCTTTAAAAAACTTTCTTACAATGCAAAAGATCAGATAAATGCCCAGCTGATGACACCACTTTTTAGAGAAATTCCAAAGGAAACACCTTTTATTGCAACCCACGTATGGCCAAGCCAGGCTGCCATTCATGCGGGAATGACAAATGTAGTAAATGCAATTCCGGACAACTGGCCAATGGGACTGCACTTAAGCGAAGGAGCCGTTCATACAATTCAGACTCACAATGCCTACTGGGGCTACAGAATGCTCAGCGGTTTTGACGGAAAAAAGATTTTGAATCCAATGGATGAAAAAAGTCTTGTCTGGACCGGCCACTATATTGACCATGAAATTGTAAGCAATATTGAAGCTGACTGCGCAAAACGTATTGCAAGAATTAAAGACGGAAAACCTTTACGCTTTTTGTTTACAATTGGCGGAGCCGGAGCTCAGGGCGAGTTCTTTGCCGCAATGATAAAAACTCTTTTACCTTATGTAAAAGAAAACAAAGCCTGCATATACATTAACTGCGGAGATTATGAAAATGTCTGGACCATGCTGAACAATATGATTCCTGAACTTGGTGACAAGAGCGTAATGGTTACAAGGCACTTTAACGACTGGAAGGAGGAACTTGATTTTGCAAAGGCTGCAATTGACGGTTCAGATAAAGACAGTGGCTATGGTATTCATGCTTTCTGCAATAAAGATATTTTTGCTGCAGTTTATATCACAAATCTTCTTATGAGGGCCAGTGACCTTCTTATTACAAAACCAAGTGAACTTGCCTTCTACCCTGTTCCAAAACTTTTTATACGCAGAATCGGCGGTCACGAAATGTGGGGTGCAATTCATTCTGCAGAACTTGGAGACGGTACAACAGAATGCGAAAGTCCTGAATATGCAAGCGCAATGGTAAAAAAGCTTATTGAAGAACCTGCACTTATTGAAGGTATGTGTAATTCAATTATCGCTCAGAAGAAAATTGGAACTTATGACGGTGCCTACAAGGCTGTAAAAATTGCTCTTGGCATAAATGATTAAAAAAAAATGATTAAAATAATAAAAGGCTAAAAAAAATGACAGCAAAAGAAAAATATAACGAAGAAAAAGATGAATTAAGACTTGCCCGAATGAACAGAATTCTTTCCTGTGCCTTTGAGCTTTTTTCTGTAAACGGTATAGACAATGTTGCCATGACAGATATAGCAAAAAAGGCAGAAATTGGTGTTGCATCCCTTTACCGTTATTACGAAACCAAGGATGAAATTGCCATAAGAACAATTATCTGGGCCTGGGAAAACCAGAGGGAAAGCATTATTCCACCGATGCTGGAAGAAACCTTTAAAAATGCTTCAGGACTTGAGCAGTTAAGACAGGAACTTGGAGTATTTTCTTCGCTTCTTGAAAATCAGCCGGCTTTTTTACGTTATATTTACTTTTTCGATTCTTACGCAGTAAGAACCCAGATTGATCCTCAGAGACTTGCTGATTACGAAAAAGAAATTCAAAACGTACAGAATGTTGTTGTATCTTCTATAAAAAAAGGAATTGAAGATGGTTCTGTAAAAGATATTTACAAAGAAAAAGAGGTTCAGCTTTATTTTGCTCTGACCCACGCACTTTTTAATTCTGCTCAAAAATTAAGTTTGAGCGGCAAAATGCTTAATATGGATTCTTCTAATAACGGAAAAATTGAACTTGATAATCTTGTTTCAATTTTAATTGAGGGTATAAAAAATCAATAAGTGACTAAAAAAGTCATTATGGAGGAAAAAAAATGAAAACCTTATCAAAAGGAAAAATGTGGTGTTATGCCATTGGACAGCTTGGCTGGTCCATTATCAGCGGATTAATCGGTTCCTGGCTTGTATATTTTTACCAGCCAAATCAGGAAGCAATTAATGATGGTATGAAAACTTTAATTCCACAGGGACGCGTTGTTCTGGGAATTTTAACTTTTATAGGACTCGTTACTGCTATAGGTAGAGTTTTTGATGCCGTTACAGACCCTTTAGTTGGTAACTGGTCAGACAACTGCAAGCATAAACTTGGCCGCCGTATTCCATTTATGCGCTGGTCTGCAATTCCTCTTGGTTTAGTTTTCCTTCTTGTATTCTGTGCCCCACTTCCAAAAGTCAGTGCAATTAACACAGTATGGCTTTTTGTTACAGTTTTAGCCTATTACTTCCTTATAACCTGTTACTGTACTCCATATACCTCTTTACTTGCAGAACTGCCACATAATCAGGAAGAAAAACTTAAACTTTCTATGTGCATTTCCCTTACCTTTATTGTAGGTACCTGTATTGGTTACACAGCTCCAATGATCTGGGGAGCTTTAATGAACAGCTTCGGTCTTGAAAGAATACCAGCCATGAGAATTACCTTTGGCTTCCTTTCTTTACTTGCAACAATCTTTATGCTTGTTCCGGCCTTTGGAATTAATGAAAAAGATTATTGTGATGCAAGTCCTTCAAGTTCAAACATGCTTTCTTCTTTAACAAAAACTTTCAAGAATAAAGACTTCAGAATCTTTGTAGGTCAGGATATTATTTACTTCTTTGGCCTTGCAATGTTCCAGACAGGACTTCCTTTCTTTGTAACAAGTCTTCTTCAGTTACCAGAAAGCATGACAACAATTATGTTTGGCGGACTTACCCTTCTTTCTCTGCTTTTCTATCCATTTGTAACAAAAATGGCAGCAAAATGGGGAAAGAAAAAGCTTTTGATTGCGGCCTTTATTGGTTTTGTACTTACCTTTGGTTTTACCGCTATCTGCGGACAGAGCATTACATTTATTCCTGTAAAAGTTCAGGCAATATTAATTGTTATTCTGGGCTCTTTCCCACAGGCAATTTTCGGTATTATTCCTCAGACAATCGTAGCAGATATTGCCCTTGAAGATGAAGTTATAACAGGAGAATCAAGAAGCGGAATGTTCTATGCTGCAAGAACCTTTGCCATGAAACTTGGACAGTCCCTTGCTATGCTTTTATTCACCTCTCTTGCTACAATTGGCGCTGCAAAGAGCGCAGGAATGCTGGGCGAAGAAGCTGCCGGTTCACCACTGGGTTACAGAATTGTAGCTCTTGTTGCCGCAGTATGCTGTATAATTGGAGGTCTTATTATGGGCTTCTTCAACGAAAAGAAGGTTATGCAGACAATTGCTTCTGTAGAAGATTCTTCAAAAGATAAAGAATAAAATTGATAAAATCCCTACTATAATTTCCCTAAATCTAGTAAGTTTAGGGAAATTATATTTGAACAAAACACTAGTTATAGTGTATAATATATCAGTGAAAAAATAATGAAAGCGAAATTACCAGATGAGGTGCTTCAATGCAAAAAAAGATTTACGTTGTAGGGATGTTTGATGATGGTACAGCTACAAAAGTACAAGATGCTGTAAAAGCAGTTGCAGGCGTAACAAACGTTGTTGCAAATTGTGACAAATCACAGGTACTTGTAGATTATGATGATGCAGGTGCAGAAGCCGCAATTAATTCTGCTATCTCTTCATGTGGCGTAGAAGTATTGGGTTAATCTCTATATCATGATTAAATTAACAATTTTAGACGGTCATGCAGTAAATCCTGGTGATTTATCCTGGGATATTTTCAGACAGTTTGCTGATGTGACCGTTTATGAAAGAACAGAAGCAAATCAAGTCATTGAACGAATTGCAGATTCAGATGCAATTTTCCTGAACAAAATCAACATTACAGAAGAAGTAATAAATTCCTGCCCTAATCTTAAATATATTGGGGTTCTTGCTACCGGCTATAATGTAATAGACCTTGAGGCAGCAAGAAAAAGAAATATCATCGTTACTAATATTCCGTCTTATTCAACAAATTCCGTCGCCCAGCATGTATTTGCCTTTATATTAAACTTCACAAATCTTGTTTCAAGCCATAACGAGGCTGTTCACAAGGGTGACTGGTGTAAATGCCGGGATTTTTGCTTCTGGAATAATTCACTCAGCGAATTAAGTCAAAAGACTCTTGGTATTTTTGGTCTTGGTAATATTGGAAAAAAGGTAGCAGAAATTGGAAAAGCCTTTGACATGAAGGTTATCTGCCATACAAGAAGTCCAAAACCTGAAATCTGCGAAAATGTTTCTTTTGAAGAGCTTTTAAGAAGGTCTGATTTTATTAGCCTTCATGCACCTCTTACAGAAGCAACAAAAAATATAATTAATAAAGAAAGCCTTTCTTTAATGAAACCATCTGCCTATTTAATTAACACAGCAAGAGGCGGTTTTATTGATGAAGAAGCACTTGCAGAAGCTTTGAACAATAATCAGCTTGCAGGATATGCAGCAGATGTTGTAGCAGAAGAACCTATGGCAGAAAATAATCCTTTATTAAAGGCAAAAAACTGTGTAATTACACCTCATATTGCCTGGGCTCCTAAAGAAACCAGACAAAGGCTGCAGGGCATTGCTCTGGACAATCTAAAAAACTGGCTGAACAATACCCCTGTAAATGTTGTATCCTGATTATTTTTCCGGAATTAGATAACCAAAGAGGTAAGCATCTGTATTAAAATACAGGTTCAATAACTCTTTCATCTTTTCCGGAGTAATCATATCAGGAATTACATTTTCAATATCATCTATTGCAGTTTCTGGTTCTGATTTGTCAAAATAAATACTTTTAATTCTTTCAGACCACCAGTCGTTATCACGCAGAGATTTTTCTGTATTTCTCTTATAAATCTCTCTTAAACTATTTGTGTAAGATTCTGCTACAAGATCCTTCTGCATGTCTTTAATTGCAGTAATTACAGCGTCTTTTAGTTCCATTACACGCTCTGGTGCACAACCAAAATTAATTTCAAAGGTAAACTGTCTTTGAGGATATCCGTCTGAAAAAGCAGAAACTCCAACACCATAAGTACCACTCATATCTTCACGAATAATTTCCCTTAATCTTGTCTCCAGAAGTTCGGCAAGCTGAGCAGCAAGTTCATTATCAATAAAAGATGAAGTTACATCGACGGCAGCTTCAATATTCTTTCTGAATAAAAGCCTTACATTTGCCTGAGGTTCACTACCCTTTTTAATTACCGAAGTTTTTATAGATGATGGCTCAGAAAAATAAATAAAATTACATTCTTCTTTTTTATCTTTATCTCCCTTGAGGCTTCCAATGTACCTTTTGCAAAGCTCCAGCAGTTTTTTCTCGTTGAAATCGCCGGTAAAAATAAAGGTAAAGTCTGCCGCATTAGAAAATCTTTCTTTTGTAATTTTTTCAGCCTTAGAACGGTCCACCTTTGCCATAAAATCTTTATCAATAATTATGGAAGCATAGTAAGAATCATCCTTAAAGAATTTTTTATACTGAGAAGAAAGGGCATCCTGAATGCTGGAACCAAAATTGTTTGCCTGAACATTATAAAGCTGGTAAACATAATTCCAGCCCTGGTCTGTAAACTGAGGATTTTCAAAGAACTGATACATAAGCTGCAGGGCTAATTCAAAATCCTGATGATTACCGCTTCCGTAAAAATATTCTCCCCAGCGGTGGAGTCCCCAGTTTGCATCAAAAACCTTATTGGAAATGATTTTCTGTACCTGAGAAGAATCAAAACCGTTAATTCCTGAATACCAGAGATAGTTTTCGCCAACAAGGGCAGATGGGATATCTTCTTCAGGGTAAAGAGAATATCCTCCCATACTTAAAACTGACATATTAATTTTATCTTTTTCAAAATCAGTTTTTTTCATTATTACTCTGGCACCGTTTTCAAAGATATACTCTTTTGCATCAACATTCTTCAGCTTTCTTTTTGAAATTATTTTACCTTTTACAGCAGGCGCAGTCATAAGTTCCTGTGGAAGTTTTTCTTCTTCGTAGGCAGTAACTTCATTATTTAAAGTCTGCTTCCATACAGAAAGAAATTCTTCTTTTGAAGGGAGTTTTACGCTGGAATTTGAAACCGCAAATAAATAATCTCCGCAGTTTCCAAAATACTTTTCTGCAATTCTGATAATATCTTCCCGACTTATTTTATTCAGCATTTTAAGGCTGAGTTCATAATAATTCTGAGGAGCAAGGGAAATATCTCCATTAACAGAATAACTTACAAGTTCATTTATATAGGCTGAAGACTCAATCTTTTCTATCTGGCTTTTATATTGTTCAAGACTTGCGGATAAAGTTTTTTTACTTCTTTCAAACTCAGAATCTGTCATTCCAAACTTTATGAATCTTTGGATTTCTGTAAGGGCAAGAGAAAGAGCTTCCAAAGCTTTGTCATCTTTTGGAAGAAAGCCCAGAGACTTGAACTTTGTATAATTTGTATATGAAGAATTAAAAACATAGGCTTCAATAAAAGGAGAAGCTTCAGTTTTAGAAATATCAGACAAACGCTGGTTAATTACAGAAGCAATCATCTCTAAAGAAATATTTTCAAAAAGTTCTTCTTCAGTATCAAAAGGACCTTCTTCCTTTACACGACTGTCAACCTGTACAAGGCTATATTTCCATTCAGAATCTGCTGTAACCAGGGCTTCTTTTTTTTCTGTAAAAGGAACTTTATAAAGAACTTTCTCCATTTTCTTTTCGCTTGCAGGAATTGTAGACATAATTTTCTTTACTTCTTCTTCCATTACATTTTGAGGAAGATCTCCAACAAGACAAACTGACATAAGTTCAGGTCTGTACCATTTTTTATAAAAATCGAGAATTCTCTGGCGGCTTACATTATCAATTACATCCATTAAGCCTATTGGCATGCGGTTTAAGAAAACAGAGTCCTTTAATTCCAGATTAAAAAGTTCATCACCAATTCTCTGATTGGCTCCCTGTCTTAATCTCCACTCTTCTTTTACAACTCCCCTTTCCTTTTCTATTTCATCTTCTTCAAAAGAAACTTCGCTTGCCCAGTCGTGCAGAACAAGGAGGGCTTTTTCTAAAACTGCAGGATCATCTGCCGGAATTTCAAGCATATAAACCGTTTCTTCAAAGCTGGTATAGGCATTCAAATCTGCTCCAAACTTCATTCCTACAGATTCAATAAAAGAGATGATTTCATTCTTTTTGAAGTTTTTAGTACCATTAAAGGCAAGATGTTCAATAAAATGTGCAACTCCCCTCTGGTCTTCCTCTTCCATACAGGAACCGGCATTTACAACAAGGCGTAAAGAAACCCTGTTTTTTGGCTCCGAATTTGACTGAATATAATAAGTTAATCCGTTATCAAGCTGCCCGCATTTTACGGCAGGATTAAAAACTAAAGAAGATGCAGCATTTAAGGCTGAAAAGACAAAAAATAAAATTAGAACGAATAAAAGACTTTTAGTTTTGTGCATAAAATTACCTCTATATTTTTCAATAGAGGTAATTATAATGCCTTAGTATAAAAATTTAAAGTTTATTTCTTTTTGAATACAGGAATCTGGTCAATTGGTGTGGCAACTTCTACAGTTTTTCCACCTTCACAAATTTCTTTAGTGTTGATGTTTTCCCATTTTCCCTCTGGAAGATAAACTTTACGGCTCTTGCAGCCGGCTTCAAGAACAGGAGCAACCAGATATTCTGAACCGAACATGTACTGATCCTTTAATTCCCAGCATTTTTCATCTTCAGGGAATTCGTAGAACATAGTTCTCATTACAGGACTTCCGTTTTTGCTTGCTTCTTCCATAACCTTTGAAATATAAGGAATAAGGCTTTCGCGGAGTTTTATCTGTTTTTCCATAATCTTCTGGGCTTCTTCGCCGTAACTCCAGATTTCGTTTGGACGACCTGTATAAAGGTAGCCGCCACCGTATCCGCGCTCCGGATCTTTATCCAGTGGAGGAATATCGTGTGGATCGCGGTCGCCGTGTAATCTTAAAATTGGAGAGAATACAGCCCATTCAAACCATCTTTCAAGAAGCTCAACAAATTCAGGATTTTCAGGATTTCCATACATAAATCCGCCGATATCGGTTGTCCACCATGGAATACCTGCAAGACCAATGTTAAGACCTTCTACAATAGAAGTTCTTAAACATTCCCAGGTTGACTGAACATCACCATTCCACAAAACATTGTTGTATTTCTGAGAACCTACCCAGCAGCAGCGTTCAAGGTTTACAAAATCCTTTCTTCCAATAGCTTTCATTCCGTCATAGAAAGTTTTGCTGTAGAAAAGAGGATAAATGTTTGAACATGAAAGTGCAGATCCCAGCTGATAGCGGTAGTTACCATAATCATATACGTTAAAATCAGGTTCTGCATTGTCCATCCAGAACATATCAATGCCGTAATCAGCATAGTTTTTCTTTACAATGTTCCATAAATATTCACGGGCTTCAGGATTTGTTGCATCAAAAGTAAGACAGTCACCCATAAAGTCATAAGTCTGGTTTGTTCCTCTTTCTGTACGAACTAAGAAGCCTTTGTCCTGCATTTCGTAAAAATGAGAACATTTTTTATCAACTGAAGGCCAGATAGAAACCATAACCTTTGTTCCCATTGCATGAAGTTCATCAACCATGGCTTTAGGATCAGGCCAGTATTCCTTGTCGAAGCACCAGTCTCCCTGGCGAGGCCAGTGGAAAAAGTCGATTACCATTACGTCAAGGTGGATGCCCATTTCCTTGTATTTTCTTGCAACTGTAAGAACTTCATCCTGAGTTCGGTAGCGGAGTTTACACTGCCAGAAACCCAGATAATCCTTTGAAAGAACTGGAGCGCGACCTACCGCAGCGGTAAAGTTTTCCATAATCTGGGCAGGGGTGTCGCCGGCGGTAATCCAGTAATCCATCTCTTTTGTACACTCTGCAACCCATTCTGTAAGGTTTTTAGCAAAGTTTACATGTCCTACAGCAGGATTATTCCACAGGAAACCATAACCAAGATTTGAAACTGCAAATGGAATAGAAATCTGACTGTTTCTCTGAGCAAGTTCAAGAGTACAGCCTTTCATATCAAGGTAAGGAGCAGGATACTGTCCCATACCAAAAAGTTTTTCATCATCATTTGGATCAAAACGTACTGTAAGTTTATAATCTCCACCAATTATTCCCTGCCAGTGACGATTGATAATCTTTGTACAGCAACTTTCTTTTGTGGCAGAAGGATCATAAGAACGGAAATATTCGTGAAGAATCTGTTTTCCGTCTTTTAAGAAAGTGATTACACCACCGTGATTTACTTTTGCAGTTAATTTACCGTTTGTAATTTCTGCACCACTATCTGTTTTAGAAATCTTTGCATTTCCATGATTTATTTTTTCTGTTAAAGCCCAGTCGCGGTCTAAAAACGCCGGCTCTAAAGTTGAGCGAACTCTGAAGGAATCTTTTCCCCATGGCTCAATCATCATTGTTTCGTTTCCCTTTTTGAAAACTAAAGCATTTTTTGCTTCTAAAAACATAAACTTAAGCTCCTGTCTCTTTGTTTACTGTTTTATTTAAACAGCAGATATGATTTTTTATATCCTTGCCATTATAACACGAAATTGTAAAAAATCACTTAAAAAATCCTTACATTTTACTATAAAAAACATACAGCCTTTTTCTTTTGACTTTCGTTATTTCTGAAATTATAATAAATTTATTAAATAATACTAAATATTTCAGGGGTATCCTTATGGGAAAAACTATTGCTCAAAAAATTTTTGCTTCGCATATAGTCGATAATCCATTTGAGGGAACTTACATTCTCAGTCTTGACCGGGTATTCTGCCACGAAATTACAAGTCCCATTGCAATAAATGACCTTAAAGAGAGAAATCTTGATAAGGTCTTTGATAATACAAAAATAAAGGCAGTTATTGATCATATAAGCCCTGCAAAAGATTCAAAAAGTGCAGAACAGGGAAAAATCTTAAGAGACTGGGCAAGAAGAAATGATATAAAGGATTTTTTTGATATTGGTCAAAACGGCGTCTGCCATGCCCTCTTTCCCGAAAAAGGTTTTGTAAGGCCGGGCTTTACCCTTGTTATGGGAGACAGTCACACCTGTACTCACGGAGCCTTTGGAGCCTTTGCCGCAGGAGTTGGAACAACAGATTTAGAAGTTGCCATATTAAAGGGAATCTGCGCTTTTAAAGAACCACAGACCATAAAAATTGAATTAAAGGGAAAACTTAAAGAAGGAGTTTATGCAAAGGACGTTATTCTTTTTGTTATAAGTCAGCTTGGAGTTAATGGAGCTACAAACTGTATTCTGGAATTTTCAGGACCTGTAGTTGATAATTTTTCCATGGACGAAAGAATGACAATCTGTAACATGGCTGTTGAAGCAGGTGCTACAAGCGGCATATGTCAGGCTGATTCAACTACAGTAGAATATTTATGGCCATTTATAAAGGATGATTTTATAAGAAAAGAAGCTGCCTTAAAAGAATACACAAAATGGAATTCAGATTCTGATGCTTCTTATGTAAAAACTTATTCCTGGGATCTTTCTGCTCTTGAGCCTCTTGTAACCTATGACTATAAGCCTGATTGTGTAAAAAGCGTTAGAGAAATGGAAGGCACAAAAATTGATCAGGTTTATATTGGTTCCTGCACAAATGGAAGACTTTCAGATTTAAGGGTTGCAGCAAGAATTCTTAAAGATAAACATATTGCAAAAGGAATCAGAGCCATACTTTCTCCTGCAACACCTGAAACCTACTCAAAAGCCCTTGAAGAAGGCCTTATTAAGATTTTTATAGACGCGGGATTTTGCGTAACAAACCCAACCTGCGGCGCCTGTCTTGGAATGAGTAATGGAGTTCTTGCAGATGGCGAAGTTTGTATTTCTACAACAAACAGAAATTTCTTTGGAAGAATGGGAAAAGGCGGAATGATACACCTGGCAAGCCCTGCAAGTGCTGCAAAAGCGGCTTTAAAAGGATACATTAATTAATTTTCTTATAAATATCTTCCACTTTTCTGGCTTTTAATGTTATATTTAAATATATATGAAATAAGGGATTTCCCGATAAGGAGATAAAATTGAAAACATTTGGCGGTTCAGTGCTTTTTTTGGATCGATCAGACATTAACACTGACGAAATTATTCCCGCAAAGTATCTTACAGAACTTTCTAAACAGGAATTAAAACCTTACCTTCTTGAAGATTTAAAACTTGAAGGCTTTAATCCCAAAACTGATGTTGCAGGAATGAAGGTAATTATTACCAGAGAAAATTTTGGCTGCGGTTCTTCAAGAGAACATGCACCATGGGCCCTGGAAGTAAATGGTATATATACTGTTGTAGCACCAAACTTTGCCCGTATATTCCGCCAGAACATGTTTAACAACGGACTTATGGCTATTGAAATGGATAAAAAATCTGTAAATGATATGTTCCAGAACTTCAGCGATAAGGACACAGAATGCAAGGTTGTAATAAATGATGATGGAAGTGCAAAAGTAAAACTGATTGCAGGTTCTTTCTCAAAAAGTTACCAGTTCAACTTAGATGATTTTGAAAAAGCCCTGATTGAAAAAGATGGCTGGGTTGGCTTTGCTGAAAGTAAATACTAATTTGAGAGTTTTGTAATAACCCCTCAATAAATAAGACTGATTTCCGTAAAGGTAATCAGTCTTTTTTTTACTCTCTTGCTAAACCCCATTTTATGGTAGCAAGACAGTCATTATAATTACACTTATGCCTCAACAAAATTTCTTTTTTTAAGTTCAGAAATGATTAAATCAACAATCTGCTCAGGGGTATATTTTGCTGTATCAATAAATAAATCTACAAAGTCATAATTGTTATTGTCTATACCGTAAAATTCTTTATAGCGGGCAGTATCTTCCCTATCGCGCATTGCAGTAAAGTCTTTTATCTGCTGTAAATCGCCGCCTTCGCGATTATAT
The DNA here is from genome assembly GCA_016286535.1 of Treponema sp. GTDB lineage: Bacteria > Spirochaetota > Spirochaetia > Treponematales > Treponemataceae > Treponema_D. The sequence continues at coordinate 113,740 of JAEESZ010000004.1, read as the reverse complement.
ATTCTCTGGGCACGGGTTTCGTCGCTGGCAAAAAGATATACCTTAAAATCTGCTTCTTTAAGCATCCAGATTGCAAGACGGCTTCCAAGAACACAGGGCTCAGCGAGGGCAAGCTCTACCTGATGTTTATCTACATATTTATCGTAAGAATCATCGTTTTTTGCAGCTTCTATTACCTGAGCCAGGGTCATTCCTTTTTCCTGGGCAAGCTGTCTGAAGGTATAGTTGATTAAGGTAACTCCAAGTTTCTGGGCAAGAAGGCCGCTGACGGTGGTGTTACCGCAGCCCGATTTTCCGCTTATGGCTATACGTAAGTCTTTATTTAATTTCATAAAAATCTAATTCTCCTGATTAAAATTTTATTTACAATTTTTGCATAAAGGATTATTAAAAGAAATCATATTATTAATTTCCTTCCCACATTTATGACAATAATTTTCAATGTAATCATAATTCCTAAATTCACGCCATATTTCATAACATTTTTCACACATAGGTCGAGAAGTATTAAAGTTCATCCTTTTCCCACAACGAATACAAGTTCCATCAAAACATGGAGTTTCACCAGTTTCTTTTTGATTTAATTGAAGTCCCATTGTCTTTTTTATATCATTTATCACTTTATCTAATTCATTGCGAACTTCAGAAGTTGTATATCGTAATACTGTATAACCTAAATTCTGCAAATCACGATCAATACTTCTATCTCTTACAGCCTGATATTCAGTACGTTCATGATATGTATGTCCATCTGTATAAATACAAATCTTTTTATCTTTTGTTTCTATATAAAAATCTGGTATTGTTAAAATAGTATCAGGATTAACAGGCTCCGGATAATGAGAAATCGAATTATCTTTATTAATTCTCATCTGTAATTCAACATTGATTTTATTTTTTATTAATTCTTTAAATAAAATCTGTTCTAAGATACTATCTCCACAAATTATACCACACCTGTAACATTCCTGAAGTTTTAAGGAACAATCTTCACAGTCAGAATCTCTATCAATTTTTTTCTTTAATTCTTTTGCTTCTTCCACTTCGCAATTAAACTTTTCTACAATTTTTTTTAAATTAAGAATATCTAATAAAGAATCAAGTAAATCATTTAAGTCTCTTTCAGACATACATTTGGCAATTTGTGTATCATTTGAAAGTGGTAATATCATTTTATATTCTAATCTAGAAGATTGTTTGTTTAATTCAAATTCGATATCCATATATTTGTACTCTCCCACAGAATAGTAACTTTAACTTATTATATATAGGGCAGCTCGATAAATCTCGCTGCATAGACATTCTTTCGTTGAAGCTAAACAAAACGTTGTCACGTTTTGTTTTTAACGCTTCTTCGATTTTCGTCTACTCTACATTCTTGCTCTGTTCTCTGATATTTTCAAGGCAATCTTTGGCTATAATTACCATCTTGCCAACTTCGGCGAACTGATTTTTACTGCCAATAGTATTAATCTCTCGGTTCATTTCCTGGCAGATAAAATCAAGTTTTTTACCCGGAGCCGGATTATTTTCAAGCTCAAGCTGCATTGATTCAATATGACTGTGAAGACGAACTATCTCTTCATTAATAGTATATTTTACAAGCATAGCAGCAGTTTCGGTCATAATTCTGTTCTGGTCTGCCTTTTCGCCTAGAAGTTCATTAAATTTCTGGCTAATGAGATTTTTAAAATATTCATCCATTTTTGGCTGAAATTCCTTAAAAAAGGCAGCACATTCCTTTAATTTCTGAAGGTGATTTAATAAATCCTTCTTCATATTCTGACCTTCTCTTTCGCGGTCTTTTATAAACTTTTCAAAGGCAGAATCAAAAACAGGCTGAATCATCTGTTTATATTTTTCTACATCATAAGATTTATTCGAATTTAATACGCCGTTTTGTGAAAGTATAAGACTTAATGGAATTTCATTTTCATTATAACCACAGGCAGACGCAACACTTTTTATAGCATCATAATATGATTTAGCCGCACTGGTATCTGCAATTATCTGAATATCGCTTTCCAGTTCCTTTATCTTTATAAAAATATCAACCTTACCGCGTAAAACTTTTTCGCTTATTAAATTTCTATAATAACTCTCCAGTGGATTTAAAAATGGAGGAAGATTAATAGATAAATCTAAAAATCGTGAATTTACAGATTTTATTTCTACACTTACAATTGCTTTTTCTAAAGATACTTCTTCGTAAGAATATCCTGTCATGCTTGTCATTTATATTCCTCCAGAACTGCTTTTCCAAGTTTCCAGTTATCGCCGGCACCCATTGTTACGAGTAAATATCCGTCAGGATAATCAGGTCCCGGATTTTTTTCTATTTCATTTATTACAAAGTCTTTTGCATCAAGAATTTCTTCAAAATAATGGGCATCGAGATCTTTTTCATTTTCAAGAACTTTTTCGTAAAGGCTACGGCCGTTAATTGAAAAATCAATGGCATTTTCGCGGGCCGAAGAATAAATTTTATGAAGAATAAGAAGATCTGCAGAAGAAAAAGCCTTACTGAATTCTGTCAAAAGGGCCTGTGTTCTGCTGTAAGTGTGACTCATAAAATCAACAATAATTTTTCTTCCTTTATAAAATTCTCTATAGCCCTGCAGTGTTGTTTTTATTGCAGTAGGATGATGACCATAATCATCAATTACAATTACTGAATTACCTGACTTTGAAGTAAAGCGGCCAACAACTTCACTTCGTCTTTTTCCACCGTTAAAATTGATAAGGCCTGCTTTAATTTTATCTGCATAATCAAGTGGATTTTTTCCATACTCAAGTAAAAGTCTTGTTACAAGAACCAGAGCTGCAAGAGCATCCATAACCTCGTGCTTTCCCGGAATGGAAATTGCAAAAATCTGATTATTAAAATATTTTACAGAAAATTGATTTTCTTCATTTTTAACGCCTTCAAATTTTAAGGCAAAATCCCCGCTGCTTTTTGTACCGTATGGAATAAAGTTTATATCACTTCTTTTTCCCTTTACAATTTCTGCAGTTTCCACAGCACCTTTGTCATCTGCACAATAAATTAAATCACCACCCAAAGGTAATTTACAGGCATAATCAACAAAAGCATCTCTGATTGATTCATAAGACGGATAATAATCCTGATGATCACTTTCAACCGAAGTTAAAATAATTTTTTGAGGACAGAAAGACATAAAATGTCTCTGATATTCACAGGTTTCTGCAACAAAAATTAAATTTTTATTGTCATCATTATTTTCTTTTACTAAAGGCGAAGTATATGTACAGGTAGAACCAAAAGAATTTATGACAGAGCCCGCTAAAACCTGGGAAGGTAAATCAAGCTCCTTAAGGATTGTACCGGCAAGACCTGTTGTTGAAGTTTTTCCATGAACTCCACAAATACCGCAGGAAAAAGCATTGCTGCTGTAGGAACCTAAAGCCTGGGTATAAAGCAGACATGGAATCTTCATTTTTACAGCCTGAATTAAATCCGGATTCTGGTCTAATTTATAGGCAGAAGAATAAACTACATAATCAATATCTTCTGTAATATTAGACTGACTGAAAGGAAGGGCTTTTATATTAAGTTTTTCAAGAATATCATCAGTATAAAAACGCTCACTTACATCTGAGCCGGAAATTACAGCACCATTATGAACGAATATTTCTACAAGAGCTGCCATTCCGGTTCCTTTTATACCAACAAAATGTATACGGACACCTTTTAAATTCTTAGGTAAAGTTATTTCATTCATAAAAACATTATAATTAAATCATAAAAAAAAATCACTACCGGCCAACGACCAGGCAGTGATTAAGGATGTAAACAAAAATATAAGAGGAGAAATTAAAATAATTTATAATTCCTTCTATATTTATTAAAATTTATTGTACCAGACTAAGATAAATCTGGTCGGCAAGGCCAAAGCCGCCGTTTTTTGTCATGGAAACTGAATACTCATCGTAAAGCATATCTTCATAAGTTTCTTTTGCAAAATCATTTTCTGAAGATTTCATTACAGTTTTTCTCATTGAGTTAAGCATCTGCTTTACAAAATAGCTTTCAAGCTCCATAGATTTTTCGTAAAGAGTACTTGTTTTATCAATTGTCTTTTGCTTTACATGGTCATTTGCCTGGTTTGCAGCGGCTCCTGAAGGTTTTGCATTTTTGTTCATTTCCCCACTAAACATATCATTAAAACCTGTAATATATTCGCCGTTTAACCTGCCTTCCTGACTGATTTGAGAAGATGACAGGGTGCTTTTTACTTCATTTTTTTTCTGAAGCCCCTGCAAAAGATCAGCAAATTTCTGACTGTCAGCATTACTTTTTGCAGAAGATAAAGCTCCCTGACCATTTGTTATAGAACTAAAAGTATTTGAAACTAATCCCACATTCATTTCAATATCCTTGTTTTTTTATTTACCGCTTATTTTATCTTTTAAGATTTACAGCAGTTGAAAGCATATTATCAGAAGTCTGAACAGCCTTTGAATTAAATTCGTATGCTCTCTGAGCAACAATCATCTGAACCATTTCGTTTACAACAGAAACGTTACTCATTTCCAGGAATTTATGTCTTGTATCACCAAAACCTTCATAACCCGGACGGCCTGCAATTGCTTCGCCGGAAGCATTTGTAACCTTAAAAAGATTATCACCTTCAGCTTTTAAACCTACAGCATTAGGAAATCTGTATAATTCCATCTGACCAACTTCAACAGGATCATTTCCGCCGTTTACCTTTACACTTACAAGACCGGTCTGAGTGATGCTTAAAGTTGAAACATCATAACCTTCCGGCAAAATAATTTCAGGCATAACGCGTAAACCGTTGTTAGTTACCAGCTGACCGTTTGAATCAACCTTAAAAGAACCATCGCGGGTATAGGCATAACTTCCGTCATATTCCTGAACTCTGAAGAAACCTTCACCAACGATTGCAACATCAGTATCAACACCGGTATTCTGCAAAGAACCCTGATTCATAATTCTCTGGGTTGCACCAACTTTTACACCGGTACCCTGCTGAATTCCTACAGGAGTTACAGTATCTTCTGTTGCAGGTGTTCCTGCCAGTTTTATATTCTGATAAACAAGATCTTCAAATTCAACTCTCTGCTGTTTATATCCGGTTGTATTTACATTTGAAAGGTTATTTGAAATTGCATCAATATTTGACTGCTGTCCGTTCATACCGGTAGCAGCTGTCCAAAGTGATCTAACCATATACAATTGCAGAAGCGTAAAAAAGGTTGCGAGCAGTGCGCAGCAAGCTTTTTAGCTTCATCCTCCTTTTATTTCTATTTCAAAACAGCAACTTTCTGCCAGAGAGTTCCCATCATCGAATCTTCAGATGTAATTGTTTTCTGATTTGCTTCATAAGCACGGTTTACTTCAATCATCTGAACCATTTCGTTTACTACATTTACATTGGAAGTTTCTACATAGCCCTGTAAAAATGAAGGTCTTTCATTACCTTCTGCAATATGGGCCGGACCAGAAATATCATTTTCTGAATAAAGGCTTTCGCCCATCTTTTTTAGGTAGCGTTCATTATCAAAACGAACAACCTTTAATCTGTCTATTTCTTCTCCTTCTTCTGAAAGGAGGATTCCATCTTCATTTACTGTAAAACGGTCATTTTCCAGACGAATAATTCCTTTTTCGCCATAAACAGGATAACCGTCTTTTGTTTCCAGAATTCCTTCTTTTCCAAGATGGAAGGTTCCGTTACGGGTGTACCGTTCTCCAACTGGAGTTTCTACAACATAAAAGCCCTTTCCACTTAAAGAAATATCTGTTTTAGTATTTGTGATTTTAAATGAACCCTGTGAAAAATCTGTATAATTTTCATTAGTTTCTACACCAAGGCCAAGTTTTCCTATAACAGGTGCAGAATCGGCACTACCCATTCCGTTTGGAATATTATAAACGCCGTCAAAATTTGTTCTTCTTATTAAGAGCTCAGGAAAAGATTTGCTGACTGCAATATCTCTTTTATACCCAGTTGTATCAACATTAGCAAGATTATTTGAAATTGCATCAAGTCTGTTCTGCTGAGCGTTCATACCAGAAGCACCGGTATACCAGCCACGAATCATTTTTTCCTCCAATATTTTTATTTACATCTATTTATTTCATCGGGAAATTAAAAAAAATATTTAGATATTTTTTCTAATACGCTATACTAAAAATTAATTATGACATTAGAAGATTTACCAATAGGTTCCTCTGCCTGCGTAATTAAAACCGGCGGAAACGGAGAACTAAGACAACACTTTCTCGATATGGGAATTATCCCGGGAACATTAATAACCAAAGTAAAACTGGCTCCAATGGGTGACCCTGTTGAATTTGACGTTAATGGTTACGAACTTACCATGCGCCTTGACGATGCAAGGAAGATTGAAATTTCTGATGATATTCAGACAGAAAAAGAAGACGAAGAAAAGGCAAAAGAAAAACTTCAGGATTCAAAAACAGAACATCCGGGACTTGGAGAAGATGGAAAATTTCATTCAAAGCAGGATGAAAGCCCCCTTCCGGATGATACACTTCTTACCTATGCCCTGGTTGGAAACCAGAACTCAGGAAAAACTACCCTCTTTAATCAGCTTACCGGCTCTAATCAGCATGTAGGAAATTTTCCGGGAGTTACTGTAGACCGCAAGGACGGCCAGATAAAAGGCTATTCCAACACCCTTGTAACAGATCTTCCCGGCATTTACTCAATGTCTCCATATTCGAGCGAAGAAATAATTTCCAGAAACTTTGTATTAAACGAAAAGCCATACGGAATCATAAATATTGTTGATGCCACAAATATCCAGAGAAACCTTTACCTTACAATGCAGTTACTCGAAATGGATATTCCTATGGTAATTGCCCTTAATATGATGGATGAAGTTACCGGAAACGGAGGCTCCATTGATGTAAACAAGATGGAGGAACTTCTGGGAGTTCCTGTAATTCCTATTTCTGCGGCAAAAAATCAGGGAGTAGATGAACTTATAAAACATGCCCTTCACGTTGCCCATTATCAGGAAAAACCTGTCAGACAGGATTTTTGCAGCCAGAGCCATGCAGGAGGTGCAGTTCACAGAGCTCTTCATGCAGTTATTCATCTTATTCAGGACCATGCAGATAAGGCCGGTATTCCGGTTCGCTTTGCAGCAAGCAAGCTTCTTGAAGGCGACAAGCGCATCTTGTACCAGCTTGACCTTGACGTAAACGAAAAAGAGATTCTTGAACACATTGCCTTACAGATGGAAAACGAAGGCGGCTTAGACCGCAGCGCCGCAATTGCAAATATGCGCTATTCCTATATAAAGAATGTATGTAATCAGACTGTAAAAAAGCCAAAAGAAAGCAAAGAAAGAATCAGGTCGCAAAAAATTGACCGCCTTTTAACCGGAAAATACACTGCCATTCCATTTTTTATTTTAATCATGGCTTCGGTTTTCTTTCTTACCTTTAATGTAATCGGTGCCTTTCTTCAGCTTTTACTTGAAAATGGAATAGAAGCCTTTACAAATCTTGTAGATTCAGGCCTTACAAAGCTTGGAACAAACGAAGTACTGCACAACCTTATTATAAACGGGGTCTTTACCGGTGTTGGAAGCGTACTTTCCTTCTTACCAATAATTGTAACCCTCTTTTTATTTCTTTCCCTGCTTGAAGATTCCGGTTATATTGCAAGAGTTGCCTTCTTTATGGATACCCTGCTTAGAAAAATCGGACTTTCCGGAAGAAGTATAGTCCCTCTTTTAATAGGTTTTGGCTGCACAGTTCCTGCCATTATGTCTACCCGCATTCTCCCCAGCGAAAGAGACAGGAAAATGACAATTCTTCTTACCCCTTTTATGAGCTGTACTGCCAAACTTCCGATTTATGCATTTTTTGTTTCAGCCTTTTTTCCAAAACACGGCGGCCTTATTATGACAGCCCTCTATTTCATAGGCATACTTGCAGGAATTCTTGCAGCACTCTTGTATAAAACAAGTCTTTTTAAGGGAGAACCGGTTCCTTTTGTTATGGAACTTCCAAATTACCGCCTTCCAAGTCCAAAAAATGTAGCCCAGCTTTTATGGGAAAAGGCAAAAGATTTTTTAGAAAGAGCCTTTACTGTAATTTTTATTGCTACAATACTGATCTGGTTTTTACAGAGTTTTGATTTACACCTTTCTTTTGTGGAAAATTCTTCAGAAAGTATTCTTGCAAAAATTTCCGGCCTTTTTGCTCCTCTTATGAAGCCAATCGGTTTAAATGACTGGAGAATCTGCACCTCTCTGATTTCCGGAATTATGGCAAAGGAAAGTGTTGTTTCCACAATGGAGATTTTATTCGCAGGAGGAATCACAAACTCCCTTTCCAGTCTTTCTGCCTTAAGTCTGCTTATTTTCAGTCTTTTATACAGTCCCTGCATTGCTGCTATAGCATCTGTCAAAAGAGAGCTTGGAAGAAAATGGGCGGCAGGGCTTGTTGTCTGGCAGTGCGCCATAGCCTGGATAGCCTCCTTTATTGTTTACACAATTGCCGGATTTTTTATGTAATGCAGATTCGGCGGCCGTTTTTCTACGCAGATTCCGCGGCCGGATTTTTAATTCAAATTATTTGCAAAAGAGAATATTCGGACTTATAATTATTTATAAGAAAAAAAAGGAGACATAACTTATGGCACATGAAGAACCAAGAGTACTTGCAATAATTTTAGGCGGCGGAAAAGGAACTCGTCTTTACCCACTTACAAAGGAAAGATCAAAACCTGCTGTATCTTTTGGTGGTAAATACCGCATTGTAGATATTCCACTTTCAAACTGTATAAATTCAGGATACAAAAAGATTTATCTTTTGACCCAGTTCAATTCAGCCTCACTTCATCTTCACATCACAAATTCATACAACTTTGACCGTTTCTCAGGTGGTTTCGTAGAGATTCTTGCTGCTGAACAGACACTGGAACACAGCGGCTGGTATGAAGGTACTGCTGATGCTGTAAGAAAAAACTTTATACATTTTAAATCACAAAAACCAACTCATTACGTAATTCTTTCCGGAGACCAGCTTTATAAGATGGATTTAAGGGATTTTATGGAAGCTCATATTAAATCCGGGGCAGAAATTACAATTGCAACCACAGCCGTAAACAGAAGAGATGCTTCAGGCTTTGGTATTATGAAAATTGATGAAAATTCCTGCGTAAAAGAATTTATGGAAAAACCAAAGCCAGATCTGGACATTTCATCATGGAAAATTCCTGCAGAAGCAAGAGGAGCCCTCCCTCCAGAAAAAGAATTCCTTGCCTCTATGGGTATTTATATTTTCAATGCAGACACAATGGAAGAATGCCTTTTAGGCGAAAACGAAAAATACACTGACTTTGGTAAAGAAATTTTACCTTTAGCAATCGGTAAAAAGAAAATCTGCTCTTATGTATTTGACGGCTACTGGGAAGACATTGGAACAATCAGAAGCTTCTACGAAGCAAACATTGCCCTTACAGAGCCTTACCCTGCCTTCGATTTCTACGGCAATACAAATCCTATTTACACTCATATGCGTAATCTTCCACCTTCAAAAATCAACAAGGCTGATATTACAAGTTCATTAACTTCTGAAGGTTGTATTATTACAAACTGTAAATTAAACAAGTCTGTAATTGGTGTAAGATCAATTATTGAAGACGGAAGTGAACTTGACGGCGTAATCATGATGGGTGCTGACTATTATGATGATGAAAACGAAAAGCAGCAGAACAAAAAGAAAGAAATACCATGTACAGGTATTGGTAAAAACTGCAAAATTGCCAATACAATCATCGATAAGAATGCAAAAATCGGAAATAACTGCCAGATTGGTATAAGCGGCAAAAAATACGAAGACGGTGATCATGGTTCATTCTACAGTGCAGATGGCATTATAGTTATAAGAAAAGGAGCTGTTATTCCTCCGGGAACTATAATCTAATTAAATATTAAAACATACATGCTGCCTGAAGAATAAGAATCTTTGGGCAGCATTTTTTTTGAGGAAAAATTACGTCAGATTACTTTGAAAAACTTGGAAACTTATTAAACGAAGCCCTGGAAAAGGGTGAGATTCCCCAGAAGAAAGAAAAAAAAGAAAATTCAGAAGCAGAAACTAATCAAAATGAAGAATCCTTCCGAGAATCCTCTTTAGATAAAGAAAAAAAAGAGGAAAGCAAAAAAGAAAAGATATCATATTCATCATTTTTTAGAAAAAAAGAAGAAAAAGCTACTGCTCAGGTAATAAAAATGCATAATTATACAGAAAATATGCATATACCGGACTATATACTAAAAGCTATGGGTACACTAAATATAGCGTACCCATTTACCGAAAAAGAACTTACCCGGCAGTATCACAAAATGGTAAAAAAGACTCATCCTGATACCAAAAATACTATACAAGACTCTCAGGTTGTATTAAATAATAGACAGATAAATGATTTACAGGCCTCTTATAATACGCTTAAAAACTGGTTAAAATAAAGAATTTGTATGATTTTTTATACAGAGTCTCGTATGTCTAAATTATAATACAGTACAATCACTGTATTAATTTTTATACACTTTATTCTTCAGTCTCGCCTAACTTACGGTGCAGGGTCTTCCTTCCAATCCCAAGAATCTCCGCTGTTTTGGACTTGTTTCCATTATTGTAAGCAAGGTTTTCATTTATAATAATTGTCTCTGCTTCTTCCAGTGTAATTCCAAGAGGAATCTGTATTGTTTTTTCATTTGAACTCTGCTGTAAAACAGGTGGTAAATCTTCCAGTTTGATTTCGTTTTCTGTACACATTACCACTGCACTTTCCACACAGTTTCTTAATTCCCTGATATTTCCTGGCCATGAATATTTTAACATTGCAGCTTTGGATTTAGAATCGAAGCCCTTAATTTCTTTATTATTTTCTGCAGCAAATTCTTTTAAAAAAGCATGCATAAGTAAAGGAATATCATCCTTCCTTTCTCTTAAACTTGGCATCTGAATTCTTACGACATTTAATCTGTAAAATAAATCTTCCCTGAAGTTTCCTTTTTTTACTTCTTCTTCAAGATTTTTATTTGTAGCAGCTACTACTCTTACATCAACATCAATATCTTTTTCGCCGCCTACCCTTTCAAATTTTCTTTCCTGTAAAACCCTCAAAAGCTTTACCTGGGTAGCCTGATTAATTTCACCAATTTCATCAAGGAAAATAGTTCCGCCATTGGCCCTTTCAAAGTGACCTTTATGACTTGTTTCTGCTCCTGTAAAAGCTCCTTTTTCGTAACCAAATAATTCACTTTCCAGCAGGGTCTCTGACATAGCTGCCAGATGCACAACTATAAAAGGCATGTCTTTTCTGTTTGACTGCTGATGAATTTCTTTTGCAACCAGTTCCTTACCAACTCCGCTCTCGCCTGTAATTAATACGTTGGCTCTGGAAGGTGCTGCCTTGTGAATAAGATTTCTTACCTTGTTTAATTCGGCACTTTTACCAACCATCAAATCATCAGAATCTGACTTTAATTTCTGCTGCAGTTCCTTAATCTGTTCAGCCTGGATTTTTCCTTTAAGAGCATTTTTAACAATTAAGTTTAAGTGATCAAGATCAAGGGGCTTTGTAAGAAAATCAAAGGCACCAGCTTTTATTGCGGCAGTAGCATCATCAATACTTCCGTGCCCGGTCAGAACAATAATCGGAATTCCCGGGTTTTCTGTTGTAACATGTCTTACAACTTCCTCTCCACTCATTCCGTCCATTCGTAAATCTGTAATTACAAGATCTACATTTCCCTGGGCAATAAGCTTAAGTCCTTCCTTACCATTAGCAGCTTTTAAAACATCATAACCTTCAAGTTCAAAATTGTCGGCAAGTCCGTTTCGTATATTTTCTTCATCATCAATTGTTAAAATAGTCATATAAAAATCCTAATTATATTAGTTGTTAATTGCAAGTTTTTCGCGCAGATGCAGAGGGAATTTTATTGTAAAGCAGGAGCCCTGGCCTAAAGAAGAATCAACAGAAATTTCTCCCGAGAATTCTTTTATGATTTTATAAACAGTAGTCATGCCAAGGCCTGTTCCATTTGACTTTGTTGTAAAATATGGCTCAAAAACTTTTGAAACAGTTTCCGGACTCATACCGCAGCCGTTGTCAAAAATTCTTAAAATCATTTTATTGTCGCTTATCTGAGAAACAATTTTAAATATTCCCTGGTAATCATCTGCTGAATTTTCTTTTTGTGATTTTAAGGCACTCAGTGAATTTGTAGCAAAATTTAAAATTACATCCTTAAAAAGCTTTTCATCAATCATAATCTTCTGATTATCAGACAAATCTTCAAAGGAAACTGTAAAACCGTAATCAGAAAATTCCGGACTTATAAAATTGACAACAGAATTAATTACAGTTGATGGAGATTTTAACTCCAGATTTGCATTAACTGGTCTTACGGCAAAAAGAAAATCCATAACAAGTCTGTTTAAATAATCAATTTCGTCATTTACGACGTTTATATGGTCTTCAACAAACTTTTTTTCAGGAAGGATATTGTCATTTTTTCTGGCTTTTTCGAGGGCCTTTTGTATAAGCTGAATGTGAATTGAAATGGCTCCAAGTGGATTTTTTATATCATGAGCCATACCGGCTGCAAGATTTGTAAGTCCGGCCATATTTTCCATACGGTGAACAAGAATTTCCTGATTTTTTTTATCGGTAACATCACGTATTATAATAATTCTGCCGGTGGTTTTACTTGCATTCATAAGTGGGGTCATTGTGATTGTAATAAATCTTACAGAACCGCCTTCTGTTACAATAGAAAAATCTTCATTACAGTTTGTAATCGACTTTGAATAACACTTTTTGAAAAAATCCGCAATTTCAGCATCTTCAATTATATCCCACAGCTGCTGCTGGGAACTTCTTGGATCATCCAGGTGGCAGTTGAATTTTAATCTGCTTTCAGCAATGGAATTGGACTGCTTTAGATAAAAATCATTGGAAATAATCAGAATTCCTGCACTTATAGAGTCAAAAATGGAATAAAGATTGTCATTTTCCTGAACAATATCATCTATAAGATTTAATAACTGCTCTTTTTCAAGCTTTTGAGCCTTTAAACTTACCTTTTTATAGTATGCTCTCATAATATTGCGCTAAAACTCCATTATTTTGTATATTTATCATTGATAAATCTCTTAAAAGAATTTCTAATGAAGAAAGAGGAGTAAGATTATAAAGGGTCACGTTGTCATAGCATTTTTGTAAAAAGGTCATGGTCTGTGCTATAGCTTCGCAGCCCGGCTGATTTTTCTGAAGATTCTTTATTTCCAGGGCAATAAAATTTAAAAAAAGTTTTAATTCTACTCTTGGAATAAAGTTTTCGCATTTTTTTACAAGTTGAGAAATATCAGGAATATTTTTTGAGGCAATTTCCTTTATAAAATATTGAGCCTGAGCCTGTAAAACTTCAGGTTTTACCGGCAGGAAGGTCAAAAGATAATCTTTTATTGAGCCGGAATAATCTGTATGTAAAATTCTGCTTATAACATCTTTCTGATCTTCTATACTTCGGTCGCTGAAATTATAGGTTCGAACTCTTGAAAGTATTGTCTGCATTACTGCATTTCTGTTATTTGTAAGAAGAATAAAAATACAGTCGCGTGGAGGCTCTTCAAGAATTTTTAAAAGGGCATTTCTTACACTTGCCTGCATTTTTTCTGCATTTTCAAGGATGATTGTTTTTTTGCCGTTTTCGCTTTTTATGTAAGCCCATTCTTCCATATTCCTGATCTGACTTACAGGTATGGAATTATAAAGTTCATTATCAAGTTTTTTACAAAAATCGTCTATTTTTTCGCAGGATTTTTCAATTTCTTCAATATTATTTAACTGTCTGCTTAAATCGATTTTTTCTATTTCTTCATTTAACTCTTCTATGATGGCAGAGATTTTATTAAGACTGGAATCCCCCTTCCAAAGTATAGAATTAAATCGCAGTGTAAGTTTTCTTACGCTTCTTATATAAAAATATCTTGCTGCCAGAATATATGGGGCAGATGTTTTCAAAGCCTGTATAAAATATTTTTTTGCACTATAAATTTCTAAAAGGCAGTCTCTTGGACCTAAAAGTAAAAGGTTTTGCGAGGTTAATGCCTTATTTTGTAAACAGGAATTACATTCGCAGGACCAGGCTCCTTTTTTTTCATTCTGACAGGATAAAACTCTTGCAGTTTCAAGAGCTGCGGTAAGTTTTCCGGAAAACTGTGGACCCGCAAATAAAACTGCACCCGGAAATTTTCCAGCTCTTATATCAGAAGAAATTAATTTACCCGCATCCTGTTTAATCAAATTTTCAAACATATTTTACCCTAATAATGCTGCGAAGAAACTTCCTTCAAGGTATTTTACCTCAAACCAGGTCTGCCAGTTTAAAAAATGAACAATTAAACTTACAAGGGCAAGGCCTTCGCCACAGCCAAGCAAAAAGCCCAGAGCTCTGTTTAAACTGCTTAAAATATCGTTTTCTACAAATTTTGAAAATATTATTTCCAGCAATTTAAAAATCATAAATACAACAATAAATATTATGACAAAGGCAACCAGGGCCCGCAGAAATCCGTTTGCAATTCCTGTAAAAAGAGGAGAAAAATCATCATATAAAATGAAAGCTGCAATTAATCCTATAATCCAGGAAGCCTTTCCAAAAAGTTCAGAAATAAAGCCTCTGATTGTGCTTATAACGACACAAATAAGAATTAAACAAAGGAATACAAAATCTACTGTTACAAACTTCATCATTTTTCCTCTATTTCTTCATAAAGAATTTCTGCAATTTTTTTAGCAGGAATATTATCCCCTACTATCTTTATAAGATTCTCTTCCATATTTTTTCTTACTTTTTCATCAAGTAATTTTTCAAGGGCTTCCTTTAATTTTTGAGCAGAGGCATCTTTACCTAAAAGCATCACTGCTCCACCCTTTTCTTCAAAATATTTTGAATTATCTACCTGGTCGCCTCTGGTGCCGTTACCGCATAAAGGAATTAAAAGCATAGGTTTGTGAAGTACTGCTGCTTCCCAGATAGAATTTGCACCTGCCCTGGAAAGAACAAGGTCTGCAGAAGAAAGTAGATCTGGCATTTCCTGATAAATAAATGGGAAAGGTTTATAAGAATCATATTTTTCTTTAAGCTTATTTTCTTCTTCCTCATTTGCATTTACAAGGCCAGTCTGATGAACTACATAAAAATTCTGACATAAAAAATCAAGATTTTCATAAACAAGTTCATTTATCTGTTTTGCACCAGAAGAGCCGCCTAAAACAAGAAGCAGTGGCTTTTTATGGTCAGAAGGAACTTTTGCAAATTCCAGTCCCTTTGACGGATTTGTATTATAAAAAACCGGTCTTATAGGATTTCCGGTCACAATAACTCTTTTCTGGTCCTGACTAGAAAGCGAATTCTTAGTTTCTTCGTAAGAAAGAAACATTTTTTTTGCAGATTTAAAATTAATTTTATTTGCAAGCCCTAAGGTAAAATCGCATTCATGAGTATAAACCGGAATTTTTAATAATCTTGCTGCAATGCAGGGAGGCACACTTACAAAACCGCCTTTTGAAAAAAGCGCACAAGGCTTATTTTTACGAAGCACATGGTAAGATTTAAAAAAGCCTGCTGCAATATTAAAAAGATCGGTAAAGTTTTTAAAAGAAAAATATCTTCTTAATTTTCCCGAAGGAATAGGATAAAATTTATCGGCAGTTGCTTTATTATCTGGTCCAATGGCTTTACTAACAATATTACTGTCCATTCCTTTTGAACAGCCAAGCCATATAATTTTTATATTCTGATTTTTTGATTTACAAAGAAGTTTAAGCTGGTCAGCTACAGCCAGGCCCGGATAAATATGACCTCCGGTTCCTCCGCCTGTAAAGGCAATTATTTCGTTATTTAATTTCATATTTATATTGTAACAAAAAACGGCATAAAAAAAAAGACCGACTCTTGCGAATCGATCTTTTTTGCCACCGGTTGGAATCGAACCAACGACACATGGATTTTCAGTCCATTGCTCTACCAACTGAGCTACAGCGGCTTGATGAATATTAATATATACAATATGAGCATTTGTGTCAATAAGTGAACCTCTTTTTTTTAAAATATTTTTTTTTAATTTCCTTGTTTAATTTTAAATGTGCATTATAATTGTTCTATGAACTTTTTAATTATTAGTGATGACATCGCCCTTACAGAAGAAGTAACCTGCTTAGTTCAAAAAGTAGAAAAATCATCTAAAATTTATAATTCCGATTTTTCTTTAGAAAATCTTAAGAAAGTAAAAAAATATTTTGATAAAACTTCTTTCTGTATTATTTACTCAAAAGAAGCTGATAAATTAGTAGAAGAAGATATAGCAAGACTCTGTTCAATGAGTGGTTTTTTAATTGCAAGTCATATTTCTATTGTTACTAATTTAGCTTTTATCAGTAATTATCATATTTTCAGTAAGGATTCCATTAAAAATATTTCTTCAGATGCAGATATATTAAAATACATTACTTCAAAATATGATCATATTTACAGTGCAGACTTAAAACGAACTGCAAAGCAAACCCTGCTTAACAAAGGAATACCATTTACTCCAGACTGTTTTGCCCTCTATATATCAAAAAACAAAAAAGAAATTTTTGATTTATTTATTGCTGCAGACATTGATGTAAATGCAACTGATGATCTTGGAACACCAATGCTTAATATTGCCGTCCGTAATGATAACGAAGAATTTGCAAAAGAAATTATTGAACAGGGTGCAGATATTAATGCAGTTTCTAAAGACAGAGGTTATACAGCTGTTATGGATGCAGTATGGCGCGGAAATGAAGAGCTTACAAAGTTATTAATTTCTAAAGGTGCAGATTTGAATACAATCAATAAAGAAGGTCAGAATAATCTGGTGCTTGCAGTTGGTGCAAATAAAGAAAAAATTGTAGAACTGCTGGCAACAAATGGAGCAGATCCTGATGTTCCGGATATGATGGGTATGAGTGCCTATAATTATGCTACCCTCTTTAAAAAAGAAAGAATTGTCGAAATCTTGAAACCTTACCACAAGGCCTGATATCCAATTACATTTTTTTTAAGCAAAAAAAATCCCTTACAGATTGATGGATTATCTGCAAGGGATTATTTTTTTTATTTAAGGTAACACCCTCAGAATGTTACTAACTTAAAACTTAGCGTTTCAAACTTAATACTGTTTCAAGTAAAGTATCTGCAGTTTGAATTGTTTTGGCATTAGACTGGAAACCTCTCTGGGTTACAATCATATCTGTCATCTGTTCAGAAAGGTCAACGTTAGACATTTCCAATGCACCTGCCATAAGGCTTCCTTTTCCTGCAATTCCAGATTCTCCAATTCTTGCCATACCAGAGTTATTAGATTCTACATAAGTATTGTCTCCGGCTTTTTCAAGACCTCTGTCGTTGGCAAAAGTTGCAAGAGCAATTTTACCGATTGTTCTTGAAGTTCCGTTTGAATATACACCTGTAATAGATCCGCTTGAATCAATCTTAAAGTTATCAAGATATCCTAAAGTATATCCATCCTGATAATAAGCTTTTGTAGTTGAAGTCTGTGCAGACTGGGTAATTGTATTTTCAAAGCTTCCGATTGTTCCTAAATTAATGTTCATTGTCTGGCGGTAAGGATTTCCGTCAGCATCTGGATTTGATTCAGGAACAGCAAATGAAGTCTGAAGAACAATCTGGCCGTTTGGATTTGAAACATTTCCAGCTGAGTCTGTTACTGACTGTAAGGCACCCATGTTATCAAAAGTTACAATGAAAGTATTTTCCATACCATCTGTTGTTCCAAGACCAATTCTTGTCTGGGTAAATTCTGCGTTGTTAAGGTCAACATTAACTGTTGCCTGCCACTGGTTAGGAGTTCCAGGAACTCTTCTGAAAGAAACTGACAAAAGGTGTTTGTTACCAAAAGAGTCATATACTTCCTGTTCTGTAGCCCAGGTACCTTTAAGAATATCGCCTTCACTTGCACCTTCAAGAATTTCAGGTGTATTTTTGTTTAAGTTACAGGCAAAGTTTACGTTCTGAGTTGCTTTTGCAGGATCTTTTGAACCTACAGGAATAATTAAATCTGTTGGTGTTGCAGCGGTTGTAACAATCTGTTCACCGTTTACTTCCTGGGCCATCCATCCCTGTACACGCATACCGTTTGCAGGGTTTACAAGAGTACCGTCCATATCAAGACTGAAGGCACCGTTTCTTGTATAGAAAGATTCTTCACCATTTTTTAAGATAAAGAAACCGTTTCCCTGAATTGCAATATCAGTTGAAACACCAGTTGACTGTAAGTTTCCCTGATTAAAAATATTATCAATAGAAGCAACGGTCATACCAAGACCAACTTCTTTAGGGTTTACACCACCAAGTTCATCTGTTGGCTTTGCAGCTCCAGACATCTGCTGACTAATCATATCCTGGAAGTTTACACGACCACGTTTAAAACCTACTGTATTTACGTTAGAAATGTTGTTACCGATTACATCCATTCTTGTCTGATGATTCTGAAGTCCTGAAACACCAGAATAAAGTGATCTCATCATAAGTCTTACGTCTCCTTTTTTTTATTTACATCCTAGTTGCCATAAATGGCATTTATTTTATCCATGCTGTAGTACATTCCATTAACAAGAACCTGTGGATTTTCGCCACGGGTTGCCCCTTGTACAAGGCCTACAGTAGTTGTGTCACCAAGGTTAAGTTCAACAGTTTTTCCGATTGTTGAAGCAGCTTCCTGAGAATTCAAAAAGTTGGACATTTTCTCAAAAGCTGTACTCATGTTTGTCATCTGTTCCAGAGAACTGAACTGTGCCATCTGGGAAATAAACTCAGTATCTTCCATAGGATTTGTTGGATCCTGATTAGATAACTGGGTAATCAAAAGTTTAAGAAAATCGTCTTTTCCCAGTGTATTAGACGATTGTCTTCCGGAAGGGCCTGCATTCTGTTTGTTGAAAAAATCTACAGCCTGATCAACCATAGATTTGTCTGCAGCGCTCATTTGTGTGTTTAGTAGTTCCATCATCAACCTCACATCCAAATTTATCGACGCTTTACGCAACGATGTTTACATTATAATTTCCAATTTTTTCAACGTATTCATAATTTGAAGAAGAATCAGAAACCTGTTCAACTTCAAAATTACTGTACATTTTATTTCCAAGGTAACGGTTTGAACTTTCCTGCTGTTCAAAATCAAAATTAGAATTTGAGTTTGTACCGGCACCAAGCGAAACATCAAAAGAAGCATTTTCAAATCCGCTTTTTATAAAAGCTTCCCTTAAAGTTTCTGAATTATCCTTAAAAACCTCCAGGGCTTCTTTACTGGCTACACTGATATGTCCAGTTAAAGATTTTCCATCCAGGCTTAACTGAATTTTTACATTTCCTAAATCATCCGGATGTAAAACAAGATTAATTGTTCCCTGATTGTTATCCTTTAAGACAATATTTCCTGCCTTTACAAACTCAGGCACCTGCATCTGAACCTGATTGTTCAGCATTGTCTGGAAGGTTGAATTTGTTGAGGCAGCACTCTGATTATTTAAAGAAAGAATATCTGAATTAGCATTCTGCTGGGCATAATCCATTGTTATGGTTGCAGTATTTTCTGAAGTAACCTTGAGACTTGTCTTTAATTTAGGATTTTTTTCAGTTTCACTTTCCTCTGGTTTTTGAGTTCTTAAATCTTCAACTGTTATTTTTCCTTCTTTATCAAGCTTCTTTGCTTTTACTTCCTTAATGTTTTTCTGATTCTGATCTTTACTTTCCTTAAAAGAAGATTTTGAATCCTTTACTTCTTTAATCTCACTAAGAGACTGTCCGCTTATAAGAAGCTCAGAAAAATCTTTCTCCTGCCCCTGCTCTTTTAATTCAGGATTTTTGATATCAGAAGCAGTTTTTTTAATCTTTATTTCTGATTTATTTTCGCTCTTATTTTCTGCCTTATTCTGAGAAGATTTTTCAATAATCTGATTATAATTTCTGTAATCTATTTCTTGCTTTTGATTTTTATCTTCGTTAGAATCTTTAATCTTCGCATTTTTTGGAGATTTTTCTTTATTTTTATCTGATTTTTTTTCTGTCTTTTCTGTTTTTTCAGACTTTACTTCTTCGCCTGAACTTTCTTTTACAGATTTTTCAGTTTTTTCTTCTTTTACTTCTGCTTTATTTTCTGATTCGGAAGTTTTTTCTACAGCTTTTTCTGCATCAGGAGTTTCACTTTTCTCTGTTTTTTCAGGTGCAGAAACTTCTTCTGAAGTCTTTTCAGTCTGATAAAAAGAAATTAAATCTTCAAAAGACTGTGATCCTTGTGAAGACTGGGCTTTTAGAGTTGAATTAAAGTCTTGAGATAACTGTAAATTATCAGATGAGGAATTATTTACGATGATATCTGCTATTGCGTTCATATGCACTCCAAAAAAGTTTTATAAACGAAACAGGAGTGCAGTTCTAAAAGGCTAATCTAAAGATTCTGGTTTACTTATCATCTTACGCTGTATTTGAGCAGCCCGGTCAGATGGCATTAAAGATAACCAGTAAGATCCCATAGATGAAGAGCCTTCCGCAGCGGCAATTTCTTCTACTTTACGAAGGACATCAATTACAGTCTGATCATCCATTGCAACAAGAATATCTACCGCAGCCTGTGGTCTCATACCATTCAGATTTCTAGCAATCTGTTCTACGTTTATATTCTTATCATCGTATTTTTTTACAGTAAGGTTAAATGTTTTTTCTCTTTCTTCCTGATTTTTTTCGCGTTCAGATAACTCGGCTGCTATCTGTGCATTCTGATTTTCAAGGGCCAGAATGTCCTGTTCCCTTTTATCAAGTTCTTCCTTGAATAAATCATTTGCTTCCCTCTGTTTGCGAAGTCTGTCTTCATCAAGATTCGAAACAAGAGGTTTAGACTGTGTAACAGTGGTAGAAGTTTGAGGAGTTTTTCCCATCATTTTATAAAGGGGCGAAAAGACTGACTTTACGTTTAGAACTCCTAAAAAGTCAAACCATAAAAGCCCGCCTACCAGAAGAATAAGGATTATTATTAATAAAACTACAGATTTTCCCAGACTCTTTTTAAATGACATATCCCCTCGCTTAATAGTTAATTATAACATACATAATTTATTCTATCAAACCAGAAATTGCAGCCCCAAGAGTAATGTCATTATCGCAGGAAACAATTCTCCAGTAGATTCCAAGCTGATTTGTAAGAATCTGATCCAGATAAGCAAAAACTCTTTCTTTTATATTATATGTTTTAAAGAAGGTTGTTCCATCGCACAAAATACAAAGTGGCTTTGCTGCATTATTTCCCTGACCAGTTTGAATTGCACAGGCAATTAAGATTGCAGCAGAATAGCGGGCTGAACGTTCAACAACGCTGTCTAAAACCTGGAAGATTGTATCTGTGTCAGCAGCACTTGCTTTAATGGCTATTTGTCCTAAAATACAGTCAGAATTAAATGGACCATGAAGGAATTTATCCATTTCTATAAGAGAAAGACTTTCTATTGAAGTAATTTTTTCTGCTGTTTCTTTTTCGAATAATCCGTCTTTTGCAGCCATTTTTAAGGCAATTAAAGAAACAGGTCCCAGGTAAGCTCCTGAACAGAGTTTTTCAAGGAAGAAGGTTCCTGGTTTTACAGTGCTTTTATCAAATTCAATATCAAAATCTGAACGGTTTACATTCAGGAATTTTCCGCTTTCACAAACTACAATCTGTTTTTTAATGCCGCAGCATTGGCAGTCTGGCTGAACATAGGCGGAATTCATTCCCGTTCCTAGAATAAAACCAATGTATGAAGAAAATTTATCGTTTTCTGATTCGCAGGCAGCACCGGCAAGTAAAGCAGCAACTGTATCATTACAAAGAGTAATGCGTTTGATTGTGTTCCAGCCGCGTTCAGTAAGAACTTCTTTAAGGCATTTTCCAATCTGAGCACCTACAACCTCAGGTGCCTTTACTTCTTTAGAAAAGCCTAAAAGGATTCCGTCTCCGTTTTCCTGAATCTCCATAGGATAAGAAAAACAAAAACCTATTCTGTCTGCTTTATTTTTAAGATGTTCAAGATTATCTGCTATTTGATTAAAAAAATCTTTTTTAGAAAGTTCTTTTTCAACTCCAGGCATTCTTGTTTTTTCCATTTCGGAAATCTGAGGCTGTCCTTTGTTATCAAAAGTTACAAGACAGGAACGGAAATTTGTTCCACCGGCATCTATAACAATAACGCTTTTACCTTTTGCTGAAGTTTCAGGGGGATTAGAAAAAGTCCTGATCATATCCTGATCGGCTTTTTCTTTTTTGAGCCCCTTTTTCATATCGTCTAAAATAGCCTGAGCTACAGAATAAATATCTACGTGATTAACAAAATTATGCTTAGATAAAAAAGAACTAACAGAAGCTTTCATTTATTTTCCTCAATAACAATTTTCATTTATTATAACGTGTATATTATATAAAATCAAACCGTGAGGAAAATAAAATCTGTACGAAAATAAATTAAACTTTGAACTCGTCTATCTGGTTTCCAATCTTTATGATAGATTCCTTCATTCTGCTTGAAACTTCTGTAAGTACTGCACCAGTTTCGTTAATTTTCTGTGCACCAATAGACATTTCATTCATACTGGCTTTCATAGATGCAGTAACATTCTGAAGCATCTGAACTTCTGATAAAATAAGCTTGTTTCCTTCCTTCATCTCTAAAGAGGCAGTTCTTACTTCTTCTGTATTATTGTTCATCATCTTCAAGGCATCAATAATCTGTTTTGAACCTTCGTTCTGCTCTTCCATTGCAGTCCTAATCTGAATTACCAGCTGATCTGTGTCTGAAAGTTCATCAGAAACCTGAGAGAAAGTCTTACTTGCCTCATTTGAAGCTCCAACTACCTGGGCAATAGACTCCATAATCTGTGTCAGCTGGGTACTAATCTGGTCTGACTGCTGGCTTGAAGTTTCTGAAAGTTTTCTGATTTCGTCTGCAACTACAGCAAAGCCCTTACCTGCTTCGCCGGCATGAGCCGCTTCAATTGCCGCATTCATTGCAAGAAGATTTGTCTGCTCGGCAATATTTGCAATTGCAACGTTGGCATCCTTAAGCATCTGAGACTGGCTTTCAATTTCCTGAACCTTTATGCTTACAGCTTCAAGTTTAGAGAAACCTTCCTGGGAATGACTCTGCAGACTTCCAAAAGATGAAGACATTTTTTCAACTGAAGATGAAACTGAATTAATATTTCCAATCATCTCTTCAACAGCAGAACTGGCCTGAGTAACTCCGGAAGACTGATTTTCAATCATATGATTTAATGAATCAATATTTGAAGAAATTTCGTTTACAGCACCTGCAGTCTGGTCAACACTCTGTTTCTGGTTGTCAATCTGCTGACCAAAAGAATCTATATTTGCAATAATCTGGGTAATTGAACTTGCAGTATCTTCTGCAGAAGAAGACATATCCTCACCTGCGACTCCAAGTTCATTTTTTGATTCTTTAACATCGCGGATAATTGCCTGGAGTTTTTCTGTAAAACTGTTAAAGCCCTGAACAACCTGACCAATTTCATTGTTAGATTTAATATTAATTCTTTGTGTCAGATCTGCATTACCGCTTGCAATTCCATTGATGGCATTTCTTACAATCTGTAAAGGTTTTAAGGCAAAGAATAATACCAATCCTGAGAGAAGAATAAGAATAACTAATACTCCAACTCCCATCAAAATAGTAAACTGAGAAATCTTATTACCAAGCAAATCTACCTGATTTTGTGGAATAGAAAAGGCCATAGACCATGGTGTTCCCGGCATATTTCCATAAATAATAAGATCTTTTTTACTGTGTTCAAAACCATTAACCCAGGCATAACCACTCTTTCCGGCTGTCATGTCCTTTGCTACAGCTGACATATCTTTATGAAGAGAATCTGTTATGCCTGTAATAAAGTTCATTGTCATAATATATTGACGCTGTGGATGCTGCATTACAACACCAGTACCATCAATAACAAAAGCATAGCCCTTTTCTCCAAGTTTTATATTTCCAATTCCTTCAGTAAGTTTATTAACACTCACTGTTCCACAAAGCATGGCAAAAGTCTTTCCGTTTCCATCTTTTAAGGCTCTGGTAATATGTACTACCGGCTGTCCAGTTGTTCTGGAAATTACAGGATTATCAATATATGACTCTTTTCCCTGCTGCATAATTGCCCTGAAATAATCGCGGTCTGCAATATTTGTACGGCTTCCGTTATCGTTCCAGCTGTAACCGTCAGGACCTGCAATCATAATAAAATCAAAATCTTTATCACGAATATCTTCCCTGGTCTGCAGCCAGAGTCCAGCCTTTTCAGGGTCACCTTCCTTCATAACTTCATCATAAGCATATAAGTTTAAGGCTTTATTATATCCACCTAACTGATTTTGAACGGTATATCCAAAAGACTGTAAAATGAACTGGTAGTTTTCTATATTTTCAGTTCTGGTATCATTTTTTACAACTGTTCCCAAAATTAGAGCTTGACTTCCTGTAATTATTAACAATCCAATACCAATTACAAGAGTTATTCTTACAATAAGACTTGATTTTTTTTTCCCTGTATTCTCCATTTATATTCTCCTAACAAAAAATTATATATGAAATAACCAAAAAAAATCCACTATATTTAAACTTTTTTTTTTGTAATTGAAGATTCTTTATTCATTTGTTATATTATTGGCCTATGTTAGATTTGGAATCACTTAAAAGAGAATTGAATCCCCAGCAGTTTCGTGCTGTTACAACAACTGAAGGCGCAATTTTAATTATTGCAGGAGCCGGAAGCGGTAAAACCAGAGTAATCACCTTTAGAATTGCCCATATGCTTGATAAGGGAATTCCTCAAAGCCAGATTCTTGCCCTTACCTTTACAAATAAAGCAGCAAAAGAAATGGCAGACCGTATTAAAAATCTAACAGAAAAAAAACTTCAGCTTTTAACAATTTCTACCTTTCATGCCTTTGGTGTAAAAATTCTTCGTGCCGATATTGATAAACTTGGCTACAGGGAAAATTTTTCCATATATGATGAGACGGACCGGGTTGCCTTAATAAAGGAATGTGGTCGCGAATTAAAATTTTCTCAGGATGCAATGGATATCTACACCATCGGTAACCTTATTTCGAATATTAAAACCGGCCGTAAAAACTGGGACAGCAGCAATGACATGTACCGCCCCCTTTACGAATTATATCAGGAAGGCCTTAAGCTTTATAATGCCGTTGATTTTGATGATCTGATTGTGCTTCCTATTAAACTTTTTAAAGAACATCCTGAGGTTCTGGAACGCTACCGGGAACGATATAAATATATTATGGTAGATGAGTTTCAGGATACCAGTCATCAGCAGTATGAATTAATGCATTTAATTGCAGACCAGAATGTTGCAGTTGTAGGTGATGATGACCAGTCTATTTACAGCTGGCGTGGTGCAGATTATCAGAATATCATCAACTTTGAAAAAGATTTTAAAGTTACCGAAATAAGACTGGAACAGAACTATCGTTCTACAGAAACAATTCTTGAAGCAGCAAATGGTGTTATTGCCCATAATACAAACAGAAAAGATAAAAAATTATGGAGTGGTAACGGAAGCGGAAAGCCTATAGAAATCTTTATGCCGGAAAACGAAACTGACGAAGCAGATTTTATTGCAGAAAGTATTCTGGGAATTGCTCTGGAAGAACACAGAAAATATGATGAATTTGGTGTTTTAATAAGGTCTAATACCCAGTCCCGTTTTATTGAAGAGGCCTTTCTTGAAAATAACATTCCCTACACTATGAGCGGCGGAACTTCTTTTTTTGAAAGAAAAGAAATTAAAGATGTAATCAGCTATTTAAGAATTATTTCAAATCATGATGATGATATAAACTTAATTCGAATTATTAACACACCAAGACGGGGAATCGGACGGGCCGCAATACAGCTTTTAAATGACGAGGCCCAGCTTCAGGGCTGTACTATGTGGAATGCCATTATTTCTTTAATTGGAAGACAGGATTCCCCGGCAAATGATGTATTAAAAGAAGACTTACAGGAATTTGTAAATTTAATAGAATCTCACCGTCAGAAATTACTCAGTGGCCGCGGTCTTTCTGCTAAAGTAAGGGCTCTTGTAGAAGATATTAATTATAAGGATTATCTCTATACAGAATATGCAAAAAACGAAAAGGCGGTCAGTTTTAAACTAAAAAACATAGAATATCTTTTGACTTCTATGGAAAACTGGGAAAATGATCCGGAAAATACAAATCCTAACCTTTATAATTATTTAAATAGAATTACTCTTCTCAGCCGCGATGACGGAGATGATGAAAATGATAAGGGAAAAGTAAACCTTATGACAATTCATGCTTCTAAGGGACTGGAATTTCCTGTTGTATTCATTGCAGGAGCAGAAGAAGGTTTAATTCCACATGCAAGATCTGTTGCAGAAAATGACGGTAATGTTGAAGAAGAAAGAAGGCTCTTTTACGTTGCCATTACCCGGGCCCGCGATAAACTCTTTATTTCTGCCTGCCGCCAGAGAAAACGCCAGCAGCTTGTTGCAGAAACTGAACCAAGCCGCTTTTTAGACGAAATTCCTTCAAACCTGGTTGAATATCACGAACCTAAGAAAGAATTAAGTGATGAAGAAACCGGAAAACTTTTCAGCGATTTTCTTAATAAAATGAAGCAGTCCAGGGACCAGGACTAGCCTCAAAACGGGCTTATGAACAAGAGTCAGAATCTGGACAAAAAATTACCCCGGGAAAGCAAATCCCCGGGGCTAAAAACTATACTCTGTATTTTATCTTTTTACCTGTACCTTCATACATTCTTGCACGAAGTTCAGATACCTGTTTGTCTGTAATGTAGTCATCAAAACTCATCATACGGTCAATAATTCCGTTTGGAGTAATTTCTACAATACGGTTTGCAATAGACTGAATGAATTCATGGTCATGAGAACTGAACAAAAGAACACCAGGGAAAGAAATAAGTCCTTCGTTTAAAGACTGAATTGCTTCAAGGTCAAGGTGATTTGTAGGGTCATCCATTGTAATACAGTTGGCACCAGAAAGCATCATCATAGAAAGCATACAGCGGACTTTTTCTCCTCCGGAAAGAACCTTTACTTTTTTCAAAGATTCATCACCGGAAAAGAGCATACGGCCAAGGAAGCCGCGCACATAAGCATCATCCTGTTCTTTTGAATACTGCTTGAGCCACTCTGTAATGTTCATTTCATTATTAAAGCTGTCAGAATTATCGCGTGGAAGATAAGTCTGTGAAGTGGTCTGGCCCCAGAAGAATTCTCCGGAATCAGCCTTTTTAGCTCCGTTTACAATATCAAACAATGCAGTAATT
The DNA here is from genome assembly GCA_016286535.1 of Treponema sp. Lineage (GTDB taxonomy): Bacteria > Spirochaetota > Spirochaetia > Treponematales > Treponemataceae > Treponema_D. Next base: position 86,261 of record JAEESZ010000004.1, on the reverse strand, counting down.
GAATTGTGTTCAATACCAACAAAAGCAATTTTATCTGTACGGTTTACGGTAAGACTAAAATCTTTTAACAGCTGGTTTCCATCTGCGTCCTTGTAGTTAAGATTTTTAATTTCAAGAACATTGTTTCCAATTTCTCTGTCTGCCTTGAAGTTTACATATGGGAATTTACGTGTAGAAATAGGAATATCTTCAAGACTGTCGGCAAGTTTATCATAAATCTTTTTACGGCTGGTAGCCTGTTTTGCCTTTGAAGCATTTGAAGAGAAGCGGAGAATAAATTCGCGTAAATCCTTCATTTTTTCTTCTGTCTTCTTCTGCTGGTCATGAGCCTGTCTCTGCATAACCTGTGTCATCTGATACCAGAAATCATAGTTACCGCTGAACTGAGTAATCTTACCGTAATCAATATCACATATATAAGTACAAACTGTGTTCAAAAAGTGACGGTCATGGGAAACTACAATTACAGTATTTTCAAAATCAAGGAGGAAGTTTTCCAGCCAGGTGATTGATTCAATATCAAGACCGTTTGTAGGTTCATCAAGAATAAGGGCATCAGGATTTCCATAAATTGCCTGGGCAAGTAAAACGCGAACTTTCTGAGATTCATCAAGTTCACTCATCATCTTATCATGATGTTCTTCTTCAAGACCAAGGCCGGAAAGCATCTGTTCAATCTGATTTTCTGCTTCGTAACCACCAAGTTCTCCAAACTCAGCTTCGAGTTCAGCAGATTTAATTCCGTCTTCCTCTGTAAAATCGGCTTTAGCATAAATTTCATCACGTGCCTTAGAAACTTCATAAAGACGTGGAAAGCCCATCATAACAGTATCTTTTACAGAATATTCATCAAAAGCAAAGTGGTCCTGCTTTAAAACAGCCATTCGCTCGCCTGGTGTCATAAATATTTCGCCTGAATCTTTCTCAAGTTCTCCCGAAAGAAGCTTCAAAAAGGTTGATTTTCCGGCTCCATTAGCACCGGTAATTCCATAACAGTTTCCTTTATTGAATTTTAAATTAACATCTTTAAAGAGAGGTTTTTCGCTGAAAGATACACTAACATCACTAACTGTAATCATTGTTTACTCCATTTACATTTTGTAGAGGTTATCTTATAAACCAAAGAAAGATTTAACTTTCTGCCAGAATGATTTTTTAGGGGTAGCCTGAACCGGTCTCTTTCCCTTATTCTTATTTTTGTTCTTATATGAAGATTTTTTAGAAGCAGGTTTTGAAGCATATACTTCCTTGTACATTTTCATGCGCTCTTCATAAGAAAGTCCTGCAAGTTTCTCCGGATCAATATAATTTGGCTTTCTCTGTCGGTTATCGTAGTTACCTTTTCCGCCTTTCTTATAATCATTCTTCTTGTAGTTGTTTTTCTTATAATCATTCTTTTTATAGCCGTTATTTTTGTCGTATTTGTCATTTTTGCTGTATGGCTTTTTAGAAGAATCTGAATATTTTTTAGAAGAGCCGTTTTTATTTCCGCCCTTCTTTCCCTTACGGTAGCCGCCACGGTTATCGTAATCATCGTCGCCACGCCAGTTTTCAGTTTTAATATACATGCCTGCAGATTTATCTTCTTCCATCTGCTCAGGATAAGCAACGGTAGCAGAAATCTGCATTTCAATATATCGTTCAATTGCAGGAAGATTGTAAACATCCTGTTCAGAACAGAAGGTATAGGCTTTTCCGCTTTTTCCAGCTCTTGCTGTACGGCCAATGCGGTGAACATAGTTTTCTGCTTCTACTGGAAGGTCGTAGTTGATTACCATTGCAAGGTCATTTACATCAATTCCACGGGCAGCAACATCTGTTGCAACAAGAATCTTAATTTCACCGGCTTTAAATTTCTTTAAAATTGCAAGTCTCTTTGACTGTGGTAAATCACCAATCATGAACTCAGCTTTTATATCATTTAATACAAGACGTTTTGCAACAACTTCGCAGGAACGTTTTGTATTACAGAAAATAATTGCACTTTCAGGATTTTCATGTTTTAAAATTCCAATAAGAAGCTTCATTTTTTCATCACTTGAAACATGAAGTAATTCCTGTTTAATTTCGCTTACGGTAATATTTTCTGCTTCAATTGTAATTTCTACAGGATCGCGGGTATATTCCCAGGCAAGATTTTTTACATAGGTGTTCAAAGTTGCAGAGAAAAGCATTGTCTGACGTTTTTCTGCTTCCGGCAGACATTTTAAGATTTTTCTTAAATCATCATAAAAGCCCATATCGAACATTCTGTCTGCTTCATCAATTACGCAGAAATTTGCATCGCTTAAGTTAAGATTTCCGCCTTCCTGCAAATCAATAACACGGCCAGGAGTTCCAATTACAATATCAACACCCTTTTTTAGGGTATTAATCTGTTTTTCGTAACCTACACCACCATATACAGAAAAAGCTTTTAAGCCGCTGTTTCCTACAAGAACTTTTGCTTCTTCTTCAATCTGCACAGCAAGTTCACGGGTTGGTGCAAGAATAAGACATTTTTTTCCTGCATTTACTTCTTTTAACATTGCGCTTATAACAGCCACCAGATAAGCACAAGTTTTTCCGGTTCCAGTCTGAGACTGAACATACAAATCAGAGCCTTTTTCTCCCTCTGTCTGGGAAGCCTTAATAACCTGCTCCTGAACCGGTGTACAAGAAACATAACCGGCATCGGCAATTCCCTTTAAAAGTCTTTCATCAAGACCAAATTCTGTAAATTCCATAATGGATTCCTTAAAAAAATAATTAATATTTCTACCGCACAAGCATACAAGCTGTGGGATAAAGTCTAAAGAATAATAGATTATTATACCGATTTTTTTTAATCATGTATACGAGGAGGAATTGTATATAAATTTTGAAAAGGTATCTTATAAGTTTACTTATCTGTACGAACTACTCTAAAGCCTACGTTATCAGCTCTTACATAAACCTTTATAGAATCTCGTGCACGTACTGTGCAGACAGGGGCATCCACCGCCATATTTCCACCACGGCAAACCCTAGTTTTCCATGTGCTTTCATTCGCTCCACTTGCAGGGGTAGTTGCTGTTATAGAAGTATCGCTCCAGTCCCAGCATATTTCACTGACATTTCCGCTTAAATCATATATACCAAGAGAATTAGGAGATTTACCTTTTACAGGTCTGCATCTAAAATTTGCAGTAATATCATACCAGGCAACTTCTCCAATTGTATCACTTCCGGCATAAGTGGTCTGTTCAGGAAAAATGCCTTTATTTCCGCCCCTTGCAATATATTCCCATTCTGCTTCGGTAGGCAGACGGTAACCATTTGCTGAAATATCCATGGTAATTGTATCTAAAGAATTACTGCCATTTGAAGGTCCGCAGTATTTTCCAAAGGAGTTTTTTGTTACTTCCGGCCATTCTTCAGGATTTGTTTTACTTCCATATTTATATACAGGATCAAAACCTTCTGCCATAGAACGTAAATTACAATAAACAATAGCATCGTACCAGTTAACGCCATAAGCCGGATAATTTGTTCCTTTTCCGGAAGCAGAACCAGGATTTGTGTTACCATATCTACAGTATGTTGAATACTCATTTTGAGTTACTTCGTGATCACTGACAAGTAAATCATTAATCTGAATGGTTCTGTTTTCTATAAAAACGAAAGAGTTTGCTACTTTACCGCTTACAACGCCACCATTTACCTTTATAAAAGTTGCAGCCACCGGTACAGCATTCTCTTCATCTGTCTTTTGATTTGTTTCTTTGTTTGTAGGGAAAAAGCAGGAAGTCAGCAATAAACTTACAACAGAAATTCCTAAGGCTTTAATACAAGTTCTTTTCATTTAACTCTCTCCTTTTAATTAATTACTTTGTTATTATTGTTTAACCCGGGTCTTAACATTATTGAGTTCTTTATAATAATCCAGGTACTGGCATAAAATGCCAAGGGCTGCTTCAACACTTTTTTGAACATTTGAATCTTCTTCTGCCTCTTCTACATCACATTCAAAAATAGCATCTCTTAAACGGCAAAACTCATTATTCATATTTAAGTATTTTTCTGTAGCAGTCATATTAACCTCGCTCTTCTATAATAAAATACAATTCCCGGTATAACAAGCATATTCTTTTATAAGTTATAAAATTTGCTACTGTTTATTGTTTATTAAAAGCAGTATTATAAAGATATGGAAGATAATAAAACAGAATACCAGGCAGAGATTTTTGCCAACCGACTCAAAAAAAAATATAAAGAACTTAAAAAATGGTCCAGAAAAAACAGAATTACTTCTTACAGGCTTTATGACCGTGATATTCCCGAAGTACCTGTAAGTCTGGATCTTTATGAATTTTTACCAGAATACATAGACTCTCCCCTGGAAGCCGCCAAATTTATTTCTGAACAAAATGCAAAGCTTTCTGCAAATGTTGCAGGAATAGAAACTGAAATAAAAGAAAGAACTTATGCCGTTTTATATTTATATGAACGTCCTTATGAAAAAGATGAAGATGCAGAAAAAATCTGGCTGGACACAATGGCAGAAAAAGCAGCACAGGCACTTGCAATAAATAAAGACCACATAATAAAGAAAACAAGAGGTCACAAAAGCCATAAAGGAAGTGATAAGGCCCAGTATGAAAAAAACGAAGAAGAAACTGTAACAGGTTTAGTTATGGAACAGGGACAGCTTTTTAAGGTTGATCTTTCTACATATCTTGATACAGGCCTCTTTTTTGACCACCGGCCTCTTAGAACCTTAGTCCGCGATAAAGCTTCAAATAAAAGAGTATTAAATCTTTTTTGTTATACAGGAAGTTTTTCTGTTTATGCAGCCCAGGGAAATGCCCGCTTCGTAGAATCTGCAGATCTTTCCAATACCTATCTTGACTGGGCAAAAGAGAATATGAAACTCAACGGCTTTTTTGATAAAAAAAAGTATCTTTTTACCCGCTCTGACTGTATTCGTTTTTTACAGGAAAAGGCAACCGCTGCAAAAAAGGGAGATTTAAAAAAAGAGGATTTTTATGATTTAATCATATTAGATCCCCCAACCTTCAGTAACAGTAAAACAGCAGTAAATATCCTGGATATAAACAGAGACTGGCCTCAGCTTGTAAAAGACTGCCTGAATATTTTGAGCCCGGGCGGAAGCCTGTATTTTTCGACGAACTCAGAAAGAATAAAGTTTGACCTTGAAAAAATCCCGCCTAAAACAGCAGCGGGACTTGATTTTAACTGCGAGGAAATTACCGCATCAACAATAGATAAGGATTATGAAGGAAAAAAGCCGCACAAGGTTTGGCTCTTTACAATTTCTTCTAATCAGAATCAGAGGCCATAATGGTCATAAGATCCTTTGCAGTCTGACGGGTTCGGTCTGCAAGGATTCTTAAGGATTCAACCTGCTTTGTTAAAGACTGGGCTCCTGCAGAAATTTCAGAACTTGCCGTATCAACCTTTTGAGAAGCCAAAGAAAGTCTTTCCATATTTTCCAGAACGTGAGATGAGTACTGAGTCTGCTTATTGATATTATTTCTCATAATCAGGGCAGATTCAGCCATCATTTCCGATTCATGAGAAATTGAATTTCCAGCCAGTACCTGCTCTTTAAGACTCTGAGCGGCAGCAGTAACCTTTTCTACACTCTGGGAAGCTCCCTGCTTAATTTGTGAGAAAGCCAGATTTACCTTTTCTGTTAAGACTGCACTTTCTTCAATATTTTTAATTACAGCACTAATAATTTCTCCAATTTTAGAAGCATAGCGCGAAGAATTTGCTGCAAGGTCTTTAATTTCGTGGGCAATTACGGCAAAGCCTTTTCCTGCCACACCTGTGTGAGCAGCTTCAATTGCGGCATTCATGGCAAGAAGGTCTGTTTTTTGAGCAAAGGTATCAAGTGTTGTTACAACCGACAGAATTTCTTTAGAAGACTGCTGTATTGAATCAATAACATCAAAAAGATGTTTCATATCTGTAGAACCATCTGAAGTAAGGGTATTTAATGAACGGGTAAAATTTTCTGCAGTAGAAATACCGTCGCTTACATTTGCAATTCCGTCAATAACCATTTTGGTTCCGCTGGCAGTAGTCTGGATACTTTCGGAAGTTTTATCAAACTCAGAATTAACTGTCTGTAAAGAAGAAGTTAAATCTCTTACGGTTGACTGGGTTTCATCATGAATTAAATGCTGCTCTTTAATAGCCATATCAATAATATCAACTTTATTTTTTGAATTTATTGTGGCCTGCATAACGGCATTTACAGAATCTGCCAGTTCATCGGCAATTCCAGAAGTTTCTTCGGCCAGCTCTTTTGCACTTGTAAAGATTTCTGCAAGTTTCTGATGCTGACTTTCATTTTTTTCTGCAAGAGTTTCAAGAACCTTTTGAGAATGAGCAGAACGCATGGACAGGGTAATAAAGATTGTAAGATCAAGGCCAAAGAAAGCGAGGGCCTGGGTCCACATATATGGAACCTTTCCAATTAACATGTATACAACATCATGCAAAGAAAGAATTGAACCTATTGTAAAACCTATAAAAAGATTTATTGCGTAAGGCTCATGCTTTTTTAGAGCTTTGATTGTAGTTGTAAAGCCATAAATAATTACAAGAACAACCGGCAGCAGCATGACATTGAACATCATATCCATTGCATCCTGTTTTCCACATACAATAAAATATGCTGTAAAATCTATAGCCATAAAAATGCATGTTGCCAGCAGAAGTCTTTTATAGCCGCGAAGATTAAAGAAACGGTTTAAGAAGATTGCCATAAAACAGGTACTTATTGGAAGACAGGCACGGCAAAGTGAACGGTTTATATTATAAGGTAAGAAAATTACTTCTGAACCAATATCAAAAAAATATGGAACTATAAAGAACATACAAAGAGAATAAAATAAGTAAGCCTTGTCATTACGGTTTCCAAGATATACGGCAAAAGAATAGAACATAATAAAAATACAAAGGAAGGCAAGAATTAAAAACAACCTTAATCCAAACTGATTATGAATTACAGTTTCACTATATGCAGCCTTTGTATTTCCAAAATAAAAAGTCAGTTCCTTTAATTTATCTGTAGGACAATAGATTCTTATGGCAATTTCTACAGCTTCATGAACATCAAGATTAAGCGGAACATTAATTGAATTATATTCTTCTATTCTGACCCTTGTACTTGGAGGAAGATTTCCCCTGCTTCCGGCAAAAATACCGTTAATGTAAAAATCTGCTGCTCCGTTAAATTTATCCATAAGGAGCCATAAATCACCATTTCTTACATTTGAATCAACATGAACGTTTGTTCGAAGCCATACAAAATGACTGTCATCTGTATGAACAAAAGTTTTATCAAGAGTCTGCCAGGTTGAATCATCATAATCCAGAGCAGCATATTCCATGTTATCTCCAAGATGATATTTCCATACAGAATCTATTTTTTTTAATTGCTTTGTGTTGGAAAAAATTGAAAGAAAAATAAAATTAAAAAGAATCAGGGTAAAAACTTTTTTAGAAGTATACTTCATAAACTCTCCAAACTTTAAATACTAATAATTTATCTAATATCGTATTTTTTAATTATAAGGTATTATACCTAAAAAACAAGATAAATGTATAAAATGTAAAAAGTTTAACCGGGCAAAAAAAAACTGCTTTTCTAAAAAAAGCAGTTTTCATATAATATTAAAAAGCTGAATATTTTTTTAAACTATTTGTCGCTCTTAATACCATAACGTTTGTTGAAGCGGTCAATACGTCCTGCAGTATCTACAAGTTTCTGTTTTCCAGTGTAGAATGGGTGACATGCTGAACAAATTTCAACGTGGATGTTTTCTACAGTTGAACGTGTTTCAATAACGTTACCGCAAATGCAAGTAATTTTTGTTAATTTGTAATCTGGGTGAATTCCCTTTTTCATTTAAAAACTCCTGTATCTTGCCCGATATTACGCCCGGCTGCCCCTAGCTTGTAAACAGATATTTACTTCTATCATTCCGCTACCGTCAACAAAAAATAAAAATAATATCACAAGATAAAATTAATATTGCAAAGATTATATAAAAAATATAAATCTTTATCAACCTGGTAAAAGGCGGCTGTAAAAAACAGTTTTATGCTGCCTCTTTTATTTTTCTAATCCTGCAGTTCCTGCGTTCATGCTGGCAAGGAAAGCTTCGTTAGTCTTACTCTTCTTCATCTGCTGCAGAATAAGTTCAGTAATATCTACATCTTCCATAGGATTTAATACCTTACGTAAAATCCAGATTTTCTGTAATTCACTTTCGGTAAGAAGAAGCTCTTCTTTTCTTGTTCCTGACTTTTTAATATTAATGGCAGGGAAAAGACGTCTTTCTGCAAGCTTACGGTCAAGGTCAATTTCTGAGTTACCGGTTCCCTTAAACTCTTCAAAAATAACTTCATCCATACGGCTTCCGGTTTCGATTAAAGCTGTAGAAATGATTGTTAATGAACCACCTTCCTCAACGTTTCTGGCAGCTCCAAAGAAGCGCTTTGGCTTAAAGAGTGCATTTGAATCAACACCACCAGAAAGAACTTTTCCTGAAGTCTGTACAGTCTGGTTATAAGCGCGGGCAAGACGGGTAATTGAGTCAAGAAGAATTACAACATCTCTTTTGTGTTCAACAAGACGTTTTGCCTTTTCAAGAACCATTTCTGCAACCTGTACGTGGCGGGTAGCCTGTTCATCAAAAGTAGAAGAAATAACTTCACCCTTAATTGCACGTTCCATTTCGGTAACTTCCTCAGGACGTTCATCAATTAAAAGTACAATAAGATATACTTCAGGATTGTTTGTTGTAATTGCGTTTGCAATTTTCTGCATTAAGATTGTTTTACCTGCTTTTGGAGGAGCAACAATCAAAAGACGCTGACCTTTTCCAATTGGAGCAAACAAATCTACAATACGGGTTGAAACTTCTGTAGAAACAGTTTCAAGTCTTAATTTTTCATTAGGATATAAAGGTGTAAGATTTTCAAAAGGAATTCTTGTCTGGGCAACACGTGGCTCATCAAAGTTTACGCTTTCAATTCTTAATAAGGCAAAGAAGCGTTCACCTTCTTTTGGACTTCTTGTCTGTCCGTAAACTGTATCACCGGTTTTAAGATTAAAAAGACGAATCTGACTTGGAGAAATATAAATATCGTCTGGACCGGTAAGATATGAGTTCTGAGGAGATCTTAAGAAGCCGTAACCATCAGGAAGGATTTCAAGGGCACCGGAAGCAAAAATAATTCCGCCATGTTCTGTATGTGCCTTTAAGATAACAAAAATCAAATCCTGTTTTTTCATTGGAGCCAGATCATCTGCTGTAAAGCCATACTGCATGGCCATTTCTCGTAATTCCGGCATAGATTTAATTGTAAGGTCATTGATTAAAAGACGAGGCTTATTTGCATTTTCTTCTGAAAGAGCTGCATCATTTGCGGCAATTGCCTCTGAAACTTCTCCGCTTGGAGTTGGATAGCTTCTTGTTGCGTAAGGTTTTCTCTGATTAGTATTTTTTTTGAAGTTTTTTGTCTGGGTTCTGATTTTTACTTTAGCTGTAGTCTGTTCACCTTCTGCTGCTGCTTCGCCGGAAGCTGCTGAAGTTTCTTCTGTTTTTTTTACGACAACCTTTCTTGGAACAACAACTTTTACAGGTTCCGAAACTTCAGGAGTTTCAGTTTTTTCTTCTTCAGTACTTTCGCTGGTCTGAGTGCTAACCTCTTCTACCGGACTTTCTTCGGCCTCTGTTCCAAAATCAAAACTAGCCTGATTTTCTGTCTCTGGCAGATTTTCACTTGCGTCCTGTGTACGACGCTTACGTAATGTTGGCATTACAATTTCTCCATTAAATTAGTCTATAAAATATATAATTGATTTTTTAAAATATGCATAAGGGATTTTTTCTAAAAAACATGATATCTGATAATTAACCAGTGAATTCATTTTAACTTCTTTTATTATCTAATGTCAATAAAATTTTTTTTCATTATTTTACAACATCAGAATGTATTAAAAGTGCTTTTTTAAACTCTGAAGATGCAACAGAAAACAAATCTACATCAGGCTCTTCTTTTAACATTTCTACCTGTCCGTTGTAATCAACATTATTTGCAATTCTGAATCTTGCTGTAGAAATATCTGAATGAACTGTACTGCCTGAACAAATTTCGACTCTTTCTTTAGCAGTAATTTTTCCTTTTACGTTTCCACTTATTATCAAAGAATTTACGTTAAGACTTTCAACTTCACAAACAGCATTTTTAGAAATTTCAAGATCGCCGTCAGGAGCATTAATTTTTCCTGAAAATTTTCCGGTAATAACAAGACGATTACTAAACTCTAATACTCCGTCAAAATCGGTTTCTTCTCCAAAAACAGTGATTGTTCGTCTTTCTAATTCTTTTTTTTCTGCCATATTTCCCACTCTAAGAAGTCAAGTCTACTTTGTTCTAAGTTTTTTAATTATACAGTTTATTATTTGTATTATCAATAAAAGAAAACTCAAAATTACAGACATATAGCCGGCATAATCGCCATATCTGTTATAAAAAGTTTCTTTTTGATTTTCTGACAGTAAAGGTACATAGCCTGCTAAAAATCTTTCTGCAAAAGCTTCTGTCTCATAAGTGATTTTTCCGTTTGGATCTATAATACAGGATTTTCCGCTTGTTGCACTTCTTACAGAAGGAACCCTGTTTTCTACGCTTCTGAATAAAGCAATTGAAAGATGCTGATTCTGACATACCCTGCTTTTAGACCAGGAATCGTTTGTAAGGCAGACAAAACAGCGGGATTTTTTTTTGTAATGCTGTCTTGCAAGTTGAGGGAAGGTATCTTCATAACATATCAGACAGCTGAATACCAGACCATCATTAGTGAAAGTATTTATTTCTTCTCCGCAGGTCCAGTTTACAAGCCCCTTTCTTAAAAGCCATTCATATACTTGCGGCAGCTGCTTTTTATAGGGAAAATATTCACTTAAAGGAACCAGCTTCATTTTAGAATAAATTAGAGGCTTGGGCGGAATAACATTTTTTTGGGGATAAAAAACAAAGGCAGAATTATAAAGCTTACTTGTAAAATCATCCTCTTTCTTTGTATAACCGTTACCAATTACAAAGGTAGCCTCTTTTGAATCAATAAAATCTAAAAGAGTATGGATTAATTCATAGCGTCGTTTATCATTCTTATTATAATAATTGAATAATATATCAGGAACTACTGATGTTTCCGGCCATACAACAAGAGCAGCATCTGAATTAAACTCAAGCCCTTCCTGGGTAAGCTGCATTAATTTGTAAATATTTTTTGTATATATATCAATTCCGTCAAGCCAGGAATTTTCATTATTCTGAGCAAGAATTACCTTTTGTTTTTCATAATTTGAATAATCCTTTACCCTGTAAAAGCCATAAAGATAAGATGCGGTAAATAATAGAGTCCAGACTGCAAGCATAATAAAACTTGAATTCAGCGAATAAAGATTTAAATTATTCTGTTTAGAAAGATATGCTGTATAACTTGATTTTTCCCCGCTTTTACTATTTTCCTTAATTTTTTCAAGTTTTCTTTTATCAAGCATTTTTTGAATAAAGCTGTAAAGAATTGCGGAAGAAAATATAATCAGAAGATTTAATCCGTAAACTCCTGCAATATCACAAATTTGTATTAAGTAAATATTTTTCCACTGGCTGTAGGCTGTTACTCCGTACGAAAGTCCTAAAAAACCCAGGGTTTTTAAATATTCAAAAGCGGCTATTATAAAGGCCTGAACTATAAAGGCATTTTTCTTAAAAAGAAGATCTGTAAGCTTTAATATAAAAAAAACAAAAGTCAGAATTAAAGCATAGCCTGTTATTACAATTCCAAAAAAATGTCTGTAGGAATTCCAGAGCCAGTATGCATAAAGGCCGTAAGATAAGGCACCGTATAAAAAGCCGTATATCAGATTTTTTTTTATTGAATTAATATGAATACATAATAAAAGAGGAAGATATATAAAAAAGGCAAAAAAAGGAAGACCTTCCTCTGCTATAAGATTTGGATGCGAAAGTAAAAAGAAGATAACTGCAGACAGCAGTAAAACTAAACTTGTTATTGTTTTTTTAAATGAATAATTATTTAGATTCATCAATTTTGTTTATAAGATTCTGTAAACTTTCTTTTAAATCTTTTCCGGGCTTAAAAACGGCAGTATATCTGTCCTGTACGCTTACGCTTTCTCCAGTCTTAGGATTTCTTGCCTTTTCCCTACCCTTTCTAAGTTTTGGTTCAAAAGTACCAAAACCACGTAATTCTACTACATTGCCTTGTATTAAGGCATCTTTTATCTGGGCAAAAAAAACATCAATTAAAAGAGAAATATCTTTTTTACTTAAATCTGAAGAATTAATTGTTGCGTTAATTAAATCTGCTTTTGTTATTTTTCCTGCCATAATTTTTTTCCAAAAAAAAACCAGTTGAAGTTTAGCCCCAACTGGATATTCAAAATAATTTGAGAAAAGTTATTTTGCAGCAGTAAATGTTGCATTAAAAAGATTCATCATTCTTGACTTTTTGCGTGATACAGCATTTCTTGTCAAAACACCCTTACTGCGAGCACTGTCAAGTTCTTTCTGAAGCTGTTTATATTTATCTTCAGCAAGTTTCTGATCTTTAGCATGACAAGCTTCTACAAACTGTTTTGCATAAGTTTTGCAAGTGCTTTTAATAGCTTTGTTATGAAGTCTTCGAACTTCACTTTGAGCGTATCTTTTCTCTGCAGATGTCTGTTTTCCAGCCAATTGGAGACCCCCAAAATAAATTAGTTAACTTTTAGAATACTACCAAAATATCATTTCAATGTCAATTGAACTAGTGCTTTTTATTTGGAGTCTTATTGACACTTCCCCCTTATCTCATTATTATCAATAAATACGAATATTCGATTGGAGGCATGTAATGGCTGGAGCTAGTAAAAACTCTCGTACAACTGTTGCAACACAAAAATTCATTTGCCCTGATTGCGGTGGCGAAATCATTATGAAAACAATGATCGAAAATGGCAGACTTAAGAATCAGGCAGAATGCCAGAAATGTAAACGTGTTGAAAGACGTCCTAAGGATTTCAAATAAGACTTGAAGTCGACAATCTTTTAGATTATCGGCAGATGGATAAAGCAGGATTTCCTGTACTTATTCTGAAAATCAATGAAATAACCCGTTTGGAATCATGAACCAGACGGGTTTTTCTTTTTAACTGATTTCTTTTATTTTACTGAGGAAGGAAGCTGACGCCACTGGTGAACCTGTTCATTTATTAAATTGCGGCTTTCTTCCAGGAGATTAAGACAATCTTCCTTGGTCTGAGGACAATCATAAATCTTCATAATCTTTACCCGGTAAGCCCCACGGCTAAGATTCTTAAAAAATTTTGTTAAATCTCTTAAATTATAACCACCCTCAATTGCAAAACTCACTACCGGAAGATTTGTAGACTCAACAAGTTTTCTAAAACCTGCTGAATAAAATTTTCCAACTTCGCCGTCTCGGGTTCTTGTTCCCTCAGGAAAAATTACTGGAATCTGATTTTTTTCTTTTACTCTTTTTCCAAATGATGCCATAAGATTCATTGCATCCATAGGCTTTGCCCTTCTTGGAATAATACAATGCTGCTGAACTTTAAGCATTCTTGAAACTAAAGGAACGTTTTTCCCTAAAGCATCTTTTGCAACAAAACGCAGTTCCTTTTTTTGAAAAACATTCATAAAACAGGGAATATCGAGCAGACTCTGATGATTTGCAATTACAATAAACTGTTCGGGTAATTTATCAAAATCATCTTCATAAATCCAGAAATTAAAATTTTTATAGGTGTGGAGAATTTTCCATAATCTTGGGCCAAGAACAAATTCTACATAATCAGAAACTTTTGAACATAATTTTGTAGAAAAGGGATATAAAAAAAGCTGTCCTAAAATTGGAAGAATCAACATTCCAACTAAGCTGGTAAGTGTAATAAAATTAATCAGCATACTATCTCCAAACGATTTTTATTTTTTATTATTATAAATTATTCTCTGTTAAAAATAAAGTTATGAATTTTTTCCGTCAAAAGGTCAAGATTTTCGTATAACTTCTGACATTCATTCATACTTGAAATAAAAATTGAACCATAACGCTTTTCGTAAATTCTTCTGTCCAGAACGACAACAACACCCTTGTCCTGTGTACTTCTGATTAAACGGCCAATTCCCTGCCTGTATTTTATTACAGCCTCAGGAACACTTAATTCCATAAAGGAATTTCCACCTTTTTTTTCTATAGCCTCTGCCCTTGCAACATAAACAGGATCGTTTGGCACAGTAAAAGGAAGCTTAACAATAATGACCTGCGATAAAGATTCTCCGGGAACATCGACCCCCTGCCAGAAAGAATCTGTTGCAAAAAGAACGCTTTCCTTTTCATTTTTAAAGTATTCAAGCAGTCTTGAGTTTTCATCATCCCCCTGCTTCATAAGCCTTCCTTTAAAACCTCTCATTGAAGCAGAGACTGTTCTAAAGGCACTTTTTAAAGATTCATAGGAAGTAAATAAAACCAGTGTACGGCCCTGGGCAGCGCTGATCAGCTTTGGAAGGGCCATTTCAACCCATTGCTGGTATTCCATCTTTTCAGGTAAAGGAGCATCCAGAGGAACAGCAAAAAGCATATTATCACGGTAAGAAAATGGTGACATAAATTCCCGGCACATTACCCTGCTTCTTTCAACATAATGAATACCGTTTCTTCCGGCCCAGTACTTAAAATCGCGGCCGGTTTTTAAGGTTGCAGAAGTACAGATAACGCTTTGCATAGGCTCAAAAACTCCCTGATTCATCAGGGAAGAAATATCAAGTGGAGTCTGATTGAGGACCACAAAATTTTCATCGCCCTCTCTGGCAAGTTCAGGCGAAAGTTTTTTCTGCTGAATCCAGAAAACATAATCTCTTTTTTCGTCCCACTGGCAGAAATCTTTTAACAGCAGAACATAATCATCCATTCTGCGAAGAACGATTTTTGATTCCCAGAAGAAAGGTACATCTTTATCATCATTATCAATACCCTCCATAACAATTCTTATTAAATCTGCAAAAGTTCCTAAATCCTGGGCAAGGTTATTTACCGTAACTAAGAAAGGACCAAAATCTCTTGCGCTTTCATCACAGAGTCTTTTTGTATAATCGTTCTGCAATAAATCTTTGGCGGCAATTTCAAAATTAATTATGTCGTTCTTAATTTTATTGGTAAGATCATAGGCAATAGAAGCCTTTTCTTCATTAGCAGATAAAATTGCAAGACTGCATAAAAGACCTGTTTCTGTTTTTTTCCTCTGCCTGTACATTTGATTTATTAATTTATTGATTTTAAAACGGGTTATACTGGAACTGAAAAAGCTTGTTGCAGCATTTTCTATACCATGAGCTTCGTCAAAAACAATGTGTCTGTAAGGGGGTAAAACAGCCGCATCCTGATAGCCGGAACCGTTCATTCTCGCTTCAATATCAGCAAATAAAAGATGATGATTTACAACAATTATGTTTGCGGCCGTACTTGCCTTTCTAACCTTCATAACAAAACATTCGGTATGGAAGGGGCACTTCATCCCCATGCAGGCATCACTTTCAGAATTAACCTTGGACCAGACATTTTCACTAGGCATAAAAGTCAATTCAGATTTATCACCCGTATCGCTTGTATGAGCCCAGGCACTTATCTGTTTTAATTCATCGCTTTCTTCTTCAAATAAATCAAGAACTGAAGCAGCATCACTTAATCTTCTAAGGCAAACATAATTCTGCCTTCCCTTCATTAAAATAAAATTAATATTCTGATTCAGTATTTTTTCTACTGCAGGCAGGTCTTTTTCACAAATCTGCTGCTGAAGATTAATTGTTCCGGTTGAAATTACAACTTTTTCGTTATTATTTATGGCCCATAAAGCGGCCGGAATTAAATAGGCATAAGACTTACCTACCCCTGTTCCAGCTTCAAAAATGCCGATTTTATTTTCGTTAAAGGCACTTGCAATGGATTTTAAAAGTTCAATCTGCCCTGGCCTTTGTTCAAAGTTTTCAGAAAGTTTTGAAAGAGAGCCCCCATCAGATATATAATTTGCAGATTTCTCAATTTCCAGTTTATTGATCTTTTTAGGCCTTACAGCTTCAACTACAACATAAATATCGCTGACTTCGTTGTTAATGATATAAAAGCCCTTTGCATTAGCGGCCGAGTTTTCTGCAACAGCTAAATCTGCTCCGGAGGGTTTTAAGTTTCCGCCAGGATGATTATGAATAAGAACTGAACAGTTTGATAAAAGGTCAAAGTTTACAGGGACTTCTTTTTCATTTCCACGGCTTCCAACATGAACTTCGGTTACAAGTCCGTCTTCATTAATATTTCCTGCAAAAAAAACTTCGTTTCCCTGGGCTTCTTCTATGGCAGCCGCAAGAATAGAGATTACTTCTTTGGTAAAATAAGATTCAACTTTCATAATAATCTCCAAGGCAAAAAAAAACTCACCGTTTGAGGTGAGTTTTTGCTTTTCATCTCCTAGCAGAATTGAACTGCTGTTGTCGGGATGAAAACCCGATGTCCTAACCACTAGACGAAGGAGACTTAATCAATTCGTGATTGATGTTGATAATATATCAGTTTGAATAATTTTAGTCAAGTGTTTTACATCGACATTCCAAATTTTTTTGTAAGTTTTTCCTGTAAACTTTTGCATTCTTCAGGATTCATGCCAAGTTTTAAAGCAGTATTCAAGTCATTCATAGACTTTTCATATTCCTGTAATTCAAAATAAGACATAGCCCTTCTGAAATTTGTATGTGCCTGGAATTTATTTATTTCCAGAGACTTTGTAAAACAGTCAACAGCATCTTCGTATTTCTTTAAGATTGCATAAACAATTCCCTTATAATAATAAGTTCTGAAGGCTTTTGGATCATAAGATAAACTTATATCAAAATCTTCAAGAGCTTCATCGAATTTGTTCATAGAAAAATAAGCCATACCCCGATGCTTTCTGATTACGGCAATAATATTTTTTTCGCTCTCATCGGTTGCTTCAATAATTTTTGTATAAATTTCAACAGCCTGTTCAAGATTACCCATATTGTGGGCATGAATTGCCTGCAAAAGCATATCATCAATTGTACCCTGAACAAATGGTGTAATTCTGTTAATCTGTTCCTCTGCCGGCTTTTCAATTTTTTCATTCAGTAAATCATCAGCCATATGGTAGAAGGATTTTCTTCTTTCTTCCATTTCGCGCTGTAATTTATTCTGATAGTCTCTGATTTCCTGGAAAGTAATATCTGCCAGGGTAAGAGATGCATTTATTGAAGCAAGTTTTCTTCTTAAAGGAATATCAAAAGGATTGAATTCTGTTTTATATATTAATTCATGTTCTACTTCTGCCCAGGCATCCTGAAGGATGGTTCTTATTTGAATTTCGCAGACAAGCTCATCGCTTGGAGGTTCCAGGTTCGAATATTTTTTATTTAATTCATCACTGATTTCTTTAGGAATTGCAATTAATACGTGGGTTGATTCATAGCCGAATTCACTGAATTTTTTTTGTGAACCTTTTACTTCGACTTCTTTAATTTCAAAAATCTTTTTAATCTGATCAACCGCAAAATTTATATCTTCCATAAAGGCACAAATCATTCTTATACCCATCATATCGGTAAGATAAATGATTTTACCTTCTTCAAACTGGTCTGATTTAAGTTTGAGGATTTTTTTATAGTAACTTTCGAATCTTTTTACACGGCTTTTATAGGTTGGCTGTGAAGAAAGTTTTACATTGGCTTGTAAAATTTCTACTACCTTCTGCATTATTTCTGAAAAATAAGAATGGTAAGCCTCATAGTTTTGTTTTAATAGATTCTTTGAAGGTATATTTATAACGTCAATACTCATATCTCTCTCAAAAAAAAAAGGGCTGCTACATTGAGCAGCCCTTTACTTTAGCATAAGCTAATTATTTTGCGTCTGCAGAAGAACCTGCGTTAGACTGTGCATTAGAATCTGAATCTGAGTTCAAGCTTGAAGTAAATTCATCTTCTGAAGCAAGTTTTGCTTTTTCAAGGTAACGATTAACCTGTTTGTTACCGAATTTCTGCATTTCAGCATTCTGACGTGCAGTTTCTTTCTTTCCGATAATTCCCCAGAGGTCTTCGTCATCAATGTCGCGGTCACTTGTAAGAAGTGCTTTGTCATAAATGATTTTTACGTCTTTGAAGTAACCGATGAAGTCTCCACCAATGTGAGCTGCATCACGAGTTACCTGGAATCCCTGGAATTTAACAAATGGTAATCCACGTGGATAGATTGGGTAAACACGAATTTCGCGGTTACGGATTTCTGAAATGTACTGTGGGTTATTCCATCTTAATTCTTTCCAACCGTCAAAACCAAGGTATCCCATGAAGTATCTTCTTGTTACGTTGTCGTTGTCAGACATAAGAACATAAAGTCCGTGTGGATAGTTCATACCCATTGTTGTAACAGCGATTGCTTTTACAGTTCCAACATTTTTTACAACACCATATCCATCTTCGAATAATGTTTTTCCGCTTGCTTTTTCTTCGTCTGTAGGATCCTGACGGTTTCCGTTAGCATCAGCAGATGAGAGTGGTTCGTAAGCTGGAATGTCAAATGGAGGTACGATTTTAGCGTTAGCGTTTGAATTCCATTCAGGGAAAACAACACGTACACCCATTACATTTGATCCGGCAAATGGAACATCAGCAGATTCCTTTACAGGAGCAGAAACAACTTGTGAATCAG
The DNA here is from genome assembly GCA_016286535.1 of Treponema sp. Classification (GTDB taxonomy): domain Bacteria; phylum Spirochaetota; class Spirochaetia; order Treponematales; family Treponemataceae; genus Treponema_D. The sequence continues at coordinate 67,453 of JAEESZ010000004.1, read as the reverse complement.
CTAAACTTGCAACTGATTTTGCAGATGAGTTCAACTGAACTTCCCATTCTGGAAGTGCTAAAGATGTTTTCATAAGATCTTTCTGATCGCTAGTAAATGTAGCACCAGCAGCTGTAGAATAGTCCATTACTGTGCGTGAATTCTGCTGTGGATTTCCGTTAGCATCTTCAACACAATCAGCGTCCAACAGTGTAAAATCGATGAGAATTGCTTCTGAAGCGAAAGCAAATCCACCAACGAGCAGCATTGCTGCTGTAAATAAACCAAAAGTCTTCTTCATTTTGAAGCTCCTTTAAATACTAGTTCGATGTAGCCTTGTAATAAATATTATCCAATAACCTCACCGTTTTGTCAACGTTTTTCACTCAAAAGCGAAGCGTCCATTAACAAAAATTTGAATAGTTTTTACTTTAGGAAAGTTTATTCGAACATTCTTTTTCAGTAATTCTACCCCTTCTTCTATATCTAATACCCCATCTCCCATCTGCATTAAATCATCTGACAAATTCAGGTATAGTATATCCTTTCTTAGAAAAGCTGATTCCAGTCTTGTTCCGGAAGTAAAAAGAAGCTTTGTTCTTTCTACGCCAGAACCTAACAAAAGTTCATCTATAAAAAAAGTGATTGAATCTTTTTGCGGATTCTTCTGTAAATATCTTGTTTCAACAATTAACTTTCCGTTTTCTACCGAAGGAAAGATAAAAGTTCTTCTGTTTCCTTTTAATTTAATATTATAAGTAATTACAGAAAAAAGCAAAATTACGAGAAGTATTCCTGACAATACAATATGAATCTTAGCTTCTTTTTTTAATTCAATTTTCATTTTACCGCCGTAAATCCTTGCGAACGCTCAAAGTGTGAAATAAATGCAGATAAGCCATTATATATTCCTAAGGTTGCTTTTTTCAAGTATTTATCATCATTTAAAAGCAGGGCCTCTTTTTCGTTTGAGACAAAACCGAGCTCTACAAGTACACTAGGCATGTTTGAATTTTTTACAACAAACCATTCTTCGGCTTTTATGCCCCTGGCTTTTGATTCTTTTCCAATCTGAGACTGAAGACCATCCATAATAAACTTTGCTATCATAATACTTTCAGTTGTGTATTCTTCTTCCAGCATAGAATTTAATATTGGATAAAGATTCTGCTCATCAGATTCCATTGAAGTTTTATCAAGAACAGAGCGGCGGTAACCCGGAGAAAGATACCATACTTCATAACCAGATGAAGTCTTATTAAGCGAAGAATTTACATGAATTGAAATAAAAAGTATTGCTTCGTTTTCTCCAACTTTTACGCTGTTTGCAATATCGGTTCTCTGACTTAAAGACAGAAACACATCTGTAGATCTAGTAAGGATGATTTGTTTTTCCGGATAGTAGGTTTTTAATCTTTCGTAAAGCATTTTTGCAACTTTAAGATTAATATCTTTTTCCTGAATCGTTACGTTTTTACCGGAAATCTTATAGGTTTTTGCTGCTCCCGGATCTTTTCCTCCGTGTCCGGCATCAATTAAAATTGCGCCGACTTTAAAAGGATTTTCTGATTTTTGATTTAAAAAAGCTGCAGCATCATCATAAAATTTCTGAGTAACATAAAGCTGATTGTCTTTTAACTGGGGAGCATCGCTTATTTTTAAAAGTACAGAATCTAAAACAATAATTTCCTTATCAAGGCTGAAAGACAACTGATGTCCGTTTTTTTCAAGTAATCCTGCCTGAGAAAGAGAATCCCAGTAAAGGGTAAAACCAGACTCCTTAGCTTTATTAACAAGATTTATAGATGCCTGGGAAAAGGCTGAGAAAAAGAAAATGTTTAATATAAGGGCAAAAATAAATCTTTTATTTTTTATCACACAAAACCTCAGTACTGTCATTTATATAAACGGCTGCCTGTATTCCGCCTCGTAAAACCGCACGCCAGAATTTATTTGCATCCAGACATTTGTGATGAGGACGTAAAATATCAAATTTTCTGGCTGTATCAGAAATTGTATTGTAATTCCAGTCCACCTTATTCAGTTTTTCATTTTCTAAAATTACAGAAGGAATACAGTCCGATACTTTTTGATTTTCGGCTATCTGGCCCTGTATTTTACTAAAATCTTCACTGCTCAATGTTCCATAAGCGTCCGGCGGAAAGGCTTCTTCATCTTCTAAAGTTTTTCTATTCAAAAAATCATCTGTAGCAGGATTATTAGCCTTTAAGGTAATAAAGACATTTGAAACAGCATCCTGAGCAGAAGAAACTGCAATTTTTTCTGAATTGCTTACAGAAATTATGTTACCGCATTTTTCGACGTTATTTCTTGGAAAATCCACCTTGCAACCGAGACTTACCGTTGCTCTTGGTAAAACATCAAACACGGCTTTATCTGTATATTCATTAATATTTTCTACGTATTCTACAGTTCCAGGAATACTGAGCCAGGCTCTTTCTGCAGAAGTTCTCTTTGAAGGAACTTCAAATAATTCATAAGGTTTTTCTGCTTTCTGGCACAAAGGTCCAGGCTGATAATCAACCTTATTTCTGCGTGAAATTAATTCCTCAGGTTCTTCGCCGCAGGCGATCAAAAGACCTTGTTTTGTAAGGTTTAAATCTGAAGAATATGGATAAGTCCAGCCGGACATGTAGCCGCCCGAAAGTCTTCCTGCAATTTCTCCAATCATAGGGCCATTTTTTGTATATTTGATATCTGCTTTTGCGGCCCCTGCAGTAAGACCTAAAGCCTTTGCCCCCAGGGCAAAAACCGAAATTAATTCATCGTGAGTTTTTTTATCTAATACGGCAGGCATGGTATGACCTGTTTCTATAAAATATGGAGGATACTTTATATGGCGTAAGGCAAAACCTGTAACGGTAAAGGTATTATTGTAAACAAGGGCATCAATAGAATACTCAGGACCTTCCATATATTCTTCTACAATTGCAGAAGCACTTCTTGAACATTCTATTGCAGTTTTTACAGCCTTTAAAAATTCCTTTTTTTCCCTTACCATACGGCAGCCTCTGGCTCCCATATTATCTACAGGTTTTACTACCAGCGGAAAGGACATTTGTTCGAGGACTTTTGGCAGAAGATTTTCATTTACATCTGAAGGTGTGACTTTTACAAAGGCAGGAGAAGGAACCTTTTCTTTTTTAAAACATTCCCTCATCTGAGTTTTTACACTTGCATTTATACTGGCCTGGTAAGAATGGGCCTTTAAGCCTAATTTTTCGCAGACATAACTTACACTGCTTGAAAAATCTGTTCCGGCGGTAAAAACAGCTTTTAATCCACCGTCAGATTGAAGTTCCCTGGCAAATTCAAGGATTTTTTCTTTATCTTTTAAATCTATCTGTCTGAAATAATGAGCATAAGGAATTGAAACGGCATTTTTATCTGCATCAATTACATTTACCTTATAGCCAAGTTCTTTTGCACTTAAAATTGCAGGTTTTTGCATTAAGCCTGCACCAAGTATTAAAACATTCATAATCCCACCCTTTTATTTTTCTATTTTTTTACAATAGATTTCTACTGTATCACCCAGTCTGAAGATTTTACTGATTAATAAAAGAAATTTCCAATGCAGAGATTTACTGCTGATTTTTTTTCCTTCAAGGATTTTCTTTCGCATGGAAGGAAAACGTTCAGGATGATGACCGGTTGAAACTATTTTTTTTACCCTGAAACCATATTTTCTTAAAATTTTATCTGCCTTTGAATATTCCCACACAGAACAATGATCAGATGGACTTTGTAAGAAAAAGTTTTCGCGGTTACTTTTTGCAGAGACTCCCTGGGCACTTGGAGTTGAAAAGGCAAAAAAGCCCTTGTTTTTTACAAGACTTGAAACCTTTTCTAGAACTGCATCAAGATTTTTAAAATGTTCAATTACATACCACATTGAAACAATATCAAATTTTTCAATATTGAATTCTTTCTGACTGTCAAAATCAGGAAAAGAAGATACACAGGCTTTAAGTTTTAATTCATTATTTACATAGGCAATGGCATCATCAGAAATATCTGTTCCATAAGCTTTCATTTTGTAATCGCTTGCAGCAGACAAAAAAGGACCGTAAGCACAGCCTATATCAAGGGAAGTTTTATTATTTAAGGAAGATTCAAGTTTTTTTAAAACATCAAGTCTTTTAAAGCACTGCTTTTTAATTGAAGCAAAATCTTCTGTATAAGTTTTTCCATACTGCTTCTGGTATTCATCAAAGAAGTAGGATTTTACATATTTTTTTTCTTCTTCACAGGACCAGCTCAGATATATCATTCCGCATTTACTGCATCTTCTGTAAGTTTTATTGTGATTTCTTGCAATCAATATATCCTCTGCTTCATTTTTTTCTTTGCGGCACTGGCAGACAGGACATGTGATTTTTTCTCCGCCTGCAATTTTATTTAATAAACTGTAAATATTATTTTCGCCGGAAGAATTTTCGCCAGCAGTATTTTCGCCAGCAGTATTTTCGCCGGAAGAATTTTCGTCAGCAGCCACAGGTTTTTCTGTTGTAAGAAAAGGTGATTTTAAAGCATTTCTGATATTTTCTTCAGCACAGTCTTTTGAAAAGGCAAAATTATATTTTTGTGCAAGCTGTAAATGAAGTTTTGTTGTAGGTAATAAAACAACTCCAAGGCCTGAATAAAGGGCTTCATAAGCAGTAAGGCCGTAATGAGTAAAAAGCAGATCAAACTTATAAAGTTCGTTTCGTAAATCTGGGATTTTTTCAAAAATTGAAAGCTTAGGGCAGGCAGGACAATCTTCCTTTTTTAATTTTTTACTGACAACTGTATATTCTGCATTTTTATATATATTAGAGAGGCTTTTTAAGGTTCTTAAACTCAAGTTTGAAGGATCTTCTCCGCCAAAGCAGATAAGGATTTTTAAGGCAGAGCCTTGGTCCGTATTTTTTATATTAAAGCTTTCTTTTCTGATATTTTCAGGTTTTAAGATTAATGAAGAATCTACACAGTTTGCATAATCATTATCCAGAATTGAAGGGATGATATTTAAAATGTAATCTGCGCTATCTATGTAAGGGGAATTGTCGTCAATTAAAATCAGAGTTTCTGCAAAAGACAAATCTTCTTTTTCTTTTTTTGTAAGGCTGAAGGTATCTGCAATTATTACAGGCCTGTAACTTTCATCTGGAAGGGCTGATATAATCTGAGTCTTTTTTAAACCCCTTGAAATAAATTCTTCAACTATAGAATCACACTCTTCAAGAGTCTTATTTTGGGGAATATAAACAAAATAATTATTTTTCAAGGCTATATCAAGACATCTGTAAAGATGACCGGTTCCCCTGCCCTTTAATACAGAAGGCATCAGAATTACAGGTTTTTCTACACTTTTACTCTGGCAGGCACTTATAATCTGAGCGCAGGAATAAGACTGGTCCTGAGGACCAAGAAAATCGTATATTTTAAGGGCCCGTAAATAATCTGAATAAGTGTCTATTGTAGTTCTTAAAGAAGGATAATTATATTTTTTATCTGACGGAATAAATTCGCAGTTAAAATTTTCTTTATGATTGTAAAGGGCCGGACCTACATGCTCGTGGTCATAAGGAAGATCTGTTAAATCGCGAGCTTTTAAGAGGGAATCTGCACTAAAGACTTCGACCCCGCTTCCATGAGGAAGGCCGGTCAAGGTCAGGTAATCGCACTTACCCTCTTTATTTTTTTCTTCAAACATTAAAAGAGAATCATTTGCTGCCTCATAAAACAAATATGGATTATCAGCGGTTGCCCTTACAACCGTAGATATTTCGTACTTTTGAATGACATCACAAAAGCGTTTAAGAACATCATTCAAATCACCTGAAAAACAAATATAGCCTTCCGTCTGGCAAATATCTTTTAATTCTTCATAAGAAGCAGGATCGGTTGCAAGAATATATAAGTCTGCTTTTACCTTTTTCATAGCCCTTAAAACCCATGAAAGTACCGGGCTTCCGCCTAAATCTTTTAAGGCTTTTTGTGGTAAACGGCTTGAAGATAATCTGCACTGCACAACTACGGCTGTATTTTTTTTCATTATAGACTTCTCCATTCTTCAACAAGTTCTATGATATCTCTTTTGAATTTAAATCTGTTTTCATTTACCCATTTTCTTGCTGCAGAAAATTGTCTTCTGGCTTCCAGAAAACCGCAGGAAGAATTAAAGGCAAAGGTAAAGAACTGACGTTTTTTAATTATTGAACGGTCAATCTTAAATCTTGGAAGAATATTTTTTAAATAAAAACGAAGATAATCAAGATTTAAGGTTTTATCTTCAACAAAAGAATCTTCCGCATAGGTAAACTGCAGTAAAGTTGTGATTTTTGTTTCTTCGCCCCAGAGCCAGCTGCGTAAAGCAAGGTCAAGATTCTGCCAGTATTCAGACTGAATTGTATAATCAAAGCCGCCTAACTGAATGAACTTTTTTCTGTTATATAAGGCAATAAAATCATAAGGATAAAGGGTATTCATTCCGTCTGTAACTTCACCAGAAGCTTCTACAACAAAATGCTTTTTCATAATAAATGGCGAAAGATTTGCATCTATACTGATCTTTTTAGAATCTTTTACCCGGGGAACAATACAATAAGTTCCAGTCTGGGTTAATTTTTCTGCAAGATTTGTAAGAATGATGCCGGAAGGAATAACAAGATTATCGCGAAGAACAAGAACATAATCAGAAGTGATTTCTGACATTGCAAGATTTATCATTTCTCCCTGGGTAACTTTTTCAAGGGGCACAATAAATTTTATACTGGGAAAGCGTTTAACTAAATCATCAAGAGAAAAATTATTTGGATCGTGTTCAACAGAAACAATCTGTTCAAAGCCGCAGGATAAAAGATTTTCAAACAACTGGTCTTTAAAATGACTTCCGCTTGTATTTAATAAAACAACAGAAATATTAAGCGCATTGGAAGAATTATTTTTTTGACCGCCAAGAACTGTTCTGTTTATCTGATGTTCATCAAAAGTTAAAGGTATAGTATTCATCGCATTTCCTACACATTTGGTTATAATTATTTTTCATATGTTCTTCTAAAATTGAATCAGATTTTTTCCAGATCTGGCAAAGATCTTCTGTAAATACATTTCCAATAATATTTGAATAAAGACAAGTCCTGCAAAGAGGAACATCACCGTTAGAATAAATTGTCATATCACGGCGTAAGTGCCAGCAGACATTTCTTTCTAAAGGCGAAAGATCTGCAGGTTTTAAGTCTTCAAGCAGGCCTGCAAAATTATCGTATTTTTGTATGATAAGTTCTCCTTTTGAAGGACTTTCTTTTGAATCCCAGAATCTGAAAAAGGCTTCGAGTTCTTCTTCATTCTGATTAATTCTTGTAAAGGAAGGATATACGCAGGAAGGAAGATATTTTTCCAGCATTGAAAGATTTTCTACAGCCTTTTCAAAGGCATCGCTTGAGTGAAGCTCATGGTATTTTTCTTTTGTAAAGGCATCAAGGATTATGGCAAGCATAAACTTTGGCCAGCCGTTACATCTTTCTTTTGCAGAAGAAAGAAGACCTGCAATTTTTTCTGCAGCCTCTTCGCTTATATTTAATCCGTCACTTTCTATATATACAGAAAGACCTTCATAAGATAAAACTTTTTCTATAAATTTTAAAATGTCAGGATGATTAAAGGCTTCTCCCCAGGCAGAAAGACTGATTACCGCCTCTTTAGAAAAATCTGCTATGCGGTCTATAAGAGCTGAGAATTTTTCAAAAGGCATTAAGGAAGATGCATCTGCTTTTAATGGACTTTTTCCATGAACTTTTTCCCAGGCACTTTCATAAGGGGAATAGCTTGTTGAAATATTTATTTTGTCGCATACCTGTATGTTGTAAAAAGCAGGTCTTGTTTTTATGATGGCAGGAAGTTTTGACGCTGTAAGGCAAAGTTCTTCTGCATCATCACTATTTTTATTTAAAATAAGTTCACGGCAGGGAAGATAATTTTCGTATTTTCCGCAGTGAAAAGCAAATCTGTTCATGCGCCAGTCAGAATCTGAAAGTACAGTTTCTATTTCAAAGGAATTGATGTCTGTTTTGATAAGGTCAAAAAGAGCTTCTCTGTTTACCTTTTTATTTCCCATCTCAGCCTGACTGCTTTTACTAAGTTCCTTAAGAATGTTAAGGCTTCCGGAATTTATGATTTCTGGGGCAAAACCATAGGAATAACCATCCGCAAAAGTATACTCTGCCTTGTATTTTATATGAGTATCTAAAAGTTTTTTACAAAGAGCCTCATTCATTAAAGGACAGTCTGCAAAAGAGAAGATTATATTTTCTGCTTTAGCCTCAGCTGCAATATTGCACATAGCTTCAAGCAGTTCGTTGAGAGTCAGAGGTCCATTAAGACTTTTAATCTCATCTTCTTTGTAACCCGCTTTAAGAAAGACTTCCTTTGTTATAAGAAGGGCATTTTTATTCTGAACAAGTTCTAAACTTTCATATTTATTATTTTCGTCATATAAAATTACTATAGTATTCATCACTTAATTTATCGGCTAACCGTTGAACAAGTTTATTTAATTGATTAAATTATTTTTATGAATTTAATGGCAGCTTCAGATGAAAATGTTTTTTCTGTAACTCAAATTACTTCCTATATAAAAGAAATTCTTGAATCTTCCTTCCAGACTATAAAAATCGAAGGTGAAATTTCAAATTTCCGTCCAAGTTCAGCTGGTCATATTTATTTTACCCTCAAGGACGAAAATGCCCAGATAAAGGCCGTAATGTTCAGAGGAGCTTCTTTTTCCCTTGATTTTAAACCAAAGGACGGAGACAAGGTTCGCTGTACCGGAAGTCTTTCTGTTTATGCCCCCCAGGGAAGCTATCAGATAATCGTTAATAAAATGGAACCGGTTGGCAACGGAAACATTTTACAGATGCTTGAAATGCGTAAGCAAAAGCTTGCAAAAGAAGGTCTTTTTGATTCTGCAAGAAAAAAGCCTCTTCCGGAATTTCCAAAAACTATCGGAGTTGTTACAAGTCCAACCGGAGCCGCAATTCAGGATATTTTAAATGTTGCTGCCAGAAGAAATAAATCCGTAAACATTATAGTACTTCCTGCCATTGTCCAGGGGGAAGGCGCAGATAAAACCATTGCAAAAATGATTGAAATTGCAAACTTTTATAAACTTTGCGACCTTTTGATTGTTGGCCGCGGTGGAGGTTCTCTTGAAGACCTTCTTCCTTTCAGTGAAGAAATTGTTGTAAGGGCTGTCGCCGAATCTGAAATTCCTGTAATAAGTGCAGTTGGTCACGAAATTGACTGGGCTTTGTGCGATTACAGTGCAGACAGAAGAGCGCCTACTCCATCAGCAGCGGCTGAAATGGCAATTCCCCTTCAATCAGAAATTTATCAGAACATAAAATATTATAAAGATGATTTATATTTACAGATAAAAAATAAAATTGAAAACAAAAAACTTTTGATTAAGACTTTCAGTCCGGAGAATATGGAAATCCGTTTTAGAAATATACTTCATCCTATAAAAAATAAAATTCAAAACTGTATTTCGATTCTGGAGAATGCAAGTCCTCAGACAATTCTTAACAGAGGCTATTCTATGGTTACCGATGAAAACGGAAATGTTATAAGAGATTCAGATTCTGTTAATAGCGGGGAAACTTTATTCATAAAGCCTGCTAAGGGCCAGATTGAAGTTCAGGTAAAATAAAAAACAGGGGGAAAATTTATGAATAATTTTGAAGAAAACTTAAAAAAATTAGAGAGTTTAACATCAGATATAAAAAGAAGCGATATCAGTCTTGAAGATGCCTTAAAAGATTTTGAAGAAGGTATTGGACTGGCAAAGGAACTTGAATCGCAGATAAATGAAATTGAAGGTAAAATTCAGATTCTTATGAATGAACCAAATCCTATGGAAAAAGATAATCCGCCTCAATTTGATGATTTTTCTATTAATGAAGAAGTAAAGGGAACAAGAAAATAATGAGTTTAGAAAACCCCATCCGAACACTAGACGCCGAAGTTGCAAGAAAAATTGCCGCAGGAGAAGTAATTGACCGCCCGAATGCAATTGTCCGCGAATTAATGGATAATGCCATTGACTCAGGAGCCACTAACATTGTAGTGGAGATATATGGCGGGGGTATAGACAAAATCAGAATTGTAGATAACGGCTGTGGCCTTACAAAAGAAGATTTACAAAACTGTGCAAGACCTCATGCGACCAGTAAAATATCTACAGAAAGCGATTTATTAAATCTTTCTACACTTGGTTTCAGGGGCGAAGCACTGGCTTCAATTGCGGCGGTTTCAAGATTAACAATTCAAAGCGGCGGCTGGAGGATGAGGGCCAGCATCACTCAGGACCACCTTATGGACCAGATTCCCGACACAAAAACTACAATCGTTCAGTCGGAAGGATTATTTGAAAATATTCCTGCAAGAAGAGTCTTCCTGAAAAGAAGTGCAACAGAAGCAACAATGTGTAAAAATACCTTTGTAGAAAAGGCTTTGGCCCGTCCCGACATTGCTTTTAAACTTATAATTGACGGTCAGACAAGACTGAACCTTAGCCAAAACCAAAGCTTAAAGGAACGCTTTGTAAGTGCCCTGGGCTACAATGAAGATCCGGCCTTATTTTTTACGGTTTCCAACAAATCAGATTCCGCATCTTCCTTCTGGTCTTTTGACGCTATTATTGGAGAACCTGCCGTAAACAGAACAAGCAAAAAAGAAATAAATATTTATGTTAATGGCAGAAAAATACAGGAATATTCTCTTGTTCAGGCAGTTGAATATGGTTCCCAGGGCTTTTTTCCTAACGGAACCTACCCCGTAGCAAGTGTTTTTATTAAAGTAGATCCAAAATCTGTTGATTTTAATATTCACCCTGCAAAAAAAGAAGTCCGTTTTTATGATATTTCTGACCTGCATCACGGTTTAAGTTCAACAATAAAAAGCTTTTTTCAGCAATACACATATCAGAACTTTAAGGAAGAAAAAAACACAGACAGCATTAGGGAAGATAATTTTTACTTTACATCAAGGGCGCAAGCTTCTCCTGCAGGAATGCAAGTTTCTTCCGGCGGCCAGAATCATTTTTCCGGAGCGCAATCTTCTTCCGGAGCGCAAGCATACTCCGCAGGGCAATCCACATCTTCTTCCGGACCCCAGGCTTCTTCCAGCGGCCAGAAACACATCAGCTATAAGTTTTCGGAAACAGCATCTCAATCGCTGGGAGACTTCCGCTCAAAATATCTGGGCCTTACTTCCAGAAAAGATGACCAGGCTTTTAATAGCCAAAGCCTTGCCCAGCAGGCCCTTTTTTCACTTCCGGAAAACGAAGAAAATCCTGAAAAAGCAAAAGTTAAATTTATCGGTTTTACCCTGGGCACTTTCTTACTGGCAGAAAAAAATAATAACCTTTACATCATAGACCAGCATGCTGCACATGAACGCATTCTATTTAATAAATTAATGGATTCCCAGGGACAGGGAGCAAAACAGCAGCTTTTAATTCCTTACAAACTTCCAACAGAATCAAAAAGCCAGGATAATCAGCTTTTAAAACTAAAGGACCGTCTGGGCAAAATTGGTTTTACTCTTGAAAATAAAAGCGAAGGTTTATGGGAAGTAACGGAAGTTCCGGAACGCTGGAGCGGAAGTGAATACGAATTAAGAAGTCTTCTTTTTGTAAAGCATGTAGAACCCGAAGAAATTATCAGGTCAATTGCGGCTATGACAGCCTGTAAGGCGGCAATTAAAGACGGCTATATAATAGACGAAAAAACTGCCATAGACTTAATAGAAAAGACCTTTACCCTGGAAGACCCTCACTGCCCTCACGGAAGACCAATTTATACAGTTTTTTCCAGAGAGCAGCTTTTTGCCATGGTAAAGAGAACCTAGACCAGAGGCAATCCCGGGCCAGGGCAATCCCGGGCCAGGGCAATCCCAGGCCGGGGCTAGAGACTTAAAAGCAAAGCTTCAACTTCAGAAGCCTTGTAAGAGGGCATTTTTGTCTGAACATAAACCAGGTATTTTTCTGCAGAAGCATTATCATTTAACTGCATGCAGACTTTTGCAAGTTCAATATAGGCATCCCAGTTTGAAGGTTCAACTTTTATTAATTCAAGATATGTTGTTTTTGCATTATCGTAGTCCCCGTTTTTAGCATAAACCTTTGCAAGGTTAGCCCTTACTTCATTTACAGAAGAATCTATTCTTAAGGCATTCTGATAATACATAATTGAATTCTTATAATCTTCTTTTAAAAGATAGGCGCTTCCAAGATTATTGTTTGCCTCAAAGTTTTTACTGTCGCTGTCATAAACCTGTTTCAAGAGGGCCAGGGCTGTATCTACGCTAGGAGGCTCCAGGTTCATATACATAACGGCAAGGTTAATTTTTGTCTTAAGATGATTAGGATTCAAATCAAGAACTTCCTGGTAAAGCGGTATGGCACTTTCCTGTTTACCGTTTACAGAAAGTATCATGGCATAATTGTAAACAATATTTGCCTTATTCTTTAAATCTTTAATGAAGTTTTTTTCTTCGTAGGCTTCTTTTGCATATTTTTCTGCATCAAGAGTCTTTTCTTCATCAAACAAAACTGTAGAAAGATTATATTTTGTTTTTGTCTGTTCTTCGCCTTCGCTCATCATGGCAAGGGCCTTTCTAAAACTTTCTTCGGCTTTTGCAAGTCTGCCGGCATTTTTATAAACATTTCCAAGCTCTACTACCGCTGTTGTGTTGATATTATTAAGGGCAATTACACTTTCATAGGCAGAAATAGCTCCGGAAAAATCGTTACGGCGGTTAAGAGCACGGGCTTCTTCAAGGTAGGCTTTTTCGTAGCGGGGGTTAATATCAATACATTTTCTAAAGGCCGCAATAGCTGCAGTATCATTTTTTAATTTAACCTGGCTCAAACCAAGATTATAGCGGCTCTGAACATAATTTGAATTCAATTCACATGAAGAAGTAAAAGAAGCAACTGCTTCGTTGTATTTTTTTGTTAAATACTGAAGCTTACCCATATCATAATAATATAGATAAAGATTTGGATCATCTTTTTTTGCATTCTGTACGGCAAGTTTAAGTTCACTAAGTCCTGTTGCGTAATCTTTTTTATTTGCAGCTTCCTGAGCCAGAATATAATGTGACGGAGCATCTTTTGGATTTTCCTGAATAACTTTTCTGGCAAGATCCACAGCTTTATCCATCAAAACTTTTTTCTCTTCTGCATTTTCTGATTTTTCTGCAGCATCAAACAAAGCCTGGGCAATTTCTGATTTTTTATTTGCAGAATAATCAGGATCTCCCTCAACCGCAGGAATATTCTTTCCGGCATTATTAAAATGATTAAGAGCTTCTTCTATATTTCCTGTAGCCAGGGCTGTTTTTCCAAGTTGGATTTCATTATTAAGGTTATCCATTTCTTTTTTTAACTTTGCGTTCTTTCTGGCAAGTTCTTCTTCCTGAGCCTTTCTTTTTTCTTCCTGGGCTTTTTTTGCAGCCAGGGCAGCTTCTTCCCTTGCCTTCTTTTCTTCCTGTTCTATTTCAGCAGCCTGCTGTCTCTTTTTTTCTTCCTGAGTCTTTTCTTCCTGAATTCTTACAAGATTTTCCATGGCCCGTCTGTTTTCTTCAGCCTGTTTATTAGACTGTTCAAGAGCATCCTTCATACTGCTTATAGAATCCTGCATAACATCAGTTATGCCGTCAGTATTAATATTTAAATTAGAAAAATCAGGAATGGCACGGCCTTCTTCTGCAGCCTTTTTCATTTCTATTGTCTGATGCAGCATTTCGAGGGCAATTTTATCATCACCATTTTTAAGAAGGATTTTTTCAAGCACACTAAGAGCCCTGTCATATTCCCCCTGTTCTGCATAAGTTTTTGCAAGGTTATAAACATTCTGTTTTGAATTTTTTGCCGAGCAGGAATGAATTCCAAGGCTCAAAATTATGATTAATATAAGAAGTCCTGCAGCAGATGCTGCACAAATGATTTTCTGTTTTTTTGTTAAGTTCATATTTTTCCACCCTTAATTCTAGTCTAACTCACTTTCCTGATCATAATCAATCAAGTCTTCGGTACCGGCAGACATATTGGTTGAATCAGTCTGCTGTAAAGAATTTGCTACGTCTTCAAGCAGTTTTCTTCGGCGTTCAGCTTCTTCAGCTCTTCTTTCTTCTTCAAGTCTTCTCTGCTCAGCTTCTTCGGCTTCCCGCTTTTTCCTTTCTTCTTCCCTTATCCGCTCTTCTTCCTCCTTCTGCTTCTTTAATTCTTCTTCAAGTCTTTCTGCTTCTTCCCTTAATCTTTCTTCTTCAAGGGCTGCAAATTTTGCATCTTCCTCGCGTCTGTCAATTTCCTTCCTTAAAGCTTCAATCATAGCCTGAATTTCTTCCCTCTGAGGATCATCGCTTACAGAAAGAATATAAGACTGATAGTCTGCAAGAGAGGATTTTAATTCATCAGCCATTAAATAGGCATTTGCACGATTTAACAGGGCTTTTGTAAAAGCGGGGTCTGCTCCATAAGCAAGGGAATAACTTTTTACAGCCTGATCATATTGTTTTAAGGCAAAATAGGCATTTCCCTGATTATAGGCAAGTATTTTTTTATTTGTGCCGGCAGTTCTAAGGCCAAGAGAAAAAATTTCCACAGATTTTGTAAAGTTTGCAGTCTGATAATATGCAAGACCAAGAAAATTATAGGCCTGGACTGAAGCCGTTCCCTTTTGAATTTCTTCTTCCAAAAGAGGAATTGCCTCTTCAGGTCTATTTTCCTTAAAGGCACTTTCTCCCAGAGACTGGGCAGACAGCAGAGTCAAAATAGAAGAAAGTATTACCAAAGCAAATATTTTTTTCATCTTCATCACCAATTATTTTCAACATAATATATATCATTAGTTTGACATATCCAATTAAATTTAATAATCTTATTATCGAATTGTTACAAGTCTAACTTAATGTATCGGAGTAAAAAATGGGAATTATAGTTACAGTTGTTCTTGCGACTGTTGTAGTAGCTTTAATATTTCTTGTTTTAAAAATTACAATATCCCCAAAAAGAGTTGAAGCCATTCCAAAACTGCTTAAACAGGGAAAAACACAGAATGCAATCAAACTGGCAAAGCAGCTTCTTCAAAAAGACCCAAAAAACTATATGGCCCACTACTATCTTGGAAAAGCCTATGTAAAGGAAAATAAAACAGAACTTGCCATTCTTGAATATAAAAATGTAAACGAAAATGCCCTTTTTGGCGAAGGCCTTGATGAATTAACTTTCAGACGTGAATATTCAGAAATCCTTTTAAAATACAATCAGCAGAACGAAGCCTTAAAAAACTTCCTTCTTTTAACAAAACTGGATCCAAAAACTGCAGAAAACTATTATCAGGTTGGTCACATTTACGAAATGCAGAACCGCTATGATTTAGCCCTTGGTTTTATGCAGAAGGCTGCCATGCTTGATAAAAAACATGCCAAGGCCCATGCAGAAATTGGTCTTATGCTTTACAGAACAAAGCAGTTCAACGAAGCTAAAAAAGAAATTGACCTTGCTATTAAATTAAGCCCTGAAACCTATTCTTCATACTATTATCTTGGAAAAATCTTAAAGGATGCAAAAGATCTCCAGGGGGCCATAAAAGCCTTTGAAAAAGCCCAGAGAGATCCTGAAGTAAAACAAAAAGCTATTATTGAACACGGTTCCTGCTATATGATTGCCAACCGCTATGACAGTGCAATGCTTGATTTTTTACGAGCCATAGATTTAGACAAGAATAATTCAAATTCAGAAACTCTATATGCCCGCTATTTTCTTGCAGCCTGTTATGAAAAATCAAGAAAAATTGATAAGGCTATTACAGAATGGGAAGAAATCTATAAACGCAACAAATCCTTCCGTGATGTTTCTGCAAAACTTTCAGAATACAAAGATTTACAGACTAACGATAACATGAAAGATTATTTAACCTGCAGTAACGAAGAATTCTCAAATATCTGTAAGAATGCAATTCTAAAGGGCTTAAACCTTCAGATTCTTTCCTGCGAAATAAAACAGTGGGGCTGTCAGATTACCGGTATTCAAAAAGGTGATGATAACTGGATGAACGTTCGTAAACAGGTCCTTCTCATCAGGTTTTACCGGGAACCGGATCCTATTGATGAAAAAACAGTTATGCAGACTCTTGATGATATGAAACCTTTGAACAGTACAAAATCCTTTATGTTCTCAAGTTCAGGTTTCTCTCAGGCAGCTAAGCGTTTTGCCGAAAACCGTCCTGTTGAGTTAATAGAAAAACAAAAACTGGAAGCAATTCTCTCCAAAGCTGGTAATGACTAATGAAGATTTTATGCGTTTCTGATTTTGTAGATCCAATGATTTACAATCCAAACGTAAAAGAAGTTTTCTCTGATGTTGACGCAGTTTTATGCGCCGGCGATTTACCTATTGATTATATTGATTTTATTATTTCTGTAATGAACAAGCCGACCTTCTGGATTTTTGGAAATCACAATCTTGATGCCTATAAATCTTTCCATGGAGAACGCTCTGTTTTTCCCCAGCACATGACCGGCTCAGAAAACAAAAATTATCACGGCGGAACTTATGCAGGCTTTAAAGTTTTAAGATGCCCTAACCTTTTAATTATTGATCCTAAGACAGGTAATCAGCGGCCTTTACTTATTGCAGGAGTTTCTGGTTCCCGCCGTTACAACAAGGGCCTTTGCCAGTACACAGACAAGCAGATGAAGTTTAAGCTGATTCAGCTTATTCCACAATTAATCAAAAATAAATTAAAATACGGAACTTACCTGGACATTTTCCTTACCCATGCAAGTCCCCGTCACATTCATGACCACGAGGACCCCTGCCACATGGGTTTTGACTGTTTTAACTGGTTCCTGCAGAAATTTAAGCCTTCCCTTATGATTCACGGGCATATACACCTTTATGACATGAGGGAAGAAAGAATTGGAAAATACTATGATACAACGGTAGTTAATGCCTATTCGCATGTAGTCGTAGAATTTCCTTTAAATGAAAAACCTAATATTGAGAGCTAATACTATGAATTTTACACAATCACAATCAGAATCAGATTTTTCAAAAGCTAAAAACAAGGCATTTTTTAATGAAATTCAGCATCTTCTTTCGCCAGAAGAAGCTTCACTTATCTCATTAAATGATGTAAAAAAATTAATAAAACCTCAGAATGAAACTTACGTTGGTATGAAGGTCATACCAATAGAAAAAATTGTAGGAAGCGAAGGACGTTACAATGATTTTGATAACCGCTTCTTTCCTAAGAGTTCTCATTTAAAAAACCGCTGGCAGCATGTTGATGAAGCCGCCATTCAGTCCATTGATTTACCACCAATCAAAGTATATGAAATTTCAGGCCTCTACTTTGTTCGTGACGGAAACCACAGGGTTTCTGTTGCAAAATCAAGGGGAACAGAGTTTATAGATGCAGAAGTTGTTTCCCTTCAGAGCGAAATTGTCTTAAAAACACCGGACAATATTAACGACATGGTAAAGCAGATTATCAATTACGAAAAAAGAGTTTTCTACAGCGAAACCGGTTTTGGAGATATAACAGATTACTGGTGTCTGGACTTTTCAAGAACAGGCCGCTACGACGTAATTTACAACCACATTCTGACCCACAAATATTATATTAACATGAAGGAAGAAAAAGAAATCTCCATGGAAGACGCAATTCTTTCCTGGTTTAACACAGTCTACCTTCCTCTCGTCAGCATAATCCGAAAAAATCATATCATGCATTATTTCCCAAAACGTACCCTGTCCGACCTTTACGTATGGGTAGTCCGCTTCTGGGATGATTTTAAGCGGAAATACGGCGAAGAAATACCAATGGAAGAAGCCGTAAAGGATTTTACAAAAATTTACAGGATTCCATGGTACAAAAGATGTGTAAACAGAGTGAAAAGAATAATTCTTCGCAAACAGATAGACCTTGCAAATTCTGATAATGATTCACCGCTTGATGAAGCAGAATTAAAAAAATAAAGGTCTATATATCCCTCTTTTTCCGTTTTTTAAAACTTGACGGCTAAGAATTTCAATATTATAATTTATTTACGATTACAATGTATAATTGTAATATGTATATAAAAGGAGAATACTTTGTCTTCAATCGATTCTTTCATTAATTATCCTCTGCTAATTGGAGCTGGCATTGGACTTTTAGTACTACTTTTTTTGACAATTATAAGAATACGAAACACAGCAAAAGTTAGTTTTGTTTACTTTCTTCTTACCGCAATAATGGTTGTGGGTTCACTTGTTTCATATTTTAATGAAGTTCAAATATATTTTGTTTTTGCAGCAGGAATTGCCGGAGCAGTTGCCCTTTTGTATGCAATAATAAAAGCTTTTGATAATCCTAAAAAACGCGAAGAAAAAAGGGCTAAAAAGGCCGCTGAACTTGCAGCAAGTGCCAGCCAGGATACTATTACAAAAGCTCAGTTAGAAGAAATTGAAGCTAAGCATCAGCGTCTTTTACAGGTAAACAAAGACCTTATTTCTAAATTATCATCATTCTTCTCAAGCGATAACAGTATGGAAAACTTCCTTGACTACTGTAACGAGCTTATTACACAGAGAGTCAGTGCTGACGGTTGTGTAATTCTTATCGCAGATGATTATGATAATACTCTTGCCGTAAAATCTTTTAAGGGTTCTTTCCCTCCTCCATATAAATTACCTGATGATCTTCCTCATAAGCCAATCAGAGTTGAAACAAACCTTCGTTTCGCTCAGTTCCAGCTTAAAGGCAATATCTTCGGTGATATTTTTACAGAAGGAGAAGCAGTTTTAGTACAGAATTCCCAGAAGGATCCTCGTGTTTATCAGAATGGTCCTGAAGACTTCTTACTCTGCGGAAGTTACATTTTTGCCCCAATTAAACAGGCAGAAGGTACTTTAGGTATTGTTGCCCTTTCAAGAAATCCTGGCAAAACTCCTTTTACAAACGAGGATTTTGATATTGCTGTAATTCTTGCCGATGCAGTTTCAACAACAATGAAGCCTCTTTACAGCTTCCTTGATTACGCTGAACATACAGAATTAAACAAGGGTGGAAGCATTGCTTCTAAATACCAGAAAGATTTAATTCCTGCAAAAATACCTGTACTCCCTCACCTTTCAATCGGTTGTTTCTCTAACAATACAGAAGGTGTATGCGGAGACTATTACGATATCCTCTGTTCAAGAAAAGACAAGATTTCCTTTGTTATGGCAGATGTTGCCGGAAAAGGAATGAACTCGCTTATCGTAATGATTATGATTCGTGCAATTCTTCGACTTGCTGTTAATACTAATCAGTCTTCATCAACAATTATGTCCTGGGCAAACAGAGGCATTTGTGGTGAAGGAACCAAGATTGACCACTTTGCAAGTGTAGCTTTAATTAATTACAACGCCACAACAAAAGAGGCAGAAATAAGCACCTGTGGAAACAATCCGGTTATTTTATTTACAGCAGCCGATAAATCAATAAAACAAATTTCGGTACCAAGTGAACCAATGGGAGTTACAAAAGACACCGTTTACGAAGATACCAAATTAACATTGAATTCAGGTGATATTATAGCAACCTGTACTGACGGTTTGCTTGAAAGCCTTAATGAAAATGGTGTACAATATTCAATAGAGAGTTTAAAGAAAATTATCGTAAAAAACTGTGGTGCTAATGCCAAGGAAATTTCAAATAAAGTAAAAGATGATTTGAGAAAATACTGTGGTACTGCACAACAATATGATGACCAAAGCCTTCTGGTTATTAAAATACAATAAAAAGGAGCTTCAGTATGGAACTTAAAATACGCAAGAATGGTGATGTTTACATTATTGACGTAACCGGAGAAATGGATCTTTACAATTCTTACAAATTGAAAGAACTGGTAATGAAAATGCTTGAAAAGAATGTAAAAAATTTCGTTATCAATCTTGAACAGGTAGATTACATCGACTCATCTGGAATTGGTGCTTTAATTTACATTTGTTCTACTATCAAAAAAATGAATTTGAATCTGGCAATTGCTAACATTCATGGTTC
Organism: Treponema sp.; assembly: GCA_016286535.1. GTDB lineage: Bacteria > Spirochaetota > Spirochaetia > Treponematales > Treponemataceae > Treponema_D. Next base: position 47,369 of record JAEESZ010000004.1, on the reverse strand, counting down.
AGTTAAAAAGGTTATTGAATTAACAAAGTTAATGGGATACTTCCCCATTGCAAACAGTATTGAAGAAGCTCTTTTGATGGTAAAAGAGTAATTTGCTTAACTTTATCAGGAGATAACCATGTCACAAGATTTTAAAGAACTCAGATCGGATGAGAATGACCCATTATTTGATAAAACTAATATGCTTAAAAAGGAGTTTCCTTCAGACTTCAGACAGATTCGTTACTTTACATTATTAATCGTACAGTCTGCTCCAACAGAAATTAAGGAATTAAACCTTTTGGAACAGCAGATTTCTGAAGTTATCAAAAATGCTGTAAAACACGGAAACCATTGCGACATCAATAAAAAAGTTACAGTATGGTATTCATTCAGTGCAACACATGCACATATTATTGTTCAGGACGAAGGTGAAGGATTTAAAGATCTTGACAAATGGAATGAATTCAATAAAAAGCGTCTGGAATGTCTTCATAATAATGATTTTATGCAGCTTGCAGATTATGTTTCTTTTAAAACTAAAGAATCAGACAGCCAGGATGGTGGTAATGCTCTCTTTGCTGCTCTTGAATACTGGAATGGCGGATTCGTTTATAATGGTAAGAAAAATGCTGTAGCCATGTTAAAAAAATATCAGCAGAAATACCATAACATGTCTGACGCAGAATAGAATTAGACAATATTATTATAATAATTTAAAAAAGGCTGTCACTTTTTATGTTTATCACACTGCTTAATGCTTTTTGAAGACATAAAAATGATAGCCTTTTTTTATGTGGTTTTTGTGAATAAACGTTCTTTTATCTTATTTTTTATTATCCTATTATTCTCGCAAGTTTATGGTAAAAGTCAAAAGAAAGATAATATAATTTACCTTGAAGATAACTGGACTTACTCAGTTTCAGAAGACTTTGTTTCAGAAATCCCCATAATCCCCGAAAAATTCGACCATCTGGCAGACCTGCTTCCAACAAGACGCGGCTACATCTGGGTTAGAACAACTTTTACAATTCCAAATCGCTTAAAGGGAAAAAATCTTGCAATTTATCTTGGCGTAACTAAAATTGCCCAGGAATGCTATATAAATGATCATTACATTGGAACAACCGGATCATTTCCTCCACATGCAATGTTTAACGGGGAAAAACCTTCTTACTATCAAATTCCAAGAGAAATATTGAACCGAGATGGAACAAACACTTTAGTTATTAAGATTTGGGTAGATACAGTCGGAAAAATAAATAAAAACCCAATGATAAGTGATATGCTTGAAATATCACAAATTGAAAAGGTAAATAATCTTTTTTCATCTGTAATTCCTTTTACAATTTCCATCTTTTTATTTTTAATAAGCTTACTTTATTTATTCTTTTATTTTATCAGACCGGCAGATAAGTCCAATAAATCTTTTGGACTTCTAACCTTCTTTTCTTCTTTTTATCTGGTAACAATTTCGTATGGAGAATATCCTTTTCCACTAAATTTTGGACTCGATTTTCTTGCTTTTCAAAAGGTTTTCAATTCGATGATTGCCTTTATTACCATGTATTATGCAGTTTCTTTTATAAGGGACTTTCTTAATAAAGTTTATAAACCTGCATATCAGTTTGTAAGAATAATTTCGCTTTTAATAATCTGTATAGTACCTTTTTTTGCTAAGACTTCAAAAACCTTCTATTTTCTTATGTATATTGGCTATGACATTGCAGCCATTCATTTTATTTCATCAATTGTTTTAATTATCCAGTGTCTCAAAAAAAGAAATTTTAAGGCAATAACTTTATTAATAGGTTTTTCTCCAGTTTTATTTTCCCTGCTCCTTGCTTCTCTTATTTACTTTTTTACAACCTTCCAGTATACACGCTTAATAATTATTTTTGGCTGGCAGCTGACAATATTAACTTTTCTGGGCTATCTGCTTTTAAGTTACGTAAAACTCTTTTCCCGGGTCGAATATGTAAATTCAAACCTTGAAAAAATTGTTAAAACTAAGACAGAAGAATTACAAAAGGCAAATCAATACCTGGAAGAAACAAACTCTGCCCTTGAATTTGAAAAGAAACAGACCGTTATGGAATTAAAGCTTGCTGCAAAAGTACAGGAATCTTTCTATACCTTAAAAAACACAAGTTTTAAAGACTGGGACGTAAACTATTATTTTAAGCCTTTTGAAAGTGTTTCCGGTGATTTATATGACCTTTATCAGGACAATAATAAGCTCAAGGGAATTGGAATTTTTGATATTTCCGGCCATGGGCTTGCCTCAGGTCTGGTAACCATGCTTGTAAAAAATATTATTTATAAAGACTTCTTTAAAGGTTATAAGGATGATCTTGTTGATGTTGTTTATAAAATGAATGACCATATTATTGAACAGAAAGGTCATATAGAAAATTATCTGACTGGAATAATAGGAAAGATAAAGGATGATGAAATAGAAATTGTAAATGCCGGACATCCACAGCCAATTCTTGCAAGAAGCAATGGTGAAGTTTCCTTTATCACAAAAGCCGATGACAAACAATGCGGTGTTATTGGAATTACAGATATTCCTCTCCTTTTTGCCAGTAAAAAAATAAAACTTAACAAAGGTGATTTTATTGTTTTCTATACCGATGGTGTTTCAGAAATAAAAGATACAAATAATAATTATTATGGTAAAACAAGACTTTTACAGATAATCGAACAGAATTATTCAATGCCGGCAAAAGACCTTACAGATTTAATTGTACAGGATCTTTATTCCTTCGGTAAAAATCAGGAAATTAAAGATGATATTACTTTAATGATTTTAAGAAAAAAATAATCACTTGACGACTCAAATATTTATTATTATATTAAATAATGCATTTGGGGATGTCCCGGTTTCGACGGAATTGGGAAGTCTTGTACTGCAGGTGAGGGTGAAGGTCCTCTGAACTGACAAAAAAATAACTGCAATTTTCGCAAGAAAAGAAGAAGAAGCTGAAGAAGCTTCTTTCGCAGAAGCACTCGCTGCGTAAGTAGCCGTGCAGGAACTTATCTGGCTCTGTTCCGCGCTGGATAATGTTCTTTTACCTACCGGGACTTGCCTGTCATAGTTTCTGTGATGTGACGGGGACTTTTTTACAGAATACGGAGGCGACGCTTGTTATGCTGCTACCGGCTCCCGACAACTACCTCGCATAACTAAACCTGTAGATGTGCCTGATTTACTTTTTCGGACGGGGGTTCAATTCCCCCCATCTCCAAATTTATTTTTCAAACAATTCCTTCAAAGAAATCTTATAAACACTCTTACAATTATTACAGGTAATTTCCAGCGGATCAGGGCCCTTCTTTTTTATATCCTCAAGCTGATCTGCAGGTAAGGTCCTTAAATAAGTAATAAAGTTTTCCTTACAACATGGACAATCATAAATAATGTCCCTTTTTACAGCAATAAGAGGGTTAAATTCACGGAAAAGACCAATGATTATATCTTCTGAATCAACTTCTTTTTCGCTGAATAAAAGTCCAAGACTTGGACAGGCCTTAAAAGCATTTTCTACTTTTTGCAAAAGCACATTATCATCATCACTTTCTGTCTGATGAGAATCTACACCACTGCCCGAAGAAGTATAACCGCCGGTTTTTGGCATAATCTGAATATACATTGCTCCGGCGCCAATTACCCTGCCCTCTTTATCAAACTGAATACTTGAATTAAAGGCTGTGTTTATCTGTTCTGACTGGGCAAAATACTGGGCAAAATCTTTTGCAATATTATTACCGTCAACTTCGACAGTAGATTTTTGTGGATATTTATCATCCTTATGAATTCTTGAAAAGGTAAACTGACCGCTTCCCAAAAAAGGCTGTAAATCCCAGTTCTCTAAAGGTTTGTTAATTGGAATGCTTTCGTTAAAAATAAGGGAACGAACATAACCTGTAGAATCTGCTTCAACGCTATAGCCCTGAGCAGGTCCAGAACATTCAAATTTAATGCTGTTATGTTCAAGGTCTTTCATCATAGGAATAGTAAGAGCTGAACAGAGAGATGCATGGCCTAAAATATAAGTTTCAAGTATTCCAAGTTGATGCTGGGCCCTCATCTGATTTACAAATCTTGTTCCATGAAACAAAGCTCCGCGGACACGTCCATCTGCAAGTGTAAAAATTCTTAATTTATCCTCTTCAAGAGAATCTAAATGTTTAATCAAATCTTTGTCTGTTATTTCTGCCTTAATCATACCTATAATATAACTAATTGTGTAAAATTATGCAAAAGAGTATACTTAATAAAATATATATTATAGGTAAAAGAGGTACTACTATGGCACTTGACGAAAATTTACAAACAATTAGACACAGCTGCGCCCATGTAATGGCTGAAGCGATTTTGCGTCTGTATCCGGGTACAAAGATTGCTATTGGTCCTGCAATTGACAACGGATTTTATTATGATTTTGACTTTCCAAAGGATACCAAATTTACCGAAACCGATTTTCCTGCTGTAGAAAAAGAAATGAGAAAAATTCTTTCTGGAAATCATGATTTTATCAGAAAGGAAGTTTCAAAAGAAGAGGCACTTAAATTATTTAAAGATCAGGACTATAAAATTGAACTTATAAATGATTTACCAGCTGATGCAGTTATTTCTACTTATGAACAGGACGGCTACTTAGATTTATGTAAAGGCCCACATGTTGCAAATACAAAAGAAATCAATGCACAGGCTTTTAAGCTTGATAAAATTGCCGGTGCATACTGGAGAGGCGACTCTGCAAGACCAATGCTTACCAGAGTTTATGCTTTATGTTTTGCAAAGCCAAATGATTTAAAAGATTATCTCGCAATGATTGCAGAAGCAGAAAAAAGAGATCACCGTAAGTTAGGCGTTGAAATGGATTTATTCCATCTTGATCCTGAAGACCCTGGTCAGATTTTCTGGCATCCAAACGGATGGACAATTTATACAACTATCCAGGATTACATGAGAAAAATGGTAAGACTTGATGGTTATAAAGAAGTTAATACACCTGCAATTATGCCACGTTCTTTATGGGAACGCTCAGGTCACTGGGGACATTATCAGCAGAATATGTTCATTACAGAATCTGAGAAACGCTTATTTGCTATTAAACCTATGAACTGTCCTGGTGCCCTTGAAATTTTTAAGAGCAGACAGCGTTCATACAAAGATCTTCCTTTACGTCTTGCAGAATTTGGACATGATGTTAGAAATGAACCTTCTGGAACTCTTCACGGTATTATGCGTGTAAGAGGTTTCGTTCAGGATGATGCTCATATTATCTGTACAGAAGAACAGGTTGCTTCAGAAGTTGCAAAATTCTGTAAACTGCTCAAAAGAGTATATCATGACTTTGGTTTTGATGACCTTGTTGTAAAATTCTCAACAATGCCAGAAGATCACGTAGGAGATCTGGCAACCTGGGAAAGAGCTGAAAAAGCCCTTGCTGACGCTTGTCATGAAGCCGGCTTAAATTACGAAATCCAGCCTGGTGAAGGTGCTTTCTATGGACCAAAGCTTGAATTTAAGCTTTTTGACTGTCTTGGAAGAGAATGGCAGTGTGGTACAATTCAGGCTGACTTCCAGTTGCCAAGTGCTGAACGTCTTGATGCTACTTATATTGGAAGCGATAACCAGAAACATCACCCTGTTATGCTGCACCGTGCAATTCTTGGTTCTATTGAGCGTTTCTTAGGTATTCTTATAGAAAACTTTGCAGGCGCCTTCCCTACCTGGCTTGCCTTTGAACAGGTTGCAGTTGTTCCTGTTTCTTCAGAATTTGATGATTATGCAAGAGAAATAAATGATCTTCTTACTGCACATGATATTCGTTCTAACTGCTATCTTGAAGATTCAAATATGAAGGCAAAAATCAAACAGATTTCTATGGAACACAGAACTCCTTATATTCTGGTTGTTGGCCAGAAAGAAAAGGATGAAAAATCAGTTTGTGTACGCTACCGTTTCTCAAGCGGCAAGCAGCAGGAAACAATGAAGATTGATGATTTCATCAAGTATGTTGAAGATAAAGTAAACAGCCACTTTATTGGAATCTAAATAGAAGCTGAAAAGAAAAAAAACAGAAGCCGCAAGGCTTCTGTTTTTTTTTTAACTTATACCATAGCAGAATCGTTAAATATCCGACAGCCGCAGGATGTCGGGGGTTCGACCTTAAAAAGCATTTTTTCGTTAAATAAAAAAGGCTTCCTTTATTAAAGGAAGCCTTATCGGGCAAGAGGGATTTGAACCCCCGACATCCTGGTCCCAAACCAGACGCGCTACCAGCTGCGCTATTGCCCGTTGCGTGATTAATAATATATAAGATTTTAAAAACTTAATCAAGTACTAATCATCTTTTTTTTAAACTTTTTTTTATTTTTTTTAAATTAATTCTGCAAGAGCTTCAATCTCCCCACCCTTTGTAATTCTTTCGTTCAAAGGCTTAATAATCTTAATCTTTACAGCCTTATTCATTTCCAGAACTTTAGAGGTCTGTAATTCACAGTGAATAAAGTTTTCTGTCATTAAATGATAAACAGAAAGGTTATTATTTGTTGAAAGAGCTTTTGGATTCTTTTTTGTTTCCAGCACTGCATCCAGTTCTTTTTGACACCACTGATTAATATAATTTATTTTCTGATTAATTGCCCACTGGCTTAATTCTTTTGCCCTCTGACCGGAAACTTCCTGGGGAACCTTATTTTTTAAGCTTATAGCAAGAGTCCCCTTTCTTTCAGAGAAAGGAAAAGCATGTACCCAGCTGAAGTTACAATCCCTGCAAAGCTGCATCGTCTGTTCAAAATCTTCCTTACATTCGCCAGGAAAACCTGTAATTATATCGCAGGCAATAAAAGGATTATTTTTAGCCTCTCTTATTTTCTTACAGGCAGATCTTACTGCATCTGCATTATAATCTCTGTTCATAAGGGACAAAATCTTATCTGACCCGCTTTGGACGGAAATATGAAAAAAGGGCCTTACTCTTGGCGAGGCAATTACCCTGCAAAACTCATCATCAACAATCTGAGGATAAAGACTTGAAATTCTAAAATTAATTTTTTCTGTTGACTGCAACAGCTTTTCCAGTAATTTTGAAAAATTAAAATATTTATCCTGATACTTACCCTTATATTGAGCAATATTTACACAGGTTAAAACAACTTCGGGGTAGCCTTTATCTTCCAGCTCTTTTACCCTTTCAACAGCAAGCTCTACATCAAGAGATACTGATTTTCCCCTTGCAAAATGAATTGCGCAATAAGAACAGCTGGAATTACAGCCATCCTGAATTTTAAGACTTGGCCTTGAATGGGCAATAAAGTTATTTGTTGTAAGTTTAAAAGGATTTTCAGAAAAATCTTTTTTTATAATCAGACGGTCAGAAACCTGAGTCTGAACTTCTTTAGAAAAAGAAAGAGGATCCCATTGGGTCTGCAAAGCATTTTTTAGCTTTAAAGGGACATCTTCAATTCTGCTTTTTATTTGTCCGCCAAGAACACAGATTCTCTGATCAATTTTTAAGATTTCCTCTTTGGAAAGCTGGGCATAACAGCCGGTAACCAGAATACTCGCATTAGGATACTTTTTCAGCATCAATCTGATAATTCTGCGGGCCTTCTGCTCTGCTTTTTGAGTTACAGTACAGGTATTTAAAATACACAATACTACATCTTTATCAATTTCTTCATTAGCGGTAGATGAGGATAAATCGACATTAAAATTTTCTTTTAAAAAAAGAGATGCTGCTGCTTCACTTTCAACCTGATTCAAGCGGCAGCCTAAAGTTTCTATTCGGATTTTATTCAAATTACTGTAATTTTGCATTAACTCTTTCCCTTCCTCTTGTAGCCTCATAAGAAGAAGAGTTTAATCTTAAAGCTTCATCATAAGCATTTACTGCTTCAATGTAATTACCTGCCATTTCACGGGCATAACCAAGTCTGGTCCACCAGGTATCAAGCAAAGGCTCTTTTTTTACGGCAGAAGACAAAGCTATGTCTGCATGCTGATACCGGGCCTGCTTAATAAAAATCTCCCCCATAAAATAATAGGCAGAACCTACACGGGCACCGCTTTCAGGAGCATTTGCTACATATTTTTGAAACTGCTCCATTGCAGCCTGATTTTTTCCAAGATAATATTTTGCTTCACCAAGAATCTCAATTAAGCGTAAATCATATGGACTTATAACAAGACCTTCATTTGCTCTCTGTTCAGCTTCTGCATACTGCTTATTTTTTACCAGAGACCAGCACATTACAACGTAAGATTCAACTCTATTTGGGTTTTCTTTAAGTTCTTCTTCGCAAACAAGAATAGATTCCCTGTATTTTCTGTTATGATACAAAACCAGTGCATCCTGTTTAGCCTGTGCAAAAATTTCAACAAATGAAAATAAGAATGATATTGCTATAACTATTTTTTTCATATTTTAACCCTGGATCATAGTACATTTTCCGGTAAATACGCAGCCCGGCTCTAAAACAACCTTTTGTGTTTTAATATCACCGTCCAAAGAACCTGAAGCAGTAACAAAAATCAATTTATTGCCGACAACATTTCCCTTAACTTTACCGCGAATTAAAACTCTTTCTGCTTTAATATCAGCATTTACTTCTGCTTTTGAATCTATGACTAAATCACTGACAGAATCTATATTGCCATTAACTTTTCCACGAATCATAAAGGACTTTTTAATTTTTATATTTCCAGTAAACGTAATATCTTCTTCCACAATAGTGTCAAAAGCTTCGTCTTCCATATCAAAAAAATCTGTATCTTTTACGTCAAACATATCTTTAATTTACCTTGATTATTGTTTTTTTTCAAGGTTCACAGGCTTTACATTAAAATCTTCGGGTAAAGGAATTTCGAAAGTCATGTTTTTTCCGTCCAGAGGAAGTACGAGTTTCTGGGAACAAAGAAGTAATTTTTTTATTTTTAAGTATTTTTTGAGGATTTTATTTAATTTGAAGTTTCCGTGCTGATCATCACCGGCAATTGGACAATTCTGTCTGGCAAGATGAATACGAATCTGATGCATTCTTCCGGTTTCCAGTTTTAATCTTATGAGGCTTAAATCAATTTTGCAGTCATCAAAAGAAAAAGTTTCTTCCTTTTCTACATGATAATTTGTTATGGCAGACTTTTTTTGTCCATGCTGAATTAATTCTTCTTTTATAACACCATCTTTAGCTGAAAGTTTTCCCGCACACAAAGCCAGGTATTCCTTCTTTACCCCTTTACTTCCAATTATTTTTGTCCACTTAGAAGCCGCAAAAGGACTTTTTGCAACAATCATTAAGCCTGAAGTATCTTTATCAAGTCTGTGAACTAAATAAATTTTGTAACCAAGAGACTGTGAAAAATCTTTATCTAATGAGTGAGAAAGGCCTTCTCCAAGCTGAACAGCAAGGCCGGAAGGTTTATTGATGACTAAAATTTCATCATTCTCATATAAAATTGGAATTGAATTCATCCGAAATATAATAAACGAGGTAAATATAAATGACAAGAGCATTTCTGACTAAGAACTTTTTCCTTTTTACATTCTTAATTTCATTATTTACTTTCTCTTTTGCAGAAAGTTTTACAGATTTTGATTTCGGCTACTCTCTTGATTTACCGGAAGACTACAATATAAAAGATTATACCGAAGATGGAAAAGCATATTTTCTTGAACACCCTAATATTCCAGTTTCGCTGGTTATAAAAGTTATAGAAAATGAAAAATCAGAAAAGACGGCTCTAAAAAGTCAGTTGGACAAACTTAATGCAAAAAGCCAGCTGGACACTTTCAAATGGAATGAAAAAGACTGCAGCTTTGGAAGTTTTTCCATGACTCTTGATCAGGATTATGCCGGCTGGGCAGCAGGAGCTGCTCTTAGAAATGCAGGAACTTATATTGTTTTACTTTGTTATGCTCCAAAAGATAAGGAGGAAGCCTGCCAGCAGTTTATTCTTTCAAGTCTGAACAGTCTTTCTACCTCTTTTGAAAACTTTATAAGCGAGGGACTTGTTGTTTCTTACGCCTTTCCTAAAGAAGGCAAAATACCTGTAAAACTTAATATTGACGGCTGCCAGATTAATTCCTTTTTAGATAAAAGTGATTCAGAGGCTGCAAAATGGCTTGTTGATATGGAGTATTCCGTACTCACCCTTTATGCAAATCATAATTTATGGAAAGAAGCCTGGCAGCGTTATTACAGAATTATTTATAAAGATGAAGCTCCAAGAATTGCAAATATAAGTGAAGATATTTACAAGGCATTATGGCAAAAAGCAGAAATTGAAAATCCTGAAAATCCTGATATTTCCTATGCTCAGAAACTTTTAAGCTGGGTACAGACCTTTGATTATTTGAGGGCAAAAACAGCAGAAGATTCAGATTTTACATCTTTACCAGATACTATTCTTGGAAAAGGTAACGACTGCGATTCAAGAAGCATGCTTATCTGTGCTCTTCTTAAAGCCTGCGGAACAGAATCTTTAATGCTGATTTCCAGGGAATATTCTCACGCTATGGCAGCCGCTTTAATTGAAGCTCCGGGTCAGACCTATAATCTTCCGGGAACAAAGTTGAATTTTTTGATGGGAGAAACTACTGCAAAGGTCACCTGGGGAATGATTGCTCAAGACCAGGCAGACCGCAGTAAATGGATAGAAGTTTTATTTCCTTAAGAATTATTTAGAATTCAGTAAAAGGTTATAAACTTCAAGAGCAGAAGAAGAGTTAAGAATCTGTTTTCTTAATTCTTCATTTTTGAATTTTACGCTGAAATTAGAAATTGTCTTTAAGTAATATGAATGCTGGTTATAAGCGGCAGCAATCATAAAAAGAAGATTAACCGGCTGATCATCAATAGACTGGAAATCTTCAATAGGCTTTTTACAAATTCCAATAGCCATTACTAAATCTGTAACAGAAGATAATCTTACATGAGGAACTGCAATACCACATCCAATTGCAGTTGACATAAGTTCTTCACGCTTTAAAATTTCCTGAGTCAATTCAGATTCATTTTTAATCTGAGGGGCAGTTGCAAGAGCATCTGCTAATTCTACAAGAGCATCATGTTTTGTTGTCTGTGAAATAAAAATAATTCTGTCTGGTGAAAGAATGTTCTTTATTTGAACCTGAATTTCGTTTTCTTTATTAGAAGCAGAAGAAAGACGAGCATTAACCCAGTTTTCAACCTCAGACTTTTTAAATCTCCATACAGTTCCAATTTTTCCTGCAGGAATTTCACCCTTCTGAGCCCAATCATAAACAGTTCGGTCAGAAACACGAAGATATTTAGCTACTTCTTCAATTGTAAGAATATCGTCTTCCATTGCATTTCCTTATTTTTACTTTTTTGCTTGAAATCTATGTAATATTTTGCATCCTTTACGGTATTTTGTCAAGCAAAAATACTTACAATTGAATTTTAAGCATATATGGTATAATATTGTAATATGAAATCAAAAAAAACCGGACTAATTATTACTCTTGTAATTATTTTTTTAACCCTTATATATATTTTTTTAGCAGTAAAACCACTAAGCAAAGAGTTTCACTTTGATCCTGAATGGAAAATCAGCATTGCCTCACCTGCCCTTTATGAAAATACAGAAAATAAAGATACCTTATATTTTAAGCTTGGTCAGACCCTTGGTTATGTTACAGAAGACGGTAAAGTAACTGAGTACAAAACTTTCCCTTTCCAGGCATCAATCTGCGATAATTATTATGCAATTTACAATGCAAATGCCAGTAATACTCCTTTTTATAACAAGAAGGGAGAACAGGCAGGCATCATTCATTCAAGCGGATATCCATATTTTATAGACAATAAAATCTTTAATTTTTTACCCGGCGGAACTTCTATAGAAAAACTTTATCCTCAGGGGAACGTAGACTGGACTTACGAAGGAATTCTTCCAATAACAGCCTTTGCTTCAAAAAACAGGTATACAGCCCTGGGGTTTAATGACGGTCAGATAAAGGTTTTCGATAACGATACAGGCTCTGCCCTTATAGAGTTTTCTCCTGGCGGCTGTGACTACCCGGTTATAATGGGACTTGATATTTCAGGCAGCGGAGATTACATTGCGGCCCTTGTAGGACATGAAAAACAGAGATTTATAATTTCACAAAAATCTGATAAACAGCAGAGAATTATTGTTTCTTACTTTTTTGAAGAATCTTCCCCTTTCCGTTCTCTGGTTCACTTTACAAAAGATGATTCAAGAGTTTTTTATATCCTCAAAAAAAATATAGGTATTTATGATTTTACAGCAAAAGAACAGACTCTAATTCCTTTGAATGACAAAATCATCAATATTGAAGAAGCTGATGATCTTGTTTTCCTTCTTGGAAAGTCAAAAAATCATTACACAGTTTATATGATAGACAAAACAAACACTCTGGAAGGAAAGTTTTCATTTTCTGCACAAAATGCCTTTATGAAGATTTTTAATAATAATCTTTATGTTGGAAACGATACTTCGCTTTCTAAAATTTCTTTAAAAAAGGAATAGAATATGAAAAAGTTTTTATTATTTTTTGCCTTAATTTCGCTGAATATAAATCTATTCTCTTTTGAATGGCCTCTTTCTGATGTTAATAAAGATTCCTTTAAATCTTATTTTTCTCAGTTAAGGGGAAAAAAGATTAGTACCTCTTTAATTTTTAAGGATCCTGAAGAGGTAAAATCTGCAGAGGAAGGAAGAATTCTCATTATTATAGAAGATCCGGAAGATGATTCTGATTTCTTTCCTTCTGTTCTTGGAACTGCTGTTATTCTTTCTCACGAAGATAATTTACACTCTGTTTATGCAAACTTAGACAGCGAAAGTCTTACCCTCAATTACAGTGATGACACCTTTATTGAAGAAGGAAGTATTTTAGGTAATACAGGAAATACCGGCTGGCAGGAAGATGAAAACAGTCTGGAATTTCAGATAATCGATACCAAGAACACATCATCCATCAATCCAAAAGTTTTAATGACAAGACTTGAAAGCGAAAATAAATACAATCTTAGTGATATAAGTCTTGTAAACCGCAATGGCGAAAAATTCCCTCTTAACACAAACAAAACTTTTCCTGCCGGTTTATATAAGGTTTACCAGAAAAGGAATCCTGTAATAACTCCTGCTAAAACTACAGTTTTATACAACGGAATTATTGTTGACGAACTTCTCTACAATACAATTATTCAGGAGAATGGAAAGGTTTGTATAAAAGGCAGCAAAAAGAAATATACCTGCAGTGAGATTTATCCTAAAGACAATATGTTTCTTTTAGGCGAAGCAATGCTTACACCCGGAAAAATTACCCTTGGAATTTCCATAACAGATTCCTTAGGGCAGTTCTATACACTAAATTACAATTTAATTACTTATTAGTTTTTTTTATAACAATTGGAGGTTTTTATGAAAACTAAAAAGATTTGTTTATCAGCTTTATTTTTGATTACTGCAGTAATGCTTTCTGCAGAAGAATCAAAACCATTATCAATGTCTTTGAGTACAGATTTACAGTATTCACCAAAAAATGAGTACATTGCCGGCGGCGACCATTATTCTCCAATTACAGGAGCCTTTGGTTCTGCTGCGGGAAGAGTTGTTTTTAACTTAAATTACAAAATTCCAACTCCTCTTGGAGAGAATTTTCTTTTAAGCGGTGCTAATGTTACTTTAAACACAAATGTTGAACTTACCCCGGTTACAATTCTTCCTGCTGTAAAGGCAACTTTTTCTCCCCTTCCTTTCTTAGAATTCCAGGCAGGAGCCGCTGCAGGTTCCGGCTGGAATATCGGAGGTATTCAGGGAATTGCAACTTATCAATACGGCGACATGGCTTATGAAACAAAAGATCCTTTCAACAGATTATATATTAAGGCCTGGGCACAGGGGCTCTTCCAGTTTGATACAGGTGCTATCTGGAGCGGAGACTGGACCCATGTACTTATTCAGTATACTTATCAAAGTTATTTTCTGAAACTTTCTGGCACTTCCGACAAAAAACCATGGGTTTGGCAGGCTTCTGGAAATAATTTTAACGGCTGGCATGAATATCAGTGTTTAATACTTGCTTATCAGCTTCCTTCTGTTGTACGCAGAATTGGTTGTATGCTTGAAACCGAAAGACTTTATTCAGATAAGAATATCAGTAGCAAATATCTGGCTTATAATCCGGAATTTAACAATATAAAGATTTCTCCTTTAGTTCAATTCCAGTTTGGAGAAAAAGATACTCTCAACGTTTGTATTACATTTGCTAACAGAAGAAGTTTTGAAGAAAGTCATACCTCTGCAGATGAAGAGCCTTTATTAACTTATGCAGGAAATGAATGGTACTTCAATAGAGTTGCTTTAAGCTATACTCATAATTTTTAATTAAAGACAGGATTTTTTAATGGCATTAGACAGTAACTTAATACTTTCTGCATCGGGCTGGCGAAAGGTTTTTGCAGCCGATGGTAATGAGCAAAGTTCTACCCGTGATATAAGTGATTCAGATTACAATATGGCATTAATTGCAGGAGACTGCTTTGTAGAATATTTGTATTCAAAATTAGATATAGATACTCCTGTAATTGCTGTGGGTATGGACGCCCGTCCTACAGGACCAAAAATTGCTGATGCCATTATAAAAATTCTTAAGGCCAAGAAAACTGTCATTCAGTTTCTTGGAATAACTGCCGCACCAGAAATTATGGCCTATGCCAGAAAACTGGATGGCTTTATATACATTTCTGCAAGTCATAATCCAATAGGACATAACGGACTCAAATTCGGCCTTAATGACGGCGGAGTTTTAAATGCTCAGGAAAATGCTCTTCTTACTTCTGAATTCAAAAAGAAGATGGAAGATGAAGATTATATTGCAGAAATAAAATATCTTATTGATAATCAGAAAAGTTCAGAAATCAAGCAGGTTGCAGACGAAGAATACAGTTCTAAACATAATGCCATAAAGGCTTATTATGATTTTATGAATACTACAATCACCGGAACAAATAATCCCGATGAACAAAAAATTGTTTTTTCTTATATCCATAAATATTTAAAAGACAGGGAACTTGGTATTGTCTGCGATTTTAACGGCTCTGCAAGATGTCTTTCTATTGATAAAGGATATTTTAAGGAACATGGAATTAACTTTTACTGCATAAACGATAATGCGGGCCAGATTGTTCATGAAATCATACCTGAGGCTGAAAATCTTACCTATGTAGCAGAAAAAATGAATGAACTTCATAAAGAAGGACATAAAGAAGTTATTCTTGGATATATGCCTGACTGCGACGGAGACAGGGGAAACATTGTTTACTGGGATGAAAAATTAAAACAGGCAGTAATCCTAAAAGCCCAGGAAGTATTCAGTCTTTCGGTTTTAAGTGAAGTAACCTATCAGATCTGGAAAAACCGCGAAACAAATCCAGATGTAAAAATTAATCCTGCTGTATGTGTAAACTGCCCTACTTCGATGCGTATTGAAGAAATTGTAAGTAAACTGGGCGGAAAAGTCTTCAGGGCAGAAGTTGGAGAAGCTAATGTAGTTAATTGTGCCCGCGAAAAACGCGAAGAAGGATATGAAGTAAGAATTCTTGGAGAAGGTTCCAACGGTGGAACAATTACCTATCCAAGTGCCGTAAGAGATCCTTTAAATACAATTTTTGCAATTATAAAACTTTTGACAATCAGGGAAAATGGCCTTTATGAAATCTGGTGTAAAAAAATCGGAATTGAATATAAACATGATTTTACCCTTAATGATGTTCTTGAAAGCTTACCAAAATATACAACAACCGGAGTCAGCGAAAAAAGGGCTGTCTTAAAAATTAAGACAAGAGATCACTCGGTATTAAAAGCAAATTTCCAGAAAATTTTTATAAAAGAATGGAATAAAAAACAAAAGGAACTTGTAAAGAAGTTCAACATCTGTTCCTGGGAAGCAATCATTACAAACGGTACAAAAGAAGTAAAAAATGTAAATGATTTTTCTCTTTCTGGAAAAGGCGGCTTAAAAATTCTCTTTAAAAATGCAAAAGATGAGGCAATTGCCTTTATCTGGATGAGAGGCAGTGGAACCGAACCTGTTTTTAGAATCATGTGCGATGTAAAAGGACAGAAACCACAGATTGAAAAAGATTTATTAAAATGGGAAAGTCAAATGTTGTTAGAGGCAGATAATTATTAACAGCTAACAGGCTTTATTAAGACCATTAAATTTAGTATATTAATTTTATTGAAAATAAATTTTATTTTTGGAGGATAAATTAAGTATGGATAAAGCAGAAATCTTGAAGAGAGCTCAGGCATATATTGAAGCTGAAGCAGATGAAAGATTCAGCAATGAAGTAAAAGAATTAATCGCAAAGGAAGATTATGCAGAGCTTGAAGACAGATTCTACCAGACTCTGGAATTCGGAACCGGCGGTTTAAGAGGTATTATGGGCGGTGGAACAAACCGCATGAATACAAGAGAAATTAATCTTGCAACACAGGGACTTGCAAATTACGTTATTAAAGCATTCCCAGAAAGAGCAAAAAATGGAACATTAAGTGCTGTAGTTGCATACGACAGCCGTTTGAATTCAGATGTATTTGCCGAAGCAACAGCTTTAATTTTTGCTGCAAACGGAATCAAAGCTTATCTTTTTTCAAGCTTAAGACCAACTCCAGAATTATCATATGCTATCCGCCAGTTAGGTGCCCAGACAGGTGTTGTAGTAACAGCATCTCATAACCCAAGAATGTACAATGGCTATAAGGCTTACTGGGATGACGGTGCTCAGGTTATTGAACCTCACGATAAGGGAATTATCGAAGAGGTAAATAAAGTAACAGAAGTAAAAACAATGACTCGTGTAGAAGCAATCTCTACAGAAAAACTTGTTATTATAGATAAAGAAATTGATGAAAAATTCTGGGATATGTGTAAGGCACAGTTATTCAGACCAGAATTAATCAAAGAAAAGGCAAAGGATGTACGTATTGTATACACACCACTTCATGGAACCGGTGGTATGCATGTTATGAAGGTTTTAGGAGATTTAGGCTTAAACGTAATTCCTGTCAAAGAACAGTTTGAACCTGACGGAAACTTCCCTACAGTTGAAAAACCAAATCCAGAAGAAAAGCCAGCCTTAAAACTTGCAGTAGAACTTGCTAAAAAAGAAAAGGCTGACGGTTTAATGGCAACTGACCCTGATGCTGACCGTTTTGGAACAGCCTTCCCTGACAAAAACGGAGAATGGGTATTACTTTCTGGAAACCAGATGGGTGCCTTATTAATGGATTACGTTCTTCTTTCACGCAAAGAATTCAACAAAATGCCTGCAAATCCTGCATGTATCCGCTCAATTGTAACTTCTCCATTCGGAGACTACATTTGTAAAAAATATGGCGTAACAATGTTTGATTGTCTTACAGGCTTTAAGTGGATTGCCGCTGTTGAAGCAAACTTTGAAAAAGATCATTCATACAATTATGTATTTGGTCTTGAAGAATCATACGGCTATAAAGTTGAAACAGATGTTATGGATAAAGACGGTGTATCTGCAGCTGCAATGTGTGCAGAAATGATTCTTTACTGGAGAAGCCAGGGTAAAGGACTTCTTGAACATCTTGATGATATGTATAAAGAATATGGATATTTTGAAGACCGTGCTATTTCTCAGAACTTCCCTGGCGCTACAGGAAGCGAAACTATGAAAAACATGATGGCTTCTATGCGTCAGAATCCTCCTGCAACTTTAGGCGGAGAAAAAGTAATTAAGGTTAGAGACCTTATGAACGATTCAAAACTTCCTAAGAGCAATGTATTACAGTTCTATCTTGAAAGCGGAACAATCGTTTCTGCCCGTCCTTCTGGAACAGAACCTAAGATTAAGTTCTATATCAATTCTATGATTCCTAGCGGAGACGGAAGCGACAAATGGCTTGCTGAAGCAAAGAATAAAGCCGCAGTATTATGCGACGGCATTTCTTCAGATATCAAAGCTATTATTGAAAAAGCTTCAAAATAATTTTGGTTCTGTAAAAGGACTTTAAAAGAAAAAAGGCCGGATTTATTTTATAAATCCGGCCTTTTTTTTTAATTTTTAATACAAAAAAAAGTCTGCTAACTTCGTGGAGCTTTTGCAGGGTCTATCGGCTGACCATTCTGGAATACCATTAAGGTAATCTGCGAATTTTTGGAAAGAGTATCTATTCCGGCAGTTCCTAAAACTGCATCAGATAAAACATACTCCCCTTTTCTTACATTAACAGAGCCAAGTCCTGTATAAGCATAGATTAAGCCTGTTTTATTCTGAACAAAAACAACCTGACCGAATCCCCTGTAAATACCAACATACATTACTGTACCTTCATTAATACATTTTACAGCTTCATTGGTTTTTGCACTTAACTGAACACCCCAGACCTTTCCCTTAATTTGTGTAACCTTTGGATTAGCAACAGGCCATTTTGTTGAAGAATCTGAGTTTATTGTTGAACCATAAGATCTTGTATCCGGAATATTTGTACTTAAAGAAACAGTTGTTTCGTTTACTGTAACAGAAGGAAGTTCTTTTTTGTATAACTTTAATTTTTGTCCTACCTTAATAACCGAACTTGAATTTAAATTATTCAAAGCCATAAGTTCAGCAACAGAAATTCCATTCTTTTTTGCAATTCCGTATAAGGTATCTCCCTTTTGAACCTGATAATTTTCTGTCTTAATATTTTTGTCTATTGTGACTTTCTTATTTGTTGATAAGGCAGCAGCAGTACTTATATCAGCATCAGGAATGATTAATTTTTGTCCTACTTTAATAATATCATTTTCTTTCAGATTATTTGCAGTTCGTAATTCAGCTACAGTAATCTGATATTTTTTACTGATAGAATAAAGAGTATCCCCTTTTTCCACCTTATAAACAGTTTGAGAAAAAATATAAGAAGTAAGAAAAAGAGAAATAAAAATATATACAAAAAATTGTTTTTTCATAGTTTAATTATCGGCAGAAAAAAATAATTTATTAGGCAGATTTATTGCCTTTTACACAACCTTATTAAATAAACTATTAACATCAATTCCGGAAATTATCTGACCTTCCTTATAATAATGAAGCATACCTTCCTTTCCACTTTCCAGATGAACTGAGGTAGTACCATGTTTTATAGAAATATCTGCTTCCATAAGGGCACTTAAATGGTCGCAAATGCGTACTAGCTTTCCGTCAACAGGATTATAAACTTCAAAATTATATTTTGTATTCAAATCCGCCCAGGAAACAACTTCTACATTTCCATCGGCAGAAATGATTCTGTCAGAAAATTCATCTGAGGTATAATACAAAATTTCATTCACATAAAAACTTTCCATAAAAGGAACCAGCTCTTTATTTACAATTTCATCTTCAATCTTCTTTACAATATTAGGAAGTTCATCTGTGGCCTGCTTTACTGGCGAAATAATATCTCTAGTAACGCTTTCCGGTAAATCATGAAATAAAGCACTGAAAAAATTATTTATAATACGGCGCTCACACATATGAGGATTTGATTCGCGTCCAAGAAGCAGAGTCATAATTGCAACAAAGAAACAATGGCCCAGAACAGAGGTCTTTGGAACTCTTGGTGTCTGATTCCAGCGGGTTTGAAAGCGAAGCTGTTCAATTTTTAAAAGAAAATTAAACTCCTTCTGGTGTGTTATAAATTTCTGAAGCCCTTCAAGGTCCAGATATGGCTGAATCTCATTTTTAAGCTGGGAATCTATGTCAGATATCCTTTCTTTTTCGTTTACAGGACTAAGCATTTCAAGTTCACGCATTGTAGAATATTTATGGGCAGCCTGGTAAACATGTACTGTATGCTGTAAATCCTCAGGAATAGAAAAGGAGCCTGCTTTCTGACCGACATAAATTGTAAAACGGGAAAATAAATCATCATCAGTAATAAGCTGTCTGTATTGATTTAAAACCCATTCATTTAATCTCATGTATTCGTCGGGAAACTCTTTTTTTAACATCTGCTGTACAGGAGCTTTTATGTCACAAAGGGCAATCTTTTTTAAAAGGTCAAATAAGGATGCATAAATCATCCAGCTCCAGTTAATTTTTTTACCTTTGTGTTCTTCATATTTAGCAAGAATATAGGCTATTACCATTTTTTCCCCGGCTTTATCCATTTCTACCAGTTCAAAAGGGCGAACAAGGTCATTCCAGCGTTGTATTGAGAATCCCTCAAAAATTTTTAGTGCAAGAGTCTTTTCCATAATGTATTGATTGTCTCTTAGTTGTTTGTTCCGGCCTTGGCATCAGCATCCATTTTGTCTTTCCAAACAACAGCCTTTTTCTTTATTTCTTCTGCCTGCTGAGAATTTCCTAAGGCAACATAAAGTTTTCTTAAGGCAAGCAGATATTTAATACCGTTTCGCATATCATCTATACGACGTGTTGAAAGTTCATATTTATCGCGGTAGGCAGTAGCCGAATCATTGAGAAGTTTTTGAATCAGTCTTATATACAAAACGGTTGTTTCGTAATCCTGGGAACGAGGATCAAAATAATCTTTTAAGGCTTCCTTCATATTAATGAAGTTTTTTGCAACTGTAGCAAATCTTCCTTCCAGCTCAACAAAAGACCATTTCCATTTAGAATTATCTCCGAAAGAATCTTTGAGCATATTTATGGCAAGTCCAAGTTTACGAATTATCATATAGCGTCTTGAAATTGCAACGTTCTTAATTGCCTCATGAAAATCTGATAAATCTGTAAAAGGACAGTCAATTACATTAGAAACAACTTCTTCAAGATAAATAATGGCTTTATATAAAACTTTTCTGGCTTCGTTGAGGGCATCATTATTTTTAACGTCCATAACTTTTAGAGAAAGACTGTTCTGGGCCATGTATAAGGAAGCGACATAAATCATATCTTCACAAAGGAGAATCTTTTTATTTTCAAAATCAATATCTCCCTTATGCATACCGTTGAGCATTGTTTTTTCTTTTTCTAAGGTTTTGGTAATTTTATCTTTGTAAGGCTGTATTGCCTCACTAAAATGAAGTCTTGTTTCTTCCGAAATTTTTGCCATCTTAAACCTCGCTATATTTACTTAGCATAGCACGAGCGTGTTCAAGAGATTGTTCCGTTGATGAATCACCAGAAAGCATACGGGCGATTTCCATTACCCTCTGCTCCCCTTTTACAGTATAAACATTTGATGATGTTATTTGATTAGACACACTCTTCTCTATCTTTATCTGATTATCGGCATAAACTGCGATACTCGCTAGATGTGTAATGCAAAAAATTTGTCTGTTTTTAGCTAATTTTTTTAAATGTGCGCCTACTGCAACGGCAACTTCACCACCAATTCCCGTATCAATTTCATCAAAAATTAAAGTATCCACCTTGTCGGCCTGGGCAAAAATGGTTTTTAAGGCAAGCATTACCCGGGAAAGTTCACCGCCTGAGGCAATTTTTGCAAGAGGTTGCAGGGGATTTCCAGGATTTGCACTTATAAGGAATTCAACGTTATCTTTTCCGTAAGGACCACATTTCTGTTCAACTTCGCTTTCATCCTTTTCTGTTATCTGTATTCCAAAGTGAGTTCCGCTCATTCCAAGTTTTGCAAGAATCTGATCTACTTCTTCGCTTAACTGACCGGCAGTACTTTTCCTTTTATTTGAAATATTCTGAGCCTTGAGTAAAACTTCTTTTTCAATTTTTTTAACTTCTGCAGCAAGTAAATCTCTCTGATTATTTCCATCTGAATTTTCCTCTATAAACTTTTTTGATTCTTCATAGAAAGAAAATAAATCAGAAAGAGGAACATTTACAGAAGCACAATATTTCTTTTTAAGGTTGTAGATTAAAGAGAGTCTGTCTTCAACTTCCTGCAGACGGGAAGGATCAAAAACCAGATTATTTTTATAATTTGAAAATTCGTCTGCAATATCCGAAAGTTCATAAAAAGATGATTCAAGTCTTTCTTCAATTTTTTCTAAGGATTTATCCATTGCGCTGGCATGAGAAGCTGTTCTTCTTGCATTTTTTAACTGACTTACAAGATTATTTTCTCCGTCGCTTAAAATCCCTGTGATTTCATCAATATCTGAAAAAAGTTTTTCGTAAGAAGAAAGTCTTGCTTCTTCCTCTTCCAGCTGAGTATCTTCATCTTTTTTAAGTTTTGCTTCTTCTATTTCTTTTACCGCAAAAGAAAGCATTTCAAGTTTATGGACTCTTTCGCCTTCGTTCATAGAAAGCGAATCATAAAGTTTTCTTTTACTTACAAGTAAGGCATAAAGATTTGTAAATTCCTTTACTTCTTCGGTAATGCCGGCTCTTTCATCAAGAAATTTTCTATGTTCACTAACCTTCATCAAAGACTGATGTTCATGCTGGCCGTGAATATCCACAAGAAAAGCAGAAAACTGAGCTAAATCGCTTCTGGTTACAGGGGTATTATTAATCCAGGCACCAGATTTTCCGTTTTCCCTTATAAAGCGTCTTAATAAAACTCTATTATTTTCAATTTCTATTCCATGTAAAGAAAGCCATTCAAGGGCATTTAAAGCTTCGTCCTCTTCCTGCAGATTTTGTCTGCACTGACAGTCTTTTATATAAAAAGTTCCGCTTACAGAGGCTTCGGTTTTTCCAGCCCTTATCTGAGAAACTTCAGCTTTTCCACCCAGCAAAAAAGAAAGGGCACCAATTAAAATAGATTTTCCGGCACCGGTTTCTCCCGAAAGTACAGTAAAACCATTTTCAAATTCAAGATAGTCTGAGTCAATTAAAGCAAAATCTTTTATTGTAAGATCCTCAAGCATGTGGTCCTCCTGTCCAGTTTAATTTAGATCGAAGAGCATTATAAAAGCTTTCGTGGGTACAGAAAAGCAGTTTTGCCATTTTTTCTGCTTTTTTTATAATAATCGTATCTCCCTGAACAATAGAAAAAGGTTCCTGACCATCTACTGTAAGGCAGATTTTTTTTGTACGGCTTTTATCTATAAAAACAGACAATTCTCCTTCCGGATTCAAAACAATTGGCCTTGAAGAAAGGGAAAAGGAATTTACAGGAGTTACAATAAGGGCATTCAATTCAGGTCCTACAATCGGTCCTCCCGCAGCGGCAGAATAAGCCGTAGAACCTGTAGAAGTACTTACTATTAATCCATCCGCCTTTAAATCACACAAATCAAGATTATTATATTTAACTTTAAGGCATATTGTTGTTGCTGTCTGCTCTGCACAAATTACAGAATCATTAAGAGCATAGGTAGAATACACTTCTTTTCCTTCTCTGATTACTGTTGTATAAGTCATTCCACGGTAAGAAAAAACAGCTTTATTTTCAAGCACTGTAAGCAGGGCATTTTTCCAGTTTCCAGGTTCAACAGTGGCTATAAAACCAAACTGCCCCAGATTTATAGGAAAAATTGGAATCTGAGAATCAAGACAGTTTCTTGCGGCCCATAAAACGGTTCCGTCACCTCCCAGGGTGATTGTTAAATCATAACCTGTAATCGGACTGTTATTGCAAAAACCATCAAAACTTATAAAATCTGACTCAATATTTTTCTCTTTAAGCCAGGTAGAAATTTCCTTAGCCAGATTCATTGAGTCATCTTTGCTTATGTTAATAACAATTAATACTTTTTTTACCATATGTAATTAAGGTAATGAACCTAATACTTTTACAATTTTTGCAGCTTCTGCGTGTGTTAATCTTGGGTATAAAGGAACATGTACACAACGTAAGTAAAGTGATTTTGCATGAATACAAGTTTCTGATAACTCTTCCTCTTTTAATGCTATAACAGAGTTTTCGTATGCAAGGGAGATTTCAATGTCTTTCTTTGCAGCATACTGTTTTACATCTTTGTATGGACTTGATAAAACCAGAGGGAATGAACTCATTGTACTGCCGTTGTCCATTTCTCTTGTATACATTTTATGCTTGCCAATCATACAGGCCCGCTGAAACAAATTAAACAATTCTTTTCTTGAAGCTTCATTACGGTTGTATTCTTTTACCTGAACCCAGGCCAGTGCACTATTGATATCTGGAAGTAAATCTGTTAAAGGCGCTGCGTCAACAAATTTTTTAAGGACTATCCATTCGCGGCGGCCAGGTGCCATTAAAATTGCTCCGCCCCCTGCAGTAATTACATCGCGCTCTTCAAGTCCCATAATGGTAAATAAACCAAAGGAGCCGGCCATTTTTACCTTGTCAGTATTAACACCGTTTTCGTCTTTTTCTGGAACTACAGCACCAGCACTAGAAGAAATATCTTCAATTAAAGGAATTCCAATTTGTGAAATAGCAGTAAGGTCAGGAAGGATTCCTTCTGTTTCATGCAGGAGTAAAAGTTTTCCTCCCTTTTGAATTCCTTCCTTAACAATTTCAGGATTTACAAGGCCTGTACTTTCTTCAACATCAAGAACTAAAGGCTCATAACCTAAATCTGTAACTGCCTGATACTGCCAGGCTGGGGCCAGAGCAGAAATCATTATTTTACTGCCCTTTTCTAAATCCAGGGCAAGCAGGGCATATTTTAAGGCAATGGCAGGACTTCTTAAAGCAACCGAACCATCACATTTTAAAAATTCCTTAACCTGACTGATTAATCTTGAATTTAATTCACCAGGTCCAATTTTTTCATCAACCATGCAGGTTAGAACTGCATCCATTTCTTTTCTTCTAATTGTAGTACTATATGTCTGTATCATTATTTTATGTCTGAAATTTTCTGTAATTCTTTTGCGTTAAAGAGCTTGCGGGTGTTTAACATAATTAAATAACCGCCTGCATCAGATTTTACAACTCCCTCAATATATTCGTTTCCAATTCCTGAAATCATCTGTGGAGGCTCTTTTATTTCTGCCCCATTTACAGGTATTACACGTTCTACCTTATCAATAATAATTCCAATACGGGTTCCATCGATATTAAGGATAATAAAACCACCATCCATTTCAATATCTTCAGGTCTATAAGATGCCTTAATTCTAAAGCGTTTATGTAAATCTATGATAGGTATAATTTCTCCACGCAAATTAATAAATCCTTCAACATAATAAGGAGCATTTGGAATGGCACGGACATTAGAAATACGAACGATTTCTTTTACATCCATAATATTTACCCCGTATAATTCTTCTCCAAGATGAAACGTTACTAACTGTAATTGTGAATCAGTATCAACCATATATAAGACTCCTCCATTGCAAATATAAAATACTTACCATTATATAATACCTTGAATTCTACACTTTTGCAATCTGAAGATTCAAATTACCTGAAACCTCCTTAATCTACCGTAAAGATAGTCAATGCACCCACCTGACTAAATCCGTATTCCTTGAGTAGTTTTGCACATGCTTCTAAAGTTGAACCGGTCGTGCAAACGTCATCAATAATACAGATTTTGTCAGACAGGCAGGTTTTCATTCTCTTTAAATTCTTTTCAAGCACTTTCTCCGGTAAGAGTCTGTAGGCAGATTCAATAGTGTTAAGTCTATTCTCTCTGTCCAGTTTTTTTTGCTGAAGCTTAGTAGTTCTTTCCAGTAACCGCAGTATCTTATGTCCAAAAAAAACATTAAGCAAAGTACACAATTCGTCAATCTGATCCCATCCATTTTTAGCGATTTTTCCCTTTCGCGGTGGCACAGGAACAATAAAACTTATTCCAAGCTTTTCCAAAGCAAGACTTACTTTCGCTGCAAAAAAATACGACAAAGACCTCTGGCCGTTAATTTTCCACAAGAACAATAATTCTTTATTCCAAAGTCTATAGGAATACATAGGAAAAATAAAATCCAGATGCTTAAGCACAGAATTCTCTCTACATTCCATACAGGTATCTTTCGTAGAAATAAGAATTTTTCCACAAAATCTACACCTTGAACTGGTAAAATCAATTTTAAAGGTTTCTCTTGCACAATTTCTGCAAAGAGGAAGAAGCAAGGTGTCTTTACCACAGACTACGCAAGTCTTATTTCCATTTAAAAAAGAAAATAGCAGCCTCAATAAGGTAAGCAGCAAGAATCTGAATTTAAAAAGAAATCCCACACCAATATTATTGACTTAAAAATTCACTTTTAACAAAAATTCTAAGAAATTTATTAAAAAATTAGCGGCCGGAAAGACTTTTTTTCCATCTTGCAATAGTCTGCAGGGCATTCATAGGAGTAATATTATCAAGATCAACAGAAAGAATTTCTGATATTATAATTTCTTCATCACTAAAGAGGCCTGGAGTTTGTGGCTGCGAAAGATTTTTTTCTTCTTTTTGAGGAGTTTTGATTTCTTCAAAAATTAAAGGATTTTCGTTCGCCTGATTCTGAATATAGGCAAGAATATCTTTAGCTCTTTCTATTACAGAATCCGGAATACCCGCTAAGGCCGCAACATGAATTCCGTAAGAATTCTGTGTTACGCCTTCAATAACCTTACGCAAGAAGACAACACTTCCACTCTGTTCATTTACTGCCATACAAAGCATCTTTAATTTTGGATGTTCCATTCTGGAAAGTTCATGATAATGAGTTGCAAATAAAGTTTTACATTTAACGGTATTTAAAAGATATTCACTTACAGCACGGGCAATAGCAAGACCGTCTTCTGTTGAAGTTCCCCGCCCTACTTCATCCATAATTACAAGAGATTTTTCTGTTGCAGAATGAAGAATATTTGCAGTTTCAGACATTTCTACAAGGAAAGTAGATTCACCTTTTGCAAGATTATCTGAAGCTCCAACCCGGCAGAAGATTTTATCTACAATTCCAATTCTTGCTTTTGAAGCAGGAACATAAGAACCTGTTTGAGCAAGCAGGGCAATTAAGGCATTCTGTCTCAGGTATGTACTCTTACCTGCCATATTAGGTCCGGTAATCAGATTAAACGAAGGGAGATGATCTTCCCCTGCACTTATAAAAGTATCATTTGGAACAAACTCTCCGCTTGGAATATGCTTTTCTACAACAGGATGCCTTCCATCTACAATTTCGAATACAGAAGATTCATCAACCTGAGGACATACCCAGTTATTTACACTGGCAGCCTGGGCAAGAGCTGCACTTACATCGGTATTTGCAATTTCTGCAGCAAGCTGCATAAGATAAGGAATATACTGATGAAGGGAATTTCTAACTTCCAGGAATAAATCTCTTTCCAGTTCAAGAATCTTTGTTGAAGATTCATTAAGCTCTTGCTCAAGCTCCTGTAATTTTTCAGTAGTATAGCGGTCGCCGTTTACAAGGGCCCTTCTCATAATAAAATGAGGTGGAACCGAGGAAAGTTTTCCCTTACTGACTTCAATAAAGTATCCGGCAGCATTATTATATTTTATTCTTAAAGTAGGTATTCCGGTCTTTTCTTTTTCTGAAGCCTCATACTCAAGCAGGACTGAATTAAAATTATCATGAATTTCACGCCAGTGATCCAGTTCTTCAGACCATCCCTTTTTAATAATTCCGCCGTCGGTAAGAGAGGTTGAAGGATCTTCTAAAATGGAATTAAAAATTAACTGACAGATTTTTTCCGAAGAATCTGAAGCAACAAAAGAAAAATCATAAGGATGAAGATATTCTTTAACCTTTTGCCAGGCTTCCAGACTTACCCTTAAGGCCTGTAAATCTTTTGGATGTGCCCTGTCCATGGCAATTCTTCCGCTAAGACGCTCAACATCAAGGATTTTTCCAAGGTCCTCCTGGGTTTTATTTAATAAGGCAGAATCTTCATAAAAAGTTGTAATTCTCTGCTGGCGGTCTTCAATCTGACGTAAATTTGTTAATGGGAACAAAAGCCAGTTTCGTAAAAGCCTGCTTCCCATTGAAGTTTTTGTATAATTTACACATTCAAGCAGAGAATATGCTGAAGTACCATCCCTCATATTTTCTGTAATTTCAAGATTTCTTCTTGAAGAATCATCCATAATTAAAAAATCATCATCAAAATAATTTTGAATGGACCTGATGTGCAGTAAAGAGGTATTGGTTGTTTTTTCAAGATAATCAAGTAAAAATCCTGCCGGGATAACTTCGCAGGAATTTTCTTCAAGGCCAAAGGCCTTTAAGTTTACGGTTTTAAATTGTTCGGTAAGCTTTTTAAAAGAATAATCATAATTAAAATCCCAGTCAGGATAATATGAAACAGAAATATTTGTATAAGAGGATAATACATCCTGAACTGTCTGATTATTCTGCAGCGATTTTGGAAGAAGAATTTCTCTTGGAGAAGAGCGGTTTAATTCCTTTGCAAAGTTTTCTGCCATTAAGGAAGCAGGCCAGGAAGTTACCTTAAAAGAGGAAGTTGTAACATCTATAAAAGCAAAGGCTGCCCTTGCCTTATAAATACAAAGGGCGGCAAGATAATTGGCCTTATAACCGTCAAGATACTCTGACTCAACGGCAGTTCCCGGTGTAATGATTTCTACAACTTTACGCTCGGTTATGCCCTTTCCACCGCGGGGAATCTCGCCCACCTGTTCACAAATGACGATTTTTTTTCCAAGGCGCAGCAGTCTTGCAATATAAACTTTTGCTGCATGATAGGGAATTCCACACATGGGCTGATTCGCTCTGTGTGTGAGGGTTAAATTCAAAAGACGCGATACTTCTACCGCATCTTCGTTAAACATTTCATAAAAATCTCCAAGGCGAAAGAACAATACCTCCGATTTATATTTATCTTTAATCGAATGGTATTGAACCATCATTGGAGTTAATTCTTCCTGTGCCATTATAATCCAAGCTCAGCAATAACCTGATTAGTTATATCTACAGATGATGAGTACCACAAAATAGAATTTGATTCCTGTAAACTCAAAATCATGGAATAACCACCGCTTTCTGCTATTTTTGTAAGAGTATTGTAAAGTTTTTTATAGAATTCATCAGAATTCTGCAGGGTTTTCTGAAGGCTTTCCAGCTCTACATTTTTTGCATTGGCATATTCTGTAAGGTAATCCTTCTTTTTTGTAATTTCTGCTTCGATTTTTAAAACCTGGGCATCATTACCGTTTTTTTCCATTTCGAGTTTTTTCTGCTGAAGCTGTTTCAATTCATCAGTCTTTTTATTGATTTCGTCCTGAAACTCAGCCTTCTTTTTTTCGTAATTTCTTACTGGAGTTGAGTTACGAAAATATGCATTATAAACTTTTGCTGTATCTACAACGCCGAATTTTGTAATCTGCTGTGAAAAAGCAGGAAGCATTGTAAAAAGAGCAAATAAAGAAAAAAGTGTAAAAATCTTAAAATTCTTTTTCATATATAAACCTCAAAACTAGCGATTAACTAAATTAAATGAAAGAACAAACTGGAATGGCTGATCATCAAACTTAGGCACTCCGGTAGCAGCATCGTGCTGATAGCGGAAAGCAAACATTAAGTGTAATGGGAACTGCTGAATAAGGATTCTTATACCAGGTCCAAAAGAACAGTAGAAATCAGACATTTTAAGAGTTGATAAATCTGCAACTGTGTCTTTAATAGCACAGGTATCCCAGAATAAGTCTGCACCAAGAATGTTTGGAACAATTGGGAAGCGGATTTCAACCTGGTTAGACCACATGGCAAGGCCTTTTCCATATTTATAAGCTTCTGTCCAGCCTCGTCCATGGAACATACCGTCAACATAAAGGCGGTTTGAATCTGAAACTGTTGTTGAATAAGTTGGGAAAATAGCTGTAAAGTTCGAATAAAGTGATAAAACTGCCTTAAAGTCAAAGTTTTCTGTTACTGGAATATTAAAGAGGGTCAGATAAGCTTCTGCTTTTGTATCTGTCTTTAAGAAGAATTCTTTTTCAAGGCCAGGAACTAAACCATACCAGGCAATATTCTGACTTGCGAACCATCCTTTTGAAGGATTATAGTTAATATCACGATGATCAACAGAGAAAGAAGTCCAGATAGAGTTTAACCATCCCCAGCGGTTAGCAAAAGTAGAAATACCCTGGTCAACCGGAACTGTACTTGCTTCATCAAAAATATTATTTTTCAATGTATTTGAAATACCGGCAGAACCTGTTAATACGGCATAATCAAAATACCATCTGCGGCCAAAAGAAGTTCCTAAGCTGGCAGACCAGCTCTTGTAATTCATATAATAGTAGTACTGCTGTAAACCAAGGAAAGGATCAAAATAATTCTGTGGAGTTGTTTCTATAGAATGAGAGAATGATAAAGACTGACTGTAAGTAATAGGCAGATTACCAATCCAGTTCTGAGAATAAGAAACACTGAAAGACTGCTCTGTACTTGAAGCATTAACAGAAGTAGAAATAGAGCGGCCTTCTCCTGCAAGATTTGAGTTTTCAAGTTTTACATAAAGGGAAATTGGCATTGGGTTTGTAGGATCTGCAGAACCAGAGAAGGTCATACCAAAGTTGATATTTGTGGTTGACTGTTCCTCTACTGTCCATACTAAATCTACAAGATTTGCTTCTGAACCAGACTGATACTCAGGCATAACGCTTGAGAAGAACTGAAGGTTCATAAGGTTTCTGTAAGCAGCCATAATTTTTGCACGGCTGAAAATATCACCGCTTTCAATTGGAATTTCACGTCTGATTACAAAATCCTTTGTTTTTGTATTTCCTTTAATGATAATGTTTTCAACATGGCTTCTTGGACCTTCAGAAATTACAAGAGAATAAGAAATTTCGTGAAGATTTGTATCTTTTTGAGGTACAGGATAAAAATCGTTTGACATATAACCGTACTCATAGTATTTTCCGGCAATTTCCTGAATTGATTCCTGTAATTTTGTTTCGTTATAAGGAGAGCCTTCTTTAAGCTTACACAAGTCCATAAGCTCTTTTGTAGAGAAAACCTCATTTCCGCTGATAGAAAAGCCTGTAAAGGTATATTTTGCACCCTCATTAATTATAAAATTAATTGAAAGTTCATTTCTCTGTTTCTGCTCGTTTAATTCTGTATCAATTTTAACGTCAATAATTTCTGCATCTGCATAGCCTCTTTCTTTACAGAAAGCTACAATTGCAAGTTTATCCTGTTCCAAAAGAGAAGCCTGAAAAGCACCATCCTTCATAAAGCCGGATTCTTTTAACTGAAGTTTACCCCTTAAGGCACGAGGAGAAGCAATTGTAAGCCCCGTAAATGAAATCTCTTTAATTACAGTGCTGGAACCTTCATTAATAACAAAGGTTACCTCCACCCCGTTTTCAGTTTCTTTACAGGTATGACTTACACTTGAGTTTGTATAGCCCTTCTGTAAGAAATAATTTCTAAGTGTGCGTTCATCAAGCAGGACTTTTGACTCAACGTAAACGTCTGTTGCCTTTATTTTTATCTGATCCCTTAATTCACCATTACGGATTTTCTTATTTCCTTCAAAGTTAATGGAAGAAATTACAGGACGTTCTTTTACCTGAAAAACAAGAAGAACTGAAGACTGATTTTTTGAATCGTGCTTTGCGTATGGAACAATGTCATCAAACATTTCCATAGAATAAAGTCTGTCTAAAATATCATTGTAAACTTCATCATTAAAAGGAAGTCCTACGAAATTTGAAACAATACCTGATAAGTCTGATTTTTTAACGTTCTTAAGACCTTCAAAATCGATTTTAGAAATCGGCTGATCCCAGAACCATTCGTCATCTGCTTCTTGAGCAAAGATTCCACACAAAGGCAAAATTAAGGCGAACAAAATAGCAAGCGCTCTACGATGCATCATTTACTCCTGTTTTTTAAATCAAAATGTAAACTTCCACGACAAGGTAAGCGAAGTGGAAGGAACATATTGTTTATTCATTAATGCGTTAATATCCGGAGCTACATTCCATCTGATATTACCCAGAGGAGACTCCAGTTCCATACCGAATTCCGGCTGGAAAATCAAATTACCCGAAGAAAGCTGCTGTGCCTGTTTTCTCTTGTCGAAAGAAAAATTCAACATGGCATCAACATATAAATCTCTTTCAAGGTATTTACCAATATAAACAGTTGAATTATCAAAAAGGTTACCAAAAGTCAGATCATTTGAAAGACTATTATTTGTACTTCCTAAGGCTGTACTTAATGTATTCTGAATTATATTAGTTCGTAATGATAATATATCGAAATTAAGCAACTCTCGCAACTTATTTTCTATTTTACGGCCGATGGCGGTCTGGAAGGCGTAATCACTGGCGGCAAAAATAAAGTCTGTGGCCGAGTCTGAGTCTGCAAGGGCAATCTGTCCCAGAAGGGAAAGAATTTCTGACTCTGATTTTGCCGGAGTTGACGAGAACCTTGGGTTAAGACTTAAAAGATACTGATTATCTACATTCAATATGATTTTTACAGTATTACCCTTATCATCCTTTTCTCTTGTTTCTGCCTGTAAGGTAATCTTAGGGTTAGAAAGTCTTTCCGTATTAAAATTAATGTTTCCCGATTTGATATAGAAGTTACGGCTTACATAGGCAATATCACCGGATTTTACATCTACATTACCATCAATATGATAATAGCGGGCCTTATTGTCGCAGGTAACCACAAACTTTGAATTAGGAGCTATAACCGTTCTGATTAAAGGCTCAAAAGAAATGGCCGCATGAGTTCCGGTAGTTAAATCAAGGGTTGAAACAAAGTTCAAAGGATTTTCCGGAGGCTCTCCTCCACCCGCTAAAGAGGTAATATTTGATGAGAAGTTTACGTTTTCGCCATTAATAGAACCGTCTATTTCGAATAAGGCATCATCACCACCGTAATAAAGCCAGAGATCTGCAAGCATATCAGTTTCTACTGTAAAGAGATTTACAGAAAGTTTTCCGTGTACCCTTTCGTTATTTACAGACTTAAAGAAGCATTCCAGGTAATCAAAGGCAAAACCGTTAAAGACGATTCGGCAGTCTGCGTCAAGGCAAGGCTTATTCTTTACGCTGTAGGTATTTTTATTTACATAAATCTCATTATTAACAATGGTTACAGGGGTTCTTTCTGCCTGCAGTTTTACCGGAATGGCAATTGGAACCCTGGCCGCAGGGCTTTCTACCATAACCATACCGTTCATTTTTGGCTCTGAAGCAGTTCCCGTAATTTGAATGGAACCGTTTGCATGACCATTCTCTACAATTACCCAGTTATCGTAATTTATATATTCAAATACCTTTGCAACATCTATATCAATATTGTAAAAATCAAAATCAAGCTTATCTTTAAAATTACCCTTCGCATTAATTGTCATAATTCCCGGAGAATTAATATCAAGATTACAATCTCCGTTAGAAAGATATGTAAGATAAAGACCTAATTTTGGCCCCGAAATTAAACTTATAATATCTTTAGAGTACAAGAGGGTAAAATCCAGGGGCACTTCTTTTTTAAAGTGACTTCCGGTAAGGGTTTTTGATTTTATTGTTGCTACCAGAGATTGAGGAAGCATTTTTCCTTCTTCCTTTACGGCATCCTGAATGCAGATTTCCAGAGGAGCATTTATATACTTACTGGCATAGCCGGTTTTATATAAAAGGTTGATTTTGCCGGTAAAGGTATCCAGAGAAAAATTACAGTGGAAATCCTGTATGGAAGAACGACCTCCCGACATATTAAAGGAATCTACAGTAAGTTCATAATCCTCTAATACGGCAGAAGCATTTATAGTCTGGGTTTTGTTTCCTTTCTGCATAGACATATTTTCTACATTAAGGGAAACAAAAGGATGATTTAAGGTTCCAAAAGCGTTGACTGACGCTGTAAGGAAGTTATTTTCGCTCTTTACATCTACAAAGCGGTTTAAGTCCAGGTTTTCTGTCTGAATCTGGGCATTATAGTAAAGGGAATCTTTTATGGTCTTTAAGGAAAGTGCACTTAATTCAGGATTAAATACATTAAAGTCTATAAGCAGGTCCCTTTTTCCAACCGGAGCATACATATGAAGATTAAGGCCTGCTGAATCAAATTTATTCTGATTAAAATTAATTCTGAAGTCTGCATTTCCTTCCATGCTTGTAAACAAATCTGAATAGGTAATGGAAGAAACCTGGGAACCGTATTTTGTAATATTTGCAGTTAAAAGAAGCTTTGGACTTGTAACAACCTTTGCCTTAGAATCATCTAAATCAATTTCCAGGGAGGCAATTTCAACGTTAGGGCCATTTTCTTTTGTATAACTGAAGCTTGAACGGGTTGATAGTATTACAGAATAGTCTCCAGCCATAACAGGAAGATTTTCAAAGTTTATGTTTCCAAAAAACTCTTTCTGGCCGTTCACTTCTACATCAACAATAGTATTGTAATCACCAGAAATTGAAATAATATTATTAAGACAGGTTCCGGTAAAATGATAGGGAACATTTTCAAAAACTATATCAGAAGAAAAGAAGGCTTCCTTTTCGGCATAATTAATATTTACTAAGGCAGAAGCTCCCAGGGCATACTTTCCAAAAACCAGATTCATCTGATTGAGCTGAATTTCTTCTTCGTTACCGTTTGCAGAAATCATTAAAACCTGATTATCTTTTTTGGTGTTAGCAGCAAGGATATAAGGTATATAGTAAGAAATAGACTTAAAGTCCGTAGAAAAATAAGCATCGCCTGAAAGCATAAAACCATCTGCAGCAGATGAAAGGCTTTTTAAGGTAGAAGCAAGATTACCCTGGGTAAGCTGAAGTCCAAAATCCGAAATACTTGAAAGGAAAAGTGAATTAAGAGACATACTGGACTGTATGTATTTTGACTTTGTAAGATAACTACCGTCAAACTCTATAAGGCCTGGTTCTCCTTCACTCAAATTAGAATAATCATAGGCTTCAAAGGCAAAATCATAGGAATCACTCTGGGGCATAAACTTAAACTGTATGGCAGTTAATGCCTTCTGACCCAAAAAGAGCTGAGGAGCAAAGGCCATAAAGCCCTGATCCAGAGGGTCAAAATAAACTTCGGTAGAAACTGCATTTCCGTTAGCCAGCATAAAGTAAGGAAGATCAAAGAGGCCGGAAAGCTGCAGGTTCTTATAAATAAAATTCAAATCAAGGTTTGCGCTGCAATATGGACCTTCTGCAGACAATTTTTTTACGGTAAGGTTCTTTTCATTTGCAAGAATATCATAGTCAATTTCTATTCCGCCGCGGAAAACTTCTTTTGGAAGGGAAATATTTCCGGCAGAAGTAAAGAGCAGCTGCTTAGTATCTATATTACCGCTAAGACTTGATTCGGTATTTATAAAAAGTTTATTTATCCGGTTAAAAAGCTGTTTATTTTTATTTGCATTTACAACCGTAGAAGGAGAAAGCTTATCTGTCTGCAATTCAAACTTATAGTCTTTTGTCTTTATATCATAGGAGGCTGCCAGATGCAGGGGGATTACAGACTGAATTGTGTGTATATCAAAAAGATTCTGATTATAGGTTACCAGAAAATTCAGACGGTTTAAGGTATATGTTCCGTTAGAAAAATTATTAAGGCGGATTTCTATTTGAGAATTATCCAGTTCCTCCTGAATAACACCGTGAATATTTAAAAGTCCGCTCAAATTCTGGTTAAGATTGATTAACCTGGCACTGCCGCGGCAATTCATCTGGAAAGTAATATTTTTATTTCTTTTATTTCCGCTGAGCAGAAGTTCACGAAGCATTAAGGTGGAATCTATTGAAGCATTTTTATAAGAAAGATAGATATTTTTTATCTTTATATTCTGCGGAATAAAACTGAGAAAATCATTTAATTCCAGAGGCGGAGATTTTTTTTCTTCCTTTAGCTTTTCTTCAGAAAGATTATCCTTATCATCAGGACTTTTTTTAGAAATTTTATTAAGAACGGTAAATAACTGTGTAACATCAAGGCGAATGCCGTCAACTACAATATTACCAAGTCCCTTTTGCAGCTGACCTTTCAACAGGGGAATAAGCTTGTAAGACGCTTTTATGCGGTCAATCTGTAAAAGTTTTTCGCCTCCCAGTTCAACAATTTCAACATTCTTTACGCTGAAGGTCGAAAGCAGAGAGGGAGAAATAGATTCATAACTGATTTCTATACCATATTCATTTACCAGCTTCTGCTTAAAATTTAAAACAGCATTACGAACACCTTTTGTAATAGCAAACTGTACAGGAAGAGCAATTGCAAAAGCTGTAATGAAGAGAATAATAAAAATGCTGCGTCGTAATTTGCCGAATTTAACCTTATCCATTTTAAGTATAAGAAGCCCGATTTTAATCAAAATATTATATCAAAAAAACATTAAATTATATATAATGGTTATATGGTTTTAAAAAATTTTATTGTATTTGAAGGCATAGACGGAAGCGGAACTTCCACACAGATTAAAAAACTAAGGGACAGTAATCCCCAAAAATATATTCAGACTGCAGAACCCACCACGGGCGAAACAGGCCGTTTTTTAAGAAGAATTTTAAGCGGAGAAATTAAGGTAGACGAAAAAACTTCAACCTTTTTATTTGCAGCAGACCGCTGTGAACATCTTTACGGCGAAAACGGAATTATAGAATTATTAAAGCAGGGAAAAAGTATCATAAGCGACAGATATTTATTTTCCTCCCTGGCATATCAGTCGGTAAAATGCGGAAAAGACTTACCACGTCTATTAAATTCCACCTTCCCCCTGCCAGAATACCTTTTTTATTTTGAAATCAACCCCGAACTTTCCCTTGCAAGGGTAACTTCCCGCGGCGAAAAAAAAGAAATCTACGAGAACCTTGAAACTCAGAAAAAAACTGCAGGACTTTACGAAGAAGTAATTCAGGAATACGAAAAAAATCCTCAGGGCATGAAAATCATCCGCCTGGACGCTTCAAAAAGCATAGAGGAAGTTTATTCTTTTATTCAAAACATATTAAATAAAAATTCCTAGTTTCCGATAATCAGAGTGTGAAAAAATCTACTCTAAGAATAATTTCGGGCCTTTTATTTTTTCTTATTTCTCTTTCTAACCTGAACGCCTATATGGTTAAATACAAGGAAGACTGGTATAAGCTTTATCACGTACACTACCAGCAGTATCCTGATGACTGTATAGAAAACATTTACTGGCTTGAACAGGCTGTAAAGGCAGATTTTTGTAATCCCCAGTTTTGTGATTTTAAAGTTACAAACGAAAAACAATGGGAAAAATACCGCTATCTTTTCCAAATGCACATAAATCTTAAACTGATTGAACAGCATCTTCGTCTTGGAAGAACTTACGACAAAAAATGCATTTATTTTTATGACAGTCCCTGGAAAGATGAATATTTAAGAAATATGCAGAAAGCCTTAAGCTGCTATCAAGCAGGACTTTATTACTGGCAGGAAGCAAAAATCTGGTATGAAAAGGCAAACGCCCCTTCCTTTAACTTTTTGTTCATTACAGAAAAGCAGAACTGGGAAGACGAAAGGGAACGCATCTATACCGGGGAACTAAATTACGAAAGAATGCTTAACCGCGAAATTGAACGCCTTGAAAAAAACATTGCAGAACTAGAAGAAATGGATAAAAAATATTAGAATACCCTTCTATGAAACATGAAAGCATTGTAATAAAGTATCCTGAGCGTATTTTTCAGCCGGAAAATTCAGAAGTAAACTTCTATGATGATCTGCCTGATTTATACGATTTTTTTTATAATGAAAAAAGTGAAAACAGACGTTTTTTTATTACCGACGGTAATGTAGCAAGTCTGGACTGTATGCAAAAACTCATTGAAGTTTTTAATGATGATGTATACGAAGATGACTGTTTACTGGTATTAGGTTCCGGAGAAAAATACAAAAATCTGGACTCGGTTCTTACCATTGTAAAAATGGCTATGGAACATGGATTTACCGTTAGAGATACCTTTATTGGAATTGGCGGCGGCGTTATCTGTGATTTAGTTGCCTTTGCCGCTTCCATTTACAAACGGGGAATAAATCTTCAGCTGATTCCTACAACTCTTCTTGCCATGGTTGATGCCGCAATTGGAGGAAAAACCGGCTGCGATGTAGATAATCTTAAAAACATGATAGGAACAGTATATCCTGCTTCTAAAATTCATATTTTTTCTGACTTTACACAGTTTACTTCAGACAAGCAGTTTAAGTCCGGCCTTGCCCAGGTTTTTAAAACGGCCTTTGTAAAAGATTCGGAACTTTTTGACCAGATAAAAAACAATTCAGATTTAATTCTTTCGCGGGATAAAGCTTTATTACAGAAGATGATTAAAAGCTGTATAAAAGCAAAGGTCCAGATTATGCAGGAAGAAGCAAAAAAGGATTCTGAAAAAGGCTGCCTTCACTTAGGTTTAACCTTTGCCAGTGCCCTTGAAACAATGATAGGCCTTGGAATTCTTACAAACGGAGAAGCTGTAGCCTGGGGAATAAGCCGGGCTGTAACAATCAGCTGGAACAAGGGCTATTGTTCTACAGCATTTAAAGACCAGATGCTTTCCCTTCTTAATTTATACGGCTGGGAAACCGGGGCCATACCTGCCTTAGTTACTGGCGGAAGCTTTGCAGAAAGACTTATAAAAATCATGCACAATGATAAAAAGAATCTGACAGAAAAAATCAGGCTTACCCTGCCAAAAGAAGTTGGACAGGTAGTCATTGAAGATGTTGATGACAGCGAAATTTTAAAGGCTTTAAAATAACAGGTTATAAAATGGAAAACATTGAACATTATTTTGACTGGGCTGCAACAAGTCCTGCAGATGAAGATATTTTAACTTCTTCCCTTAAAGAATCTATGGAATGCTGGGCAAATCCAAGCAGCGGGCATACTGCAGGAAAAAAAGCAAGGGAAGAGCTGGAAAAGGCCCGCAAAAGCATTGCAGCAAAATTGGGAGTTCCTGAATCGACCCTTTATTTTACAAGCGGCGGAACAGAAAGCGATCAGATTCCCCTTTTGTCTGTATTGTCAAAGCCTGTAAAAGGCAGTGTTTTAATAAGTTCCATTGAGCACCCTGCCATAAGGGAACAGGCTTCTGTATTAACAAAGCTTGGCTGGAAGGTAATTTCCATTCCTGCAAATAAAGAAGGCTTTATAACTGCAGAGGCTGTTACATCTCTTTTAACTTCTGATACTCATTTAGTTTGTGTAATGGCAGTTAATAACGAGACCGGAGCCATTCAGCCTATTTACGAAATTGCAGATGCCATTAAAAAAGCAAGTGAAGGAAAAAGAAAACCAAAATTTCATGTTGACTGTGTACAGGCAGCAGGAAAAATCCCCCTTAAACTTAATTACCCCGGCATAGATTCAGCCGCATTCAGCGCCCATAAAATCTGCGGGCCTAGAGGGATTGGACTTTTATATTTAAAAGATTCCATTGATCCTTTCTTAAAAGGCGGCGGACAGGAAAAAGGCCTTAGAAGCGGAACCGAAAATCTTTTTGGGGCCCTGGCTTTTTCTAAATGTATTGACCGCTACTATATGACAGAAGAAAAAAAGCCTGAAATAAATACAAAAGAATTTGTAAAAAAACTTTCAGAACTAAAAAACTGTACTATTGTTCCACAAATCAGAACAGAAAAAGAAGAATGTTTTTCTCCTTACGTTGTTCAGGCGGCCTTTAAGAATATTCCGGGCAATGTAATGCTCAGGGCTCTTGATGCAGAAGGCTTTTACATTTCTACGGGAAGTGCCTGCTCAACAAAAAAGGCTAACAGGCCGGTTCTTGAAGCAATGCAGATTCCCCTCGATGTAAGGGAGACTGCCGTAAGGTTCAGCTTTGGACCTAAGACCACGCAGAAGGCTTTAGATGAACTTTTTGAGGCTGTAAAAAACATAAACAATAAGTTCCAGCATTAATTGTTCATACAATTGACCATAATATTATAAAAAAATAAAATGATATTATGAGTAAAAAGAAAAATCCTTTTGTAAAATTTTTGCTGTCTATATTAATAATATTGTTAATTTTAATTTTGATAATCACTTCCTGGTTTATATATTCTGCCTTTGACAGGCAGAAGCTTTCCCAGGTGGTACCAAACGATTATTCAATTTATGTAAGATGCGACAGTGCCTGGGACGCTTTTGAACCCCTTTTAGATTTAAAAGCAGTTGATTTAGTAGTAGCAGAGCCTTCTTTAAGTGCCATCCGCCCTTTTATCCTTAATTTCAGAAAATCTCATTTAAGATCCTCTTTCCTTGTAAAAAAACTTTTACAAAGAAGAATTGATATTGCCCTTTACGAAGATAAATCCTTTCTTTGTGTTGCAAACATGGGCTTTCTTTCGGGCATAACAAGACTGGCCCCTCTTATTACTGACATAAAGAAAATAGAAAACCTTACCTATGTAAAAACTAATGTAGATAATTTTTTCATTTATAAAAATCAGAATCAGCTTTTTTATATCATGCCTTACAAGAATCTTGTAATTATTACCGGCAGCGAAGATTTATTCAAAAAAGCAGTTTCTTTTACAAACGAAGAAAGTTACAGCCAGAAACAGCTGCAGCCTCTTACAGAAAAACTAAAGGAACCATTTAAGATTTCATGCAACAGTGAAAAACTTTTAAAAATGCTTTCAGAAACTTCTGCAGAAGAAGATTTAAAGGATGCCTACCTTCAGGGACTTTCGGATGCAGTTACCCTAGAAGAATTAAGTACCATCAGCCTTGAAATTTCAGAAAGCGACGTACATGTAAAGCTTAACCTCCCTTACAAATTAAACGAGGCCTATCAGGAGCATCCGCTGTCACTTTTATTCAAAGCGGAATCTACAACCCCAAGCCTCTTAAATAAAATACCGGAAAATACCCAGTATTATACCTTTATAAATTCATTATCTATAGAACAGTTGAAAAATGCCGCCTTTGCCCTTATACCTTCTTCTTATAAACTGGAAGATAAATGGCAGATGGCAGAAAAAGCTTCAAATGTAATATTCCATACAAGCCTGGAAGATGCAATTTTCAGCTGGACAGATGATGAGTTTTCAGTTTTTGCCCTGGAAGGAAAATCTGAACCGGTCCTTGCAATAAAAATCAGCGACGAAAAGAAAAGACAGCAGATTTTTGATACCCTCTTTTCTTCTATCATCCTTACAAGCGACAAAAGCCTCCTGGTTGATTCTGTAAGACTTCCTACAATTCAACTGCCAGGCTATCTTCAGTCTATTCTGGAAACCTTTGGCATCTACCTTCCAAAGCCATATTATATTGTAAGAGATGATTTTATTTATTTCTCTCAATCTCCGGAAAATCTTGTTAGCATAAATAATGCAGGTCACAATAATAAAAGAATTACCAACAGCCAGAACTGGAAGCATCTTTCAAACAAGATGTCACCTTTATCTACAGTAAGCCTTTATTATAACCTTGAGCGCAGTATTCCATTCTTCTTAAAGTCTAAAACAACAGTTTCAGAGGTTTTAAAACTTTATAACATTGGCCGTTTTGACCTCAGTCTTAAAAACAATGAAATTTTTGTTCAGCTTAAGGCAACCGTTTCAAAATCTGAATATTCTCCGGTAATTTCAGGCTTCCCAAAAAATACAAAAAAAGCCTCTCAATTGTGTAAATCAAACGATTCAAAATTTAACACAATCTTTTATCTGGAAGGAAAAGATTCTCTTTCTGCCCTTTCGCCTCAGACTCTGTCGGTAAACACAAAGCAGATAAAAGATATTGACTGGTTAATTCCAGCAAGCCCGGCGACAATTAAAAGCTGTCAGGGAGAATTATGGGCCATAAGCAAAAACGGAACAATTTATCTTTTAACAAAGGAACTTGAAATTGTAAAAGGCTTCCCTTTCTTTTCAGATAAAATCTGTGCAAAGCCAGCCCTTTATAAAGACCAGCTGCTTTTTACAACTACATCCGGTTATATCAGTATGGTAAGCAGCGAAGCTACAGAAACTTATTTTGAAAATAATTATTCAAGCACAGTGCAATATACTCCAGGCGTAAAGGATGATTATTATGCAA
Source organism: Treponema sp. (assembly GCA_016286535.1). Classification (GTDB taxonomy): domain Bacteria; phylum Spirochaetota; class Spirochaetia; order Treponematales; family Treponemataceae; genus Treponema_D. The sequence goes on along the minus strand of JAEESZ010000004.1, from coordinate 5,530 downwards.
TTTATGAAAGAGGTTTCTTAGGCGGCATTCACCTTTACAAGGGAACAGAAGCTGCAAAAACCAGCGGACTAAATCCTTTTATAGTTGAAGGCTTAGGATATACTTCTCCATGTCTGTTTAAAAAAGGCGGAAATATTTACATTGCCTTTATAACTCAGACAGGACTTTTATATATTTTAGATAAAAATCTTACGCCTCTAAAGAATTTCCCTCTGCAGCTGGATGGATTATTTTATGTAGACCTCAAAGAAGCAGACGGAAATATTTTTGCCCTTTCTGCAGAAGGATCTCTATTTAAAATTACCCTGGACGCTAACTTTACCCAGATAGAGATTCCATACTTAAAGGCAAAACAGGGAGTTATCACCACCTGCGATTACAACGGAGACAATCACACAGATATTTTTGTAAGCGGCGAAGGTAATACAGTCTACGGCTTTACAAGTCTGCTTGAAATGATAGAAGCATTCCCGCTTTCGGGTTATAATGAACTTGTATTTACAGATGTAAACGGCGACAAAAAAGATGACTGTCTTGTACTTTCAATAGATGACCATATCTTTGCCTATAACATTTTCTAAGAGGAAACTTTTTATGAAAAAAATTATTTTTTCTATTCTTACAGCAGCAGCCTTTTTCCTGACTTCCTGTGCAAGTCTTCAGCAGGATATATATACATCATCCTCATCTTCTGTAGTTTTTGATTCCATTCAGGAAGTAGAAAATACCTTTATAGACATTGACTGCAATTATATCTGCAGCCATAACCTTTCTTACCAGCAGGTGCAGAATCTTCTTAACAGTCTTGATACTTCTGACCAGCACCAGGAACCTGCCTTAAAAGCAAGGCTTCTTTCCATAAAGGGACTTTTATACCTTTACCAGGGAAAAGCCTCTAAAGCAAAAGAAACTTATATAGAAGCAAGAGTTTTACAGGCTAATGATTCTTATACCCTTCTTCTTGCTTCCAGATTAGAAAAATCAAATGCCGACCAGTTAGACTATCTTAATAACATTCTGCGAATAGAAAATGATGATGCTGTTATCCTTACAGAAAAAGCAAAGGTTTTGTATTTAATGCAAAGTTATGACCTATCTCTTGCTTCTATCGATAAGGCCTTTTTAATTTTTTCTAAAAATTCTCAGGAAAATTACAGAACCGGTTATGCAAAGCTTCAGGAAAATATCTGGAGAATGTATAAGCTTACAAATAATTTTGATTTACAAAATAACATCACCGCAAAGGAATTACAGAATACCCTTACAGTTCAGTCTATGATTGAATACACGGTAAACAATTCGACCCTCTTAAATTTCTTTACAGCAGGAAACAAATATAAAACTTCTGACCTGGTAAAAAAACTTGAGAAAGCAGGATATTTTTCAAGTGTAAAAGATAAAGAAAACCAGAATAAAAGTTCCCTGGAAATTACAAAATCTAAAAAACTTACAAGAAAAAATGCTGCAAGATTTTTATGGAATGTTTATATAAAGTCTCAGGGAAAAAATGACCTTGCAAGCCGTTATTCAGATTATTACACAAAGCTTTCTCAGAGCCATAATGTTTCAAGTCCTATTGCAGACATTAAAATAGAAGATTCTGACTTTGATGCCGTACTTGGCATGGTCGAAAATCAGATTATGGAACTGCCGGATGGAAAAAACTTCTACCCTTCAGAAGCAATAAGTCTGGTAGATTATTTAAACTGTCTTAAACTTTTTAAAAATTAATTTCAAAGTGGAGGCTTCATGAAAAAAATAATTTTTTCCCTTATTTTACTTTTATCTGTTTTTTCTGCTCTTGCAGGAAATGATTCAAAAGAAGCTGCTGCAGAAAAAGACTCTTCTTATACCGAGGAAGATTTTTTTATTGATTATACACTTAAACAGAAGGCTTCCCAGGACAGACTTGTTTTATTAAATAAAAAGGGAAACATGGCCAAGCTTGGAGAAGAAAAAATCGAAGGGCTTATAAGCGGAAGCCTCCACTACAAAACTAAAGTCAAAGGCCTTAAAGGAATTGTCACCCTTACCTATTCAAATTACAGCGATGAAGAAGGATGGATTTTCGACGGTCAGATAATTACAAAAGCCAACATGTATGCCGACGGAACTCTTGACGGCTGCGTAAGCGTAAAAAACATTGGCAAAGTTTATTATGAAAATGTCATTCTAAAAGACGGAAAAGCAGGCGGCGGTACCTACGGCATAGAACTTGAGGGCGGACAAAAAAAAGAAGTTGATTACAAATTATATTTTACAGCCTGCCCTGAGTAATTGTAGTATTCAGAAAAAATCATTATAATTTCCACATTATGGAAAAAATTCAGATGAAAAATGCCATCGCTGAACTTGACGGCGATGAAATGACTCGTGTTTTATGGAAGGTTATTAAGGACGAACTTTTAACTCCTTATGTAGAGCTTAAAACAGAATATTATGATTTAGGGTTGAAGAGCCGTGATGACTCTGATGACAAAATCACTTATGCTGCCGCAGAAGCAATCAAGAGATTACACGTTGGTGTTAAATGTGCAACTATTACTTCTAACCAAGCTCGTGTAGAAGAATACAAGCTTAAACAGCTTACACCAAGTCCTAACGGAATTATTCGTGCTGAACTTGACGGTACTGTTTTCCGTGAGCCAATTTTTGTAAAGAATATCCATGGAACAGTAAGCTGCTGGAAAAAGCCTATTGTATTAGGCCGCCACGCTTACGGTGATGTATATAAAAACTGCGAAATTAAATGTCCTACTGCAGGAAAAGCAGAACTTGTATTTACAGGCGTAGACGGAAAAGAAATCCGCAAAACAATTATGGATATGAAGGGACCTGGAATTATTCAGGGAATTCATAATCTTGATAATTCTATTGAAAGCTTTGCCCGCTGCTGCTTTACTTATGCCCTTGACCGCAAAATCAGCGTATGGTTCGGTGCAAAAGATACAATTTCTAAAACTTACGACGGAAACTTTAAGGCTATTTTCCAGCGTGTATTTGACGAAGAATACAAGACTAAATTCGATGCAGCAGGCATTGAATACTTCTATACTTTAATTGATGATGCTGTTGCCCGTGTTATGAGATCTGAAGGCGGCTTTATGTGGGCTACAAAGAACTACGATGGTGATGTTATGAGCGATATGATTGCATCTGCCTGCGGTTCTTTAGCTATGATGACTTCAGTCCTTGTAAGTCCTGACGGAAACTTTGAATACGAAGCAAGTCATGGAACTGTACAGAAACACTACTACCGCTACCTTAAGGGCGAAAAAACTTCTACAAACCCTGTAGCTACAATTTTTGCCTGGACAGGTGCCCTTGCAAAACGCGGTGAATTAGACGGAACTCCAGACTTAGTTGATTTTGCAAAACGTCTTGAAAAAGCTACTCTTCAGACAATTGAAGAAGGCTATATGACAGGCGACATTGCCCGCATTGCAGAACCTGCAGCTAAAAAAGTTCTTGATTCATGGGAATTTATTGCTGCAATCAGAGAAAGACTCTAAACATAAAAATCAATTGGACAAAACTGCGAGTTTGCTGACAAGCAAACTCGGTAGTGAGCGCAGCGAACGAAAAAGACTGTCGGAAAAACCGGCAGTCTTTTTTTCTTTGGGTCTTTATCAGCTTGAAGCAGATCCCTCAGGAATAAATAGTTGGAATAAATGATTTTATAGCGTTGTAAAAGAATGAATCTATATTATAATGGTAGAAGACAGGTATGAAGACCGTCAATTTTTGGAGGCTCGTCAACCGAAATCTCCAACATTTTTCTCTAAAAAATGGAAAGAAACCGAGGAGGGTTTTATGAAACACTTTACAAAACTTCTTGCATCCTTAGCTTTGCTTATTTTTATGGTAACCTTAACTGGCTGCGCCAATTCAAGCTCTTCTGACGACAACACAGAAGAAGAATATTTTTATTATGATGAAAAATCAGGGCTATTTGAGGGTTCTCTTGCATACACTACTCAAAATCCTACAATGCAGGCATTAATAACGACTTGTCTATATGAAGTTTATTGGAAAGTAAGTGATTATAAAGGTACAACAATCTGGCAGGAATATGTAAATAATGGTACAAATGGATGGATCACTATATATACAGGTTCAAAGACTGCCGGAGTCGGAACAGGCATTTTCACTAGCCCTACACAGGAGCTTATAAAATGGTGTGATGTGCCTGGAGTACAGGTAGACATAGTCTTTACATTTACAACAGGAACATCTTATCGAATGGCTAAAAAAAATGTATACCATGGTTATAAAGCAAATCTGTCACAAAATATTTCAGATTATTATGGATATTCTATATCTACAGATGATACAGACTGCGAGTTTCTTTTAATCCCCGTTGTTAATGATGTAAAGATAAAATCAGCAAAAGCATATACAAAAGGGGGGTACAGTTCAAGTGCTAATATAAACTGGGAAAATTATTCTAACGCCTATGAATGTGTAACACGAGATGATATAGGTTTCAGTTTCGTCCCTCCTTTAATAGAAACTAAGCGAGAATGGATTGAAGAATTACAATGCTATAGTGAAATAAAAGATGAAATAATAAAACTTGAATTAAAAACATTAGACGGACGTTCAATAACGGTTGAAAAATAATACAAAAGAAATAAAAGGAGAAATAAAAATGAAAAAGATATTATTTACGGTATTATTTACAATTTTAACATCAGCATGTATGTTTGCGGCTCCAAAAGAAATAGTAACCATAATAGAAAATTTTTGCAAACACGGAGTATATATAAAGGCAATTTATAAGAATGGAGATGTAAAAATACATACGGCAAATCAAAATGGCCGAGGAAACGGCTGGTTTGATATAGATGATAAAAAAATAACATTAAAACCAACAGCAGGTTTTACATCCCTAGTAAAAGATGATGAATTCCACTACGCTAAATGGGAAATAACCGCTGATGAGGATGGAAATATAATACTTATAGAAAAGTAAAAGTATTTAGGAACAAAACCTAACATAGCTTCAAAAGCAAAAGCCTTGAAATTAATTTCAAGGCTTTTTTTAATTTATTTTCCTCTAAATAAAGGACATCCTATTTTCATTAATTCAGTATAACTACCAAATCCAAATTTAATCAAACTCGACAACACATTGGTCAACATCTTTTTTCCTATCAATTTGTAAGAAGTCACCAGATTGCCCCGCTCCAAGGCTCCGTTGCGATGTCACCGCTGCTGCAATCTCCAACACAAAGGCATCTTTTGTATAAAAATCATATATTTTGGTAAAAAATGACAAAATATATGACAATTAGAACAAAAATGTTTCTGTACTCTTAGGAAAAATCATATAATTTAGATAAAACAACTAAATTATATGACATTTCGAATAAAAAATAGCACCTGTTTTGTAATCAAAAAGGTCAAGTCCAAATTCTGGTGTAAATTCAAATCCTGATAAAATCCCAGTTAAGCGGCTTCAAGAAACTGTTTCTGTAAAAGAGCAATTTCCTGAAGTTTTATTTTTACTTCGACAGTTACCTTTTCT
>JAEESZ010000009.1 GCA_016286535.1 Treponema sp. | reverse complement strand
AAAAATTTATTGAAACTAGAGGAAAAATGGTATAAATTATTAAATAGTTGTTATAAACTGTGAACAAAAGTTTGATACAGCAAAAAAACTAAATCGTCGATTTATTGCTGTACAAATATTTTTAGCCCCTCGGGGCGGAAAATCGTTTAGGAGTTTTTTAAATGAAAATGACAAAAAAAATTTTATTTGGAGCAGCCGCTCTTTGTGCAGCTGTATTATTTAGTGGATGTAACTGGTCGCTTACAAGTGCCCTTCAGAAATCTATTGGTACAGATATTTTTAAATACAATGATGCAACATATGATTCAGGAGTTGGAACCTGGACAGTTGCTGACGAAACAAATGAAACAACAGGTTATATCCGCGGTGGAAAATTATTATTAACAAAACACAGCGATATTGCAGGTCTTGTAAAAATCAATAACGGTTATGCTGATGGAGAAGCTGTTGGAAACCTTGGACTTCTCTTTAATGTTTCTCAGAATAAATCTGACGAAACTGCAGATAACTATAAGACATGGAACTTCTGTGTAATTGGAGTTCAGGCTCTTACTGCAAGTAATGTTCGCTATTATGTTTCTTACTTTGCAAATATTGCTGAAGCAGATATGGGAAAAGTGAATTTTGGAGCTTGGACAGGTGATGAGAAAACTGGTTCAGCAATAACAAAAACTGAATTCGATGCAGATACTCTCACTCCATATGAAATTGAACTTCAGACATGGACAACAATTAATAATCTTGCAGAAGACGGAACCTTCTCTATTGTATTTGACGTAGACGAAAATGAAGACGGAAGCTATACAGTACAGCCTTACAAGGCAAATACTGTTTCTAATCATGTTTTCACTGCAAATGAGGCTTCAAAAATTGGAACTACAAAAACAATTTCTGCTACAACTCTTGGAAAATCAGGTGCAGCACAGGCTTATGTAGGTGCTTATGGTATGATTAAAGCAGGACAGACATTAGACGGTTCAATTGAAGTATTAGACCTTACAAAACAGGCAATTCTTTTAGCTGAATAATTAAGCACTTGTAAATGATAATTGAAAGCCAGGTTACTAAATCAGTTTCCTGGCTTTTTTATTTTAAATAAAAAATACAGCCAATTGTAAAAGCCGCTTCAAAAATACTGTTAGCAGAATTCTGCCCAATTACATTCCAGTCATCAGGATTTTCAAAAAGAGCGCACTTTTCTTTATAGTAATTCTCATACAAGCCTGTCGGTCCCTTTGACTTAAGCATAATTAAAAACTCACTTTCAAAAAGAAGAGAAAAATTTTCTGAAATTTTATATTTTACTTCTGCTGCAGCAAGGTAAGAATAGAAAGATGTAATCTGTTTTGTAATACTTGTGTAGGAATTATCGCCTGAAGAATTATCATCGGCATGGTAGTCAAGCGAATAATTAAGAGCAAGAGGACTTGCAAGAAAACTAAGATTGATATCAATTTTTTTATAAGAAAAAGCAGTCTTTATTCCTGTAAACAGAAAATAACTTTGCTGCATATATTCAATATGAGAAAACCTAACATACTTTTTATTTTCATTTTGTAAAATCCAGCCGCTTCCACTTTCGGAATAAAAACTGTAATGCCTGAAAGATAATTGAAAAACAGGAGACAGAGTAAAAAATCTTGCCGGATGAAAATCATAAGAAAAATTAAAATCAAGACCATAGTTCTTAAAATCATTATGAAGGGGAAATTGCCCGAAAGAAAAACAATTACTGCTTAAATCATAATCAGAATCTGTCATTTGTCCGCACTTAAAAGGAAACTTATAAAAGGCAGAGATAAAATAATTAAAATCATTAAACTTTCCTCCGCTTTTAATTCCTGCAAGAGGAATAAAAGTTTCCTTCCAGTCTAAATAACTGCACAAGGAGCCATTAGTTCTGTAAAGATACTCCCCTATTTTTCCGGAAAGAGAGCCTGTATAGGGAATAATATAAAAAGATGATTTATCAGCTGTATTTTCAAGAGAAAAAAGAGGATTAATACATAATAAAAAGAGGCTGAATAAAACTTTATGCTTTATAAAAAATCTCATTTTAATTAGAAAAAAGGGCCTAAATCAACATTCGGGTTTCTTTTTTGTATTCTTCGAAGCCGGGTTTGCGGGATTGTCTTTTGTCGGCCATTGGGATGCTTACAAAAAGGAACATGAGGGTATTGATTAAGGCTCCGCAAAGAAGCTGCCATTTTCCGCCAAGAGAAACTACTGAAGCAAGCCCGATTCCCCACCACATGAGGATTTCACCTGCATAATTTGGATGTCTTGCATGCTTCCAAAGTCCCTTTCTTATAAAGCCGCCACTCCCGCTTTTTCTAAAAGACTGCATCTGTAAATCGGCAATCAACTGGATTATAGCTGCCACAAAAGAAAGAATAATAAAAATAAGGCTTACAGGGCTAAAAACTCCGCCTTCAACAACTGCTATAACGGCAGGAAGTATACAAAGAAAAACTACTACAGTTGGAAAAAGATGGATTCCAAGAAAGTTTACAAAAGGATATAGTTTTCCTGATTTTTCGCGCAGCATTACATAGCGCCAGTCCTGGTAATCAAAACTTTCAAAATTATAAATCCAGTTGCCTGTAAGGCGAATTGCCCAGAACAAAACTGCAGCAAACAAAAGAAAAGCCATTAAAGGATTTTCGCTCTGGCCGTTTTTAATGAGGACTGCAGCAAGAATTACAGGAGGCTGTACACTCCAGTATGGATCATAAACCGAAGCATTGTTAAAAATCAGACTGAAAACAAAAATCACTATGGTTGCAAAAACATCGGCAAGAAATATGGCAAGGCCATAAGACAAATTAAGTCCTTCAGGATTTGTAAAAAAGTTGTAAGAAATAAATCCGCAGACAGCGGCAAAAATATAAATCAGGGTAATTACAGTAATAGACAAAAAGCGGTTTTTAATCATTTAAAGGCTCCTATAGTTTTTCTAAAAAGGCCGTACAGCCTTCCAGAATATCATCATAAGTCTGATCAAAGTTTCCGGTATACCAGGGATCAGCAATATCACGGTCTTTTCCGGCAAAGGAAAGAAGCATTTTTATTTTATGCTTTGGATCCGGTCCCCACACCCGATTCATATAGTAAATATTTTCATCATCCATTGCAATAAGATAATCGTAACGGTCGTAGTCATCAGGACGAATCTGACGGGCAGCCCGGCGGCAAAAGGGAATCCCCATCTCGCGAAGTTTTGTACGGGTTCCATAATGAATATCGTTACCAATTTCTTCACGGCTGGTTGCGGCAGATTCAATTAAAAAGTCCCCTTGGCGACCGGCACGACGCACCAGTTCCTTCATAACAAATTCCGCCATTGGAGAACGGCATATATTTCCGTGACAAACAAAAAGAATCTTTACCATAAGACTTCCTCAATCCATTTTGCTACCCCGTCATCTTCATTAGACAGGCAGATTTCATCTGCAATCAGCTTTACTTCGTCAATTGCGTTTTTCATGGCAATCCCCCTTCCACAAAACTTCAGCATTCCAATATCATTAAAATCATCACCAAAAGCGGCAATTTCTTTACTGGAAATTCCGCTATATTCACACAAAGCTTTAATTGCCCTTTCTTTACTTGCCTCTTTTTTACTCAATTTGTACCAGGGAATATCAGAAAAAGGCAGATATTCAACCTGTTCCAGACCTATACAGGAAGCTATTTTTTCTACTTTATCTTTATCAAGAGTTTTAAGGCACATCTTCATAACCGGCTCCTGAAAATCAGAAAAATCATTAAAGGTCCAGAACTTATCCCCCAGTTCTTCACGCGAATTAGAATACAAACCCCTGTCATTATCCAGAGAAATTACAGCATCCTGTCCAAGTACATCAAAGGCAGCCTTTATAAGCTTTCTGGCCTCAGTAACTGAAAATTCGCAGGAATAAATTATTTTCTCACCACAAGTTACAAGGCCACCACCATTTGAGATAAGAAAATCAGGCTTAATTCCCTGCAAAAAATTAAGGGCATTAACTTTTGCTCTTGCAGTACTAATACCAAAGAGAAGTCCAGCCTTCTGAGCCTTCACAATAACCTGTTTTGTATAGTCAGAAATGGATTTATCGTTATGAAAAAGAGTCCCGTCTAAATCTGATAAAATAAGTGATAATTTTTCCATATATAAAAATACCCGCGCCAGAGTTTGACGCGGGCCTGTATATTACAAAGTTGCTATTGCTTTTTCAATTCTTGCCAGAGATTTTTCTTCGCCAAGAACTAAAATAGAACCAATAAGTGGAGGAGAAACACGGCTTCCAGTTACTGCCATACGAATTGGCATCATAAAATCACCGAGTTTAATTCCAAGAGCCTCTGCCTTAGACTTAGCAAGAGCTTCTGCACCTTCGTGGTCCAGACTAAAGCACTGGTGAACAAAGTCTTTAGCAGCTTCAAGAACTTCCTTAGTTTTTGCAGCATCAATCTTCTTTGGAACAAGCTGCTCTACAGGAGGAACTGCAGGTTCTGTAAACATAAAGTGAACCATTTCTGCAGCTTCTGTTAAGAACTTAAGGCGTTCCTGAATAAGAGGCATAAGGCCCATTAAAGTCTTTTTAACATCAGCGCTGCTCATATTCATAGATTTATCTACGCAGTATGGTTCGCCGTCTTCGCCAAGGGCAACGCCAGAGAATTCAGGACCAACATTTGGTTTTGGCTGTGGATTTTCAGGATTGATTTCAAGAGTTGCATCTCCTGTTCCTGTAATAAATGGAAGTGTCCACTTATAAAGTTCCTCTGTGCTAAGCTGGCGGATATAGTTAGCATTGAAATATTCAAGCTTCTTGTAGTCAAATACTGCAGGAGCCTTGTTCAAATGTTCAAGCTTAAAGGCTTTTGCAAGTTCTTCGAGAGTATAGAATTCTTTTCCTTCTTCGTAAGAACAGCCAAGCATTGCAACATAATTTACGATTGCCTGTGGAAGGTAACCGCGGGCACGGAATTCATTCAAAGATGTTGAACCGTGGCGCTTAGAAAGCTTCTTTCCGTCTGAACCGTTTACCATTGGAAGGTGGCAGAATTCAGGATGTTCCCAGCCGAAAGCACGGTACATCTGAACGTGCAAAGGTGTAGAAGGAATCCATTCCTGAGCGCGCATTACATGGCTGATTTTCATAAAGTGGTCATCAACAATGTTTGCAAGGTGATAAGTTGGGAAGCCGTCAGACTTAAGCAAAACAGGGTCCGGAGAAATATCTTCATTCTTCCATACGATATCGCCAAGAAGATGGTCAGAGAACTTAGTTTCTCCTTCCATTGGAACCTTAAGACGAATTACATATGGTTTACCTGCGTCAAGATTTGCCTTTACTTCTTCCGGAGTAAGGTGGCGGCAGTTGCGGTCGTAACCAGGAGCCATTTTGTTTTCTGTCTGAATTTTGCGGATTCGGTCGAGACGTTCTGCATCACAGAAGCAGTAGTAAGCTTCTCCCTTTTCTACGAGTTCATAAGCATATTTTTTGTAGAGCTCAAAGCGTTCGCTCTGAACATAAGGACCGTATTCACCGCCCTTTGAACCGCCTTCGTCCCAGTCAATTCCAAGCCATGCCATTGTATCGTAAAGATTCTGAACGTATTTTTCGTCATAACGGGTGCGGTCTGTATCTTCAAGACGCAGAATAAATTTTCCGTTTTGTGAACGTGCAAAAAGATAATTAAAAAGTGCAGTGCGCACTCCACCAATGTGCTGCATTCCAGTTGGAGATGGAGCATAACGTACACGTACCTCTTTGTCTGCCATATAAAAACCTCTATATAATTAAATTATTTGAAAATTAGTGAATTGATATTATAGTAAGAAATCACTTTTTATACAATGCAGATAAAAGTTCCCCATTCCAGGAAAAAATATCTTTCAGGCCGCCGGGCAGTCAAATCCTTGTTTCTATTTGTCCTTTTTTATGCTAAAATCTGATAAAAAGGCAGGTAAAAAAAATGGCAGATTATCACGTATTTGATCCGGCTCCGGAAGGAACTCCCCCTTCCAACTTTGTACATTTACACGTCCACTCAGACTATTCTCTTCTAGACTCCTGTGCAACGCTGGATAAACTTGTTGCAAAAGCAAAAGCATTAAACATGCCTGCCCTTGCCCTAACCGACCACGGAAACATGTTCGGTGCCCTCAACTTTGAAAAGCTTTGTCATGTAAACGGAATTAATCCTATTGTTGGAGAAGAATTTTACGTTGCTTACGGCAGTCACTACGAACACAATGATGTTCCCTACAGCCACAAGGGAGAAGAAGGGGACCGCCATGCCCACTACTTCCATTTAATTCTCCTTTGCGAAAACCAGAAGGGCTACGAAAATATGTGCTGGCTTTCCAGCCGTGCCTTCTGCGACGAAAACGCCCTTTATTACGGAAAGCCCCGTATAGATTTTGAACTTCTTGAACAGTACCACGAAGGAATCATCTGCTGTTCTGCCTGTATTCAGGGAGAACTTCCTCAAATGCTGCTTGCCGGCATGGACAAGGAAGCCGAAGAACTAGCCTTAAAATATAAAAATCTTTTTGGCCCTGACCATTATTACATAGAACTTCAGGACCACGGCATTCCAGACCAGAAAATTGTTGCAGAAAAGCTGATTGCCCTGGCCCACAAACTGGATATTCCTCTTGTAGTTACAAATGATATTCACTATGTAGAAAGAGAAGATGCCGTTGCCCAGGATGCCCTGCGCTGTATCGGATTTAAAAATCAGCTGCACGAAAAGCATGCAAAAATGGGCGGAGATATGGATCTGGACTCCTGGTACTTCAAAACTGAAGAAGAAATGCGTCAGCTCTTCCCTCAGTGTCCGGAAGCCTACGACAACACAATCAAGATTGCCAATATGTGTAATCTTACCATTAAACAGTATTCAACACCGGAACTTAAGGAATGTTTGCCCCGCTTTGAACTTCCTGCAAAATTCCGCACCCACGGGGATGACTATCAGAGCGACCAGAACGACTATGTAAAATATCTTGTAGAAGAAGGATTAAAAAAACGCTACAAGGAAATTACTCCGGAAATCCGCGAACGTGCCGACTACGAAATGAACACAATCTTTAGTATGGGATTCTCGGGCTACTTCTTAATCGTATGGGAATTCATCAACTGGTCAAAATCGCTTTACGACGATGTACATAAATGTCCTAAGCATTACATTCCAATTGGACCTGGACGAGGTTCGGGAGCTGGTTCTCTTGTAGCTTATGCCATGACCATCACCGATATTGACCCATTCAGATATGGTTTGATTTTTGAGCGATTCTTAAACCCTGAACGTGTATCCATGCCGGATTTTGACGTTGATATGGACTTCGACTATCGCCAGGAGATTATCCAGCATACCCGCGATTTGTACGGCGACGCCAACGTAGGACACATTGTAACCTTTGGTACCCTTAAACCAAAGAACTGTATTGCCGATGTTGGACGTATTCTGGGCATTCCTCTTGCCGAAGTAAACATGCTTAAAAAATGCATTCCGGAAAGTCCAAAGGCAAAACTTAAGGATGCCTTTTCTGAACCTACAGAAAAAATGCCTGACGGCGGACAGCTTATTCCTTACAAGGATGACCCCCGCTACCAGGAACTTTTTGACCTTGCCTTCCGCCTTGAAGGTGTAAAGCGAAACACAGGTCTTCATGCCTCCGGTATGGTAATTGGTCTTACGCCTCTTCCAAACTGGGCTCCGGTCTTTAAAGATCCAAAAACCGGTGAAGTCGGCGTTCAGTACACCATGGATATTATTGAACCATGCGGACTTGTAAAGTTCGACTACCTGGGACTTAAGACCCTTTCGCTTATCCGCTATGCAGAAGCAATCATAAATAAACACAGGGCTCCTGGAACTCCGGAATTCGTTACGGCAAATGTAAGCGAAACTGATAAAGAAACTTTTGATCTTTTTAAACGTGGAGACTCGGTTGCCGTATTCCAGTTTGAATCTCCGGGTATGCAGAAAATCTTACGCGAATTCCAGCCTGAAAAAATTGAAGACCTGGTTGCCTTAAACGCCCTTTACCGCCCGGGTCCAATGGATTGTATTCCTCAGTACATTGAAGGAAAGTGGCACCCAGAAACCGTCCACTACCCAGACCCTTCGCTGGAAGGGCTTCTTAAAGAAACTTACGGTGTAATGGTTTACCAGGAACAGATTATGAAGGTTGCCCAGATTATTGCGGGCTTCTCTCTTGGTGGTGCCGATATGCTTCGCCGTGCCATGGGAAAGAAAAAGCCTGAAGTTCTGATGGGCAAGAAAAAAGACTTCGTAGAAGGAGCTCTTAAAAACGGTCATACAGAAAAACATGCCGAAGAGATTTTTGATATCATGGTTCCTTTTGCGGGATATGGTTTCAACAAGTCTCACGCGGCTGCTTATTCGGTTCTTGCCTACCGCACAGGCTGGCTCAAAGCCCATTATCCGGCAGAATTTATGGCTGCCAACCTTACAAACGAAATTACCTCTACCGACGGTCTTCCAGGTTATATTGAAGAAGCCCGTTCCATGGGAATTCCTGTAGATCCTCCGGATGTAAACCGTTCAGATATCATATTCGATGTTGTAGACGGAAGAATTGTATTTGGTCTTAAGGGAATAAAAGGCATGGGTGAAGGGGCCGCAAGATCGATTGTAGAAGAAAGAGAAGAAAACGGTCCTTACAAATCCTTTATGGACTTTATTCGCCGCTGCTTTGGAAGAATAGAAAAAGACGAAGACGGAACTTCAAAGGTTATGATAAACAAAAAAGCCGTTGAAGTTTTAATTAAAACCGGCGGTTTTGATAAAATTGTAGACCCTGTTGCAAAAAAAGTTTACAACCGTCCAACCCTGCTGGCAAACCTGGAGTCGGCCGTAGATTACGCTACCAATGAAATTAAGGACAAGCTGATTGGGCAGGGAGATTTATTCGGCGACCTTGCAGAAGAAGAAAAAAATGTAACAGAATATCAGATGAAAGAGATTGATGATCTTCCTACCATGGAAAAACTCAACATGGAAAAGGAATGCATCGGTATTTTTGTAAGCGGACACCCTCTTGATGATTACCGCAAGGCAATTGAACATTCCGTTACGCTTAAATCCTCTACCATGCAGAGAATTGCCGCCGAAGAAAAGGCCGTAAAAGACAATATGATTGCAAGCGGCGCAAAGCCTTACCAGCTGCGTGATGCCGGCAAGCAGTACATTGCCCTTGGAGTTGTTAATGATTTAAGGGAAATAAACACCAAAAAAGGTGACAAAATGGCCTTTGCCAAATTAAGCGATATGGACGGCATTATTGAACTGACCTTCTTCCCAAAAACCTGGGCCCAGTTAAAGCCTCAGATAAGTGCGGGGGGAATTTACGCATTAAAAGGAAAAGTTGACGGTTCAAGGGAAGTTCCATCCTTTATTGTAGATTCTGTAGAAGATGCAAAGCAGCTGGAAAACCGTTCGGCACAGTCGGTACACCTGATGCTGGAGCCAACTTTTAACAGCGAAAAAGATTTAGCAAAATTACTTGATTTTTTAATTGATAATCGGGGTAATTGTTCAGTATATTTTCATATAGGAATAGGAAACAGTCCTTACGTTATAAAGGCTAACAATCAGTTTAGTATTTCTGCAGGTCCAGAAGTTATTTCTCAGCTGGAAAATGTAGATTACGTAAAACAGGTCTGGACAGAATAGATTCCTTACTTATGGAGGTTTACCTGAATGATTATTAATCGCATTCTTTCAATTCTTTCGGCAGCAATTACTCTTTATACAATTTTCTGCTTTATTGATATCATTATGTCCTGGATTCCGGGACTTAAATTTACAAGATTCGGAAGATTTATTTCTTCCATCTGCGATCCATACCTTGGACTTTTTAGCCGCATGTCCTTTATGCACATTGGAAACATAGATTTTTCTCCTATTATTTCCATTGGTCTTCTTACCCTTCTTTCTTCAATTCTGTCTGGAATAAACAGAACAGGAAGAATCTACTTTGGCGGAATTATTGCCACAATTATAGGAATGGTCTGGAGCATCTGTAATACTCTCCTTTCCATCCTCTTTCTTCTTACTTTAATAAGATGGATTGCCCTTATTGCAAACCACGGCCAGACAAGTTTTGATTCTGGCTGGAATAATGTAGATGTCATACTTAATAAGTTTACCTACAAGGTAGCAGCAACCTTTACAAGAAGACCGGTAAATTATCAGACTACTCTTCTGATAACCTGGATTGTATTTTTAGCCGCCCTTATTCTTGGAAACATCCTCTTTAACGGACTTCTTATTCCTTTATGCTATAGAATTGCTTTCTGACCTTAAATGAAAGTAGAAGATATTAAGGCGCCCGTAAGTTCAATTACGGGCATTGGGCCACAGCTTACAAAGACTCTTGCCAGGGTAAATGTTTTTACCGCAGGAGATTTACTGCTCTACTATCCAAAAAGCTATGAAGACCGTTCAAAGAAAATTCTTCTAGCCCAGTTCAAAACTTTTCCAAAAGTAAATACCGTAGCCCAGGTTATAAGCCAGGAATGGTTTGGCTACGGAAAAATGAAAACCTTAAAAATCACAGTTAGTGACCAGAGCGCCACCGCCCAGCTGATTTGTTTTAACAGAGCCTATCTTGAAAAACTTCTGATTCCAGGAAGCTACATAAGCCTTTGCGGAAGCTTTTATGAAAAATACAATACTCTTCAGTCTACAGATTTTGAAGTTAATAAAATGCCGGAACTTAGCGAAGAAGAAAAGGCAGATCTGCTTAAGGTAAAACCTCTTAATCAGGGAATTATTCCCCTTTATCCTCTTACCGAAGGCCTTACTCAAAAAACGATTTCTAAGGCAATTTCTTCGGCCCTGCAGCAGTATGCCCACGGAATAGAGGACGAAATTCCATCAGAAATTATTAAAGAAAGAAAACTGCTTTCCAAACAGGAAGCCCTCTTAAAAATTCATAAGCCCGGCAGTATACAGGAAGCAAAAAGTGCAAGAGACAGCCTTGCTTACGAAGAACTTTTTCATTTTCAAAGCATAATTGCAAAAAGAGCCTTAAAAAGAAAAGGCAGCCTTCCAAGCGAAGAAGCTCTTTTAGAAAAAGAAGCAGAAAACGAGAAGTTTACTATAGATGACCAGACTTTTACAGAATCTCTTTCTCCATTGCAAAAAAGATTTATGGAGCAGCTTCCCTACCAGCTTACAGAAGACCAGAAAAAGGTAATTTATCAGATTGACAGTGACATTGACCGGGGCTACCAGGAGCAGGCAAGACTTTTAAATCAGGCAGAAAGGGGAATCCCCCTTCCCAAAAAAACAGCTTTTTCTATGGCCCGCCTCTTACAGGGAGACGTCGGCTCGGGAAAAACTTTAGTCTCGCTTTTTGCCTGCCTTAGAATAATCAGCTGGAAGGGCCAGTGCGCCTTTATGGCACCAACAGAAATTCTTGCAAAGCAGCATGCCCAGACCGCAAGCAGGCTTTTGGATTTTCTTGGAATTAGAATTGCCTTTTTGAGCGGAAACGTAAAAGCTCTTGGAAGGTCTGCTTTATTAAAAGCCCTTAAAGAAGGCGAAATAGACATTGTAATTGGAACTCACGCCCTCTTTTCGGCTCCTGTAATTTATAAAGATTTACAGCTGGTTGTAATTGATGAACAGCACCGCTTTGGAGTTTTACAAAGGCAGGCAATTCTAGCAAAGGGAAGGCAGACTTCTTTCTCCCTGACCTTTGAACCTCATTTACTGATGATGAGTGCAACGCCAATTCCTCAAAGCCTTGCCCTTACCCTTTTTGGAGACCTTGATGTTTCTACAATCAAAACTCTTCCGGATGGAAGAAAACCCGTTGTAACCTATCTTGTAAAAGAAGGAAACGAAATTAATGCCTATGAAGCCGTAAGAAAGGAACTTGAAAAAGGACATCAGGCATATTTTGTTTACCCGGCAATTAATTCTGAACTTTCCTTTTCTGATTCCCAGGCATCAAAAAACTTAAAGTCTGCAGAAGAAGCCTTTGAATTTCTTGCAAAAAAAATCTTTCCTCAGTACAGCTGCGCCCTTATTCACAGTAAGATTGATGAAGACAGCCAGAGCATGATTCTTCGCGATTTCAGGGATAACAAAATCCAGATTCTTGTTGCCACCACCGTAATTGAAGTTGGACTTGATGTTCCAAATGCCAGCTGCATGGTTATAGAAGGAGCAGATCATTTTGGAATGGCCCAGCTGCACCAGCTTAGGGGAAGAGTCGGACGGGGAAGTGACCAGTCTTACTGCTTTTTAATTTACAGCAAAAATATAAGCCAGACCGGAATAGAAAGAATGAAGGCCCTGCGGCAGAGCACGGACGGCTTTTTTATTGCCGAAGAAGACTTAAAAACCAGGGGACCCGGCGAAATTAACGGTACAATGCAGAGCGGAGAAATGGTATTTAAGATTGCAGATTTGCAGAGAGACTCAAATTTGTTACTTTTTGCCAGACAGGATGCCTACAATTTTGCAAAAAACGGGGCATTATGACCCAGTCTGACTGACTAAAAGGGCGGCTGTGTCAAATTTTCCCATCTTTTTGAATTTTTTTTACGATTTTTCTTGCCGATTTTATAACTTTTTATTATTTTTAACATAAATCAGGTTAAATTCCCGTCTTTTTAAATTATTTTCACTTTTTTTGTAAATTTTCTCTCTAAAAGAGGCAGGTTGGCACAAAACTTGCTATATATTAAGTGTATAGTTACTTTGCTAACTAAGGGAGAAAATATGAAATATAATAACGACGAAGTATTAGGACTTTACTTAAAAGATATAAAAAACATCCCCCTTCTTACCCGCGAAGAAGAAAGCCAGCTTGCAAAAGAAGCACAGAATGGCAGCAAAAGTGCAAAAGATAAACTTGTAAAAGCTAACTTACGCTTTGTAGTAAACGTAGCAAAAAAATATCAGAATCATGGATTAGATTTAATTGATTTAATCAGCGAAGGTAATGTAGGCCTTATTACTGCTGTAGAAAAGTTTGATGTTTCAAAAGGATATCACTTTGTTTCTTACGCAGTATGGTGGATCCGCCAGAGCATTCTTAAGGCAATCTGCGAAAAGAGCCGTGCAATCCGCCTTCCATTGAACAGGGCAAACGAATTAGTTCAGATTGAACATGCAAGAAAAGTTATCGGCAACAAAAAATCTGAAGGTCAGGAATTCGAAGAAATTGCCGCAATGCTCAATATGACATCTGAACATGTAAGAGACATGGTAAACATCAGCCGAGAAATGGTAAGCCTTGATGCTGAAGTAAACAACGGCGATAACAATCACACAAGCTTCGGCGATTTCCAGGAAGACACTCTTTATGGACGTCCGGAAGACAACGCTATTAAAGAATCTCTTAACAGTGATATTGATAACGTTTTAAGTACCCTCCGTCCAAACGAAGAAAAAGTTATCAGAATGCGCTATGGTCTTAACGGCTTAAAACCTATGAGCTTAAAAGAAGTTGGCGAAGAATGTGACCTCACAAAAGAAAGAATCAGACAGATTGAAAAACACGCTTTAGTAAGATTACAGCATCCTACAAGAGCAAAAAGACTTGAAGCATACGTAGCATAAAAGGAAGACAAGATGAACGAAAAATTAATAAGCGAATATAAAGATTTCTTAGACAATGGAAAAACAGAAAGAGAATGTGTAGCTTACATTACACAGCTTGCAAAAAAATACGGTTACAAAGATATCAGTGAATATAAAAAATTAAAGAAGGGCGACAAGGTTTACATCACAAAAATGAACAAGGCCATTGCCCTTTTTGAAATTGGTAAAGACAAAATTGAAGACGGTATGAACATTCTTGGTGCTCATATTGATTCACCCCGCCTGGATGCAAAGCAGAATCCTCTTTACGAAAAAGATTCCATCACTTATCTGAACACCCATTATTACGGCGGAATTAAAAAGTATCAGTGGACTACCCTTCCCCTTGCAATTCACGGTATTGTATGCAAAAAAGACGGCAGCTGTGTAAATGTTGTAATCGGCGAAGACGCAGAAGATCCAGTTTTCTGCATTTCTGATATTCTTCCTCATCTTGCCCAGGAACAGATGAAAGACAAGGCCAGCGACTTTATTAAAGGCGAAGACTTAGACTTAATTATGGGAAGCATTCCTGCCTTAAAGAAAGCCAGCGCAAAAGATGAGAAAAAAGAAAAAGATAAATCAAAGAAGATTATCCTGAACCTTCTTAAAGAAAAATATGGCATTGAAGAAGAAGATTTTAATTCGGCAGAGCTTGAAATAGTTCCAGCCGGCAAGGCAAGAGACTTAGGCTTAGACCGCTCGATGGTTCTTGCCTATGGCCAGGATGACCGCTCATGTGCCTTTACTTCTCTGAAGGCCCTCTTAGATTCTGAAACTCAGAATAAAACAACCTGCTGCCTTTGTGTAGACAAGGAAGAAATTGGAAGCGTCGGTGCAACAGGTATGGCTTCTAACCTTTTTGAAAATATGGTAAGCGAAATTGTAAGCCGTACAGAAGATACTTACAGCGAACTTACTGTAAGAAGATGCCTTGCAAACTCAAACATGCTCTCAAGCGATGTAAATGCCGCTTACGACCCTATGAATGCAAATCTTTTTGATAAGGAAAATGCAAGTGCCCTTGGCGGAGGAATTGCCTTCCAGAAGTACACCGGAAGCCGCGGTAAATCCGGAGCCAGCGATGCTAACCCTGAGTTTATTGCAAAAATCAGGAAGGCTATGGACGACGCTGACGTTGCTTACCAGATGGCTGAACTTGGTAAGGTTGACCAGGGTGGTGGCGGAACAATTGCCTACCATGCTGCAAAATACGGTATGAATGTACTGGATGCAGGTGTTGCAGTATTAAGCATGCACGCTCCATGGGAAATTACAAACAAAGAAGATTTAAGCCAGATTTACGAAGGCTACAAAGCTTTCTTAAAAATCTAATTTTATAGAAAAATATTAACTTTCGGCATATACTTTATGTTATGGACATTAACATAAAGTATATTGCCAGAATGGTCCGTCTTTACGGTCTTATTGTAATCATTTCAAATATAATTGCTATTTTAGTTCCTTCCGTTGCTTCCACCCCGATTGTAGATTCAGAAAACATGCAAATCTGGGAAGATTTTATTTCCAGTCATAAAATATCAAACCTGGCCCTTCTTACAGCCTTTTTAATTCCAAGTCTTGTATGCATAATTTATTCTGCAAAAGCTATAAGAAGCAGCGAAAAACTTTTAAGAAGTATTCCGGAAATTCCTTCTGTATTTTCTCTTTCTTCGGTAATTGGCTGGAATGCTTATTATCTTATAGAAATCCCCTTTGTAATTTATGCAAAAATCCAGCTTGGCATAGCAATAAAATACATATTAATTACAAGCTGGGCCTTTGCACTTTTTTCAGGCATGACGGCCTACACCATTTCTTACATTCTGATTGAAATTCTAAACCGCATGGTTTTACTGCCAAAAGTTTTTCCCCAGGGACATCTTCCAAAAAACGGCTTTTCTGTAAGACCTGTTTTTAAGCACCTTATGTTTTTTTCTTTTATGGTTTCTTCAGTTTTTCCTGTAGTGCTTTTATTAACCTCATTAATTTCTGTAGAAGTTAATAATCAGCTGCCGGTGAACAGGGGCATTATCTTTATAAGTCTGATTTTACTCTTTTTTTCTTTTATTATTTACAGGGGCCTTACTCAGATTATTATTTCGCCTTTAAACAAATTAACCATCTCCGCCAAAAGAATTACTGAGGGAGATTACAAAACTTCGGTAGGCGTTGTTACAAGCGATGAACTTGGCCTTCTTTCAGATGCTTTTAATGATATGGCCCTTTCCCTTGCCGAAAAGGAATTTATGCGCGACACCTTTGGAAAGGTTGTTGATCCGGAAGTAAGGGATTTTTTAATGAAAAACAATCTTTTACAAAACGGAAGCCTTGGCGGTCAGACAAAAACTGTAACCGTTCTTTTTTGTGATATAAGAAGCTTTACTTCCATGAGCGAAAAAATGGCTGCAGACCAGGTTGTAAACCTTTTGAACAGATACTTTACTGTTTTAGGAAACTGCATTACAAAACATCATGGAATTATAAACAAGTATATTGGAGATGCCATAATGGCAATTTTTGGAGCCCCTGTAGAAAGCGAAAACTCTGCAAGAGATGCAATTGAAGCCGCCTTAGACATGAGAAAAAGTCTTGCAGACCTGAACGAAAGCCTTGAAAAAGACGGCCTTCCTGCCATTCGTTTTGGAATTGGAATTCATACGGGAAACGTTTTTGCGGGTACTATTGGAGCTCAAAACCGCATGGAATATACGGTTATTGGCGATACTGTAAATACTGCCAGCAGAATTGAAAATCTTTGCAAGAACTTCAAGGTTGATTTACTGGTTTCGCAGGCTTCAGAAAATATGTCCGGTTTAAAATTAAACTTCCTTTCCGAAACGGAAATCCGCGGAAAAGAAGAAAAGATGAAAGTGTATACTTTGTAAAGGCTTAGTCTTTAATATTTAATACCTGGCAGATTCTTTCGAAATCTTTTTTTGATGCAAAGCCAATTTCGATGGAACCTTTGTCTGTAGTTCCCTTAAAATTAACTTCCCTTACACCAAAAATATTGCGCAGATTCTGTTCAAATATTGCAACGTCAGGATCTTTTTTAACGGCTTTTTTTGTTGTTTTCTTTGCGGCGCGGCCGCCGTTGTTTAACTGTTCGGCCAGGGATTCGGCTTCGCGGACAGAAAGACCACTTCCAACAATTTTACCGTACATAACCCTCATGTCTGCATCATTTTTTACCATAAGCAGGGCACGGGCATGACCGGAAGTAATATCTCCGTTGGCAAGGGCTCTTTTTATATCTTCAGGAAGTTTTAAAAGACGGATTGCATTTGAAACTGTAGAACGGTTCTTTCCAACTTTTTTTGCAACTTCATCCTGAGATAAATCCCCCATCTGGATAAGATTATAATAGGCTGTAGCTTCTTCTATAGGGTTTAAGTCAGCTCTCTGAATGTTTTCTATAAGAGCCATTTCCAGCTTCTGCTGTTCATCGAATTTTCTGATCTGAACGGGAACTTTTTCAAGACCTGCAAGTTTTGCAGCCCTGGTACGGCGTTCACCGGCAATAATGTAAAACTCATCAGCAGAAATCTGTTCAATGATGATTGGTTCAAGGATTCCGTTTTCTTTAATGGAATCTGCAAGTTCTTCCAGCTGACGCTGATTAAATTCAAGACGAGGCTGTTTTGGATTTGGCTTTAAAAGATTAGGATTAATCCATAAAGCTCCGTTATCATCAACTTCAACACAAGAAGGAAGTTTTGTATTAGATTTTTTTGCAGCTGCAGAAGTTATGGGAGAGGCTGGAGTTGCAGTAGTACTTGCAGTTGAAATATTGTTTTCGCCTAATAATGCGCCTAAACCTTTTCCTAAACCTGTACTCTTAGCCACGACGGATTACCTCTTCTGCAAGTTTCTCGTAACTTTTGGCACCTGCACAATCAGGGTCATATTTACAGATTGGAAGTCCATGAGAAGGAGCTTCTGACAATCTTACGTTACGCGGAATAATTGTATTAAATACAACATCCTTAAAATAAGATTTAACCTGAAGAACAACATCCTGGGCAAGACGGGTTCTTGAATCGTACATTGTAAAGAAAATACCGCCAATGTTCAGGTCAGGATTAATTTCTTTTTGAACCTTCTGAATTGTCTGTAATAAAAGTGTAATTCCTTCAAGGGCAAAATATTCACACTGCATAGGAACAAGAACTGAATCTGCAGCAGCAAGTCCGTTTAAGGTCAGAATACCTAATGAAGGAGGACAGTCAATTAAAATATAATCATAAAGTGGTTTTAATGGTGCAAGTGCATTTTTTAAGAAGTATTCACGGTTTTCCTGGTCTACAAGCTCGATTGCAGCACCAGACAAATCTGTAGAAGCGCTGATGGCATCAAGATTTTCTACCGGGGTATGTTTTACAACTTCTTCAGGTTCTACAAGTCCTGCAATAAGTTCATAAACAGTAGGCTTATCTTTTGTAACTCCAACACCACTGGACATATTTCCCTGAGAGTCGAAATCTACTAAAAGAACTTTTTTTCCTGCTAAAGCAATATAAGCACCAATATTTATTGCAGAGGTAGTTTTACCAACTCCACCCTTTTGATTAATAAAAACAATACACTTTCCCATACATTAAATATATCAATTTTGAAAAAAATAGTATACTATTTCTAAAAATTTGCTTTAATCTAAATTGAGGATTTGTATGATTTTAAGTGCAACTTTATCTAAACCTGCAAAAAATGTAGAAGAACTTTTAGGCCGTCCCTACGAAAAAATTAAAATCAAGATTGAAAATGGTGGCGGAGAAGTTTCTTATTTTGCACAAATGTTCACAAAAACTCAGGTTTTTCATAAGCATCTTAACGAAAAAGAGCTTGATGATTTTTTAGAAGCAAATGCCGGAATCACTTTTAAAAACTGTATTGAACAAACTGAAGCAGAAGAAATTTCCATAATGGCAAATAAAAAGGGAAAAATTACAAGACTTTCAAAGGCTCTTAAAAAAGATGAAAATCTTACAAAAAAAGCGGACTTAAAGATTCTTCCCCAGCCGGCAAAGAATTATCTTCTTAAGGAAGGACAGCCGGTTCCATTTTTAGTATTACTGGGCATTATGACTGCGGAAGGCAAGGTTATAAAGGCAAAGTATGATAAGTTCCGCCAGATAAACCGCTTTCTTGAGTTTATAGATGATGTTCTTCCGGAAGTAAAAAACCGTCCCGTAAACATTGCAGATTTTGGCTGCGGAAAATCCTATCTTACTTTTGCTGTACACTATTATCTTACCCAGATAAAAAAGATTCCCTGCTGTATTGAAGGCCTGGACTTAAAAAAGGAAGTTATTGATTACTGCAATGACATTGCTAAAAAACTTAAACTTGAAAACCTTAGCTTTTCTACCGGAAACATTGCCGATTACTCAGCTTCAAAAAATCCTGATATCATCATTACCCTGCATGCCTGCGACACTGCTACAGACTATGCCCTTAAATATGCAGTAGAAAAAAATGCTCAGGTAATTCTTTCGGTTCCCTGCTGCCAGCACCAGATAAATGCCCAGCTTTCTAAGACAAATGATGAAGACAATATTTTTGCCCCACTTTTAAAATGGGGAATTATAAAGGAAAAGTTTTCTTCTTTACTTACAGATGCCCTTAGAGGTGAATACCTTGAAAGTAAAGGCTACAAGGTTCAGATGCTGGAATTTATAGATATTGAACATACGCCTAAAAATATTCTTATAAGGGCGGTTAAAAAAAATCCAGATGCAGAAAAGCCTGCACCTGGAATTATTTCGACCTTAAATATAAAACCTGAAATCTGGAATTAGTAAATCATAGTACCAATACCGCGGTCACTGAACATTTCTATTAAAAGACTGTGCTTAACCCTGCCGTCAATAATGTGAGTTCTTGCAACTCCACCTTCCAGCGCAGTAAGACAACAGTCAATTTTTGGAATCATTCCGCCGGCAATTATTCCGGTTGCCTTGAGTGAACCTAAGGCTGTTTTTTCTATGCGCTTAATGAGGGTTGAAGGATCTTCCATTTTTCTAAGTACGCCAGGAACATTTGTAAGCTGTACAAATTTTTCTGCATGGAGGGCTACCGCAATTTTTGCAGCAGCTGTATCTGCATTAATGTTATAGCAGGAACTGTCGCCGTCTATACCGGAAGCAACGGTAGAAATTACAGGAATAAAGCCCTTATCAAGCAGGCTGGTAATAATTTCAGGATTAACTTCCTGAACTTCACCTACAAAGCCAAGATCCTTTTCTGTTTTGGTTGCGCGTAATAAACCTGCATCAACACCAGAAAGACCTACAGCCCTTCCACCCTTCTGAAGCAGAATGCCTACAATGTCTTTATTAAGTTTTCCGGTAAGAACCATCTGAACAACTTCCATTGTTTCGGCATCTGTATAACGAAGACCGTCAATAAATTTTGGCTCTTTACCAATTTTTTCCAGCATTTTATTGATTTCTGGTCCGCCACCATGAACCAGAACAACTTTAATTCCAATTGTGCTTAAAAGAACTATATCTTCCATTACAGCCTGCTTAAGTTCTTCATTAAGCATTGCATTTCCGCCATATTTTACTACAACAACTTTTCCACACCACTGCTTAAAATATGGTAAAGATTCTGCAAGAACTCTGGACCACTGTTCGGTTGTAAGATTTTCCAAATTATCTTCGTTCATTATTTTCCCCATTAATTTTTAATTATCTATATTATTAGGTTCGGTAATCTCCGTTAATTTTTACATAGTCATAGGTTAAATCGCAGCCCCAGGCAGTTCCTTCTGCATCTCCTTCAGAACACTGAACAAGAATTTCTACAGCCTGCTGGCTCATTATTTCCTTGGCCTTTGCTTCATCAAACTGTAAAGGAACTCCGTCTTTGTAAACCTGAAGCACATTATCGCCGTGAACTTCAAAATCATCATAGTTTTCAAAATAACGGTTTGCATCCTTTTTACTTGTAAACCAGATGGAAGTTGTGTCAGGATTAAAATCAATTCCGCTGTAACCCATTGCACATAAAAACCTTCCAAAGTTAGCATCGGCACCAAACATAGCAGCCTTTACCAGACTTGAGCAGATTATTTCTTTTGCAAGTCCTCTTGCATCTTCTACAGTTTTTGCACCGCGTACATTGCATTCAACAAGGCGGGTTGCACCTTCTCCATCGGCAGCAATCTTCATGGCCATAACGCGGTTCATTTTATTAAGGGCTTCAAGGAAGATCTGATAGTCTTCGCCATCTTCTGTAATTTCGCGGTTTTGTGCAAGACCGTTTGCCATAATGGTAAGGGTATCGTTTGTAGAAGTATCTCCATCTACAGAAACACAGTTGTAGGTTTCAAGAATTGAAGAATGAAGGGCCTTATCCAGCATTTTTGAAGAGATAGCACAGTCGGTTGTAATAAAAGAAAGCATGGTTCCCATGTTAATGTGAATCATACCTGAACCTTTACACATAGTTCCCATGCGGCAGGTTTTTCCGCCAATTTCGAATTCAACTGCACACTCCTTGTAATGAGTATCGGTTGTCATAATAGCTATGCGGGCTTCTTCGTGTCCCTTTTTACTTAAACCGTCCTTAAGCTGCTGAATATTATTTTCTACTTTTGTTACATCAAACTGAGCTCCAATAACTCCGGTTGAATAAACAATAACATCTTCTGTATCTATAGAAAGGGCTTTGGCAGCGGCTTTTGCCATTCTTAGGGCATTTTCTGCTCCCTGGGCTCCTGTACAGGTATTTGCGTTTCCACTAATTTCAATTGCGGCCTGAGCCCTTCCGTTTGCAATAAACTTTTTAGCAAGTTTTACACTTTCTGACTGAACCTTGTTCTGTGTAAAAACTCCGGCTGCATTGCAGGGACATTCAGAAAAAACAAGGGCAGTATCATTTATTTTTCTGCTTGCCTTTATTCCAACTCTCATTCCATTTGCTGTAAAGCCCTGTGGGGCACAAACTCCGCCCTCAATAAAAGTAATTTTACTCATATTTTCTCCACTTTATTTAAGAAAAGTCCACAGGGATTTTTCTACTTTAGGATTAACATTTTCCAGTCTGAATAAATCAGGAAGATTTACAAAGGTGTAGCCTTCTTTTTTCATCATTGGAACATATTTTTTAACAGCTTCAAGGGTTGCTGCGTTATTTTCTGAAACATGAAGCAGCAGAATGGCACCATCCTTTGTTCCTTCTACCATAAGTTTAAGCCTTTCTTCTGCAGGAAAATCTGCTTCCCAGTCCCGGCAGCCGTGACCGCAGATAAATGGAAGGGGGATGGCCTTATACATCTGGTCTGCTACCGAGATGTAAGGGGGTCTGAAGAATTCAGGTCTTTTTCCGGTAATTTCAAAAACTGCATCATCACACTTCTGAAACTCTTCGCGGATTGCGTCTTCGCTCATTTCTGCCATGGCAGGATGTGTCCAGGAATGATTCTGAATATCGCAGCCAAGACTAAGGGCTCTTAAGATAACCTTTTTATTTTTCTCATTTATTTTATTTCCAATTAAAAAAAAGCTTGCAGGAATTTTTTCAGCTTCCAGATAATCAAGCATATTATTCATGGTTTTATCATCACCAAGATTTGGACCATCATCAAAACTTAAACACAAATATTTAGCCATTTTGTTTTCCTAAAATCCTTAAATTAAAGAAGTTCTTTCGTCAATGCCCATTGAAATATTAAGACACTGAACAGCTGCTCCGGAAGCCCCTTTACCAAGATTATCAAAGCGGCTAGTTATGACAATACGGTCATCGTTGCCATATACAAAAATCTGCATTTCGTTAGTATTGGCAAGGGTATTTGCAGGAATAAAAGGCTCAGGAAGACATCCTTCCCCCATAAAAGCCGGAACCTTAACAAAATTACAGCCTTCATAATGTCTGGCAAAAGTTTCCCAAACGTCTTTTGCGCTGACTTTTTTTGCAAGAAGTCTTGTGTGCAGGCCCACGGTTACAGTCATGCCCTGAAAGTAATCGCATACATAAGGGGTAAATATTGGTTCATAAGCTAAACCTGAAATAATTTTTATTTCAGGAAGATGTTTATGCTGCTGAGTTAATGCATATAAACGTGGAGACTTTAAGGAAGGATCGCGGCCTTCTGCTTCGTACTGGGCAATAGCCTTTTTTCCGGCTCCCGAGTAACCGCTTACTGCATGAATAAGAACAGGGTAATCAGCAGGTAAAATTCCAGACTGTACAAGAGGATATAAAATTGCAATGGAACCAGAAGCATAGCAGCCTGGAACTGCAATTCGTCGTGACTTTTGAATTTTTTCACGGAAGTTTTTTCCTAATTCAGGAAAACCATAAGCCCAGTCAGGATTAACTCTGTGGGCCGTAGAAGCGTCTATAATTGTTGTTTCAGGATTTTTACAGAGAGCTGCAGATTCAATTGCCGCAGCATCTGGTAAACATAAAAAAGTAAAATCTGATTCATTAATTATTTTAGCTTTTTCAACAGGGTCTTTTCTTTTATCTTCATCAATTGTAAGTAATTCAATATCAGAGCGTCCAGAAAAACGTTCATAAATCTTAAGGCCGGTTGTACCTTCTTTTCCATCAATAAAAATCTTATAAGCCATAAGGCTATTATATTACTTATCATAAAATATATCCATACGGGAGATTTTTGAAAATTTTTCAATGTTACTATTGACAGAAACGATATAGTGGTGTATGTTTCTATTTAGAGAAACAGTTACTATGTATAGAAACATATACAGCATACACATAAACTGCTTTTTCAAGGAGTTAAAAATATGGAAACAAAAAAACGTTGTGATGCAATTTACAAATCTCTTTCCAGCGAAAGATATACCCCCTACTCTCTGGCAAGAAAAATAGGAGCAGCCGCAATTCTGGAATCAGCTTCCTTTACAAAAGGAAGAGAGCGTTATTCTATTTTAATGACAGAAGAAGCCTTCAGACTTGTTGAAGATGAGGACGGAGTTGCCTTTATTATTAATGGAGAAAGAAAGCCTTTTGATTCTTCAAATGTTGAAAGTCTTGATGCCCTTGGCCACAAAAAAGAAGCAGATATTCTTGATGCCCTTTTATATGTTGCAGAACAGAATGATAATCCTGCCCAGGGATTAAATGCAGAAATCCCCCTTCCATCCAGCGGCGTAGGTTATTTAAGCTATGAGTTCACCCGCCACTGCGACAAGGTACGATTTTTTGAACAGAAGGATGAACTTAAAATTCCCGAAAGTCTATTTATAACCGGCCACATCTACATCGTTTTTGACCATTTTACAGAAACCCTTCATATTTTTGGCTTAAACTACAATGAACATCAGATTAATCTGGAAGAAGCCGTAGAAAAACTTATTCACCGCATGAACGACATGGACTTTTCTTACGTAGAAGAGGCTCCGACTCATTTTGAATACAAGATGCTTACAGATGTAGAAGAATCTAAAAAAGAATACATCAATAAAGTTCTTGAATTAAAAAAACATATTATTGCAGGTGATATTATTCAGGCAGTTCCAAGCCGCAGGGTGCAGATTGAATGTAAGGCAAGCGCCCTGACAGTTTACGGAAAACTCAGAAAGGTAAATCCATCTCCATATTTATTCTACATTGACTTTTCTGATTTCCAGCTGATTGGAGCAAGTCCCGAAAGTCTTGTAAGAGTAAGAGGTGGAAAGGCAAGCATTCATCCGATTGCAGGAACCATTCACAGGGGTAAAAACGATGCTGAAGATGAAGTTTTGAAACAGGAATTATCGTCTAATCCTAAAGAAAGGGCTGAACACCTTATGCTGGTAGATCTTGCCAGAAACGATTTAGGCAGAGTCTGTAAAGAAGGCAGCGTAAAAGTTCCTCAGTTTATGGAATGCGAACTTTATTCGCATGTAATTCACCTGGTTTCAAATACAGAAGGCCTTGTAAAAGAAGGTGTAAAGCCAATTCAGGTTTTAAGGGCCGCCTTCCCTGCAGGAACTGTAAGCGGAGCTCCAAAAATTTCTGCCATGCAGATTTTAAGCAGGCTCGAAAGCACAAAAAGAAAATTCTACGCAGGAGCTGTGGGCTACATTCAGAGTAACGGCGATTTAGACTTCTGCATTACAATCCGTTCAACCTTAAAACAGGGCGATGTTTACACCCTGCAGGCAGGCGGTGGCATTGTTTACGATTCAGAAGCAGAAAGAGAATTTACAGAAACCAGCGAAAAACTTGGGGCACTTATAGATACCCTCACAAAATAAAAATCAGGCACCACCGCTATTCGCAACGAAGTTTCAAGCGACGCGGACTTTATAAGGAGTTTAATATGATTTTAGTAATTGATAATTATGACAGTTTTACTTTTAATGTAGTACAGGCAATTAAGGAAGCAAGTAATCAGGAAATAAAGGTTGTAAGAAATGATGAATACCGTGTAGAAGAACTTGCCGCCATGAATCCAAAATATCTTATAGTTTCTCCAGGACCGGGAAATCCTTCTTCTGCAGGAGTTAGTAAAGAGGCTATAAAATATTTTGCCGGAAAGATTCCCGTTCTTGGAATCTGTCTTGGACACCAGGCAATTGCAGAAGCCTTTGGAGCAAAAATTACCGGTGCAAAATTTATTAAGCACGGAATTGTAGAAGAAATTAAGCTTGACGGAAAAGGTCTTTTTAGAAGCATTGGAAAAAGTGCAAAATTCACCCGCTATCATTCTCTTGTAATTGATGAAAAAACTCTCCCTTCCGACTTTGAAGTTACAGCAAGAGCTGCAGACGGAGATATTATGGGAATCCGCCACAAGACCTTTGCCCTGGAAGGAATTCAGTTCCACCCGGAAAGCATTGCCAGCGAAAACTGCCAGAAAATAATCAAAAGCTTTTTGAATTACAGACGGGAAGATTTTTCTGTAAACGAATATCTTAATCAGCTGATCAGTAAAAAAGATTTAACAGAAGAACAGGCTTCAAGCTTTATGGAAAATGTTGCAGACGGGACTATGGATGAACGCCAGATGGCTGCAATTTTAATTGCCATGGCAAGCAAGGGACCTTCTACTTCAGAAATGGTTGGCTGTGCAAGAGCCCTCTTAAAAATTAAAACAGAATTCCACTGCCAGAGAAAGGGGCTTGCAGAAATTGTAGGAACAGGCGGAGACGAGAAAGGTTCCTTTAACATTTCTTCCATGTCTGCCTTAGTTGCTGCAAGCTGCGGTCAGGCTGTAGCAAAACACGGAAACAGAGCTGTAAGTTCAAAATCAGGAGCAGCAGATTTTTATGAAAACCTTGGAATCAACATTATGGCAAGCCCTGAAAAAACTGCAAAATCTGTTGAGCTTACCGACTTTGGTTTTTTAATGGCTCCTGTTTATCATTCTGCAATGCGCTATGCAGCCCCTGTAAGAAAATCTTTAGGTGTAAGAACCATTATGAATATTTTGGGACCACTTTTGAACCCTGCAGGTGCTGAATACGAAGTTCTTGGAGTATACAGTCCTGACCTTCTTGAAGATTATGCTCATGCAGCCAAGGCTCTGGGGGCAAAAAGAGTAATGGTAATCTGCAGCCGCGACGGTTACGACGAAATCAGCCCTATTGCTCCTACAGATGTTTACCAGATTGATGAAAAAGGCCAGGAAAACCGTTATGTAATAGATCCATCTGCCTTTGGAATTTCTGACTGCAGGGAAGAAGAACTCTGCGGCGGTAACGGAGCCGAGAACGCAAAACTTGCAATGGATTTATTAAATGGTAATGGTCGTAAGACCATTAAAGCAGCAGTTGGCCTGAATACCGGAGCAATTCTTTATTTAAGCGGAAAGGTTCACAGTCTTAAAGAAGGTTATGATATGGCCATAGAAGCCATCGATTCGGGAAAAACTTTGAAAAAGTTACAGGAGATTCAATCCTTTAATAAGGCAGCGTAGAAAATGCATGATAATATTCTTGAAAACATAATTAACAAAAGGAAGGAAGACATAAAGGCCTGTGGCCACAGCTTTGGACTTGAGCTTGCTCAAAAGAGAGAAAGACCTGTCCATCCTTTTTTAGAAGAGGACGGGGTCATTCTGGAAGTAAAAAGAGCAAGTCCAAGTAAGGGCTCTATTGCCCCGGATTTAAATCCATATCTTACAGCAAAAGCATACTGTAAGGCAGGAGCCCGGGCCATAAGCTGTCTTACAGAAGAAAATTATTTTAAGGGCTGTCTTAAAGATTTAATGGAAGTGTGCAGGGCCCTGGACGAAGAAGAAGCAGAAAGCACGGTCAAAAATCCGCCATGTGAAAAAAAAGCTCTTCCGGCCGTCTTAAGAAAAGATTTTTTAACCGACGAAGAAGATATTAAAATCTCTTATCTTGCGGGAGCTGATGCAGTTTTATTAATTGCAAGAATCCTTTCGCCAGAGGAACTTTCTAAAATGCTTAAGGCCATTGAAAAATATGGCTTAAGCTGTCTTATAGAATTACGCACAGAAGAAGATTTAGAAAAATGTCTTCTTGCTGTAAAAGACTTTGATAAGACTTCTCCCCTTTTTAATAAAATCCGCTTTGGAGTAAACAGCCGCGATCTTAAGGACTTTTCAATAGACAGACTTGTTCCCGCCGGAATGCTAAAAAAAATAAGGGAAGCTTTTCCTGGCTCAAAAGTTGTTTTTGAAAGCGGAATCCTTTCTGAAAATTGTGCAGCCTTTGTAAAAAGCATGGGCTTTAATGCCTTTTTGATGGGAGAAGCTGCCGCTAAAAATCCATCCCTTGCTGCTAGTTTTGTCGAAGCTTTTAATAAGGCAGGGCCTGATGCAAACGGTAAGGCCTGGCTGGATTTTTCTTCTTTTATTGCAGAAAGAAAATCAGATAAGCCTCTGGTAAAAATCTGCGGAAACACAAATGAAGAAGACTCTCTTTTAGCCGCAAGACTGGGAGCCGATTTTCTGGGTTTTATTTTTTACAGTAAATCTAAAAGAAATATTGATGGCCAGAGTGTCACTGCCATAAGAAAAAGGCTTGAAAAAGATTTTCATGAAAATCCTTCTTTTTACAAAAAGAAGTTTCCCTATTTTGTCGGGGTTATAGCAGACCTTGAATCAAAGGAGGCAGAAGAAGCCTTCCAATTATGCAGGGAAGGCATTATAGATTTTCTTCAGGTGCATACAGCAAAAACATCCCTTGCCTTTTTACAGGACAAAAAGCTTTGCTGCCTGCCCCACTACTGTGCAGTCAACCTTTCTTCTAAAGAAGACCTTGCTTTGCTTGATGGGCTGGAGAAAGAAGGCGAAAGCCGTATCTTACTGGATGCAAAGTCGGAGGGGAAAGCCGGAGGCAGCGGAAAAAGAATTGACGAAGATATTCTTAAGCTGCTTAAAGACAGGCGTCACCTCTGGCTGGCCGGTGGCATCTCTAAAGAAAATATAAGGGATATTGAGAAAAATTATTTTCTTGAACTGGTGGATTTAGTTTCTTCTCTTGAAGCAGAAGAAGGAAAAAAAGACTCAGACAAAATGAAAGATTTTTTTAAGATAATATAAAAAAAAGGAAGTATAAAATGACAAATTCAGATAAAGGATTTTTTGACATTTACGGGGGAAAATATGTTGCAGAAGTTCTGCGCCGTCCCCTGGATGAACTGGAAGAAGAGTTTAATAAGGCAATTACCGATAAAAGTTTTTTAGAGGAACTGAGTCTGATTCAGAGAGACTACATAGGAAGGGAGACACCTCTTTTATTTGCAGAAAGGTCTACAAAGATTTTAGGCGGAGCACAAATCTACATTAAGCTTGAAGGTCTTGCTAACACAGGTGCCCATAAAATCAATAACGCAATAGGACAGTGTCTTCTTGCAAAAAGAATGGGTAAAAAAAGAATTATCGCAGAAACCGGGGCAGGCCAGCATGGAGTTGCAACTGCCGCAGCCTGCGCAAAACTTGGTCTTGAATGTACAGTTTATATGGGCGAGGTTGATGTAAGAAGACAGCAGCCTAATGTTTCCAGCATGGAAATGTACGGAGCAAAGGTGCACGCCGTTACTTCGGGAAGCAGAACCCTTAAAGATGCCGTAAACGAAGCAATGAGAGACTGGGCCTCAAATCCGGATGATACCCACTACTGTCTTGGCTCAGCCCTGGGACCAGCTCCTTTTCCTGATATGGTAAGATATTTTCAGAGCGTAATTGGAAGGGAAGTAAAAAAACAGGCAGAAGAAAGAAAGCTTGATCTTGCCGCCCTGATTGCCTGCTGTGGTGGTGGATCAAACTCAATAGGCTTTTTTACACCCTTTATTGACCTTCCTTCTCCAAGGCTCATTGCCGTAGAGGCAGGGGGAATTGGCCCCGGCATAGGAGAAAATGCCAGCCGCATGACAGGAAATGCAAGTCGTGAAGGAATCTTACAGGGCTATAAATCACGTTTTCTTCTGGACGAAGACGGTCAGGCCCTTCCTACCCGTTCAATTTCTGCAGGTTTAGATTACTGCGGAATCGGGCCTCAGCTTGCAGCCCTTGGAAAATCCGGACGAATCGAATTTACTTCTGCCTTAGATAAAGAAGCCCTGGATGCAGTAAAGTTTTTTGCCAGAAACGAAGGCGTTTTATTTGCAATGGAAAGCGCCCATGCAGGAGCAGAAGCAATTAAACTAGCGCCAAAACTTCCAAAAGACAAGGCAATCATAATAAACATGAGCGGCCGGGGAGATAAGGACATATTTATTACCTGTCCTGTATTCCGTCCTCAGGAATGGAAGGAATTTTTAATAAGCGAACTTGAACGCTTGAACGAAAACTTAGATATTCACAATGCAAAAATAATGGGAGAATAAAAATGAGCAGTAAAATAAAACTAATGAGTCATCTGGTGGCAGGTTTCCCAAGCGATGAAATTGCCTTTACCGCAGCAAGAGCCCTTGTTCAGGGCGGAGCTGATATTCTTGAAGTTCAGCTGCCTTTTTCAGATCCAAGTGCAGACGGCCCCAGCATTCAGAATGCCTGTACAAAGGTTCTGCAGAGAAATTACAAAACAAGGGATGGCCTGAACTTTATAAAAAAACTGCATGAAACTTTTCCTCAGACAAAAATCTATCTTATGAGTTATGCTTCTTTAGTCTACACACCAGGCATAGAAGCCTTTTGCAAAGAAGCAAAAAAGGCCGGTGTAGACGGTATGATTATCCCGGATCTGCCTTTTGACTATGACGAGGGCCTTACCCGTTATTGCAATCAAAACATGATGATAAACATTCCGGTTGCAGCTCCCTCCATGTCAAAAGAAAGGCTTTCAAGTCTGGCACATGCAGGCTTTCCTTACATTTATGCAGCCCTGCGCACCGGAATTACCGGCAGCGACACTAAAATTGATGAAGCAACCCTGAAATTTCTTGAGTCCGTAAAAGAAGGCGGAAGCAAGATCTACGGCGGTTTTGGAATTTCAAAGGGAGAACAGTCAAAAGCCCTGTCTTCTTATGTAGATGCAGTTGTTGCAGGCTCAGTTTTTGTCCGCATTATAGAAAAATATCAGAATGATAAGGAAGCTCTTTTTGACAAACTAAGGGAAAAAGCAGAAGAAATCAGCGGAAAAAATAAAGTCTAAAAAAAATTACTGATTAAAAAATTCAGTGGTATAATGGAGGATATACTAAAAAGAGGCAGGCAAATACTCTGATGAAAAGATTTATTCCGGCATATGAAAAACTTAAGTCCCTCAAGCCTAAAAATATTCTTACCAGGCGTTTTATAATTGCCTCAATTTTTTATATCCTCCTTTTAGCATTATATATTCTTACAAATGCAGGGGCCAGTTATACAGCAACAATCAATAAGGTTGTTATGATCTTTGGTCATCCCCTGCCCCTTCAGACTCTCCCCGGACTTTTTACGGCTTTTTCAACCATTGTCCTCATTTCTTTCGTGCTTTTTTATAAAAAGCTGGGTTTCTGGACCTCAATTATCCTTTTAATCCCAAGAACAATTAACCTGCTTATTGGCATTTCAAGATTTACCGCAACAAGTATTCCGGGCTTTGCATTAACCATTCTTGCTTATATTACCATCATTCTTATTTTTTCAAGAAACCAGAATGTAGAAAAAGTTGAAAAAGAGCACAGAAAGGAAGTTGAAGAATTTGCAACAGAAGTAATAGGAGCCTTTGCAAACTGTATTGACGGTAAAGATTCTTATACAAACGGACATTCCATAAGAGTTGCAACCTATACAAAAATGCTGGCAAAAAAACTTGGAGAAAAACCTGAAACCGTATCAAAATACTACAACATTGCCCTTTTGCACGATATAGGAAAAATTGGTATTCCGGAAGCAATTTTGAACAAACCTTCCAAACTTACAGAACATGAATATGACATTATGAAAAGTCATCCGGTCAGAGGTTACGAAATATTAAAAGATGTTAAGATTCAGGAAGATCTTGCTGACGGTGCCCACTTCCACCATGAACGTTATGACGGAAAGGGATATCCTGCAGGGCTTGCCGGAGAGAACATTCCCTGGGTCGCAAGAATTATTTCTGTAGCAGATGCCTTTGATGCCATGAGTTCTTCCCGCCCCTACAGAGAAAAAGAATCCATGGATTTTATTGTAAAGGAACTGCAGGACTGCTCTGGTACTCAGTTCGATCCAAAAGTAGTAAAAGCCTTTTTAGATTTATTTAACGAAGGGGCTTTTGATTACCTTAAATAAAGTGATTATATTCTTTTCCGCCAAGTAAAGATTTTACAAGCTTTCCGTCTTTATAAATCAGTTTTAAAGAAAAGAATGGCTTATTCCAGGCAATAAAATCAAGAAAGATTTCATCCCCCTGCCAGTGCGGCAATTCTTTCATCTTAGTAACAGGAACCCACTCAAGGTTTCCTTCATCACAATCCTTCTTAACCTGCCCGCTGAATTTTTCTGTTTTGAATAAATGCATAAACTCGGTATAATCGCCATCAACAAAGGTAACAAGGCCGCAGTAATTCAAATCTTCGGCCCTTATAGTCAGAGAGGTTTCTTCATAAACTTCGCGGATTACACAATCTTCCGGACTTTCTCCGTTTTCGAATTTTCCGCCTATTCCAATCCATTTATCGTGATTATAGTCGTTTTCTTTTTTAATTCTGTGCAGCATAAGATAGCAGTCATCTTTTTGAATATAGCAGAGACTTGTATTTACGAGTGTATTCATAAGTTTATGATAGCGCTTATTTTTTATTATTTGAAGCAAGCTTTAAGGCTTTTTGTTTAAGTTCCTGCTTGCGCTTGTACATTGCCTTATCTGCCCTGAAGAAAACTTCTTCAAATCTCATATCTTTTACAGGATTGTATTCAGAAAGACCAATAGAAACTACATATTCGTCATTACTTAGATTTTCGTTTACAACATCATTAAAGTCGCCGGCAAGTTTTTCGCGGTTTGTAAAATCCTGATTTTCAAGAATGGCAACAAATTCATCGCCACCAATTCTGAATACAGGAGAATGATGAAAGATTTCTGCTATAAGGGCAGCAGATTTCTGAATATAATCATCACCTTTTTCGTGTCCGAGCGAATCGTTTATTTTTTTAAGATTATTTAAGTCAAATACGGCAATGGCAAAAGAATTCATCTTTGACTGACCAATTAAATAATTAATGCGGTTTTCGGCATCTATATAGGCAAGCTTATTTTTTAAGCCGGTCAAAGAATCCTTAAAGGCAAGATTTCTTGTAATATCAAGTTCCTGTTCCTGAATTGCCTCCCTTCCAAGCGCCTCTTTTAACTCCATAAGATATTCAGCGTTTTTGTTCTCTACAACGAAAGAATGAATTACACAGCTGGCAAGCATAAAACCTATTGCTAAAAAAGGCCCATGAGGAAAAAGAACCTTAGCAACAGTTGCAAAAATCATGCAGACACCCGAAAAGGCTATAGAAAGATAGCGCCGCCTCTGACATTCACTTGTCTGATGACTTTTATATAAAGTGTGAATTATTGCAAGCAAAAAAACACAGGCATACAAAAGAATAAAGGTGTTTCTTAAAGGCCCCTGAATGTAATTTCCATCTTCATCAATATGAAAAAGAATCGGGCTAAAGAAATTAATAATCAGTGCTGTAATCTGAATAAAATAGATTATGGAACTCAGTATTTTAATAAATCTAACGACAGGACTTTTTTGAGAGACATAAGCAGCTGCAAGATTTACCCAGACAACAACAGAAAGTCCTATTATATATAAAACAAAGACAGAACTTATATAAATACCTAAGGATATATGTAGATAATTTGCAAAGCCCCAAAAGGCATCTGAGAGAAAAAAGGCAATTTCTATCCAGAGAAGTTTTCTGTATTCCCGCTGAAAAGGAAACTTTTCATCAGTCTTTTTCAGAAAAATTTCACTGTTTATTATAAAGTGTACTACAATTCCAAGGATTGCAAATGCTGAATAACTCACTATTTATCACCGTAAGAAATTATAACATATCATTATAAAGTAGACAATTTTTTTCTATAACTGCATAGAGATTTTCTACCCTATTGATTTTTTATACAAATATGAAATAATTTATAAAAAAACTTCTGGAGGTAATATGGCTTCTTTAATTCATATTATGGTAGCAAAAAAGGTGCGCAAAAACTTTGGTAAGGGAGATAAAAAAAGAGATGCAGGACTTACTACCCCGGAAGATATAATCCGTTACGATAATATTTCATATAGCGGTCAGAAAAAACCTTCCAGATGGCAGCTTTTAGACCTTTACCGTCCTAAAAAGGCAGAAGGAAAGCTTCCTGTAATTGTAAGCGTTCATGGGGGTGCCTGGGTTTACGGCGACAAGGATGTTTACCAGTTTTACTGCATGAAGCTTGCTCAAAGAGGCTTTGCCCTTGTAAATTTTTCTTACCGCCTTGCTCCAGAATATAAATTTCCAGCCTCTATGGAAGATACACAGAAGGTTTTTTGCTGGCTTGCCGAAAATGCAGAAAAATACTCTCTTGATTTAAATAATGTATTTGCAGTGGGAGATTCTGCAGGAGCCCACATTCTTTCTTTATACGCAAGTGCCAGAACAAATAAAGACTACTGCAAAAATTACCCCTTTATAAAAGAAGTTACAGATAATAATCTTCCTCTTCCTAAAATCAAGGCCCTTGCCTTTAACTGCGGAAAATATGATATGCTTCCGGAAATGAATAAAGATAAGGCCATGAAGCTTATGCTTAAGGTTCTTATGCCTCAGGGAGGAACAAAAGAAGAAATTGAATTGATAAACGGAGCGGGGCACCTTACAAAGGATTTTCCGCCTGCTTTTGTTATGACCTGTTATGGAGATTTCTTATTCAATCAGGCTCCGGTAATTATAAGAGCCCTGGAAGCAGCCGGAGTTGAACACGAATTCCACTGCTACGGAAAACCTGAAAAGCCTCTCTGGCACGTTTTCCACTGCGATCCAAAACTTCAGGATGCAGTTATTTGTAATGATGATGAATGTAACTTTTTTAAGTCCAGAATTGACTAAAAGCCAGTCTGGACTCAAAAAGTTATTAGAAAAGGGAAAGCTATTTTATAGTCTGAAAAACTTTTCTTACTGCGCCTTTTTCACTGATAAGGCGGGCAAAGTATTCTTTTACAGTATCAGCAAGTCCTGCTTCAAATAAATCTACACCAAAAATTTCTTTACGGCGGAGTAAAGCATCAAGTGCAGAAAGGTCTGCTGCAGCACCGATTCTAAAGCCTTCAATATATTTTTTTACTTCGTCCAGAAGAGGATCAGGACTCAGTTCAAAGGCATTTCCATCATCGCCTGTAGCCATAAGATAGCGGAGCCATAAAGCAAATACAAGAGGCAGCACCTTAAGATTTTTAACGCTTAAATCGCTGCGGCCAAGATATCCTTTTATTGTTTCTCCAAAACGGATGCTCAGCTTCTGTGAAGTATCGCAGGCAATGCGCTGTGGAGTATCAGGCATAAATGGATTTGGAATACGAACATTTACAACTTCGTCAA
Source organism: Treponema sp. (assembly GCA_016286535.1). GTDB lineage: Bacteria > Spirochaetota > Spirochaetia > Treponematales > Treponemataceae > Treponema_D. The sequence goes on along the minus strand of JAEESZ010000009.1, from coordinate 65,079 downwards.
TAAAGTTTCTTGGATTGATGATTCCAGGATCAACTACAACAGGAAGGCCTTCTTCATAGCCAAGGATTTTTACCAGTCTGAGTAAATCTGCATCCTTCATTTCATCAGCAATAAGAGTATAGCCGAGCAGACAACCGCTTACAGCAAGGAAAGTGTGAAGAGGATTTAAACAGGTGCAAACCTTCATTTTTTCTACCTTGTCTACAGTCTGACGGTCTGTAAAATAAAGGCCTGCTTTTTCGAGCTCTGGGCGGCCGTTAGGGAAGTTATCTTCAATAACAAGGTACTGGCACTCTTCTGCGTTAACAAAAGGAGCCACATAAGTTTTCTTACTTGTAATAACAGGCTCAAGTTCTTCAATTCCATCCTCTGCAAGAATCTTTTCAATTTTGCTGTCCGGACGAGGAGTGATTTTATCAATCATTGTCCATGGGAAAGAAACTTTGCCGGAATTATTTACGTAGTCAAGGAAGCCCGGCTTACATACACCACGGGTTTCCCATTCTTTGGCAAATTCATTTACTGCGGCATAGAGTTTGTCTCCGTTGTGAGAACAGTTATCCATGCTGACCATAGCTACAGGTAATTCCCCGTTTACATAGCGTTCATGAAGCAGGGTTACAACTTTTCCTATGTATGATTTTGGAAGAACTGGGCCCTGGGCAAAATCATCTTCAACACCAGGCATAAAAGCACCTGCAGCGTTTTTTAAGAGATAACCTTTTTCTGTAATTGTAAATGTTACCATCTGAAGAGATGGAGAACGGAATATCTGGAGAAGACGAGCCCAGTCTTTTTCGTTTTCGCTGTCGGCAGCAAGGGCTTCCATAATTGAAGCAACGACAGTTTTTTCAACACTTCCGCTGGACTTTAATGTTACAAGAGCCCCTATATTGTCGTGGGGTTTATACATTTTTTCGATTATTTCGTAATCATAACCTTCTGCAACAACAAGACCCCGGTCAAGGACTCCCTTGTTTAAGAGTTCCTGAACAACGTTTGCCTGAAATGCACGGAAAATATTTCCTGCACCAAAATGAATCCAGAAGGGTTCTGTCTTTGTAGCAGCTTCTACCTTTTCGCGATCAAACTCTGGAAGAGAATAACCTTTACTCTTCCATTCTGAAGAATTTTTTAGTCCTTCTTTTGTAAGCTTCATAGTCTTTATACTCCCTATTTATATTTCAATATAACACAATCGAAGTATAAAGACCATAAAAACAATCCCTTATATTTTAGGCTTCAGCTTTTACTGTACGTTTTTTCTCCAAAAGAGAAAGTCCGGCAAAAACAGCAAGACCTGCTATTACAATAATTACGCCAAGAATGGCATCTTGGCGGCTGATATCAAAAAAGCCTTCTCCGCCAGCCACGCTGGCAATTCCGTCTACACTCCACATAATTGCGGCAGACCAGAACATAAAGACTGTAATAAGCATACTCTTTGTAGCCTTGTTCTGCTTTTTACTTAAAGCATAAATTACTGTAAAAATAAGGGCTGCAATAATTGTCATTATTAAACACATAAGTCCTTTCCTCCTTAAGCTGCAAGCAGGCCCCTGCGTTTTTTCAGGGCGTGGTTAATTCCAACAATTGCCCCCCAGACAGCGGTTGTTAGAAGTGCCATTCCAACACCTACCGTAGCCATCTCATGAAGCATAAGAGGAACTTCCTCTGGAGTTTTCATTGCTGTTAAAAATGGTGGGACAAAAGAAATTTCTCCATGATAATAATGTTCTATTGCAAGTAAAAAGCTTCCGCCGTAAAGCATATTCTGAAGCCAGCCGATTTTTTCTCTCAAATCTTCAATTTTTGCATTTTTTGCCTCAGACAAAGTATCTGCTGCATGTCTTTTTAAGGTTACTGCCTTTACTGCTGAAACAACAATTGCTTCTGCTAATGGAACTGTAAAACAGGCCATATTATCCTCCAATAAAATATATTAAAATTGAAAAGGCCTTAAAGCTGCTGCTCAAGACATATTTCAACAATTTCCCTAAAAACATCATTAAAGGCTTTTCCTGTTTCGCGAGTTAATTTTGCTACACTTTCGTACTCAGGATAATAGCGCTTTTGATTATTTACTTCGGTTACCTTTACCTTTGCAGGTCCATAAGGTGTATTTACTTCCTTTATACAACGGGGAAGCACGGAACGCTCAAATCTGAACCTTCTTATACCAATGGTTGTAGTATGATTATAAATGATATTTTCCAAATTTGAAATATTATTTTCTTTACAAAGAACATAAAGAATATAAGCCGGACGATTTTTCTTCATAATACAGGGAACATAATGTACATCAAGAGCACCGGCTTTAAAAAGTTCATCCATTACAAAGCCTAAAGCTTCTCCTGTACAATCATCAATATTTGTTTCCAGTTTATAAAGCTGATCTTCCCTTTCAGAAGAGTCTTCTTCTATTAGATATGCACGGACTATACTTGGCTTTTCATAAGCCCGTTTACCGCCGCCAAGCCCTATCTTCTTTATAGAAAAGGTTTCCGGTAAAAGCTTATCTGTCATTACAGCTGCAATAAAGGCGGCCCCTGTTGGTGTTATAAACTCTCCCTTGTCCTTCATAATATGAAGAGGAAGGGAATAAGCTGCAGCAATATTTGCAACTGCAGGAACCGGAATTGGTAAAATTCCATGCTGACAGCGTACAAAACCACTACCTTCATTTAAGAATGGAACATAAACTTTTTCTGAAGAAAGATTGTCAAAACAAACTGCAAGGGCAATTACATCAACAATGGAATCGATTGCTCCGACTTCGTGAAAGTGAACTTCTTCCACAGGAATTCCGTGGGCCTGACTTTCTGCCCCGGCAATTATTGTAAAAATTTTATGGGCAAGATTTCTTGCTCCCTCTGTCATTTTACAGGCATCTATTATAGAAAAAACATCGGAAAGGTTTCTGTGCTCATGGTGATGGCCATGCTCGTGCGAATCTTCATGCTCGTGCGAATGTCCGTGCTCATGTTCATGTGAATGATTATGTTCGTGGGCCTGCCCCTGCTCATGCCCCTCTTCGTGGCCAAAAAGATATTCCATATCATGATCGTGATTTTCGTACTCTGCATCCAGAATTACATTAAAATCGCATACATCAATTCCGTTCTTTTTTACCCTTGTAATTTCCGTTCTAAAGCCTGAAGCCGGTATAGTTTTTAAAACATCCTCAAGCACCTTCTGATCAGCGCCGGCATCAAGCAGAGCGGCAACAGCCATATCTCCAGAAATTCCAGAACTACATTCAAAATATAAACTACTCATTTTTTCTCCGCCAGTCGGTTAATCTGAGTTGCAATATAGGCAGCTCCATAGCCGTTATCTATATTTACAACACTAATTCCATTTGCACAGGAATTAATCATAGTTAAAAGAGCAGAAAGTCCGCCAAGATTTGCCCCGTAACCTACAGAAGTTGGAACAGCAATAACAGGAACTTTTACAAGTCCGCCAATCACACTGGCCAGGGCCCCTTCCATTCCGGCAATTGCAATTACAACATTTGCTTTATTTAATTCTTCAGTCTTAGAAAGCAGCCTGTGTATACCGGTAACCCCAACATCATAAATGCGGGTAACCTTACCACCCCAGTAGTCTGCACACCTGGCGGCCTCTTCTGCAACCTTTATATCTGCAGTTCCTGCAGTACAGACTGTAATATTTCCAATTCCATCTGCACGATCTCCACCTGCACTGATAATTCCGGAAACTTCATCATATTCTGTTTCCTTTAAAACCGAAGCAAGGATCTCGTACTGATGTCTGCTTGCCCGGGTTCCCAGTACCTGGCCCTGAAGCTTATATAATTTTAGAAATATTTCTTTTAAAAAGGCATCTTCTTTTCCCTGGCAAAAGACGGTTTCATAAAAGCCTGTTCTTCTTACCCGGTCTGTATCAAGCTTTGCAAAGCCAAGATCGGCATAACCTTTATCATCAATTTTAATTTCCATATTTTTCCTTTTGCTCTTTATTCAAAATATCATTCATAGAGCCGGTTCTGTAACCCTGCAAATCAAGAGTTACATATAAAAAGCCTGCATTTTTTAAGGCCTGAACAAGGTCATCCTTTATTTTCAGGACAGCTTCCAGCTGGCCAGGCTCAACTTCAATTCTTGCAAGATTTCCTCCGTGAATTCTAACTCTAAGCTGATTAAAGCCTTTATCCAGAAGAAACTGCTCAGCCTCTTCTACCATCTTAAGTTTTTTTTCATTTATTTCTTCACCATATACAAAACGGGAAGCAAGGCAGGCAAAGGACTGCTTATTCCAGGTAGGAAGCTGCATTTCTTTAGAAAGTTGCCGTATTTCTGATTTATATAAATTACATTTCCTTAAAGGACTCTTAATTCCTAATTCTTCAATTGCCTTAAGTCCCGGACGGTAATCACCATTATCATCCATGTTACTGCCTTCACAGACAGCATTTATATTATTTTCTTCTGCAATTTTAAGGATTTTTTCAAATAATTCTTTTTTACACAAATAACAGCGGTTTACGGGATTATGTCGGAATTCAGGAATTTCCAGTTCTTCTGAAACTACCTGTATATGGGTAATACCCTCTTTTTTACAAAAAGCCTCGGCCTGGTCTCTTTCTCTTTTTGGAAAAGAGCAGGAAGAAGCAGTAACTGCAATTGCTTTATCACCCAATACTTCATGGGCAACTTTTAAAAGAAAGGTAGAATCAACTCCGGAAGAGAAGGCTACTGCCACACTTCCAAGAGATTTCAGATAGTCTTTTAATGCAGAAAGCTTTTCTTCTGCTGGAGTTGAGTTTTGAATCATATTCATTTCCTATATATAATTTAACACAGGCAGGTCGCAAAGGAAATGAATATTTATAGTTTATAATTGTATAAAACAGATTTTTATCTGTAGAGTTTTACACCGCTGCGGTCAATTGTCTTTTCGCAGGCTTCCCAGAGGCCCTGAAGATAGGTTGCACCAAGAGCACGGTCATAAAGTCCATAACCTGGCATTGCCTTTTCGCCCCAGATCATACGGCCATGGTCAGGACGGATAACTCCATCAAAACCTGTCTCATACAAAGTACGGATAATCTTGAACATATCAAAAGTTCCGCAGCTTGAAAGATGTGCAGATTCCTGGAAGTCCAGAACAGGATCATCAATTGCTGTGTTGAACTTAAGGTTGCGGACATGGGCAAAGTGAATGCGGCCCTGAGCAGCCTTAATAAATTCGCAGAGGTCATTTTTGCGGTTTGTACCATATGAACCTGTACAGAAAGTTAAACCATTGTGAGGATTATCTACTGCCTTGAGCATGCGGCAAACCTTGTCCTGACTTGTGATGATGCGTGGAAGACCAAATACTGGCCAGGCAGGATCATCCGGATGAATTGCCATATCAATATTGTATTTATCGCAGACAGGCATGATTGCCTTAAGAAAGTAAACAAGGTTATTAAAAAGTTTTTCTTCGTCAACTTCTTTGTACATCTGGAAGAGTTCTTTTACGCGGGCCATGCGCTCTGGTTCCCAGCCTGGAAGAATAAAGCCGTTTGAATCCTTGTCAATAGAAGCAAACATTTCTTCTGGTTTTACACCGTCAATTGCCTTTGAGTTGTAGGCAAGAACTGTTGAACCATCTTCACAAAGTCTGGCAAGTTCAGAACGGGTCCAGTCAAAAACAGGCATAAAGTTGTAGCAAACCATATGAATGTCTTCCTGACCAAGACGTTCAAGAGTTTTGATGTAATTTTCTATATATTTATCGCGGTCGCCGCCGCCAATTTTAATATCATCATGAATATTTACGCTTTCAATTCCGGCAATTTTTAAGCCTGCATCTGCAACTTCTTTTTTGATTTTCTGAATTGCAGAAAGTTCCCAGGCGTCACCAGGAACTGAATCATATAAAGTGGTGATAACTCCGTGCACACCTGGCACCTGACGAATCTGCTGAAGTGTAACGGAATCAAAACCTGTTCCGTACCAACGTAATGTCATTTCCATAAAAAAAATACCTCGTGTTCAAAGTATAACATACAAAAAGAGGCTTTTACAATTTACATTCAAAAGATTAAGGAAAAATGCCCAAGGGGGAGGGAGTATTTATTATTTATTCAAACCAATAAGAAGAAACAGGAAAATACCCCATATTTTGTAAATAAGCACTTGTCTCTGAATAACCAGCCTCAATTAATCTCTCTATATTACTTTGAGAAAAATCTATCCAATCTAGATAAGGCGATATTTCATCGCTAGGAAAAATTTCATAAACATTTTTATTTTCATAAAGGATTTCTTCCTGGAATAACCCTTGTGTTTTTAAATAAACTACAAAAATATTATTTATATCAGGAAAGGATTCAACCAGAGGTTCAATTGGTACATTATTTCCAGCTACCCCACCATCCATATAGAGATGTCCACCCTCATCATCCTCTAGCCTTATTGGATCGCAGAGAAAAGGAATTGCTGATGTTGCTAACAATCGGTTTTTTATTTCTCCCATATTAGCGTCATCTAGGTAAAAAATATAAGAATAATCTATTCCTATCTTTGAAGTAATAACTTTAACAAATCCGAGTCTAGATCTTACAGCATTCACAATTATTTTAGGCATACCATCGTACAATTTTTCCAAAGGAATACTTTCAATTATTTCTTTTATCCCTGCTTGCGAAACAAACCATGAACGTATATTTTTATCATTCACTAACTTATATGGAACCTCTTCTTTCCAAATTCTTTCAGCTTCACTTATAGGAACACAAGTAAACAAAGCCGCATTTAATCCCCCAACGCTAGTACCACTTATAACTGTCACCTTTTGTGCAATGCCATAATCTATTAAAGCCTTATATGCTCCAACTTCATAGGCTCCTTTGGCACCACCTCCTGAAAGTACAAGTCCAATCTCCTGTGAGTAAGCAAAAGAAAATAAACATAAATAGATTAGAAAAACAATATTCTTATTTTTTATTATCATTTCTTATCTTTCTCCTTTGCCTTTTATAAGTAATTCTTCCAAAATTAATATCTTTAAAGACATTTGAATTTAAATAAAAGGTACCATTCGTTTTAAATTTTTTAGAAGAAATAAAAGTAAAATAATTGCTGTTCAGAAGTAAAAAATCTTCAGGGATTAATATTTCTATTCTTGAATAAATATTTCCGTCGTCGCTTCTATATACTTTTATTCCACTTTCTATTCCTTGTTCATCAGACACAGGAATTTTGTCGTATATAAAATCATCAGAATAAATATATATCAAATATGAATAACGCTTTTTCCACAAATCGTTTATATCAATGCTATTTTCACGACAATAGGCATTCCATAAATCAGTATCATTTCTTTCAAGAGAAGAAAATCTTATGTATTTTTTAGCGTTTAAAACAAAAGGATATTCACAAACTCCTTTTTTTGACCCCCATAATCCAGTCAGGTTATTTTGTAAATATGTCTCACCTGTATTTTGATAAGAGAATGTTGTGCAAGAAAGTAATATACAAAGAAAAAAAAATATCAAAAGTATTTTTATACATTTCATTTTTTATTTACATCCTCGATTTTTATTCTTACCTTCCGCTATCCCTTATTATGCCCGGAACATATTCGGGATCTTCGGCGCGGACCAGGGCGGTTTCCGGTAAATCGTACTTTGTATAAAGAAGACAGGGATGACCGTCGCAGACCCAGTTCATAAGGGTACCTGTTTCCGGATTTATTAATTCCCACTCACCTGCTCCGGCGCTTTTATAAACGAACTCGGGCGCAACGAACTGAATTTCCATTGAGGGGTCTATTTTGTTGAGTGCGGTAAAATCATAGAGCTTCCAGCCATCTTTTTTTACAAAAGGATTTACCTGGCGGTCTGTATGAATTTCTAAATCCTTCAGGCGGGCTTCTCTTGCCGCAGGGTGCATTGAATCAAGATTATCTTTAAACTCCCTGTAGCTTTTCTGGCCCAGTTCATAAAGGGCATTAATTTCTTCTTCTGATTTTTTTCCCGCAATCTGGGCTGCAAGTTCATATTTTGAATCTGAAGCCCCGCTTGCAGTTTTATCTGCTTCTGATTTTTTATAATAAAAACCGGTAGTACTTTCTCTGTGGGCAACATTATCAAGTTCTGCAATGTAAGGAGCAGCTTCTTCTTCTGTAATTTTTCCCTCAAGGGCATCGAGGGCTTTTCTGTAGGCACGGGTTACCATGGCAACATAATAGGTACTCTTCATTCTTCCTTCAATTTTTAAGGAATCGAGTCCTGCATCCTTAAAGTCTTTAAGATGTTCAATCATTCTTAAATCTTTAGAAGATAAAATTGCAGTATAATCATCACCTTCATAAACTGGGAAAAATTCTCCCTTACGCTGCTCTTCTTCAATTAAAAGATTGCCGGACTGGGCCAGTTCTTTTGCAGCTTCCTGAGTAAGGCCTGTTTTAAAATTCCATCTGCAGGTATGGGAACAATATCCGCTCTGGGCAGATCTTCCGGTCAGATAAGCACTCATAAGGCATCTGCCGGCATAGGCAATACACATGGCACCGTGAACAAAGGCTTCTAGTTCCATATCCGGAACAGAATCTTTAATGCGCTTTATCTGATTAATTGAAATTTCCCTTCCAAGTACAACCCTCTTAAACCCAAGGCTTTTGTACATTTTTACGGCTTCAGAGTTTACGCAGCTGGCCTGAGTAGAAAGGTGCAGTTCTGCCTCCGGAAACTCTTTTTGCAGCAAAGGTACAATTCCAAGATCCTGAACAATAAAGGCGTCAATTGGATAGAGTTTAAAATAATCAATATTCTTTTTTAAGGAATCAATTTCTTCGTCGTGGAAGGAAATATTGAGGGCACAATGAAGTCTTTTTTCAGGGTACTTTTTCTTTAATTCCTGAACCTTTTTATATTCATCATCATAAAAATTATCTGCCTTTACCCTTAAAGAAAAGCGTTTTAAACCTATATAGGCGGCATCTGCGCCATAGGCATAAGCATAAGATAATTTTTCTACATTTCCTGCCGGAGCTAATAATTCCATTTTCTAGGCCTCTGACCTTAAACTGTGTTCAAGTTTTGGTTTATTTTCTATTTGAATTGCTTCTTCGCCCGCAAAGTTTTCTGTAACAAATATACCGATGCGGTCCAGAGCAAGGTGTGAACTGTGAAAGTATTCATGGGCCATCTGAAACATAAAGGGCATATCATCCCAGACATCCAGAAGACAGACATTGCCCATTTCGTTCATTCTTTTGGCAAAATTTTTTGCGTCTTCAAGGAGGATTTCCTTCTGACCCATCTGAATTAAAATTCTTGGAAAGTTTTTAAGCATTGCCTCTTCTGCTAAAAGCGGAGAAACAAGAGGATTGCTTGTATTACTTTCGTAAGTATAAATAAGGCTGCATTTTCTGATTATCTCGGAAGTAAGGACATCATCAGACATCTTCTTTGCAGAAAGGATTCTTGACTGAGGAGAAATGTCCAGCCATGGAGAAAAAAGAATTACACTTTTAATGCAGTTTCTGTAGCGTTCCCTTAAATTAAAAATTAAAGAAAAGGCTATGGCAGCTCCCGAAGAATCTGCGGCAATAATGATTTCCGGAAGAGCGGGTTTTGCACCTTTTTCTGCATTAAGGGAACAGGCAATCTGCTCTTCTGTAAACAAAGATTTAAAAACATTCTGAATATCTTCATTTGCTGCAGGATAAGGATGGGCCGGAGCCAGTCTGTATTCAGGAAGCACCAGACGGCAAAAGCACTTACTTGCTAAAGAGGCACAGAAACTGCGGTAAACATTTGCGGAACCGCCTACAAAGGATCCGCCGTGAATATAAAGCATTACCCTGTTTGAAGAATAAATTTCTGGAGCAAGAACATCGCAGGGAACATCACCATATTTATATTTTGAACATTCAACATTATTTGGAAGGAAAGTTACTTTATAGGCATCTTCCATTTTCTGACGGAAACCTTCTACTTCTCCCTTGCCATTGTATACGAGTAACTTTAATTTTTTAACTGCTGACTTTTTATCGTTAATAAGTGCCATAAAAAAATTATAGCAAAATTTTTACCGATTTGCTACAATGCACTTATGCCAATTAGAATTAATTCAAACCTGCCAGCCCGAAAAATTCTCGAAAACGAAAACATCTTCGTAATGACAGAAAAAAGAGCTGCACAACAGGATATTCGACCTCTTAAGATTGCTATTGTAAATTTGATGCCTACAAAAGAAACAACAGAAACTCAGATTTTAAGACTTTTAGGCAACACTCCATTGCAGATTAATATCTCCTTAATCAGAATGGAAAATCATCAGTCTAAGAACACACAAAAAGATTATCTTAATAAATTCTATATTCCTTCAAGCGAGCTTTACAAAAAGAAGTTCGACGGCATGATAATTACAGGCGCTCCGGTAGAGCAGATTCCTTTTGAAGAAGTTGATTACTGGAATGAACTGTGCAACATAATGGATTACGCAAAAGAAAATGTTTTCTCTACCCTTTATGTATGCTGGGGAAGCATGGCAGGACTTTATCATCTTTACGGAATTCCAAAATATCCTCTGGAAAAGAAAATGTCCGGCATTTTTATGAATGAACGTTCTACAAAAAATGATCCTCTATTAAGAGGCTTTGATGATACCTTCCCTATTCCACAGTCAAGGCATACAACAATTCACAAGGAAGATATTCTTAAAAGAAAGGAACTTGAGATTCTTGCAGAAAGCGCAGAAGCAGGCGTTACCATTGTAAAATCAAAAGACAACCGTCAGATTTTTATGACCGGTCACCTGGAATACGACACCATGACTCTGGCAGAAGAATACTACAGAGATATTGATAAGGGTATGAAGGTTCCCCTTCCAAAAAACTATTTCCCTACAAACAACGTAAACAGAATGCCAACCAGCTACTGGCGGGCTACAGCCCACCTTTTTTATACAAACTGGCTTAATTACTACGTTTATCAGGAAACTCCATTTAACTTTACTGAAGATTAGCCTTTACGCTTTTTTTATACCAGATTCCGCTCTTGTATCTGATTACGCAGACTATTGCTGTGATTGTCCAGGTAAAACAGGTTGTAAGCCATATTCCCCAGAAGCCGACAGGAATACTTCTTCCAAAAAGCACAATGGCAGGTATTCTTACCAGAAGATGAGAAAAAACAATTCGGCCAAATACTTCAGTCATTCCGTTAATCATGGCAAAGCCGGTATCACCGCTTCCGTTTAAAACTGCACGTGGTACATAAATCATGCCCAGGGCAAAATAGAAGAAAGAAGTAATTCTTAAACCTATAGCACCAATCCTGATAACTTCGCTTTCCTTTACAAAAAGATATACAATCTGATTTGCAAAAATCTGGAAAATAACAAGTACAAAAAGAGAGAAAAGAAGGGCAATAACGGTTCCCCTGTTAAAGCCTTTTCTAACCCTGTCAATTTTATTTGCACCGATATTCTGTCCGCTAAAAGTTGTAATTGCGGCTCCAAGAGAACTGAAGGGCTGCTGAATAAGCTGCTCAATTCTCATGATGATTGTATAGGAAGCCATAACACTTGCACCAAAAGTATTTACAACCTGCTGCAAAACCATCATGGAGATAGAAATAAGGCAGTTCTGCAGGGCAATAGGAATGCTCAGTTTAAAAGAGCTTTTTATGATTGCAAGGTCCGGCCTTAAATCTTTTTTTGATAATCTGAAATATTCAATTTTTTTATGGGCATAAATAAGGCTTGTGATTCCGCTTATTGCCTGAGAAATGATTGTGGCAAGGGCTACTCCAAAAACAGCAAGCTTAAAAACCAGTACAAAAAGTAAATCCAGAATGAGATTTATAATACTTGCAATGATTAAAAAATACAAAGGAGATTTTGAATCGCCCAGGGCCCGCAGAATTGATGCAACGCCGTTGTACAAAACTATAAAGACTATGCCGACGCAGGTAGTTTTCATATAAATTACTGCATCGCCAAGAATTGCTTCAGGACAGCGCAAAAGCCTCAGAACATAAGGAGAAAGAAAGAAGCCAAGAAGAGAAACTATAAGTGCTGCAAGACCTAAAACATAAATTGAATTTGCAATTGTAGAACGAAGCCTTGCAAAATCCTTAGCACCAAAAAACTGGGCAACAATAATTCCAATTCCAATTGCAAGACCTGCACTTAAAGAAAAACAGAAAAAATTCATTGAGCCGCAGGTTCCAACTGCCGCAATTGCGTCCGGACCTACAAAGTTTCCAACAACAATGGAATCAACCATGTTATAAAACTGCTGAAATACATTTCCAATTAAAAGTGGAAGTGCAAATTTTAAAAGATGTTTTGTAGGTGAGCCTGTGCTCATATCTATAAGGTTTGAAGACATATCAAGTAATATATTGATTTTAAAATAAAATTAAGTGTACAAATATCTAAAATTAATGTAAAAAAATCACTCTCTATTTGATTACAATCTTTAAGATAAAATCTGCCTCGGACTGATAATCTGCAGAATCAAACTGCCATTTAGAAATCTGTCTCTTAACTTCTTCCTGCTGGCTGGCGGTCAAAAAAGAAACTTTTCCCGGAAAATCAATTGAAACTACATTTCCTTTTGGTGTAACTGTAAAGTGGATTTTTACTTCCATATTCATGGAAGGTTCATTACCTTCTGCAAATTTTATTTCTGGAGAAGCCGGATACCAGAGATTTCTGACTTTTCCTTCTGCCCAGGTAAAGTCGCCGCTATTAACCTGTGCATGACTTACCGAAGCCCCCTGTTTTCCAACTTTAGAAATTTCTGAACCGTGAGTTCCTTCTATACTCTGTAAAGTTTTATTTGTTGCTGAAGAACTTGCTGCAGAAGTCTTTCCGGACCTGCTTTCTGTACTTTTTGCTCCACCAGAAGTATTATCAACCTGACCGGCGCTTCCAGAAAAAGTATTTTCTGACAATACCTTATTTACAGTCTGATTGTCTTCTGAAGAAGAAGCTTCTGCTTCAAACATAGCCCAAACATCATCAACATTTGTCCTTTTCTTTTCTACAGGCTTATTAAAATCAACTCCATCGGACATATCTCTTGCGTATTCGACAGGTGCAGCTTCTTTTACAGGCTGACTTTTAGGCTTTGCGGGAGCGGGGGCTGACTTTGATGGAGCAGGCTTAGTTTTGGCCGGGGCTGGTGCGGGCTGAGTTTTTGCCGGTGTTTTTTTTGCGGCGGACTTTTCTGCCTCAGGTGCCTGCTTAGCCTGGGTCTCTGCCGGGGCTTGTGCCGGATCCGGGGCAGCCTGAGTTTTTTCCTGAGCAGGTTCAGCTTTTGCCTGGGCAGGTTCAGCTTTTGCCTGGGCAGGCTGACTCTGTTTTTCCGGTGCCGGAGCAGAAAGCATAATCTGCACAACCTTATACTTTGGCTTATTCGAAGCGGCCGGAAGGACCGCAAGAAGAATCAGAAGAATCAGCCAGAAAATACCGGTTCCACAAAGACCTGCAAGACGGGTAAATTTATTAAGAGGATAATCTTTAGATCTTATATAGTCCAGCTGCTGCTTAAATGTCATTTTTCTACTGTAGTCCTTAAATTTATTACGCAGTAACCGCTTTCGCGAATTACATCAAAAATCTTTACAATTGTACCGTTGGTAACTTCACTGTCGGCTTCAAGACTGATTGGAAACTCATCCTTTTTTGTATCACCGGTATCGTAGGCAATCAGTTCTGAGCCAAGAGTCTTCATGGAAACTTCTTTATCGTTAAAGAAGATTACTCCATCCTTCTGGGCAGTAATTGTTATTCCCTGCAGGGCAGAAGCTTCTGCTGTATGGCTCTGTGGCAGTTTTAATTTTATTCCAGGCAGCATGGCAAAAGTTGTAGAAACCAGGAAGAATAAAATCAGCTGAAAGACTATATCTATCATTGGGGTCATATCTACATTGGAATGTAAAAGACCTCTTCTTGATTTTAATTTCATTATTTAATCCTTCCTTTTATTTTTAGAAGTGTTTCTGTAACAATAGCCTGCATCTGTGCAATTCTGCGGTTAACGCGGCTTACAAAATAATTATGAAAAATCAAAGATGGAATGGAAACAAAGAGTCCGGCAACGGTAGTAACCAGGGCTTCAGAAATTGCGCCTGCAAGCAGAGCAGGATCTCCCATTGTACCACCGGCCCCCAAAACACCAAAGGCCTTCATATTTCCGGTTACGGTTCCCAAAAGTCCAAGCAGGGTTGCAATGTTTGCAATTGTTCCAAGAGGAGTAAGCCAGTGTTCCATAGAAGGAATTACACATTCCATTTCTACTTCAACAACTTCGCGCAAAGCTTCTTCGTCATAACGGCGGCAGTCCAGAGCCTTTTTTACAACAGTGGCTGCTGGAGTTCCGGCCTGACTGCAGGCAGCTTCACAGGCACTAAGATCTGCTGCGGCAAGGGCCTTATCCAGATCTTTTTTTAACTGACTGTCACGGGCTTTTAAATTCTTAAAATAAATAAATCTTTCAATAATTATATAGGTTGCAAAAACTCCACAAATCAAAATTGGAATTATTAACAATCCGCCAGCTTTTAATGTTTGTAACATACTTCACCTCATTTTATATTAAAAGTTAAATTTTACAGCAAGAGCAAGAGAACCGCTTCGTTCTATGTATGTTCCGGCATAAAGTCTTGAATCATATGGACTGACCAGATTCAAAATATCATTCATCTCTACTACAAGTGTAGCAGTATTTGAGACTCTGCTATAGCCGCTTAAAGAAAGAAGAGGTAATTCCTTAAGCAGTAAGTCAAGTTTTCCTTCCACTCCCCAGAAAGAATCCGGACTTGCAAGCGAAAGATTTATGCTTACGAGCATCTGATTTTCAAAGGCGGGGATGTCCAGCCAGTTTTGAGTCCAGCTGATAGAAGCTGAAAAAATCTTGTAAAAATAATTAAAGGCCAGTTTACTTTCTAAAATATCTTCATTGCACTGACCATAAGTGTATAATCCGCTTACATAATTTGAAGAATCAAGCAGAGGGCGGTAAGTACCGTTGTTTTCGTAAGTTTTTTTGTAAACAAGGTTTGCAGAAGAAGTAAAAGAGTTCTTTACAGGAAGGATTAAATCCATTGAAGCAAACCAGTAAGAAGTTTCGTAAGGAAGAGTGCTAAAGCCGGTAAACTTATAAAGCTCTTCAAGTTCAGAAACCTGAGGAAGGAAAGATTCCATTCCGCCCCTTACATCAATAGAGAAATTTCTGTTTGAAAACTTTAACGGAGCATTTGCCTTTAAGCCCAGTGTAAAAGGAATTGTGATTTTTGAATTGTTTCGGTCAGACAGAACCCAGGAAAGATCTGTAAAAAGATTAACAAATTCATTTCCCCAGCTAAAATCAGCCTTGAATTCTCCCCTGTTTGCCACTCCCTTAAGGTATTCAAAATCGTAATCTGCAGTGATTCCTGTTTTTATTCCATAACCAGTCCAGTAATAATAGAATTCAGGATTAATAGCAAAGTAATGTGATTTTTTTACCCAGTCTTCAATAGAAGCATTGTTACTTATATTTGCATAGCGAACGTAATTAAGGCCCTCTGTATTAAGCCCAAGACAGTGACCTTTAGGGAATGTCCATATAAAATCGCTTTCTGCCTGAATATTTTTCTGACTGATGGAGGTTAAATCGCTTACTTTATTCTGAAGTCCGTTTTCTATAGAAGCATAAGAGCCGGAAATATCCCATTCAAAATTATCTTTATGGATTTTTGTTTCCAGTTCCATGGAAGTATTTGAATCAAAATACTGGGAATTCAGGGAATTAGAAGCATAGGCAGCTGCGGAATCGTGATTAAAATGGATTTTAAATGGGGCAGCTTCGCTCTGACTAAAAACACTGAAATCTCCATTAAAAAGATAAGGATAACCAAGTCCCAGCTGGCCCTGGGCAAAAAGAGTCTTTACGGCTTTTTTTTCTTCAGACTGGGCTTCTGTTGCGGAAGGCTGGTTTTCTACATCAGGAAGTTCAATGCTTACACTTCCGGAACTTTCATCGCTTTCAAAAAGCTGGCTGAAAGAAGGTAAATCTTCGGCCTGGGCCTGCAGTTTTTGAGAATCTATTACAGTTGTTACTTCGGGAAGAACAATATCATCGGCAGCCTGAGCATAAAGGCTAAGGGATGACAAAAGTGAAATACTTAAAAGTAAAAATTTTCTATTCCTCATAATTTTCCTCATCTAAACAGTAATTACTTTAACAATCTTACAGCAGCTTTTGCCTGCCTTGATTCCGGATACAGTTTTTGCAAAAGATCCACAACTTCTTTTACATCACCTGTCATTCCAATATTCTTAAAAGAAGAAGCAGCACTATACAAAGAAATTGCCGCCTTGTCTGCATTATCGCAGGCTCTGTAATAACGGGCCGCCTCCAGATACAATTCGGCAGACTTCTGCTCCTTCATAATCTTTTCGTTATATTCTGCAAGAAAATAAGCATTGTCTGCCGCAATTTCAAATTCTTCAATGGAATCTTCCTTGTGATTCTTTAGAATTTCTTCAGCAAGAGAAACCGCCTCTTTTAATGTAGAATCATTTTTTGCATAAAGCTGAACAAGCTGACTTGCTGCTTTTCTGCCCTCAAAAGTTTCTGTTTTACCAAGTTTTTCAAACTCGTTATATTTTTCCGCAACAGACTTATCGGTTCCGGAAACTATTTTTTCCAGCTGAATAAGTTTTTTTCCAATTCCATCCAGACTTGCCTGCTGGGGATATTTATCTACAAGATTTCTTGCAGTATCCAGGGCCTTAGAAAAATATTCCTGATTATAATAGGCTTCCATTAAGTTTTTACCGGCAGCATAAACATAAGAACAGTCAGGATACTTTTGAATTAAGGTAAGATTCAGCATTACACATTCATCAAACCTCTTCAAATTAAGATCGCAGTCTCCGCAGAAAAAGAGAGCCGCATCTGTGTAAAGACCGTCAGGGTAAGTATAAATGTAATTGTTAAAAGCCTTCTGACTTGAAGCATAATCAAGTTCTGCATAATACATTTCTCCGCTGCGGTACATAGCCTGCTGGGCATAATCTTCCTTTGGATAATTTGTATAAATATTTTTGTAAACAGAATCGGCACTCTTTAAGTCCTTCTGTTTTTCATAAATGCCGGCAAGTTTAAACATAGCCGCAAGGGTAAAATCATTTTTAACCTGAGTATATGGAAGCATGAGCTTTACAGCCTTATCGTAGGCTTTTGAATCGGTGTAAATGTCAGAAAGGAAGAGGATGGCTTCCCTTTTTTCTTCCTCACTCATAGAGTTTTTAATAAGATTCTGCGCCTGTAAGGCAGCCTGTTCATAATTTCCACTTTGAAGGCTTGCCTTTGCGGCAAGGTCCCAGGCGAGTTTTCTATATTTGTATGGCTCTTCGCTTCCTTCCGAAGTATATCGCACAAAAGAAGCATAGGCATTTTTATAGTCGTCCCTGGTAAACTCACAGTAACCTTTATAAAAATAGGCCAGCAGATTAAAATCAGCAATTTTATTGCGCTCTTTAATATATAAAATAAAATTGTTGCAGGCCTTATCCCACTGCTGAAGATTTACGTAAGACAGGGCTGCCAGATAATAAGCCTCAGGAAGCTTAGATTCTTCTGCCAGAGTTTTTGCCTTGTTATAATTTTTAAGGGTAAAAAGAGCCTTTGAATATTCCACCTTATCGGCATCATTAATTTTTCCATTCTGATACAAAAGCTCATAAGTTTTAGCGGCCTTAGAAACCTGGCCCAGATGCAGCAGGGCTGAAGCATAAAGACTATGCGCATGAGGATATTTTGATTTTTTATCTTTAAGAACCAGGCCTTCCAGAAGGCTGACCAGCTCATCATATTTTTTATTCTGATAAAGATAAGCCGCATAATTTGTTTTTTCAATTTCCATTGGAAGGGAAATCTTTTTATAAAGTCCTTCAACCTGGTCCCATTTTTTAAGGTTTACCTTACAGCTTAAAAGACTCGAATACCAGGAATCGCTTACTTTATAGCTGTCTTCTTTTAAAAGCTCAATATTTTTTTCCAGAACTTCTTCTGCCTTTGCATAAGCTTTACCTTCCTCTATAAGAATTTTTGCCTTATAAAGTGTGATTATAGCCTGCTCATTTTTACCGTCAGAAGAAGCCTGCTGCAAGGCATTGTCAAAAAAGTCTGCGGCTTTTTTATAATTTGCTTTATTGTATTCGTCAATTCCAAGTCTTATCCAGAATTCCCTTACAAGCTCAGGTTCTTCGCTGAAGGTTTCTACTGTTTTTGAAAAAACTTCAGAAGGATTTACACCAATCTGCTTTTCTCCGGCAAGAACATAGGCTTTTTTAAGGGCAATAACTGCCAGGTCTGTAATGCCGCATTCTACAGTCTTACAATAATATCTGTAAGCCTTATCATTCTGATTTATTTCTTTACAGGCATCTGCGGCATAAATGGTAAGGGTATAATAAACTCTCTTTTCTTCCTGACTTTTTATAAAAGTACTTTCCTGAAGTTCTTCGTAATAAGAAATAGTCTTTTTGTATTCTTTTTCTGCATTGCAGGAAAGGAAGAGCTTTTGAATTGCATTATTAAAATCATTTCTGCTGTATTTTTTCCCGTTTTTTACAACATAGTCAAAATTCAAAAGGGCATTTTTATAATCTTCTTCAATAAAATAAAGCTGACCGGCCTGAAATACCGACTTATAAAAATAGTCTTTATATTCAGAATTTCTGCTTAAATTTGCACAGGTAACAAAGGAAGTGACAGCCTGGTAATTATCTCCGATTTTCTGGCTTGCAATTCCAAGTTCATAATTTGCCTTAACCTGAATTTCAAAAGGATTTTTACTGTGACGTAAAAGATTTTTTAAAGTATCACAGGCCTTTTCATACTCTTCCAGATAAATAAGGGCCTTTCCCTTTAAATAATCAGCTCTGACAGAAAAAGATGACTGGGGATAATTTTCTTTAAGTAAATCGGCTTTTTCTACAACCCCGGGATAAAATCCGCTTGCATAATATGATTGTAAATCATTATAAATTGAAGTTTCCAAAACAGATGAATCTTTTGAAAACAAGGCTGCAGCAAAAAAAACAAAAGCAATACAAAAATAAGATAGTCGTTTCATAATTAATAATTAATCAGGGTAAAAAGCCTCATTAGAGCGCACTCTGGTAAGATAAACAAAATCATCAGGATGCTGAAGCAAAAAATCATCCAGGAGCATTTGTCTGCCGTTTATAAAGACAGTACACTGGAAAGAACCATCCTCTAAAAAGTAAGGAAAGATTGCACAGCATTCGCTGAAATGTTTTATTTCCGGGCTTACACTTCTGTCGGTAGCACGAATAGCAGCAAAATAGAAAGTTCCAGGTTCTGTATTCGCAAGCACATACAAAAGTGACTTAAGCACATCCCTTGTATAACCAGAGTCTTCAATAAAAGTTACAGTATTTGCAACACCATAATCAGTTATTGCAGAAGCAAAAGGATTTATTTTTACATCAACGCCAGACTGATTAAAAAGATAGGTTTTGCCTGTATTTACAGAAAGCACTGCCGAAGCAAGGTTTCTTACCCAGTCCAGGGCAAAGTATAAATTATATTTTTGAGATAAAACGCCCTGGTATCCAATATCTTTTACAGTAACGGTTTCTTTAATTAAGGGCTCCCTCTTAAGTCTTCCACCGGCAACCGGCTCTACAAGACCATCGGCAATCCACTTTAAGAAACCTGCCGAAGAAAGATAACGTCTTTCAGGGTCCAGGTTGTCTGTATCAAATTTTGCTCCGTTAAGGATATTAACCAGCTCATTCTTTTCGTCGTACATGGCATCGCTGGCAGGCAGAATAAGGGGAAGTTTTTCCTTTATAACGGCAATCATCTGCATAACAGAATGATAAAGGGATGGATCGCAGATTACAAACTTCCAGGGAAGTTTATTTTTTGTGATATTGTAAATATCTTCAAAAGAAAGGGTATAAAATTTTTCAAAAGGAACTCCGGTTGGAACTCCCCTTGCGGCATAATTTTCATAAATTATTAAATCTGCAAGAGCGGTTTTATTATTTGGAGTAAACTGAATAAATACTTCGCTGTTTTTTACAAAGTAATAGCGGAGGCGTACAGGCTTTCCACTCTTTTTATCTCTTACCAGAACAAAGCTGCCCATCTGGTCGCCAAGGAAGATTTCCTGTTTTTCTAAAGAAATTCCCTTTTTAGAATAAACAGTAACATTTACCTCGCTGGAAGGGGCAACAAAAATATTAAAGGTATCTTCTGTTTCTTCAAGGCGAACCTGAAACTTCTGACCTTCTTCGTTATAGTGAATTTCAGGAAGATTTTCGCGGACTGCAGAAAGAGGTGCTTCAAACCATTTTTCGCAGAGCCCTTCCCTTATTTCGGAAGAATCAGGTACTCCAAGAGAGTTATAGGCAGAAAAGACAGGAGATAAAAGAAAAACTGAAAAAATAAAACTTAAAACTTTTTTTTGCATTACATTTACCTCCGGTAAAATCACTTTTTTTACATCTGGCCCGGGGACAACTTACATCTGGGTTCCCTGAACCTTACATCTGGCCCGGATCAGAATCGGTTGCTCCTTCAGCCCTTCTTATTTCGGCTTTTACAAGCTTACCGTCACTGCTTCTTACAAAGCCATCTTTTACTTCGTCAGGATGCTTACCAACCGGAGCATTAGACAAAAGCAGTTTTAATCTGTTCAACTGATTAACCTCGGAAGAACCCGGGTCATAATCAATTGCAGAAATATTTGCAGATGGGAAGCGGCGTCTTAATTCCTTAATCATACCCTTTCCGGTTACATGGTTTGGCAGACAGGCAAAAGGCTGAACGCAGGCAATACTTGGAGCTCCTTCGTGAATAAGCTCAACCATCTCTGCTGTTAAAAACCATCCTTCGCCGGTTATGTTACCAAGCTGAACAATATCATCTACACCTTTCATCATATCATAAATATGGCTTGGAGGGGTAAATCTTCTGCTCTTACGAAGATATTTCTTCATTTTACGGCGATAAAGCTCAAGGCCCCATACAAGAAGTCTGGCATTTCTTTCTGTTTTGCCAGGGAAGGCCAGCTGCTTATGACGGAAAATACCGGTTGCAAAAGAATAGAAGAAGAAGTCAGTTAAATCAGGCATTACGCACTCTGCCCCCTCCCTTTCTATTGTTTCAACAATCTGATTGTTTGCTGTAGGATGGAATTTTACAAGGATTTCTCCAACAACACCAACCCTAGGTTTCTTTATTGGTTTTAAAGGAAGATTATCAAAGTCTCTGATAATATCCTTTATTAATTTATGATATGCGTGGGCAGGAAGTTTTTTAAGCAGTTTCTGACCTGCAATTTCGTTCCATTTTTCGTAAAGCTGATTTGCGCTGCCGGGAACATCCTCATAAGGGCGGGTTCTGTAAAGTACACGCATAAGAACGTCCCCTACAATAAGAGCTTTTACCGCTCTGTCTATAAACTGGAAGTTAATCTTAAAGCCAGGATTTTTTTCAAAGCCCTGAGCACTTAAAGACAGAACCGGAATGTGCCCCCATCCCGCATCATTGAGCGCCCGCCTTATAAATCCAATGTAGTTTGTTGCGCGGCAACCACCGCCGGTCTGGGTTATAATGAGGGCAGTCTTGTCCAGATCATACTTTCCGCTTTCCAGTGCAGAAATCATCTGACCGGCAACTAAAAGAGATGGATAGCAGGCATCATTATTTACATATTTTAAACCGGCTTCTACCGCCTTTGGATCTACAGCATCTAAAACTACAAAATTATAGCCGCAGCCAGAGAAGGCATTCTGCAAAAGTCTGAAATGAATAGGAGACATCTGAGGGCCAATAATTGTGTATTCTTTTCGCATTTCTTCAGTAAAGACAACTCTATGGTAAGCTGAAGATTTTTTAACAATTTTAGTTTTATTTCTGCGTCTTTCCTTTACAGCAGCAATAAGAGACCTGATTCTGATTCTTACAGCGCCAAGATTACTTCCTTCATCAATTTTAATGAGGGTGTACATGCGGCTCTTTGCACGTAAAATCTCATCAACCTGGTCTGCTGTTACTGCATCAAGGCCGCAGCCGAAGCTGGTAAGCTGAACCAGTTCCAGATTAGGCATTTCGCTTACAAACTGGGCTGCACGATAAAGGCGGTTATGGTAAGTCCACTGGTCTATAATTCTTAAAGGTCTTTCTATAGTTCCAAGGTGGGCAATAGAATCTTCTGTTAAAACTGCAAGACCAAGGCCGTTAATCATTTCTGGAATTCCATGGTTAATTTCCGGATCCAGGTGATATGGACGGCCAGCAAGTACAATACCGCTTCCACCCTTTGTAATAATTTCTTCAAGGGCTTCTTCGCCCTTTCTTCTTACTTCTTCGCGGAAGTTTTCCTGCTCGGTCCAGGCTTTTTCTACCGCAGCATTAATTGCGGCCCTGCTGAGTTTTGGGAATTTTGGAAGCAGTTCTTCGCAAAGTCTTTCTGCAAGACGTTTTTTATCGTAAATTGGCAGGAAAGGATCCATATAAGTAATGGAAGGATCCTGTCTTAATTCATCAATATTATTTCTTAAAACTTCAGGATAGCTTGTTACAATAGGACAATTGTAGTGATTTCCTGCCCCGGCATCTTCTTTCTTTTCGTAAGGTGCACAAGGATAGAAAATAAACTTTATTCCTCTTTGAATAAGGCTTTCTACGTGACCATGGCTTATTTTTCCAGGGTAACATACAGATTCTGAAGGAATTGTTTCAAGTCCTTTTTCGTAAACAGTTCGGCTTGAACGCTGGCTTAAAATTACCCTGAAGCCCAGTTCATTAAAGAAGGTAAACCAGAGAGGATAATTTTCGTACATATTCAAAACCCGTGGAATTCCTACATCGCCCATAGGAGCATCTTCAGGTTTTCTTGGTGCATAAGAAAAGAGTCTCTTGTATTTCCATTCAAAAAGATTTGGAAGTGGACCTGCGTCATCATCATCAAGTCCGGTATTCTTTTTGTTACTTGCGTCCAGAATGTGGTTTCCGCCTTCGCCGCTTTTAATGTCTTCAATTTCAGCTCCCCTTTCGCAGCGGTTTCCCGTAATAAAGGTGCGCTTTTCTTTTCCTGTAGAGAAAGTATTTATTGTAAGAAGACAATTATTCTGACATTTTCCGCAGCGGCGGAGTTCAAGATCTACGTGGAATTTTTCAAGTTCTTCAAGGCTTGCAATGTTAGACCTTACATCATGTACTGTACCTTCAGGCTCGCCAGGTTTTGGCTCCATTAAATCGCGCCACTGGTCATAGGCAATAAGGGCAGAACCATAAGCCCCCATAAGACCTGCTACATCAGGACGATAAACTTCTACACCGGCAATTTTTTCAAAAGCACGGAGGATGGCATCATTAAAGAAGGTTCCTCCCTGTACTACAACCTTAGAACCGATATCGCTTGCCTTGCGAAGTTTAATTACTTTAAAAAGGGCATTTTTAATTACCGAATAAGAAAGTCCTGCTGCTATATCTGCAACAGAAGCACCTTCCTTCTGAGCCTGCTTTACGCGGCTGTTCATAAATACGGTACAGCGGGACCCCAGGTCTACCGGCTTTTGAGCCATAAGGGCAATTTTTCCAAATTCCTTTACGTCCATGCCCATTGTGTTGGCAAAGTTATCAAGGAAGGATCCGCAGCCGGAAGAACAGGCTTCATTAAGCTGAATGCTTACAATTGCGCCGTCCTTCATTCTAAGGCACTTCATATCCTGACCGCCGATATCCAGCAGGAATTCTACACCAGGTACAAAGAAGTTTGCCGCACGGAAGTGGGTAATTGTTTCTACTTCGCCGGAATCTACGCCAAGGGCTGCCTGAAAAAGAGCCTCTCCATAACCGGTAGAAACCGCACGGGCAATATAAACATCTTCAGGTAATTTCTGGTAAAGTTCCTTTAACACCTTTACTGCAAGTTCAACAGGATTTCCCTGATTGTGGGCATAAAAATCCCAGATGATTCGGCCGTCCTTATCAATTAAACAGGCCTTTGTTGTTGTAGAACCTGAGTCCAGACCTAAGAAAACCGGACCATGTGTTTTATATAAATCTCCGCGTTTAGCCTTCTGCTCGCTGTGGCGAACCTCAAACTCATCAAGTTCTGCCTGATTTTTAAAGAGAGGTTCCAGACGCTGAACTTCTGAAAGTTCTGCACCAACAAGATTTTTCAGATTATCGCGGAATTCGCTGATTGTAGGAAAATGGAAGTCAGGCTTGTTAGTAAAGCTTCTTTCTGCACTAAAAGCACAGCCGCTTGCTACAAAAAGCTGGGAATCTTCAGGAACAATGATTTCATCATCCTTTAAGTTTAATGTCTTAATAAAACGGTAGCGTAACTGATCCAGGAAGTGTAAAGGTCCGCCAAGGAAGGCTACATGCCCTCTGATAGGTTTTCCACAGGCAAGACCTGAAATTGTCTGACTTACTACAGCCTGAAAAATTGAAGCCGCAATATCCTCTCTTCTGGCTCCTTCATTAATAAGAGGCTGAATATCAGTTTTTGCAAAAACACCGCAGCGGGCCGCAATAGGATAAATCTGCTGTGCACCCCTGGCAAGTTCATTCAGCCCCGGAGCATCAGTTTCAAGAAGAGCTGCCATCTGGTCAATAAAGGCACCCGTACCACCGGCACAGGTTCCGTTCATTCTCTGTTCAACTCCACCCTTAAAATATGTAATTTTGGCGTCTTCGCCTCCAAGTTCAATTACAACATCTGTCTGGGGAATAATCTTTTTTACTGCAGTTGTTGCCGCAATAACTTCCTGAATAAAAGGAATATTTAACCACTGGGAAACAGATAAACCGCCTGAACCAGTTACTTTCGCACTGATAGTCTGATTACTGCCTGAAGCAAGTTTTTTCTCCAGGTAATCAAGAGCCTTTGTTACAACATTAATAATTGTTGAGCGGATATCTGCTCTATGACGCTGATAATCTCCATAAATTAATTTATCATCATTATCAAGGATTGCTACTTTTACTGTTGTAGAACCAACATCTATACCTAATCTTACAGGTAATGCTTCGTTACTCATAAGTAAGATTTTAACGGGAATACGACATAGTTTCAATATAAGTCAATTTCCCGACAGCAGACCTGCTTTTTTATTAGAAATAATTCAAATCAGTTTGAAACAATCATCTTTGAAAAGAAAACATGCAGTTCCTGAACAAAGTCTTCTGTAAGATTCTTCAAATTCTTTAAGGATTCATTTTCTTCAAGCGAGCCAAGAACAGCATCCATTTCTTCCTTACTTCTGTAAACCATAGTACGGTAATAGTCTGTGTAATCCTTTTCGCGCGAAGCAAGGGCTGCATTATAAAAATCTTCCTGAATTTCTGTAACATCATCAATGATATTTTTATAGAGCTTCTGGTTAAATTCTGTAATTGGTCTTGAATAAAGGAACTCTAAAAGATAGAGGCTGTAGCGGACCTTGTATTCCTCATAATTTGTCTGGCAGGCCTGGTAAAAGGCGTGAACCTGATCCCAGTTGTTAATTTTCTTTTCTTTAATGAGGGTAAAAAGCTCCCTGACTTTTCTGGCAGGAATTATCTGACCACCCACATTTTCCCATTCTTCATAAAGAGGAATTGTCCTTATTTTTTCTACTAAATCAAAAGAATAGTGTTCCATATTCAGTTTGCTACAATATTCCATAACAGTTCTTGTAGCAAAATATTTCATCACCTTGCGGTACATTTTATAGGCCCTTACAGGTTTATAAATTACTGAGCCGTATTTCTTCTGGCACTGAGAATCAAAAAGGGTAAAATCTGCATTTTCGTTTTTATGCATATAATCTTTTGCGGCCTGAAATTTTTCTTCCGGACTTTTAAGCCCCTTCATTACAGGATTTCCATTCTTTTCAAGGTAATCTGCAGTAAGATTTATAAGGCGGTTTATTGCATGAAGAACTTCTTCCATTGTATCAGGCGCAAAAGGATCTGTTTCTATTTCCTGCAGGTGAACCTTACGTCTGTCTCTTTTTAAGAATTTATTTTTGTTTCTTGAAATGGCAAACATATCATACATAAACCACCAGGCAGGAATAATATGAATTGCCATATCACCGTTTGTACCCGGAGTTACTAAAGAGAAAGGATATGGAATATCAAGCTCATACTGATAGCTTCCCTTAGAAATTAAAGAGAAGGATGCAAAACGGGAATTATGCTTAAAGTCTGAACAAAGTCCGGGCCAGAAACCTCTTTTTGCAATAAGTTCTCCGTCTGCACTGCGGCTGTTATGATTACTTCCAACAGTTGAGCCGGAAGCAATGTTCGACTGCCCCATAATTGTTGTTGCAATAAGGAAGGAAGAATTATGATGCTGCTCATGGAAAGGATAGATAAGATTATTTAAAACCTCGCAGCAGGAAATATTTGAATTATCTCCTAAGACAGAGTTTATAAGTCTTGCCCCATACTTTAACTGGCAGTTTCTTCCAATAACAAAGCGGACTGCAATTGCCTGGTAGAAAATATGGCAGCCATAACCGACAATACCGTTTACAAGTTCAACGCCTTCACCAATCTGGGTTGGCTCTTCTTCAGAAGAATTAATTGTGATGTTCTTTAATTTATTTGCACCTTTAATATAGGTAGCTTTTCCAATCTTTGCATCCTTTACAATCTGGGAATTTTTTATGACACAATCATCATCAATAAAACCGACTGTATCCAGGGCCTTAGACTGTCCGTATTCTGTAAGTTCTACAAAACGGGCTAAAAGTTCCGGATCATCCCTGTAATGCGACCAGATATAGGCATCTGCCGGAATCATCTGATTAAAAGGAAGGATTCTACGGCCGTCATTTTCGTTACCAACTCCCAGCCAGATTCTGTGCTTTTCTTCTTCTCCTTCCTTTAAAATACCATTTCCAAATTTTGAATGCTTTGTACAGCAGATTTCAAAAACATTAAAAAGAATTACCCTGTTACCAATTTTATAGTTATCAAGATATTTTACATTATTAATGCAGACATAATCTCCAAGGAAGGAATTTTTTACATAAGAATTATAGATTCCACAGGTTAAATGCAAATCGTTGTAAGAAAGGGTTACATCCTGCATTTTACCAAGAAGAATCAGCCCTTCAAAAGAAGAAAACTGTATCAGTTCGGGATTAAAGGCCCCTTCCTGACTGTCAACAAAGATGTTCTTCCATTCAGAATCTTTATTTGTATTATTATTTTTCTTTAAAATTTCTATTTCTGCTTGTGTCAGATTTCTTTTATTCTTTAAAAGTTCACTGTTCAAATCAAGTGAATAATCATTGAGTTTTCTGTATTCGACTTTTACCATGATATTTTGATTTTAGCCTAGAAAAGCAAAAATGTATATCTTATAATGGATTTATGAAAAAGATAAACATTTGCCTTGCTGCCTGCCTTTTTTTATTCATTCCTCTGCATGCAGAACCAGCCTCTTTAGTTAACCAGTACACCTTAGAAAACGGACTTTCGGTTTTTCTCTTAGAAGACCCTTCAGAAGCCCTTGTTAGAATAGAATTTTCTGTTAAAGCAGGCTTTTCTTCGCAGACAAAAGATACCGCAGGCTTTTTTTACCTTTATTCAGACTTAATTCAAAACTCTTCCTCACTTAATTTTGAGTCAGTTTCCTGCAATGCCGAATCTTCCCGCTACCAGCTTACAGTCACCCCTTCACAAATTGAAAACTGCCTGCAATCCTTAAGTCAAAATATTTTTATGCCTCAAATTTCTGATGAACTTTTAATTGAAGAATGCAGACGCTTTAAAAAGGAATCTGAAGAAAATGCCCAGTCAATCGGAGGCTTTTTGAACTCTGCAATTGAATCCCGCATTTATTCAACTTCTCCCTGGAAGCATGACACAGGAATTTACCCTTCCCTGTTCAAAAGAAATACAGAAAAAAATATCCGCACAGCCTTAAAACAGATTGCCGACCGCTGGTACACCCCGCAAAACTCAGCAATCTTTATAAGCGGAAACATCAGTTCGGAAGAAGTCATGAGGATTCTTCGTTCTTCCTTTGGCCGTTACTACTCTTCTTACTCAACTCCAATCCCCCTTTCGGACCTGCCCTACAACAATCAGAAAAAATACGTAATTCACAGTGCAGATTTTTCGCCAGATATAAGCCAGATAATCATTGAATACACAAATCTTAACATGGACGAAAGCGAAGTTCTTGCTGCCTCCCTGAATAATCTGTATTCGCCCCTTAAGGCAGACCTTCTTTCCAAAGCAGAACTGAACATTCCGGGCGAAGACTATATTGATATTTCTTCTGCCCATTCAAAAAACTCTTCAAGACTGGTAATTCAGGCTTTAATGCAAAAACCGGAAGATAAAAAAGCTGGAATAACTTCCTTAAGTCAGGCAAAGGCCTTTATGGAATCGGTAGAAAATATCCCCCAGCTTTTAAAAGAAGAAGATTTTTACCTTGGAAAGCAGATAATTAATTCAAACTTAAAACAGATGACTTCCTCTTCTTCAAGGATGATGGACAGCCTTGCTTCTTTTTGGGCCCTTGAAGCCTATAAAGACTATTACGAAAAAGAAGACTTGACCTATCCCTCTTCCCTTACAACTGAGCTTTTAATGCAGCAGTCAAATAATTATTCAAAAATTGAACTGCCCTTTGTTATGGAAGCCATCAAAAATGACCAGCCTTTTGTTTTTCTTGTAATCAGCGATTCTGAATTTAAAAAATATAAAAAAGATTTTACTGCTCAAGGCTTTGAAGAAATCAATTATAAAAATGCTTCCTGGTATACAAATCAGATGTATAAAGAGATTCAGGACCAGTTTAAGCCTGAAGAAGAGATTCTTTACAATGTAAAACATTCAGATTTTCTTGATAACGAATTCTACGAAAAAAATATTCAGAACCTTACCCTTACAAAGCTTGATAACGGCATTCCTCTTGCTGTAAAAACAAACAGCATTTCTTCTGGGGCAGCCTTAATGCTTTGTATTAAAGGGGGAAAGATTAATTCAGCAGCCGACCATGGTTTTGAAGAAGTTATGATTAATATTCTTGGAACAATGATTCAAAGGGAATTGAACCAGCGATTTGCAAAGGGGATTATTCTTTCAAGACCTCAGATTTCTACCCAGAGCGAAATTTCATCAAGCTATATTCTGATTGAATTTGAAAAGGAAGATTTTGAAAGCGTTTGTCAGGGAATATCAAATACAATAATTTATGCAAACCTTATGCCGGCTGCCGCAGACAGAGCGGTTGCCTCCCGCCAGCATAAAAAAAGACTGGAAAACGGAAGTGCCGTAAATCAGATGCTGGAAGCAGCAATGACTACAATCTATGGAAAATCTCCTTATTCTGCAATTTATGATTCAAAAAAAGATATTCTGCAAAACACTGATTATACAAAAATTGTAAACGCATACCCTGCTCTTTTAGATGCCAGCCGCTATTCAATCATCTTAAGCGGAAACATTCCGTCAAATTATCTGGAAACCATCAAAAAGAACTTTGAACTTTTAACCCTTACCGGCCAGACCATCAATAAGCCTGAAACTAATCAGCTTTTCCCAAGAGATAAAAGAGCTGCAGTAAAAATTACCCACACTTTCCTTACAGATATACCTGCAGAAAAAGCAGGTCCCCAGCCTGCAGTACTTATTCCAACTACAGAATTTTTAGACCCGGTTCTTTATGCAGTAAAGGCACCGGCTGCAGGAACAAGGGAATACAATCTCTTTAATGCCCTGGTAAATTATATTGCTTCAGAATTGCAGAAAGAAGTTAATAAAAGTTCAAAAGAAGAGCAGACGGTTTTAGTTCAGCTTCCTAAAAACAATATTAACTATGCTTTTATAATTGTACAGAATGTTGAACACACAGCCTTAGTTGATGCAGCCTACAGAAAGGTGATTGATACTCTTAAGACCAGCATGAAAGGCAGCCTTATTGCAGATATTAAAAACCTGTGGATTTTGAACCATTTGTATGATGCTTCCCTTCCTTCTCAGACTGCAAAATATCTTTACCGGGGAATAGAACTTTTTGACGACCAGGCTGATTTTTATTTAAGGGAATATGAAGATATCAGAAATGCAAATGTAGATGATTATGCTGCAATAATGTCTTATTTTCCTGCCAGAGCAGATTTAAGACTTTACTCGCTGGATTCAAAGAATTAAAAAAAATAAAAATTCTTTGCAAAAATCTGCATCCGCATGTTGACATCTTTTTAATATTTTTATAATATAAACTCACGTTTGAAACACAACGTTCGGTTGCTTAGCTCAGCTGGTAGAGCAATGGACTGTTAATCCATGTGTCGCAGGTTCAAAACCTGCAGCAGCCGCCTTAAACCTCTTTAGCGTTTAGCTAGAGAGGTTTTTTATTTTAACTTGAATTTTCATCGTGAGAAAAAAAATTGAGCGACGCATTTTTTGTAAAAAAATGCGGTTAGCAGCCTTGCGGCTGCGACGTTTTGAAACGAAGTGAGCGCATAAAATTGCGAGCAGTGGCGCAGCAATTTTATGAAAAGCGTCCAGGGATGGACGCGACAGCGAACGGAGGCGCCGCAGAGGGAGTTGCCATGGAGGGCAACGACCGTAGCGGCAAAACCTGCAGTTTTGAAGCGTAATGAGCGGCAAAAAAAATACGAGCAGTGGCGCAGTATTTTTTTTGTAAAATTGCAGGGATGCAATTTTAGCGAATGAAGCCGCCGGTGCAGGAGCAAACACGGACGTTTGCGACGGAACCGGCAAAACCTGCAGCCTTGCGGCTGAGACGTTTTGAATTCCTATAGATTTTTATAACACTCTTTTATATTTTCATTCTTGATTTTAGCCCGTCTATATATTAACTTTATTCTATGCAAAGCGAGAGCCTTTACCAGACCTTCACATTCCTTAAAGAAAACCTAGACACCTCTACCCTTTCAGGCAGTGATTCTTCGCTTGCAAACATGTTCCTGCTGCAGCCAAAATATAATACGCAGTTTTACATTCATCAAAACATACTCTTCCGCTATTACCAGGGTAATAAAAACAGAAGAGGCTGGGCTTTCCCCATTCCCCTGAAAAATGCAGAAGAAGATTTTTTAAAAACTGCCGTCTGCTTTATTTTTTCAAAAGAAAGAAAAGAAGGCATTAAAGCTGACTTTTGTTTATGCAGTCAGGAACAAAAGGCTTTAATAGACGCATGCCTTATGCAGCATTTTCCTAAACATAAAATCAACTGGAAAAGTAACCGGGATGACAGCGACTACATATATCTAAGGGAGAATCTTTCAGAACTTAAAGGTTCTTCCTTTCAGAAAAAAAGAAACCACATTTCAAGATTTAACCGTCTTCACCCTCATGACTGGAGTTTTAAGACCTTTAATGCTGACAACATCAGCGAACAGCTTAAAAATGACATTCTGCAGGTTGAAGAAAAATGGTTTACAGAAAAGAATGGTCCAGAAAACAAAGCCCTTATTCTGGAAAAGGAATCCATTTATAAAGCTTTTGACAATGCAGAACTTCTTGGACTTTCGGGCGCTTGTCTTTACATTAAGGAAGAGCCGGTTGCCATGACACTGGCTTCTGCCATCTCCCCTTCAGTTATTGATATTCATTTTGAAAAGGCAATTGAGCAGTATGAGGCAGACGGAATCTTTGCCGTCATAAATAATCTTTTCGCAAAAGAATGTTCTTCCTTTCTTTATATAAACCGCGAAGAAGATATGGGCGTTGCCGGCTTAAGAAAAGCAAAGCTTTCTTACAAACCGGATATAATTTTAGATAAGTTTTATGGTAAAATTGAATAAAAGGATTCTCTATGCTTTCAAAAATACTTTCTAAGGAAGAATGCGCTTCCTGTAAATTCTGCTGTTCCTTCAGACGTAAAAGTCTTTGGGAAAGTCCTCTTTTCCCTAAGGAAAACTTAATAAAACTTAAAGAATTATTTCCGGATTTCAAAGTAAAAACTGTAAGCAATTCCTTTTTTACCTTTGATATTTCCGGTAATTATAAGAGTCAGGATCCGGAAGAAGAAGCTTTATGTCCTTTTTTAGACAGCAGCAAAGGCTGTTCCCTGCCTGAAGAATTAAAACCTATGGATTGTAAAATCTGGCCTCTTAGAATAGTAAGACATAAGAATGATTCAGATAAATACAGTCCGGCATTAACTCCAACCTGCCCTTCCATTAACAAAGTTCCCTTCAGTCAGCTGCAGACTTTTGTGAAGGATGAACTTGAGCAGGTCCTTATGGATTACGCCGGAAAGCATCCTGATATCATTAAAGATTATGATGAATTTTTTAAATTTATTTAATTTTTAACAAATTCCATTTAAAACAAAAAAAGGTGCCGCGCTCTGCGCGGCACCCCTCATTTATTTTTGTAAAATAAATTCTACACGACGGTTCTTCCAGTTATTATCCTTATCTTTTGGATTTACAACCGGACGGGTTCCACCAAGACCATCTGTAGTTACACTTGAAGCAGAAACTCCACGTTTAACAAGGTAAGCCTTAATAGCTTCAGCTCTTTCTTTTGAAAGAGGAGTTAAAGCTCTACCCCACTGCTTTAAGTTATCAACAGTTTCTTCTTCAGGATTATCTGTAACCTTATTAGCGTGTCCTACAATCTGAACCTTGTAATCCTTAAACTTCTTAAGAATATCTGCAATACGGTTCAAAGTTGTAAGGTTCTTTGTAATCTGTTCCTGAGAAAGCTTATTATTTGCATTCTGGAAGTTAGCAGAATCAGATTCAAAGATGATAGAAGGTACAGCCATCTTTAATACATTACCTTCACGAATGACAAGAACATCTACAGGAATAATACCTGTTTTTACACTTGTCATTCCAAGATTATCTGTAACAGTAAATTCGTAAGGATAGTCCATAGCAGACTGAACTCGTTCAGCATTACCTGAAGCATCCTTCTGAATATTACTTAAACCGTCCCAGATGATTCTTTCTGTAATAGAATTCTTTCCGCTTGTTTTCCAGAAAGCCTTACCTTTAGGATCGCTGATTACAAATGACCAGTTCTTAATCTTAGCCTTTGTTTCGCCGGTAAGTCGGATGTATAAATCATCATCTACACCATCATTATCTGGAGAGAAGTACTGAGGTGCAGTCTGAACATTTAATTTTGGAGCACTTGCTGTACAAACAAATGGAGCAGAAACAGAACTTACTTTATTACCCTTAAGATATTCTACATCAAGAGTTCCGGTAAAGGTTCCTTCGCAAACATTTCCGTCTTTATCTGCACCATTCCAGGTAATTGATGCAGGAAGATTTTTATTGTCTTTTTCAGAAAGGCTGAATACAGAATCTCCGTTTTCTTTACGAACATTAAAGTTCCAGCTTCTGATATTTTCTGCTACGCTGACTTTGATTTCGAATTTCTGAACATCAAGATTTTTATCATTATTTGGAGAAATTCCTTCATATTCAGCAGTTAAGTATGCTTTTGTTTCGCGGCTATCAAGAATGATATTCTGTAATTCTGTCTTGAAAGTATTTCCGGCAGCATCTGCAGAAGTAATGAGGATGTTGTAAGTTCCATCTGCTGCAGCATTTCCGGAAGCATCTGTACCATTCCAGATAAAGTTATTTTTTACACCGTTCCAGCTGTACTTCCATACAGAGTTTCCTTTTACAGATACAACTTCTGCTGTCCATACATCATCTGAACATTCTTTAATTGTAACAGGGATATTGTCCTGGTTTCCGTCTCCGTCTGGAGAGAAAGCAGACCAAGGGATTTCTGCAACTAAAGAAGGAGCAAGAGTATCAAGCTTAAAGGTATGTTTTGCAGCTTCAGAAACAGAACCGTTTGCAGCAGTAATTTTCAGAGAGGCAGTATAAATTCCATCTGAACAAAGGAGTTTATCATTTCCCTTTCCGTCCCATACAATATTTGCAGGAAGCTTCTGAGCTTCTTTTACAGAATAAACTTCTGTGTTTTTAGAGTTTGTTACAACGAAGTCGTAAGCAGCAATATCACTTGTTGAAGTAACAGGGGTAAAGGTAATTGTATCTTTTACCTTATCACCATTTGGAGAGAAGGCTGTATCTGAACAGGCAAGTAAAAGCTGGGCTTCTGTTGTATCAAAAGTTACAGAAGATTCAGATGTTTTGATTCCACGGTTTCCGGCAGCATCAGTTGCATCAAGAACAAATACATAATCACCTTTATCTGCAATCTTTCCTTTAGAATCAATACCGTTCCAGACTACTGTCTCAGGTAAGTATTCTCCCAGATTATAGCTTCTTACAACATTGTCATTTGAATCTTTAATATAACCAGTCCAGTTTGTTACAGGAGAACCTGAATCAGGGGCCTTAACAATTTTGAAAGTTACAGAATCTTTTGAACCGGCACCAAAAACCTTGTCGGAAGGTGTAATCATGGCATTAGGACGCTGGGTATCTAAAACAAGCATTGGAGAAGAAATTTTTGCAGGTACATAACCATTAAGATATTTAGCATTTACGCTTGCCTTGTATTCTCCATCTTTAAGAAGATTTCCATTATCATCCTTTCCGTCAAATACAACTTTTGCAGGAGGTGTAATACCATCCTTTTCCTGATTAAAGCTTCTTACTGCAAGACCGTCCTTTTCAATTACAACGCTCCATTCAACAAGCTTGTTACCAGTTCTTGGATCAGGAACCGGAATAGTAACATCAAGAACAACATTCTGATTATCACTGTCTGTTGCAGGAGAGAAATATCTTGAACCAGAAACAATAATGTTTGTTGCAGGTTTAT
The DNA here is from genome assembly GCA_016286535.1 of Treponema sp. Lineage (GTDB taxonomy): Bacteria > Spirochaetota > Spirochaetia > Treponematales > Treponemataceae > Treponema_D. The sequence goes on along the minus strand of JAEESZ010000009.1, from coordinate 30,315 downwards.
CTGCAGAATAGATGATATTTGTAATTACTGCCTCAGGAGATTTATTTCCTGCACGGTCAGTAGCTGAAATTTCGTAAGAATAAATTCCATCTTTAATCTGAGTTTCAAGGTCGTCTGTTCCAAACCAGTTGATTTCTGCAGGCTCGCTTGAAGTCCATTTATAAGTTCTTACAACTGTACCATCTACAGATTTGAATACACCTGTCCATTCATCTTCTACAGAACCTGACTGTTTGATTTTTAAAGAAGATTTTGAACCTTCTCCAAAAGTTTTATCTGCAGGCTGTACCAGAGAAATATCCGGAGCAAGAGTATCAATAACAACTTCGTATTCCTTTGTTTTTCCTACGTTGCCGTTATCGTCGGTAGCAGTTACATAATAATAATAAGTTCCATCCGGAGCAGTTTCACCATTATTCATGGCACCATTCCAGGAAATTGCCTTTGGAATCTCAATTCCCTTCTTTGGTGTTACCAGCTGCTTAAAAAATGACTTAAAGCCAAGTTTTGAAGGAAGGGCAACTTTATTCCCAATAGTACGGATTACATTTCTGTTCGAGTCTAAAATAACAAGACTCCAGGCCTGAACATAACGTTTATCAGAAATATTTAAAGGGATTTCAAGTTCATCCTGAACACCATCATTGTTTGGAGAAATATATTTTGCTTTAGCAGTTACAAGTGGTGAAATTAAGGCAAATAATAAAAATAAAGCAGTTATCTTTTTCATTATTCCGTCTCCTATTCTTCATCATCCAGCCACAATTCAATTACTGGAGGAGTTGTATCTTTCATACCAAGAATTAAATCTGCACCAATAGAAGCAGCTGTTACGGTATTATTGATGTTTCTGTAAGCGGCATAAGTATTTAATTCACTCTCTTCCCAGCCGTTTTTAGACATATAGTCATTATTCTTAAAGCCGAATGAGAATTTAAAGTTAATTCCCACAGCAGGAATAAAATAATTATTTCCGGCAATTGACTCGCGCAGATTGTATTTTTCAGAAACATTAATAAAGAACATATCTTTAATTGCAAACTGCAGGCTAAGGTCAAAAATTGCATTCTGGAAGAAAGGTGCAGTTATATCAAAAGCATAAGCTAAATCAATAATATCGTTCTTAAAAAGACTTGCTGCAACGCCGGTTTTTAAAGTCAGTAATGAAGGATACTGTGCCTGACCATCATAAATACCCTTTGCAGCAGTGTAGTTATAATTCTGACCAAGATTTAATAAAGAAAGACCAATTCTAAAGTTCTTCATAAAAGCAAGGTCGCCCCAGGTATAAAGTCCGCCAATATTTGCAGACAGGCCCCAGGTTCCCTGACCACCCCAGGCAAAACCACCGTTTAAGCCAAGGCCTAAATCCAGTTTTTCTGTGATTGGTTTAGAAACTGCAGTTTTAAATGTCATACTGTTTCTAAGATTCATATCATTAAAAGGAGCAAAAGTTCCATTTATATAACCGGTCAAAATACAAATTTTAAAAGGCACCAGAATTGAAGTCTGGAAAGCCGAACCGAATTTTTTAGAATCTGCATCATTTGTAGAAATCAAAGCGGTATAACCTGCGTTTAATATTACCCGCTGTTCCCGGGCAGAAATTGCAGGATTAGAAATGATAGAATCAGGTCCTCCGGCAAAAATTGCGCCTCCAGCAACAGAAGCTCCACCTGTCAATGTTTTTGGACTTGATAATTCATAAACGCTATCTCCAAAAACTGGTGGATTGTAAGCAAAAAGTGCAGCCGCTGATACAAAGAATAAAAGCACTGCAAGAGTTAGTTTTTTCATACAAGACTCCCATAAACATTTTATTTCGTTAGATTAAATAATAATCAACTTTTCTATTCTATAACTTTAACAGATTCTGTTCAAATATGCCACAATTCATTTTTCCCGGGGCCTTTCCTACCCGCAAAACCTTGCACTATCGTCAATTTTTGAATATTATCTATAATATGAGTAATAAAAAATCAGAATCAAAAGAAGTTAAAACCGAAGAGAAGTTAGGCTTTTTTCAAAATCTTTTCTCATCACTTTTTGGCGGCGGTGGTCCGGACGCAGAAAAAAAACGCAAGCTTAAATCAATTTCAAAGACTTTCTCTAAATGTAAATATCACAGTTATTTTAAGCCTGGAAACTCAGAAGCAACAGGAAGCTTTGGTAAACTGATGTATGATATTTATAAAGTTATTTCTCAGGCTCAGGTTTATTTTAAAAATATCCAGAATCCGAATATCTTTAAAGCTCAGATTATAAATTACAATCTTACAGAGCAGCAGCTTAATTTACTTGAACATTTTGATGAACAGAAAATTATTGAAATGGCTCACAAGTTGCCTGTAGAAAAAGTTCATACCCAGCTGGAAGAAGAGCTTCAGGTATTTAACAATTCTTTTGACTCAGAAAAACTGGCCAGAACTGAAAATCTTTTTAAAGCCCTTTCTCTTTTTAAAGATTTCTGCTGTTTCGACTATTACGTAATCATTAAAAAATATGATGCTTCCTTCCAGGAGTACAATTTTACAAATACTCCAAGACTCGAAAAAATTAATGCAGAATATATTCTTGATGACTTAAAGGATTTTGTTTCCATTTCTTATGCAATTACAGATGAATCTGTTGTATGGACAGATTTGTTTGAGTTCTTTAAGCAGACTCAGGGAAAAGAACTGCTTGCCCTTGGAACCTGGAAAAAGATTATTGCAAAAATCAGAAGCATTCAGACTTCTCATGCTTTTGATATGATGATTCAGCTTATTGCCCAGGATCCAACTCAGAGCGTTAAAACTAATTTCCAGACAGAACCAATTCTTGAACCTTACATCGACAAAATCCAGAATGATGTATATACAACTCTCGACAAAATTGAAACCCAGCAGAAAGAAAGCAAAACAAACAACCTTTGTATGCAGATTTTTGGAAGCGAAGCTCCTCAAAGCTTAAACTACTTTGTACCGGGCTTTAATGCTGTACTCGAAAAGAAAGACCTTGAACTGCTTGAATATACAGAACCTCTTAACTACCTTAAGTGCTTTATTCTTGAGTTTGTAAAAAAAGAAGTCCGCGAATTCTATGATGTAGTTGTAATTCGCGGTCAGTGGGATGCAACTCTTTCGGCCCCAACTTCCAACGCTTACCAGGACTTATTAAAAACCTCAGATTTAATTTCTATTTTTGATGAGGATTTTTCTGAAGAAGGCGCTTCAGGAATGAAGATTAAAACCCTGCTTCCTAAAACCGCCCACGACTCTGGTGCCGAAAGCATTATCAACCGCGTTGTTTCAGATGCAAATGAACAGGCCCGCGGCTATCTGGTAAATTCAACCCAGAACCTTATTACAATCGGTAAGACTATAAAACAACTGGTAGAAGACCTGCTTCAGCCAAAACCAACTATTGTTATGAACTGGAAGGAACTTGATAAATATGTAGAAGCACCAATCAAAGAATTTATGGTTGGCATGTATAAAAAGATTTATCTTTTTGTTCAGCTTATGCAGCAGTATCTCTAAAGCCCTTTCTAAAATATCTTTTCTGCTTCCCTGAGACATATTTCGGAAGTAGAAAAATCACCAAGACGCCTGTATTCTTCAGACATTTTTCTAAGGAAAAAGGCGTCTTCTTTTTTGCCAAAATTTAAGTCCAGGGCCCGCTCGTATACATCCAGGGCAAGTTCGTCCGGAATTACCCCGTCAATATTCTTTTTTAATATGTTAAGGGTAAAGGCTAGAACATCCGGGAAGAAGATATAAAAATACTGGTAGGAATATTCCATTTTTATTATCTGTTCGAGTAAAATCATTGCATCATAATATTCACTTCGAATTACAAGTTCTTCTGCAAGGATGTATCCTAAATCCATAAAATCTTCGCGGGAAAACCATTTCTTCAGACTAAAATCCGCATGGTTCATCTGCATTCTTTTAAACTCTGCAACCGCTTCATCTTCCTTCTGGTGCATAAGCGTATAAAAAATAAACTTAGCCCGGCTTTCTTCATCATCTCTTTCTTTTAACCAGTCGTAATAATTAAAGGATTTTGAATCGCCATAAGTTTTTTTTACTTTTACAAAAAAGGATTCGTCAAAAATAGAACGCTGGCGGGCATCTGAAAGAACCCTGTAGGCCTGAACTACATTATTAAACTCTTCATTATTTTTAGCAGAACCTGCGTCAGAAGAAAGAGCTGTATCCGGATGCAGATTTTTTACCTTTTCACGGTAAGCCTTTTTAATTTCTGAAAGGGTCGCTTCCGGCCTTACTCCGAGAATTTTATAACAATCAATCATTAATTTTAAAACACCTTAAATTCTTTTTCCAAGTCTTTTTTCTGGACTATCATAATAGGACAGGAAGAATTTGCAAATACCTCATTTTCATCTCTGTTCATTGCAAAAGATTTCAAACCCTTTTTATTAACCTGATCTTCGTTTCCTCCAATCATGATTAAATCAGCCTCAAACTCTTTTGCAGCATTCAGAATCTCTGTAAAAACCGCACCACGGCGTAATTCCTTCTGGCACCTTACGCCCTTTGCTCTGGCAAGCATTTCTACATAATCAAGATAATGTTCTCCGTCCTTAAGCAGCCTTTCTTCATAATGCTTTTTTTCTTCCTGAATCAAGAGGTTATTCATAGAAAGATAATTCAATGTAGCAGTATCAACAACAAAAACAAATTTTATATTCATAGAATAACTTTTTGCCATCATTATTGCGTACATTGCGGCATGAGTTGAGGACTGTCGTCCATTAATAGCTACTATAACATTTTTAATTAAAGGTTTCATACTACCTCTTTTGTTTTTTCTTTAATGCTTTCAAAACAAAAACATTTTCCCTCTCTCTTTCTTCCAGAACTCCTTCTATATATGCTTTTGTTTCTTTAGCCTGAGGAATAATCAGTTTGTCCAGGGCATTTACCCTTCGCTGAGTTTTTTTAACTTCTTCGGCAAGGCGCCAGACAATTGTTCTTATTGAAGCCATCTGCGTAAGTAAGGAAAGCAGTTCAAAAAAACTGTTTATGGTTGCATCAGTATTTGCATAGGTTCCAATAAAGGAATAAAAAAGCTCTTTTTTAGGAAGAATCATATCCATAGAAGAAAAGGTCATTCCACCAATATTTACTTTTTTCTGCCTGCTTTCAAACTCATAGTGAACATTGTGAGCAATTCTTTCTATCTGATCGGCACCATCTACCATAAGCATTCTCTTAAATGCCGGATAAGCCTCTTCAATAACCTTATCAATATCCTGTTCAAGCAGCTTTACCTTTTCTACAAGGTGCATAAGCTCCCTTACGAGAATCTCTCTTTTTTCTTCCAGCAATTCATAGCCGTTAGTAGAAACCGAAAGCTGCTCTTTTATGGTGAGGAGGTTAGATTTTGTTGGTGCTATATTTAATCTGGCCACTTTTATTCCTGCTTATTCATGTATTTTTCAATAATTTCCGGTTTGATTCTTGTCAGTTCTTCAATAGGAAGTTCCCGTAAAATATCCCAGCTTAAATCAAGAGTCTGCTCAATTGTACGGTTTTCGTACTCTCCCTGGCAGAAGAATTCTTTTTCCAGCCTTTCTCCAAAACGCAGATACATCTGATCAAGTTCAGAAAGTTCCTCTTCTCCAATAATGGCGGCAAGATTTCTGATTGATTTTACCTTTGAATAGGAAGCAAAAAGCTGACTTGCTACGTTTGCGTGGTCTTCTCTTGTCATACCTGGTCCAATACCGTCCTTCATAAGACGGGAAAGAGAAGGAAGACCTGAAACCGGAGGGTAGATTCCGGACTGGTAAAGTTCCCTGCCAAGAACAATCTGACCTTCTGTAATATAACCTGTAAGATCCGGAATTGGATGAGAAATATCATCATTTGGCATAGTCAGAATTGGTATCTGGGTAATGGAACCTTTACTGCCCTTTACTCTTCCTGCCCTTTCGTAAAGTTCAGCCAGATCAGAATAAAGGTATCCCGGATAGCCCTTTCGACCCGGAACTTCGCCCCTTGTAGTAGAAATTTCGCGCAGGGCTTCGCAGTAGTTTGTCATATCTGTCATTACAACCAGAACGTGCATTTCTTTTTCAAAGGCCAGGTATTCGGCCGCAGTAAGGGCACAGCGTGGTGTGATGATTCGTTCAATGGAAGGTGCATCTGCAAGACTCTGGAACATTACAACATTTGCCAGAACTCCAGACTCTTCAAAAGTATTTACAAAGAACTTTGCAACATCAAACTTAATTCCCATTCCGGCAAATACCATTACAAACTTTTCGTCGCTGTTACGAAGTCTTGCCTGGCGGATAATCTGGGCTGCAAGTTTATTGTGAGGAAGTCCGTTGCCGCTGAAAATAGGAAGCTTCTGTCCCCTTACAAGACTGTTCATTGCATCGATTGAAGAAATACCGGTCTGAATAAAATCGCGGGGATAAACCCTGGCATAAGGATTCATAGGATTTCCGTTTACATTGCGTTTTTCGCTGCTTAAAATTGGAGGATATCCGTCTATTGGCTGACCAAGTCCGTTAAATACACGGCCAAGAAGTCCGTCTCCAACCCTAAGCTCCATTGGAACTTCCAGAAACTCATAGGTTGTTTCATCAAGATCAAGGCCGGTTGTACTTCCAAAAATCTGTACGATTACAGCTTCTTCAGAAATATCTACAATTTTTCCAAGTCTTTTTTCTCCGCTGCGGTCTCTTACACAAACTGTCTCATTGTAAAAAACATCTTCCGTACGTTTTAGAACTACAATTGGACCATCAACGGAAGTTACACCTCTATATTCAATTCCTTTCATAATTCCCTACCTCGAAAAAAGTCTTTCTACTTCGCCAAGCTGTGAATTCAAATGTTCCTTTACCTGCTGGATTTTTTCTATTTCTTCATTTGAATAAACCATCTTAATTCTTACAATTTCATCACACACAGGAAGATTTGTGACATTCGACAAAACCGCACCCTTCTTAATGCATTCATCTGATCTTTTATAAAAGTCCATGATGAGTTCAAGAATAAGAATCTGTTTCTCTATAGAACAGTATTTATCTATATCATCAAAAGCATTCTGCTGTAAGAAGCCGTTCTTAAGCATATCTGCCACAAAAAGAACCAGTCTTTGAGAATTAGGAAGGGCATCCGGTCCGATAAGGCGGACAATCTGCTGAAGCCTGTTTTCTTCTTTAAGTAAATCCAGAGCCTGCATTCTAAGCTGACTCCATAAAGGATTATGAACTTCCCACCAGTCGCGAACCTCGTCTGCATATTCTGAATAGGAATCTATCCAGCCAATGGCAGGATAATGTCTTGCATTTGCAAGTTCCCTGTCCAGAGCCCAGAAACAGCGTATAAAGCGTTTTGTATGCTGGGTAACCGGTTCAGAAAAGTCACCGCCCGGAGGAGAAACAGCTCCAATAATAGAAACTGAACCTTCCTGGTTTTCGTAATTAATTACCCGGCCTGCCCTTTCATAAAAAGAAGCCAGTCGTGTAGGAAGATAGGAAGGGAAACCTTCTTCTGCAGGCATTTCTTCCATTCGGCCGGAAAGTTCCCGCAGGGCTTCTGCCCAGCGGCTGGTAGAATCTGCCATAATGGCAACATCCATTCCCATGTCCCTGAAATATTCTGCAAGGGTAATTCCGGAATAAAGGGAAACTTCGCGGGCCGCAACCGGCATATTAGAAGTATTTGCAATAAGAATTGTTCTTTCCATAATGGAACGGCCGGTTCTAGGGTCAATCAGTTCAGGGAACTCAGAAAGAACCTCTGTCATTTCGTTTCCGCGCTCGCCGCAGCCAATATAAACAATCAAATCTGCATCACACCATTTTGCAATAGCGTGCTGAGTCATAGTTTTTCCGGTGCCAAAACCGCCAGGAATAGCTGCAGTACCACCTTTACTAAGAGGAAAGAAAACATCAATAACCCTCTGTCCGGTAATTAAAGGCTTAGACACCCCAAGCTTTTGTGCATATGGACGGGGTTTTCTTACAGGCCAGTACTGGGAAAGCTTAATTTCTTCATCAAGATCGGTAAGGGCAATAACCTCATCAACGGTATAGCTGCCGCTGCCCTTAAACATTTTAAGGCTTGTGCCCCTTATGTAAGGGGGAATCATAATCTTTTCTGTAATTGATTCAGTTTCTTTTACAGTTCCAATTATCATTCCTTTTCTTATTGAAGCCCCGGCCTTTAATTCCCCGCCGTCTTCTAAAGTAAGGGCTTTAAAATCCCATTTTTTATTTATATCAAGAGGCTCAGCCCTTTCGCCAGGCAGTAAAAAAGCCCCGGAATTTTCGTACATATTTTTAAGAGGACGCTGAATACCATCATAAATATTTCCTACAAGGCCCGGTCCAAGGCGAAGAGAAAGTGGTCGTTGAGTACATTCCACCTCTTCACCAATATGCATACCGGTATCTTCCTCGTAAACCTGAATGGTTGCATTCCCCATGTTTTGTCTGATAATTTCGCCGATTAATTTTTTTTGACCTACGTTTACAACATCATATAAACCGCAGCCTTCCAAACCACTGGCATAAACAATTGGTCCCGAAATTCGTGTAATTTTTCCTGCAATCATTAAATGCCTCCAAATAATACTGCTGCCAGTTCCTGATTTTTTTCTTCAAGAAGATTTTTTACAAGCTGGGCTAAAGTCAACCTTGCCCTGAAAGACTTGTCTTCCGCTTCTAAAATAAAGCCTTTTGCCTCTTCCAGCGCATATTCATCTTCCGGAACAATTTTACCGTATTTTGTTTCTTCAATTTCGCCTGCAAAATCTTTAAGTTTTCCAGAAATAAAGCTTTTTGCACTTTTAAGGTCAAAGCCATAAACATAAACCTTTACCTTTTTCTGCAAATTGCAGTCAAAAGACTTAAAGCAAAGCTCCATTTTTTCTTTTTCAGAAAGCTTTTTCAAATAGAGATTTATATTCTGTAAAATTGCCTTATTTATAAAATCAACCCTGAACCTTTCCTTTTCCAGAGGCAGGGAAGCATTTAAATCCTGAACATAGGAATTTAATTTTCTTTTATAAAAATCCTCTTTATCTGCCTTTGCTTTTTCTACATCTGAATCAAGCGAAGCTTCAATCTGCCGGGCACTTTCTTTAGCTCCCTGCAAGATTCTCTCTGCTTTTTTACGGGCATCAGACTGTATTTCTTTATCTAGAATTTCTGTAGATCTTAATTCCTGCATATATTAATACCTTAAACTTCCACTCCAATTGCTTCTCTAATTGCCTGAGACAAAGATTTCTTGCCTTCCATATGTCCATTCAGACCCGGAATTTCAACAATCAGAGGAAAGTTTCCTGTTTTTTGCCATGCAATTTCTTCTTCTTCAATCAGGCTTGCGGCTTCTTCCGTAAGAATAAGAACCTCGCACTGGGGACTGGAAGGAAGATTCCTTAAGCCCCCCTGCCCCGTCTGCCTTTTAAAAGCATCCAGAACTTCGGCCCTTGTCTCTGCAACTTCACCATCAACGCCAATTAATTTAAAGGCTAAATTGATTTCACGGCTGCCAATAATAAAAAATTTCATCTTATATTTACAAAACTAATATAAGAACTGCAACAAGCATTCCCCAAAGACAAATACCTTCTGCAAGACCTACGAAAGGTAAAGCTTTTCCTGAAACTTCAGGATTCTCGCTCATTGCACCCATTGCAGCTGAACCAATTTTACCAACCGCAAGTCCACCTGCTATACATGCAAGACCAACAGCAATTGCAGCAGCAATATATTTTATGGCAGAAACTCCACCGGCAGCACTTGCAGCCGCAGCCTCTTCTGCTTCTTCTGCAAACATCATTGCACCAGCACTAAAAAGTGTCAAAAATACTGATAATTTCTTTTTCATTTTTATCTCCTGTTCTTATTATTCTATATAATTTCAAACTTAAAGGGTTTGAATTCCTTACCAATTTCATTGAAAAACTTACTGAAGAATTCATAGTACTGCAATCTTATAACCTGGATTGCAACAATCATACCTTCAAGAACAATGATGAGGGCATTTCCAAAAATCAATACAAGTATACCGCCGGCACTTGCACTTCCACCACACATCTGGGTAAGAATATAAATTACATAATCCAGAACGGCATGAGAAAGGGCAAAGGCTCCTACACGGACAAAGCTAATTGTATTTGAAAGATATCCGGAAACAACTTCAATAACTTCAACTATACTGGAAATTAAATAAGTTCCCAGACCATTTTCTAAAAGAGGTCTTTTTCCTTCAAGAAGATTTTCAAAAGGTTCTGCAAAGGCCGCAAAGAAAAGGCTCACGCCTATAACAATCCAGTCATAAAGGGCAATTGTATGATGGAAAAGCAGAACTCTTATAACCAGGGCAATTACATACCAGAAAAATACAGCTCCCGCAATTCCATTTTTTCCAAAGATTGCTTCAGCATATTTTCTCTGAATAAAATTATTGATGATATTTATAATAAGTCCCATAGTGTTTATAATAAATCCAATGCCAACCGCAACTCCAAAAACCGCAAACATTGTAACAATGGAAGAAGGATCAGATGAAGGCATCATCTTTAATATTGGCGCATGAGGATTACCAAAAAGTCCTGTTACCCACTCGCTGAAAGGCTCCAGCAGACTTTCATTACTAAAGAATTCTCCGGTCAAAAGTCCCATTATGGAACTGGTACATCCGATTGCTATAAAAATTGGGGCAAACTTATTCCAGCCGCCTACCTTTATTACTTTTGCAGCCATCAGAATTCCCAGCAGGACAAAAACAAGGCCCTGGCCTAAATCTCCGAACATAATTCCAAAAAGGATTGTAAAGAAGATGGCAACAAATGGAGTTGGATCTATTGTTCCATAAATTGGAGAACCGTAAGAAAAAATCATTCTTTCAAAACTCTTTACGAATTTTCTGTTCTCAAGTTTTACAGGCACTTGTTCTTTTCCGTTTACAACAGAAGGAACTTCATAAGGTTCAAAAAGGCGGATGGCTATTCTTCCCTGAGTCAGCTGATCAAGGTCTGTCATATAGGCCTTTGCTTCTGCATCCGGAATCCAGCCGGTAATTCTGTAAACCAGCTGGGTAGATTCAAGCTTCTTTTCTATTTTTTGAATCTGAAGAGCAATCGTATAACTTCCAAGGTATTCAATAAGCTGTGATCTGTGAGTTTCTACGAAATTAGTCTTTTCTGTTTCAAGTTCCTTTAATTCCTTTTCTGAGGCCTTTCTTTCTTCTTCAAGAGATTCCAGCACATCCTGGGGAATCCCCTTAAAATCGTGAGGCACTTCCATTTCTACAAAGCTGACCTTTTTTAATTCGCTTTCTACCGCAAAACGGCCCTTTTTAGAAGAAGCAATCAGAACGTGACTTTTATCTTCGCCAAGTGGAATTAAAATTGCATTATCCATTAAAGAATCCTGCAGCTGGTCATACTGGGCGGCAGGAATTTTTCCAATTTTGAAGGATAAGAAAGAAAGATGTTCCAGTTCTGAATAAGAAACCTGAAGATTAGAAAAAGCCTTTGCTTCCTTGCAGGCATCCTCTACCTGGGCATTTTTCTTATTAGCCTCTTCAATGCCGTCTTTTAAATGAGTAAAGGCTTCTATATAGTTCTGGGCACTTTCTATTATTTTTTTGTCTGGAGATGTATAGGCCGACAAATCTTTTGGAAAATCTTTTATTCCAAGATAGTTTGCAGATTCAAGCAGTTTATCATACATCAGAGCTTCAACATTAAGATTATCTTTCTGCTGCTCCTCTTCGTCGTTTACATCTGTATCAATTTTTTTATCCTGGAATTGAAATGAGCCCTTTTTTCCAATGTATTCAATTACAGTTCTGATATCTTCCTTAAGAAGCATCAGCTCAATAAGACGCATTTGTGCAGTTTTAGCCATTTTTCCTCCACTTTTTATTATTCATATATAACACCAATACTCTTCATAGCTTCTTTTGAATCTATGTTAAGTCGCAGACTTTCTACTGCTGTTCTTATGCAGCTTAATTCATAATTCTTTATTTTATACCAGCTGAGTAAAGAAACTACAGACATAGGATACTGATGAAAATTATTCAGGGCAATTTTATTCATTCTGGAACGATTTTTGATTTCTATCCAGCGGGGATCCACACTCCAGTAAGAAGCATTTTCGTAAGGATTCAGCAAATCTGCATACTTCCACTTTGCCCAGTCATTATAATTATCTTTGTCTTTTTGCAGAACTTCAATAGCGGGACCAGCAAGAGGATCCTTTTTGTCAGCCGCATCTGTAACATATATAAGTTTTTTAATTATTTCTTCGTTTTCAAACTGAAAGTTTATTTTTAATCTTAAAGCCCAGATGATGTTTTTTACCGCATACTCTTCGTAAAAAAGCTTCTGAACTTCTGCCTTATCGCTTCCATCCAGTTTTTGAATTGAAGACCATAAATGACGGATAACCTGCAAGTCTACCTTAAAATCAAAATTCTGCTCTTCATGAATGGAAGGCACAGTATCGTACCAGGCAAAAAGGCTGTCTTTTGTAATTTTTTTAATATCAGGATATGCCTTAAAATTCAGCCTGGACAGTTTTCCAAGATTTATTAAAGGGGGACATTCTTTCTGACCGTCGCATAAGGCACCACCAACTTCCTTTAAATTTTCGGCTTCATAAATGGCAAGCTGATCTATGAGGATATCTTCCGGTCGCGTGTAGCAGTCTACGAATTTTATGTATTGGGTCAGAAAGCGCGAGAAGGCTTCTTCTTCTATCTGCTGGGCAAGCAGTTTTTCGGGAACCTGAGGTACAGGAGTGTTAAAAAGCAGAGTCCACAAAGATGACAGGCTCTGACATTCAAATAAACGAGAAGCTTTTTTTCCTGTAAATGATTTTGCTAAAATACCACATGCTTTTGCATACACATAGGCGTCAGCAGTAGATTTATCCATATAAACTCTAAACCCCAGTCATTAAGCAAAAAATTCTTTGTCTAAAAAATCATTAAATTCTTTGGTTTTTATTTCTTTTGATTCAAGCTCTTTTTTATAATCATCCATTTCTTTCTGATGTTTTTCGTCTGCTTTTTGAAGCTCTTTTTTATAATCTTCTTCCAGAAGGGTCACTATAGAATCATATTTTTCTTTATATTCTTTATTGTATTTTGTTTTGGCATCCAGAATTGTTTTTTCAGCCTCAAGCTGAGCCTCGTCTATTAAAGAAGAAGCACCTTTTTCTACTTCCAGCAGATGATTTATTATTTCAAGCTCATTATTTTCCATATTTTCCACCATAAAAGAAATCAGAAAGAGATTTAATAATCATATTCTTTAATAAAATTAAACACCTCTTGAGCGTTTTTTGCAAGGATAATATTTTCAATCAGCTCATTGTTAGAAATAAGGCCTACAATTTCTTTTAAAACCTGAAGGTGAGCGGAGGTATCATTCTTTGTGAATAAAATTTCAAATATAAGCTTTGGCTTTCTAATCTTACTCTCCCCCTCTTTAGTCAGGTCAGGACAGTCAAACTCCACACCTTCAGGCCTAAGCCCAATTACCAGCTGAATTTTATCAAGGCCTTCGCATATACAATGTGGAATGGCAACTCTTGCATCTATTGCAGTACTCTGCTGACTTTCTCTTTTATAAAGAGCCTCTAAAGCCTCTTTTCTGTTAATAGCAGGATTCTTATTTACCATAACTTCCAGAAGTTCTGCTATAGCTTCATCACTGTCTGCTCCCTGCAGATTCATTTTAATAACATCCAGATTAATTAAATCAGAAAGCATATAATCCCTCCGTACAGGAAAAGTAAAGTATAAAAAAAATGGACCTTGAAGAATAATTTCAAGGTCCTTTATTAAACAGTCTAATATGAATTATTATTCATTAGAATCTGTGCCTGCAGCTTCTTCAGCTTCTGCTGAACTTTCTGCTTCTGCACTCTGCCACCATTCTGTTGCTGGTGCTTCTTCTGTAGTCTCTTCAGTTACAGTTTCTTCTACAAGAGTATCTGCAACTTTTTTACCGCTCTTATTTGCTATAGCAAGACCAACTGCCAGAAGGAAGAACAAGGTAACAAATACAGCAGTTGTTTTTGTAAGAACGCTTGCAGAATGTGAACCGAAAGCTGCTGTTCCACGACCACCTAAAAGTCCTCCCATTCCATTTTCGCCATCATCTTGAATTGATACTAACAAAACTAAAAGTACACAAATAATTGCAAAAATAACAAAAAGAACAATACCAATAGGACTCATCTATTTACTCCTAAAACAATTTTTTCTAATATAGTTTTAATATTTTATTAGAATTATTGGTTTTGGTCAATGCGCCATATAATTTTGTGCGCCAGACCATTTTGCCTGACGCATAAAAAACTAGAGTACACAGATAGGAACAAAAGTTTCAGCTTTAAGAGAAGCTCCACCAATTAAACCACCATCGATATCTGGCTGTGCAAGAAGTTCTGGAGCATTAGAAGCTTTCATAGATCCACCGTACTGGATGATTACTTCGTCAGCAACTTTCTGATTGTAAAGTTTTGCAATGTATCCGCGGATGAACTTATGGATTGCCTGAGCATCAGCTGGAGTAGCAGTTTTACCTGTACCGATAGCCCATACTGGTTCGTAAGCAATTGTTACATTCTTCATCTGTTCTTCTGTAACACCTGCAAGACCTGCAGAAAGCTGGAAAGCACAAACCTGTTCTGCTTCGCCTGCTTCTCTTTCGCTTAAAAGTTCACCAATACAAAGGTCAACTTCAAGACCACTTGCAAGAGCTTTGCGAACTTTTTTATTGATAAGTTCATCGCTTTCGCCAATTTCGTGTCTTCTTTCTGAATGTCCAAGAATTACAGCCTGACATCCGATATCTTTAAGCATTGCACAAGAAACTTCACCTGTGTGAGCTCCGTTGTCTGTTGCAGCACAGTCCTGAGCAGCAAGCAGAATATTTGAGCCTTTTACAACCTGAGCAACTGCATCAAGGTATACAAAAGGAACACCAATCATATACTTGTTTGTTTTTCCTTTTAACTGTTCAACAAGGTCTTTTGCGAGGGCAACAGCCTCAGCCTTACTTGTGTTCATTTTCCAGTTTCCAGCAATATAATGAGTTCTTGCCATATAAATCTCCTTTTACTATTAATCGCATAATCGCAAAAATTATATTGAGTCTATCATAATGAAAAAAGGGGGTTAAGTTAAGAGCGAAACAAAAAAGAGGATAAAAACTAGACCAGAGAATCAGGGGAATAAAAATCCTCTTCAACCTCTTCGAGTTTTCTGTCCTGCATTTCAATCTTATTTTTCAATTCCTTAATTTTATCAGAAATACTTAAGAAGCATAAAACAATCCCGGGTTCAAAATGAGTTCCGCTTTCGTTCTGAATAATTTCAAAAGCTTCTTCGCAGGTAAAGGTTCGTTTGTAAGGACGTACAGTAACCAGGGCATCAAAGGTATCTGCAACAGCCATAATTCTTGCACACAAAGGAATATCATTTCCCGACAAAGCTCCCGGATAACCTTTTCCATTCCACCATTCGTGATGACGCAGGGCAATATCTATGGCCATCTGGGCAAAGAGAGAATTAGAACTTTCCTTTAAGGTTTCGGAAAGAAATTCAGCACCAAGAGTTGTATGCTGATGCATAATCTTAATTTCATTTTCATCCAGTTTTCCAGGCTTATTAAAAATCTCCTTACTTATGTAAGTTTTTCCTATATCATGCAAAGGCGCAACCTGCTCAATGGTAGAAATAAACTTAGGCGTAATCTGATCTTTAAACATTCCCTGCTCATAAAGCTCCTGGGCAATTGCTTTAGCATAACTTGAAGTTCTGTGCAGGTGTCCCTGGGTAGAAAAATCGTGATTCTCTGCCAGCGAAGAAAAGCCCAGAATCATTCTGTCTCTTAAAGCCTGTATTTTTTCTATACTTTCATTCTTTAAGGCAGTTACATCTTCCATCCATACAACATATCCCTGAACTTTATCATCAGAAATAATCTTATAAATCTTTGGCTGGAAAATAATATTGGCAACACTAATAGTATTTTCAACATTTTCAGGAAGCAGAGGTTCAAGACCAGATTCATCTGCCATAGTACTTAAAATTTCATTTATGACAGGTTCAAGCGGACCGTTAAAAACCTGATATATCTGCTTTCCAATCATAGAATCCTTAACTTCAGGAAAGAAGCCCCTTGCAGTCTTGTTCATATTTACAAGATGTTCGTTAGAATCTATTACAAAGGCGGGAATATTCATTGAATCAAAGAAGGTATTACTTGCCAGGTCAGAAACGTTACAAAAGCGCTTTATTCCAATCAGATATACAAATATTAAAGTTGCAGCTGCCCTTCCAAGAACAACAGATTGAATAGGTATGGCAGGACCTATAAGCCTTCTTAAAGCTAAATCAATCAGATAACAGACATTAGGAATCATTATAATAAGATAAAGAAGTATAAGATTTTTTATGTCCGTACGTTTTTTCTTAATTATTATTCTTGCAAATATGATTGTAAGAAGCACTGCATAGGAAAGACTAAGGGAAAGATAAACAAAATATCCCCAGCCAATCTGATAATCCAGGTAAGAAATTCCCTTTACAGTTTTTACCTCGAACTCCTTAAAATACCAGTGTCTGCAGAAGAAACCCCAGGAAAGGGGATTGGCAAGACTTGGGCTTTCCGGAGCATCAAAGAATATAATTGTCATTAAAACAAAAAGAACAGCTGCAGAAACTACAATATGAAAATAAAGTGGCAGATCCACCTTCAGGTACTTACTGGTAAGAAAAAATACCAGAACCAGAACAAGGGTTCCAAGCAGCCTTAGTTTTGTAGAAAGGATGATGGTATTAACGTCTCCGTTCGAAAAGGCAATGCCGCAATAGCCCAGACAGGAAACAACGGTAAAGATTGTATAAACAATTGCCAGATGAAGCTCTGACGATGGTTTTTGCAGGGTAACAATAACCAGACAGATGATTGTTAGCAAAAGAGAAATCGCACTGACTATTTGAGAAACCGTTAACCATTGCATAGGAAACATTATACCCCCAAAAAGTCAAAAAGGCATATTTTTTTTCGTCTTTTAAAATAAAAAAAGCTGCCTCAAAAAGCCGGATTATAGTCCAGTCCTGAAGGCAGCCCTTTGATTTTATCTACTTTGTAGCTAAAATTGGTCGGTCGCTGTCGCGACCTTACCGAGTTTTCGCATAGCGAAAACTCGCACGCAATCTTAATTACTTTGTAGCTAAGATTGCTATACCTGGAAGTGTTTTTCCTTCGAGGAATTCGAGGGAAGCTCCACCACCAGTAGAAACGTGGCTCATTTTGTCAGCTAAATTAAACTTGTTTACAGCAGCAACAGAGTCTCCACCACCAACTACAGTCATAGCTCCACGGCCAGTAGCATCAGCAACAAGCTGAGCAACAGTAGCTGTTCCCTTGGCAAATGCATCAAATTCGAATACACCAACAGGTCCGTTCCATACAACAGATTTAGCTGTAGAAAGAACTTCCTTGTAAGCTTCAATAGTCTTAGGACCAACATCCATAGCCATAAGTCCGTCTGGGATATCAACACCGTCAACAGCAACTGGAGTAGCAGCAGCATCGAACTTGTCTGCAGCAACATGGTCTACAGGAAGAACAATCTTAACACCTTTAGCTTCTGCATCTGCAAGAAGTTTTTTAGCTGTATCAATAAAATCATCTTCTACGAGAGAAATACCAACTTTGTGTCCCTGAGCTTTGAGGAAGGTATAAGCCATACCACCACCAATTACGAGGGCAGAAGCATTCTTTAAGAGTGATTCAAGAACTGCAATCTTAGAAGAAACCTTAGCACCACCAATAATTGCTACCTGTGGTTTTGGTGGGTTTTCAACCATTGGCTGAATGTATTTTACTTCTTTTTCCATTAAGAAGCCGCCAACAGATTCAACTGGCATGAATTTTGCAATTGAAGCAGTAGAAGCCTGGTCGCGATGAGCAGTTCCGAAAGCGTCGTTTACGAAGATATCTCCGTATGTTGCAAGTTCTTTTGCCATTACATCGCGTTCAGCAGCATCTTTAGAAGTTTCTTCTTTGTGGAAGCGAACGTTTTCAAGCATTGCAACAGCTCCGTTTGGAAGAGCATCGATTGCAGCTTTCTGTCCAAGAGCATCTGGAAGGAAAGTAACTTCTTTTCCGAGTTTTGAAGCAAAATATTCTACAACCGGTTTCATGCGGTTTTTACCGTTGATGAATTTTTCAGCATCAGCGTCAGTCCAGGTTTTTCCTGCTTTTTCAGCTTTTTCCTGAGCCTTTTTTACGTCCTTTTTAGGGTCTCCAAGGTGAGACATAAGAACTAAAGAACGTGGGTTCTGTTCAAGAATGTATTTGATTGTAGGAAGAGCTGCCATAATACGAGTATCATCCTGAACAACTCCGTCCTTCATAGGTACGTTAAAATCAACACGCATAATAATGCGTTTGCCTTTAAGATCAACATCTTTTACTGTTTTAATCATTTATAAACCTCTTTTTATACGGAAAACCGCAAAAATCATAAAACAAAATTGCTACGCAACTTTTATAACTAAAAATATAATTGTTTTCTATTATAAATTCAATGCTTACATAAAGTAGGTTTTAATTGGCGGAAAGCCGTTAAAAGCTACGCTGGCATAGGTCGAAGTATAGGCTCCGGTAGAAAGCCAGTAAATTCTATCTCCCGCTTTAAGCGAAACAGGCAGCTTGTATTTTGCATCTTCATACATAATATCCATACTGTCGCAGGTAGGGCCGGCAATAATTACCTCCCCTTCCTTTTCTCCAGGCTTATCCTTAGTTGTAACAACAGGATATTTTATAGATTCATCAAGAGTTTCTATAAGGCCGTTAAATTTGCCGGCGTCCACGTAAATCCAGCGGGCCAGGGCTGTGTTGTTCTTGCGGGAAGTAAGAATAACCTCACTGGTAAGAATACCGCTGTCGCCAACAAGAGAGCGTCCCGGTTCCAGAATAATTTCCGGAATATCATCACCAAAATCTTCCTGAATATATCTTGTAATTTCAGATGCATATTCAGACAAATCGTTTGTAGGGTCAATGTAGCTGGCAGGAAATCCTCCGCCCATATTAATCATAGAAAGGCGAATACCTTCTTCTTCCTCAAGAGAAGTAAAAAGATACTTAACCTTGGCAATGGCATCATTCCACTGACCAATATCGCGCTGCTGACTTCCAACATGGAAACTGATTCCATAAGGAGTAAGACCAAGATCTCTTGCCATAACAAGAAGATCATAAGCCATATCAGGATGACAGCCGAATTTTCTGGAAAGAGGCCAGTCAGCAGTAACAGAGTTTTCTACAAGAATGCGGACATAAATACGACTTCCGGGTGCATTTTCAGCAATAGCCTTCAAATCATCCTTACTGTCGGTGGCAAACATTCTTACACCCTTTTCATAAAAATATCTTATATCTGCAGCTTTCTTTATAGTATTTCCATAAGAAAGTCTTTCCGGCTGAACATCAAACTTCGTGATCATATCCAGTTCATAGCGGGAAGCAATATCAAAACAAGATCCCATTTCTGCCAGCATCTTTAAAACCGGTTCTCCGGGATTAGCCTTCATAGCATAGTAGATTCTTGCATAAGGGAAGGAATTTTTTAACCGAAGAAAATTCATCTTAATGGTGTTAAGATTGATTACAATATTTGGGGTTTCTAAATCTTTTGAAAAATCCAAAAATCTCTGCCAGTCCTTATCACTGACATAATCAGAACGATTAAACATACCAGTTTTTTCCTCTTGTCTATAAAAAAAATGAACTCTCAACGCATAATAAGAGAAAATCAGGATTAGTACAACAAAAAAATTATAAAAAATTCCTTTATAAAGACAATTTTTTTTTAAAAATCTATACAAAAAACAGTCAAAAAGAGTAATAATTACTTATGACTTTTACACCCACAGAAATAATTTTTTCCTGCACAAGAGCCTGCAACCTTCACTGCAGCCACTGCTTTATAAACAGAAATCCTCAAAAGCTAAATATAGAAGATGCCAAAAACTTTTTGCATCAGGCAAAAGCCCTCCAAAGTATAGAAAAAATCGGCTTTTCAGGCGGAGAACCCTTTTTATACCTAGAATTTCTTCTGGCCCTTACAAAAGAAGCCCTGTCTATGGACCTGCTTTTTGACCAGATAATGACAAACGGCGACTGGTGGCAGACAAAAGAAGACCTGACTTCTACCCTTCAAAAGCTTTACGATGCAGGCTACGACGGAAAAATCGGCCTCTCCTGGGATTCCTACCACGAGCAGACCTGCGAAAGAATGGAAACATTTATAAAAACCGTAGAAGAAATTTTTGGAAAAGAGTCAATTAACATTCAGACAGTAATTGAAGAAAAAAAGGAGGGGGCGGCCCCCTCGCTCCAGCCCGTAAACGGTCTTCCGCTACCCCCAGAAACGGGTGGCTCAGCCCCCCGTAACGCCCCCCTCTTACAAAATGATATTCCGGTCTACAAACTGCCATGTACCTACCCCAGCGAAGATCCCCGTGCCTGGCAGGCCCGCCGCTGGTTTAAAGAAGACTACTGCGAAGGTCCCGGCCACATCCTTTATGTACATGCAGACGGAAACATTGCCCCCTGCTGCGGTTTTGCAAACGAAAACCCGGCCCTCTTTATTGGAACTATAAAAGACAGCATCAGCGATATAATGGAAAAAGCCGGCCAGAACAAGATGATAAAGCTCTGCTACGAAGAAGGCCTTTCTCACTTTCGCCGCCACGGCTTAAAGAAAATCCTCAGGTCAAAAAAAGAGAAATTAAAGGGTAAATGCGGCGATATCTGCTCTTTTTGCGATTATATTTGTAAAAATATTATCGATATAGATTAAATTGTATACAATCTAGTTGACATTTTTTCTTTTCTCCTGTATATTCATCAATGTAAGTAACAAAGACAAGGAGTTATAATATGGCTGAATTAACAATCACAAAAGAAAACTTTGAAAAAGAAGTATTAGAATCACAGACACCTGTACTGGTAGATTTCTGGGCAAGCTGGTGTGGTCCATGCAAAATGCTGGGTCCTGTAATTTCAGAAATTGCAGAAGAACATCCTGAAATCAAAGTTGGCAAATGCAATGTTGATGACGAAATGGATTTAGCAAGCCGCTTTAATGTTATGAGCATTCCTTTTGTTGCTGTATTCAAGAATGGACAGCTTGTAAAATCTACAGTTGGATATCAGGAAAAAGAAAGCATTCTTTCTCTTTTGAATGATTAATCTATATTAATACACAAAGCCGGTACAACCCCAACATCAGTTGAGGCACAGGTTTCATAATCCATATGCCAGGTTGTACCGTACTTTGAAGAAACAATGCAGACCCGGAAGGTGGAATTATCATCTTTATATGCGCTTCTAAGCCACCAGGGAGCTGCATAATAATAAATCCCTGAATAATTGCAGGCCGCACCACAGGCTTTAGAATAATCACTTACATATTTAATCCTGTTTTCACAGTTTTCCTGCCCGCTTCCAAAGGAATAGGCACTTTCTGTAACTTCCTCCAGACTTAAAAGAAAAATCTTATCATAAAAGGAATCTATCATAGTTTCCTCTATAAAATTCTGAGCCCCGCTGCTAAAGGCAGACTGTAAAAAGCCCTCGTCTGACCAGTCCAGGCAATTAGCGTCTGCAAGTCCCCCTTCACTTACAAAGGCATTTTCTTTCCCATTTAAAAAAGCCCTTATATTTGAATACTTATAATCATTTGAATAGATTTCTTTACCGTCCAGACTTCTTGAATTTGCCCTTGCTCCATAAAAAGGAATGCCGGAATAAAGAATCTCTTCAGAAAGTAACAGGGCCTTGCCGCTTCCCCTGTAATTGTCTGTTAAAACCCTCCAGATTAGGCTTTCAAGCTTGTAGTAAATATCATCATTTTTAACATAATAATTCTGGTCATCCCCCATGTACAAAGTAAGAAAGCCTTTTTGCACGGAAGAAGCCTCGTTCACGGTAACATCTGCCTTTTTAATTGAGCGGGGCCAGTCACCAAAGGCCATATACGAATCCGCATCTCCATTACTTCCGCTAAAGCCGGAAGGGATTTTTACAGGCCTTGTCTGGAAAGGTTCAGCCCACAAAGCATAAATTGTAGTATCTTTTGTAACCGGTTTAGAAAAATCATAAAGCTTTGTTGCTTCTTCATCCTCGCACCAGCAGATAAAATTTGCCCCGTCTTTTGCAAAATCATTAATCGTTGTTTTTTTATTTTTGATAAGGATATAAGGGGGCTCTGCACAGGAACTATCAGCAATCTTTTCAACAACAAGGCTACTTCCCCTTATTTCTTCAGAAGCATTTTTGTAATAAAAGTAACCGCCGCCAAGTTCAAAGTTCACAGAAAAAAGCTTTATAATCAAAACCTTAATACTTACATCGCTGGCAGGCATCGTAAAAGTAATGACAGAGTCTTTTTTATTATAGGAAAGATTATTTCCTGCGCTGTCTTTAATCTCTACTGAATCAAAAATATAGCCTTCATCACATTTTATTGTTAGAGAGATGCTGTCTCCAAAATTGATATCTTCGCTTTTATCAGGAATAAGTTCTGCATTATCGCTTGGGACAAAGTTACTTTCGGAATTATCTCCACCGGCGCCTTGCTCTCCACCGGCGCCGGAATCATCCGCCATTTCATAAGCTAAAAGTGAAAGCCGGTAAACTTTCTTCTTAAAGCCAGACTTAACACTTACTCTGCTTGCAGGCATTACAAAAGAATATTCGAGTCCCTCTTTTATAACATTCAGAGAAACTTCCTTTCCGTTAATATCTGTAACCTTAAGATAGTCCAGTTCATAGCCCAAATCTGCTTGAACTTTTAGCTTTATTTCGCTTCCAGGTTTTAAGCCCTTCTTTTTAGACGTTTCCACACTGCCGTTTTCGCATTCGGCAATGTTTACGCTAAAGCTGCTGCTTTCCGTAGCATCTTTATTATGCTTACAGGAAAAAAGCAGAAGAGAAAGAAAAACTAAAATAAGAAAAGGAAGCTTATTTTGTGACATAACTTTTTTAAGTATATCACATTATAAAATTATTTTACCAGCCGCTCACGCGGCCGGTGTGTCAGAGAAGTATTTAATTGTTCTACCCCGCCGATAATCGAAAATCCGTTAAAACCTGAGCTGCGAAGGTCGTAATTCTCTTTATAACTGCAATCTACCCTACCTTCGCTTAACATTTGCATCCGCAAATGTAGTGGCAAACTTTTTTCTCTTTTTGTCTCCAATCGAACGTACTATTAAGTACTTCATTTAAAACAAAAAAAGGCGCCTTACTTAAAGCAAGACGCCCTTTATCACTCAGAAAACAGACTTAGCAATTTTCAGAGAAGTACTTAATAGTACGTACCATCTGAGATGTGTAGCTGTTTTCATTATCATACCATGATACAACTTCTACCTGGTATGTATCGTCATCAATCTTAGATACCATTGTCTGAGTAGCGTCAAAGAGTGAACCATATCGCATACCGATGATATCAGAAGATACGATTTCGTCTTCGTTGTATCCGAAAGATTCTGTAGCAGCAGCTTTCATAGCAGCGTTAATAGATTCTTTTGTGATATCCTTTCCTTTTACTACAGCAAAAAGAAGAGTTGTAGATCCTGTAGGTGTTGGAACACGCTGAGCAGAACCAATTAATTTTCCGTTTAATTCAGGAATTACAAGACCGATAGCCTTTGCAGCACCTGTTGAGTTAGGAACGATGTTCTGAGCACCTGCACGTGAACGGCGGAGGTCACCTTTGCGCTGTGGACCATCAAGAATCATCTGGTCACCAGTGTAAGCGTGGATTGTAGACATAATTCCAGACTGGATTGGGTAAGCATCATTTAAAGCTTTAGCCATTGGAGCGAGACAGTTTGTTGTACAAGAAGCTGCAGAAATGATGTTGTCGTTCTTTGTTAAAGTTTTGTGGTTTACATTGTAAACGATTGTTGGGAGGTCGTTTCCAGCAGGAGCTGAAATTACAACTTTGCGGGCACCAGCAGTGATATGAGCCTGAGCCTTATCCTTAGATGTATAGAAACCTGTACATTCAAGTACAACGTCTACTTTGTTTGCTGCCCATGGACAGTTAGCTGCATCTTTTTCAGCGTAGATTTTGATTTCTTTTCCGTCTACGATGATTGAATCATCTGTAGCAGAAACAGTGTGTTTTCCTTCACCAATTTTTCCGCAGAATCCACCCTGTGCTGTATCATATTTAAGAAGGTGTGCAAGCATTTTTGGGCTTGTCAAATCGTTGATTGCAACTACTTCATATCCTTTTGCGTCAAACATCTGACGGAAAGCCAAACGACCAATACGGCCAAAACCATTAATAGCAACTCTTACATCTGCCATTGTATATCTCCTAAAAAATTAGATTAAATTTTATATCTATAAAATAATGAATTTTGGTGAAATAGTCTATATGTTTATTTTTTATCAAATCCGGCCAGACTGTCCACCCATTTCTATTCTCCCTGTTACTGCACAAAAAGTTATAAAAAAATACACAAAAATTAATTGAGTTACGGTATTTTTGGTCTAAAGTTTACTTGTATGAAAAATTCAGGAATATACCTTATTAAACACTTAATTTTCTTTACCATGACAAGTTTTTTACTTGCTTCATGTGCCACCAAAGGAGAAGAAGCCATGAGCTTAAGCAGAAATTTATGGAAGGGCATTAACAACTCAAACCCTATTTCGCCAAACGTCTTTTGTGCAGACCCGACATCTGTTGAATACCAGGGACGCATCTATGTTTATGGAACAAATGACCATGAACAATACTTAAAGGCCCAGAAAAACACCTATGATAAAATCAAATCACTCGTTTGTTTTTCTACAGATGATATGGTCAACTGGACTTATCACGGAGAAATCAACGTAGGCAAAATTGCCCCATGGATTTACAACAGCTGGGCCCCTTCAATCTGTTCCCGCGTAGAAGAAGACGGTCTTACCCATTTTTACCTTTACTTTTCAAACAACGGAACCGGAGTCGGTGTAATTACTGCAACATCTCCTCTTGGACCATGGAGCGATCCATTAAAGAAGCCTCTTATAAAACAGGGAATGAAGGGCCTCGAAAACTGTCCAAATCCTTTTGATCCGGGAGTCTGCATTGATGACAAGGGAGACGGCTGGCTGGTATTCGGAGCCGGAATCGGTAAAAACGGCGGAACAAAAGCCATGCCGGGCAGTGCAAATATTGTAAAACTTGGCAAAGACATGATTTCTTTTGCAAGCGACTTTGTACAGATAAAAGCTCCCTACAGTTTTGAAGCAAACGAAATTGATTTTATGAACGGTACCTATGTTTATACCTACAATACCAGCTGGGATGAGCGTTCCGAATGGCCATTTAAAGATATAGAAAAAGCCCCAACCTGCTCTATGTGTTACATGACTTCAAAAACTCCTCTGGATGCAGATTCCTGGGTTTATCAAAAGCATTATTTTAAGAATCCCGGAGAAATGGGCTTAAACTATTCAAACAATCATACTCACTTACAAAAGTTTCATGATAAATGGTATCTTCTCTACCACACCCTTACATTACAGGAAAAAGCTCCTACCAGCGGCGGCTTCAGAAGCATGTGTGTAGACGAAATTCAGATAGATGAAAAAGTTCCGGATATTAAAGAAACTACAGGAAGCCGCAAAGGTCTTTCAGCCATAAAAAATCTTAATCCTTTTGAAAAAGTTGCAGGTACAACAATGCTTACTTCCGCAGATATCTGGTATTCTGATATAGAAAACCCTGAAAAGATTGCGGCTAGAGCAGAAAGTAACGGAGCCTGGATTTTCGTAAAAAATGTTGATTTTGGTCAGGGAGCTGATGTTATTGAAGCAAAGGTTAAGGGAAGCGGTAGCATTCAGATTCGCATAAACAAGGCATCAGAGACTCTTGCCGTAATAAAACCAAAAGCTACCTCTATAAAAGAAGGCTTTACTTCTGTAAATGCTGAATTCAATCAGAAAATAACCGGTTGTCAGGATATCTGGATTGTATTTACCAATAAGGGTGATGAACTTCTTGAATGGAGTGTAAAATAAAATAAAAAAGAAAGAATTATTCCTTTCCGGAGTGTTCTTTCTTTCTGGTATCAAAGTATCCGCCGTCTTCAAGATAACGGCGGCGGGTCATAATCAGACTAATCAATTCCTGGTACATATTAAAGTCTACTTCCAGTGCCATTGGCAGTAAGAAATATTCGGTTTCATCACAATAGCGTTCTATAAAAGCAGGATCTGTAACATAACCAAGAGAAATCATATTAGAAATACGGTCAGCACATTTTAAGATTTTTGCTTTCTGACTGCCTTCATCAAGAATTCTGCACAGGAACTGTTTCTTACTTTCATCTTCACTGCGGGTAACTTCGTGTACAAGTTTCAGGACTTCCGGACCGTCATCATCTGCAGTTGTAATTAAAGAAGGAATAAAACCCGGTATATCTTCTATAGTATCATGTATGATTGATGCCTTTAAAAGAACCGGGTCAATGTAGCCATAGTCCAGAAGGATAGCAAAAGTATCCATCTGGTGGCGGAACATATTTCCACCTGCATGGCGTGCCTTGCCTATAAGACCAGTAGCCAGCTGTATATATGGAGCAAAATGAATACTGCTAAGCTGCTTCATCTGCTGCTCATTCATATTCTGAGGCTTATCTGTTTTCATCTCATAGTGAATCTTTGACATGGCACCCCTATTTTAAATCTGCAAGATATCCTTCCAGAGTCTTAATCTTACGCTGACTTTCTGCAAGCCTTTCCTTTTCTTCTTCTACAAGATTTGCAGGAGCGTGCTTTGCAAAATTTCCATTAAGTTTATTCTCGCTCATTCTTGCGTATCCAGTTTCTTTTTCAATAGATTTCTGGAAACGGGCAATAAGTTGTTCCTTATTTATATTCTCGTCAACAATTATAAAAGACTCAAATCCTTTTCCTACAGTTCCAATAGAAGATGCAGGTTTTGCTTCAACAAAGTCAACTTTTGCAACTCCGGCTAGCAGCTGAATCATTTCAACTTTTTCTCGGGCAACTTCTGCAGCAGAAGCTTTTTCTACCAGAATGGCAATGTTGATTTTTTCTGCAGGATCAATTCCACATTCTGTACGAAGGGCGCGGGTTTTACTTATAAGCTCTTTTAGAGTTTCAAAGCGAACTGAAATTTCTTCGTTATCGCGCTCAGAAGCAGTTTCAGGATATGGAGCATTAATAAGCATTCCAACGTAATCACTGTTAGAAGCAATTTTCTGACTGCCGGCAGCTTTGCGGTTAGCAGCAATTTCTGCAAGCGGAAGTTTTCCATAAATCTCTTCTGTAACAAAAGGAATATATGGATGAAGAAGTCTAAGATTTTCTTCCAGGATATTCATAAGAACTGAAGCCTGGCGGTCTTTTTCTTTGTCATCACCATTTTTAAAGTTGATTTTTGTAGCTTCTACATACCAGTCGCAGAACTCGTTCCAGAAGTATTCCATAAGAGCAGAAGCGGCGTCGTTGTAGCGGTAAGAATCAAGAGCTTCGCGGGCAGTCTTAACAGCATGATTAAGGCGGCCGTAAATCCACTTGTCAAGTTCTGTAAGGTCTGCATCTGTTACAGGAACAAGGTTGCGTCCTTCAAGGTTACCAAGAAGATAGCGTGATGCGTTCCAGACTTTATTACAGAAGCGGGAACCAAGCTTAAATGAATCCTTATCAATCAAAACGTCCTGTCCCTGAGCACACATAAAGGCCAGTGTAAACTTAAGGGCATCAGAACCGTAAACATCAATAACATCAAGAGGGTCAATACCGTTTCCAAGAGACTTAGACATTTTGCGGCCCTGCTTGTCGCGAACAAGTCCGTGAATGTAAATATCATGGAAAGGAGCTTTTCCTGTAAACTCAAGACCAGCCATAATCATACGTGCAACCCAGAAGAAGATGATGTCGTATGCAGTAACAAGAGCTGTTGTAGGATAGAACTTCTTCATGTCGTCTGTGTCTGCAGGCCATCCGAGTGTAGAGAAAGGCCAAAGCCAAGAAGAGAACCAGGTATCAAGAACGTCTTCATCCTGCTTGAGGTCTTCGGCACCGCAGCCACATTTTGGACACTTGGTTGGGTCTGTGCGGCTTACAATAACTTCGCCACACTTCTGACAGTACCATACAGGAATTCTGTGTCCCCACCAGATCTGGCGGCTTACACACCAGTCGCGGATATTAACGAGCCACTGTTCATAAGTATTTTCCCATTTCTGTGGGAAGAACTGGATTTCTCCGTTTTTCCAGGCAGCAAGAGCCTTGTCTGCCATTGGCTTCATTTTTACGAACCACTGGTCGCTCAAATATGGCTCTACAACAGTCTTACAGCGGTAGCAGTGTCCAACAGAGTGAACCATTTTTTCTTCACCCTTAAAGAGGCCGGCAGCTGTCAAATCTTCTATTACAAGGGCACGGGCCTGTTCTGGCTTGAGTCCGCGGTATTTTTCTGGAACGTTTTCATTCATACGTCCATCCGGAGTAAGAAGATTGATTACTTCAAGATTATGTCTCTTACCTACCTCCCAGTCGTTAGGGTCGTGGGCAGGAGTAATCTTTACCATACCGGTTCCGAATTCCATATCAACATAATCATCTGAAATGATTGGAATTTCTTTTCCGGTAAGAGGAAGCTTGAGCATTTTTCCAACGATAGACTTATAGCGTTCATCTTTTGGATTTACGGCAACGGCAGTATCACCAAAGAAAGTTTCCGGACGAGTTGTTGCAACTTCAATCTTTCCACTTCCATCAGCATATTCATAATAAAGGTGATACATTGCACCCTGAGTATCTTCGTGGTCAACTTCATCATCAGCAAGGGCTGTACCACAACGTGGGCACCAGTTTACAAGGCGTTTACCACGGTACATAAGTCCGCGCTCATAAAGAGTTACGAATACATCGCGAACAGCCTTGCTCAAACCTTCGTCCATTGTAAAGCGCTCGCGCTCCCAGTCAGTTGAATTACCAAGTTTTCTCTGCTGTTTTACGATTGTATTATGATGATCTTCTTTTACAGTCCAGGTGCGTTCAATAAACTTTTCACGGCCAAGATCGTTACGAGATTTTCCTTCTTTTTTAAGCTGACGTTCAACAACGTTCTGTGTAGCAATTCCAGCGTGGTCTGTACCAGTTACCCAAAGAGTATTGTCGCCCTTCATACGGTGATAACGTACTACGATGTCCTGAAGAGTATTATTGAGACCATGTCCCATATGAAGAACACCAGTTACATTTGGAGGAGGAATGACGACTGAATATGTATTTGTTTTTTCGTTACAAGCTGCACACTGGCAATGTACAGGATTCTTTTCATCAGATACAGGCTTAAAATAACCTTTAGATTCCCATTCATTGTAGATTCTGTCTTCAAAGCTTTTTGGTTCGTAAGCTTTTTCCAATTCAATTGCTTTCATCTTCCATCCTCTGACTGCTTAAAGCATTTTGTTTTAAAATATTGGCAAAATTATAGTGTATTTAAAAATCTTTGTCATTAGCGGGAAAACAAACAACAGAGCAAACGCATTATAAGAAGGTCTACTTTTAAAATCAAAAAGTTGCGTTGAAAATAAAGATTATCATAATTTGATTTACATCAACTTCGATGACATCAAATCTGCGGCTGCTGGGCAGCGGTATTTTAACGCACTTGCGCTCGCACCCAGCAATGCAGATTGGATATCATCTCCGTTCGCGTAAATCAAATTAAAATCAAGGAGTGAACGGCAACGTAATTTTCTTTCAAAAAATGAAAACTTATTCTTCCACCTGATACTGCAAAAGCAAAATGCGCAGTTCTTCTAAATTGCTGACATTGAACAGCTTAAAAACATCGGCAAAAATCTTTTTTACTGTTGAAATGCTTACATAATATTTTTCGCTGATTTCTTTATAACTCATTTTATTATGAAGATTTTCCAAAACAAAAGTGCTTTGTCGTTCATTTAGATTATAATCTGCCAGTTTGATTTTTGAACCAGAAGGTTTTCTGATTATCGTTGTATTTTCAATAACATTTGTTGGCAAAAAACATGAAAATTTAGATTTTAAAATCTTGTAAACCCAATATTAAAATGCAAAACAAAAAGCAGAATATCCAAGCGAAACCAGCGTATATCTTATTCCATGCGGATACGTCAAACAAATTGTAATAAAATGAATAATAAACATTGCGACAAGTCTTTTTGGGCGCTTATTAATCATAAGATTACGGCTTAAAATCAA
>JAEESZ010000003.1 GCA_016286535.1 Treponema sp. | reverse complement strand
ATCTTTTGAATCGGTAATAGAAACTCTGAAAAGTCAAAACAAAACTGTTGATTTTTATGACAATATTTCTGATAAAGAGCCTATTAGAGAATCGTTGTTAGACGAGCAGAATAATTTATGCGCTTATTGTATGGCTTCCATCTCAAAAGATGATATGAAAATCGAACATTTCAAATCTCAATCTGTATATCCACAATATCAACTGGATTATTCAAATATGCTAGGTTGTTGCAAAGGAAATGAAGAGAAACCGAATAAGCTTCAAACCTGTGATTCTTATAAGGGAAACAAGGAACTGTCATTAAATCCATCTGTAAAAGCAGATTTTGAAAAGATGGAACTGCTTTACCTTGAGGATGGAACAATTTCTTCTCGTAATGAATCTTTTAATAAAGAACTTGATGATGTATTAAACTTAAACGCTTCTTCCTTAAAAGCAAAACGGAAAGAAATGATTGACTCAGCAAAGCAGCAACTCAACTATAAAAATAATTCTAGAAGTAAAGCTTTTATAGAGAAACTGATTCAGAAATACCAATCTCAACATAAACCATACTATGGTGCTGCTGTATATTATCTGGAAAAGAAATTAAGAAGATTGTGAGAGCTATGGAGTAATTGGAAATTATTCTGTGATTAGACAATATTTTTCTGAAAAACAAATAGATACTCCAGAATATGATTTTTCATTCATCTGCATAACTCAAGATAAAGAAAAAGATAATGAATTAATTAATGAATTACAGAAAATATACTTAAATCTTATAGAGATCCCAAATTTTACCAATTAAAGAAAAACAGACTAACAAGAGCTGAGTTAGAAAGTTATATTAAAAATAACGTAATTCCAAAAGCAGAGAACGGATTTGATTATGCTGTAAGATACGGAGACTTTGGTGAAGTTTTCGCATCTATGATTTTACGTTTTATATATCATAAAGAATCATTTAACAAACTTCGTTGGAAATATAACCCAGATAAATCTGTTATGGGGACAGATTTAGTTTCTTTTGATTCAATAGATAACCCTACAGAAATTATTTATTCAGAAGTTAAAACTTTACAAGATGCATTAGAAAAAAAGCCAATCACTTGGAAAAAAGTAAATGGACGAAAAATACCTGATATAACAGGATTTATAACAGTTATTGCTTACAACTCATTGGAAAAGGATATAGATTCTAGTAGAGAAACTATACTAGATTATATGAGCAGGTTATATCTAGAAAAAGAAGACTATAAAAAAGCCCAATTATTTTCAGATTTAGTTGAACAAAAAAAGACAATAGATAAATCATTCAAAATATTTATAATTACTGATTCCATATTTGAAAAATCAACCTGCTTTAAAATATACAAATCTTCAACATGGCATTTATAAAGTTTAGACAAAATATCAAAGTTTTCGATGCATGGAATATTCTTACACTTTTCATTTTCCCAGGCATAAATTGCTACCGGTGTCTCGAATCCAAATATTTCCTGCAGCTGCTTTACGCTATATCCATTTTTATTACGCAGTTCTTTTAAGAGTCTTGATGTTGCCGGTATATCAACAACGGTCCGTTTTGTTGGTTTAAGTGAATATGAATACTCCATAAGGCCATTATAATAGGATTTCACAAAAAAAATAGTAAACTGTTAGTTTAAAAAAAAATACTTCATAATATGTGAAAAAGATAGTGAAGTACATTGAAGTTGACTAATTGGGCTTATGTGTCCCCAAAATTATATACTTTTCGGAACTTCACCTTGCTAATTTGTCCCCAAAACAGTATAATTATGGGGACAAAAGGAAACCGATATGAATACTTCAACTTCAGCTATAAAAGAATATCTTTCTCAGGCCAAGGAAGGCAGTTTATTCTCTATTAATGAGTTGGTTGATTATGCATCTTATGATACTGCAAAGAAAGTCTTACAGCGGATGGAAAAGAATGGAGAAGTTGTGAGGGTTATAGACGGCATTTATTCAAAGCCCAAGTTTTCAAAACTTTTGAATAAGAATGTTCCGTCATCCATTCCTGATGTTGCAAATAAGATTGCGGAGAAGTTTGCATGGAATATTATTCCTTCTGGCGATGCTGCACTTAATATGCTGCATCTTTCAACTCAGGTTCCGGCCTGCTATGAATACTTGAGTAATGGTCCGTACCGCGAGTATGAAATCTACGGAATGAAGTTAAAGTTTAAGCATACGACTAACAAGCTGCTTGCTGGTATGTCTTCAAAGTCTGCCCTGATAATTCAGGCTTTTAAATCTTTGGGAGAAGAAAATATAACCCCAGAAGTTTTGCAGACTTTGAACAATATTTTGACGGCTGATGAAAAAATGGCTTTGCTTGATGAATGCAAAAGGGTTCCATCCTGGATTTATGAATATATCAAAAAGATTGGAGCATAAGTTATGTTGAAGTTTTTAAATAACTCTCTTGAAGATATTGATGATGTAATTGTTGATGTTGCTAATTCGATGAAGCTTCCTGAAGTAATAGTAGAAAAGGACTTATATGTAAGTTATATTCTGGACTATTTGTTCTCTCGTTCTGAGTTTAAGAATTATTTTGAGTTCAAAGGAGGAACGAGTCTTTCAAAAGGTTATGGTCTTATCAATCGATTTTCTGAAGATATTGATGTAGTCTTAAAATCAGAAGTAATTGGTGAAGACTTGGAAGAAATTATCAATCTTGAAAGTAAGAGCCAGAAAGAAAAAATGGCTGAAAAGCTTAATACTAAGGCTATTGAGTTTTATAAGACTAAGCTGATTCCATCAATTATGAATGATTTGAAAAAAGAAACGAATATTCCGTTTAAAGATAAGCTAGAAGAAAAAGAACTTGCAATTTATCTTGAATATCCAACAAAACATTCTGATTCCTATATTCCGAATGCTGTAAAACTTGAAATTGGACCACTTGCAGCATGGACTCCTTGTGAATCAATTAAGCTTTCAAGTTTTATTGCACAAAAGTATCCGAATCTTTTTGTAAAGCCAGAATTTTCTGTTTTAATTACAAGGCCAGTAAGAACATTCTGGGAAAAGGCTGTTATTATGCATCAGGAAGCTCATAGAGTTGATGGCAAAGTTCCGCGTCATTATTCAAGACATTATTATGATCTTTATAAGATGTATTCGAGTTTTGTAAAGAAGGAAGCTTTTGATTCTCTTGATTTACTTGAAGAAGTAAGACGATTTACAATGACTTTCTATAACCGTAGCTGGGCAAAATTTGAAGAAGCTGTTCCCGGAACTTTTATGCTATATCCGAATGAGAAGAGCCTTCTTGCACTGAGAACTGACTATGATGATATGAAAAACATGATGTATGGAGATATTCCTAACTTTGAAGAAGTTCTTTCAACAATAGAAAAACTTGAAAGTGAAATTAACGGATTAAAAGAATGAGTATAGAACAAAGCTTTGATAATGTATCTGAACCTCTGATTACTCCTGAAAAGTTTTATGGAAAACATAAAAAAATTGCAGATATCTGTATTGTAACTTTTTCTCATGCAGTACATGACAAAGTAATCAAGAATTATAAGTGTTCTAAAGTTTCATATTCTGGAACGGCAAATGGCCGCATCCCAATTTATCTGCTTGAAGATTTTAATGTGCTTTTTTATATGTCTCCAATAGGTGCAGCAAGCGCCGGATGTATTATTGATGAAGTAAGGTGTCTTACAGGCTCTTCTAAATTTATCTTCTTTGGTTCGTGTGGAATTCTCGATGAAGAAAAATGTATTGGAAAAATTATTGTTCCTACAAGTGCATATAGAGATGAAGGCTTTTCATATCATTTTGCACCAACACAGGATTATATCAAGATTAATAAAAGCTCAGAACTTGTGTCGATTTTTGAAAAGTTGAATGTTGATTATGTTACTGGGAAAACCTGGACAACTGATGCTATCTACCGGGAGACAATTAATAATAGAAATGCCAGAAAAAATGATGGCTGTATTTGTGTAGAGATGGAATGTTCAGGATTGCAGGCCATATGTGATTATAGAAAAATTGATTTTTATCCTTTCTTCTTTGGCGGTGATTTATTAAATGATTCAAGCTGGGATAGGGCAACACTTGGAACTGATGAAGAAAAAAAGAATCAGATTTCTAGTTTTGAGCTTGCGTTAAAAGTTACGGATCAATTAAAAAAATAGTAGCTTAAGAACTTTATTGAATAACTTTTTACTCGGAAGAAACCGAGTCGGACAAAACCGAGTTAAAAATAAATCAGAAAACTCTCAATTAATTGAAGCTGTAGTATGAATGGCTAATGCTGAAGGCGGTATAATCAAAAAAACTTACTTTATAAAACCTTCGGGCACTCAGCCCGAAGGCCATGAATTTAAACAAGTTAGTTTAAACTGACTGAGTCATTTTTACCCTAAAATTTCACTTTTTTTAATAATCTGTCACAAACTCATAATTTTCAAAAATTTTTCGACCTTCATCCCCGACCTCGCCCGGAGGTCTCATCTCAGGTCAAAATTCTAACTAAAAGTCTAACAAAATACTTTAAAAATGGCCTTTCTACCCACGGGCTAAATACCCGATTGCCGAAATTTTAAACAAAGACTTTAAACAAAACGCAATTTTAAACTGAAATTTACTGTTGCAAACTGTGTTGTTTTTTGGAAAAAGCTGGTGTATAATGCAGAAAATGCAACATTCTGAAGGGATGTGATACTAGCGGGGACTATTTTGACCTTCTCATAACCCGGAGGCCGCAGCCATTATAGAAACTTTGCTAGCCAGACTTCTCAAAATGATAAAAGAAAAAGATCTGGTCCAAGCTGCAAATTCCTGGTAAGCTGCAGGTATGGATTATTCGAATCAGCTTATCACAAATGCTATAAATAAAAACTTCCTTTCTACCTTAAAAGAAAATCTTTCTACATGTACAGAATTTAAAATTTGTGTTTCATTTGTGCGGATAAGCGGCGTTCAGCTTTTAATGGATTTGTTGCAGGAATTAAACGAAAAAAATGTAAAAGGACAAATACTTGCCTCTACATATATGAATGTTACTCAGCCTCATGCTCTGGAAATGCTGAATTCTTTTGATAATATTGAGCTCAAAATATTTACATCAACTCACGACCAGGGCTTTCATGCAAAGGGCTACCTTTTTTTGAATCCGGATAATAACAATAAGGAAAAGTGGACAATAATTATTGGGTCTTCAAATATTTCCGGGGCTGCTTTTAAGAAAAATGTCGAATGGAATGTTATCAATAATGAAGAACTCCTGGAAAATCATGAACCGGGACTTTTTGCAAAATCAGTTTTAGAAGAGTTTAATGAACTTTGGAAAAGTCCTTATTCGAAAGATTTTTCTGACGAGTTTTTAATTCAATATCGTGACTATTTATCTAAAATCAAAAAGATTCAAAAAGAAAATAAAGATGTATTTAATTTTGAAGAAAAGGTTATAAGACCAAACGAAATGCAGAGTGAAGCTATTGCAAAATTAAATACTCTTCGCAAGATGAAACAAAATAAGGCTCTGGCTATTGCTGCAACAGGAACTGGTAAAACTTATATGTCAGTTTTCGATGCCATGCAGGTGAATCCAAAGAAAACTCTGTTTGTTGTACACCGCGAAGATATTCTGGTAAAAGCCCGGGAATCGTTTGATAATGTTCTGGGAAAGACAATACCGGATTATTCATCTGAGATTTACAAAGGCTCAAAACATAATAAAGATTGTAAATATTTATTTGTAACAGAAGCTACCCTGTCTCTTCATCTGGAAGATTTTGCACCAGAAGAATTTGAATACATTATTATTGATGAGGCACACCACGCAGCGGATAATTCTTACACTAAAATCCTGAATTACTTCAGACCTGAATTTTTACTGGGACTTACAGCAACTCCTGAACGTACAGATGGGAAGGATATATTCAGCATTTTTGATTTTAACCGTGCTGTAAACATCAGGCTTAGAGATTCACTTGAAAAGAATCTTGTTTGCCCATTCCATTATTTTGGAATTAAAGATGTGGAAGGAATTGATTATGAAAAACTAAATCATAAACCGGAAGATGGAGAAGAGTATCTGAATGAAGTTGCAGGAATGCTTATGAAAAGCAAACGTGCAGATTATATTTTTGAAAAAATCAACTTTTATGGTCATGATGGTGATAAAACAAAATGTCTGGGCTTTTGTGCAACTGTAGAGCATGCTAAATTCATGGCAGAAGAGTTTAATAAAAAACTGGGTGATGGATCTGCAATTGCTCTTTCAGCAGAAAATCCAGCTCCTGAACGTAAAAGGTATCTTGAGCAGCTGGAAGATGATGCTGCAAAACTTCAATATATTTTTTCACGAGATATATTTAATGAAGGAATTGATGTACAGGACATAAATCTTGTTCTTATGCTTCGTCCGACTCAATCTTCTATAGTCTTTACACAGCAGCTTGGTCGAGGCCTCCGAAAAATCAAGGGCAAGGAATTTCTAACTGTTTTAGACTTTATTGGCAATTACCAAAAATCATTTCTTATGACCAGCGTCTTCTCAAAAGAACCTAATCCGGATAAAAAAACACGTCTTCGGGAAGTTGCGACAGATTTTGTTGATATACCAGGCGACACATTTATTCATTTTGATAAAATTGTAAAAGATCAGATATTAAATCAGATTGATAAAGAAAAATTTATGTCTGATACAAATCAGAAAAAAGCTTATTTTGTTTTCAGAAAAGATAACGGTAATAGAATGCCTTATCTGACTGATTATATTAAGCATGGTTCTGACCTGGATCCTTGTGTATTTAGTAAAATCAAAAAAGGGAATCTCCTTTATCATTCATATTTTGAGTTTGTTGCAAGTGCAGAAAATGAACTTAATTCATCTGAATCTATAATATTGAATCAATTAGTTCAGAATAAAATTTTTACAGACTTTTTGTTTTTCTTAGAAACTCTTTTACCAGCAAAAAGAATTGAAGAATGGTGCATTATAAACTATCTTTTTCATAATCCGACAGAAAGTGTTTCTATAGAAAAATTAACAATGCTTATAAAAAAATATATAGATTATGAAAAACCTGAGAATTTAATTCACGCATGCAGATTGTTGAATGGTGATTTTGGATTTTACGATGACCAAAAAAAAGCAAAGGAAGTTTTAGAAAATATAAGATTTAATTTTGATGGAAAGACAATATCTTTTAATCAGAATGTAAAAGAACTTTTTTCTTCTTCAAATAAGGAAGAGATTTCTAAATGGATTAATGATTACATTGAATATGCTCTTTTAAGATATGATGAAGAGTTTGGGCGGAAAGATTATGGATTTCCGTTCCTAAAACCTTATGCTAAATATTCTATGCGGAATATTGCCCCTTTATGTAATTATGAAAAGATTCACAGTTCATTCAGAGGTTCAGGTTTACTAACAAGTGCCAAGCCTCAGTATTTTATATTTGTTGATTTGTATAAGGCAGATGATATTCGGGAAGAGATTAACTATCACGATAAATTTATTTCTTCAAATGTATTCCAGTGGCAGTCCCCAAATAATATGACTCAAGATAGTGATAGGGGAAAGGATGTCATAAATAATACCGAACGTCATACTCACTTGCACTTATTTGTCAGGAAATTTAAGGAAGTTGAATCAATTCCGCAGGAATTCATCTATCTGGGCGAAGTATCAACAATGAAAGATACTGCAAGAGGGGAATGTCCTGTAACTATGAATTTTGCAATTCCAGAATTACCGGCAGATTTATATAATGATTTTATAACCGATGTTGATAAAACAAAAATAGAGGAAAAATAAAATGAAACACATCACCGTCAGCGGGGCTATCATCCTTCGCACAAATCCACAAACTCAGAAAAAAGAAATCTTTGCAACTCAGCGGGGCTATGGCGACTATAAAGATGGCTGGGAAATTCCGGGAGGCAAGCTGGAAGCTTGCGAAAGTCCTGAGCAGTGTATTGTGCGCGAAATCCGGGAAGAGCTGGCAACTGAGATAAAGGCAGAAAAAGTTCTTGGGGTGGTGGAGTATGATTATCCTGCCTTCCACCTGACCATGCACTGTATTTTGTGTTCTATTGTTTCCGGTAAGCTTGAACTTCTGGAACACGAAGCTGCCCGCTGGCTTACAAAAGAGACTCTGCGCTCTGTTGACTGGCTTCCTGCCGACCAGTTAATTCTAGACAAAATCGAAGAACTTCTTTCCTTCTAGTTTTTTTTGCAAAAATAAATTGCAGATTGGAGCATTTTTTGCATTTTGGAGTAGTGACCAGAAAGAGTAAATTGTATTATACTAAAGTTAGTTAAAACTAACACGCACGTGCGCACCCACATGCAGGCCCAGTTGTATCCAAGTGCACTAAGGCCCGTGTGCCAACGTGCATGCACGCATATAAAAAAGAAGTTTGTTATGAGCAATTTACCTGCAGAAAAACTATTTCAAATCTACATGGGCTTACTGAGCCGTAGAGAAAGCGAAGAAATTTATCGTCTGAATGAACCGGTTGGCGAAGGCATTATGAAGCACCTGCATATTGCAAGGGGAATCGAGCTGGTTTATTCAGAACTCGAAAGCTATAATCCCAGCTACCAGGACGAGAGAAAAGATGTAGATGCCCTTGAAATTATGTACATTGTCGATGGACACGGAGAGTTCGAGCTTCATAATCGACAGGTAGTCAGCGGAGAAAAAGGCGATGTGATGATTTTTAACAGTAAGTCTGCGGTAAAAAAAGCCCTGCTTGGAAAAAGTGGAATGAACTGTATAAGCATCATTCTTTTTACAGATGATACAATTTCCTACCTTAACACTTTTCTTGAAAGCAGCGACTTTTGCTCTTCAAACTTTTTTTATGATATAAGAAAAAATGACAGCGTCCCAGTCTTTTCCTGCAGCCCTCTTTTAGAAAAACTTTTTCTTGAAACTATAAGACTGCCCCAGGCCTATTCCCGCCATACAGTTAAACTTTCTGTAATTCATATCCTTATTCTTTTAATCCAAAAGTTTAAAGAAAAAGACTCTGGCGAGTTCCGGCCGGGGAAGGGGAATTCGGGGAAGGGAAGATATGAAAGGGAAGATTCCTACTTTAGCGGAAGTAGCGGCCGGAAGGTGCAGAATGCCCGCCGAATCATAAACGCAAATCTGGATAAAGAAATTTCAATCGAAGAACTGGCCGATAAAGTGAATCTGAACCGTACCAGCCTTCAGAAGGTTTTTAAGGAGATGTACGGGCTTACGGTTAATGAGTACCGCACAAAGGCCCGTCTTCAGCTTGCAAAAAATCTGCTGGTTTCTACAGATCTTTCGATTACTGAAATTGCCGGACGTTCTGGCTACGCAAACTCAAGCAAGTTTTCACAGGTCTTTAAGAAAAACGAAGGAATGCTGCCAAAGGACTGGCGCAAGTAGGTAAAGGCAAGGAAAGCTAATTATAAGTAAGAAAAAAAATGGAGGTTATATGTCAAATAACAAAAGTAATCGTTCTGTCCCAAAAAAATCTTCAAGCTTTAAGTCTGCACATCGCGGCCTTTTAGCCTGGATTTTTTATTTTGCGGGCAGTAAAAAAGGGCAGTACATTGTCAGTATCTTTTTTGCCCTTCTGAGTGTGGCCTGTTGTATTGCACCATACTTTATTATTGCAAGAATTGTTCAGCAGCTTATGGACGGAGTCCGCGACTGGCAGCTCTACTTAAAGGAATGCGGAATCACAGCTGCCTTCTGGGCCGGCAACGTTCTTTTTCACGCAATCTCAACAAGTATGAGCCATATTGCAACATTTAATCTGCTTGGAAACATCAGAAAATCTATGTGCGACGAACTGACCCGTCTTCCTCTTGGTACAGTTCTAGATATGCCGTCCGGGGCGCTCAAGAGTACCATCATAGAAAGAATCGATAGTATGGAAACAACTCTTGCCCATATTATCCCTGAATATACTTCGAACATCATTTTGTCAGGAGTTCTGGTCGTTTATCTTTTTGTGCTGGACTGGCGTCTGGCCCTGGCCTGTATGGCAGTTCTCCCGATTGGAATTATTGCCATGTGCTTTATGATGAAAGATGGAGAAGCCCGCTTTAAGTACGCTCTCGATAAAACAAAGGCCCTGAACGATACAGCCGTTGAATATATAAACGGTATAGAAGTTATAAAAGCCTTTGGAAAATCAAAGTCCAGCTACGAGCGTTTTGTTCTGGCAGCAAAGGAAGGTTCTGCCTGTTATGTAGAATGGATGCGCGACTGTATCTGGCCTCATGCCGTTGCAACCGTTGTAACTCCAACATTACTTTTTTCACTTCTTCCAATCGGTGGCTTTATGTTCCTTCGTGGGTCAATCGATGCTACTCTTTTTATCACAGTCATAGTGCTTGCCGTAGGTGCAATACAGCCATTTCTCATTGCCTTTACCTACCACGATGACATTGCCAAAGCCGGCGCAATTTTTGGCGAGGTTGGTTCTATCATGACTCTGGATGAACTTGAACGCCCGACTGTAAACAAAAGCACCCCTCTTGATAATTCAATCGTTCTTCGCGATGTGCATTTTAGTTATCATAAAAATAATGAGGGGGAAAGCCTTCCCCCTGCGTCGCACGATGTTGCGCCGACACCCCCTTCGCCTAGGGGTTCCACCCCTAAAACCCCGGAAATCCTCCACGGCATCAGCATGACTTTACCGCAAGGTTCATACACAGCCTTCGTTGGCCCAAGTGGTTCAGGAAAATCTACCATTGCCCGCCTTATTGCTTCTCTCTGGGATGTAGATTCCGGCAGCATAGAAATTGGCGGAGTGAACATAAAAGATTTGTCTCTTCAGGAATACAACAGCCGCGTGGCATACGTCAGCCAGGATAACTTCCTCTTTGATATGAGCGTCCGTGAAAATATCCGCCTTGGCCGCCAGAATGCGACAGACGCAGAGGTCGAAGAAATTGCCCGTAAGGCCGGCTGTTATGATTTTATCATGTCACTCGAAAAAGGCTTTGACACAATTGTCGGCGGAAGCGGTGCCCACTTAAGCGGCGGGGAGCGTCAGCGAATTGCAATTGCTCGTGCCATGATGAAGGATGCTCCAATCGTAATTCTTGATGAAGCTACTGCTTATACAGACCCTGAAAACGAAGCAATCATTCAAAAGTCAGTTGCCCGTCTTGTTAAGGGAAAGACTCTGATTGTTATTGCCCACCGTCTTTCAACAGTAAAAGATGCAGACAAGCTTTATGTAATCAAGGATGGCGTGATTGACAGCGAAGGAACTCACGAAGAACTGCTTGCGCAGGGTGGCTTATATGCTGATATGTGGAAAGCACATATTGGAGCCCGCGACGAGTAACGGGGGCGTTACGGGGGTGTCCCCCGTTAGAAGGGGTAGCCCGCAACAGAGTGCGGGCGCAGGGGGAGACTTCCCCCTCCTAAAGGAGAAATTAAATGTTTGGAACACTTATAAAATTTTTCAAATTTTGTGATGAAGAAAACCGTAAAAAGTTTACCGGCTCAATCATAGTCGGAATTTTCAACTCACTTTTTATGGCACTTAGAATTGGTGCGGTAGCAGTTATGCTCCGTGGAGTTATCGGCACTGCTGTCGAAGGGCAGCCTTTTGAAACAAAAACAATCTGGATTTCCTTTTGCATTATGTGCGTAAGTATGATTGGTGGAATAATCACCCGTAAAATAACTGCAATGTGGCAGTGCGAAGGCGGCTACAGAACCTGTGCAAAAAAACGTATCGAAATTGCAGAGCACCTGCGCTATCTTCCAATGGGCTATTTCAACGAAAACAGTCTTGGCGAAATTACGTCAGTTACGACTAACACAATGGAAGCTGTGGGCGATGTAGCAACCCGTGCAGTTATGATGGTTTTCCAGGGTCTGCTGGATACATCCCTCATCATCGTTATGCTCTTTTTCTTTGACTGGAGAATTGCTCTTGTTGGCCTAGCAGGCTTTGCCCTTTTTGAGTTCGTAAACTTTTTCATGCGCTTTGCCGTAAAGAATATTTCTGCTGATAAAATCCGCGACGATGCAGCAGAAATTGGAAAGGTTCTTGAATACATTCAGGGCATTGCAGAAGTAAAGGCTTACAATCTTGTCGGTAAGCGCAGCCGCGAACTCAACGACGTTATTAATCGCAGAAAAAAGACTCTTATAAAAATGGAGATGCGCTGTATTCCAGTTTCTAACCTTCAGTCATTGGTTGCAAAGCTCAGCGGCGTTGCCATGATGATTGCCTCCCTCTATTTTTACCTGGCAGGAAGTATGGCCCTTGCAGACTGTGCAACAATGCTTGTTTGTTCTTTCATGCTCTTTAATGCCCTTGAAGCAGGCGGAAATTATTCAGCTCTTTTAAGAACCATTGACATTGGCGTTACAAAGGCCAGTAAGATTCTTGCCCTGCCTACTATGGATATTGAGGGTAGGGATAATGAGGGGGAAAGCCTTCCCCCTGGTCTCAACCCGCAGGCGGTTTTCGACGCACCCCCTTCTCCTAGGGGTTCCACCCCTAAGACCCCGGCAGCACTTATTGCCGCACAAAACATCGACTTTGCTTATGACAAGCGTAAAATCATTGACGACATTTCTCTTTCAATTCCGGAGCACAGCACAACCGCAATTGTCGGTCCGAGCGGCGGTGGTAAAACTACCTTCTGTCATCTTCTTGCCCGTTTCTGGGATGTAGATAAAGGTTCAGTCACCCTTAAAGGGAAAGACGTTCGCGACTACAGCATGGATAACCTTATGAAAAACTACAGTTTTGTTTTCCAGAACGTTTATCTCTTTCACGACACAATTGCAAATAATATCCGCTTTGGTCAGCCAGAGGCTCCAATGGAAAAAGTAATTGCAGCAGCTAAAAAAGCCTGCTGTCACGACTTTATCAGCCAGCTTCCAGACGGTTACGACACAGTAATTGGAGAAGGCGGCGCATCTTTGAGCGGAGGTGAACGTCAGCGAATCTCAATTGCCCGTGCCATCATGAAAGATTCTCCAATCATCATTCTCGACGAGGCTACTGCAAACGTAGATCCTGAAAACGAGCGTGACCTGATGAAGGCTATTGAAGAGCTTACCCGCGAAAAGACAGTCATTATGATTGCCCACCGCTTAAAGACAGTCCGCAATGCAGACCAGATTGTCGTAATAGACAAGGGCCGCATAGCAGAGCAGGGTAAGCACGAGGAACTGATTGCTAAGGGCGGAATCTATGCAAGATTCATTGACAGCCGCAAGGAAGCTGTATCTTGGAAACTGTAGCCGCGAGTTTGCTATGCAAACTCGGTAAGCAAGCCGAAAGGCTTGCG
Organism: Treponema sp.; assembly: GCA_016286535.1. GTDB lineage: Bacteria > Spirochaetota > Spirochaetia > Treponematales > Treponemataceae > Treponema_D. The sequence continues at coordinate 281,747 of JAEESZ010000003.1, read as the reverse complement.
ACAAGCTGTATCTTGGAAGCTTTAAGCTAAAAACTTGACACGTTAGTTGTATCTAACTAAAATATAACAAAATGTTAGTAAAAACTAACGTGTCAAAAGGAAATAAATCATGAAAAAACTATCAGAACTCAAAAAGGATGAAAGCGGCATAATCGCTTCGATAAACGGCGATGCCCGTTTTGTCAGCAGAATTACTTCAATCGGACTAACACCAGGTTGCAGTATTTCAATCGTCAAAAATGAAAAACGCAGACCAATTCTTGTGTATTCAAGAGACACAATGATTGCACTTAACCGCAGGGAATGTGACGGAATTGAAGTAAAGGAGGCCGCTGTATGACAGATAAGGGCGAAAGCGTAATTGCTCTGCTTGGTCAGCCAAACTCAGGAAAATCTACTTTGTTCAATGCCCTTACAGGCTTGAAGCAGCATGTTGGTAACTGGCCTGGAAAAACTGTAGAAAAAAAAGAAGGTTCGTTCGAACATAATGGTAAAAAATATTTAGTAGCCGACCTTCCCGGAACTTACAGCCTTAGCGCAAACTCTGATGAAGAAATTATTACCCGAGACTATATAGCAGGCGGAAAAGCTGATGTAGTTTGTATTCTTGCAGACTCTTCTCAGCTTGAACGAAGTCTTTATATGCTTGCAGATTATTCAGGAATCACCCTTCCATGCTTTTTGCTTTTAAATCTCTATGATGTGGCAGAAGAGCAGGGAAAGAAGATTGATTGTGAAGAGCTTGAAAAAAAACTTGGAATTCCTGTTGTACTTTTTTCTGCACCAGATAAAAAGAAGTATGATGGATTTTATAAGGCTCTGGAATGTGCCCTCGAAAAGAAGACTCTTTTAGACTCTTCCAGCCTTGATGCAAAATACAGCACAATTGAAGGTTATAAAGAAATAAAGAAACTTATTCCGGAAAACCTTCTGCCAGGATATTCAGAAATCTGGATGGCTGCTAAAGCTGTAGAAGGAGACCTTCCTGTAACAGCAAAAATCAAAAACTCCCTCAGCGGCGAAAAACTTGAGGCCTTTACACAGGCTCTTTCAAAACAGGAACAAGGGGTTCTTGCAACCGGAGAAAAAAAGTTTGAATGGATAGATTCTCTTCTGGAGGGAGCTGTTCAGTCAGAAAAGAAAACCCGTAAGCTTGGAAAATTTGACCGCCTGATTACTCACCGCATCTGGGGCAAACCTGTTGTAGTTTTTACAGTTTTGTTCGGACTCATTGCATCTTTTATTCCAGCCCTTCCTTTTATGGGAATTGGTGGTGCTATTGGAGCTCTTGCAGGTCCGGTAAGCTCAGGCTTGAATGCAATAGGCTGTCCTGCTTTTATCATTGCAATTATCTGCGATGTGCTCATCAATTCCTTCAGTTTTATCTTTAAGATGCTGGGCTTTGTATTTGGCGTAACTCTGGTATTCGGATTGCTTGAAGAAGTCGGTGTTATGGCCAGAATCTCTTATGTATTCGACAACACAATGTCTAAACTGGGACTCCAGGGAAAATCTGTTATGCCATTCCTGGTAAGCTTTGGCTGCACAATGGGTGGAGCTGCCGGAGCCCGCGTTATCGACAACTGGGGGCAGAAGGTATTAACAATTGCACTTGCCTGGGCAATTCCTTGTGGTGCCGCCTGGGCCGTTGTTCCAATGCTTTCTACCGTCTGGTTTGGAGCAGGTGCACCTCTTGTAATTGTTGCTATTCTTGCAGTAATGGTTCTTCACATGTGGATTACTTCAAAAGTATTCGGTCACTCTCTTGTAAAAAAAGAAGACCGCTGCGGAATGATTATGGAACTTCCTCCATATCATAAACCACGCTGGGGAAGTCTTTTCCGCTATGTACTTGGCCGCACAAAAGATACTTTCTTCCGCGTACTCAAAGTAATTTTATTAGTTTCCTTTGTATTCTGGCTGCTCACTTACACAAGCTCCGGCAAGATGGATAATTCCATCATGTATAAAATCGGGCAGGCAATTGAGCCGGTTACAAAAATCTTTGGTCTTGGCTGGAAAACCTTTATGGCATTCATCGTTTCTTCTCTTGGTAAGGAAGGTGCAATCGGTGTTCTAAGTACAATCTTTACAGATCACAGCATGATTACAGTCGGAAGTACAGTTGCCGGAGGTGCCGTTGCAAACATCAACGAACTGCTTGTTGCAAATGTTGCAAAGCCTGAAGCACTTGCATTTATTTTTGCAATTACCTTTAATATGCCTTGTATTGTTGCTCTTGCCGCAACTTACCAGGAAACACACTCTGCAAAGTGGACTACACTGATTGCTCTTTATTATACATTCGGTGCCCTCCTCATTGCCTGTGTGGCTTATCATATTGGACTTTTAATCTGGTAGATGTGTAAGGCCGCTGGCGGCCGTTGTTCTATAGAAGAGCGTTAAAAAAATTGCGAAAGCAATTTTTAGCTCATCCTTATTGATTTATGGAAGAACTTTTAAAATTATTAACTGATGGGCGTTCTCGGACAATCGAAATGCTTGCCGAAGAACTGCATACTACATGTGACGACATTCTCCGAAAAATAGATTTTCTGGAACGCTCCAAAATTATCCGCCGCGTAGCAGGCTCTTATCCTGAAAATGAAACTCTGCTCACAGCGGGCAAAAAACCGGCACCAGTCTGCTCCGGACACTGTACGTCCTGTGCCGGCTGCTCACACGGAAAGGGAAAATCACACTGCGACTCCTGTATGCCAGAAGGCGGTTTTAAAAATATGGGAATCATGTGGGAGATTGTAAAATAATTTATAATGGCCGTCACAGAAAGCGGCGGCCTTAGTCAGGAGATTTTATGGGAACAGTAATCGTAATCTTTGTTTTAGCAGTAATAGTTTTATGTGCAATTTTCAGCATCAGAAAAAGAATAAAATACGGCTCTTCCTGCTGCGGCAGCCACGAGGCTGCTCCAAAAAAAATCCGGGTTCGTGACAAAAATAAGACCCACTATCCATACACCTGCACACTCACAGTCGATGGCATGCACTGTTCAAACTGCGCCCGCCGTGTAGAAAATGCATTGAATTCAAAAGAAGGAGTGTGGGCCAGCGTAAAGCTCGAGGATAATACTGTGCTCGTGCGCTCAAAAAATCCTGTGAAATGGGAAGACTTTTCAACAGTAATTTCAAAAGCCGGATATACTTTAATTGAAATGAATTAGTTCTCTAAAACCCAGGAGATCTCTTCATATATTTCATCCAATAAATCTGATGATAATCTTGAGTTCTTTTCAAGCAGAGCCTGTTTATCTACTGTTGTAATCTGAGCACATAAGGCCACAGAATCTTTTGAAAGTTTTGACTCAGTTTTATTGAGAAATACATTTCCTTTGTAGTCGGCTAATCTACAGTTTGTAGTTATCGGAATTACAATTGTTGTGTTTAACTCGCTCTTATTCAGTTCGTTATTCTGTACAACAATTCCGGGTCTTACAAATGCAGGTGTACTTCCACGAGGCTCCTGGAAATCTACCCACCAGATTTCACCATTCATCATTCTTCAAAATCTCCCTTACAGCGGCAAGGCTGGATTCACGAAATTTTCGCAATTCTTCGCCTTCTAAGTATTGATTATAAGCTGCATCTGGAATCTTTTTTATTTTCTTTGTTTTGAGGGCAGGCTTCTCTAAAATACAAGATTGTTTTTCAATAATAGTGGCAAGTCTGGACATTAAAGCGATCTGTTCATTTAATTGCAATAAAGGAATAAGTCTGATTAATTCAGCTAATAAGTTTTTGGAATTTAATTTTTCAGATGAATGACCATAAGGTACTGTAGGAGAAGCAACGTTCATACAATCAGATGATTCAGAATTATAAGAAAAGCCAACTTTCTCATCTTCTTTTCTAGCCGTACCTAAAAAGAGGTCTGCCGAAACTCTATATAATTCGCATAGTTTTTTAATATTCTTAAGAGAAGGTTCAGCCGTTCCGCTTTCATATTTGTTATACATCTGCCTTGAAATTTCAAGATATTCAGCCACAGCACTTTGAGAATAATTATTCTTGTTTCGTAATGAACGAAGGAGTTCTTTCATGATTTTAGTATAATAGACAGGTGCTTTAAAGTCAATTTTAAATTGACTATTTATGTCTAGTAACAGTTTACAACTTTTATACATCCAAACAGTTGCGCAAGGGCATGGAGCAACCGAGCTGCCGAAGGTTCTATTCAGCAATTTACTTTTTATAAAATGTTGACCTGTAACCAGTTTTTTGAGATAATTTTAGAACATTTTCAAATCTCTTCCATGGGGGAGTAGCTGGCGTTTCTGGACTCCAGATGCGTTACAAGTCAACATACTGGAATCTGAATTGCCGATAAGCCATTCGATCCTGGCTTGCCTTAAATAGCGAGACTCATGATTAAGGACTCTTACTATGGAATGGAATCTAATCTTTTTTCTAAACAGCGTTCTGCTTGGCGTTGGTCTTGCCATGGATGCCTTTTCAGTTTCTATCGCAAATGCCCTTAATGAATCCACAATGAAAAAAAGCCGCATGTGTTTTATTGCCGGCGTTTATGCATTTTTCCAGTTTGCCATGCCTATGATTGGATGGATTTGTGTTCACACAATTGTTGAATATTTTTCTAAGTTTGAAGTTTTGATTCCCTGGATTGCACTGGCTCTGCTCTTGTGGATTGGCGGCAAGATGATTTGGGAAGCTGTGCATGGGGAAGAAGACGAAGTTACTGAAGTTGTTGCAAAGCTCACCTTCTCTACACTTATGATTCAAGGCGTTGCTACTTCAATTGACGCACTTTCTGTTGGTTTTACAATTGCAGATTACGGTCTTCTTATGGCGCTAGTTGCCTCGCTGATTATCGCCGGCGTGACTTTTGCAATCTGTATGACAGGGCTTTTGATTGGTAAGAAGGTTGGGGATAAGCTTGGCGCAAAAGCAACACTGGCGGGCGGAATTATTCTTGTTGGCATTGGAATTGAGATTTTTGTGAAGGGAGTATTCTTTTAATAATTCTTACGCAGGAGTGCTGCCCCGAGGTTCTTGAAAATCTACCCACCAGATTTCACCACTCATCATTTTTCAAAATCTCCCTTATGGCAGCAAGACTGTTTTGTCGAATTTTTTTGTTGTTTCTGTCACTTTCTTGTTGACACCGTTTTTAAGACTAACTTAGGGTTGAGATTTTTCTTAAGAGTATGTTATCCTAGAATTTAAATATGGAATACTCTAAAGCAGAAATAAATCAATTGGATCAGATTTTCTCTCTTTTTTCAGATGCCATAATAACTATGGAAAACGCTGGAATTCACCAGTGGGACGAAATATATCCCGACAAGGAAATTCTCGCTGAAGACATTTCAAAAAATCAGATGTTTATAGGCAAAGAAGGAAACGACATTGCAGTCTGTTTTGTTTTAAGCGAAGATTGCGATGAAGAATATAAAAACGGAAACTGGCAATGGCCCAAAGCTAAGTTTTGCGTAATCCACAGACTATGTGTAAACCCAAAATTCCAGAATCAGGGAATTGCCACAAAGACAATGGAATACATTGAAAATTTTTGTAGAACGGCAGGTTATGATTCCATTCGCCTTGATTGCTTTACAGAAAATCCTTATTCCCAAAAACTTTATGACAAAGCCGGTTATACAGTAGTCGGTTATGCAAACTGGCGCAAAGGGCGATTTGAATTGAGGGAGAAGAAAATTTAAACATAATTATTTTTTTGGTCAATTTTTCTGGTAAACCAGCCCATCAGCTTTTGCGCAATAAAAATATTTACAAAAACAAGGATTGCACCGAGTACCATAAAGGCTCCGGCAAAGAGCACAGAATCTTCAATGCACAAAAGGCACTTGCAGATTATCAGAGTGTTTACTGGCAGGCAGATTAAACTTGTGATGCAGGCCGGAATATAGCGGCGGTAAATGCTTACCTGAATCAGATGAATGAAAAAGTGAAGGTCGCAGCCCAGGAAAGCCCCCAGCCAGATGTACCAGAGAAAATTGCGGTCTATAAAATATGCGAGAGTCGAGATTGCGATGCACAAAATGAGTTCTTCGTAAACGGCAAGAGCAAAGCCTTCTGTAGAAAAATCCTTGTAGCGGCGGAGGATAAAAGGAAAGCGCTGCTGGAGTTCTGCGGTGTTCTGTCGTAAAAAGTATTTAAAGCCGATTATTTCTTCCATGTCATGAAACATAAAAATTATTGGAAAAAGCCAGACGTATTCTTTCATAAGACTTCCTGTTCCCCCTTTTCATTTTTTCACTGATAATATATACTTTTTATAGAAGTTAGTCAAAGCTAACTTTATATAATTAAGAGGTACTAAAATGTTAAACAAAATTGCAATTGCAGATGTTATTGGACGCGAAATAATTGATTCTCGCGGAAATCCTACTGTTGAAGTAGATGTTATTCTTGAAAACGGGGTACTCGGTCGTGCCTCAGTTCCAAGTGGAGCTTCTACCGGCGAAAACGAAGCTCTTGAACTTCGCGACGGCGACAAAGCCCGCTACGGCGGAAAGGGCGTTCTCAAGGCTGTAGATAACGTAAACAAAATCATTGCACCGGCCCTCAAAGGCTGCAACGTTTTTGAACAGCGCGCTGTAGATATGAAGATGCTTAAGCTCGACGGCACTCCAACAAAATCAAAGCTTGGTGCAAATGCCATCCTTGGTGTTTCTCTGGCAACAGCACAGGCAGCAGCAAAAGCCCTCAACATCCCGCTTTACCGCTACATTGGCGGCGCAAATGCTCATGTTCTTCCAGTTCCTATGATGAACATTATCAACGGTGGTGCTCATTCTGATGCTCCAATCGCCTTCCAGGAATTTATGATTCGCCCTGTTGGTGCAAAATCAGAGCGTGAAGCAATCCGCATGGGTGCCGAAGTTTTCCATGCCCTTGCAAAATTGCTCAAGGCCCGAGGTCTTTCAACTGCTGTAGGTGACGAAGGCGGCTTTGCTCCAAAGTTCGACGGAATTAATGATGCCCTCGATTCTATCGTACAGGCTATTAAAGATGCCGGTTATAAACCTGGTGATGATGTAAAAATTGCCATGGATTGTGCTTCATCTGAATTCAGCGTAGAAAAGGACGGAAAGTTCTACTACAACTACAAGCAGCTTTCTAACGGAACTCCAAAAGACCCTAACGGCAAGTGCCTGAGCGACGACGAGCAGATTGCTTACCTTGAAGAACTTATCACAAAATATCCAATCGATTCTATTGAAGACGGTCTTGATGAAAATGACTGGGAAGGCTGGAAGAAGCTTACTGCCCGCATTGGCGACCGCTGCCAGCTGGTAGGCGATGACCTCTTTGTAACAAACGTTAAGTTCCTCGAAAAGGGAATTAAGTTAGGTGCAGGTAACTCAATCCTTATTAAAGTAAATCAGATTGGTTCTTTGACAGAAACTCTTGAAGCAATTGAAATGGCTCACCGCCACGGCTATACAACAGTTACAAGTCACCGTTCCGGCGAAACTGAAGATACAACAATTGCAGACATTGCAGTTGCAACAAACTCAGGCCAGATTAAGACTGGTTCAATGAGCCGCACAGACCGTATGGCAAAATATAATCAGCTGATTCGTATTGAAGAAGAATTGGGAGATGCTGCAGTTTACGGGTATATGTGAGAGCCCGCTGGCGGGCGTTGTTAGATAGCAAAGCGTTAAAAAAAATGCGGAAGCATTTTTTAGCTTTACCATCATATTAAGATAAAACACTCTAAAGATTTTTAAGTCCTATACGTCGAGTCAAGGCACGCTCACGCTTAAAGCCTTGACTTCGACGTTTTGAGGGTTTGTATTAAACCCTCAATTATATCCGCCCGAAGTCGTTGATTTTGGGCGGCTTTTTTTAGGCAACGGTTTTTAAGGTTTGATATTTTGTAATAATCTGATTTATAGAAAAGCCTTCCTCGTACCATTTTCTGCAAAGTTTTCTGCATTCAGAAAATCTGCAGTGACACTTTTTTGCCTTTTCAACATCAGAATAGCTTTTCCAGCAGCCACAGTATTTGCAGTTGTGGCCGGCCTGTCTTTCGAATTCAATCACATCTTCTACGGGGTATCCAAGAATTACTCCAACTTCGTGAGGAAAACTTTCCTGTTTTTTCATCCGGATAAATAATTCCCCTATAAAGGATTGCAGAGAGATGTTTTTATAACCTTTTTTTGATAAGTATGTCAGAACCTGTAAGTCTGACAAAATATCTTTTACCCAGCAAATATTGAGAATAAGAATGGCTGTCGAACTTTCTGAAATCTGACTTGCAATTGCCTCAAGTCCTTCTTTACGAAAAGCTTCTTTCCAGACTTCAAATTCCCTTTGCGAAAAGTTTTCCTTCTTTACAAAAAAAATATTTGCCGGCTTGATATTACAAAAGGTTGGTGAGCATGAATTAATTATAATCTGATCAAAACTCATTATTTTATTGCAGCTGCAGCCCATTCCTTACATTTTTCTACATCTGCATCTTCCGGAGTAAGATGAACCATAAGGGCTTCTGCGGCGCTTACTGCCCCAGCATTGTTAAGACGGTCGGTCCAGTCACGCAGCCACTGTCCGTCTCCCCAGTCATAAGAACCAAAGATTCCAACTTTCTTTCCGCTGAGGGAAGCTTCAATTCCTGTATAGAATTCTTCCATTGAGTCTTCAAGAACTTCATCACCCATTGCAGGACTTCCAAGAAGAATTACGTCACAGCCTGTAACATCTGCTTTATCTGCACTGTCTGCAGTTCCAAAAATTACTTCTGCACCAGAAGCCTGTACTGCTTCGTTGATTGCATTTGCCATTGCTTCTGTATTACCAGTTGTACTGGCGTATATTACAGCTACTTTCATATATAAACCTCTTAATATTATTTTAGTGTTAGTATTGACTAACCAAAAAGAAATTTATACTATGTTTAAAAGTTAGTCAATACTAACACAATTTAAAAAGAAGATTTATGGCATTTTTGAAAGGAGATTATTATGATGAAACTTGTTCTGGTACGCCATGGCGAAAGTGAATGGAATAAACTTAATCTTTTTACTGGCTGGACAGATGTTGAACTTTCTGACAAGGGTAGGGAAGAGGCCTCTGCCGCAGGAAAACTTTTAAAGCAGGAAGGCTACGATTTTGATATCTGTTATACATCATATTTAAAACGTGCAATTCATACTCTTAACGGAATTCTCTGCGAAATGGACAGGGAATGGCTTCCGGTAATAAAAAGCTGGAAACTTAATGAACGTCATTACGGAGGTCTTCAGGGAAAGAATAAGGCTGAAGCTGCAGAAAAATTTGGTGAGGATCAGGTAAAAATCTGGCGACGTTCTTTTGACGTAAAACCACCGGTACTGGCAGATGATGACCCACGCTCTGCAAAAAAACAGGAAATGTACCGCGAGGTAGATCCAAGCTTCCTTCCACAAAACGAAAGTCTTGAGACTACAATTGCCCGCGTAATTCCATATTTCCTTGAAGAAATTAAACCACAGATGAAAGCCGGAAAACGCGTTATTATCGCAGCTCACGGAAACAGCCTTCGCGCTCTGGTAAAGTATCTTGATAATCTGACCCCTGAAGAAATCCTTGAAATAAATATTCCAACTGCAACTCCACTTGTTTACGAGTTCGATGACAACTTCAAGGTAATCAAACACTACTACCTTGGAGATCAGGAAGCAATTGCTGCAAAAATGAATGCAGCTGCAAGACCTGCAACTACTCCCTAAAGAATTTTTTTACTTCCGTCTGTCATATCAGGCTCCTTTTAAGTTAGTAATTACTAACATCTATTAGTAATTACTAACAAAAAAATTAGTAATAACTAACAATATCACTAAAAAAGGTTATTTGCAACTAACACACGCTGATAAATTTTAATTAAGATCCTGACAGATTTTATCCTTATATTTAATTGAAAATTTGTTATAATTTACTAATGCTAAAATCCATATATCCAGTCATAACAAGCGAGAAGACTCTGCCATTTTATCTTACAGGAATTGGTCAGACAGATCCGGAATATCATATTGTAAGAGATAAAGGTCTTGCTTCCCATCAGTTTCTTTTTACAATTGACGGGCAGGGAATTTTCAAGTGTCAGGGCAAAACTGTAATCATGAAGAAAAATGATTTGCTTTACATGCCTCCCGGAATTAGTCATGAATATCAGCCTCTGGAGTTTCTTTCAAAAAAGCGTATTTCGCAAGCTAAAAGTCTTTTAGAAAATACGGATATGACGGTTGCCCAGGTAGGGCAGGCCGTTGGTTATAACGACAAAAATTATTTTGGGATTGTTTTTAAAGCCCATGAAGGAATTTCTCCTGGCCGATGGAAGAAGCAGTGAATTTCTGTGCGCTAATATTTTAATATTATGACAAAAATTTCAGATTGAACAATAAAATTAAAGGAATAGAATATTCATAATCTAATCTTACAAGGGAGGCACTCAAAATGAATGTAACAATCGATACAAAAAATCATACAGTAAAAGAAAATCAGCGCTGGCGGGGAATGGGCATGGTTAGTGGAAATAATTCATCCCGTCTTTTGCTCGATTACAAGAGTCAGAATCCAAAACAGTATCAGGAACTTCTGCAGCTTATTTTTGGAGATAAAGGCTGTGGAGTTCAGCACCTTAAAATTGAAATGGGAGCTGATATCAACTCTTCTTCCGGAACTGAACCTTGTACTATGCGAAGTCCTTTCGAAGAGGCTGATGTAACTCGCGGAGCAGGTTTTGTTCTTGCTGCCGATGCAAAAAAAATTAATCCGAATCTTACTCTTGATATGCTCTGGTGGGGCGAACCTCTCTGGATAGAAAAAGAGGGCGGGCTGGCTGAGGGTGGTATGGGTGAAGGCGGACTTGCTGACGGAACTGACTTACCTAAAGAAAAAATCTACGAAAACCGCTATTTATGGTACCGCGAAAATCTTGTCAGGGCTTACGAAACTTTTGGCCTTAAGTTTGATTTTGTAAGTGCCACCCAAAATGAACGAGGCTGGGATCCCGACTGGATAATCTATCTTTCAAAGCATCTTAAAGCCGACAGCAAGGCTCCTTACGATTTTTCAAAAATTAAAATTGTTGCAGGAGATGAAGTCTGCACCTGGAATCAGGCAAAGCTGATGGCAGATAACAAAGAAGTCTTTGATGCGGTTGATGTTATTGGAAGTCACTATACTTACTGGTCAAATGAAACCGTCAAGGCTTTTCGCGAAGAAGGAAAGGAAGTCTGGATGTCGGAAGGTTCTTCTCCAATGGGTTATGCAAAAAGCATATCCCACTATGATGGAAATGGTTCTGGCCTGAACGGACTCAATGGAGTACTTGATGTAGCCAACCGTGTAATTACCATGTATGCAGCAGGTAAGATGACTCTCTACGAATTCCAGCCGGTAGTTGCAGCTTATTATGATGGAGTTACCTATTGTCATAAACAGTTGATTTCTGCCCAGACGCCATGGAGCGGTTACTACGAACTTGACCCGGGCTTTTTTATGACCCTTCATTTTTCCCGCTTTATCAAACGCGGCTGGCTTATGCTTGACCAGGCTTCTTTTGCAGACGGTCATGCAGCTGGAGATGGACACGCACTTGGTGGAGCAAGATATTCCTGTCTTTCTGCCTGCGATCCAAAAGGTGGTGACTGGTCCAGCGTAATCACAAATACGACAGAAAATCCTATTGAATATACTTTTGAACTAAAAAATGATGATAAAAAACTCTGGCTTTACGAAACGACCAGCTGGAAAAAATCTGATACTCTTAAAAAATCGCCTGTAAAAATTAAGGATAAGCTCTGTAAAATTACCATAAAGCCAAATTCAATTGTTACACTTTCTACAATAGATATAAATCCGCTTGAAGAGGCGCTTGCTCTTTCCTCAGTGGCCAGAAAAGATGATGAGGTTTTGAAGCTTCCTTACGAAGATGATTTTTCTTATTCTGACAAAGCTGAGAACTTTCTTTCCTCACGTGGCGGGGCTCCACTTTACACCACCGATGAAGGAGGTGCTTTTGAAGTTATAGAAGAGGATGGTCAGAAAATCCTGCAGCAAAAAATCCTTTTGGAAAATAAGGCCCGCGAATGGGGAGCAAGTCCGGAACCGGTTACAAATCTTGGTGATGACCGCTGGTTTAATTACTCTGTTCATATTGAAGGCCGCTTTGACCCGTCTGATCTCTCCGAAAAAAATTATATTGGAATTGGCGGCCGTTACAATCTTCCGGACAGCGGCAAAAATGGAATCTGGCTTAAGCTTCAGGCAGACGGCACATGGAGCCTTATGCGAAACAGTCAGGCAATAAAAAGTGGAAATCTAAAAGGAGCGGATGATAAGTGGAAGAAGGCCTGGCATAAACTTTCTCTTTCTTTTGAAGGAATGACAGTTTCTGCTTCTATTGACGATGTTAAAGTTTGTGCTTATGAACTGGGCCAGCTTGACGGGGGAAAATATGTCTCTTTGCAGGGAGCCGGAAGAGCAGCAATTTATTCGGCCTACAGAAAGAACTGCTATAAAAATCTTAAAATTACTCCTCTTGGTGAAAAATACTTCATCACCCGCTTTGATAATCTTGATTCCCTCTTTACCTACGATGCTAAAACATCTTGGGAACACTCCCTTATGGATTCTTTTAAGTGTTATAAAAGAACTGTTTCAAAAGGTCAGACGGGAAGTTCTTTTACCCTGAAGTTTTCCGGCTCAGCCTTTATTCTTACAGGAAACAGCGAAAAGGGAGCTGCCATAAAAGTTACTCTGGACGGCAAAGATTCTGGCACTGTAAAAATTGGAAAAACCGGAAACAGAGAGGCTCTTTATTATTCCGGTAATTTAAAAGAAGGAAAACATAAAGCAGAAATTACAATACTGGCAGAATCCCTGAACCTGGATGGCGCAGAAATCCTGACCAGTAAGTAATTTTAGAAAGAAAATTTTGCATTAAGACAGAAGCTGCTGTAATCTTTGTAAGCTCCGTATTTTCCGTCCCGGTCCGGACCAGGCAGGAAGAAGTATGCGCACATACCGATTTTTATCTGGTCTGAAATGCTGTAGTTTACAGAAGGGGAAAGCATGCTGTCAAAATCGTTGAAACCCATCAGGCCGGAAAAGGAAACTTCCAGAGTTTCGTTTACAAGCGATTTTGAGATACTTAGACTTGCCCCATGTTCATAAGCTTGTGTGCGGTTAAGAGAATCGAGATTTCCAAAAACGTAATCGCAGTAATACTGGGCAGTGATTGTCCAGCCATTTGAAATCCAGTCAATTCCTGCAAGACTAGAAAGCTGATTATGCTGCTGGCTTCCAAGTCCGGAATAAAGACTTTTCTGGAAATATCTTTGAGGGAAGAAGGCAGTTTCAAGGCGAAGAACGGTTTGTCCAAGAGGAAGGGCGGCGTCTGCACCCAGCATTGTCATTCTTTCATAGTCTCCTTTCATTGATATGTCTGCTAAAGGATTGTCATCCCAGCCGTAAAAGGCGTAAAGAGAAAGGTCCAGGGCAGAAAGATATCCGGAAAGCCTTAAGGCGTATTCCCCGTTCCAGATGGCAGCTTCAGGATAATTAAAACTGCTGAAGCTTCCTTCCGGAAGGTCTGCTGGTGTAAAAAACGGAATCCACCAGGCGTCAGCCGTAAAGAGATTTCCGTTTAAAGAAAGGCGGACAGCATCAATGGCAAGTTTTGAATCATCACTAATCATTGCGGCAAGGCTGGACAGGTCGGAAGGACAAATTACATTTGTAATATCGATGCCGTCTGCCTTACCCCAGACAGCTTTTTGACGGCCAATTCTGAGTCCCCAGAAGGAGTCTGTATAATCAATCCAGGCTTCTCCAAGAGAGAGGTCAAAGCCTTCTCCAAGGTTACCGCTTCCACTCCCTCCTGCCAGGGCCTCTGCTGCATCGTAAGAAAAAGCTGCTTCGACACAGGCAGAACTTTTTCCGTAATAAGCATCAATTTTACCGGTAAAGTTAGTTGTGCCTAATTTAAGTTTGCCCGCACTTGTATCTTTGTCTGTCCAGGGAGCGCAGATGCCCCATATACTTTCAATGCTTCCTGAAAATTCTACTCCGTCTTCTGCTGTGAGCAGACTCAGACTTGAGAGCAGAAGTCCCAGCATTAGTAAAAAAAGTTTTTTCATCTTATTCGTCCTTTTTCAAGAGCTGCTACAGAGAAGAGGGAATCATCAATATCCCCTTCATCGTACTGAATGTTTTTGCTTTCAATGAGTGACCAGGTACCTGTCTGAACGTTTTCCATTTTCATTTTCTGAGCTGTTGTAAAGCCTTTAATCTTTGTAAAATCTGTGCAGTTGAGAACGCGGTGGAGCTGATCCTGGCGGTCGTAGAATTCGCATTTACGAAGAATAAAATCTTCCTTACCAATGTAACTGATGTATCGGGGATCTTTTTCTGTTCCTGCCTTGCTGATGCATTCAACCTTGTAGCAGTCTACTCCGTCTATGTTATCTTCGCCTAACAGATTGTAATCATACTTGTTAAGGCTGCGGTCTCCCATGTCCTGGTAGGTAAAGTCTGTTCCCATAAAGCTGCCTTCGCCTTCACTTCCGCTGGAAGCAATTCGACGGGTCTTTTTCATTGCAGGCATATAAAGCCAGTTGTCAGAATCCTTATCTTCCTCTTTGTAATCAAAAGTCAGGTAGCCGGTTCCTGAAACATCTTTTGGGCTCAAAAAAACAATTACGCTTTTTTCTACATCACCAAAATCCTTGCTCTTCATTACTACTTCGCGAACCCTGTCGTTTCCTTTTTTAGAATGAATTGTAAGAATTGCAGTGGAAGAAGAGGTTTTTGGTTCAGCAACCTCATCTGCTTTTTTCATGATGTCGTAGCCGGTCAGGCCCTGAGCGAAGAGGGCTGCGGCTATAAGTATTGTTGAAATTGTTGTGATAAGTTTTTTCATTTTATTTTGTCTCCTTTCCAAATGGTTTTGTTATATAAAGAAGTACCGGTGTCAAAGTGTAGTCGGCAATAAGGGCACTGCCGAGTCCTACGATTGAAAGCCAGCCGATGTTTACAAGAACTGTCATTGTACTTGTAAGGAAGATTCCAAACATAGCACAGAGGATGACTGTTGTCATAATCATTGTCTTTCCAATTTCGCGGTAAGAGTTTAAAACTGCCGAACGGTAGTTTCCGGTAAGTTCAAAGTGATATTTGATATGATTTGTAAAGTGGATGGTGTCATCAACTGCAATACCAAGAATCATTGGCATAATCATGGCTGTAATCATATCCAGGTTTACTCCGGCGTAGCCCATAATTCCTCCGATAATTGCGATTGGCGCAACGTTTGGAATCATAGCGATAAAGCCTGTACGGAAAGAAGTAAAGGCCAGAATAAGCAGAATAAGGATAACAAGCAGGGAAGTTCCAATTGATTTTATAGAACCGCGGACAAGCTTACCGTTCATCTGGGCATACTGAACTACTTCGCCAACTACACCGGCATTCGAGGCATCAGGGAAGAGTTCCTTACACCATTTTTTTACTTCTTCAAGATTTCGGACAATTTCTTCACCATCATATCCGCTAAGTTCAATGTGAAGGTAGCCGGCCCTGAAATCTTCGCTTACATAATCATACAGGTCTGAACCACCGGAAATTTCATAAAGGAACATTTCCTGACTTACCAGGTCTTGGTCGTCCGGAATTATGTAAGCTTCCGGATCATCACCGTTTAGCGTACGGTTCATTTCCTTTACAACCTTTGTTACAGAAGAAACACGAGGCTTGCCGTTTGAAACTTTTGTTGAACTTAAGGTTCCAATGCGGGCAGCCATCTCATCCATGTTTTTTAGAACATCAGGATTTTTAAGAGCGTCTTCTTCCTGGTACTCAACAAGAACCTCGTAACTGTACTGACTTCCAAGCTGGCTTCGGGTAATTTCCATGAGGCGGTGAATGTAAGGTGTGCGCTCGCCCATCATATCTGCATAGTTCATGTTTACTTTAATTTTGAAAAGACCAGGGATTACGGCTATGATGACGATTATGCCGGCAATAACTGTAACCCATTTTTTATTCAGGATTGATTTACCCATTGCTTCTATACGAAGATCCGATTTAGTTGAACCTTCTGTATTAACAAAGTCAGGATCAGCTTCCTGATCTTTTCCAAAACTGTAAAGGCATGGTAAAAGAATAATTTCGTAGATAAATACTGCAAGAACGGCAGCTGCTGTAATTCCTCCGACCCAGCGCATTGGTCTGATGCCGGCAGAAAGGAAGGAAAGCATACCTGCCATTGTTGTGATTACTGTAAAGAAAAGGGCCCAGCCTGAGTCACGAATTCCCATTACGATTGATTCTTTGCGGAGCCCTGTTTTGCGGAAGTGCATCTTAAAGGAGTTGATGTAGTGAACGGCATAACCTACAGCAAGAGCCATGGCAAGCAGAACCGTTACAAGAATCATTGTGTTGTTACCTTTTATGTTCATCCAGGCAGAAAAACCAAGGGTTGTGCAGATGGCCCCCAGAGTTGCAATTGAAGGAACTATTACACCTCGAAGTGAACGGATAAAAATAATAAGGAAGATCAGCATAACAATAAAACCAAGTCCTATGCGGCTGATGCACTGGAAGGTAATAGCCTTTTCCTCTTCGTATTCTGTGTAGGAAAGTCCGGCCGGACGAAGTTCCCATTTGTCATTTGAACGGAATTTTTCGGAATTAAAGATTTCCATGGCAGGGGGGGCAATTTTACTCATTGCCTGATCAAGATTTTCTGAATACTGCTCAAGGTTTACAATCAGCCAGGTTTCTGTACAGTCTTCGCTTACAAGATTGTTTACAATAGATTCACGGCTCATAATAAAAGCCTTTTTTTCTGCAAGTTCAGACTGGTCGGCAGGAACCCCGTCTTCAAAAGGGCTTGTTACTTCAAAGCCGTCTTCTGTACCAACCGGCAGGGAAAGTTCCATGAGTGAAGTTATGCTTCCTGCATATGGAACTTTATTTAAAAGCTCGTTGCCAAGGTCATCTATCATCTGTAAAACTTCAGGGTCAAAAACATCCTTTGCTTTAATATGAGCAAGCAGGGTATCTGTTGAACCGAAAATACTTTCAAAATGATCCTGATTTACTTTTGTAGTTTCCCAATCGTCAAACCAGTCCTCTTCTCCGTTGTCCAGTTTTAGCCGTGGAAGACCAAGGCAGCCAATAATTGTAATCAGCAGGAGTCCGATCAAGAAACCCCAGCGGTGTTTTACTTCAAAGCGTCCGAACTTTTCGAACCAGTCATTAATTTTTGTAACTTTCAATTCTATCTCCTTTCATGGATTAATACTGTTAGTTTTGTATAACTTTTATAGATAACACTGTTATCTTAATAAGATGGCTCTTCTTTTGTCAATAGATTTTGATAACATTGTTATCACTTTTCCTTGATTTTTTTCACTTTCCCTGCTATTTTTAATTTATGAGCGATTCAGTATCTGAAACAAAAGCAAAAATTCTCGAAAGTGCAGAAAAGGAATTTCTGGAAAAGGGCTTTGTTAACGCATCTTTGCGGACAATTGCGGCAAATGCGGGCCTGACTACAGGTGCTATGTACCGCCATTTTAAAGATAAGGATGCTCTTTTTTGTGCTCTTGTAGATGATGCAGTTTCCTTTACAACTCAGGCTGTTATGATGGCAGATTCATCACATCATATGGATTTAGAAAATCCGGTTTCTGAAAAACATTTTGAAGAAGAAGTGAAACAGACAAATGAACTTTTGAATTTTATATTTGATAATTTCGATACTTTTACCTTATTGCTTACAAAATCTGCAGGAAGCACACATGAGCATTTTCAGGAAGAAATCTGCGAGTTATATACAAAAAACTGCCTGCAAACTTTTAACTGGATGTATAAAAATAAAATCGCTGCAAAAAAAATCGACAAGATGACAGTTCATTTTTTTGCTTCAACTGTCATCAATGCCTTTGTAGAAATCATTACTCACAAAATGACTAAAAAAGCCGCTTTTCAGTATATCGAAAACATTGAAGAGTTTACCCGTTATGGAATGATACACATGATGGGCATTCCCTGCCAGTCTTAGTTTTTTCCGGCAGTTTTTACTCCTAAATTTTATTCTATATAAACAAATGAAGATTTGCAGAAATAAATAATTCAAATCCCTGCTGTATGCTTCCTTTTACATGATTTGCATTGTAGATGGCAATGTAAGAAAAGGAACCTTCAAAACTGATAAATTGATTCAAATCAAAAGTGGCCGAAAAGCTTGCCCTGTTGGTAAACTGAACAAGACCGCTTAAGCTCCAGCTGCTGGCTATAGAGGCGGCTTCATCTGAGCTGAGTATACCCAGGGAATACAAAACAGAAGGATAGTAGGCATACCATACATTTCCGTCTGCATCGGTAGCAGTCTGATTAAAAAGCTGGAATGAATTTTCTCCATGGGCAACAAAAAGATTGCTGAATTCCCAGCTGAAAGACCCCGGATTATTATAGCCAAGCTTTATCATAAGGGCTGCTGCATCAGGTCCAAAAGGTGAGCCGATCCAGGAACAGATTGGGGTTGCAGAATTTTTTTGTACATTATAGCGGGCTCTGTATAAAGACCACTCTGGTCCTGACTTGTAATATAAATAAGGGCTGGTGTAGATTGCTTCAATGCCCGAATAATAGTAACCGGTCTGCCAGTCGGCCCAGTTATATTCGGCTCCCAGCTGGAAGCCCATTCCGTCCGGAATAGTTGAACCCCAGAGGTTTGCTCTTTCTCCCGGCAGCTGGAATTCATTCATACACCAGTTTATATAGGTTCTAAGATTATTTATCGGAATAAAATCCATTGTTATGGCCATGTAAGAAGAAGCATGGGCTGTTCCGTAAACCTTTTTTTCTGCCTCAGTCATATACTGGTTCCAGGAAGCAAAGGAGTGGAAATTCATTAAAGGATTAAGATAGCGGAACTCAAAGGAGGAATTAATCATTGTTCCTTCAAGAATTGAGAATTTAAAAAAATCTACCGGTTTTACTGTAAAACTGTGCAGATATAAAAAACGATTGTTTGTAATTTCTATTACTTCTGAATTGTATTTGAAATTTCTGGAATAAATGTCCAGTTTTAAATAGGCATCGGTTTCAAAAGTGTTGTTATAAATAATGGAGCCGGTCATACTCCGGCCAATTTGCATGCCTTCCTTTCCTATCTGAAAGCTTAGTCCCAGCCCGTTTTTCCACAGATAGCCGAGGCTTGCATAAACGTAATTAGGCCAGTGGGTGTCCTGATCGTTTCCGCCAAAAAAAACATTTGTTTTATTTGCATCTTCCTTTAGAGTCCAGAAGTTGTTGCCGTAATAAAAATCACCTTCAAAAAAGGCAAAATCATTAAAATTGATATAGAGAGGAAAACCCGAAAAAGCCTGGCTTTTCTGATTAAACTGATAGTTTGAGGCAGCTCCGTAATTTTTACTGCTGACGCTGGTCTGCCAGCTCTCTGTTACTGAATCCCAGGTATAATCATTTGCAGCGTTGTGGGCTGTGTAGTCGGTAGCAAAGGACCATTCTATATTCTGGTTAGTTTTGGAAAGAAATTCCGGGGCAAGTTTAGCATTGAAGCCCAGCTGAATCGGATTAAAGTTTACCGTGTAAGGTTTCTGGTCAAAATATTCTTTTAGTTTGTCGTACAGGGCCTGGTGGTCATCAGAAAGAGAATCATAATCTATGTTCTGCATGTAAAATTGAAGCTCTTCTACACTAAGAGGGGCTGAATCTGCCAGAGTAAGAGTTTTTGTGTGGACAGAAAGGGTATAAAGAGCATCGTAAACCCAGTGATTTGCAGGAAGTAACTGTCGTTTTGAATAGATTTGAGAAAATAAAGAAAAGCTGCCTGTGCCTAAAAGGATGAGTGATAAAAGTCTCTTACGAAAAAACATATAACTTGTTATATAGGTTATTAAAAAAGAATTCAACGACAGGAAAAAAAATAAAAACCGGCCCCCTGTGATTTTACAGTTTGCTTCACAGTAGGGCCGGCCCGGCAGATTTTTATCTCTGCTTATTTTTCAACAGCATCTGAAGTGTGCTCATGCTTCAGGTGTTTTTCAAGTTTCTTTTCTTTTAAGCTCTTCTTAGGCTTATTCTGTTTATTTTTGTCTCCCATGATTACCTCCTCCTTATGCTGCTGTAATTGCAATCTTGCGTGGGGTTGAAAGTGCTTTACGTGGCATATCTACGTGTAGAACACCGTTTTCAACTTTAGCTGTAATTTTGTCGGCTTCTACGTCATCAGGAAGTGTGAAGCTTCTTGAGAACTTAGAGTAGCTGCGTTCTTTAAGAAGATATTTTGGAGCTTCTTTAGCTTCTGCCTTTTCTTCTTTTTTCTCTTCCTTCTCGGATTTGTTTTCAGAAGAAATTGTCAAAACATTGTTATTGAATTCAATGTTGATATCTTTGTCGGTTTTTCCCGGAAGATCCATGTCCATAATATAGGCATCTTTGTCCTCTTTTATATCAACCCTTGGTGATACAAAAGCTTTTTTGTAATTGAAAGATGGCATTAAGAATCCGTCATCTCCAAATCCATCAAATAAGTCATTAAAAAGTGCTAATTCGTTCATATAGAACCTCCTGTCCTCCGCGGCAGCGTCCGCGAAGTCTTGTAATTTGAATATGTCGGAAGCTTTACGGTTTCCTGCAGCAGGTCTTAAACTTTTTCCTGCTACACTTTATATATAGCAAGTTTCGTGCCAAGTGCCCAAGGGGAGAAAAATTCTTATAAATCTCTTTGAATTTTTCATAAAAAAGGCTTCTGTTGGTAATTTTTGTATATTTTTACTATTGTTATTTGCATAATGAGAGGTCAGGGGAGACAAATAAATCCAGTAAAAAATTAATTTGTTTGAGTTTTGAGACATTTTGACCCTATAAATTGCAACTTTAAATTTAAAATGAGTTAAAAGTGGATGTAAAAAGGAATATAAATCAGAAAGTATATCTGCATATAAAGAAAAAATGATATAATAATAGATATTATAAAAGGAATGTATTATGAATTACGAACAGATATTTAAAAACATAGATGACATCTTATGGAAAGAAGCAGGCTGTTCCAACGAGCTTGATTATGTAGAACAGACCAGCTGGATTCTCTTCTTAAAATATCTTGATGACCTTGAAATAGAACGCAGCGATGAAATGGCCCTTCAGGGGAAAGACTACACCTACATCATTAAAAAAGAATTCCGCTGGAACTCCTGGGCCTGTCCAAAAAATCAAAAAGGCGAAATAGACCACAAAGCCGCAATGACAGGCGACGACCTCACAGACTTTGTAAACCTCAAGCTTTTTCCATATCTCAAAAACTTTAAGGCAAGTGCAGCAACTCCAGACACCCTCGAATACAAAATTGGCGAAATCTTTAGCGAGCTAAAAAACAAAATAGTTTCCGGCTATAACATGCGCGAAATCTTAAATTACGCAGACGGACTCCACTTCCAGAGCAGCACAGACAAGCACGAAATGAGTCATCTTTACGAAAGCAAAATCCACAAGATGGGAAACGCCGGCCGCAACGGAGGAGAGTATTACACACCTCGTCCTCTCATCCGCACAATCGTCCGCGTAGTAGAGCCAAAAATCGGAGATACAATTTACGATGGAGCCTGTGGAAGTGCCGGCTTCCTTTGCGAAGCCTTTAACTACTTAAACGAAAAAGCAAAAACCGTAGAACAGAAACAGATTCTTCAGAAGCAAACCTTCTACGGCAAAGAAAAGAAAGGCCTTGCCTATATCATTGGAATCATGAACATGATTTTCCACGGAGTAGAAGCGCCTAATATCATGCACACAAACACCCTTGCCGAAGACCTGAGCCAGATTCAGCAGCGCGACCGCAAAGATGTTATCCTTGCAAATCCACCTTTTGGCGGTAAGGAACGTTCAGAAATCCAGCAGAACTTTCCCATTAAAACCGGCGAAACAGCCTATCTTTTTATGGAGCACTTTATCAAAATGCTCAAAGCAGGCGGCCGCGCAGGTGTAGTAATCAAAAACACCTTCCTTAGCAATACAGATAACGCAAGCATAGCCCTTCGCCGCGAGCTTCTGGAAAACTGCAACCTTCATACAATCCTCGACTGTCCGAACGGAGTCTTCACAGGTGCCGGCGTAAAAACTGTAGTCTTATTTTTTGAAAAAGGAAAGCCCACAGAAAAAATCTGGTACTATCAGCTCAACCTGGACCGCAACCTTGGTAAAACAAATCCCCTGAGCGAAGATGACCTTGCCGATTTTGTTGCCCTTCAGAAGACCAAAGCCGCAAGCCCGAACAGCTGGAGCCTCAACGTAAGCGACCTCAATCCCGACACCCTCGACCTTAGCGTAAAGAATCCCAACAAGAAGGAAGAAAAGACCCTACGCGAGCCTGCCGAGATTATCAAAGAAATGCGCGAGTTGAACAAACAGGCCGAGGAGCTTTTGAAAGGAATGTAAGGAGGGGGAAGTCTCCCCCTCGCTACAGCCCGCTGCGCGGTCTTTCGCTACCCCTTCTCCTAGGGGCACAGCCCCTAATACCCGGTAGCT
Organism: Treponema sp.; assembly: GCA_016286535.1. Taxonomy (GTDB): domain Bacteria; phylum Spirochaetota; class Spirochaetia; order Treponematales; family Treponemataceae; genus Treponema_D. Next base: position 259,197 of record JAEESZ010000003.1, on the reverse strand, counting down.
CGCAGGCGGGCAGAAGTTGCCACACGGATGCGCAAGTCGCGTGAGCGACGTATTAAATAATTACCACTCATGCAAACGACACGAAGTGGTGTATTCGGAATTGCTAACGCAATTCCATTTTTGGAGAATTGAAAGTGAAAAAAGATTGGGAAATAAAGAAACTTAATGAAGTTTGTGAAATAGAATGTGGTACTCGTGTTGTTCGTAAAGTGGATGGAGGAACAATTTTTCCTGTATACGGTGGCGGCGGTGCTACATTCAAAATGGATACATACAACAGAGAGAATTGTTTAATCGTTTCTAGATTTGCCATGTCGGAAAAATGCACAAGATTTGTAGAAGGCAAATTTTTCTTAAATGACTCTGGACTTTCTTTAAGAGCAAACGAAAATGTAATTTATCAAAAATATCTTGAAACTGTAATCCTAGGTAAGAATGATGAAATCTATTCACTAGGTAGAGGTGCCGCTCAAAAGAATCTTGATATGGCTCGATTTCGTGAATTAAAAATATCTTATCCAAAATCCCTCGAGGAACAAAAGCGCATAGTCAAAATCCTGGATGAAAAATTTGCACAGCTGGAAAGCCTAAAAGCTGCCTCCCAAACCAACCTGCAGAACGTAAAAGATTTGTTCCAGTCCCAACTCACAAAAGCCTTCAGCAATACCACTTGGGAAAAGAAAAGACTGGGAGATTGCGGAACATTTAAAAACGGAATGAACTTTGCTGCAACAGACAGTGGATACACAATTCGCTCTTTAGGAGTTGGAGACTTTAAGGATCGTTATAGTATTGATGATACAGAAACTCTTTCAGAAATCTCTTTAAAAGCAGCTCCATCAGAAGATTATCTACTGCATGATGGTGATATCGTTTTTGTACGCTCCAATGGAAATAAAGAGTTAGTTGGACGATGTTTATTAGTTTATCCTAAAAATGTTCCAACAACTTACAGTGGATTTTGTATTCGTTTCAGAAAAGATTTTGATTTATTGGATGCAGACTTTCTTTTGCACTTCATGAAAGCAGAGAGTTCCAGAAAAATCCTTAATGGAAAAGAAGGTGCAAATATTTCTAATTTGAATCAAAAGATTCTTGGTGACTTTGAAGTTCCTCTTCCCCTTCTCCCCGAGCAAAAACTCATCGTAAAAGAACTCGACGCCCTCAGCGAAAAAGTCCGCCAGCTGCAGGAAATCTACACAAAACAAATTGCCAACTGCGACGAGTTAAAGCAAGCCCTCTTACAAAAAGCCTTTGAAGGAGAATTTTAAAAATGTTAATAATTCATTGTGACAAATTGATGAGTTTAGAATTTTATAACTCCTTATGTTACAAATAATTAAAAAATAAACAATCGATCTTATTTATTATATTTATAAATAGCGGAGTGTGACATGAGTTCTTTTATTGAATCTTATTTGCTTACAAATGGACCTTCTTTATCATCTGATATTAAATCTGAATTGGTCAGTAGCAAAAAAATATCTGATGTGGCAGCAAGAAAACAAATATCTAGGGCTAATGGAGATGTTTTTCATTTAAGGAATTTCACATTCCCCAAAAATGAAAGTTTTCTGTATTTGAAAGATCAATATCAAAGTCCACAATTTTATAAAAATTTGTATGAAGCGCTTATAAAAGTAAATAGTATTACAGGCTATGTTTTATCTGTGATGGATTGTCTAGGCGGAAAAGTAAGTATAAATAAGTTCAATACATTTGCACCTTTTGAATATGCGTCGAAAAAAATTCTGATTAACAAAATTAAAGAACAATTATTAAGTATAGATTTTATTCAAGAAGATTGTAATTCGAAAGACGAACAATTTCTTCAACTCAACCCATTGTTTAATTCCACTACCAGAGCAATAAGTATTGTCCATGAAGAAAAGCAATTACTTTCTGTTATTGCAGTTGAAGATTTCTTTAAAAAAAATTCATTTGGAAGTTTTAATAAAGTTGAACAATATGGGAATTTTTCTGGTTATATATGGGATATAACATGTCCTTCATATTTATTGCCATTCAGGAAGCTATCTAACAAAAAAATTATACCAGGATTTTTAGTTGCGGATATTTTACCAGAAAAGAATATTACAGAGAGCCAAGTTAGATACTTTATTGAGAAAATTGAAAACTTAATGCATAAAAAAAATATAAGACCTTTTCTTCCTTTTTTAATAGGAGAACATTTTTCCGAGGATGCACTTACATTATTACGAGAAAAAGGTGTATGTGTCTCTGTTTTTGATAATCTTCTAGGAAAGTCAACTGCTGATTTATTACGAGAAATAATCTTAACTATGGAAGAGTGCAAATCAAAAATAACAGGAGATAATTCTGAAAAAATAGAAAAAATCTTAAAAGGTATTCTTACATATGAGGGAAGGGCAATAAATCTAAAAGGAAGTCTTTTTGAAATGCTTGTAGCAAATATAACATATAATCTAACAAAAGGATTTGTAAAAATAGGTAAGTTGATAAACCTTAATGGTGAAAAAGCAGAGATTGATATTTTTTGTGAGACAGGGCTATCAGGTTTTTTAATAATAGAATGTAAAGCCCACAAAGCAAATATTACACGAGCTGAAATAGAACGTTGGAAAAATAGAATAACTTTAATCTATAAATGGATACAATCAATTAATGATTATAAAAATAGAACTGTTAGTTTTGAATATTGGTGTACATCGGATTACGATAAAGATGCTTTAGATTTACTAAAAACTATGAAAGAATGTAAAAAATATCAAGTAGAATATAAAAATCTTAATGATATAAAAAAGATATGTTCAAGTACTTCTGATTTAAAAAATCATGCAAAAGTATTGAAAGAATATTATGAATAAAAAAAAATAAGGAGAGTTGTAATTGGAAAGTCATTCAACCATAGAACAACATAAAAATAATAAAGGTTATTATACAACGCCACTAAACTCTATTCCTGGTATGAAACCAATGAATAAATACGAATCTTGGTTTTCGGGAAGAATGCCGGAATACATCTGGATTGCCATAATTCTTGATTTTTATGGTCGTGAAGAAGGACTTAGAAAAATTGCTTATATAAATAAATTTATATTCCAAACAGCTCCGGAAATTGTTATTCCAAGATTATCAACAATTATAAAACTTTCAGAAGAAAAACAAAGAGCAATTTATAATTATATAAAAACAATAACCACTAATGAAATTTTTACAGAACTTACAGTTTTTTTAACACATGAAAAGGCTCCAGTATTTTCTGAGTGTTTTTATACAAATTATGAGACTATTGCTGCTAGATGTGAAGTTCTCATAAAAACTATTAATAAGCTGAAATCTCAAGGATCTGTTCTTACAAATGATACTCGTTTTTGTGTCATAGGGTATTTTAATCTTGCAGGTAAAATTCATGTACAACCACAGGAAGGGGAGCTACTCGTAAAATATCAAGATATGAACACTGAGTCATTGGAATATGAGATGGCCGCTTCTATGATTAGAAATATGGAAGGATTGATTCTTATGACAATAGAACACCCTGATGAAAAATACTTAAATATGTTTTGGGAATGTATTAGTATGATGACAGATTGTAAAGTTTTTGTTTGTGATTTTGGAGAATCAAAATCTTTAAAAGCATTTAATCAAAAGGTATATGAATTATTACAATATTTGAGAGAACTCTATGTAAATGCTTATCCATTAGATAAAAAGCTAGAAATATTTACGGGAATAATTACATATTCTTACAAACGCTTAAAAGAAGTTGATGAACATAATTTGTATACTTCTATTTCAGGACGAAGTTGTGTACGAAGTCTCATAGAAAATTTTATCTTATCAAAATATCTAATCACATTTGAAAATAAAAAACCTGAAATATGGGAAGATTTTGAATATTATGGTTTGGGACAAATTAAAAAAATTGTTTTGGCTGAAAGACAAAACAATGCTCGTGAAGAAGAAAGTCATGTAGCATATAAGTATTTAGATATATTGTTAAATGAATTCACTATGGAAGAATTTACAGATATTGATGCTAGAGGATATTTTGATCAAACAAATATAAGGAAAAAAGCTGAACTCGTAGATGAAAAAGAGTTATATAAATTATATTACGACTATGATTCTCAATATGACCATTGTCTTTGGGGTGCTATACGAGAAAGTGCAATGCTAAAATGTGATAATTCAGCTCATCAATATCATTTGGTTCCTGATATTGATGATGAACAGAAATTAAAAACAATTTTCTATGATTGTATTTTTATAATGAAAAAAATGGTTTCATTCTATGCAACACAGATAGATATTCCTGAAGAACTAATAAAAGGTGTCATCGATTATATATATGATTAATTTGGAAAAAAGAATACTTAAGGTAGAAGAGGAATATTTGCAATTACTGCAATCCATTGATACATCGTTTGAAGAAAAATCTGTTTGTTCAATTTTGGATTCCATAAGATTATTCTGGTACAAAAATAGGAAACTTGTATCTTTGTATCTACAAACATTAAAAGGAAAAGAAGCATTTTCATATTCAGGTGCTACTCATCTAGATGTTAACGACAAAGAATATTATGGATTTTTGGCTGTAGGAAAAATTCATATTATGGACGACCAACTATATAAATACGCAGATATGATACTTTTTGGACAAAATGTTTCTGGAATTGAAATTATAAAGAAGCAAATATTAATTACATTGGTAGATAATATAAAAGTTTTACAAGAATTACGGGGAATAATAGTTTTATTACCAGTTAGATTGTTTTATGAAAATCTGCAAATAATACATAATGCAGCGGAAAAATGCTTTTTAAGTTTTTTTAATAATAAATATCCGTCGATACATTGTTTTTTAGAAGAGTGCAAAAGTGTAGATGATCTTATATCTAATATTTCCGAGGATATAATAAAAAGTATTTTTCTTTATGATAATGACGATTTTAATCTTTCAATTTATGAACGAATAAAAATGATTCCTGATGCTATTTCTAAAACTGGAAACGACGTATTTAAGTTTTTCTTAAGCATTCAGGGATTTCTAATATCTTCATTAGAAATGTTAGAAGTTATGCATGATTTTGACATAATTCCCATAGTAAGGAATAGGGCTACGTTATCGTATTTGTATTTATTAGAACCAAATCTAAATAATGACTTTCAATATTTAAATAAGATTGTTTTAGCAAATGAAATATTTGCAATAATTAATCAAAATAGAGAAAGGTTTGAAGGTCTATTACCGGAACAAGCAAACAATGTTTTTGATAAATCAAATATATTTGATGCCCTGTACAAAAAGTTTGGACTTGAAAATACATCTATTAATTCTATAAATTTACACGAACGTGTTGATGATATAAAACATACAGTAAATAAAATATCTATTCCATGATTGCAGTAATTTTTATTTATCGTTATACTTGCCGTAAAAAAATTACGGCAAATGTGTGTTTTTTAGTGCATTTTGCCGATAATGTAGTATAATTAATTGATGGGGTCTGATTATGCTAAAATCATTAACGGTAAGTAACTTTAGAGCTTTTAAAGAACCGGTAACAATCGATTTTTCTACAACTGGTAATTACTCTTTTAATACAGAAGCTGTAAAAGATGGCATTGTAAAAACAGCTGTAATGTACGGTAAAAATGCCAGCGGTAAATCTTCTCTTGGTCTTGCCATTTTTGATATTGTAGGTACTCTTACAGACAATTATGTAAATCCTTCATATTACATTAATTATCACAATCGCTTTAATAAAGATATTTTGGTTTCATTCGAATATACCTTTTCTTTTGACAATAAAGAAATTGTTTACGCATATACAAAAAATAATTTTAGAGACATTTTTTCTGAAAAACTAACTATCAACAATAAAGTTGTAGTTGAGTATGATCGTTTCAAAGATAAAAAGACAATAGAATTAAACATGGAAGGTTCTGAAAATATCAGTCTTGATTTGAGGCAGCTGCATTTTTCAATCCTCCGTTATATTAAGGCAAATGTAATTCTTGCAAAGAATGAAGAAAATGGATTGTTTTATAAAATGTATGAATTTGTCAATAAAATGCTTTTATTCTGGTCTTTGGAAACACGTGAATTTATTGGTTATACTCCAGCATCAGGTCAGTCATTAATTAACAAGATTGTTAAAGAAGGTCATTTTAAGGATTTACAGAAATTCTTTAATGATGCAGGTTTTGAAGATGAATTAGATCACAGAATTATAAATGGCATAGAACAATTAATGATAAAATATGGTAAAGATAACGCTATTGATTTTGGATTAGCCTGTTCTTCTGGTATGAGTTCTCTTCTTCTTGTTTACTACTGGCTCGAAGACATTGCAGATCCAAAAAAATGCCCATCATTTATTTTCATAGACGAATTTGATGCTTTTTATCATTTTGAACTTTCATATTTTATTATTGAGCGCTTAAAATCTTATGGCTGCCAGGTACTGCTTACAACACATAATACATCCATTTTTACAAACGACCTGCTCCGACCTGACTGCTATTACATCTGTTCAAAAGACAAGATTGTAAATGCTCATAATGCAACATTAAAAGAAATTCGCTTTGGTCATAATCTTGAAAAACTTTATCGCGGTGGTACGTTTGGTAAATGATTCTTTTTATCTTTGAAGGCAAAGACGACGAACCACGTCTCTACAAAACATTAAAAGAGATTTTCCACTTTGAACTGAATGAAGAAGAGATTCTTCATTACTACTGCAGCAATATTTTTTCTTTGTATGACAAGATTAAAGAATATGGTGTTTTTGATGGCTCTGTAAATCTTATAAATGTTTTGAAAGAAGAAGCCGCAAAACATAAAGAAGTGAAATCAGATTTGGACAGAATAAAATATTCTTACGAAGTTTCTGAAATCTTTATGTTCTTTGATTATGATATCCGCAAGCAGGATGAAAAGAATAAACTTACGATAGAGCAGCAAAATGCAAAGATTCTGGAACTCTTCAACTACTTTGAAAATGAAAGTCTTGATTCTGAGCGCAACGGAATAAAGCTGTATATAAATTATCCGATGATTGAATCTTACCGTTTCTTTAAGAAAGAATTACCTGATGAAGATTTTAAGAATTATACTTTTGATTTAATGAGCGGAAAAAGTTTTAAGAAGATTGTAGGAGAAGAATCATATTATAAAAACTTGAAGTATTTATGTTTTGATTTACATAAATCTGGAGAGTTGAAAATTCCAGAAGATAAATCTCGAACAGAAAAAATCAAACAAAACTGGCTTTACCTGAAAGAATTAAATATCAAAAAAGCTCATATTATTTGTGCAGATGATTATTCAATTCCCGAAAATAAAGATTCAATAAATCAGCAAACTATTTTTGATAAACAGATTGAAAAGTATGTAATTCCAAATCATGAAGTTGCAGTATTGAATGCTTTTCCACTGTTCTGGTTTGAATATATTGATGAACAAAAAATAAACAGGGGAAAATAGGGGAAATTAGAGGAAAATTTCCCCTATTTAAACGGAGAATCATTATGAACGAAAGTGACACAAGACTTAAGAAAATAGATCCTGCTCTTAAAGCTGCAGGATGGGGCGTTGTAGAAGGTAGTGATATCTTTACTGAACAGCGGGCTTATATTGTGTCGCCTGGTCGTATTGTTACAAAAGCAAAAAGAAACCCTGATAAAATCGATTATCTTCTTACCTACAAAGGTGTAAAGATTGGAATTGTAGAAGCAAAAAAAGATGAACTGGATGTAAGTGCAGGTGTTGAACAAGCCAAGAAATATGCAAAAGCCATGAATATTCGCTGGACTTATTCTACGAACGGCGACAAAATCTGGGCCATTGATATGTATGCAAAGCCCGGAGATTTTACAGAAGGCTTTGTAGATAAGTTTCCGACACCTCAAGAACTTTGGACAATGACCTTCCCTGATAAGAACGACTGGCGAGATAAATTTAATCTTTTACCTTTCAATCGTGATGGTGGAAAACAGCCTCGCTACTATCAGGAAAATGCTGTTAATGCTGTACTTGAAGCAATAAGTAAAAAGATAGACCGCATTCTTTTAACGCTTGCAACTGGTACCGGAAAAACTTATATTGCCTTTCAGATTTGCTGGAAGCTTATGCAAACCCGTTGGAACATTGCAGAAAACGGAAGGCTTCCCAAAATTCTTTTTTTAGCAGACAGAAATATTCTTGCAGACCAGGCCTTTAATGCCTTTGCTGCTTTTGACCAGAATGCATTAGCCAGAATCACACCAAAAGAAATCCGCAAGAACGGCGGTAAAGTGCCAAAGGGACAAAGCATTTATTTTACGATTTTCCAGACAATGCTTTGTGGAAGTGATGGAGAGAGTAAAGAGGAAACTGATAATATTGAATACTACAAACAATATCCTCAGGACTTCTTTGATTTTATCATTATTGATGAATGTCATCGCGGTGGCGCAAATGATGAAAGTGAATGGCGTAAATTGATGGAATACTTTTCGCCAGCTTATCAGCTTGGTCTTACTGCAACTCCTCGTCGAACAATAAATGGTGACACCTACAAATACTTTGGTGAACCTGTTTATCAGTATTCGCTTAAGCAGGGAATTGAAGACGGATACCTTACGCCTTACCGTGTAAAAAGCTGCACAAATCAGATTATTGATGAATATGTTTACAATGAAGAAGATAAAATTATTCGCGGTGAAGAACTTCTAGATAAGGAAAAAACTTATGATGAAGCCGATTTTTACCATGGAAAAATCAAGATCCGTGAACGTGATGAGCTTCGTGTAGAAGAGTTTTTAGATAGTGCAAATCCGGATGAAAAAGCCATTGTTTTCTGTGCTACTCAGAATCATGCAATGCAAGTTAGAGACATGATTAACAGTTATGCAAAACGTGGTACAAACTATTGTGTCAGAGTAACGGCTGATGATGGTAGCGAAGGCGAAGAACAACTACGCAAGTTTCAGGATAATGAAAAAACAATCCCAACAATTTTAACGACCTCTCAAAAACTCAGCACAGGTGTGGATGCTCAGAATGTTCGTAATATCGTCTTAATGCGGCCTGTTCCAAATATGATTGAGTTTAAGCAGATTATTGGACGTGGAACTCGTCTTTTTGATGATAAATATTATTTCACAATTTACGATTTTGTTGGTGCTCATAAAAAGTTCTATGATGAAGAATGGGATAATCCAAATCCAGTTTGTCCTATTTGTGAAAAATACCCTTGCGAGTGTAGCACTCATCCTAAATGTCCGGTCTGTGGTAAATGGCCTTGCGAATGTAAACGCCCTCCTCGTCCTTGCCCTGTGTGTGGTAAGTGGCCTTGTATATGTCCGCCAAAGCCATGTCCTATCTGCGGAAATCTTCCCTGCACCTGTCCTAAAGATGTTATCGAAATTGAAATAGGAAAGGGCAGAAAAGCAAAGATAAAGAAAGACTTCAATTGGGAAGAACGTATAATGTTCGACGGAAAACTCATTACGCTAAAAGAATTTGTAAACGTCCTTGTTGATAACGAAACGCTTCCTAAATTCTTTAAAGATGATGAAGATTTAAGAACTCAATGGCAGAATCCAGAAACAAGAAAAGCATTGCTTGAAAAAATGGAACATGACGGATTCTCTCTTGATAAACTTTTGAAAGTTCAGGAAATGTTAAACTATGAGAAGTGTGACCTTCTTGATGTTCTTGAATATCTTGCATACCAGACGAATCCTCTTGAACGCCAGCAGCGTGTATCTATGGTAAGACCTTTACTTGCAACCGAACTAAATGCAAAACAAACGGAATTTGTGGATTTTGTATTACAGCAATATGTCCAGCAAGGTTATGGTGAACTTTCAATGGAGAATCTACCTGAACTTATTAAACTCAAGTATGGAACAATAAATGATGCGAAAACAGAACTTGGTTCTCTTGTTGATATCAATAGAATATTTGTTGATTTCCAGAAAGAACTGTATGCAGCATAAGTTTGTTATCTATTTTAAGATTCTCCATCGGCTCCTACAGAATCCTTTATTATTTTGCAGGCGGTTTTACAAGGCTCCTGCAATTCTGTCGATGGCCTCTTTTAATAAGGCCTGTGGCGTAGCAATGTTTATTCTCTGGTAGCATTTTCCTTCTGCTCCAAACATTGTTCCGCGGTCCAGCCAGACTTTTGCCTTGTTTACTATCAGTCTGTCCAGTTCTTCATCTGTATAGCCAAGTGCAGAAAAATCAATCCATAAAAGGAAGGTTCCTTCAGGTTCAATCAACCGGGCCTGAGGAATTTTTTCCTTAAGATAAGACCGTACAAAGGCTATATTTTCCAGCAGGTGCTTTTTTAGTTCTTCCAGCCATTCCTTACCCTGTGAATAGGCGGCCTTTGCTGCAACTATACCCATAAGGCTTGGTTCATCATAACCGGTCTTATTTCTTTCGTCCTTAAATTTTGCCCTAAGTTCCGGGTTTTTTATAAAGTTTGTAGAAAACTGAAGGCCTGCCAGATTAAAGCTTTTACTTGGCGACATAGAAACAATACTGTTCTGTGCAACTTCTTCTGAAAGAGTTGAAAAAACAGTGTGAACATTTGGGGCATAAACAAAGTCGTTGTGAATTTCATCTGCAAAGACAATAACCTTGTGGCGCAGACAAATTTCTGCCAGACCCTTGAGTTCATTGCGGGTCCAGACTCTGCTGACCGGATTATGTGGACTACATAAAATAAAAAGCTTTACATCATTTTCTATAATCTTTTTTTCAAAGTCGTTAAAGTCTATCTGCCATTTCCCATCCTTTTCGTAAAGAGAAGATGTAACTGTACGGCGATTATTTGCTTCTATCATATTTTTAAAAGGATAATAAACAGGACTCTGAATAAGTACAGAGTCTCCCTCCTTTGTAAAAGCCTTTATTGCAGAGGAGATTGCAAAAACAACGCCCGGTGTAGTTACAAGTTCCCTGCGATCAAAAGTAAAGTTGTGTTCATTTTTCATCCAGGAAGCAAGGGCTGTATGGAACTCTTCATCCAGGCAGGAATAACCAAAAATTCCATGGTCAATTTTCTGGTGCAGGGCCTGCAGTATTGCGGGAGCTGTTGGAAAATCCATGTCAGCAACCCATAAAGAAAGAACATCTGCTGGTTTACCTCTTGCAACTGCAAGATCAATTTTGCAGGCATTTGTGTTGTGACGGTCGGTGATTTGATTGAAATTGTAACTCATATCAGGCTCCTTGTTATAAAAATATTTTGTAATACCTATTGACTCACTAGGTAAATGGTAGTATAACTTGAGTAACCTACTAAGTCAATAGGAAAAGTAAATTAGTTAATAGGAGCGATTATGGCAAAGATACTGGATCAGCCACGTTACAAATGTGCGCTTGCAGCAATGCAGACTGTTCAGGCAATTCCCGGAGCAATTCCAATCCTGCATTCAGGACCGGGTTGTGCTGCAAAATTAAATGATAATAACGGAACAAGTGGTCGTTACAGTCCAAACATTTTTCCGTGTACATCTATCAGCGAAAAAGAAGTTGTATTCGGAGGAAGCAGTAAACTCCGTTCAACTATAGAGAATTCCCTTAAGGTAATTGATGCAGATTTATTTGTTGTGCTTTCGGGCTGTACCGGAGAAATTATTGGAGATGATATTGAAGAGGTTGCAGGCAACTTTGCAAATGCAGAAAAGCCTGTTGTCTGGGCAAAGACTCCTGGTTTTAAGGGAAACAACTATGTTGGCCATGACTGGATTTTAAAATCACTTTTTGAGCAGTATCTTGCCGAAGCTGAGCCTGCAAAAGAAAAGGGACTGGTAAATCTTTTTGTAGCCCCTCCTCAGCAGGATCCTTACTGGCTGGGTAATTTACGCGAGATTGAATCTTTATTGCAGGCAATTGGTTTAAAGCCTAATACAATTTTTGGTTTTGACCGCGGACTTGAAAATCTTAAAAAAGTTCCAAACGCTGAGTTTACAATTCTTGTTTCACCATGGGCCGGACTTGAAAGTGCAAAATATTTGCAGAGCCGTTTTGGTATTCCTTTATTGCAGTATCCGGTTTTACCTATTGGTGCCAGCGAAACAACAAAGTTCCTTCGTGCTGTCCAGGATTTTACAGGAGCTGATAAAGGGCTCACAGAAAGAGTTATCGCCGAGAAAGAAGCTGAGTTCTACTATTATATTGAGCGTTTTGCAGATACTCTGCTTGAAACCCGTATTCTTGGAAAACGCTTTACTGTAGTAAGCGACAGCGAATATACAATTGCAGTTACAAAATTCCTGGTAAATGATATGGGTCTTTTCCCTGAGAAACTCTTTATTGTGGATGACGCTCCAAAAGCTTTCCAGCAGAAAATTACAGATGAAGTAAACAGTCTGAATTATGGAATAAAAACTCAGGTCCAGTTTACAACAGATGGACACGATATTCAGGAGCAGATTAAGGCTATGGATTTTGCAGGAACTCCTCTGATTATCGGTTCTAACTGGGAAAAGAAGCTTGCTGCAGAAATCGGTGCACATTATGTAAATGTAAGTTATCCAATGCTGGAAAAACTTGTAATTAACGACCACATTGCAGGCTATTCGGGCGGACTACATCTTCTGGAACAGATTTACACCGCCGCAATGAGTAAACTTAAATTATAGACATAAGAGCAGTTAGAAATAAAGGTTATACAGGCCCAAAGATGTGGGACGCAGGCGAAAATTAGGGAGCGGGCCCTGTGGGAAGGTGCCCTGATTTTCGCCGTTGCTGGGACCCGCATCTTTGGGCCTGTAGTAAGAAATAATTTATAGAGAGGTATTTATGCCATTTAATTTTTCAAACGCAAATATAGCAATTCGAGAAAATAGACTTGGTTCCATTACAGGTTTTGTGGGGGATCTTGAAACCCTTGTAAAAAAATCTGAGGATGGAAGTCTTCGTAACCGGGAACGCTGTTTCAGCCAGTCAAGTTCCTGCCTTTCAGGTTGTGCCCTAAATGCTCTGGCCGCCATTAGAAATGTTGCGGTCGTTTACCACGCTCCTGCCGGCTGTACCGCAATGGCCAGTAACGACGCTGTAAAATTCGGTCAGATTGCAGCCCGTGTAAATAAAACTACAAACTCAGTTTTTGTCTGCACTGACCTGAACGAAAAAGACACAGTTTTTGGTGCAACAAATGACCTTGCAAAAATTATCCGCCACACTTACGAAGCCTACAAGCCTGATGCAATCTTTGTTTCTACAAGCTGTGTTTCAGGAGTTACCGGCGAAGATGTTGATGGAGTTGCCAGTGATCTTAATGCAGAACTTCCTGTACCCGTAATTCCTGTTCACTGCGAAGGTTTTAAGTCCAGAATCTGGGCCAGTGGTTTTGATATTTCTGACCATGCAGTTTTGCAGGGAATTGTACAGCCACCTAAGCAGAAAAGACGCACAATCAATATCAAAAACTTCTACGAAAGTGCCCGCCCTCAGATCACAAAAATCTTTAATGAGGTTTTTGATGCTGAGCCTCAGTTTCTTTACTGTAACTCAACTATTGAAGAACTCAGCCACTTGAGTGAGGCCCTTGCTACAGTTTGTATCTGCGGTACTTTGGGAACCTACCTTGGAAATGCCCTTGAAGAAAAATACGGAGTTCCTTATGTGCGCACAATCAACCATTCTGGTGTAACCGGCTTTGAAACCTGGCTTCGTGGAATTGGAGATGCAATTGGTAAGAGGGCAGAGGCAGAAGCTTACATAGAAAAGCAGAGAGCAATTTACCTTCCTCAGATTGAAGAAGTAACAGCACAGCTTAAGGGGCTCAAAGCCGTAATAGGTATGGGACCAGGCTTTACATATGAAATTGCCCGAGTACTTCAGGAATTTGGCATGACAGTAGAATACGCTCTTGCCTGGCATTACGACTACAAGTACGACAACGGAAAAGTTCCTCCAGCCCTTGAGCATCTTCTTGAAAACTCTCCAAAAGATATGAAGGTTGCCGTTGCAGACCAGCAGAACTATGAGGTTTTGAACATCCTTAATCACTATAAGCCTGATGTTTATTTCAGCCGTCATCCGGGAACTACAGTTTGGGCCATAAAACAGGGCTTTGCCGCAGTCTTTGTGGCTGATGAATATACGGTATTCGGTTACGAAGGAACTTTGAGCTTTGCAAAGCTTATTCGCGACACTGTTACAAACCGCAGTTTTGAAAAGAACCTTGCTGCCCGCATTAAGCTGCCATACACAAAGTGGTGGTATGAACAGGGAGCAGACAAATTTATTAACGCAGAAGCTAAAAAGTAGGAGAAAAGTTATGGCAAAACAAATACACGACTCATTAACAGAACTTGTTGGAAATACACCGCTTGTAAGACTTCATGGTTACGAAAAAAAACTTGGGCTCAAGGCTCATCTTCTTGCCAAAGTTGAATATTTTAATCCAATTGGAAGTATTAAGGACCGCATCGTTCTCAGAATTATTGAAGATGCTGAGCGGGAAGGAAAAATCAAACCGGGGGTAACTACTCTTGTAGAATATACAAGTGGAAATACCGGTATTGCAGTAAGTGCCATCGGTGCAATGAAGGGGTACGATGTTACAATTTACCTTCAGGACGGGACAAGTCAGGAACGCTTTGACATTATGAAGGCTTTTGGGGCGAATGTAAGCCGCATAAGTGATGTACCCGAAATTCAGGAAGCATTAAAAACAACAAACGGAGACTTTGTTGCAGCAACAAATATATTAAAGCAGCATATCCGCGACCGCCAGGCAGCAGGAGAAAACATTTTCTTTGTAGACCAGATGCTAAATCCTAAAAATCCTCTGGCTCACCACGACACAACTGGGGCAGAAATCTGGGATCAGACAGAAGGAGACCTTGCCGCAGTTGTAAGTGCAGTTGGAACCGGTGGTACAATCCGTGGAATCAGCGATTATGTAAAGGCAAAAAATCCTGCAGTAAAGGTTGTTGCTGTAGAGCCTGCAATTGAAGCTACAGCCCTTACCGGTATCCACAACTTTACTGAAGTACCGGAAGAGCGTGTACCAATAACAGTTCGCAATACTACCGGTGTTTATGACGAAGTTCTTGTTGCAACTGTAAAACCTTCTTTTGAAGCAGCCAGAATTGTAGCAAAATCTGATGGTATTCTGGTTGGTAATTCAAGTGGAGCCGCACTTTGGGGAGCCACAGAACTTGCCCGCAGACCTGAGTATGAAGGAAAAAACATCGTAATTGTTTTTCCAGATACTGGTTTAAGATATTTAAGTACAGATTTATTTAAAGATTAAAATAAAAAATAATAATTTAAAAATTCTCCTGTTTTATGAACTGCCCTGCCACACTCTTAATATCCTTTCGTGTGTGAGGGGCAGTTCTTTTTATTATTGACAATCGTGTACTCAGATTGGATAATTAAAGAATAATTATTATTGTAGTAAAACGTTTTAAACTATATATTGGAGAGAGATATGAAACGATTTATTCCTTTCTTTGCTTTGCTATTTTTATGTCTGGTTTTAACAGCCTGTTCTGACCTTAACGGTAAACAGACTTCCGGTCCCCTTCCCGAAAAGAATGTCAGCGGACCAGTGTTAAATGTATCCCTTGAAGCTGCAATCGACACCCTTGATCAGCAGACTGCAGTTTTTGCCACTTCTTTTGAATTAATCGGAAATATGGTAGATGGTCTTATGCAAATGGCAGATGACGGTTCTGTTAAAAATGCCCTTTGTAAAGAGATGACTGTTTCAAAGGATGGTCTCCATTATACTTTTAAGCTTCGTGATGATGTTTTCTGGTCAAATGGTGTTCAGGTTACAGCCCGCGACTTTGTCTATGGCTGGCAGCGTGCAATTGACCCTGCTACAGGTTCTGAATATGCCTTTATGATAAGTGATATTGCCCAGATTAAAAATGCCACTGCCATTCAGGCTGGTCAGATGGAGCCAAATCAGCTTGGCGTCAGGGCAAAAGATGATTTTACCTTTGAGGTAGAACTTCAGGTTCCTGTTTCCTATTTTGAACAGCTTCTTTATTTCTGTACTTTCTATCCTGCAAATCAGGAATTCGTAGAAAAGTGTGGAGATAAATATGCTACAAGTCCAGAAACCTGTCTTTCAAACGGAGCCTTCCTTCTTACAGAATACAAGCCTGGTGCAACATCAATTTCTTTTATAAAAAACACAGCCTATTATGATGCAGATAAAATAAAGCTTGGAGGAATTCATTATGAAGTTTTGGCCAGCAGTGAAGATGCCCTTAGAAAGTATCAGAACGGTCAGCTGGACTTTGTTGAACTTTCCGGAGAGGCTGTTGTCCGCATGGAAAATTCTCCGGAATTCCGTCCTGTAGATTCAGGCTTCCTTTATTATCTTACCTTTAATTTTGATGACCCTCTTTTTGCCAATAAAAATCTTAGAAGAGCCTTCTCTTATGCCATAGACCGTGAACTTGTTGTTCGTCTTATGGCTGATGGTTCTGCAGCTGCCTATGCCGCCATTCCAAAGGGCTTTGCCTTCTCTCAGGATGGAAAAGACTTTACACCGGCTGGAGTTGAGTTCCCTGAACTTTGTTCTTACAATCCTCAGCTGGCCCGCCAGTACTACAACGAGGCTGTAAGAGAATTAGGAGTCAGAAATCTGAATCTTGAACTTCTTACTGCAGACGGCGAAACCCAGGTAATAGCTTCTAACTCAATAAAAGAGCAGATAGAAAGCCTTCTTCCTGGTACTCACATTAATGTTAAGGCTGTTCCTAAAACAGAAAGACGAAAAATCATGTCTTCCGGCGATTTCCAGTTTGGTCTTAATAACTGGGGACCTGACTATGCCGATCCAATGACTTACCTTGCCATGTGGGTAACCGGAAACGACAATAACCAGGGAAATTACTTTAATCCTGTTTATAATGCTCTTATTGCCAGCTGCACAGACGGTGAGCTTTGTACAAAGATTCCGGAACGCTGGGCTGCAATGAAAAAAGCAGAAGGTATGATTCTTGAAGATGCCGTAATTGCACCAATCTACCAGAAATGTAATGCAAACTTGATTAAGAGTAATGTAAAAGGTATTGCCTTCCACGCGGTTGCAATAAACAGAATATACAAAAGTACCACAAAATAAGGTTTAGAGAGGTTTATCTATATGGATGCAACTAAAAATAAGAGATATTCACATCTTGCCATACAGTTTTCTATTAATATCCTTGTTATATTAATAGTTTCCTTTGTTCTTCAAAATGTTTTTATTGTTCGTACAGTAAAGAATTCCTCAAAATCAGATTATTCTGACTTTAGTGAAAAGGTAATTGAAGAAGATGCCGGTAAGATTCAGTACTGGAATGAAGTTCTTGTAAACGACCTTCGTATTTATTCAGATAATGATGTTACAAAGGCCGGAGATGCAGATAAGATTATAAAGTGGCTTCTTACTCACGAAAATATCAGAAATCCTCTTTTCAATTATGTAATGTTCTGTACTCCAGATGGAGTAGGACATTCCAGCGACGGAAAAATATTAACAGTAATATCAAAGCCTTTCTTCCGTTCAATTATGAATGATAAAAAAGAGACTTATGTTTCTAACATTGACTTTCAGTTAGACGGTTCAGTCTGTTATTTTATTGCCCGTCCTGCTTATAATGCTGCCGGAAAACTTATTGGAGTTTTTGCAGGTGCTGTAAAACTGGATGAAATTGATAAGATGATTGGTGAACTTTCTATGGGTCAGAATGGAAAGGCAATCCTTGTTGGTTCAAACGGGGTTTTGATTTCTCACATTCGTGGAAGCAGCAAGTATATGGACCTTAATTATAGTGATAAGGCAGGTTATAAAGGACTTGATGAAATTGCCCGTCTGGCCTGTGCAGGAAAGAGTGGCGAAGGTTATTATACAGATCCTGACGGAGTCAAAACTTTTGCTTCGTATACTCCTGTTCAGGGAACTCCATGGTCTGCAATTCTTACAATTCCTCAGTCTCAGATTAACTCTGCAGGAAACAGACTTAGACTCATAATTGATACTATCAGTGTTATTGTTGGAATAATTGTTTCTCTTGCCTGTTCAACAATGCTTATTCTTGCTGTAAAACCTCTTAAACTTGTTCAGCAGTCAATTCATAATATTGCTTCCGGAGAAGCAGATCTTACCCAGCAGATTGTTGTAAAGAGTAAAAATGAAATTGGAGCTCTTGGTGATGGCTTTAACAGCTTTATGGAGAAACTTCGCTTTATAGTCAGCGGAGTAAAAGATTCAAAAGAAATGCTGGGGAATGTAAACGTTGGACTTCAGAAAAGAATTGAAGACAATGGAACTTCTATTCAGGCTATTATTGGAGATCTTAAAGATATTGATTCCCAGGTACAGAGTCAGGCTGCCAGTGTTAGTCAGACTGCAAGTGCGGTAGAAGAAATTTCTCAAAATATTGAATCTCTTGAAAAGATGATTGAAACTCAGTCTTCTGGTGTTGTAGAAGCTTCTGCAGCTGTAGAAGAGATGATTGGAAACATTTCAAGTGTAAATCATTCTGTTGGTCATATGGCAAAATCTTTTGAAGATCTTACTCACAACGCTCAGTATGGTATAAACTGCCAGAAAGATGTAAATGAAAGAATCAAGATAATTGAAGAACAGTCTAAGGCTCTGCAGGATGCTAACAAGACAATCAGCGAAATTGCAGACCAGACAAATCTTCTTGCCATGAATGCTGCAATTGAAGCGGCTCATGCGGGCGAAGCAGGAAAAGGCTTTAGTGTTGTTGCCGACGAAATCCGTAAGCTTTCTGAAACTTCAAGTGCCCAGTCTAAGACAATCCGCGAAGAACTTAATAATATTGAACTTTCAATTAATGATGTTGTTAATGCTTCCAAAGCTTCCAGTGAATCTTTTGCGGCTGTAAGTAATTCTATTAATTCTACACAGCAGCTGGTTCTTCAGATTAAGGCCGCCATGGAAGAGCAGCAGGAAGGTTCAAAGCAGATTGGTGAAGCCCTTAAACTTATGAATAACAATACCAGCGAGGTTAGGGCTGCTTCTCACGAAATGGCAGAAGGAAATAAATCAATTTTGCAGGAAGTTGATCAGCTTAGAACTACTACAGAAGTTATCCGCAGCAGCATGGATAAGATTTCAGAGAGTGCTGGAAATATTAATAATTCAAGTAATGCGCTCAATGAAATTGCAAATAATGTAGAATCTGCTGTAGGTCAGATTGGCGAGCAGATAGATTTATTCACTGTATAAGGTTTTAAAGCCAGATTTGACGGCAGTTTAATTCTTTATCGTCGTAAAGGTTCCTTAGAATGCATTTTCTTTCAACTTGTTTTACATTCTCGGGAACCTTTATCATTTTAAATACATTGTCTGAAATCATAATGGAATTGGCATCTTCATTGGCCTTTAGCTGGCCTTGTAAACGTACTGCAGCATTGATTGCTTCGCCCATGTATTCATGTTTTCCTAAAAGATTCATATGAATAAGGCGGCCTCTGTCTATTCCGTAGGCAAAGCCGAATCTTTTGGGTTCGATTTTGTATTCAGTAAGGATTTTTTCTAGAGTTTCACAAAAGATTTGATTACCTTTTTCCATGAATTCATAAAGGCTGTCTGCAAACTGATGGCGGTATAAAATAATAAAACCATCCCCCACAAATTTATAGGGTTTACATCTTATGGAAAAATATGGATTTCTGCTAAGTGTGTTAAAAATTGATTTCCAGAATCTGCGCCAGACTTTTATATTTCCTGAATTCTGAAGTTTTTCAAGAATTACAGAAGAAGAGCATAAATCCATTACAATAATAAAATAATAGTTTTTAAGATTTTCTTTTACTTCTTCTTCTAATTCTTCTAATTTAGCCAGCTCTTTTTTATCAGATAAAAACATGATTTCCTTCCGTGTCAAAAAAAATCTATATATTAATATAATCTTTTTCTTATTTATGTCAATTTTTAGGGATTGGGATAATTGACAAAGCGGAAAACAAGAAGTAAATTGTAAATACCTACTAAATAGATAGGTAAAAAATATATTTACAGGACATCACTATGACACTTCAGCAAATACGCTACATAATTGGTGTAGAGGAAGCGGGTTCTCTTAATAAGGCTTCAGAAAAACTTTTTATTTCTCAACCTTCCCTTACAAGTGCCGTACATGATGTTGAATGGGAGCTGGGCTTTGACCTTTTTCAGCGCTCTTCCCGTGGGGTAAGTGCAACCGAAAGAGGTGCCGCTTTTATTCAGGATGCAAAAAAACTCTATGCTCAGTATGAAGAACTTATAAAAAAGCACTGCGAAAATAAAAAAAGACACTTTTCTGTATCTGCCTTGTATTATGCCTTTGCAAGAAAAGCCTTTGTAGAAATTGTAAAAAACTTTTCCAGAGAAGCCTATGATTTTGCCTTCTGGGAAAAAAAAGCTTCTGATGTAATTGATGATGTAGCTTCCTCTAAAAGTGAAATTGGAATTCTATATTTAAGTGAATCTAACAGAGAATCTATTCTAAAAGCTTTAAAAAACTCAAATCTTGAGTTTAATCCTCTTACCGAATGTAAGGCCTTTGTTTATATGCATAAAAGTCATCCTCTTTCCGGTAAAGAAAGTATTTTGCCGGAAGAACTGGCTCCCTATCATTTTGTAACCTTTGACACAGATGATGTAAAATCTTTTTTTTCGGAAGAAGTAATTAAAAAATATAATTTTGATAAGGCAATTTACGTTGCAGACCGGGCTACAGAATTAAATCTGCTTAAGCAGTTGAATGGCTATACCTTTCTTTCGGGTGTTTTTGAAAGCGGGGGCGGGGATGATTTTATTCTTATACCCTTAAAAAATCCAGATTCTAAAATAAGTCACACTTTTGAACTTGGCTATATAAAAAAAACAGGCGTCAAAATGGATAATGTTGCTTTATCCTATATTGACGCCATTCGCCGTCTTCTTAAGAAGAACTAGGAATTTGTTGCCTTTATAATTTCATCTACATTCTTAATTATGGCCTGGGCAATTTCAGGCTTGTTCATTGTGTAAATATGAATGCCCCTTACACCATTTGAAATTAAATCAATGATTTGATCAGTTGCGTAAGCAATTCCTGCCTGCATCATAGCATCCGGAGAGTCTCTGAAGCGGTCGCAGATGGCAAGAAGCTTTCGTGGAATATAGGCGTTAGATAAATCTACCATTCGGCTTACCTGATTCGCATTTGTAATAGGCATAATTCCGGCCAGAACCGGTACATGAATTCCTGCTGACTGTAAGCGGTACAAGAAGGAATAGAGCATGTCATTATCAAAAAACATTTGTGTTGTTAAAAAATCTACACCGGCATCAACCTTATATTTTAAAGCTTCAATATCAGCTTCCCGGCTTTTACTTTCCGGATGTCCTTCAGGATAGCAGGCTCCACCAACACACATTCCTTCGTCTTTAAGAAGTTTTACCAGGTCAGAGGCATGTACAAAACCGGAAGGAAATACGTTTTCTCCGGTTACAGCGTCCTTTGGAAAATCTCCCCTCAGGGCAAGAACGTTCTTTATGTTTCTTTTTTTCAAATCATTAATTGTATACTCAAGGGCTTCTTTAGTAGACCTTACACATGTTAAGTGAGCCAGAGATGTTGTTCCGTTTTCTTCAATAGCCTCAGCAATTTCTGCTGTATAGCCCTTAGTCGTTCCCCCGGCACCAAAGGTTACACTTATAAAGTCCGGCTTTAGATTGGTAAGGGAAATGGCTGTGTTTTTTATTGATTCAAGACCTTCCTTTTTTTTAGGAGGGAAAACCTCAAAAGAAAGTGATACTTTTTTGCTGTTAAGAATGTCTGCAATTTTCATACGTTGATTTGTCATTCCTCTAGTTTACTGTTTGTTACCTGAACTGTCGAGCCTTTGAACCTTTTCTCTCAAGGTTCTTGCTGCTGCAACAAGATTTGCAAGGCTTGCAAGGGTTTCTTCTTCCCCTCTGGTTTTAAGACCGCAGTCAGGATTTACCCAAAGCTTTCTTTTATCTACCTTTGTGAGCATCTTTTCCAGGGCAGCAAGGATTTCTTCAACAGAAGGAACTCTTGCCGAATGAATATCATAAACCCCTGGGCCGACCTCGGTTCTAAAATCAGCTTCCTTAAGGGCATCCAGTATCTTTAAGTCTGCCCGGCTTGCTTCAAAGGTGATTACATCAGCATCCATAGCATCAATGTCGCGGATAATGTCATTGAACTCGCTGTAGCACATATGGGTATGAATCTGAGTCTGTGGCTTTACCTTTGCATGTACCAGGCGGAAGGCTGGAATTGCCCAGTCCAGATATTCCTTGTGCCAGTCCGAGCGGCGCAGGGGAAGTTTTTCTCTAAGTGCGGCTTCATCAATCTGAATGATTTTTATGCCGTTTTTTTCAAGATCCAGAACTTCTTCGCGAATTGCAAGGGCCAGCTGCCAGGCCTGTTCCTTAAGGCTTATATCTTCGCGTGGGAAGGACCAGTTCAAAATTGTAACTGGGCCTGTAAGCATTCCCTTTACAATTTTTTTAGTCTGCTTCTGGGCAAAAAGAGACCAGTCTACAGTCATAGCCTTAGACCGGCTGACATCACTCCAGATTACAGGAGGTTTTACACAACGGCTTCCATAAGACTGAACCCAGGCATTCTGTGTAAAAATATAACCCTGCAACTGGTTTCCAAAATATTCAACCATATCGTTGCGTTCGAATTCTCCGTGAACCAGAACATCAAGACCAAGTTTTTCCTGAAGGGCAATGCAGTCAGCAATTTTCTTTTTATTGAAGGCCTCATATTCTTCTTTTGTGATGCTGCCTTTTTTGTAAGCTGCCCTGTTTGTCCTTACATCCTGTGTTTGAGGGAAGGAACCGATTGTTGTTGTAGGAAACAAAGGCAGCTTAAAATTCTCATGCTGGATTTTTTCTCTTTCTCCAAAAGCAGGCTTTCTTATAAAATCTTCTTCAGAAAGATTTTCAAGGGCTTCTGCTACTTCCTGATTCTTTTTACATCTTTCCTTTGTAAATATTTTTTTATTTTCCTCCAGAGCAGAATGGGTTTGATTTGCAAGGTCCTTTAATTCTCGCAGTTTTTCTTCTGCAAAGGAAAGATATGCCAGAGTTTCGGAAGAAAGCTTTTCTTCACTTTCTTTTGTATAAGGCACGTGTAAAAGAGAGCAGGAAGTTCCCAGTACAAGATTTTCTTTTGAAACATATTTTTCAATTTGTGCAATAAGTTCATTTTTTTTCTGATAGTCAGCCTTCCAGATATTCTTGCCATTTATGATTCCGGCAAAAAGGAACTTGTCTTTTGGAAAACCTTTTGCTATAAGTTCAAGAGATTTTTTTCCTTCAACAAAATCAAGTCCAAGACCGTCAAAAGCAAGGCTTGTAAGGTCCTCGTAAATATCGCGGACATCACCAAAATAAGTTTGTAAAAGGATTTTTATATTTGTTTTATTTTTAATTTCTTTAATCAGATTCTGATAAATCAGGTTGAAAAGCATCTTATCTGAAGCGGTCATATCAAAAACAAGGGCTGGTTCGCAAAAAGAAATCCATTCTGCACCTTCCTTGCAAAGTTCTGCAGCAAGTCTGCTAAAGCCTTCTACTGCTTCTTTTGCAAAGTCAACAGCTTTTTTATTTCCTGTGTAAGTTGCAAGATGAAGAAAAGTGTATGGTCCAATTACAGATGGGGTACTTTCAATTCCTAGTTTTTTTGCTTCAACATATTCTTTTATAACTTTGTTATCTTCAATCAGAGAAAATTTTGTTTTGTCGTCCAGTTCCGGAACAATATAGTGATAATTTGTATTAAACCATTTTTTCATAGGCAGGGCTTTTACATCGCCGGCTTTGCCCTGGTAGCCGTGAGCTGCTGCAAAATAAGTTTCAAGAGGATTGAGCTTAAGATTTACATAACGTTCAGGAAGAGCAGAAAGCAGGTAAGCTGTGTCTAACATGTTATCATAAAAAGAAAAGTCGTTAGAGGGAATAAAATCTATGCCGGCCTCCTTTTGTTTTTGCCAGCCATAGGCTCTTATTTCTTCTGCTGTTTTTTCAAGTTCCCCGCTGGAAATTTCTCCTTTAAAAAACTTTTCACTTGCAAATTTTAACTGGCGTTTATTTCCAATTCTTGGAAAGCCGATTACAGATACTTTTTTAGACATAATTTCTTATCTCCTTTTTTTATAAAATCTGCATAAGTATAGTGATTTGATAGGTAAAAGGAAAATACTATATTCAATGGCTTTGCGATAGGTTAAAACTATGGTACAAATTTTCTTCTTATGTTATCATTCTTTTATGACCTTACAGCAATTAAAGTATGCAGTAGCAGTTGCAGATACTCACAACATTACAGAAGCTTCAAGACGGGTTTTTATTTCTCAGCCAAGTCTTACAGCGGCAATCCGGGAACTGGAAGAAGAAATGGGAATCATTATATTTTCCCGCTCAAACAAGGGTGTGACCATTACAAATGAAGGTGATGAGTTTTTGTCTTACGCCCGTCAGGTTCTGGAGCAGGCGGCTTTGCTGGAAGATCGTTTTAAGAATCCTGATAATGCAGCTTCCGGCAATACTATTTTTTCTGTAAGCTGTCAGCATTATTCCTTTGCAGTAAATGCCTTTGTAGATGTAATAAAAAAATATGGCGGAGGCTCCTATAATTTTACCTTAAGAGAAACCCAGACTCATGAAATTATAGAGGATGTAGCCCAGCTAAAAAGTGAAATTGGAGTTTTATATTTGTCCGGCAGAAACGAAAAAGTTATATCTAAATTAATAAAGAAAAATAATCTGCTTTTTGAAGAACTTTTTACTGCTCCTCTTCATGTTTTTATTTCAACAAAAAATCCTCTTGCTGCAAAAAGAAAAATAAAACTAAGCGATTTATCCGCCTATCCTTATTTATCCTATGAGCAGGGTGATTTTAATTCTTTTTATTTTGCAGAGGAGCCCCTTACAGAACTGGACTTTGACTGTTCAAAAAATATTCAGGTTAGAGACAGGGCAACTCTTTTTAATCTTTTAATCGGACTGGATGGTTTTACAATTTGTTCAGGTATTATCAGCCATGAGTTAAATGGACCGGAAATCATAGCCCGTCCTATGGAAAGTGACGAGCATATGACGGTTGGTATTTTAAGACAAAAGGGAATGCTTCTTTCCCGTTATGGAGAAGAGTATATCTCTGCCTTAAAAAAGCATGTAAAAAGACCTGCTAAATAAAATTAGTCCAAAGATGTTCTTCTTTTTCCGGAAGACCGAATTCCTTTTTACCAAGTGCAATGGACTTAATTAAGAAACTCATGTTGCGGGCAAGAACACGAAGGGTCTGCATTCCTTCTGCATCTTCTTCGGCCTGACCGGCTGCTCCTCCATGAATATTATTCCAGTACTGGCTGCTGGCAACAGGCATTCCGCTTATTGTAAAATATTTATTCAGAACATCAAAGGAAGCTGTAGTTCCTCCACGGCGGGCGCATACAAAACCTGCTCCTACTTTCATCGTTTTGTCAAAATGGCTGCTGTAAAATAATCTTTGTAAAAAAGCCTGAACAGTAGCATTTGGGGCAGAATAATAAACCGGACTTCCTACCACAAGACCATCAGCCTCCCTGAACTTTTCTGCTGCTTCATTGACAAGGTCATCAAATACACATTTACCTGCCTGACCACAACGGCCGCAGGCAATACAGCCGCGAATATCCTTGTTCCCGATATTTAGAACTTCAGTTTCAATGCCCTCAGACTCAAAAATTTTCTGCATTTGAAGAAGACCAAGCCCTGTGTTGCTTTTTGCCCTTGGACTGCCATTAATTAAAAGTACCTTCATAGTTACCTCGCTCTTATAGTTCAATTTTAACTGCTTCTATAAATAATTGCTATTGCTTGTATCTGAAAAAAATATTGGAATGAATATATAAAAAATTGTATACCTACTATAACGATAGGTAAAAGGAGGCGGCAGTATGAGTGATAAGGTTATTGAAATAGAAAATCTCTCCCTTTCATACGAAAATGACAATTCTACGTTTGAAGCATTAAAGGATATTAATCTTACTGTAGAAAGAGGAGAATTCATTTGTATTGTCGGTTCTTCAGGTTGTGGTAAGAGTACACTTTTGTCTGTGCTGGCAGGGCTTCAGCAGCCAGATAAGGGAAAATTAATAATTAACGGAAAGGAAGTTAAAGGTCCTGGAGTTGAACGTTCTGTTGTTTTTCAAAACTATTCGCTTTTTCCCTGGATGACAGCCTTAAAAAATGTTTCTTTTGCAGTTTACGAAAACTACAAAAAGAGAGGAAAAAAAATCAGCAGGAGGGAAGCTAACGAGATTGCCCGCTATTACCTGAACAAGGTTGAATTAAACCGTTTTGAACATAAACTTCCAGGGGAACTCTCCGGGGGAATGCAGCAGAGAGTCGCAATTGCCAGGGCAATGGCATCTTGTCCTGAAATTTTATTGATGGATGAGCCTTTTGGAGCTCTTGATGCAAAGATCAGAGAGAATCTGCAGTCTTTACTCTTAAAAATGTGGAGGGAGGATGAAAATAAAAAAACAATTATTTTTGTAACTCATGATTTAAATGAGGCTGTCTTGCTGGCAGATAGAATTGTTTTCATGATACCCAAGTATATTCATTCTGTAATTGAGAATAATCTTCCCCGGCCAAGAAACAATCCTCTGGTTCATGAATCTGCGGAATACAAAGCACTTTATCAGAAACTTGTTAAATATTTTTATAATGAAACCACAGAGTTTATCGAAGACGAAGGAGCTGCTTTATGAAAAACTTTTTTTCAAAATATATATTTAATACCGGAAATTTATTTTTCCTGCTTATATTTTTATCTTTTTTATTACCATCCAGATATGCAGTAGAGATGAGGGCTGGTTTAAAGAATCCTTTAGCTTTTGCAATTCTTCTTGGAATAATTGAAGTGTTTTTTCTATTCAGCCTGAGACGAAATAATAAAAGACAGGCTACTAAGGACATCGGAGCTTTTGTTTTTATTTTATTTTTTATCTGGGAACTTACTGTTACCCGTTTTAATCTTTTGCCTTATATTTTTATACCGGCACCGGAAAATGTTTTTTATGTTTTTATTGCAGATTATAAAGCAATATTAAAAGGTTTGTGGGCTTCTTTGTTTTTGATTATAAGTGGTCTTGTAATATCCACTTTTGCTGCGGTTTTTCTTGGAACCCTGGTTGGCTGGAATAAACGCCTTACCCAGGCTGTATATCCTGTGGCAAAAGTCTTTTCTACAGTTCCTCCGCTTATTTATACTCCCTATGTTGTATTAATAATGCCAACCTTTAAACTTGCTTCTCTGACTGTAATTTTCCTCAGTATTTTCTGGGGCACCTTTATGGGGGCAATTAATAATACTGCCTTTGTAGAAAAGAAAATTGTCAATTCTGCAAAAGTCTTAAATCTTTCAACTTCAACAATTCTGTTTAAAATTATAATCCCTTTTAATATGCCAAGAATTATAAATGCAATTCCTATTCATCTTTCTTCTGCCCTGATTACATTAACCGCGGCTGAATTAATAGGAGCTGACAGTGGAATGGGCTATTACGTAAGAATTGCCCTTAATTTTGCGAATTATGATAAGGCCATCGCAGGGATTTTTTTCATAGGTCTTGTTGTTACTTTTCTTAACGGCCTTGTAAATCTATTAAAAAGAAAATTAATAAAGTGGAATTACTAAATAAAAGAGGTTATTAAATGGCAGTTAATCTTAACACAACAGAAATTACTTTACGAGAAAACAGATTAGGAGCGGTTACAAATTTTACAGGAAGTCTTAAGGATTATTCTGCGGGAATTCATTCCTGTTCTTTGAAAAAATGTGAACGCTGCTTTAAACAGTCCAGTAACTGTCTGGCAACGGTTGCTTTACATCAGTTTATAAGAATTAAAAATCTGGCAATTGTTTATCATGCTCCTGCAGGCTGTAATGCTGTTATTACCGGGGAAGTTTTCAGAACCTCCTGGAAGGATTCAAAAATGACAGGAGATTATGAATCTAATCTGGGGCTTTATACTCAGTTTGTTGGAACTGATTTAAGTGAGTCTGATACAGTATTTGGGGCAACAAATAAATTAAGAGAAATTGTCAGAAGAACCTATGAACTTTATAAACCTGATGGAATTGTAATTACTACAAGCTGTGTAACAGGAATTATCGGAGAAGATGTTGAAAGTATTGCAGATGAACTTTCTTCAGAACTTCCGGTTCCAGTTTTTTCATCTCATTGTGAAGGATTTAAAAGTAATATCTGGGCAAATGGCTTTGATGTTGCTGATCACGCAATATTAAAAAATATAGTAAAGGCACCAAAGGAAAAAAGGAATGTAATAAATGTAAGAGACTTTCATGAGGTTGGAAGAGGGCAGATACGAGAGGCTCTTAAAGCGCTTGGCTACGAAAGTCAGTTCTTTTATTTTGGTTCTACGCTGGAAGAGCTTTCTCATATAAGTGAAAGTGCTGCCACTGTGTGTATTTGTGGAACATTAGGAACCTATATTGGAAATGCTCTGGAAGAAAAGTATGGGGTTCCATATATTGCTTCAGCCAGTCCAAACGGCTTAAGAGGTTTTGAAGAGTGGTATCGTTCTGTGGCAGAAAGACTTGGGAAAAGTCAGCTTGCAGAAAAATATATAGCTGAACAAAAGGCTTTATATCTTCCGGAAATTGAGGAAATAAAAAAAGTTCTTAAAGGTAAATCCTGCATAGTTGCAGCAGGGCCTGGTTTTAGTCTTGAAATGGCCAGAGTTTTACAGGAACTTGGCCTGAATGTAATTTATTCAATTTCCTGGCACAGTGATTCCCGCTTTGATAATGAAAAAGCTCCGGAATATATTGAGCATGCAGAAGCCCAGCTTTCTCCGGAGCTTACTGTAAAGATTTCTGATTTGCAGCACCACGAGCTGGAAAATGTTTTATATCATTACAAGCCGGACTTTTTTGTTGTAAGACACAGGGCCGTAGGCTCAATAGGTTATAAGCATGGCTGTGCAACTCTTTTCTTAAACAATGAATATTCTATGTTCGGATATAAAAATGTTTTAAAGCTTGCCCGTGATTTAAGAGATCTGCTGATTAATACAAGCTTTGAAAAAAATCTTGCAAGTCATATTAAATCACCTTATACAAAATGGTGGCATGAACAAAAAGATACCAGGTTTATTGCACAATAATATATGAATAACAAAAAGAAAAAGGAGTCAAAAATGAAAAAACAAATTTTAACCGCTGAAATTTTATTTATCACACTTTTGCTGACAGGTTTTTCTTCCTGCAGGGGAAAAGAGGAGAAAAAAAATGTAAGCCTTCAGACAGTAAAGCTTGCAACCAGCAATACTTCTGCACTTTATAATCCTTCAATTCAGATTGCAGATGAAGAAGGAATTTACGAAAAAACGAATGTAAAGGTAAAATATATTCCTTTGGATCGTGACGGTTCTTTTGAAGCTCTTGCTACCGGAAAGGTTGATGCCACTTATGCAAATGTCATTCCTCAGTTAAGTATGGGGGCGCAGGGTACAGATATTGTTGCTTTTGCGGGAACCCAGGGAAACGGAATGGTTGTTGTTGCAAGACCGGAAGTTGCAGATAAACTGAAGGATTTAAGGAACTGGAAGGGTATTACAATCGCTGTTCAGCATACAACAACTGTTGAACTTATTGCCCGCTATTCTCTGGCAAAAAAATGGGGTTATAAGATAGGTGAAGATATATTCTTTAAAAGTTTTCCTGATTATCCTACCGCAGTTTTAGCTGCCGTGAAAAATAATGCAGAGGTAGCTCTTCCAAATCCACAGACTCTGGAATCTGCTTTGACGCAGGGCTTAGTTTACCTTTTCCCTTCTACCGTCTTTGAAGAGGATTATGTATGCTGCCGCCAGTTTGCCAACGGAAATGATTTTAGAAAGAATCCAGAAAAATATAAGAATTATATAAAAGGTCAGATTTATGGTTATAAAATTCTTATTACTGACAAGCAGAAGGCTGTGGATTCTCTGGTAAAGGCTTCCGGCCAGACAGAATCTTATGTAGAAAAGTATTTTTATGATAAGGAATACAGTGGTCATCGTACTTATAAACCTGATCCAAATTATAATGGAACTTTAATTCTGTATGAAACAATGGAGGAAATAGGAATGATAGAAAAACCTCTGCCGCTTTCAAGTTTCTTTGATATAAAAGTTTATGCAAAGGCCCTTAAAGAGGTTATAAAAGAAAATCCGTCAGATGACTTCTTTAAAGAAATGTGGGATTTCTTCCTTACACATAATGATAAGCATCCAGATTTTAAGGCTATAGCCTCTTTATAAGAGACCTTAGCCCTTCTAAAAAGGGGCTATAAACAAAAGCTATAACCGTTATAAAAAAAATATATTTGCGGGAAGTCTTAAAAAAATATATAACCTAGTAAGACACTAGGTTATAAACAGAGGTAAGATATGAGATTCTTAATAAATTTGAGACTTTCTGCAAAATCAATTCTTTTCAGGGCTTTACCCGCTTTAGGAGTTTTAATTGCCCTGGCAGTTCAGAATTTTGTAGCTGACAGTCCTTTGCATCCTGTAAGTACAAAATCTTATTATAATAAACTTCTGCTTATTCTTTTACTTGCAGCTTTTGTACTTTTTATTCATTCCTTTTTTATTAAAAAACTTAAAACAGCTCTGGAGTTTAAAGGCCCATTTTTAGCAGGGGCAGCAATCCTTCTTACATTATTAAATCTTATTACTGCAAAGTTTGCCCTGCTGCCGGTAATCTTTTTTCCAAGCTTCGATAACATACTTGCAGTCTTTGTAGATCAGTCAGGTCTTCTTGGAAAATGTATCTGGTATTCTTTCCGTCTCCTTTTGCTCGGAGTTTTCTGGGGAGTGACAGTTGGTTTTATTACCGGCGTTTTTCTGGGCTTTAGCCGTCACGTATATTACTGGATTAATCCATATATCAAACTGATAGGTCCAATTCCGGCTACAGCCTGGATTCCTCTGGTTCTTACAACCTTTCCAACACCTTTTGGTGCCAGCGTGTTTATCATAGCACTTGCAGTATGGTTCCCGGTTCAGCTTATGACAAGCTCGGGTATTCAGAACACAAGCAAAGTTTATTTTGAAGTGGGCCGCACTCTTGGAGCGGGAACCTTCTTTCAGGTTTTCCGCATTGCAGTTCCAGCAGCCCTGCCAAATATTTTTCAGGGAACCTTTAACGGAATCTGTGCAGCCTTTATTGCCCTTATGACCGCCGAAATGTTCGGTGCAAAATATGGAATCGGCTGGTACATAAGTTACCAGAAAGCAATGATGATGTACCCGGGTGTATATGCGGGGCTTATTTTAATTGCCCTTTTCTGTACCGTGATTATTACAGCCCTTTTTAAGGTGCGACAAAAGCTTTTGAGCTGGCAGAAGGGATTAATTAAGTGGTAGTGATGAAAAAATTACATCCATGTAATTTTTTCATCTGCAGTTTTGCAAAAAGCAAAACTGCGTCAGGCAGTGCTGCATCCATGCAGCACAACACAGGAGAATAGAATGTCTGGAGAAATTAAATTATCAAATATAACAAAAATCTTTAATCAGGGAGCAGCCGAAGAAGTCATTGCCCTTAAGGGGGTGGATTTTACAATTCCTGCGGGAAGCTTTGTTTCTTTGATTGGACCTTCAGGCTGTGGTAAGACAACTTTGCTTCGTTGTATCGCAGGTCTGGAAACTCCTACTTCCGGCGAGGTGCAGGTTGACGGCACAAAAATCACAAAGCCTGGAAGTGACAGGGGCTTTGCCTTCCAGCAGGCAAATCTCTTTCCCTGGCTTACAATCCGCGAAAATATTGCCTTTGGACTTAAAGCCCGCCACATTTACAAGGAACGCAAGGCCGATGTTGATGAGTTTATAAAACTTGTTGGTCTGCAAGGTTTTGAAAAATCTTTCCCTCATCAGCTTTCGGGAGGAATGAATCAGAGGGCAAGTCTGGCCCGAGCTCTAG
Source organism: Treponema sp. (assembly GCA_016286535.1). Classification (GTDB taxonomy): domain Bacteria; phylum Spirochaetota; class Spirochaetia; order Treponematales; family Treponemataceae; genus Treponema_D. Next base: position 227,223 of record JAEESZ010000003.1, on the reverse strand, counting down.
TAGGGCATCCAAAAATTCTTTTACTTGATGAACCGCTTGGAGCTCTCGATGCCTTTACCCGAATGACCATGCAGGATGAAATTATCCGCTTATGGAAGGAGCACAATACTACCATGGTAATGGTTACACATGATGTAGATGAAGCTGTTTATCTCAGCGACTATGTTGTTGTTATGAGTCCCCGCCCTGCAAAGGTGGAAAAAATCATAAAGATTAATTTAAGTCATCCCCGGGCCCGTGGCCAGGATGTTTTCTTAAAATACAGAACACAGATTCTGGAAATACTGAACTATGCCGGTAAAGTTCAGGAAGTTGAATATGCTATATGATGCAGAGCATTATTGTAATTATAAAACTTTGGAGGTTTTACTAAATATGAAAAAATCATTTTTTATTATGGTAGCGGCTGCAGTTTTGATGCTTGCAGGCTGTTCAAAAAAATCGGCTTCTGCTGATGGAAGTTCAAAATCAGCTCAGAAGGTTGTTAGAATTAACTTTCAGACCGGAAGTCTTTGTTATGCGCCAACTCATGTTGCCATGAAGCTTGGACTTTTTGATGAAGAACTTGCAAAAATTGGTCAGAAAGCAGAGTACGTTCACATCGTAGAAGGCGGCGCAACTCTTGGCGAGATGATTGCATCGGGAAAGGTTGATGCAGGCTACGGCTTGTATGCAACTCAACTTCAGGCTATGGAAAATGGACTTCCAATTTCCTTTACTTCTGGAATTCACATTGGCTGTACTAAATATTATGTTCGTGCAGACAGCGACATTAAATCTGTTGCTGACCTTCGTGGAAAGAAGATTGGAGTTCCAGGACTTGCGGATTCATCTGTTATGAACCTTAAACGTAAACTTATGGATTTGGGAATTGGAGTTACTGCAGATAACAATGAAGTTGAGTTTATTGCATATGCTTCTGCAGATCTTGCAATTGCCCTTAATAACGGCGCTGTAGATGTAATTGGCGCTCATGACCCGGTAGCAACTAAGGGTGAACTTGCCTATGGTTTTAGAAAGATTCTGGATACAGGAACAGATGAAAAGTTCAGTAAAGAATACTGCTGCCAGCAGTTTGTAACACATAAACTTTTGCGCGAAAATCCGGAAGGAGCTGCCGCCGTAACAAGAGCCTTGCAGAAGGCTTCTGCATATGTTCAGGCAGAACCAAGAGCTGCTGCTCAACTTCAGATTGAAAATGATCTTTGTGCCGGAGATTTAGACTTTAATGCAGCCCTGCTTGAAGAAATCAACTACCAGCCAAGCCGTTCGCTTGGTAAGAAGACCTTTGATTCTGCTGCCCGCCAGCTGCAGGAAGCCGGAATACTTAAGGCTTCTACAGATATAGAAAAGTTTATCGAAACAGGCTATATCGAACTTTTTGGCGTACCAGACGGCTATATTTATGATAGCGCAACAAAGACTTATAAGGAAATTAACGGTTCCCGCGCATAAAATCGCATAAAATAAGGAGAAAATCATGAAAAATCTTAATATTATTTTATCGTCACTTACAGCTTTACTTGGTCTTCTTGTTGGCATTGCCCCTTACACTTTTGCAAAAGTATGCGCAATGGCAAGCATGCATTGTCACAAGGTAACAGCCCCTCTTGTTCTTGTTTTTGGTATTTTGATTTTTGTTATTTCTGCAGCAAACACAATTATTTTATGGAAAAAGCAATAACAATAAAAAGACTTGCGCTTGAAAATATCAGGCGCAAGCCTTTCCGAACGGCAGCCCTCATCACACTGACTTCACTTTCAGCAGCCGTACTTTTTGGAAGTCTGATTATAACCTCAAGCCTAAAAGCTGGCATCAAGGGATTCAAAAATCGTCTTGGCGCAGATCTTATGATTGTTCCAAAAGGTTATGAAGGCCAGCTGGAAAATATTCTTCTGAATGGAGATCCAAATTATTTTTACATGGATAAAAGTGCCGAAGAAATTGTCCGCACTGTCCAGGGAGTAAAAGAAGCAAGCGGTCAGTTTTATCTGACAAGTCTGAGTGAAAGCTGCTGCGATTTCCCGATTCAGATTATCGGCTTTGAGCCAGATACAGACTTTTTAATTCAAAACTGGGCAAAGACAAAAGTCAGACCTCAGAAAGGAAGCGAATATATTTTCGCAGGAAGCAATATCTCAACTCCAAATAAAGAAGTAAAGTTTTTCGGTCAGCAGCACAAAATAACCTCCCGCCTTTCTAAAAGCAGCACGGGTATGGATAACGCAATCTACACCGACCTCAATACCCTGCAGAATATTTTTGAGGATGCAAAAAGCAAGGGCTTTGGTTTTATTTCTGATGGAGACACAAACACAAAAATCTCTTCTATTTTTGTAAAGCTTGAAGCAGATGCAAAGGCCGACAGTACTGCCCTTAGAATAAAAACTGCTCTGCCAGACGTTCAGGTAATTACAGGTTCATCTTTCATTTCAAATCTTGCAGAACGAATTTCAGCCTTTGTGATTTTTCCTCAGGCATTAAGTATATTTATTCTTTTAGTTACAATTTTTACACTGGGAATTGTTTTCTCCCTGATTGCAAATGAACGCTTCAAGGAATATTCCATTTTGAGAGTTCTTGGAGCCGACAGTGGCACTCTTAAAAAGCTTCTTTTATTTGAAGCAGGCAGCATAGGATTCTTTGGAGCAATAATCGGAATCTTTATTTCGGCCCTTATAGTCCTACCATTCAACCTTTTGATTTCAGAAAAAATCGGATTACCATTTTCACTGTCAAATCCGCTTGTAATTACAGGCTTTGCCTTAATCAGCTTTGCAATAATAGTTTTAGCAGCATTAATTTCTGCCCTTTACAGCGCAATTAAAATTTCCAAAAAGGAAGTGGTTTTCAAATGATAGAAATAAAAAATCTTACAAAAAGTTTTCAGACTCCACGTGGAAAAATTACAGTTCTCAATGATTTTTCTCTTACTGCTCAGAAGTCCACTTTCCTTGGCATTGCCGGAAAATCTGGGGCGGGAAAGAGTACTCTTCTTTCCCTTATTGCAGGTCTTCAAAAGCCTGAAAGCGGTGCAATAAAGATTAGCAGCGGGGAGAATGAAACTTTTCCGCTAGAAATTACCGGCATGAGCGAAAAAGAACTTGCTTCCTTTAGAAATAAAAACATAGGCTTTGTTTCCCAGGAACAGAGTTTTCTTGAAAATCTTACTGTACTGGACAATGTAAGGCTGCCAGCTTATCTTTCAAAAGAAAAGTCCCACACCGCCACAGAAAAAATCACCGAGCGGGCCCGCAGCCTGCTTAAAGATTTTGGTATTGCCCATCTTGCAGATCAATACCCGCAAAATCTTTCCGGTGGAGAAAATCATCGTGTTCTTATTGCCAGGGCTCTTATCAATAACCCTCAAATAATTCTTGCAGATGAGCCAACCGATTCTGTTGACCGGGAGCGTAGTGACGAAATCATCAAAATATTCCGCAGTCTTGCCGATCAGGGCAAAATCATAATTCTTGTGAGTCACGATGCTGAGGCCCTTAAGCTTTGTGACCAGATTATTTACCTCTAGAAGAAAGTTTTATATACTTTTATATATATGAAAAAAGGTTTGATTCTTGAAGGCGGCGCAATGCGGGGCATGTTTACTGCCGGCGTCCTTGATGTATTAATGGAAAATGGAATTGAATTTGATGGTGCAGTAGGAGTTTCTGCTGGAGCAACCTTCGGATGTAATTTTAAATCCCGCCAGATTGGGCGTACAATCCGTTATAATAAAAAATACTCTTGTGACTGGAGATATTGTTCCATTCGTTCTCTGATTTTTACAGGCGATCTTTATGGAGTTGATTTTTGCTATAAAAAACTGCCTGAAGAACTGGATGTATTTGATAAGGAAAGTTACAAAAAAAATCCAATGGACTTTTACTGTGTTGTCTCAGATTGTGACAGTGGAAAACCGCTTTATAAAAAGCTTGTAAACTGTGATGAAGAAGATCTTGTCTGGATGAGGGCTAGTGCCTCCATGCCTCTTGTAAGCCGGGTTGTAAAAATTGATGGTCACAGGCTTTTAGATGGTGGAATGACAGATTCAATACCTTTGAAATATTTTGAAAGCCAGGGCTATGATCGTAATCTTGTAGTTCTTACCCAGCCCCGTCAATATCAAAAAAAGCCTTCCAGCCTTATGTGGTTAATGAAAATTCTTCTTTTCAAGTATCCGAAGCTTGTTCAGGCAATGAGCCGACGTCATATCCTTTATAACGAAACTACTGCCGAGGTTTTTAAGAAAGCTGATGAAGGTAAGCTTATGGTAATTTGTCCGGAAGAAGCTCTTGGAATCAGCCGTACAGAAAAAAATCCAGAGGAACTTGAAAGAGTTTACCAGCATGGAAGACAAAGAGCTCTAGAAATGCTTCCACAAATTAAAAGCTATCTTGCATAAAAAAAGTGAGTGACTAACAGGAAAGGGCTTTTTCCAAATCTGCAATTAAATCATCAACATTTTCAATGCCAACAGAAAGCCGCAGAGTTTCGGGAGTTATTCCATTTTTTAATCGGAGCTCTTCGGGAACATCTGCATGGGTTTGGGTTGTCGGATAGGTGATAAGGGTTTCAACACCACCAAGACTTTCGGCATATTTTATCAGTTGCACTTTTTCAAGTACGCTAAGTGCTTTTTCTGTGCTGTTAAGGCGGAAGGTTACCATTGATCCAAAACCCCGTGACTGTCTCTGCATAATTTTGTGTCCCGGGTGTTCTTCAAGGCCCGGGTAAATTACCTTTGTAACAGCCTTTTGTGTTTTTAGCCAGCTTGAGATTTTTTTTGCATTTGCCTGGGCTTTTTCCATACGGATTCCAAGTGTTTTTATTCCGCGTAAGACAAGCCAGCTGTCAAAAGGAGCAAGTCCTGAGCCTGTTGTTTTGATGAGAAAGCGCAGCTTTTCCTGCAGTTCAGGTCTGCTGGTTACAATAAAACCTGCCAGAGTGTCGTTGTGGCCTGCAAGAAATTTTGTGCCGCTGTGAATTACTACATCAGCTCCAAGGACCAGAGGGTTTTGAAAGTAAGGCGACATAAAAGTGTTATCTACAATCAGGAGAATGTTGTGAGCGCGGGCAATTTTTGCCATGGCGGCAATGTCGGTTACGTTCATCATAGGGTTTGTTGGAGTTTCAATATAGATTGCCTTTGTTGCAGGCCTTATTAAACTTTCTACATCATCGCTGGAACAGTTTGCGCGGGTAAATTGAATTCCATTTTTTGAAGAAACATTATCAAAAAGACGGATAGTGCCGCCGTATAAATCTGAGTCAACAATAAGATGGTCACCTGGTTTAAATAGTTCCATAAGAAGTGTGATGGCTGCCATTCCGGTAGAAAGGGCGAATGCATCCGTGCCCCCTTCCAGCTGGCAGACAATTTTTTCAAGCTGCTCGCGGGTTGGGTTTTGAAGTCTGGAATAATCAAAGCCAGTGGATTTTCCAACTCCAGGATGAGCATAGGTTGCAGTCTGATAAATTGGGAAGCTGATTGAACCGTAATGATTACAGTCTTCGCGACAGACAGGCTGTCCGTCATCATTTTGTTCTGTTTCAAGATGTATGCATTTTGTTTCTATATTCATTTTTCCTACTCCAGAATGATTGTACACTTTAGATGAAGGCAAATATTATTCAAACTTTAAATAATAAGCAGAAAGTTTATTAAGGGCTTCTTCTACAGGAAGTTCAATATCAAATACGCTGATGGCATTTCGTTCAAACTGCCTTCTGATATTCTGACCGATTTGTCCCGCAATAATTGCACGACAGTCCAGCAATAATTCGACCGCTGGTGAAAGTGGGCCAGAAGCTCCTCCTCCACAGCCGCCGCCTGAACCGCCGCAGCCGAAAGCCCCTCCCGAGCCGCTTCCGCAGCCAAAGCCAGCTCCACAGCCGCCACCGAAGTCTTGTGGTGACGAAGTTTCAGGCGATGCCGGCTCATTTGCAGAGGCGGGCACCTCGCGTTTTTCTGTAAATTCAAACTTTTTATCTTTAAGTTCGTAAATAAAAAAAGACTTAGCCTGACCAAAGTGTAAATCAATATTGAGGCCATCGGAACTTGCAACTGCAACTTTTATACTCATAAGAACTCCAACTAGATCTTATAATCATCCTCAAGGGCATCCATTAAACCATACTCAAGAAGGATTTCTTCAAGGCGTTCCTGGGTCATTGGAGTTGGAATTGAAAAGTTTGTATTGTTGATTACAGCTTCTGCAAGGTTTCGGTATTCCTGAGCCTGAGAAGAATCCGGCTTGTACTCAATTACAGTTTTGCGGTTGATTTCTGCTCGCTGTACGATGTTGTCGCGAGGAACAAAATACAAGAGCTGAGTTCCAAGCTCTTTAGAGAAGGCCCGGAGCAAATCCAGCTCGCGGTCTACGTTACGGCTGTTACAGATGATTCCGCCAAGGCGTACACCACCGGCCTTTGCATAACGGCTGATACCTTTTGCAATATTGTTGGCGGCATACAAAGCCATCATTTCTCCAGAAGCTACAATGTAAATTTCTTTTGCTTTTCCTTCGCGGATTGGCATAGCAAAACCACCACAAACAACGTCACCAAGAACATCGTAGAAAACAAAGTCCAGGTCGTCTGTATATGCACCAAGATTTTCAAGCATGCTGATTGAAGTAATAATACCGCGTCCTGCACAGCCAACTCCAGGTTCTGGTCCACCTGACTCAACGCAGCGGGTTCCTCCAAAGCCTGTTCTCATGATACGGTCAAGTTCAACGTTTTCACCTTCATCGCGGATTGTATCAAGTACAGTTTTTTGTGCAAGTCCTCCAAGGAGCAGACGTGTAGAATCTGCCTTAGGGTCACAGCCAACAACCATAACCTTTTTTCCATGTTCAACGAGTCCTGCTGTGAGGTTCTGTGTAGTTGTGGATTTTCCGATTCCACCTTTTCCATAAATCGCAATTTGTCTAATCTCAGCCATTGTATACTCCTTTTATGCTGTATAAACCCACTCAATTAGTAGGTAAATACAATATAAAGATAATAACCTACTATGTCAATAGGTAATAATACTTTTAAATCACTCTTTTATAAAACTTTTATGAAAACAGCCCCTGTATACGGTTGAATTTCCATACTGACAGGATGGCGTCATCAATGCTGCCGGGCAGCTCCATTACTGTAATTTTATTTGCTGCCAAAAGAGAAGCGGCAGCTGAACCCAAACGTGAAACTATAATATATCTGCAGTCCAAAAAAGCCTTTACACTTTCTGCCATAGCTTCTTTATTATGAGAACCATCCTGGCAGACAGGCTTTACAATGCGTTCCTCGGTCAGATCATAACCGACTTCGTCATCTACTGAATAAATATAGAATTTTTCGCAGCGTCCATAATGCTGATTTACAGTTTCGCCGTCTGTAGAGGCGACGGCAACCTTGTATTTTGAAATTGAATCAGCCATGAGAAAAGTTTTCCTTTATGCCGTAAGCCCCAAGGTTTGCATAAATCTGCTTTGAAAATTCTGTTCGGCCCGGAACACCAATTGCATCAGCCCTGCAGTGGTTACAATGCAAAAATAATTCTATATGTTTTGATGCTGCGGCACTTGCTGCATGAATCTCCTGACAGGTTGGGGCAGGCTCATCTGCCAGTTTTGCAGTAGGAATTAAAGGAATGATATTGTATTTTTTTGCTCCTGCAGCAGCTACTGTTTCTGCAATTTTTTCTATGTGATTGCCGTTTATGCGGGGAACAAGCACACTATTAACTTTTATAGTTATTCCGGCATCAGCAATTTTTCTGATTCCTGAAAGCTGATTTTCTATAAGGATTTTTGCAGCTTCTATACCTTCAATTTTCTTACCGTGCCAGACAATGTAATCGTTAAGCTGAGCTTCTATTTCTGGATCTACAGCATTTACTGTAACTGTAAGACTGTCTATTCCTGCTGCAATTATTTCATCTGCTCTTTCTGCAAGAAGAAGTCCATTTGTGCTCATACACTTGATAAGCTGGGGAAAGTGGCGGTCTATAAGGCGGAAGGTCTTAATTGCATTGTCGCTGGCAAGGGTATCACCAGGTCCTGCAATGCCTGCAACCTTAATATCAGGACTGATTTCCAGTGCTTTTTGTATAAGTGGAATTGTTTCTGCAGGTTTAAGAACTTTTGAGGTTACTCCCGGACGATTTTCTGTATCATTCAGGCTTCGTTCACAAAAACGGCAGGCAATATTACAGCCTGGACAAACCGGAAGGTGAATACGACCGGTTTTTGCTCCATGTGACGCAAAGCAAGGATGATTTTCCTGTAATTCTGTAAACGATTTAGCCATTTTTGTGCTCCTTTTTAATTAGTCTGGGTATCAAACTAGTAAAATAATAGATAAAAAGCCTAAAAAAAACAGTGCACAAGGCACTGTTTTACTTTTGAATTTTTATTTAGTTGTCGCTAAAAAGTGGTGTAGATAAATAACGGTCTCCAGAGTCTGGAAGGAGAACTACAATAGTTTTTCCTTTGTTTTCTGGTCGCTGAGCTATAATCTTAGCTGCTTTGAGAGCGGCACCTGCAGAAATTCCAACAAGAATTCCCTCACTCTGAGCAAAGGCTCTGCCTTCTGCAAAAGCATCATCATTATCAATTGGGAGAATTTCGTCATAAACCTTTGTATTTAATACATCAGGAATAAAACCTGCTCCGATGCCCTGGATTTTATGAGGACCTGCTTCGCCTTTAGAAAGAACAGGGCTTGTTGCTGGTTCAACGGCAACAACTTTTACATTTGGATTCTGTTCCTTAAGATATTCTCCGACACCAGTAATAGTTCCACCAGTTCCAACTCCGGCTACAAAAATATCTACTTTTCCGTCTGTCTGCTTCCAGATTTCTGGACCTGTTGTTTTTTTATGTACGGTAGGATTTGCAGGGTTTATAAACTGTCCTGGAATAAAGCTGCCAGGGGTTGCGGCATGTAATTCTTCTGCTTTTGCAATGGCACCTTTCATGCCTTTTGCACCTTCTGTAAGAACAATCTCTGCACCGTAAGCTTTAAGAAGATTTCGGCGTTCAACACTCATGGTGTCTGGCAGGGTAAGAATTGCATGATAGCCTTTTGCTGCGGCAACAGCAGCAAGACCAATTCCTGTATTTCCTGATGTAGGTTCAATAATTGTTGCACCAGGTTTTAAAAGACCCTTTTCCTCTGCATCTTCAATCATAGCAAGGGCTACACGGTCTTTTACACTTCCTGCGGGATTCAGGTATTCAAGTTTAGCAAGAATCTTTGCATCCTTAATTCCTGACTTTTTTGCATATCCGTTTAACTGTAATAAAGGTGTATTACCAATTAATTCCAAAGCACTCTGTTTAATTTCACTCATTTTTTTACCTCCATAAAGTATTACATTAATTACTATAATTTGTATTACCTACTATGTCAATAGGTAATAAGCATTTTTTATTGAACGGAGGATTTTAAATTATTTTCTATCGAATTTAACAAATTTGAAAGAATGAAATTCATTTATTAGTATATTTTTTAATGCTTCAAAATCTGTGCTATCAAGAACAAGTTTATATTCTTCTAGTATTTGAGAAATTTCGAATACATCTTTTGAAAAAGCTTCTTTTTCAACATTATAGTATTCTAATGCAGATGCGTATTTACGTCTGAGTTCATCTAAAACTTTGTGACCTTTTTCTGATAATTTGTAGCTATTTGTTTCAGGTGTGTATTTATAGAGTTTACCAAAAGACTCTCGAAAAGAATCTACCTTAAAAGTTTCGTCATTAATTCTTCTTACCATTTCAGAATATTTTGTAGTTTTGATTTTATTATAATATGCGTCAATTATATCTTTCTTATTTGTATTATTGTCTTCTTCATGAGAACTGTTTAGTGTAAATAAAGGATATTCTTCTTCGTTATCAAAAACGCCTTTTAGTTTTTCTTTTGTAGATTCATTATAAAATATATAATTAGTTAGTTCATTATTTCTTAAAAGTACATCTGCTACTTCTACAGATATAGCAATATTATTTTCATTGGCATTTTTTGCAATTCTAAATCCACAGTCAATAGAAGGTCCTAGAAAGTCTAAGAACATAACAGAAGCATTTTCTTTTACTTCTTCAATTATTGATTCATCAGCTTCTACATAATGATTATCAACTTCAATTGATAAAGAGTCTAAAGGATATTTTATTCTGAAACAGCGGTCTATTGTGTTTGGTTGTGCAATCCATAATGTTCCTTTAATTTTTGGAGTTGTAATAGCATCAGAATTCCAGTAATGCATAAAAGATTTAAATGTTTTTACATAATCTACAATTTCAAGTTCTTTTTTACATTCAATGTAAAGTAAAACTTCATCACCAACAAATTTCCATATAGTAAATTTATGATGGTAAGATTTCTTTAGTTTTGTTGAGAGTAGTTGGTTTAAACTATCTACAATTGTTTCATAAATATTTAAGAAATCCCTGAACCATGGTTCATTTTTATATTTTGTTTTGGTTGAACCAATAATATCAAGGCTGCATAATAAATATACATGACGAATGGGTTGTCTTTCTGAAAATGCTGTAATTGTGTTGATCATTTTAAAATTCCTTTTTATTTTATTATAATCTCTTTTATTGAATGTTGCCCATACTTAAAAAGCTTTATCTTTTCTATCCTGTATATCTTTGTTTCCTCACTTTTTAAAAAATTACAATTTTAAGCGATTTTTCTTATATCACATTCCTCTATTTCGGTGTTTAATAGGATTCATGGAAAATATTTTGTTTGAAAATTTTAAGGGGGACTTTAGACTTGGAGCCGCCCTTGCAGGTATTATTTACGATTCGGAGCAGAGAAAAATTATAAAAGAAACTTCTCTTCTTGATGAGGATATTGCTTCAAGGCATTTTAATTTAATTGTTGCAGAAAACGACACAAAAATGGAGCATGTTTACAAAGCAGAAAAGACTTTTGACTTTACTCGTGCAGACAAACTCATTCAATTTGGTAAAAAAAATAATCAGTCAGTTCGCTGGCATACTCTTGTATGGCACAGTCAGTCTCCGGACTGGATTTTTGATAAGGATGGAATTGCAGCTCCTCGTCCACAATGGAAACCCGGTCAGCCTTTTAAAATTCCCACAGCAGAAGAAATCGCCGCAAAGTGTACAGTTTCTAAAAGCGAGCTTGAAAAACGCCTACAGAACTATATTTTTACGGTAGGGGAGCGCTATTCAAAAGATATCTGCTCTGTAGATGTTGTGAATGAATGTATTTCAGATAAAAACTTCAGGTTAAGAACTATTGAAGATTATTCCCGCTGGAATTATGTTCTTGGAGAAGATTACATAGAAAAAGCCTTTTTCTGGGCTAGGGAGGCTTTCCCAAATTCCAGTCTTGTAATAAATGATTATAATCTTGAAATGATAAAGGGAAAACGCGAAGGAATGAGAGATTTACTGGAAGTGCTTTTAAGAAAAGGCGTTCCTGTTGATACAGTTGGCTTGCAGATGCACATCGATATTAAAAATCCTAAACCGGAAGAAATTGAAGAAACAATAGAGATGTTTGGAAAACTCGGCCTGAATGTAATCGTAACAGAAATGGAAATTTCAATGTATACAGATAAGGATGAAAAAAGAAAGGAATATACTCAGGAACTTTTAGAGGAACAGGCCCTGCGTTACAGAAAGATTTTTGATCTGTTCAGAAAGGAAGCAAAAAAAGGAATTCTTAAGGATGTTGTTTTGTGGGGAGTAACAGACCGCTTCAGTTGGAAAAATAATTTTCCGGCACCTGGCAGAACTGATGCCCCACTTTTATTTGATGTAAACGGAAAGGAAAAACCTGCCTTTTTTGAACTTATAAAATAAGTTTACTGGTTTTCTGTTTGCAGTGATGTATATTTAATTCTGCATTCAGCAATGGTAAGAAGGATTACTGGAACAGAGAACCAGCGTAAACCGTTTGTAAAGCCTGCAAAAAAATCATAAATACCGTGAAGTAAAATAGCTGTAACTAAGATTGAGATTTTTGCTGGTTTATTACGAAGGGTATAAACAAATAAAGCACATAAGCCGGTACAGCAGATATGAATGATGTCAGAAGAGAAAATTCTTAAGAAGATTGATCCGTAAAGAAGTTTTCCGCCGGTTATCTGTGAATTCTGAAGATAAGTTAAGAAATAAACTACAGATTCAAAGCTTGCAATTGCCGCACCAAAAATAAAGGCCAGCATTAAGGTTTTAAATTCTGTGTAGTCTTTGTGTGGTAAAGGTAGAAAGAGAACCATTTTTACCATTTCTTCAACTAAACCGTATAAAATAATCGATTTTAATAAGGAGTATAAAACCGGCATAGCCTCTAAGAACTTAATGCCGGGTAAAAAATACTGAATAAAGGATATGGGAAGAACTGCAAAAAGCCCGAGTAATATTGCAAAGAGCTGATGTAATGCCTCTAGTTTAAAACAGAAGGTATCTATAATAAACATTAATATTAAAGGGATAAAACACAGAACAATTCCCAGATATGCCATTTATTTTTCTCCTTAATTGCCGCAGCCACAGTCTCCGCCGCAACCTTCGCCACAACCGCTTCCGCAGTCTCCACCACAGCCGCCTTCGCCGCCGCAGCCACCGCATCCTCCACATCCGCGTGGATTTAATTCTTCTTCGGTAGCGTCGCGTACTTCTACAACTTCAACATCAAAAGTAAGAACCTTGCCTGCCAGCTCATGATTTCCGTCAATAGTAATTTTATCGCCGTCAATTTTTACAACACGAACTATAGCTGGTCCGCCAGGAGTCATAACCTGAAACTGCATTCCAATTTCAATGCCCATGGAAGAATCAAACTGGTCACGGTTGATTTCTACAACCATACGTTCATCATAAGTACCGTAGCCAAGCTCTGGCTGAATAACAGCCTTAAATTTATCGCCTGCGCTTTTTCCTTCCAGTTCATTTTCAAGTCCCTGAATTAAATATCCACGGCCATGAACATAACCAAGTGGTGCCCCGTTTACAGATGAATCAATCTGTTTGCCTGTTTCGTCTGTAAGTGTATAGTGAATGGCAACCCATTTGTCTTTTTCAATTTTCATAAAATCCTCGTAGTTTTGTGTATGAGATTTTTTTAGAATGGATAATCTTCTCCGTTACTGATTGCATTATCCTGAACAACTTCTGTAATTTCAGGGCAGGCGTCTTTTAAGTAACGCTCAATTCCCATTTTTAAAGTCATTAATGCCATTGGACAGCTTCCGCAGGCACCTGTTAAATTAAGATGAACTACATTGTTATCATCAATACAAACGTATTCCATATCTCCGCCATCAGCCTGTAATTGTGGGCGGAACATTTCCAAAGCTTCTTTTACTGTTTCTTCTAACTTCTTATCTGCCATAATTTGCCTCCTTATCTAATTTACTAAAAAAAAGTATGAGTGTCATTGAAAAAATGTATTAATTGTCTAATTCGTCTAATTTTCTGTTAAGAGCAATGATTCTGGTGTGAAGATAATGATCTACGGTATTTTTTTCAAGAATTCCTACCGCTTCGCCGTTAGCGTCCACAATTGGAAGGGCATCAATATCATTTTCTTCAAAAATGCTGTAGGCATCCGGCAGGGTTGTAGAAGGCTTTACCGTAATACGAGGGACATCCATAACATCCATAGCCAGCATGTTTTCGGCAAAATCTCCAATCTGCATAATTTCCTTAAGGTGTTCCAGGCTTATATAGCCCACAAGTTTTCCATCCTTATCTTTTACTACATAGTTTAAGAAAGGATTTCTGCTGAAGGAATTTAAAAGTGTAAAAAGGCTTTCGTTTTCGCTTATGATGGCAGGGCTTTCGTAGTTACAGATTTTTTCAGAGCCCCACATTACGTCTGTAACACGGCTGTTCTTTTTTATATCATCAATTGTAACATTTAATCCGCATTCTCCGGCCTTTGTTACGCCAATTTTTACAAAAACAGGACCAATCAGCTGAACTATAAAGGTGGTTGCCGTAATAATTAAGAGGATTTCAGGTCCTATGGAATCGGAAAAGTCATTACCGGCTGCAATTGAAAGACCGATTGCAACTCCTGCCTGACTTAAAAGACAGAAAGGAAGAAATTTCTGTACGCTTTTTGGAGCTTTTGTAAGGGCTGCACCAAGCATAGAGCCTATTGTTTTTCCAAAAGTTCTGCCTAAAACATAAATAATGGCAATTAAGCCCAGGAAGGGAGTAATAATCCAGATGTTTAATTTTGAACCAACAAGTACAAAGAAAAGTACATAGATTGGAGGAGTGTATTTTTCTACCAGAGAAAAGATATTTTTTGCCTTTGGTGTAGAAAAGTTTACCATTACAAAGCCAAGACTCATGGCTGCAAGAATGTTATCCAGTCCAAGAACATTGCAGATTCCGGTACTTAAAAAGAGACAGCCTAGAGAAAAAGTCAGAACGCGGGCATCTTTGTCTAAGATTCTTCTTGTAATGAGCATAAGAATAAAGCCGACGCCGCCACCTAGTAAAATGGAACCGAAAATATCTTTTGCAATGTTTAATAACTGTACTCCAAAGCTTAAAGAATGGCCGCCAATTAATGGTGTAACTATTGTTGATGCAATTGTGTACAGGATGAGGGCTACAGCATCGTCCATGGCAACAATTCCGTAAACAGTTGTAGTTAATGGACCTCTGGTTCTGTATTCTACAAGTACGTCTGTTGTGGCGGCAGGTGCGGTTGCAGAACAGATGGCACCAAGAGTAAGGCCTAAAGAAATGGCGTGGGTAAAATCCTTTGTAAAAAGAAAAACAATAAGGGTAACCATGCCTGAAACAATAATGGCAGGGGTGATGGATTCAAAAAGCAGAATGCTTATAAACTGCTTTCCATATTTTTTGATTGTTCCAAGCTTTAATTCGCCGCCAATTAAAAAACCGATAAAAGAAAGGGCTACCGTACTGATGGGGTCAAGGGCTGCAATTACATTTGGTTCAAGAATGTGAAAGCCCGAAGAACCGATAAGGATTCCTGTTACAATGTAACCTACAACCTGTGGAATCTTAAGCTTCTGAAAAAGCCAACCTCCCGCAGCGCCAGCAAAAAGGATGATTCCTAAGAGAAGAACTAATTGAGTTGCCTGAAGTTTTGAAAAGTGCATTACCTGTGGTAATAAATTTGCTAATGGTCCGTTCATAAATAAAACCTACTTTATTATATGCTGTAAAATTTCAGCAAAATTATCATTGTATAAATATTCGTACATTACAGTTGCAGAAACCAGTTTGCGTCCGTATTCTCTTGTTTCTGCGTAAGGTATGGTCTCTAAGAATATATCATTTGGCATCTTTTGTTTAGCCCCAAAATCTATAATGGAACCTTTAAGCCATTTTCTAAGAGAATTGATTCCTGCGTTGTAAGAATAAAAGGCGTGGAGATATGACTTATCAAGGCGTTCGTAAAGATTGTTTAAGTACCAGGTTCCAAACTCAAGGTTTATGGCCGGGTCTGTAAG
This sequence comes from Treponema sp., assembly GCA_016286535.1. Taxonomy (GTDB): domain Bacteria; phylum Spirochaetota; class Spirochaetia; order Treponematales; family Treponemataceae; genus Treponema_D. The sequence goes on along the minus strand of JAEESZ010000003.1, from coordinate 211,738 downwards.
AGAGTAGTCTGTAATCTTTAATCTTTTTGCTATGTCCTGGGCTGTAAGCTGCATAAGCTGGGTCAAACCTGTTGCTCCTGCTGAGCTGACAATTTCTGCATCAAAAAAACTTTCGCTTCTTACAAGAGCATACATAAGGGAGTCTTTCATGTTGTACTTGCTGCATTCTGCTTCTATAAGGTCGCTGTAGTCTTTAGGATAAATGAGCATAAGCTCTTCTTTTGTAAGTTTTTCCTGGGAATTAAAGCCGGCCCTGCTTGCAATTCTAAGGCTCTGAGGATAATAAGCAATGTTTGATGAAGCGCATTTTTGCAGAAATTCTGCAAGGTAGAAAGCTGTTTTAGATGAAATTCCTTCCCGGCTAAGCAGATTATAGTTTTCGTAAATGTATTGAGGAAAACCAAAATCTGCATATCCTTTTAAAAGAATTTCTGCAGCGGGATTTATTTCTTTTGCCTGGTAAATTCCAAAAGAGGCAATCAGACTGGAGATTTCTTCCGGAGAAAGTTTTAATTCATAGGCGGCCAGCAGTTTATAGTAAATATTGCTGCCAGATTTTAAGGCCCTGTTAAAGGCTGCCTTTATGGCTGCTTCATCCCCATCAGCATAGCCTTCCTGACATAAGCGGCCATAAATATATGCATACTGGCCTATAACTTCATCTGAAGCATATCCGTCCAGTTTTGAATAGAGTTCGTAAAAGCTTTCTCTTTTTCCCGAAAGTAAAAGGGGAGTTATAAGTCGTTCAAAAAAAGAGTCAAAATTTGAGGCTTTATTCCATAATCTTGAATATTCCTGAATTGAAGAAATAAGGCTTTCTATATTGTAATTTCTTGAGATTTCCAGAAGATACCAGATAGCATCATCTTTCTGACTTTCTGTGTTTGCGCAGTTCATGGCCTGTGCAAAACAGTTTTTTGCAGAAGAATAATAGTTTCCGGCCTTGTCGTAAAAGCGTCCTGCATAAAACCAGAAGTAATATTCCAGTTTTGTTCCCTTATAGGAGTTTGCAAAAGCCTTAAAATACTGGGCATTTTTTAAGAACTGTGGGCTTCCGTAGAGGTAAGATTTTCCAATGTCAGAAGCAAGCTGTTCGCTAAGGTGAAGCTCTTTGTTTTCAAAATATTCCAGAATAATCGGACAGTTATTAAAGGTCCAGGTGTAATTGCGTCTGTAAAGTTCAATTCTGTAGTTAATGGCAAATTCCTGTGGAGTAAAAACTGCATCTTCATCAGAAAAATCTGGATGAGGCCAGTTGTCTCTGTAAAAGGTAAAATGCTGTTCAGAAAGAGGACAGGCTGTAAACCAGGTATAAACTTCATCCTTTAAGCGGGAATCGCATCTTGCTTGCATGGCCAGAAGTCTAAGGCGGATAGTTTCATCCTTTTCTTTAGAAAAATCCAGGTTTTCGCTTATTTCTATAAGTTTGTTGATTTCCCTTGAATTCCATAACTGGCGGGCCGCAATAAGTAAGGTCTGAGAATCTTTGTAGTTTTCTATAAGATTCAAAACTGCCTTGTTTTTCTGCTGCAAATCACCAATCTTACATAATTCTTCTGCACTTTTTCTGGCGCAGTAGTATGTTCCTTTCTTACTGCAGGCTTCAAATTTTCTGGCAGCTTCTTCTATGCGGCCTTCTTCCAGATAGGTAAGGCCAATAAAATAATCGGTGTCGGGACCATAAGCCTTCTGTTCCGTTTTAGAGGCTGAACATGAGATAAACGAAAGTAATGTTAATAGTAAAAAAAGAGGAAACCTGTGTTTTAATGAATGCATTTTTACTCTGCAGGAATGATAATCTCTGTTCCCGAAATTATGTAGTCTGGATTTTTTATTCCGTTATATTCTGCAAGATATTTATATTTCCATGGATTCTTGTAGTAAGTGCCTGCAATATCCCAGAGAGTATCGCCCCATTTGATTTTGTAGATGCTTTCCTTTTGTTTTTCTTCAGCTGCCTGAGGAGCTTCAGGAATTACTTTTTCTGCTTCTTCGATGATTACAATTTCATCTTCCTTTGCGGCAGGAACTGTTTCTACAATTACTTCTTCTGGTTCTTCCAGGCTTTCTTCAATTACGACAGGACTTTCTTCTGCTGCGGCTTTTTCTGCAGTCTTTTTAGAAAGCAGATTGCATCTGGTTGGTAAAACAAAGAAGATAAGGATAACTGCTAAAATACAGATTATTGCACAGATAATGCAGATAATAACAGGAACTTTTGTTTTTCTTTCTGTTTCATCTTCAAATTCAGGTTCAGATTTTCCTTCTTCGGTTTCTTTGTCATAAAGACCTGTAAAACTGATGCCTGCTGAAGGTAAAGGTTCATTGTCCATATTGAAAAAATCATCATTTTCTTCTGGGGCAGGAGTCTCGTCAGCTGCTGTAGTTTCGTCAGCTGTCGCAGCCGGATTTTCATCAAAAGTGAAAGTTTCATCTGCAGCTACAGTCTCGTCTGCTGTTGCAGCCTGAGTATCCTCTGCAACCTGTGTGTCTTCCTGCAAATCCAGCCCGTCTGTAGAGAAAATGTCGTCATCATTGTTTAAGAGGGCAGAACTTTCATCTGCAATGTTGAACTCGTCTGTAAGGGCTCTTTCTTCCAGTGTTCTTGAAACAAGAGAAATTTTATCTGCAACGCTGGAATTTCCGGTTTCTTCGTCAATAATTTCTGCTTCCAGCTCATTGTCTTCATTGAGAGAAACGTTAAAGGCTATGGTTGCTTCTCCGTTTGGGTGTTCAATAAGATTTTCAATCTGGAGGGATTCAACATATTCTGCATCTTCCATTGTGCAGTTTGCAGAACGATAAAGGTCAACCATAACTTTTGTCTGATTGTTGTTGGCGGTTGTAAGTTCAAGCTTTTTTGACTGAGCTGAGCCTTCTTCTAAAACAGGATAAAAAGAACCGTCTGCAAGTTTAATACCAATAGTTTTCATAATGCTTCCTCCAGGGAAAATTTTTATTAAATCAGTATTATTATAATGTAAAAAAGTTGTTAATAAAAGACTTATACGATATTGCAAAAGTAAAATAAGGAAGAAGATGAAAAGAATATAAAGATAAATATTAATTATAAAAATGCGCGAGCAGGGTTCGGCTTTTGCGGAGCGTTGAAGCCGATAAAGCAGATTCTTTCTGTAATTGAAACACAGAGTGAGCTTGCGAACATAAAGGCTTCTCGGCGGAGCATAAAGACGGTTCCTGCGGGAGCATTTTTTGAGCTTAATTATATTTGTATTTTCATCTTCTTCCTTTAGTGGCTAAAGAATTTTCTTATGCTATAATCATCTTATGGCAAAAAATAAAACTGATTTAACAAATCTTATCATAAAAGATAAAAACGGCAGGCGCTTTCTTGCAAAAATCTTTTACAGCCGAGTCATTCTTTCCTTTTTTATTATTGCCCTGCAAATAAGCATCTTCATTCTTTTCTGCGTAAGACTGAATCCCCATATTGAATACTATTACGGAACCTCCATTGGCCTTTCAGCCATATTTATGATTTATCTTTCTAACTCCAGGGGGCGTAACGAGTTCAAAATTACCTGGCTCTTGCCTCTGGTAATCTTTCCTTTGTTTGGAGTTTCTGCCTATTTAATGTACCACGGAAACTATGGCGGAAGATATTACCGTAAAAGAATGAATAAAATTAATGACAAATTAAAGGGCTTTTATCCGCCGGAGGAAGGCTTTTCTAAAATGCTGGAAAAGGCAGAGATTGAAGATCTGGGAAAGTATCTTTTAAGGGTAGGAAAGTTTTATCCCTATCAGAATAATCAGCTTGAATACTTTGAAAGCGGAGAAGTTTTTTTTGATGAATTATGCCGGAGCCTTGAAAAGGCAAAATCTTTTATCTTTCTGGAGTTTTTTATAATAGGAGTTGATGAATCCTGGAATAAAATTTTAAGGATTCTGGAAAAGAAGGTAAAGGAAGGTGTAAAAGTGCGCATCATTTATGATGGCATTGGTTCTGTAGCGGCAGCCCAGTCTTCCTACCAGAAGTATCTTGAATCTAAGGGAATAGAAGCCCACGTTTTTCTTCCTGTAATTCCATTTTTTTCAACCGAGATAAATAACCGCGACCACAGAAAAATTGTCCTTATAGATTCAGAAATCGCTTTTACCGGCGGCCTCAACCTTTCAAACGAATATTTTAATTACGGCAAAAACCGCTTTGCCTACTGGAAGGATAATGCCATAAAAATCTCAGGCCCGGCCGCAGTCAGCTTTACCCGCATGTTCCTGCAAACCTGGAATCTGCAGTCTAAAAAAGAAGAAGACTTTGCCTATTTTTTACACGGCGGACAAAAAACTTATGAAAGTAAGGGCCTTGTAATTCCTTATGCTGACGATGCCTTTAATAAAATTGATATTGCAGAAAATGTCTATCTTTATTTAATCAATCATGCAAAAAAAAGCCTTGATATAACCACTCCTTATCTTTTAATCGATAATCACCTGCTTACAGATTTGATTTTTGCCGTTCAGAGGGGGGTAAGGGTAAGAATTGCAGTGCCTTCTATCCCGGATCATTTTACTACCTTCTGCATTGGTAAAACTTTCCAGTATGATTTAATGAAAAACGGCGTAGAAATCTATGAGTATCAGAAGGGCTTTATTCATTCAAAAACTTTTGTCTGCGATGGAAAAATTGCCACAATAGGTTCCATAAACTTAGATTACAGAAGTCTTTATCATCATTTTGAGTGCGGCTGTCTTTTATATAAAAATGATGTGGTAAAAGAAATGCAGGAAGATTTTAATCAGATTGTAAAGGATTCAAGTCTTATGACCTGCGAAAGCTATAAAAAAAGCCCTGCCATCCGCAAGTTTGCAGGCAGAGCTTTAAGAATATTTGCGCCTTTGCTTTAAGCTTTTTCTCAGGCCAGATATTAGAACTGATAGGTAAAGTCAGACTGAGCAACTAAATCATTGCTGGTTGAACCGAACTTTTCTGAAACTTCATATTCAGAAAGTTTGATTACATTGTTTGCAGAATCATATTTAAGAACTTTTCTGTTGCAAACAACTTTATCAGCATTGTAAGTTGTGATTTCTGTTAAAAGTCCGTTTGAACCGTAACGGAAAATCTGCTGGTTTACATCGTGTGAATAGCTGTTATAAGTTGTGATAGAATCTGTTTTTCCTTCGTTTGTGTAAGTGTAAACATATTTCATATCAAGGGAACCTTCATCATTGTATTCGAATTCAGTTTCCAGAAGGCCTTCTGCATTGTATTTGTAGATTGTTTTCCATACGAGGGCACCGTCACCATTGTAACCGGTTTCGTCTACAAGTTTTGAACCATCATAAGTATAGATGATTTTTGCCTTTAATGTATTTTTTGCATCGTATTCAGAAGTTTCTGATTTAAGGTTGTTTTTATAAACAATAAGGTTTTTCCAGAGTAATTCGTTGTCTGCATTAAAGCATGACTGTTCTGTAACATTTCCTTTGGCATCGTAAGTTGATGTAATTCTGTTGATAATGGCATCTTTTGGAGTAAGTTCAGAAGATTCAACTTCTTTGCCCAAATTATTAAAAGCTTTTACAATTTTCACACTTGGAGTTCTGAAGTAATTTCCAAATTTTGAAGCTATAACATAATCTGTTCTTGTATAATTTTTAATGTTTCCGGCTAAAGGAACATAATTAAAAATATCAGTTGCGAATAGTGATAAACACAGGCTTGCAACAAAAGCAAAAGATAATAGTTTTTTCATAGGACCTCCGTCTAATCTAATTATCGGTTTAAGAAAGTGTTAATTATAATAATTTTATACTATAATTGTTAAAAAAGAAAAGGGAAATAAGATGAATAAGAAACAATGGGAAATTTTTTGCTCTTTCAGGCAGGAATTCAAAGAAAAAATTGAAGAATGGAGTAAGAGATGTCCCACACTAGCCTCCCTGCAGGAAGCTGCGGCAAAAGCGGCCGCAACACCACCTTACCCCCTGGAAACTCCCGTCGTTTATAATAGAGACTTAGACAAAATTGGCCCTGAGGACGAAATCCGCCTTATAGTTATTGGGGATAACCCGGGTAAAGATGAACAGCTTGCAAAGAATAACCGCTACCTGGTAGGGCAGGCCGGAAAGATTGCTGAAGGTTACTTCAGGCGGAATCCGGTTTTGCAGGTGGATTTTAGAAAAAATGTCATTATTCTTAATAAAACTCCCGTTCACAGTGCAAAAACAAATCAGCTTAAATATCTTATTAAAAACGGCGGAGAGGAGGTAAAGGCCCTGCTTGAAGAAAGTCAGCTCTGGATGGCAGAAAAAACCGGACGTCTCCATATAGATTTATTGAATGCCTGCGATTCCTCTTCCTTTAAGCCGGAACTCTGGCTGGTAGGTTATGGAGAGCTTCGTAATAAAAAACTTTTCGTTTCCTATAGAGATAAACTGCAGGAAGTCTACAAGGATTATCCCGAGCAGTGGCAGAAAGTTTTTCTTTTTCAGCATTTTTCCATGAATCGCTTTACTATAGATCTGGACGATTTTATAAAAAAGGAAAATTTAAGCCTTGAGCCGGACCATCTTCTTGAAAACTTACAAAAATTAGGAATTTGTCATAGAAAGGAATTATTTAACTAGACGCTGCCATATATAAATTAATATATTCAATATATTAGGAGATGTTATGGCTGTAATAGAATTAAAGGATATTCGCAAAGTATATCCACTTGGCAAACAGAAGGTAGAAGCTATAAAAGGAGTTTCTTTTGGTATTGAAAAAGGTGAATTTGCCGCAATTTCGGGCCCATCTGGTTCCGGAAAATCCACCTTACTTAATATGATTGGCCTTATAGACCTGCCTACCAGCGGCGAAATCATAATAGATGGTATAAATGTATATGACGGTTTTGATTTAGGTTCAACCCGAATAGAATCTGACCGCCTGAACAATTACGTAGAAAAAAAATCCAGACTGGATAAAAAAATCAAAAACACAGTACCTGCAAAAATTGACCGCAGAATTACCGGCTTAAGAAGAAGTCACATAGGTTTTATTTTCCAGACCTTTAACCTTATTCCGGTTTTGAATGTATATGAAAACATAGAATTCCCTCTTTTACTTGAATCTAAGCAGAAAGAACTTGCCTGCCCTGTAGATTCCTTTACTAAAAAAGAAAAACAGGAATGGATTCAGTTCCTTATGGAAAAAGTTGGCCTCAGCGACTGGGAAAAACATAAACCAAGTGAACTTTCCGGCGGACAAAGACAGAGGGTTGCAATTGCCCGTGCCCTGGTTACAAAAGCTCCTTTAATTCTGGCAGATGAACCAACCGCAAACCTGGATTCGGTAAACTCTGCACAGATTCTTACCCTTATGAAGGATTTAAACAAGGATCCTGACTTACAGACAACCTTTATTTTCTCTACTCACGACAAACGAATTGTAGATATGTGCGACCACGTAGTACATATTTTTGATGGTCTTGTAAAAGAAGACGAACACAAAAGTGGCAGCGACATTTACGAAGTTGCTTCAAAGTAATTTCAAAGCAATTTTAACAGAGTCAAAGCAGTTTCTGCATTCTGGAGGAGATGATGAAAGAAATTTTAAGGTTAGCCTTGCGTAACCTGAAAGAACATAAATCTAAAACTATAATTATTTCCCTCTTTCTTATTTTTGGAGTGGCAATTGTAGTTTTAGGAAATAGTTTTTTGGAGTCGGTAAACCACGGACTTGAAAAAGATTTCCGCAATAACTATACCGGCGATATTGTAATTGGAACAAAGCCTCAGAAGGGCCAGATAATTGACCTTTTTGGTGTAAACTCAACTTCCTTTACAACCGACCTGCCTCAAATTCCTGCAATTGTAGACCTGGATAAGGTACTTAAAATTGTAAATGAGCAGAAGGGTATAAAAAGTCAGACAAAGATGATTTCTGCCCAGTGTCTTGCCGCAAAAGGTCTTGAGATGGATTTTTCTGATTTTCTTGACCGCGACGACTTAGGTTTTGATGACATGCCGATTTCCATGCTTTTTGCAGGCGAAAACGAAACTTACTGGCAGACCTTTCCTCAGGTAAATTTTGTAAGCGGAAGGGCACCAGCCCCTGGTACAAATGAGGTAATGATTGATACCCGTGTACAGAACGCCTTTAACAGCCTTTACCGCGAAGATTTACAGCTGGGAGATACAATCTTAGTTGCCGGAGCAAATACCAACGGCGTTATAAGGGAAGCCGTGGTTGTGGGAATTTTTGATCCTCCACAGAAGAACTCTGCCATGTTCCAGATTATTTACTGTAATCCTGAATTTGCCCGTTCCTTTGCAGACTTAACCTACGGGGCAAACTTTAAGCAGGAATTACCTGATTCTGTAGACCTGGAACTTTCTTCCATGGACGAAGATGATTTGTTCGGAGATGATTTCTTTGAATTTGAAGAAGAAGATAATTCAGATTACATGGCCGACTCTCCTGTAGATTACGATTCTATTCTTGGAGACACAAGCCTTAGAGATGAATTAAATAAAACTGATGATGGTGCCTGGCATTTTATCCTCTTAAAGTGTCAGCATCAGAATGAAACAGAAAAAATCATTGCTGAACTGCAGCAGAAGTTTGACAGGGAAGGCCTGAATCTTCAGGTATTAAACTGGAAGGCAGCTGCTTATTCTTATTCCGGTACAGTAGATGGAATTGGTCTTGTATTTAATATGCTGATTATAATTCTTGCCATTGTAGTATTTATTATCATTATGAATACAATGGTTATTTCTGTTATAGAAAGAACCAGCGAAATTGGAACAATGAGGGCTATCGGTGCAGAAAAATCTTTTGTAAGAAGACTTTTCTTTGCAGAATCGGTAATGCTCACCTTTGTTTCTTCTGTCATTGGAATTCTGATTGCCTTTATAGTTATGGCCATTTTTAATGCCTGCAATGTTACTATTACAAACTCCATTGCAAAAATGATTCTTGGAGGAGGTTTGCTTCGCTTCAGGCCAACTGCTTCAATCATCATTACAACAGTTATAGTTGCCCTGGCAGGAAGCATCATAAGCAATCTCTATCCTGTTAGATCTGCATTAAAAATTACACCGCTCAAGGCTTTGAATCACGGAGAGTAATTATGGGAAAGATATTTAGACTCGCAATAAAAAATCTTACAAGACAAAAGAGAAGAAACGCAATTCTTGCAATTGCCATAGCCTTTGGTTTTCTTATTGTAACTTTTATAGACGGTTTTACCAGCGGTTTAGTTGGAAACCTTGAAAACGTAATCAGCCAGGTGGCCGGAGGAACAGTTCTTGTTGCCGGTTATGAAAAAATACCTGCAAGTGAAGAAGGTAAAAAAGCCCAGTTAATTAATATTGTAAGAGACAGAAATTATATTAAAGAACTGGTTCTTAATAACGATATAGACTACAGATATTTTTCCTGCTTTACACAAAATATGGGCCAGCTGATTTTTAATGGTCAAAAATCCCTTATAAGGGTAACCGGAAGAGACTTTTCAGAAAAAGAATTTGTTGATTCCTTTAAGCTTATTTCCGGCTCTTTTGAAGGAATTCAGAATGAGCCTATGGCAATGGTAATCAACGAAAAAACTTCCGAAAGTATGAATCTTCAGGTTGGTGATGAGGTTATTCTGGTAACAACCACCCTTTATGGCCAGAATACTGTTGCAGACTTTAAAATTGCTGCAGTTACAAAATCAAATACCCTTGTAGATGCTACCCAGGTTTTTGTTAATATCGACTACCTTAATCAGCTGATTGGCATTCCGGAAGGCGGCTATTCAACCTTTACAATCTTCTTAAAAGACAAAAAGCAGCAGGATAAGGTTGCCCAGAAAATAGAAGATTTAATTCGGGCCGACGGAAAAAATGTAAGCTCAAGAAAAGATGCATTTAAAACAAATCCTAAAAATATTGGAAGGGGTATAGATAAGCAGTTCACTTCGGATGACTATATGTGGGAAGGAACAAAATACGGAGTTGAATCCTTAAATGACGAAATTCCTGCCATAAAAACCGTAATGGACATTGTTCATATGGTTTCTACAATCATCCTGCTTGTAATTCTTTTAATTGTAATGGTTGGAGTTTCCAATACTTACCGAATGGTTTTGTATGAACGAATCCGTGAAATTGGAACCATGCGCTCTTTGGGAATGACAGGAAAAGATACCGGCCGCGTATTTACTTCTGAAGCGGTAATTCTCTGTTTAATAGGTGCCTGTGCCGGTTTTATAGCCTCCCTGCTTGTTATGCTTGTAATTCATTTAATACCTGTTACAAATGAATCACTAAGTTTCTTTTTAAACAAAGGACATTTTTCATTTGCCATTTCTGCCTTTACTGTTCTAGGTCAGTATCTTTTGTTAATAATTCTTACTACCATTGCAGTCAGGGGAACGGCAAAAAAAGCAGCTTCTCTTAGTCCGGCAGCTGCCTTAAGATCAATAAAATAGGACTTTTTAAAGGAGATTTTATGAAAAAAATCAGTATTCTACTTACCGCTTTATTTTTTACAGCCTTTGCCTTTGCCCAGGCCGACAGCGCAAGTGCAGAAAAAGCCTACAAAATTCTGGAATCTACAGACGATACCCTGGCTTACCACGGAGATTATTCAGCCACAATTTCTCTGGTAATAGAAAAACCAAACAAGCCAAAGGAAAACCTTCAGTATAAGATTTTTCAGAGAACAGACAAAAAATTAATGACAATGGTTCAGCTCTTTCCTGAAGCAGACAAGGGAAATGGTTATCTTATGGATGATGAGAACATCTGGTCTTACGATCCTGTAAGCCGTAAATTTACTCATACCACAATCAAAGAAGCCCTTGGCGACTCAGACATTAAAATTGATGATGTTGATAACAGCGACACAAGATGGCGGGATAACTACACTGTAGAAGCTTATGAAGAAGGTACTTTAGGAAAATTTCCTGTTCATATTATTACCCTTAATGCAAAAACAACAGAGCCTGCTTACTCAAAGGTAAAATATTACATTAGAAAAGACCTCCCATTAACTTTGAAGGAAGAAGATTTTTCCGGTTCAGGAAGATTGATGAGAACAGTTTTAATTCCAAAGTATACAAAGGTTCCTGCAGGTTATGTTCCAACTCAGATTCTTATTCGTGATGAATTAAACAAGGGCGAAAATACCCAGGAAGTAATTTCAGATTTAACTTTCGATGCCCTTCCGGATAAGATTTTTACAAAAGCCTATCTTGAAGGTTTGAACTAAAAGGTGAGGTAGCCATGAAAAAAGTTCTTTTTTTATTATCTTTTGCTTTTTTAGCAGCGGGTCTTTTTGCCCAGAGTGATGATGATCTTTTTTCTTCCGATGATGATTTTTTCTTTGATGAAGGCGTTGCAGAAATTTCAGAAAGTCCTGCAGCAACTTCGTCTGAGCTTAATCACGGAAATCTTTTTGAAAACGGTTCTGTAAAGGTTGGTGGAAAAATCTCTTCTTCCCTTTCTACATATACAACTTTATATGCAGATGATGGTAAATCTTTTGGTGACCATCTTAAAGATACAACTTTGCTGCCTGACCTTAGTGCAGAGTTATTTGTAGATGCAAGACCTAACCAGGTTTTAAGACTTTATACAAAGTTTGCTTTTGCCTATCCTTTTAAGGATTATGGGATTGGTTTTGGAACTATTACCATAAGTAATTGGTTCAAGATGAAGGAACTTTTTACAGATTTTTCTCTGGGAGACAATGTAAACTTCCGTTTTGGCCTTCATACTGTAAGCTGGGGAGCCGGCTACTTTTTTAGTCCTGTAAGTGATATTATCAACAGCTCTTCAATTGACCCTGAAAATCCAGATTTGACAGTTGACGGAAGCCTTAATTTAAGAACACAAATTACCTTTAAAGATTCTCAGAATTGTCTCTGGTTCTATCTTATTGCGCCATCAGATTTTTCTTCTGCATCCTTTGTTCCTTATCTAAAAGATACAGCTCTGGCCTTGAAGTCAGACTTAGTATGGGGAAACTGGGAATTTGGACTTGGAGGCTACTATAAACTTGATTCTGCTCCAAAAGCCCTTGTTACAGCAACCGGCGGCTTTAAAAAGATTAACCTTTTTGCAGAGGCAGTATACTCTTACGGAGCTGCTTCTGAATGGGAGTCCAGCACAGACTGGAGCGGAAAAAGTCATATTTTCCAGGGAACTTTAGGCTGTTCTTACTACTGGAAAACTCCTTCAATTACGCTTGCTGCCCAGTATTATTATGACGGTAACGATAAGGATCTGAAATCTAAATATCTTACTTCCGGACATAACTTTGCCTTAGTTACAAACTTTGGCCGCATTTTTGGAAGTACAGACTTTACGGCTACAATTTTTGGAATGTTGAATATTGGTAAGACAAAGCTTGATGATTCAACGAAGACAATGTTAGAGACTATGAATGTAAGTACTGCATATTTTTCTTCATTAACTCTTTCTGCCCTGATGAATTATTCTCCTAATAAAAATATGACTTTTGGTCTTGGTCCTTATATCACTATGGAAGATTTTGATTCTAAGCCAAATGTTTCCTTAAAGTTTACAGCCAGCCTGGGCGGAGGAAAATTCTAGAAAAAAATACCCTTTTTATGGAAGTGTGATATAATATACGAATAAGGAAGATTTTACTTCCATAAAAAATAAAAAGGAGAAAAGGATGGGAAAAAAGTTAAGTTTACCTCTCATTTATTTAATTGGAGCTCTTGCTGTTGTAGTTGGATGCTTCTGTCCAATCATTACAATCAGTTTAGGCTTCTTAGGAAAAATTGATTTTACAATCATTGATGCCTTCAAAGATCTTAAAGATTTAGATTCATGGCTTGCACTTTTAATGTTTGTGTCTGCAGTAATTGGAGTAGTATTCTGCTTTGTAGGTGCAAAAAACGTAAGTCTTATTAGACTTTGTGCAATCGTTGTAAGTATTGTACTTGGATTGATTTTCTTTGCACGCGGCGGCTTCTTCAAAGACTGGTTCAAAATTACAGGATTTGGTTTCTATGTAATTATTGTTGGCTGGGTTCTTGGAGTAGTTGGAGCAATTACAAATAAATAAAAGCTATAATTTTATTATTTTAGCGCCGGACTTTTTATCTATTGGAAGGTCCGGCATTTTTCTTTTAAAGTCAGCATTAATAAAAAGTAAATCGCCGGAATTAAAAGACTTTTCCTGGCTGCAGTTTATAAGGGTAAGGCCAAGTTCTGAACAGGCATAGTACCCCTTCTTTCTTGCAGGCAGATAAAATTCATCAGAAGTTATGCGGCATAAAAGACCATCATCTTCCTGTAAGTTTTTATTTTTACCGGCACATATAAAGGACAGAGTTGCCCTTTCTTTAGGAAGCTTTGCCAGTTCAGAAAGTTTAAGAAGACGGGCAGGGGCATCTGTAGTAGAAAAAGCAAAATTGCACCATTTATTCTTACTTCCTGTATAAGACTTAAAGCCGTTCATAGGGCAGTCCTGCGAATGAGGGCAGGGGGCCTTTATATAAAAATCATCTTTAATAAAACGTTCTCTAAGAAGGCTTAAGGTTCTTGCGGCTTTTGGAATGCCTGGTTCAACTAAAATAAAGGAAGCCTCTTTTGAAGCATAATGCATAAACTGTTCATAATATTTTTTTGTCTGGAATTCAGGCGGCATGGTGCTGGCCTGGTCTAATTCGTTAAGCATATTTGCACAGGTTACAAAATCTGCCTTTTGTTTTAGAGAAACTCCAAAGGAACCTTTTACCCTGATGATTTTCCAGGGACTTGCCTTTAATTTTGCAGCAAGAGAAAGGAAGATATCTTCTCCCAGGGCAAGTGAATTGCTGGAAACATCTACACAATACCAGGTCAGTTCAAGCTTTCTTAATTCAGGACGGGCCAGGTAAAGGGCGTTAATTACGGTAAGGGGACCGGACCCCATGTCCAGGCAGACTGCGGGTCCTGAAGGAAAAAGTTCTGATGGAAGGTTTGCAAATAGTCTTGTAAGGCGGACCAGGTTCCACCAGGTATAATAGCGGACATAAGAACTTAACTGTACAGTCTCGTTCATATAGCCCAGACGTCTTTCCGATCTCATGTCTGTAAGCTGATGGGAAAGGGCTTTAATATTTTGTGGCAGCTGCTGTAACTGTTTGCTGTTTAATGGTCTTACCCCCTGAATAATTTCATCAAAATGATCCAGGATTTTTTTTGCATCTGCAGGTACAGAATCCACATTAAACTGTTCGAGAAGTTTTTTATAAGCAGCTTTTTTTTCCATATTGTCCATTATTTGTTTTTAGTAAGTTTTATATAGGTTTCAGAAAGTTCCTGTCTGGCCTTTCTAATCTGTTCAATAATATCTGAATTATCCTGTACGGCCTGGGCTTCTTCCAGAATCTGCTGGCCGGCCCCTTCCGCGGTGAACTTTTTTTCATTAATAAGATATTTTAAGCGGAAGATTAATTCTAAATCGTGCTGGGTATAGCTTCTTCGTCCGCCTAAATCCTTCTGGGGAGAAAAACCGGGAACAACTTCTTCCCAATAGCGTAAAACATGGGCTTTTACACCAGTTAAATCTTCAATTTCTCCAATAGAATAAGTCATAACTTGATTATAAAGGGAAAAGAAAAAAAAGAAAATAATTATGCCTTTTTTCTTTTGCTTACAGAGATTCCGTCTCCACATTCAAAGAATTCCGTCTGGAAGTCCGGATTGTTTTTAAGGAAATCTATGTATTTTCTGATCTTTTTGACTAGTTTTATTGTAGAGTAATTGTGAGTCAGGCTTAAATCTTCTACCATTCCATGAAAAGAAAGATTATCGCTGATGATGATTCCGTCTTCTGCAAGGTTTTTAGAAAATTTTTCAAAAAATTTAATGTACTGGGCTTTTGGTCCGTCAATAAAAATCAAATCATATAAGCCTTCAATTTCTACCTGCAGGGCGTTTGCATTAATTACGGTAATTCTCTGGTCCAGAGCCAGATCTGAAATGTTTTGTTTGGCTGTAATAACCCGGTCAATGTCTATTTCTATAGTAGTAACTTTTATATCATCACTAACCTTTGCAAACTCAATGGAGGAATAACCGATTGCAGTTCCAATTTCCAGAATATTTTTAATGTGATGTTCTTTGATATAATTGCAGATAAAATCAACGCCACCATCCCTCATGATGGGAATAGAGTTCTTTTTTGCATAGGTTTTTATATCTTTTAATTCTTCCATAAGATTTTTGCTCCGCTAAAGATTTCTTTTCATATAATAAAGAAAAGCAGGAAGAATTGCAAAAAAAAAATGACGTCCTTTCGGACGTCATTTCCTGCACTAAGCTGCTTTAGTCTTAGCGGAGTAATGAGAGTACATTCTGTGAGCTCTGGTTTGCCTGTGCAAGCATTGCGGTACCAGCCTGAGAAAGTACATTTGATGTTGTGAATTTAACCATTTCGTTAGCCATGTCTGTATCGCGGATACGTGATTCAGAAGCCTGGAGGTTTTCAGCACCAATATCAAGCCCTTTAACTGTCATTTCGAGACGGTTCTGGTAAGCACCAAGGTCTGCACGCTGTTTATTAATCTTCTTTAATGCTTCGTCCAAAGTACCAATAGCGCGGTTAGCATCTTCTGGAGTTTCAATTGTCATAATTGATTCATCTCCAACATTGCGTAAACCAAGAGCCATAGCAGACATTGTTCCAATGTAAACCTGAGTTCTCTGATCCATGTTAGCACCAATATGGAACCACATAGAAGCTGTAACAACGTTTTCTCCTGTTGGGCGGGCAAAACGACCTGTTAACATGTTCATACCATTGAACTGAGCAGCACTTGCAACACGGTCAACTTCTGCGATTAATGAAGAAACTTCAACCTGAATCTGCATACGATCTTCAGAAGAGTAGATACCGTTAGATGACTGAACTGCTAACTCACGGATGCGCTGAATGATATCAGTTGTTTCCTGTAAGTAACCTTCAGTTGTCTGGATGAAAGAAATACCATTTTCTGCGTTAGTAGAAGCCTGGTTTAAACCGCGGATCTGTGAACGCATTTTTTCTGATACTGCAAGTCCAGAAGCATCATCACCAGCACGATTAATGCGCATGCCTGATGAAAGCTTTTCCATTGATTTCTGCTGATTAAGGTCCTGGAGTCCCTGTGAACGCTGAGCGAACATAGCACTCATATTGTGATTGATAACCATAATAATCTCCTTATTTTTAGGTTAGGGTTCTCACCACCCTTTACTAGATTGTCGGAGGGGAAAAAATTTAGTTTAGACTTTTTTTTAATTTTTTTTAAAAATTTTTATAAATTTTCTTAATTGCTTTATAATAGACTTATGGAATACTTTATTGCTTTTTGTGCCATCTGCGTTATTATTGCCCTTTTATTCTGGATTATTAAAAACTTTTATAGTAAAGGTCAGCCGGTTTCTAAAAGTAAAAATCTGCAGCCTGTAAAATGTCCCTTATGTAATTCATCCCTTTATGTGGGCGAAAATATAATTTCAAAAGTCTACAGGCCCATGAATGTCCCTGACCAGCTTATGATTGTTATGGGCTGTCCCCACTGTTATCCTGCCTGTGAACCCGGCGTAAAAAGAATCTGCCCTGTCTGTCACAAAGCTGTAGCCCAGAATCAAAGTCTTACAGCCCGTCTTTTTAACAAGGCCATGGGAAAAAAGCATGTTCACGTAATAGGCTGTTCAAACTGTCACAAGCCAAGGGCAGACTAAGAAGATAAAGACCGGAAAAGGATATCCCTTGCTCATAATTTATAACAGATGATATAATAAATTGTTATAAGTAAAAAATGATGGAGTGAGGATATTATGAAAAAGTTTATTTTTAAAAGCTTAAATACTTTATGTATATATAGTTTATTGTGTTTAGTGTTATCTTCTTGCCAGAACTTTATGGAAGGTTCAGGTTTTAAAAAGCAGCTGGATGAAGATATTGCTTATGCAAATGCAGAAAAAATACAGATAAGAATTCAGGCTGCAGAAGGATCTGGAACTCCCTTCCCAAACGGAGATCAGACTGTTAAAAAGGGTTATGACTTCGAAGTCAATTTTTCGGAAAATCCAACATATAGTTTTATAGAATGGCGGGCAGTCAGTAAAGAAGATGAAAATAAAACTATAGATGGAGTTGAATTTGAAAATCCAAAGTCCGCAAAAACAAAGGTAAAAGTTACAAAATCTTCCTCTGATATCCGTATTCTCCCATACTGTATAGAAAGAATTGCCATAAAAGGTGAGGTAAGTCCATCTCCATCCTCTTCTAATCCATGGACTTCTTCTATATTTATTCCTTTTTCAAAGTTGCCTTCTGCATCTTCATTTATATTTAACGAAGAAGAAATTCCAGAAGGAGCAGTCGTAAAAACTGATGATGACGGTAATATCTGGGCTTATACAATAAATAACCATACTTATTTAAAAAATCATTGCTATTACAAGTTCTTCTTATGACGGACCTTCTATTGCCGAACACTTTTTGCAGCCACAAATAAATTTAGAAAATTCAAGCTTGACTATTCCTGTTGATATTTTTCATCCTTTTAATTTTTCATTTTCAGGAGACTCTAAAACCATTTATGTAACATTAATGGACTCTATAACAGACGAATATGCTGTTACAATGAACAGTCAGAAACAGTGGTCGTATAATATAGTAAATGAAACAAATGAAAAAGCTTCTATAAATCTTTCCTGTCTTTCTTCAGAAGGTTCTTTAAAACTGTCAGGCACAAGTAAGTATGACATAATGTCTTATATCCCTCTGAATTTTACAGAAGCTTCAGATTATCAGTTTATAAAATGGGAATATGATTCCACTTATCTTGCAGTTGACGAAGAAACGAATCCAAATACAAAGGCTTATGTAAAAACAGAAACTCCTGCTGGACATACAAGTCAGATAACAGCTGTATGCGCTCCTCGCCTTAGAGTAAATGAGTTTTCTCCTGCAGGGACAAGTGCTGTTTGTAAAAACTCACCAATCACTATTGTCTTTAATAAAGAGCTGCCAGACGATGAAGAAGGTCTTAAACAGCTTGAAAACATTTCGATTGCAATTGGTGGAATTCCTGTAAAATCTTGTTTTTATGAGCCTGAAATAGATGGAAATACAGTTACCTTTATTGCAGATAATTCTAATATGCTGGATTTGGCAGAAGGTCAGAATAAGACGGTTACGGTTTCTATTCCGGATGATTTTTATTATCTTATGGAAGATGGAACAAAGGTGTTTTATGGGGGAAATGGAAAAAGCTTTAATTACAAAATTGATTCTACAACTTTGCAGAAGGCTTCTGTTACCTTTACAGCACCAGCAAATTCGGGTGAATTGACAAAGGCAAAGGGAAGCAACAATTATTCTATCGGACAGGAAGTTGAGATTGCCTTTGCTCCTAAAGAGGGCTGGCGTTTTATTGGCTGGACTATTGCTTCTGGCGGGCAGACTGTTCCAGATTCAAAAATAAAAATACTTGATAAAAGTGCCCTTTCAACGAAGCTTATTGTTTACGAGGCAGTGCAGGGGGTAACCGTTACAGCCACTGCCAGTGAAATCTTGAAAATTACAAAAACCAGTCCTTCTTTAAGTGTAAATCCAAAAGATTCTAAAATACAGATAACCTTTAATAAGGCTCTTCCTTCGGCAAATTCTTCTTACCTTGATAAAATCAGAATTTCAATGGATGGAGAAAATGTAGACAGTTTCTTTACCACACGTAAACTTAGCGGCAATACAATTACAATATCAACAAACTATTACCTTGCTGTTTTTGGAAACCAGACAAAAACAATAAATGTTTATATTCCAGCTCTTTTTTATTATACAGATAATTCTCAGAATATTTATTTGCCTGAAGACTATGAGTTTAATTACGTTATAAATTCGTCAACAGGCATAAATTATAGAATTTCATATAGTGTAGAGCCACAAGGGGCAGGAAAAATTAAAGATCTTGACCTGAACTCTTATGTAACTTTAAACCAGGTAATGGACTCTAAAAGAAATCAGATAAATCTTTCTTTTGAATCTGAGGATTACAGGTGTGAAAACTGGGAAGTGTATTATGCAGACGAAGATGGCGATATACTGGAGTTTTGCGATGAGGAAGCAGGTCTGGACTATACTTCGGAACACAGAGAGCAGTCTGTGTTTAGAATATGGGATAATCCGATTGATGATAATATAATCAAAGTCCATGCTTTTTCATATAAGATTCCAAAAGTCGAAAGTGTCAAAGTTGATAATAAGACCAGTATCTACAATATTGGAGTTGAAGGGGTTTCTTGCGATTCA
The DNA here is from genome assembly GCA_016286535.1 of Treponema sp. GTDB lineage: Bacteria > Spirochaetota > Spirochaetia > Treponematales > Treponemataceae > Treponema_D. Next base: position 192,471 of record JAEESZ010000003.1, on the reverse strand, counting down.
AAAATATATATAAAATTTAATAAGGCAATGCTGCCTTCTTCTGTAACAATTCCTTCTCTTTCTATAACAAAAGCTGGAAAAAATGTTGCTGTATTATTTGAATATTCTTTTGAGACTTCAGATACTCTTATTATAAGACCAAAAGAAAATGTAAAGAAAACTCTGGTTCCTGGTGATACTGATATTTGCGATTTAGAGATTAATCTTAATGCAAATGGAAATGCCATAACAGATTCAGATTTTCCAAGACATCCTCTTGAATTAAGTGATGCTATTCAAAATTCCTTTACAATTCCTTTTACTATAAACGGACAGAGGGAAACAACAGCTCCTGTCTGGGGAACAGGTTCTGCGCTAAAGTCCGATGGAACAAGCTCTGGAAACACGCTTTCAACATCAGCTTATTCAGCCTGGTCTAAGACAAAAAACGGTTCATATACCTATGGAACTTATAGCCAGAATCATGTGGGCAGTTCAATTTATTATACTATGTATGGTGCAGATACAGATTCTGGAATTTCTGCACTTAAGATTAGGGAAACTCAGTACAGAACAAGAGATAATGAAACTGTAAGCTCTTTCCCTGTAGAGACTGAAATTACCAGTAAAACTCTTTATGATTCAATTAAAAGAATTTACAAGTTTGCAGGTACCTATAATTTTAAAACAACAGCAGATGGTATTATTAAACTGGATTTTCAGTATATTGATAATGCAGGGAATGTAAGCGATACAAGAACCTGGTATGTAGTAAAAGATACATACCTTACAACAAGAGATTTTGTTCCGGTTATAGATTTCCATACTTCAACAAATAACAGAGACGTAGTTCCAGCTGAAGTAACAAATGGACAAGAAAAAGATTTGTTCTTTACTGCTTCAACAGATATGTATTCAGATGTTAGTGTAAATATGTACTGGGGATATAGTCTTTCTTCTATGACAAAAATCTCTCCTTCATCGAGTGACTCATGGTCAAGTAAGTACAGCTTTACCCGAGATGCAGATAAATCTACCTTTGTTAAAGTAATATGTATAGATAGTGTAAATAATACGAGAGAAAAAATTTACGCAATTCCTCCTGAGCCTGATTTTGATACCATATCAGTTTCTGAGCCTGATAGACACGGATATGTGCATTATTATATCCATCCATACAGTGTTTCTACTTTTAAAGCTCTTGCGACAGAGGCGGGAGCCCAAGGCTTTATGCTTAGCGCTCTTCTATTTGAAAATGGAAAAACAATTTCTGAAAGTAACATTCTTGGCTGGATGGATGAAGAGCCAGATGTCGAAGAACTTATGATAGATACATCAGCTTGTGAGAGTGGAAAAACTTATAGGATTTATCTCAGACTTGCTTTTTTATACGAAGAAGGTAGTCGTATATACAGTACTTTAAGTCCTTCCTATGCAAAGGTAATTATGAATAGCAGCGGAGAAATATCTGCACCGACAGTTGTTCATGCTCAAACAAGTATTTCAAATTCATCATATTTTAAAGATCCTGTAAGTGTAACAGCAACACCTGTAAAGGGATCAGGTTGTTATAAGGTTGAGGTTCAGGACTTTAGAAATAGTCTTTCTACGTATCCTTCTGGTATTACTTATTCTGTTAAAGCTGTTAATAGAGATACTAATGCAGTTTTCATTCAAAAAGGCTTTTCTATTAATCTGCCATCTCCTGGCTCTTATAACTTATATATGCTGGCAACGAATTCTGCTAATCAGACAGCAACCAGTTCATGGCGTTATGCTTATGTGAATGGTGCAAGTGAATATAATCGAGATTATAGCTTTGATTTAACAGGAGATCTTACGCCACCAGATACGGGTACCATATATGCCAGTATTACCAGAATTCTGTCTTCTTCTTCTGGGCTTAGTCTTTTTTATGAGCAAACCACCGATAGTGACAACAAAGTTTACATTAAAAACTATGGTTTTCCTTTAGGCACTGATGTTATGAACAGCATAAGCTATTACATTTTACCGCCTGATATTTCCTACTGTAGTGAAAGCGACCTTTCTTCGTATACAAAAAAGACTGTGATCTTTAATAAATCTGTATTAAATTATTATGTTCCTCATGCTTCTTCTTCAAAACAAGGAATAATTACCCTTCCTTATGGAGATTTAGATGAAGGCGACTACACTGTTTGCTTTGTAGCAGAAGATTACAGTGGAAATAAAAATTACAATTTTGTTCCAGTTACTAACAAACGAAATAAGAAAAAGATAGGCTTTTCTTATAATTCAAGTACTAAAACTTTATCTAACAGTCAGAACTGTGCAAAAGCTTATTACTACTTCGATAATGAGTATAAAAAGCGCTGGATATTATGGCAATACAAATATGACGGTACAAGTATTACAGACAGTAATGGTGATTTAAATTCAAAATGGGTAAAAATAATTGGAAGTGATAATTATTCGTATTATGAACCGGAATATGCTTATATAGGTACAAAATATACTTGTAATAATAAAAATATAATGGATCTTCAAAATGGTCTGCAGGTATTCTGTGATCAGTCTACCTTCATTCATACAATGTATAGTCCTGTAAAGCTTACGGAAACAAATACAGTTAGTGATATTGGAGTATGGGAAAGTAAAGGTATGGAAACTGGAATAAAAATAAAAAGTGCAAACTTTACTTATGGAAGCGAAAATCTTTCTGAAATTCCTACAGGCTGGTATTATACAACAGTTGTTCATTTTATGGATGGCACCACCCTTATGAGTGAAGTAAAACAGAAGTGATAATATATCTTATGTTGTAACAAGAGGATTTTTTCTATAAAATATTGGCTATGAATATCATGGTAGTTGGCAGTGGTGGACGAGAGCACACTATCTGCTGGAAATTAGCACAAAGCTCAAGTGTAGAAAAAATCTTTGTTGTTCCAGGAAACGGCGGAACTGCAAATGAATCTAAATGCGTTAATGTAAATCCAAAGGATTGTGATTATATTAAAGAAGGCGAAAATCCTTACGTTGCTATTGCAAAGCACGAGAATTGCCGCCTTGCAGTAATTGGACCGGAAGATCCTCTTGCTGCCGGTATTGCAGATGAATTCTGGAATGCATCAATCCCTTGTGTTGGACCTAAAAAGGCTGCAGCCCAGCTTGAAGCAAGTAAAGATTTATCTAAGAACTTTATGAAAAAGTACGGGGTTGCCTGTGCTGCCAGCGAAACCTTTGTAAATAAAGATGCTGCCATAGAGTATGTAAAAAAACAGGGTGCACCAATTGTAATTAAAGCAGATGGTCTCGCTGCCGGAAAAGGTGTTGTCGTTGCTGCTACAGAAGAAGAGGCTATAAAAGCAATCTGCGACCTTATGGATAATGGAAAAGTTGGTGATGCCGGAAAAAAACTTGTAATAGAAGAATACCTTGAAGGTGTAGAAATTTCTGTACTTGCGGCTGTATCAGTTACTCCGGAATTTGCCTTAAGCGGAAACGCAGTTATAAAATCATTCCAGCCTGCCCGTGACCATAAACGTCTTTTAGACGGTGCTAAAGGTCCTAATACCGGTGGAATGGGTGCTGTAAGTCCTCTGGATGATGTTTCCTTAGAAACAATGGATCAGTTCAACAAAGACATCCTCACACCAACCTTAAACGGACTTATAAAAGAAAAATTCGACTATAGAGGCTTTATCTTCTTTGGCGTTATGCTTACAAAAAATGGACCAAAGCTTCTTGAATATAATGTTCGCCTTGGAGACCCTGAAACTCAGGCTGTTCTTCCTCTTATGGATTTTGACTTTGCTTCTATGTGTATTGCCATTACAAACGGTTCATTAAAAGACTTTAATTTGAAATGGAAAAAAGGATACCAGGTTGCTCCGGTTGTTGTAAGCGGCGGATATCCTGAAGCTTATAAAAAAGGCTGTAAAATCACCTTTAATGAAGCTCTTCTTAAAGAAAGTACTGCAAAAATCTTTATTGCAGGGGCAGTTTCTGGAAGACGTGGCGAGGATGATTTACTTACAAGCGGAGGTCGTGTTCTTGCATCTTCTGCTTTTGGCGAAACCTTTAAAGAAGCCTGGGAAAAGGCTTACAAAGGAATTTCTGCCGTAAAATTTGAAGATGCTTTCTATCGTAAAGATATTGGTCTTCCGGGTGCAGCAGAAAGCGGAAAACTTTAATTAAAAATTTAAAAATTCTGGAGAGGTTTATCAGCATGAAGTTTAGTAAAATAAGTCTGTCTTTTTTTCTGGTGATAGTTATTTCTTCTTTTTTTAATCTGACAGCTCAGTCCGGTTCAAAATTGATGATTGCAGAGAATGACCCTTTTATGCTGCAGCAGCAGCCGGTTTTTGAAGGGGTTGATGAGTTCCAGGAAAAACTTGATGCAATCCGAAAAAATGAAGGCCGGGAACCTATGGGACTGGTTTTGTGCGGAGGTTCAGCAAGAGCCTTTGCCCATATTGGTGCCCTTAAGGCAATGGAAGAAAATAATGTTACCCCAGATTTTATTGTTGCCAACTCCATGGGAGCAATAATCGGAATGTTTTACGCTTACGGCTTCTCTCCGGATAAAATTGCTGAAGTTGTTTCGAATATTAATCTTACCCAGTATTTTGAGCCGGTAATTCCAATTCATGGCGGAATTCTTTCTGTAAGAAAATTCAGAGCTTTTGTAAACGATTTACTAGGAAAAGAAGAAACTGACTTAAGTGAATGTCCAATTCCTATTCTTATTCTTACAGAAGATTTATATACAAAACGTCAGATATGGCATGCAAGCGGTGATTTTTCAAAAATCATGACTGCGGCTTTTGCCATGTCTGCAATAATGGAGCCAACTGATTATAATCTGCATGATGAAGAAAAAACTCCTGTCCGCCTGATAGACAGTGGTGCCATAGATATTGCCGGTCTTTCAATTGCAGAAAGCTTTTCAGATAACATTGTAATTTCAACAGCCTTTTATGATGCGGTTTTAAACTACAATAATATGATTGTCGTTTTGAACAGAACAATGTCCATTGGTAAGGAAAGACAGGCCGCAAAAGATATTAAAAAATATAAGCCGGTAATTATAAGAAATGATGTAGAGCATTTTTCTTTTATGTCTTTTGATAAGGCCGAAGAATTATCTGCCATTGGTTATGAATCTGCCATGAATGTTATGGAGGATATAAAAAAATGTCCTCATTCATACAATGCTCTGCTCGAAAGAAGAAAAGAAACTGATGCCTTTGCAGATAATTCAATCCGCAATGTTTTAACAAATGCTCCTTTAAAACAGAGTGAAAGTTATTTTGGCTTAAAGGTGTGGCCGGTTTTCCCTATGGTTGACTATCCTGATTATTCTATTTATGGAATTAACGGACTTTCGGCCTTTGCTTTTTTAGATTCTTCAAAAGTTTATCTTAACGCAGGCCTTACTTTCCCTTTTAATAAAAACTCTTTTTCTTTTGATATTAATTTTACCTGGAAGCCTTCTTCGGTATTTGAATTTTCAAGCCTGGCTTCCTATTCTTTTGCCTATAGAAAATTCCATCCCGAAAACTTTTTTGGGGCTGCTACTATAAAAGTCAGACCGGAATTTTTCCCATATGCTTTAAAACCTCTTTTCCTTACAGCAGAGTATCTTGGTACAAACAAATTTGCACCGGAAGAAATGCTTTTTAAGGCAGGTTTTGAAGTAGAAGCAGGAGATTCTAAAAGGGCCTATATTCAGTTTAAGCCATTTTATTTTATGTCGGGAAACTCTTTTGCTTCTCTTTCAAATGGTCTTGGAATGAACCTTCAGACCATGCTTAATGCTTCTGCCTTCAGTAAAAAGGCTCCTGTCTGGTCACTTGGAATTGCAGATAATTCTACCTGCCGCTATGCTTTCTGCAGCTTTGATTCTTCAGCTCCATATACAAAGGTTTATGAATCTGATTATTACCGTGCAAAAAAGCCACATGTAAATAATAACTTAATAGTTTCTAATGCAGCAGAGGCTTATCTTGTAAACCTGGACCCGGGCCTTACCTTTGCAGAATTAATCATTGTTCAGCAGTGGAAGCTGGGCGGCTTCTTTGATCAGCTTTATAGTGGAAATCTTAATATGTCGGCCGGCGGCTTCTTTAGAACTCAGGTTTCTTTAATTGGCCTTTGCAACTTTATTTTTGAAGGCGGCTGCGGCTGGAACATTACAGATAAACAATTCTTCGGCTATTTTGAAATGAAAAACAGAATGTAATTATGAAAAAGCTTATAATAAAACTTTGCACTTTACTTTTTTTTACAGGAGCCTTTTTCTGCTCCTGTAATTCTCTGCCTCTTTATACAAGACATTTTCTGGAGTGCGAAGGAGCTCCCCTGGCTCTTGCAGACAGGCCTTCCACCGACAATGTAAACGGCGAATTTCCGGACACAATTTATATAAAAACTTTAACCCAGACCTTTTCTTTTGAGTATGATTATCTTTTAAAAGACGGAAAGATTTATTACAAGCAGAGAAAAGCCGGAGCCGGCGAATGGAAACTTTTTAAAGAAACCGGACTTCCTTACTCTTCAAAGGCTGCCTTTGAGCCGGTAAAGAGGATTGTAGAAATTGCCGCAGATGCAGATGTGCTTTATGCCTTTAGTGACGAAGGAAAGCTTTACCGCTGCTATACAAAAAAAATCACAAGCTATACAGCCTTTGAATGGATTGACTATTTTGGCTGGCCAAGAAAGATTCAGCTCTACCAGAATGCGGCAGTAAAAAACAAAAGATGCTGGGCGGTTGGTTCCAGCCGTAAAGATGTAGAATATTATGAAGATGCTCTTGGAAATGAACACAATTACGGCCCTTTGGGAGTTGAGTCCATCCCTTTTCTTTGCGAAGACGGTCAGACAATCAGATATTGCGATCCAGCCTGTCCTTCAGATTTCAGTCACTCTTTTAAAGGTCCTTTAAACGGAAACTTTGTAGCAGAAAATCTTAGCGAAAGTGCATCTACTTTCTTTCTTATTTCTAAAGACGGTATTATGTATACCCGACTTGTAGATTATAATACCGTCGGTTCAGATCCTATGCTTTACGATTATTCTTATAACGAAGTATATTCCCACTTAAAAGGCTCTGATCCTTCTTCCAACACCAGCGTCTGGGCCCTGCCTAACGAAGACTGGAAAAAACAGCCATCTCTTCCACCGGGAGCAAGAGCTTCAACTTTCATAACAATTATTCAGACTGGGAAAGGAAATGCAGAAAGAGAATTAAGGGTTGCTGCTTTGAACGAAAAAGGAAGAAGCGGCTATTACTTTAAAAAGATAAATGATTCTGACTGGCTTTTTAAGGAAGCTGAACTTTTTATTCCTGAGACTGCCTTTACAGAAAAAACTTCAGTCCAGCCGGTAAATATTCTTCGTTCATATAAGGGTGCTGTCTGGAGAAATAATTACAAGATTGAGAACTCCGAATGCAGTATAGATAACCTTCACTTTAGCGAAGGTCCTTTTACCTTAAAATTTGACAATGAAGACTTTAGTGTAGATTTTTATCTTTCAGAAGTGTGGACTTTGTTCCTGCGCCTGCAGCCTGGGCTTAGCGAAGAGCCAATCCGTTACTTTGGTACTGCAAGCTTTAACCGGGAAGCTTTTACTGCCTGTAAAAACCGCGATTTAAAATTCCTTTTTGGAAACTATAACAAGGCAATTCACGAGTTTTATATTGAAGCTTTTGATACTTATTTAAAAATCAATTTAAAAACCAGCAAAAATGACTGGAAAATCTATCTTACAAAAGACGGCTCAATTAAAGAAGTGCCGGAAATTGACCGCAGGTTCATACAAAAAAATCTTCAGCTGCAGCAGAGAATGGACAATCAGGCTCCATATTATGAAGATATAGAAGATTTTTATAAAACAGAAAAGAAGATAAATAAAAAAGAGAAAAAAACTGCAAAGCATTTAAGACAGGCGGTTGGAACTAAAAAGGGAAAAAAGCATCCTGTTATAAGGCTTATTTCTAAGAAGGTTGCAATTATCCTGCAGTATTCTGGCGAAATTTGTAGAATCAATAAGGATTTTTACAAGGAAAACTATAAGCTCAATAAAAAGTATACAAAGTTTTATAAGAAGTATTCAGAATTCCTTGAACTTTATCCTGATTTTGACTGCCTTCAGGCCGTAAAATGCTATGTTGCAAATAATGAAGACCTTTGCGAAGAAGAAATCATATACCTTGAAGAGCTGCCTTTCTATCCTGCCTTTATAGTTCATAATAAAAAAGGCTATATTTTATATGAACTTGATTCTTCCTTTGAAAAACTGAGAGAATACTTTATGCAGGAAAGAAAGTCTGTAGACTTTGATCATGACAAATTAAAGCTTTAGCATAAAAAAAGCCGGCTTTACCTGAAGGCCGGCCTTTTACTTTTAAAACAGGTCTATTTATTGAACGCTGTAAAGTAAATCTTCGTAGGTAGGGAATGGTTTGTATTCCTCTCCCAGAAGCACTTCTATAGAATCAGCAGTTTTACGAACTTCTTCCATAGCAGGAATAACTACCTTTGCATAAGCATGAGCCCTCTGCATAAGACTTTCGATATTCTTTGTTTCTTCGTGCTTTTTAGCAAGCTCGTCAGCCTTGTTGGAAAGTTCATTTATAAGGTTATTAAGTTTTTCCATCAGCTTTAAGCCTGCATCGCAAAGATTGAATACTCTCTGCATTTTGAACTCTGTATCAGCAAGTACATTCATATACTTAAAGGCTGCAGGTATGATATCTTTATGAACCATCTCGAGCATTGTGTTTGCTTCAATATTCAAAACCTGACAGTATTTTTCAAGTTTGATATCATAATGGCTCTTCATTTCTTCAGGGGTGTAAATGCCCATTCTGGTAAAGAGGTCAATATTTTTCTGGTCAAGATAGTGCTCAATTGCCTTTGGTGTAGTGCGGTAGTTCTTTAAGCCTCTTTCTTCAGCTTCTTTAATCCATTCTTCACCATAGCCGTTGCCGTTAAAGAGAATGCGCCAGTGGGCAGTAATTTCTCTTTTAATAAGTTTATCAAGGTCTGAAGAAAAGTTTTCTGACTTTTCAAGTTCATCTGCAAAGGCTCTTAAGGTGTCTGCAAGGATGGCATTCAAAATGGTGTTTGGACCACTGATTGAAAGGGCACTTCCTACCGAACGGAACTCAAAACGGTTTCCTGTAAAGGCAAATGGGGAAGTTCTGTTTCGGTCTGTGGAATCCTTTGGAATTGGAGGAAGAACATCTGCTCCAATAGTCATTTTTCCGCCAGTTTTTCCACTATAGTCGGTGCCGTCTTTTATTGCCTTTAAGATGGCGTCAAGTTCGTCGCCAACGTAAATTGACATTATGGCAGGTGGGGCCTCGTTAGCTCCAAGACGATGATCGTTTCCGGCAGAGGCTACCGAGTAGCGGAGTAAATCCTGGTTATCATCTACTGCCTTAATTACTGCAGTAAGGAATAAAAGGAACTGGGCATTGTCGCGTGGGGTTTTTCCCGGTGCAAAAAGATTTTCTCCCAGGTCTGTGGCAATTGACCAGTTGTTATGTTTACCGCTTCCGTTTACTCCGGCAAATGGTTTTTCGTGTAAAAGGCAGATAAGTCCGTGTCTGCGGGCAACCTTTTTCATAATTTCCATTGTAAGCTGGTTCTGGTCAGCGGCAAGGTTACTTGTTGTAAAGATTGGAGCCATTTCATGCTGGGCAGGAGCGGCTTCGTTGTGTTCTGTTTTTGCATAAATACCAAGCTTCCACAGTTCACCATTTAAGTCTTCCATGTATTCAATAACACGTGGTTTAATTGCGGCAAAGTACTGGTCATCCATTTCCTGACCTTTTACAGGGCGGGCACCAAAGAGGGTTCGTCCGCACATTTTTAAGTCCTTGCGCTTACGATAAATTGCTTCATCTACTAAAAAGTATTCCTGTTCAGGGCCCATGGTTGTAGTAACGTGCTTAGCCTTATTGCCAAAGAGTTTTAATATACGAAGACTCTGTTCGTTTATAGCTTCCATAGAACGGAGGAGAGGAGTTTTTTTGTCTAAGGCTTCTCCGTTATAAGAACAGAAGGCTGTTGGAATACATAAGGTGTGATCTTTTACAAAAGGATAAGAGGTTGGATCCCAGACTGTGTAGCCACGGGCTTCGAAAGTGGAACGTTTACCTCCGTTAGGGAAAGAAGATGCATCCGGTTCACCTTTTATAAGCTCTTTTCCACTAAAGCTCATAATGATTTTGCCTTCTTCTGCAGGAGTCAGGAAGGAATCATGTTTTTCTGCTGTAATGCCTGTAAGTGGCTGGAACCAGTGTGAATAGTGGGTTGCTCCCAGTTTAATTGCCCAGTTTTTCATTGCATCTGCAATCTGATTTGCAGCTTCAAGATCAAGTGGGGTTCCGTTTTCCATGGTCAGTTTTAAGGCCTGGAAGGTTTTTGGCGGCAGCATTTTTTTCATTGTGGTTTGATTAAAAACATAACTTCCAAATAAATCAGGTAGGTTTACATATGACATAGCGGACTCCTGTGTGCCTTTTTTTTGTATAAAATATTTTACTGATTTATGGCGAGATTATCAATTATTTGTGCTATAATCCAAAATGTGAAGCTTCAGATTGTAAAAAAATCATTTTTAATATTTCTTTTTATTCCTCTTTTTAGCGCCTGCTCTAAAAAAGCCGCTTTACCAGCTTCCAGGCAGGAGCTGGCAGCCTCAAAGAAAAGACCTTCTGAACCAGAATTGTTAAAGGTTTTTAAGGAATCTTATCCGGACCTGCTTTTTACAAGTCAGTATGATGAAGAAGTGAATGAATGGAAGATTACTGTAGAACTTCCCGGGGAAGAAGAAAGTATATCTTCTGATTTTTACTGGTGTAATGGTTCCCTGCTGCCTTTTTCTGAACTTGAAAATAAAGATAAGTACTGGACTCTCTTATATCACTACGATTACAAGAGTCCACTAAAGGATCCTGCTACTTTTACTCAGGAAGAAATTGAAGCCCTGACAAAATTCGGCTCAAATGAAAATCGAAAGAGCGACCGTGGAACTCCCATGTTCTTTTTTGACTTTATCTACAGCAGTCAGAATCAGCTGAGCCTTGAAAAACACATTGTAAAAGCAAGTTTTCTTGGCAAAAGATTGAATGTACACGAAAGAATTAAGGCTCCCTTAAAAAAGGTTGAAGATAAAATCCTTTTGCTTTCAAAAAGCGATAATGAAGTAAAAGATTTTGTTGACGGACTAAAAAGCTGCGATGCCTATTACTGGCGGGAAATTGCAAATACTAACAGAAAATCCTTTCATAGTCTTGGAATTGCCCTGGATCTGCTTCCTAAGCGTTATGGTGGAAAAGATGTTTACTGGAGCTGGGCAAAAGATAAGAGTGGCGATAAGTGGATGTTGACTCCGCTTTCGCAAAGGTGGATGCCACCCCAGAAGGTTATAGAGGCCTTTGAAGAAGAAGGCTTTATTTGGGGTGGAAAATGGCTCATCTGGGACAATATGCATTTTGAATATCATCCCGAGCTGATTAATTTTTCTAGAATCGATAGCGGATACCGGTTGCAGCAGTAAGGCTGATTCTTGTTTCGTGAGGCATCTGTCCTGCAAAACCAAACTCAAATGGAACCGAAAGATGATCCCAGAACATAACGTCAAAGCCAAAGCCTGCACCAAAAACAAAGTTATTGCAGATACTTTCTGTTATTCTGATGCTATATACTCCTAAAGAAGAACCGTCGACATAGTCTGTGGTATTATAAAGATAGTAACCCAGTAAACCCCATGCATAAAGATTTGTTCCGGATTTTTCTCCAAAGTTTGTTTTAAAAAGGCTGAAAAGCAGCTGTGTATTTAAGGCAAACTCATATTCAGGATCATCATACTGGTTTCTACCAGATTCATACCAGGCAAGAACCTGAGACTGAAGACCAATTCTGTCATTAAACCATCTCTGGTATTGAAGTCCACTGTTAGAAAATCCGAACATGCCGTAAATACCTATTGCGTTTTTATATTCCAAAGGATTTGCATGAAGAGCTGCGCTTCCCATAATAAGCATTGCAATTGAAATTAAAAGAATTTTAGTTTTTTTAAGCATAAATTTCTCCTGTGTTTTTTTAATTATAACTTGTTGTTATAAATAACTATAGTGCTACAGTATGAATAAGTCAATTCGATACTTTTCGGTCTGAAAAAAAGAAACCTTAGATAAAAAAATAAATCTCAGGGCGGAAGTTTACTTGACAAAAAACTGAAAATTGTCACAATAAAATCATTATGAAAGATTATGTTCACAAAGTAAATTATTACGAAACAGACAAAATGGGTTTGACACATCATTCAAACTACATTCGCTTTATGGAAGAAGCCCGCGTTGATTTTATGGAACAGCTTGGTTTTGGTTACGAAAAAATGGAAGCAGAAGGTGTTGGCTCTCCGGTAATTGCAATTGACTGTGCTTTTAAAAAATCTACAACCTTCCCTGACGAAATTACAGTTAAAGTTTTTGCAATAAAATGTTCTGCCTTTAAACTGGTAATCGGTTACGAAATGACTTGTAAAGGGGAAATTGTTTTTACAGGAAACAGTACTCACTGCTTCTTAGATAAGAACGGAAGACCAGTTGTTCTTGAAAAGGCCTTCCCTGAATTTTACAAGGCTCTGCTTGCAACCATGCCGGAGCAGAAATAAAGCAGAAATAAAGCTGCCTTAAAAAACTAAAATTCACTTCTGCCACGGAAGCTAAGGCTTAGGGTTCTTTTATCAATGTACTCTAAGTCGCCTCCAACAGGAATTCCTGTGGCAAGTCTTGTTACCTTTAAAGAATCTCCCCTGTTTAATTCACTTATAGCCTTGTTTATGTAAAGGGCTGTGGTATCGCCTTCTACAGTAGGATTTGTAGCAATTATTACTTCAGTTATATTTCCTTCCCTTATTCTGCTTAAAAGCTGACTTATAGAAAGCTGTGAAGGTCCGATGCCTTCCAGAGGTTTAATCAGACCTCCTAAAACGTGGTAAAGGCCCTTGTATTCACCGTAGGCTTCAATTGTAGAAACGTCCTGGGGTTGTTCAACAACGCAAATTTGATTTGAAGAACGTAAGGGATTTGTGCAGATAGGGCAGGGGTCGCTTTCTGTCCAGGTTCCGCAGATGCTGCAGGGCTTAATTTTGTCCTGAATGTCGTTTATGTTTCTGGCAAATTTTTTAACATATTCTGAATCCTGTTTTAAAAGCCAGTTGACCATACGGATGGCAGATTTTTTTCCTATGCCGGGAAGTTTAGAAAAGTTATTGGTAAGTTCATCAAATGCGTTCATATGTGTTTAAAGTCCCAGTTATGATTAAAGTCCCAGTGAGCCTAAATCAAGACCGCCTAACAAAGAAGAGGATTTATTTTTTATCTGTTCCTGAACATTCTGAATTGCATTATTGTGGGCAGCAACAATTAAATCTTCAAGCATTTTTACATCTCTGTTGTCTACGCAGATAGGATCCAGTTTTATGCCCTTCATTTCAAAACGGCCGTTCATTGTGATTGTAACCATTCTTCCGCCCGAAGAACCTTCTGCAGTAATCTGTTCAAGTTCTTCCTGGAACTTCTGACTCTGTTCTTTTATGGCCTGTGTATTTTTAAGAAAATCAAATGGATTCATAATTCACCTCGTATTAAAGATAATATATTTTAGGAACGTCCGGCAATAACAGTTCCGCTGAAAGTTTGCAGGAGAACTTTTATCTGCTGGGGATACTTTTTGTCTAATTCTTCTTTAGAAACTTTTGTACTGTGAACGCAAATGCTAAGGCTTATTTTTCTTCCGCAAATGGAAGCAAGTTCCCTTTCAATTTCAATCTGCTTCTTTTTTACAATCTGCAGATCGTAATCATTCTGGACGCTGGTTTCTATGCAGTCATTTGCAAATTTCCATTCAGCTGTCTGGTCTATGCTGGCTGCGGCAAAGTTGTCAGAAATTTCCAGGGCTGCCTTTACAAGTCCCCTAAGCTGTCCTATGGAAAGTTTTCTTCCTTCTGCAGTAGTTACAAACTGCTGGCTTTGAGCCTGTCCGGGCTTTGCTGCATATGCGCTGTTCGGGTATGAAGCTTCTGAGTATGAGTTGTCCGGGTATTCGTTGTTATCGAATCCGCCTTCCGGGTCAGACATGTTTTCGTAATACTGGAAGGAGGCGTCTTCGGGGTAGTAGCTTTCTTCTGGCGGCTCATCGACGTTTGTCCAGGTGGATTCATCATCAGGATTTTCTGTATAACCGGTTGGAGACAGAGGTACAAAAGATGATGACACAGAAGTCTCGTTTTGATTCTGACCATCGAGATTCAGTTTTAAAAGAGGAGTCTGGACTTGTGCCACCTGTTCTGAATTGTTTTCATTTTGCATCACTGATTGTTCAGGCGGCAGTGAACCGCCATTAGAAAAAGGGTGGCTTTCATCTCCTTCTTCATCGCCAGCCTCTTCGGAATCTTTTTGTATGCTGGCCATCAAAGATGAAGAAAAGCGGGGCATACCTTCGGGCAGGCCGGATGAAGATGCGGCAGGCTGTGATGATTGAGGCTGTGAAGTCTGACTTTGTGATGATTGAGCCATAGGTGATTGAGTCATAGGTGATTGAGCCTGTGACATATTTTCGGCGCTGGAAGCCTGTGTCATTTGTGCAGGGCTGGTAAAGGCTGGCTGAGCTGAAGCCGGGGCTGAAATTGTGCCTTGTGCAGGGCCTGCGCTCAATAAAAGAGCTTTTGCAGCATCAATAGCCTTTTTAACTTCTGAATTAGATACATACTGACCGAGGAAACACAGACGGTGGAAGGTTAATTCCAGCTCGTAACGTGGAGAAAGAGAATAACGGATATCTCTGTATAACTGTAAAAAGAGACTTAAGGCTCTTTCTACCTGAACCTGATTCCAGCTGTTTAATACAAGGCTGCTGTATCGTTCAGGACTGTTTCCCAGTAAAGCTTCTTTTTTAATTCCGCTTTTTATTAAAAGCAGGGAACGTAAATAGTCTGCACAGTTTGAAATAAGCTGTTCAATGGAAATTCCCATCTGTAAGAATTCATCTAAAAGGTTTATAACACCTTCGCTCTGATTCTGTACGCAGCTTTCAAAAATTGCATTAAGGCGGTCAATGCCTACAAGACCAAGCTTATCCCGGATTTTTTCATAAGTCATCTCACCGTCGCTGAAGGCTACAACCTGATCAAATAAGGTGTAGGCATCTCTCATGGAACCGGTAGACTCCCTTGCAATCCAGAAAAGGGCTTCGTCATCTGCCTTAATGTTTAATTCTGCAGCGGCTTCGCTAAGGCACTGCTTTACTTTATCTATTGCTACCAGGCGGAAATTATACTGCTGGCAGCGGGATTTTATTGTTGCGGGAACTTTCTGTAATTCTGTTGTAGCAAAAATAAATACAGCATAGGCAGGAGGCTCTTCAATTGTTTTTAACAGGGCGTTAAAAGCAGAAATTGAAAGCATATGAACTTCGTCTATGATATATATTTTATAACGGCTATTGCTTGGAGGAAAAAGAACTTCATCTTTTATCTGGCGGGCAACTTCTACGCCATTGTTTGAAGCTCCATCTATTTCTATTACATCTAAAGAAGAGCCTTTAGTTATTTCCTGACAGTTTGCACATTCTCCGCAGGGGCAGTCTGTTGGTCCCTTTGCGCAGTTCAGGGCCTTTGCAAGAATTCTTGCAGTTGAGGTTTTACCACAGCCTCTAGGACCAGAAAAAAGATAGGAATGTGCTATTTTTCCTAATTTGATTGAGTTTTTGAGCGTCTCGGCAACAAATTCCTGACCTACAAGATCATCAAATTTTTGCGGACGTCTGCGGGTTGCTGTTACTTCATAAGACATAAATAAATTATAGTGCTAAAACGGGTTTAAAGGAAGTAATCTTATAAATAAATATAATCCCTTTATCTTCTTTCTCTCTTGAAGGCAAGGCGACAGGCAATTATAATAAATCTATGAAATATATAGGTGAGCTTTTAATTCTTACTCTTCTTTTTATCGTAAACAGCAGGGTTTTCTTCCCAAAAAATGACAGACGTGACTCTTTAGTTGCAACTTCTCCACTGGCTTTGCTTCTTGCAATCCTTCTTATTCTTTCCTGGGGCCTGGATATCTTTTCTCTTGCAACACTGCTGCTTAGCCTTCTGGTTCTGCTCACCAACTTCCACGCCCTCTTCCGTTATAAAGACCGGCTTTATGTAGACCGCTACAGCGGACTTATGAAATTCTGGGCAGTAATTACAAGTCTTTCTGTTATTTCCTTATTTGTGATTATCTGTATTTTCCTTCCGGCCATCACTCCGGACACTCAAAAAGGTGTAACAAAGACTGTAGAAAAATACTATGGAAATCACAAAAGCGGTTTTGAAAAAGCAAATAATTTTAATCATGTAAATGCAGAATGTTATGAGTTTTCTTTACTGCCTGGCATAGATAAAAAAAATGTAATCCTCTTTTTGCCTGACCGCCGCGGAGATGTTGAAGCTTACCTTCCATACTTGAATCTCCTTGCCAGAAATGCCTGCACAACTTATACCGCAGATTTTTACACAAACGACTGCCGCTATATTTATCCTTCGCTGGAAAATAAGATTTTTAGAAAAACCCTGTTAATTATAGAAAGCCTTAGAAAACCCCAGCAGTTTGCCTCAAGCCGGGAATTTTATACCTACAATATGATGCTGGAAGGCGAATCCTTAATCAGCCTTGCAAAAGCAAAGTATGGCCCAGACTGCCGCTATTTTCTTGTTTCTGATGTAATGGGTAAAACTGCAATTTCTGATTTGCAGAAAAAATATCCTGAGCTTATAAGCGGTACATTTTCTTTAGATTCAATAGAAGATTATACAAGTCCTGGCTATGGTTTTATTGAACAGACCGAACCTCTTCTGGCCAGATATCTTGGAAAAGAAAAGGAGCCTGATGCCTTAATTCCAAGACTTGCAGCAAAAAGAACTATTGCAGAAGCAAAAAAATCCTGGGGGATAAAGCAAAAATGACACTTATTGAACTTGATCAGTATTTTAATTCCTTTTTAAAAAAAGAAAACTATCCTTCTGACCCTTCTTTGAACGGCATTCAGATTCAGAATAAGGAACCTTCGTCAAAAGAAATTAAAAAGGTTGCCTTTGCGGTAGATGCCTGCGAACTTATAGCCCTGGAGGCAGCAAAATGGGGTGCAGACCTGCTTTTTGTTCATCACGGCTTATTCTGGGGTGGCTGCGAACTTTTAAGGGGAAGTCACTACAAGCGCATTGCAGCCTTTATAGAAAATGATCTTGCTCTTTGTGCATATCACATTCCTCTTGATGCAAATAATCCTTACGGAAATAATTATGGCCTTGCTTCCCGTCTTGGCTTAAAAAATCTTAATCCTTTTGGCTTCTGGCGGGGCATGAGCATTGGTGTAAAAGGAGAGCTTGAAAAGCCTCTAAGCATAGATGAACTTTCGCAAAAACTTGTACGCCAGGGAAAAAGCGTAAATGTAAAGCTTCCTTTTGGAAAAGATTTGATAAAAAGCCTTGGAATTATTTCTGGCGGGGCCAGTGAAGATGTTGAGCAGGCGGTGGAAGAAGGTCTTGATGCCTATATTACAGGAGAGTTTGCCCATGAGCAGTATCACTATGCAAAAGAGATGGGCATAAATGTAATTGGCGGCGGTCACTACGAAACAGAAATTGTGGGCGTAAACCTTGTAATGCAAAAACTGATGAAGGAAAAATCTATAGACTGTAAATTTTTAGATTTTCCAACTAACTTATAACTTTAAAAAAACATCATTCTTCTGTATATTTAATATATGGAAAAAATATCTTTAAAGTCGAAGTTATTACCTTTTATTTTAACTTTCTTAGTAATTATCTTAGATCAGCTTACAAAGGCTTTAGTTGTAAAATACATTCCCTTGTATCAGATTGGTGCCTCATTTTTAGGTGGATTCTTTAGAATTGTTCATGTATGTAATACAGGTGTTGCATTCAGTGTTGGTGCAGGCTGGTCAGATACAATCAGACATCTTTTGTTCCTGCTTTTACCACTTGTTGTTATTGTTCTTGTAATTGTTGTTTATTTTAGAAACAAAGAATTCACTGCCTTACAGCGCTGGTCTATTACCGGAATTATTGGCGGCGGACTTGGAAATCTTATAGACCGTTTTTTCAGGGCAGAAGGCGTTGTAGATTTTTTAGATTTCCAGTGGTTCGGATTTACAAAAAGTCCAATCGGGCTTTTTAGAATGACACGATGGCCAACCTTTAATATTGCAGATTCAGCAGTTGTTATCTGCGGAATTCTTTTAATCATTTCTTTTATAGTTTCTATTTCTAAAGAATCAAAAGATAATAAGGCAAAGAGCGAAGAAGATTCTGAAAAAGCTGAAAAAACAGAAAACTAAGGCGGGGTAAATATGGATTATCAGGAAATTGATGAAGCCGAACTTGAAAAACAGAAAAAGGCTAAAATTGAATACAGAACAAAGAAAAACCGTTCAACAATTTTTATGATACTTGCATCCCTTTTTGAGATTGTAGAAACTCTGCTTTTAATGCTGGGACTTTTCCTTTTAATGTCACTTATTTTGTTTAAGTGTTTTGACCCTCAGTCTGCAACTGTAAGGGTACTTTTTGAAGTTTTTTCTGTTTTAATTTTTATTGGAAGTATGGTCGGCGGTTTTCTTATTTACAAGGCCGTTGTAAGTCTGGTAATCAGAAAGTTTAATTTACAGGATAAACTTTTGGATGATGTTTTACAGCACTATGTAAAACAGTCAAAAGAAGATGAAGAAAAGAAACTGAAAAGGTAAATATGATAGGAATAATTGGCGCAATGGAAAGCGAAGTCTCTGCCATTTATGACAAGATGACTTCAAAAGAAATCATAGAAATTAATGGACAGAAGTTCTATAAGGGACTTTTGTTTAATAAAGAAGTTGTTGTAATTCAGTGCGGAATTGGAAAGGTAAATGCCGCCTTATGCACACAGCTTTTAATTCTTAAGTTTAATGTAGAAAAGGTAATTAATACCGGAATTGCAGGAGCAACAGGAAAAGGCCTGAATATTTACGATTTTGTAGTTTCAAGTCAGACGGTCTACCATGATTTTGATACAACTTTTTTTGGTTATGAATTAGGCCAGATTCCTTCCTTACCTGCAAAGTTTGAAGCAGATGCTTCTCTTGTAAACACAGCTATGGAAGCCTTTGCTAAGGCAAGCCTTTCTAAAGAACATAAAATTCAGAAGGGGCTTATTGCCAGCGGGGACCAGTTTATTGCCGGTGGAGAAAAGAAGGATTTTATAATCAGAAACTTTAATCCTCTTTGTGTAGAAATGGAAGGCTGCGCAATTGCCCACACCTGCTATAAGAATAATATTCCTTTTGTAATTATCCGCTGTATGTCTGATTGTGCAGATGACAGTGTAAAAAGCACTTACGATGAAGCACTTGCTTCTAAACTCAGCAGTTCCTTCCTGCTTGAAGTAATTAATGAAATTTAGATTTTGAGAGGTTTTATATGGAAAAAAAATATAATGTAGATTCGTTTAATCTTGATCACACAAAGGTAATTGCTCCTTTTGTAAGACTTGCGGCAAAAAAAACAGGTCAGAAAGGGGATGTAGTTACAAAGTTTGACATAAGATTCTGTCAGCCAAATAAAGAATTTATGACTACAGGTGCCATTCATACCCTGGAACACTTAATGGCAGAATATATCCGTGACGAAATGGAAGGGGTTATTGACCTTTCTCCTATGGGCTGCAGAACAGGTTTTTATTTTACTGTATGGGGCGAACACACAGAAGAAGAGATTGCAAATCATCTTTTGAACGTGCTTAGAAAAGTTGCCGTATGGGATAAGCCGGTTCCAGCCACTACAGAAGCTGAATGCGGAAACTACAGAGATCACGACCTGGAAGGGGCAAAAAAATATGCACTTGCCTGGGTTAATGGAATAGAAAAAAAAGGATACGATGCCTTTAGTGTAAAAGCAAATTAAGTTTTAATTAGGATTACTTAATGAATATTCTTGTAAAACTAAAAGAAACTGCAATATCTGTTTTACCAACAGTTTTGATTGTTCTTTTTCTTGGTTTATTTGTAGTCCCAATGGATAAAATCCTCCTTGCAAGATTTGTGGCAGGGGGATTTTTTCTTATTATTGGTCTTACCATTTTTCTTCTTGGTGTAGATATGGGTATTCAGCCCATGGGAGAAAGATGCGGATCAGAATTAACCAAAAAAAGAAATCTTTCTTTACTCTTATGCTCAGCCTTTTTTATTGGCTTTATTGTAACTGCTGCCGAACCAGATATTCAGGTTTTTGCCGAGCAGGTTAAGTCACTTTTCCCGCAGGTAAACAAGCTGCTTTTTACGCTGGTTATTGCCTTTGGCGTAGGCATTTTTGTTTTACTGGGCCTTTTACGTTCAGTTCTTAATTTTTCCTTAAAGATTACGCTTTTATTCTTTTATATCATTCTGCTTTTACTGACCTTTTTTTGCAGCAAAAGCTTTACGGGAATAGCCTTCGATTCGGGGGGAGCAACTACCGGGCCCATGACCGTTCCTTTTATTATTGCGTTGGGAATTGGTGTTTCTACAGTACGTTCTAAAAGCGAATCTAATTCCTTTGGACTTACAGGCATTGCTTCAGTTGGACCGGTTCTTTCGGTTCTGCTTTATTCCTTCTTCTTAAAAAATGCAGAAGCTTCAGATGCAGGACTTTTTTTACAGGCTGCAGGGCTTGAAGAAGAAGTAAGAGCCGGACTTTTTTCAAAAATCTTTATGCCTTTTGTAAAGGTTTTTCCTTCCGTATCGAAAGAGTCCCTTATTTCTATAGCACCTCTTTTTGCCCTCTTTGTTATTTTTCAGTTCAGCCTGCTTAAAATGACAAAGCTGCAGGTTGTAAGAATGAGCATAGGTTTTATCTATAGTTTTCTGGGACTTTCCATATTCCTTACAGGCGTAAACGGCGGTTTTATGCAGGCCGGTAAAGTGCTTGGCGAGATTCTTGGGGCCAGGGCTTTTGCAAGCGGCGGAATCTGGACCTTCCTGCTTATAATTACGGGGCTTTTATTTGGTGCAATTATTGTCTGTGCAGAACCTGCCGTCTGGATTTTAAGCGAGCAGGTAGAAACCGTAAGTGGAGGTACTATAAAAAGAAAACTTCTGCTGCTCTTTTTATCTTTGGGAACATCCCTGGCAATCGGGCTTTCCCTCTGGCGCAGTATTTCGGGCTTTAATATAAAATATCTTCTTTTCAGCGGATATTTTTTAGCCCTCCTGCTTATGATTTTTTCTCCGGAGTTATTTACCGGCATTGCCTTCGATTCTGGTGGCGTTGCGTCAGGTCCATTAACTTCGACCTTTGTGCTTTCCTTTACAATCGGAGCGGCCCAGGCCTGCGGAAATAATTCTGATTCCTTTGGAGTAATTTCTCTTGTAGCCCTTATGCCCCTGATTGCCATTCAGATAATGGGAATTATTTATAAACTTAAAACAAAAAGAATAAAAAAATCTGGAGGTGACGATGTTTAAGCTGATTGTAAGTATTGTTCCCCATAACAGCGGTGAATTAGTTACAAATGTAGCAAGACAGGCAGGAGCCAACGGCGGAACAATTTTTATGGGCAGGGGAACGGCGCAGAATAATATCATTCAGCTGCTTGGCCTTGGCGATACTTCAAAAGATATCGTTTTTATTCTTGTAGAAGATAAGGATCTTAAAAACGTTGTCTGTAAAATTGTAGAAGAATGCAGTAAGAAAAAAAGTCACTTTGGAGTTTTGTTCACTCTGGATGTTTCTGCATTTTTTAAGAGCGGCAATGGGGGTGGAAACGCTACTGGAAATTGCGGCGGCAATGGTGGTGCAAACGAAAACTTTAATAATGGAGATGATTCTATGACTAACAGTTACCAGATGATAAATATAATTGTAAACAAGGGATATGCAGAAGATGCAATGGCAGCCGCAAGAAAGGCCGGAGCCAGCGGGGGAACCGTTATTTCGGCAAGGGGAACAGCCCGGGAAGGAGATGCAAAATTCTTTGGCGTAGAAATTGTTCCCGAAAAAGAAATGCTTATGATTTTAGTTCCTGACGAAAAAAAGGATGATATTATCAATGCGGTTTCATCTCTGGACTGCTTTAAAAAAGCCGGAAGCGGAATTGTTTTTTCAAATGCAGCCGCAGATTTTACTCTTTTAGGAAAAAACTAACTTATTTTACAAGAAATTTTATTGAGCATTCTTCAAGTCCGGAATGAACTTCAAGGGTGTGAGAGCCCCTTTCAACCGGCAGCTTAAAATAGAAGGGACGGCTGATTTTATCATAATATTTGCCGTCGTAATAAATCTCCAGGCTGTTTGAAGTCCCTCCTGTAATTTCAACCGGAATTGCCTGTTCTGCATTATAGAGCTCGCTGTAATAAAAAAGAGCATCATTTTGCGGACTCAAAATTGTAAGCGGAGTCAGACTGTAATCAATTTGGGCTTTAATTTCGTTGTCTAAAAGCCAGCGCTGGTATTCGGCGGGGTAGGTGATTTGAAGGCCTTCTTCTGTTTCTTTGTGCCAGCTGCAGAGAGGAAACTTCATATCATCCTTGAGATATTCGTATACAAAACCCGGACAGTCGGGACCGGCAGGTAGGCCCGAAAGGGGACAGATTTTCTGTAGATGGTAGCCTTCCGGTTGGGCAAAACTTGTTCTTTCATCAAATACATGATCTTTTTCCAGATAATCCAGAAGATTTTTTGCAATCCAGGCAGGCAGGGAAGAACCGGTTTTACCAATTACAGTTTTACCCGAAAAGTTTCCCATCCACACACCAATGGTATAGTTTTTTGTTGCGCCCAGAGCAATGATGTTCTGGTACTGATTTGCAGTACCTGTCTTAAAAATGGAAGGGTAATCGGTCTGGAAGGTCTGCGAGTAGCCAAAGCCCAGTGCTCTGGAAGAAGAGTCTGACAGTATGGAGCACATGAGGCGGGCTGAATCTGAGGAATATACTTTATGAGCTTTGAGGCCGGAGTATTCGAGGGGAAGGTAGTTGCCGTCCCTGACTATTGTACTGAAGGCCGGCACCAGCTCGGTAAGGTTGACTTCGCCGGCTCCAAGGGAAAGTCCTAAATCAGCTTCTTTACCGCCATGCCTTAAAGAGTCAAAGCCTAAATCGTAAAGAAAATCCAGATATCCGTCTACGCCGCATTCATTCAGGCAGCTTACTGCAGGAATATTCAGACTTGAAGCAAGGGCAACCCTCATTCTTACCGGGCCGTTAAACTTGTTGTTAAAATTAGAAGGAATATAGAGTCTGGAATTGCCAAATTCCGTGGGAACGTCGGCAAGCACTCTGGAAGGGTACATCAAAGGTTCTCCCTTTCCGTCTTTTAACTCCATTGCATAAAGGTACAAAAAGGGCTTCATGCTGCTGCCCGGCTGATTATTTACCAGAACCCCGTCAATCTGTCCACTGTTGCTGTTGTCGTACCAGTTTTCGTTTCCAATCCAGCAGAGAATGTTTCCACTCTTATTTTCCATAATTAAAAGAGCCCCATTAGAGATTCGGGAAGCCTGGGCTTCGTTTAAGGCCTGGCGCAGATACTTTTTTGCCAGCTGCTGAAGTTCAAGGTCGCAGTTAAGATATACATTTGCAGGAAGGTCCAGACCTTTTTCCCTGTAATATTTTTTTACATAAGAAATATAGTGAGGCATGTAAAAAGGATAGCTGTATCTGTAAGCAGATGTTGCGGCTTCTAAAGGCACCTTAGCCCTCTGTGCGCATAAGAGGGGATTTTCTATAGGATTATAAAGACTTGGCCGGCGGGGAATTACAGAAAGGCATTTTATTTCGTCTTTTGTAAGTTCGCTTAATTTTTTTCCGTAAAAACTTCTTGCCGCAGAAGTTACCCCTTCGCAGTTCATTCCAAAGGGAACAGAGTTTAGATAATATTCCAGAATTTTATTTTTGCTCAGCCGGCTTTCAAGTCTGAGGGCATTAAACATATCAATAAGCTTCTGACTGTAGCTTCTTTTTTGGGTGTCCTCAGAAATGATTTTTACAAGCTGCATTGTAATTGTTGAAGCCCCGCGAACGTTTTCTTTTTGCCGCAGGTTTTCAAAAAGTGCATTTGCAAGGGCCAGGTAATCAATGCCATTATGAAGATAAAATCTTTTATCTTCAGATTTTATAAAGGCCCGCCTTACATCCTTGGGTATTTTTTTCAGGGGTGTAAATTCTCTTTTTATTCCCCCTTCCAGACTGCTTACCTGAATAAGGTTTCCCTTACAGTCGTAAAAGGCCGTACTAAAGGCCTTTGACTTAAATTTTTTTAAGTCAGGGTAGGGACTGAATCTGAGAATAGCCCAGACCGTCCCCAAAAGAGAAAGCAGAACAAGTAAAGCAGCCTTTTGTTTTTTCATTATTTAATTGTAAACAGATATCCGTCAGAACGTCCGAATACTTCTGGTTCGTACATACATTCAGCAGTAACTGGAGGTGTAGGGAATACACCGCGTCTTGCTGCCCGGAAGGTAAAGTCTACGCTTGTAGAACCTGTTCCAAAGTCATCCCAGAAGAACTGGATTTCGTTATCATAAATAACTTTATTGCTCAGACTGTGTCTGTAACTGTAAGAATATGAACTTTCAGCTTCAATTCCGCTTGTTACAAAGGTTGAATTAAGGATTTCTGCTCCGGAAGGAAGTGGAGCTCGTAAAGCAACATAACTTCTGTTTTTAGTTGATTCAATCTTAATTGTAGCCTTGTAAAGTTTTCCGCTTTCAAGACTAAGAAGACTTGTGTCAGAAGCTGTATTAATAACTTTACCGCTTTCTGTATCAACAATTTCGTAGCTGATTTTTAAGCCTTCATCACGTTTTGGAAGCATTTCATCCGGCAGGGCATATTTCATGCTCATTGTATAGAAGAGACGTCCCTGTCCGTCTTTTGTGAATTCAACCGGAATAGCCTTGTTAGCCTCAATGTTTTTAAGTTCTTCGCCGTTAAAGTCCAGTTTAATGCTCTTAGGTTTAGAAGCAGGGCCGTCAAAGTTAGCAGAAAGAATTTCTTTAGAATTAAGGCTTACCTTTCCGGTGTATTTAGTGTCATCCAGATTCATCATCTTGATGTAAGTATAAATTGCTTCAAGAACATGAGCAGTTGTGGCTGTATTCTGCCAGTAACCCTTTGTTTGATTTTCTAAGAGAGTATAAACAAGTTTGTCTACAAAAAGATTGTCCGGATTAAGGCTTACATAAAGCTGAAGTAATACTGCGTATTGTTCAGTTTCAGATTCAAAGAAGTCCCAGATATCCCTCTTGTTTTTAGCAATAACTGAAACATCTCTTGTTCCGGCCTGAATAAAATCTGCAGTCATTTTCTGAAGCTTTTCTGCCTTTGCTCTGTCGCCAATGTTATAGTATGCAAGGCCAAGGTAGCAGAGATTTGTAAGAGTTTCTTTATCAAGTCCTGCTTCAAAATCATTAAGACTTGTAAGGGCAGCCTTTTTAGCACTTTCATCATCAAAAAGACTTAATACATAGCAGCAGTAAGCTTTCTGATATTTAGAAACTGTCTTAGTCTTAATTTCTGTAGAAATATAATTGATTAAGGCCTTTGAGTTTATCTTAAGTGAACCTGCATTGAAACCTCTCTTAAGGGCAGTTGCATATACATGAGCAATTCTTGCACTTACGTAAAGGCTTGAAGTCTGAGACCATCTGCCTTCCGGCCAGTAAGGGAAGCCTCCGTCAGAATTCTGATATTTTGCCCATTTTACAATGTGAGATTTAATTACATGGGAAGGATTAATAACTTCTCTCTTTAAATCAAACATATCAATGTAATCCTGGAAAATTATAAGAGGCAGGATTTTTGATGACTGCTGTTCAAGACATCCGTAAGGATATTCAAAGAGGTAACTTACACCGCTTCCTAAAGGTCCAAGTCTTGTAGCATCCAGAGTAAATTCAAGTTCACCGTCTCCCTTAAGTTTTGAATCTGTAAAGGAAGGTATTACAAAAGATTCTTTTTGAGATTTTTCATCTTCCTTCAAAATACCCATTGTTGCTGTTGTTTCGTAGATGTAAGGTTTTTGAATATCAAGAGTCTGAATTACTTTTTCCTTTAAGATACTGCTGTTAATTTCAAAGGTAAGCTGGATTGCACCCTTCTTTACGGCTGCAAGATCAAAGTAAACAACCGAAGAGTCGCGGCTTGCAATGTTTACAGAATGTTCGCTTGCACCATCAATAAAGGCTTCTCCAGGAATTACGCTCATTCCATCATCAATTAAGTAGCCGGTTTCTTTTGCCATTTCGTCTGTCAAAGGTTTTACGCTGGCTTTTACGTTAATTTTCTGAGTGTCTTTATCAAGGTTTGTAATAAGAACTCCAAATTCACAGGTGTCTCTTTCGCGGAGCTTGCCTGGTTTTACAACCTGAATGTTTATAGGATTCTGAACCTTAACTTCGTCTTCGGAAAGTGCAAATAAATCATCTTTTACACCAAAGGCGGTAATTCTATAAGTTGTAAGGTTGTCTGGCATTGTAAAGGTTACTTTTGCCTTTCCATCCTTGTCTGTAATGATGACAGGTTCAAAGACTGCTGTAGGGCGGAAGTCTTTTCTTTCATCTTCTTTTTCTTCATCTTCAGATTCTGAGTCTCCACCGGCCAGGTCTTTAATACTGTAGGTTACCGGATCCATAAGTAAACTTCTTGAATCTCCTCCGTGTACTCCAAGAGGGAAGTTTTCAGGATCATAGAAGAAGTCTATAGGATTTGGAACGTGATAATTTACCAGATCCAGAACTCCACGGTCTACGGCCATTAAGGTCAATTCTGCATTTTCAAATGGCTGGTTTCCCTTTGTTGCTGTAAGGGTGACTGTTACTTCTTCGCCGGGTCTGTAAACAGGCTTGTCGCATTCAATTTGAATAGAGAAGGCTTTTACCAGAGGATTTACAAATAAGCTTGTAACTCCGTAATAGCCCTTTGGCTTGTCTAAGTCTGGTTCGCCGTACTGGTGGCTTGGTTCTCCATGTCTTACACTGAAGGAAGCAACTGAAACATAAACTACAGGAACGTAATTTTCAGAGATTGGAATTTCAATTACATTTGCACTTTCGTCAAAGTGACGTACTTCCTGGGTAAAGATACCTTCGCGTTCTACAGTGATTAAGTAATCGCCGGCAGGAAGAGGGCTTTCCATCAGTAATTCGGCCTTGTCTCCAGGATTATACTGTGACTGCGATGGAGTAAGTTCAATTGATTCTGAGTTTTCGCTTCCTCTCCAGGCAGCATCGCTTCCGCAGGCATAGAAGCCTGTTGTAGTTTCGAGGTAGTTTCCATTTCTGTCTTTTCCGCTTACTTTAAGGGTGAACCAGCCGGCCTGTTTTGGAGTAAGACTTAAAACTCCGTTAGCGCTTAATTTAAGGCTGCCCTTGTCTTCTTCAACTTCTTTTCTTTCGTAGCGGGTATATACTGTGTCATCAACACTCTGTTCGTGAACTAAAGACCATTCAGATCTTGTAAGTACATAATTTAATTCTTTAGCCTTTGCAAGGATAGAAAGCAGTTTTCCATCAGGTTCTACAAGAATATAACTGAAGTCTACCTTCTGGCCTTTTTTAGCAAAGCCTGCGCCAAGTCTCTTTAAGCCGGCATAGAATTCTGCCGGATGAAGAGTAACGGCATTCTGGGCTGCAACCCTCTGGTTTGAAACATCGGTAACGGCAGCCTGAACCCTGTAAGAGTAGGCACTTCCGTCTGTAATTTTTTCGCTGTTACAGAATACGTTTGCTTTTCCGCTGGAATTCAAACTTCCCTTAGCCTGCTGAACCAGAGTTCTGCTTGAATAATTTATGTCAGGACCAAAAGTATAACCTTTTGTTTCTACAGTTTCGGGACTAAAATGAACCGGCTGTTTATACCAGCTGACGTCATAGTCTGCATTTGCAAGACTGCCGCCTGCCAGATAATCTGCACTTACGGCTGCTGTAATTTTATCTCCGCCATAGTAGGTAATTTCCGGAATTGTAACATTCGATTCTATTTTGAGTCTTTCAAATTCTGCAACATTGAAGACAACAGAATCATAATCATATTTGTCCAGAGAACCCTTTCTGCGGTAATTGATTGTGTAAACTCCGGGTTCAATATTGTCCGGAAGTTTGAAGGAACCGTAGAAGCCGCCGCTTGAAGAAAGGGCACCTTCCATATCTGGAACAACCTTGTCTGTTTCCCATCTTTTTGTAACAGAAAGAGTGTAGTCGCCAAGGTGGGTACGGATCATTCCAAGGTTCTGGTCCCTGTCTATACCTCTGAAGGTAACTGTTTCTCCCGGTCTGTAAAGCATACGGTCTACAAACATAAAGAGTCGTCTTTTTGGTTTTGCAGTATATTCATAAGAGGTTGACCATACCGAATGGCCATAGGTGGTGTGGGAATCGGCCTGGAACATAACCTGGTCATCCCCCTTGCTTACTCTTATAACAGGAGTGTTTTTCCACAGGTTAGGGAAAGATTTTGTAAAGGTATTGTATTCCTCTTCTGTAAACTTAATTACACATAAACCGTTTTTATCAGTTTTTCCACTGGCAAAAGGTTTTGAAGAATAATCTCCGTGCTTATAAGATAACTGTTCAAAAATTTCAACATCGGCATCTGCAAGACCTTTTCCTGTCTGCATGCTGGTAGCAAAAATAACCGCCTTATTAATACCAACTCTGGCAGTAACACCAATGTCGGTTACCTGGATTGTCTGTGTATTTCTGTCCTTAATGGTTTCAATTTTGTCTGACCAGGAATTATAGTGTTCCCTTTCAATTTCAGCCTGGAATCTTACGGTTCCGTAGCCATTTGTAAGGTAAGGATTCAGGTCTAATTCTGTAAAATGTCTTAAATCTTTTTTGCCTGGATCAATAGGGTGGGCATCTGCAAAAAGCTCTGCAAGATCATAGTCCTTAAGAGGGTACTTTCCTTTTTCAAGATAGTAAACTGAGCCGGGATTAATGTTCTGATACTCAAAAAGGATTTTGTGAGGGAACTGGGCTTCCATAATTTTGTCGCCGTAGTTTAAGAAGCGGCTGTAAGCAACTGGTGAAGAAACTGTAAAATTATAGCTGCGTTTTTCCTCGTTTGTCTTTGAATTGTATTTTCTTACAAAGAAATCTGCCTGCTGACCGTAAGCATCCTTAAGACCTGGGGCAAAAGTGATTGTATGTTCTTCTCTTTTTTCGATTGGAAGATTAAAGAATTTTACTCTTGTGCCTTCAATACTTACATTGTCTTTTGTAAGCTTATAGTCAAAATCAAAACTTGTATTAGTGATGATGGAATCTAAATCTGGCTTTTGAGAGAAAATAACTTCAAGAGGATTTGATTTTTTGTTTTCTGAGTAACTTGTGTACTGTTTTACTTCCCTTATATAAAAAGGTTTTAAGCCTGGGTAATTTTCCTGGGAATTAGATTTTTTAATGCGTACTATGATGTTGCAGCCAAAAGGAACCTTGTCCTGAATGTTTACTACAAAAGAGTTTGATTTTTTTTCGTCCTGGTTATAAATGAGTGGAGTTCCCCATGGAAAGGCTTTTTTGTTGTAATCGAGTTCGGCTGTGTATTTGAAATTTGTATCATTTATGATTACATCGCATAATTCGTAAAAGCGTTCCAGAGTGATGGCGTAGTTAAGCCTTACATAAAAGCGCTTGTCGTAAGGTGGAATAGTTCCTGTTGTCCAGTTGCTGTAACAGTCACTGTCTTTTATGTAACCGCCGTAAAGTCTTTCAATTTTGATGTCTTCTGCTTTTGTTGTAAAAGTTCTTTCGCCGGTAATTTTGTTTTTTGAAAGAGATTTTAAAGATTCGCTGATTGTGATTGTGTATTCAACGCTTGGGTCTGCCTTTTCTTCGCTTTCAAAGGCCAGATGTTTTGAACCATACCATCTGAAAACTCCCTTAAGGGCAGGGCTTATCTGCATTATATCTGAACTTGTTTCCGGTGCTTCAAGAGCCTGAACTCTGTGTACCGGCTGTGAAAATACTACATAAAACTGAGGATTATCTGATTCGGAAACAATCATTTGAGGTCCCCAGGATTCTACAAAGAGGTCTCCTTCTTCTTTTTCTTCCAGCTCTGTATCAATTTTTCCGGCCTTATAAAAATCAGCCTTGCTGGTCTGATATTTTGTTTTGTAATCTGTAAGTTTTCTTAGTCCTGGAATTACTGAATCTGACTTAACCTGAGAAGTTTTTCCCTCTTCTGCAGTTTTTTCTTTTTGAGCAGAAGTTTTTTCCGGGGTTATCGCTTCAAAGGAAGGTTCAAAGAAATCCTGAATTTCCTTGTAGCTTGCAAGTCCAATCATAGAGACTTTTTCTTTTTTTTCTGACTGATTCTGTGTCGAAACTGCGGCAGTCACTTTTTCTTTAGATTTGTCTTTACAAGAAGAAAATAAAATTAATAAACAAAGAAGGGGGAAAATTTTTTTCATATAGACCTCGTTTTATAACTATTTGTTAACTATTATAGAATAATAGCATTTTAAAAAAAAGGTCTAATAGAAGGGGAAAAGTCCCTATATTGCTTTGCTGATTATACCGCCGCCAATAATCACATTATCCTTGTATAAAACTGCCGACTGTCCCGGCGCAATGGCTCTTTGAGGCTGGTCAAAGGTGATTTTCCATGGCTGTCCTGTGTAAGTTTTTGTATCGTCTGCGCCCGGCTTGTAGCGTTCAACCTTACATGGAACAGGTTTACTTGCCAGTCTTACCTTTACCAGGGCTTCAAAAACATAGTCTTCAGGAGGTTCTACGTTTCCAGGCCATACCCAGTCATCTGCAATAAGCCCGTCAGAGTTTAAGGCATCGTTAGGGGCAAGAACAACAAGATTGTTTACTGGATCAATTGACTGTACATAAACCGGATAGCTTACTGCAACTCCAAGTCCCCGTCTCTGGCCAATTGTGTAGTGTTCAATTCCTCTGTGTTTTCCAAGAATGTGTCCGTCCAAGTCGATAATATCTCCGGGAATGCTTGGTTTGTCAGAAAAAAGCATGTCAAAATATTCTTCGCCTACAAAGTCCTGACTTTCTTCTCTTTTTGCAGCTTCAAGATTTTCTTTTTTTGCCAGCTCTACAACTTCACTCTTCTTTCTAAAAGCCAGAGGAAATCTTACCTTTTCCAGAGTGGAAGAAGGGATTCTGTATAAAAAGTAGGTCTGGTCTTTTGAAAGGTCACTTGCTCCGGCAATCATGCTTGGGCGGATGTCGGTTCCAAATAAGCCCTGATCCGGGCGGACAATTTTTGCATAGTGACCGGTGCAAAAGTAATCATATTCAATTCCAAGATTTTTAATGCCTTCCAGCATTGCTCCAAACTTTATGTTGCGGTTGCACATTATGCATGGATTAGGAGTTCTTCCGTTTCTGTATTCACTCTTAAAGTATTCCAGAACTTTTTTGGAATATTCTTCTTTTGCATCTATAACGTAATAATCTATGTTATTTTCTTTGCAGAATTTTTTACATTCGTCTATATTCTCTTCTTCTCCAGGACCGTAGCAGGCTTCTTTTATAGGTTTGTCCGGATTCTTTGCTTTTACTTCAGGGATTTTTCCATCCCAGATTGACATGGTTACACCAATAACCTTGCAGCCGGATTGTTTCAAAAGTAAGGCTGTCAGGGTGGAATCTACGCCTCCGCTCATTCCAACAAGGACGGTTTGTCCTTTCTGAGGCAAATCTAAATCGCTATAAGTCATATGCACAATTTTTCTGTTTATAACCTAGTTTGTCAATAGGGTGAAAAGAGCTGGGCGGGGGAAAATAGCTCCTTGCCACGGGGAAAAAAGCTCCCGGTCGCGAAGGCCGGTTCAAAACCGCGCTATAAAGCGCTACACGCTGTTTGTGGTTTTGAAACTATATGATATGCCGCTTGCGCGGCAGCCACAAACAGAGTGTTTTTGCCCCGACCCCCGCTCCCTCGCGCTATTTTTCCCCGGAAACTCCATTTCCCGGTCACGGAGGCCGGGGAAAAAAAGGGGGGGGGGACGGTGATATGAAAAAAAATGCGGAAGCAAGGTTCGCGTTTTGCGGAGCGTTGAAGCCGATAGTTAAGATTCTGTCTGTAATAAAAACACAGAGTGAGCTTTGCGAACGTCGAGGCTTCTCGGCGGAGCATAAATGCGGTTCTTGCTGGAAGCATTTTTTGTAACTAAAATGCGGCTCCAGTTTACTCTTGCCCCGGCCACTGCGACCGGGAGCTATTGTTTGTTTCATTCTTTTCATCTCTTTGCTATAATATCCCCATGAATCTAAATAACATCTGTATTATTCTTGACCATCCGGACGAGGCGCGTAACATTGGTTCTGCCTGCCGTGCCATGGCAAATTCTGATATTAAGGAACTTCGCATTGTTGGAAAAAAAGAAGATTATGATGAAGAAAAAGTCCGTATTCTTGCAATTCATGCCTGGTATATTTTTGAAAATGCTAAGTTTTATTCGGATATAAAGGAAGCAACCAAAGACTGCGTTTTAAGTGCAGGAACCACAAGACGCAGGGGAAAGAACCGCGGCCGCTTAATTTTGCCGGAAGAGTTTGCAGAAGAAGCTGATTCTATTGTAGAAGGAAAAATTGCCCTTGTTTTTGGAAACGAGCGTACAGGACTTACAGACGAGCAGCTGGATATGTGTACTATGGGCGTTACAATTCCAACCTCAAATGATTTTGGTTCCCTGAATCTTTCGCATGCCGTTCAAATCTTGTGCTACACCCTTTTTAGAAAAAATCTTCAGGACCAGCATAAAGATTTCCGGGGCTATACACCGGTCACCTTAGACAGAATAGACTCTGCTGTCACCTGTCTTACAGACAATCTTCAGAAAATAGGATTTTTTAAAATGCCGGGAAGGGAAGATATGGAGCAGTACTGGCGAAATCTTCTTTCCAGAGCCAGTATGACCGAGGGCGAAGTGCAGTATCTCGAAAAAATATTTACAAAAATCTCCGGACTATCGGTTAAAAATCAGAAAAGTTGATAAAAAGTCAAAAAATTTGATAAATAATAACAATATATTATAGATAACTTCAATTGAAATTCCGATAATTGACTAATAAAATTAGATTAGAAAATAGGAATAGTGTTTTTATTTAAGAAAAGGAGTTGTCTATGCGCTTAAAAAGTTATTTTTATTTTACTTTTATTTTATTAGCCTTTCTTACATTTTCAAACTGTACAATAGGTCTTGGTTCTGCCGTTGATACACAGGCACCAACTATTGATATTTCTTATCCGCCTGCAAATGCAAGTGTAAAAGGAGAATTCCTTCTTTCCGGTACATGGAGTGATGACCGGGGCCTTAAGGAAATTCTTGTAGAGGTTTACAAAAATAAAGACAGTGAGCCTTGCGATACAGCTTATGCTACAATTAATTCCAATAAAACCTGGACTCTTACTTTAAACAAGGAAGATGAAAAATCTGAAATTTCTGACTCAGAAGACAACGGTTTTTACCAGGGCTGGAAGTATTCTGATGGTGAATATCAGATTCAGGTAACTGCCAGTGATAACGGCGGTCATACATCACAGACTGCAAAAACAACCTTAAATATAGATAATACCCCTCCTGTATTAATTCTTACAAAACCAACTTCTGTAGGAGAAAACACAGCAAAAAGCTACGGACAGACTGTTCAGCTCGAAGGTACTTTCTCAGAAGCTACAGATAAAACAATAGATAACCTTACCGTTACATTTTATGACAGTACCGGAAATGCCCTTTTCGATTCTGAATTTACAGGCATTACTGATATGTCAAACGCAAATCCTCTTGTAATTGCCCAGTATTATTCAGAAGCTGCAGAGCCTTCTGATTCAGATTCAGATAATTACATTAAATGGGAAAACTATAAAAAGTTATATTCAGAATCAGAAATTGCTGCCTATAGAAACGATCCTACAACTTCAATCGATACCAAGCAGTTTTATTTTTCTGTAACTGCAAGCGATCAGGCAAGAGAGTATACAAATACTTCAGAAACAGAAGGCAGCGGACAGGGAAATACTACCCGTTACTATTATCGTGGAACAAGTGATATGCTTACCCTTGTTAATGGTAAAGACTCAAGCTTTTCTAACTTTTCTGTTGCTATGCTCCAGAATTATTTAAACAAAACAGATGAAACTTACCAGGATAATTCTGCTTTGGAAAGCATCCTTTCTGCTGCCCAGAGTGTGAGTGTTGAAAGCGGTCTGAAGTCTGACGGAAGTGCAAGAGCCGCTTTAAGTGCAGAAACAACAACTGACTCTATTGCAGACTGTATAAATAATACAAACACCAGCCAGGGAAATGTTTATCTTAATTTCTCTATTAATCCTAAAAATAATCCAACCTTTGAAGTAAGTAAAATGAGTCTTGCAGATTCAACTTCAAAGAGCGAAAGCCAGTATACCGACGGATACTACAAATATTTAACAGAAACTACCTTACATGTATCATTAAATCCTGGTCTTGATAATACAAACTTAGATACTCCAACAGTAAGTATTTATTATGTAAAAAACGGAAGTGAAGAAAAACAGCTTTTATGGACCTGGGACGAAGATGTTGCTCTTGCCTATGCTAAAAAGCAGACAGCCCTTGCATCTCAGAGCGATGCTTATATTATTGAGCTCTTAAATCGCGACCCTGAGACTTATCGTTACACAAAAACTGCAGAAGATGAAAACTCAGATGGTCTTTCTATAGACACAACTCTTTCTACTAAAGATAAAGAAATCCTTGCCGGCTCAAAATATACAATCATTGTAGAAGGTTACGATATTGAAAGTCAGTCCTTTGTTGCAAAAGATATTGCCGGTTATGGTTTTATAGCAACTTCAAATTCTACAGTTCCTGATCTTGATTTTGATGAGGAAAGTGGAACAACTAACCTTGAAACTTCAAGTACAATAAAAGCTTCTGTGGTTGAAGGAAATAATCTTAAATTCACAGGATACGTAGAGTCTGCTGATGAACTGTCAGATGTTGA
Organism: Treponema sp.; assembly: GCA_016286535.1. Taxonomy (GTDB): domain Bacteria; phylum Spirochaetota; class Spirochaetia; order Treponematales; family Treponemataceae; genus Treponema_D. Next base: position 157,451 of record JAEESZ010000003.1, on the reverse strand, counting down.
ATCTTTATATTATATAATTACAATAAAAGACAATTCAGATTCTTCTAAAACTAAAACCGTCAAAACAAATATTACAGGCTCAGATAAGGTTCTTCAGAACGGAAGTCAGTATATTTATGACTGGTCATTCACCTTTGAGCCAGACAGTTATGTTACAAACATCATAGACAATGGTTCAGGCTTCTATAAAATTTCAGTTGATGTTTATGCAACAAATGGTGGTGGTACTGCTCATATTGGACGTAATTACTATCTTGATACTCAAATTCCAGAGATTCCAATTGTAACAGTTTCTTCCGGTTATACTGATAAAAACAGCGGAACTATATACCTTAATAATACAAATACATTTACTTTAAGTGGAACAACAACAGATAACTTTATACCAGGTATAACAAGTGCAGTCTTTACCGGTAAAGATTCTGATGGAAAAACTAAAACTCTTACTAAAAATTCTTCATCCGGCGATATAACCTGGGAATTCACTGATGTAGATTTAAGCGGCTTTGCCGTTCAGAATAACGCTACAGATGTAACTCTTACTGTAACTGCAAAAGACAGTGGTGGAAACGAAGCTTCAGTAAATTATAACCTTGAATTCGATACTACAGCACCGGCAGGCTATCACCTTTATGACAAGCTTAATAAAGATTTAATCTTCCGTGTTGGAGAATACGACAATACTTCCACAGATCTAACTGCAGCAGGGGCAACCTGGGACGATGATTTAGACGAGGATGTTGGCGGTAAATATTCTACAGGAACCTGGGGAACAAGTCAGACTATTACAGTTCGCGGAGACTTTGTAGAAGAAGGTTCCGGCCTTAAGATGATTTACTACAAGATTTTTGATGAAGCTCCAGATGCTGATGCAATTGCCAGTTTTGAAAGTAATTATGCTTCAGACTACACAGGTATGATTTCTCCACTTACAGGAGATGATGTAATTACCCGCCGTGTTCTTTATACAAAGGCTGATGGAATAAGTAAGGGATACAAAGAGGTTGATTCCAGCTTTAAGGCTGCTTTATCTGGCTTTAAGAATAAGAATAATTATCTTCTTCTTCTTGCAGTAGATAATGTTGGTAATGCGGGCCTTGATACCCTTATGGGAACTTATATTAATGATTCAAGTGTTACAGAGAATATAGACTGGAATACTCCGCAGGGAAAGACTGAAGGTATTTCTTCTATTTCTTTGAATGTTGATACAGATGCCCCAGATGTTTCTTCTACAACAAGCGGAACTCAGTACACAAATAAAGTAAGTAAAATTACAGTAGAAGGCTCCGCAGAAGATACTGACTCTGGTCTTGCTTCTGTTGTTATAAAGATTATTGGAAAAGATTCTTCTGAAAATGCTCTTGAAAAAGAAATATCTGCAACTGGAACAAGCAGCTGGTCGGCAGACATTACTACTGATAATCTTAAAGATTTAGTAGCTGGAAATACATACTCTGTAAAAGCTATTGCAAGCGATAATGCCGGTAACAGTACCACCAATGAAATATTTAAATTAATGGTTGATACAACGGCACCTGATGTACAGTTAAGTTCACCATCTACCAGCACCAGACTGAACGGCTTAAAATCTATGTCGGGACTTGTTTCATATGAAGGTTCTGCTCCGGAATCTCTTGAGCTTTATGCTTCAAAGGAAGTTCCTTCTGGAGATATTTCTGATACTTCTAAGTTTACAATGATTAAAGAAATTAAAGATGTTTCCCAGATTTACAGCTGGTCTGTTTCTGATATTAATACATACGATTTAACCGATGTTGAGTCTGCTCCAAAAACTGCACTGCTTTATATTATTCCTGTAGTAACAGACGGTGCTGGTAACATAAATATTTATGACATTGATTCAGAATCTTACGTTTATAAAGAAAATATAAACTACTTTAAATATACCGTAGACATGGATTCTGACCGTCCTACAGTAAAGGTTACAAACCTTACCCTTACAGACGGTACCTATATTCTTAAATACGGTGAAGACGCTCAGATAGAAGGAACCGTTACTGATGATGATTCAACTTCTGACGCAGTTTTAAAAACTTTTGTTGCAACTACCTCTCAGATTACTGGAACTGGTACTGTTTCAAAAACTACAAATAACACAACAGGCGTTGTAACTTCAAAGGTAAAGGTTGGAACTAAATACGACATTACAACTTTCAATCCTTCAACCGGCGAATGGACCTTTACTCCTGCAGATACTGGTGACGGTGAAAAAACAGTTTACTTCTATATTGTTGATAATAAGGACACAGTTTTCTACACCGGAAAAACAGAAACTGTAGAAGCTGTTTCTTATACATATCATCAGCCTTACTTCCAGTACAAAACAAGTACTGCAGAAGACGCTTCCGACGCCCTTACATACAGAAGTGATGCAACTGCTCCTTCAATTACCAATACTCTTGTTCAGGCCTACGATTCAACTAAAGCCGCAAAGGATGCTGAAATCGCTCCTGGAACAAATCTTTATGTCGGTGGTGTAGATAAGCAGTTCGTTAAGTTTAAAATTACAGGTTATGATGCAAATGAGATAGAAGGAATTCGTCTTACATTAAATTACAAAGATTCTGAAAACGAAGATGATGTAATTAAGATAGCTTCCTGCTCTGATTATACTGATGATGGCTTTACTCAGAATGGTTCAATTTCAGGAACAACAACTGCAGTATGGACAACAGATTATATTGATCACTCTGTAATGAAAACCGGTTCAATCTCCGGAACTATTGAAGTATTTGATAAGTCGGGACTTCTTGGAACATCAAGTCCTATATATATGGTGGACAACGACGGGCCTGCAGTAAGATTCAGTAGTCCTTCTTCTGATGATGAACTTACAGGAGACATAACATTCTCCGGAACCTGTACAGATACAGGTAATGCTGGTGTCAGGGAAACAGCATGGCTTATTCCTACTGCAGCACAGCGTGACTTAAGTGACGCAGAACTTGCCGCTGCAACAAAAACAGTAGCAGGAGAGACAGTATCAGTATGGAATACAGAGCTTGATGAAAATACTTCAGTAAGCCTCTGGCAGTTTACTCTTGAATCTTCTGATCTTGATGATTATGATAACGCAACATATTATCTCTCTGAAACAAACTCTGTTTATACATTGCCGTTCTATATAAAGACTACAGATGAGCTTGGTACTGTTACAATTTACAGAGACTTTACGTTTAATCATAATCCAAATGCAGACAGACCTCAGGTTGAGCTTCTTTATCCGGTAAACAAGGATGTAAGTTATGTAACTCTGGGAGGTGCAATCCGTATTTCTGGAAGTGCAGTAATTCCTTCTAATACAACAACTGTAAACTCTGTTTACGTTCAGATTGTCGGCGGAGCAGGAAACCTTGAAGACGACGAATCAATTGGAGATAAATACACATTAACTAAAGCCTATGCCGTAAGCAAGAAATTTGCTGTCCTTACAAAAGATCAGATTCAGAGCACAGTAGGTAAGACTTTAAGCTTTGCAGATGAACTTGACTGGGGTATCAAAGCAGATAAGACAGGTTCATGGAGTCTTACAATTAATGAAGGCGGCGAACTTGACCCTGACGAAGAAGAACTTACATACATTGCAATCCGTGCCTGTGCTGTAAATGCCGAAGGAAAAGTTGGTACCTGGACGGACTGGGTATATGTAAATATTGATGATACCGCTCCAACTCAGTCAGCAATGCTTTATCAGTTTACGTCAAATCCAACTGCCGGTTGCACAGCTTCTACGGTTATAAGTGCCTCTAATATTGAAGCAAGCTCTCTTTATAAGAGCGACATGTATCTTAAGGGCGAGTGGTATCTTACAGTTAAGCTTCACGACGAATTTGAACTTTCATCTTACACAGTTACTAAAAAACTTGACGGAGGAAGTTCAACTTCCGTAACACCTGTTGCTTCTACAAAGGTTACAGGTTCAGACGGAAAAGAGAAGACACAGTACCTCTTTATTCCTGTAGATACAACTGCAAATACAGTAGAATACAGTGTTGTTGTACGAGACTCAGAACATACAATTACAGATACTTATACTCTCAAAATAGACAATACAGCTCCTGTAATTGAAAAGGTTTATAAGGGTTCAACAGACAATTCTGCCAATTATCTTAAGACAAACGAAATAAATACCGTAGCCGATTCAAACTACATTTACACCCTTGGTGGAAAAGTAGAAGAAACCGGTTCTGGATTCAAACGTCTTGCTTTCTACTTTGTACGTGCAAATAAAATTGACGGAGAAACTTATAAAACAGAGGCAGTTCTTGATCCTCTTGTTACAACAGGAACTTCAGATGCCAAGGCTTCAATAAGCGGAAATCTTGAAGCCCGTGAATTCATCCAGGACGATGACACTTACTATCTCTACTCAAAAGAAGTAAAGGGAGCCCTTGGAGAAGACGGAGATACCTTCATCCCTTCAACAGCAGCAGACATTACAGGAAACGCTCACATCCGTAAGGGCGGACTCATTGAAGTTGCAGGACTTTTACGCCGTATTGACAGCATTGATTCAACCACCGGTGAAGTAAGCTTCTCGCCTGAAACAGGTATTACAGACGAGCCAGAACTTTCTGCATACTTTGCCTATGCTCAGGTTGTAGATAATACTTCTACAGAAAGCGTAGAAAGTCAGAGTGCTAATCCGTTCACATTTAAGAATTCATCTGATGACGGTGACAAGCTTCCTGAAACTCTTACAGGTTCAACTTCTGTAGGTTACAGCTGGGATGCAACTATTCACTCATATAACATTCCTGACGGACCTTGTGCCCTTGTAGTTCTTGCCTTTGATGATGCAGGAAACGTAAGCGGTGCAACCTATCCTGCTAAAATTGAAAACTCAGCTCCACGTCTTGCAAAGGTATACTTCGGAACAGACCTTAACTCAAGCAATACATGGTCTGCAAATGAGTTTACCGGTTACAACGTTTACGACGCAAATAACACTTATGGAATTGATACAACAGAAGTAAAAGCTTCTCAGTCTATTTCTACTGATGATTATGGAGACGTATTTACTATTAAAGACAAACTTGCTGTTGTGGCAGAAATAGTCGGCGGTAACGGAACTATTACAATGGTTTACGGTCGCGGGGCTACCACAACAACTCCAGTGCGTGCAAGCGGAACAGGGGCTGGAATCAGTGCAACTGCAGACAACACGATAACTTCTGTTATAACAGATACAGTCGGAACTGTTACCTACAATAATGCAGAAACTTTTACAACACTTAAGGGATTCACTCTTACAAATGCACAGATTGTAGCTGCAGTAACAGAGGCAAATGATGGAATCGGAAAGAAAGCTTCGTTCACATTCTGGGATTCAACAGACGAACTTACACCAGGCGTTAACAGCCAGAATTGTGTACTTCAGGTAAGCGACTTTACAATTGACCTTGTAGACTCTGTTCCTCCGAAGGTTGTAGTTAATCCGTTCTACTGGAAGTCTTCTTCTGTAAATAGCCTTTACGGTGCAAGCACTGCAAACGGACACATTGAACTTGAAGGCGATTTAACCGGAACCACAGCTGCCACAACTTACGGAACAGATCCAAAAGTTTCCGGAAAGATTACATTCACCGGAACTGCTTATGATGAACATGCATTAAAGTCCCTTTCATTTACTCTTGCAAATTCTACAGGAACCGCAATAACCGGATTCAGTAATATTACAATGGCAACTTATGATCCTTCTTCAACAGACGAAACTTACGTTGCAAACGGCGGATGGTCAGCATTAAGCGGTAACTCAGGAAGTGCAGTAACGGATGGCGGAAAATATGAATGGACACTTAGCGCAGACAACAGCGGAACAGAAAAGACTACCGGTTACTATGAAGACACTTACTATCTTGGACAGGGCGGTCATAAAGTTTACTGGACAATAAGCATTGACAGCGAACAGATTCCGAATGTTGCAGAAACTGACGTTACCCTTACAGTTACAGCAGAAGATCAGGCAGACAATTCTTCTGACGACAACGAAGAAGACGATACAATTGCTGCTCCTGCCTCAGACAAGACCGACGCAAAAGAATACCACGTTCCTTCTTACCAGATGGACATTGTGCCGTACATTGCGGGTATAAAGAGTAACCTTTCAAAGCTTAAAAAAGCAAACAGTTCTCTTTATGACCGTACCGCACTTGGACATTATCCGGTTGCTTCAGGCGAAACAATTTATGTTTACGGATTTAACTTAAGCGGCGGAACCTTGTATGACAGTACAACAGGTACACCAAATTCTGCTGCTTTGTCTGCTGCAATTACAGGGGATACTCTTACTGGACAAAAATGGTATAGCACTAGTTCCATTCCTTCAGGAAGTGTTTATCCTGTAGGTTCTATTACAGCTTTCAAGAGCGGAGATGTTTATGTATCAGTTAAAAACGTTACATCTTTAAACAACAAGAATAATGATGATGCAAAAGGTGCATATATAGGTACAACAACAAGTGTAACAGGAGACTCTGCTGTTTACGCAAATTATTATAACCGTAAGCCAAACGGTGATAATAATAATATTCTTACAGATAATGTTTCTCTTGATGTCTGGGAATTTGATAATTCTCATATAGTTCCAATCAGCGGAAAAATTGAACAGCCGGTAATGAAGATTAATCCGAATAACGACAAAATTGGATTTGCCTTTGTAAACGGACCATTGTACTTCAGTATGGGAGGCGGTACCGGTAATGAAAATTATTCATATACTTACTGGATGGGATCTTTTGACTTCTTTACCAGTGTAGGCTTTACTTACGACAAACTTGGCTACTCTTATGGTGTTGCTGCAGGTGGAGACATTAACTCTAACAGTGCAGATAAGTTCCAGCTTATGACAAGCCGCTGGGGTCATGCAAGCAGGGCTCAGAACGGTTCTTACGGTAACACAAACTCTTTGCGTCTTGAATCTATTGGTCAGAAAGGAGATGCAGCCGGAAATAACACTGATACGAATTTCTTTGACAAGCAGAGAATTCAAAGCCCTTCATTAACAACCAGTGTTCACCGTAGAAATGATAATGATTATACCTATCTTTATATGGCATATTATGATCAGATGAATGATGAAATAAGATTTAGGTATGGTTATACAAATTCTACTACAGCTGGAGGCTTCGGTGCTTTTACAGATAAAGAAACGGATGGAGCTCCTTACACTTATGCTAATGGAGCAAGTAGTGTAGTTCAGATGGTTACAGGTAGTAGTACCGGAAACAATTCAGGTGCCTATCTTTCTATAGGAGTTGTTTCTGCAAATGGAACTGTAACAAGTGCTACAGGTATAGACGATGTGGTTGTTCTTGTCTGGTATGATGCAACAGAAAGATGCCTTATGTACACTTATAATGACTCTCCTGTTACTAACAGGCAGGGAAATAAAACAGCAACAGGCTGGTCTACTCCAGTTCGTGTATTTGCTGAAGGAACAGATTTTGAAAATACAGGTGAATACTGTAAAGTTGCAGTGGACAATGACGGTGGTATACATATAGCCTGTTATGATCCTGTAAACCTTGACCTTGATTATGCATATCTTCCTTCAAGTTTTGGCGGAAAACCTACTGCTCAGACTGATTTTGAAACCTGTGTAGTTGATTCAAACGGTGTTACTGGAAGTAACATTACCCTTGATGTTGCAAAGGTTGGATCTGACTGGATTCCATATATCGGATATTATATGACAAGCTGCATTAAACCAAAACTTGCATATAAGGTTGCTACAACAAGTAATGCCCCTGCCGGAAGTGACGATGATTCTGTAACAGGAAACTGGGAAATCCAGATTATTCCAACCACCCAGACAGTAGAAATGCAGAGTAACCAGCATAATGATATAAATGTTGGTGTCTGGAAGAATAAAGATACAGGTGTTATGAAGACAAGCCTTACTACAACAAGTTCTTCTAACAGTAATAGTAATACTCCTAATGGTTACAGCTCAACGTCTTATGGCCAGATTTATGGTAATGGAAAAACCGACGCAAATGGAAACCTTTATCCTGTTCTTGGATATGCCGTTAAGTATGGTGCAACCGGAGATCATATTGAAACCGCACAGATGCGCTAAATAGATGCTCTAATATTACTACAAGTTAAATAGTTAAGCCCCTGGAAGTGTACTTAAGAAGTCTACTACCAGGGGCTTTTTTTTGTTATTAAGATTTGATTTTAGGCCAGAACAGAGTCTGCAAGTTGATTCTTTATTTTAATTACTTCTTCTACTGGCAGACTTGTAATTTGGGAAATCTGTGAATCAGATAGTCCAAGATTAATTGCATTTTTCGCTGTATCGAATATAGCGCTTTCTCTTCCTTTTATTTTGCCTTCATTAATACCTTGTTCCAAGCCCTTTTCTATACCTTTTTCTATGCCTTCATCAATGCCTTTTGAGAAACCATCTTTATATCCCTGTTCATGCCCTATTTCTCGTGCTTCTTCAAATTCTTCATAAAACTGTTCTTTAAATGTCATATACTGAGTCCTCCATTCAAGATTCTTCTTGGCAAAAAGCACTTGTTCTTCCAGTTGTTTAGTAAAAGAATCACCGGCAGAATTATCTTTTAAGAAATGAAAAAATGCTTTTTCTTCATCGGATTTCATTTTATCACATTCTTTTGCATTAAAGAAGACTTTATAAGTACCGTCATTAAGGTTAATAGAATTGTCTTCTCTGCATGTATTAGAAAAAGTATAAACAGGTAAGCCATAATCAAAAATATCATTTAAGCAGATAAAAATTATATATGTAGTTTTAAGATCTATATAATTAACACCTGAATTAAGACTATTTACATCTATTATGCTTTGATAATAACGTGCTCTTTGTGGAAGATTCTTTTTGTTCACTGTTTGGATTTCAACATCAAAAATACGGTTATCATCCTTAGTATAAACATCAAATCTTACTCCTTTTGAACTGATTGATTCCTGCATGCTTTTTTCTGCCGTTGTTGCTTCCAGATGATCAATCTTGATGTGAAGCAAAATCTCAATTAAATGTTTACATAAATCAGGATTACTTTCCATAACCTTACAGAATATAAAATTATTAGATAATGTAAGGTTTTCCCATGTTTCAAGTGAATTTCTTGTGATATTTTCCATACGTTACTCCTTAGTAAATTTTTCTTCACATTATTATTGTCAAGAAAATTCATTTTCGGAGTAAAATACTTAAGAAATTGAAAAAAAATTAATAAATAATTTTTCCTTTAATGATGTCTGCAAGTTCTTTTAGCTGGGCCGCATTTAAACCGCTTTCATGGCCAAGGCCTGCAAGAGGGTAGGAGGTTGCAGCAACATAAAAACGGGCATCAGAAGCCTGAATATCCGGGGTTTTAGCATTTGCAAGAACTGGAGCAAGGCCTGTGTTTCTTGAAAGGTTTGACTGACTGCCGCCAGAAACAAGATTCTCCAGAATTGTGTTTACCTTTGAGTTTTTAGAAAACTTAAGGGCGTAAATAATATTTGCAGTAAAATGTCTTTCTGCTCTTTTAGACCTTGAAGGCAAAAAGAACTGGTCAAAAGACTTCATCTGATTGCACTGACGGAAAGAAGAAAGGTTCTGAAAAACAAGACCATTTAAATTTCTTTCTGCAAGAGTGTTAATATCATTTGTAGTAAATTCAGAAAAAGAATTTTTATTGATAAGATTGTGCTTATTCCAGTTTTTTAGATAGGCAACTGCAGTTGCAAGTGGAGAGTTGGAAGAATCGCATAAAAGTGAAGCAAGGCCTTCCATTGGAAGTGTTGCATTCTCATTCATTAACATTACGGCTTCATTATATGAATCAATGCCGTTTAAGGCTTCGCAAAGTGCACCATAAAAATCAAGAACTTCACGGCTGTTTTTGCCTGCAAAGGTTATAGGATTATTTTTTTCTTTTGCAAGATTTTTTGAAACAGAAAGAAAGGCATCCCAGTCATTAATTTGTAATTCATCACTTTTTTTAAGGAGGCCTGTATTAATTTCCATTTTAAAGAAATCGTTCAAAAGTGGAAGGGCATAAAGTTTATTGTCTTTTCCTAAGGCTGACTGTCTTATTGAGGTAGTCATATTAGAAGTAAACTCTGCAGGAATATCATATTCGCTGGCTTTAAGGGCTTCAGAGGCTGCATAACCTGCCGAAGAAAGCAGTAAATCTATTTTAGTTTTTCCAATCTGTTCTTTTAAAGGGGATTCTAAATCATATTCAAAGAAGGTGGCCTTCAGGTTTTCCTGGCTGCAAAGCTCTTCAAGGCTTTTTTTGAGACCTTCGCAAACAAAGGAATTTTCAACTCCATAGATTCCGATATTCAGATTCTTTGTCTTATTTTTGCTGCATCCTGAGAAAATAAGACTTAACATTAGGCTTGATAATAAAAAAATTTTTGTGATTTTAGTTTTCATAATTTAATTATCGGACAAAAAAGCAAGATTTACAAGATAAAGCATCTTTTACGAATATCTAATTTTCTGTTACAATTATATAGTATGAAAAAAATATTATGCCTTTGTTTAAGTTCTACAATTCAAAGAACTGTGACTTTTGAAAATCTGCTTTTAGAAAATGTAAACAGATCTAAATCTTATGTGGAGCATGCTAGCGGTAAGGCAATTAATTCTGCCCGTGTGCTTAATCAGCTGCAAAAAGGCTGTGTAAAATCAATATGTCCTTTGGGCGAAGAAAATTACAATCACTTTTTGAATCTGGCAAAAAAGGATGACCTTTCAATAGATTATGTTCTTATTCCGGGTTCTACCAGAAGCTGCTGGACCTTGTTAAACTCTTCAAATCATACGACTACAGAATTAGTAGTTGGTGAACCTGCAGAAGAAAAACAGGATAAGGCCGAAGTAAAATTCCTCAAGCTATTTTATGAAAATCTTATGGAAGCAGATGCCGTATTACTGGCTGGAAGCCGCCCTGCAATATGGAGCGAAGATTTATATGCTACAATTTGTGCCATGACTAAAGATAACAATAAGTTCCTGCTTGCAGATTTTACCGGTAAGGATCTTTTGACAACCTTAAAGACGGCAATCCCTGACGTTATAAAAATTAATGATGAAGAGTTTTGTCAGACCTTTGCTTGCAGCAGGGAAGAGACTTGCTTGAAAGAAGCTTTGATTCAAAAATCAAAAGATTTGAACAATATAATTGTTGTTACAAGGGGAAAAGATTCTACTCTGGCAGCCAAAAAAGGAGAGCTTTTTGAATGTGAATGTGAAAAAATCCTTCCTGTAAATACGACTGCCTGTGGCGACAGCTTTAATGCAGGTTTTTTATTTGAATATTTGCAGAATGAGGATTTTGAAACGGCCATAAAGAAAGGAAACTGGGCTGCAGCCAGAAATGCCCTGTCAGTAATTCCCGGAAGCATTCAATAGTTTTTTATATAGGGAATTACGCTTATTGCGGAAAATAGTATTAAAAATATAATAAAAATATGAAAGGAGTTTTTATGATTCAGAAAAAGCCACTGGTAAATGACTTATATACAGCAGATCCTTCTGCTCATGTATTTAATGGAAAAATTTATATTTACCCTTCTCATGATGAAGATGAGGATGTAGAAAATAATGATAATGGTGATCAGTACAACATGAAGGATTATCATGTTTATGAAATGTCAGATGAAAATACCCTGCCTAGAGACTGTGGTTGTGTTTTAAAACTTGAAGATGTTAAATGGGCTTCAAAGCAGTTATGGGCTCCGGACTGTGTGGAAAAAGACGGTAAATATTATTTTGTTTTCCCTGCCCGCGATAAACAAGGCATGTTCCGTATTGGTATTGCAAAAGGTGATAAACCTGAAGGACCTTTTGTTCCTGAAGCTGATTATGTAAAGGGAACTTATTCAATTGACCCATGTATGTTCCCTGATACAGACGGAAAATACTATCTTACTTTTGGTGGAATCTGGGGTGGTCAGCTTGATCAGTACAGAAATAATGTATGGAGTGCAGATAACAAGGAACCAAAAGGTCAGGAACCTGCCTGTACACCAAAAATTGCCCTTATGAAAGACAACATGACAGAAATTGCAGAAGAGCCAAAAGATCTGGTTATTGTAGATGAAAATGGTAAGCCTTTGACAGGTGGTGATGAAGAGCGCAGATACTTTGAAGATCCATGGCTCTTTAAAAAAGGTGATACATATTATTTTACATATTCAACCGGAACAACCCATTTACTTTGTTATGCAACTTCTAAAAATGTATACGGACCTTATACTTATGGCGGAAAGATTTTAACACCGGTTTTAGGCTGGACAACCCACCATTCAATTCTTGAATATAAAGGGAAATGGTATTTGTTCTACCATGATTGTGAGCGTTCAAATGGAATTAATCAGAAAAGAAATGTAAAATTCCGCGAACTTACCTTTAATGCTGACGGCACAATCCAAACTATGAATGGATTAGAATAGAAAATCCGTTAAAACTAAATGCGAAAGCATTTAGTTAGGATTTACTTATAAAAGAATAGAAAATCCGTTAAAAGCAAAACCTCCAGCCATGCCGGAGGTTTTTTTTCATTTGGGCCATCTAAGATTTGAACTTAGGACCAAAGGATTATGAGTCCTCTGCTCTAACCGCTGAGCTAATGGCCCGATATGTGACAATAAATATAGCATAAAATAAGTTCCTTGGTCAAGATAGCGGCCATGCAGAGGAACTTACCTTATAGCCTTACTCTACCGTTACAGATTTAGCCAGATTCTTTGGTTTATCGGGATCAAAACCCTTTAAGATTGAACAGTAATATGCCAGAAGCTGAGCTGGAATTACCGTAAGAATGCTTGCCAGAGTTGAAGAACATTCCGGAATCTTAAATACCTGGTCGGTTTTGCCTTCGAAGGCTTTTTCGTCCTGGGTAATTACAAGAACGGTTGCGCCTCGGCTTCTTACTTCTACCATGTTTGAGCCAATTTTGTCGTAAAGGTCTGGTTCTGAAGCAATTGCAACTACCAGGGTCTGGGTGTCAATTAAGGCAATTGGACCGTGTTTAAGTTCTCCGGCTGCAAAGGCTTCTGAATGCATGTAAGAAACTTCCTTAAGCTTAAGGGCAGCTTCCAGGGCTGTGGCAGAATCAAAGAGACGGCCAATATAGAAAATCTTATCTTTATTGAACTGCTGAGAAGCGAACTTCTGGATTATATCTTTTCCATCAAGGATTTCCTGAATCTTTGCAGGGATTGTTTCAAGTTCTGTAAGGAGTTTTGCAGCTTCCTGGTCACTTAAAGTTCCCCTTAGTTTTCCTGCCTTAATTGCAAGAAGATACAGGCACAAAATCTGAGTTGTATAGGCCTTTGTAGAAGCTACGGCAATTTCTGGTCCGGCAAGTGTATAAATTACATCATCTGCTTCGCGGCTTACAGTTGAACCTACACAGTTAGTAATTGCAACAACCTTTAATCCGTTTTCTTTTGCAAGTCTTAAAGCAGAAAGGGTATCGGCAGTTTCTCCGGACTGACTTACTACAATGAAAATATCTTTTTTATCTAGGATAGGATTTCTGTAACGGAATTCAGAGGCAACATCAACATCAACCTTCATGCGGGCAATTCTTTCAAAAGCGTATTTTGCAACGACTCCTGCATGGTAAGCAGTTCCACAGGCTGTAATAACAACTCTGTCAGCATTTTTCCAGGCTTCGTCCATGCTGCTTTCTTCAAAATAAACATCTGTTGCTTTTCCACTGCCATCATGAATGATTCTTGGACGCATTGTGTCTGTAAGTCCTTTTGGCTGTTCATGAATTTCCTTAATCATAAAATGTGGATATCCGTTCTTTTCTGCAGCTTTTTCATCCCAATCAATATGACTTGGTTCTTTTATAATTTTGTTACCTTCAAAGTCAAACAAATCAACATGGTCTGAATACAAAACTGCCAGTTCTTTTTCGCCAAGATAATAAACTTCGCGGGTATGTTCCAGAATTGCCGGTACATCAGATGCGATAAAGTTTTCTCCCTTACCAAGACCAATTACAAGAGGACTTTCCTTACGGCAGCAGATAATACGGTCAGGATAATCGCGGCAGACAACTCCAAGCGCGTAAGAACCTTCAATTACATGAAGAACTTTTAATACTGCCTTAAAAATGTCTTTTTCTTCTTTGTAGTATTTGTCGATTAAGTGAACTACAACTTCTGTATCTGTCTGAGACTTAAAAACAATTCCTTCCGACTGGAGTTTTGCCTTCAAAGCTGCATAGTTTTCTATAATTCCGTTATGAACTATTGAGATAGAGCCTTCCATGTTTGTATGAGGATGACTGTTTAAATCGCTTGGTTCACCGTGAGTTGCCCATCTTGTATGACCGATTCCAAGCTTACCTTTTACAAAGTCTCCGGTTTTTTCATAAAGAGACATTTCAAACTTTGAGAATTCATCATCTTTTAAGTTTGCAGGAATTATCTGGCCGGTAATTTTTTCTCCAAGATTTTTGAGTTTTCCTTTGGCCTTCTGAACTAAGATTTCTTCTCCAGTATAAACTGCAATACCGGCACTGTCGTAACCACGATATTCAAGTTTTTTAAGCGCTTTAATTAAAATTGGCGCTGCATTTTTATTTCCAATATATCCTACAATTCCACACATAATCTAATTGTAAATCCGTTAAAAGAAAATGCGAAAAACTGGAGCATTTTCTTAGGATTCTCCTCCTTTCTTATCAGTTTTATTCTATCATTTTTTCTTAAAAAAAATAAGGACCTTATTTACCAACGCAAAAGTTTTCGAATATGCTGCCCAGAACATCGTCGGGAGTGATTTCTCCTGTGACTTCGCTCAGAGAATCCAGGGCATCTTCCAGATCCTGTACAACTGCATCCAGTGTATAATTGTCGTCTGCAGAAACAAGGGCATGTCTTGTACATTCAAGGGCTTCGCATACAGCTTCTTTTTGTCTTGCAGAACCAAGGCCAGCCTGTTCTCTTTCTGTAGCCTGGCCTTCTGTAAGTACTTCAGCAATTTTTGTGTAAAGTTCTTCCATTCCAGAGCCGGTTTTAGATGATATTTTGACCAGGGGGCGTTGCGGGGTCTCCCCGCTCGGAGGGGTAGTCCGTTCGCTTTCGCTCACTACCGAGTTTCCTTCGGAAACTCGCAACGCGAGGGGAGTGCTCTCCCCTCCATCTTTATCGCTCTTAGTTAATACGATGATTAATGGTTCGGTGCACTTTTTTATAAAGGCAAGGTCTTCCTCGTCAGGGCCGCAGCTTGAATCTATTAAATACAAAACTAAATCGGCATCCTGGGCCAGGTTACGGCTGATTTCCACTCCCTGAGCTTCTATGAGGTCGTCAGTCTGGCGAAGTCCTGCAGTATCAAAAAGTCGAACAGGGAAACCTTTTATGCTTGCCCAGCTTTCCAGCCAGTCGCGGGTGGTTCCTTCAATATCGCTGACAATGGCTCTTTCTTCTTTTAAAATTGCATTAAAAAGGGAAGATTTTCCGGCATTTGTGCGGCCCGCAAGAACTATTCTTACTCCGTCCTGGTACATTTTTTCGCTTTTCCAGGAGTCGGCCAGAAGCTGAAGTCTTTCTATGGCTTTTTCAATGTCGGAACGGTTAAAGGAATCGGCAATGGTTTCTTCATCTTCGGGATATTCAATTTCTACTTCTATGGAAGCCAGTGTGTCGACTATGAGTTTTTTGATGGAGTCTATTTCTTTGTAGAGGGAGCCGGAAAGGCGGCCTGCCGCGTGGGAGCGGGAAGCGTCGGTGTGGGAGTCTATGATTTCTTTTATTGCTTCGGCTCTGGTTAAATCTGTTTTTCCGTTGATATAGGCGCGGAAAGTGTATTCACCGCGGTTTGCCTGTCTGAAGCCGTTTTTTAATAAAAGATTATGAATTGCTGTTACAACGGCCGGACCTCCGTGGCAGGAGATTTCTACCATGTCTTCGCCGGTAAAAGATTTTGGTCCTTTAAAGACCGAAAGCAGAACTTCGTCCACTCTGGCGTCTGCTCCATTTTTTTCGGGATTTAAAATCCAGCCATATACGATTGTATTGCCTGCAGCCTGCATAAGGGCCTTAGGGCGTGAAAATAATCTGCTTACTAATTCTATACAGTTCTTTCCTGAAACTCTTACAATGCCCAGGGCTGAAGGCGCCAGGGCTGTTGCAATGGATGAGATTGGTTCTTCTGGTGTATATTTTCCTATAATCATTGTGAGAATACCTTTAAGAAAGGAGTATACGTCTTTTTCGAAAAATCGTCATCATCATACTGCTCTAAAATGCTGTCCAGAATTGAAAGATCTGACTCTTCGTTTGATACCAGAGGTTTAATTCTGCTTCCAATTGCCGGCTGGGTAAACTCTTTTGAAGCTTCAAAGGTTGTTCCGATGTAGTCTTCGTCGTCGGAAATATCTGGCGGAGTTGTAGAGTAGTCTCCGGAATTGTTCCAGCACATGTAACCGCGGTTTAAGGCATCGCGGGTTCCAAAGAATTCCTTAAGGATATAGTCCGAATTGTAATAGAGCCGGTCGTAAGAAACATTGAGGTAGAAGCTCTGAACCCATGGTCTTATAACAGCCCGGTTTCTGCACATTACTGTGTTTCTGAAAGAGCCGTAGTAATAAATTCTGTATGTGCGGTCTGCGGCCGGAGCATAATTTAAGAAAGTCTGTTCAAAATGACTTGGATAAAACATTGGTCCAATAACGTCTACATATTCTGCGAGCATGGCGGCTGACTGACCTGTTCTGGTTCCACTTCGATACCAGCCGTTTGCTCCATAAATATCTATGCCAATTGGAGCCTGAATGTTTTCTCTTGCGTAAGACAGGAAGGAAATGAGGGCCGATTCCATGTCCATGCCCTTGCTCTTCCATCTGTACTGGGCGTTTCTAAGGTTGATGCCGTCTGTTGGAAAACGGATATAGTCAAACTGAATTTCGTCAAAGCCGCGGGCTATTAATTCCTGTGCAATGTGAATGTTATATTCCCAGACTTCTTCTGAATAAGGGTCTACCCAGTTTTCGTCGTAATAGTCGGTTTCTTTTCCTGTGATATTTCCTTCTTCGTCGGTAAGGTCGTTATAGCCTCTGATTCCTACCCAAGGGCATTTGTTTACGCTGTCCCATACGGCATACTTTCCTTTTGCGTAGCTTGCAAGAGTTTTGTCTTTAAAAGTTACAATTCTTGCTACCAGGTAGATGCCGTCTTTTTTGAATTCTTCTATAAAGTGATTCAAATCTGGAATGGCATACATGGAAGTTTTTCCCTTTGCAAGAACCAGCTCGTCGTGGCTGTCGTAACGAAGGTATCCGTAGTCATCTTTCATATCTATGACAATGGAATTCATGTTGCGGTCTTTTACTATTTTTTTATATTTTTGTATGCCTTCATCGTTTCTGCACTGATAGGCTGAAGCATAGATGCTTTTCTTTCCGTTTGCTTTTTCGGCGTAAGGGGAGTTGATTGTGCCCGGGAATAAAAGCCAGAGCTCGTTCAGGCAGACTCCTTTTCCAAAACCTGATTTGTTTTGAGGAATCCAGGCTGTGTTTGTCATGCCGGGTACGGCTGCAAAGGCTTTTGTCCATTCGGCTTCTCTTTTTGGAGTTCCGTTTGGTAAATAATTGTCTATATTTAAAGAACCAAAGCCTTCCAGAGTTGTGTACATTAAAACATTATTGATTAGAGTAAGTCCGTCGATTACGCTTACCGGAGAGCTGCCCTTATAAATTAATTCTGCCTTTTTCTCGCTCCAGTTGAATTTATAGATTCTTGGAATGTAGGTTTGTGAAATATAAATTTCGCACTCTACCTTGCCTTTTTCGTTTTTTAAGACAGGAAGAATATCTGCAATTTCATCTGCAGAAGAAAGGGACTGCATTTTTTCAAAGCCTTCTTCTATATCTACCCATTCTGGTTTTGGGCTTTGAGGTAATATGTAGGAAAGTCCAAAAATAGGATGGGCCATAAAAATAACAGTCTGGCCTTCCAGAGTGGCAATTGCAACTGCCTTGTTTCCTGCTGTACTTCTGCTCATGGACCCCATGTTTTTCCAGCTTTTGCCGCCGTCTGCAGAATAATAAACGTTATCTTTTGTTGCCGTTACCAGCTCAAGATTATTGTAAGGATTGGCACAAATATCTTCAATTTCCTGAATTACCTTTGTAAGGGCTATTTCTCCATCCTTATAACTTTTGATTGTAAGGAAGGGCAGGCCCTCGTCTCTTTCTTCAAAGTTTTCAAGGTCGGTTGTTGTAAAAATACCTTTTGAAGTTCTTATGAGCCAGGTTGGCCTGTAAATACCTTCTTCGTCGGGAATGTTTATTAATTGCAGCTGATCTACTCGTCCCTGCTGCCATAGAGGAACTACTGTGTTTTTACTTGTCAGTTTAAAAAGTCCCTGGTCTGAACCGACTAAAAGGTTCTTTACAATTGGCGAAGAATTTGAATCTATCTGGGTTTTTGCATTTATATAATCTGGAATCTGGTACAGGGGTTTTATTTCCTGTGCGTATAAATCTGATGGTTGTGCAATAAATAATGATAATAAAAAGAGTAGAATAGTCATACTTAGACTATCGGCATATTGAAGCAATGAGTTTAGATGCAAAAAAAAATGCCTGCAGTAAAGTTTTATTTACTGCAGGCAGCGCTTATTTTAGTCTTAACCGCTTGTTTTACTTTTGGCCGCGGGGATTAATTCTTTCCGCGGGGTAAAACTAACCGCGGGGATTAGAATACGTTAGTTCTAAATCCGACTGCAATCTGTGGAATAAGACTCTGAATGTTTATAGTAGAAGCAACGTCAGTAGGGATGAACCATAATGAGCCTTCTGTATAGAATGCAAAGGTACTGAAGGCTTTTGCATTCTTAATTTTTACCTTAGGGAACTCAATTTGTAAAAGAAGGGCACTTAAGGTCTGTGTTTTTCCAGAAGCTGTCTGGTCGAACCATGAGAACTGTGCACCAACTGCAAATGTTGCATACAACCACTCCCAGTCACGTCCTAAGAAGAAACTGAATGGAATAGATGTGATGTTTGCAAGAATCTTAAGTCCTAATACGTGGTCTCCACCATAGCGCATAGCTGTTGGGCTGAGATTGAACATTGTAGAAACTGCATCACGCTGTTTCTGTGTGAACTGTCCCCACTGTCCCTGAAGTTTTACGTTGTCATCAAAGAAGGTAAGTCCGGCACCAATATCATAGAGGGTTGCACCCCAGAAGTGGAGGTCAATGTATAAGCCCTGAATAAAGGCTGGTACTTCGTAAGAAGCCTTGTCTCCCTTACGTAAGGTAACTGTAACATCTTCAAGCTGTACATCATCATGAGAAAGTCCCTGTACATCAAGAATCTGGTTATAGCGTCCGCCTGTTGTTGGAGAAATAAGTTTAATAGTAGGCTTAGTGTTATCAACCTGAATAATAATTCTGTTGATTGCTGTTTCTCCGTTTGCCATTGTAGCTCTTACCAAAATGAAGTGGTAGCCTTCTGCAATGTCTTCGTTTTCAACACGGTACTTCCATTTTTCTGTGTCAGAAAGTTCAACGAATGTTTTTCCGTTATCAAGACTTAATTCAACTTTTACAAGTCTCTTAAGGGCAACCGCTGCTCTGAATTCGGCAGAAGCGTCTTTTGCTTTTGAAGCAGCAATTTCTTCTTCATCCTGAACATAGCCGGCTCTACCAGTAATGAATGGACGGTTTGTAGCAAAGTCTCCGTATGTAAAGTTGTCTATAGTTACCCAAGGTCCGTAAGGACTGTAGGTTAATGTCTGTTCGCGCGACTGCACGATTTTTCCGTTTTCGAGCAGGGCGTCTACGCGGTATTTGTGAGTTCCTGCAGTGATGTTAGAAGATTTGTTGCCTTCTTCATCAACTACAACGTTACCCATGTCGAATCTGAAGAAGTTGCAGTCTGTTACAGCAGTAGTTTCAACCTGCTTTCCATCAAGAATAAGTCTTAATTCCTTGATTGGGATTTCTGCTTCAGTCTGTCCGTAAATTGCAAACATACCGTTTTTGTGTTCACCGTTTAATGGGTAAAGAATATCTACGTCTGCAGCATTCTTTGTTTTGTTAAGGTGGATGTTACGGCTGATATTTGTAATGTTTCCGGCCTTATCTTTACCTGTAAGCTCAATGTTGTAGAAGCCGTCTGGTAAATCAGAAATATCTACGCTTTCTGCAATAATACGGTCAATTCTGATATCGCGTTTTACGGCAGCAGAAGTTTTTTCAAGGTTACGGATTGTAATGTAAAGCTGGCTTACGTCTACGTTATCGTAAGTGTAACCAGATAAGAATAAGGTTCCGGTTGTTGCAGAATCATCAAGAGGAAGTTCCAGAACCATGTATGGAGCATCGTTATCGATGTTGATTAAGCTTGAGTAGAGACCCTGAATACCGTAGTTATCTGTAACTTTTAAGAATACTACCTGAGTTCCACCAGGAATTGCTCTTGTGTCTACAGAGTATGACCAGTTTTCTGTTCCAACTGCATCGTTGTAAGAGTTACCGTTATCAAGAGAAACCTGTACTTTTGCGATTCCGTTCTTATCGCTTGCAACACCTGAAATCTGAACTAATTCACGAACAGAAGTGTCGATTGTTGGTAATTCAACAGAACCCTTTGGCTCTTCAAGAGAGATTCTGAAGGTTCGTTTTGTTTCTTCACCACGTACACCGTTAAGGTCTTCTGCGTAAATTGTAACTGTGTGTTCATTATCTGTCATAGAAGAAAGAGGAACGTTGATGGCAAAGCTTGTTCCCATCTGATCAAGCTTATGATATGAACCGTTATCGATTTTATAGTAGATAGTTGATTCACCATCATCATCATAAACTACACCGGAAATTGTAAAGTCACGGGTAATAACCTGCATTTCTTCAGGTACGTGAATTTCGGCTCTTGGTAAATCTGATGCGTTATCAATCTTGAATGCCCAGTCATTGATTGTTGTTGTATTACCTGCAGCATCTGAGAATACAAATGACATGCCTTCTTCAATTGGCATTTCTTTTGTTCCAACAAAGGTGTGGGTAAGAGGATTTAATTCAAGTTCAGTTCTTGTTTTTCCGTTCTTGCTTGAAGCAACATATTCTGCCTTTACAAAGCAGCTTTCATCTTTAGCCTTGAATACAATCAGGTTCTGACCGTTTACAAGGTCACCTTCTACAGGTTCAACAATTGATACTTCTGGAGCAACAGTATCTTTATAGCATGAAGTAAGAACTGTGCTTGTATGACCTGCAGTATCGGTTGCACGAATGTTAATTCTTACAAGACCGTCTTCCAGGTTAGAAAGATTGATTGCTTCATTAAAGGTTACACCCTGAGAAACTTTAATAGGGAAGTTAGTCCAGTTTTCGCCGCCGTCAATTGAGTATTCAACAGAACGGATTCCCAGATCATGGGCAGCAGTACCAGAAATGGTTACACTGTTTTTTACCCACTGATAAAGGGAAGGGGTGTTAAGAACCAGCTGAGGATTATTTGTATCTGCAATGAAGTTTAATTTTTCTGAACTGTGGCTGTCTCCAATACCATCTGTAACTTTTACCTGTACATTTTTGTAGATGCCGTCCTTTTCTGCGTAAAGGGTAATTAATCTTCCTTCTGTAGAAAGGGCAAGGCCTGGAGTGTTAGAAACAAGTTCAACCTTCAATGGCAGCTGATAGTTTGCATAGTAGTAGAATTTAGAACCGTTGCTTAAAACATAATTGCCTTCTTTGTTGTCAAAAACAGTGTCGGCAGCAGGGTAGTTATAAATTCTTTCTGCATCATTAATATTTTCTTCCGGATTTTCGCGGATTACGGTTACAGCACCCTTTAC
The DNA here is from genome assembly GCA_016286535.1 of Treponema sp. GTDB lineage: Bacteria > Spirochaetota > Spirochaetia > Treponematales > Treponemataceae > Treponema_D. Next base: position 135,629 of record JAEESZ010000003.1, on the reverse strand, counting down.
TACCTGCTCAAGTGAGCCTGCTTTAATTGTTGCTGTAATGTTGTTTACGCGTGAAGGAAGATTTGCAAGAGGAATTTCTGCAATCCATCTTGTTTCGCCAGGAAGAGGCTTTGTTAATTTTGCATTGCCTGCCTGGCGTACATCACCACCGGCAGTTTCTGCACCTGTAATTTCGTAGCTTACACCTGAAACTGTGGCACCTGTGTCAATGTAAATAGTAGCTGTACCGCCAATCTTATCTCCATAAGCAAGTGTGATTGGCATACCGCTCATATATTCTTCGCCGTTAATTAAGGCAAGGTTTGCTGAAAGGGTTGGATTTTTATTGAAAGTGTATTTTCCTGTAACAGGTTTTCCATCCGGACCTGTAACTGTAAAGTCTCTTGCATTTGCACCTTCAATCATGTCTGCTCTTGTAAAGCGGGCAAAGTCCTGATCAAGTTCGCCCTGGAAGAGGCCTGCTGCATAGCCGTCAAAAGCATCGAGGAAGATTACGGCAGGCGCTTTTGCAACAGGGAGTTTTCCGTTGATTTCTTCAATTTCCGGCATAATTTTGTAGGCGATTGCATTTGCTGCAGCGTTGCCGCCTGCACTTTCTGCTACAACTTCTACGACGTGGATTCCCGGTGTCAGGTTGTCTGTTACTGGAATTGAAATTTTGAAAGTTCCGTTAGAAGCAAGGGTAACAGGTTCTAAGGCCTGAGTTTCTGCAACTCTTGTTCCGCCGATAATTCCGTTTTTAATGTCTGCAAGGGCAGAAATGATTCTGTATTTTACAGGACCAACTCCTGTCTGGCAGCTTACCTTACCAGAAACTGTAATTACTTCGTCTTCTTCAGTAAGAAGAATGGCTTTATTTTCTTCTGCATTATCAATTGTAATAAGAGGAATTTCTGTATCCTGCTTAAATCTGATTGCTTTTGAAGTAATTGTTTTACCTTTATCTGTAGTTACTTTGATAACTACATCGCTTGAACTTCCAATTGAGTTTCCTGCTTTTAAGATAATCTGATTTCCGTTCAAAGAAGCGCTTGCGAATGGTGTTGAAGGAACTAATTCAACTTTACTTGCTTTTGCACCAATAACATAAGCGGTGGCAGGGAAGTCCGGATTGTTAATTACAGAACCGTCTTCTGCAAAACGGCTGTCATCAAGAACGATGGCAGGTTCATCAGATTTCACAACCGAAGTATTTGTAATATAGATTACTGCAGTGTAAGTAGAAACTCTTTCGAGGGAGTCTGTTGCAGTGATTTTATACTGCATAAGACCTTTTGGACCATCTGCTGTGATTGGGAAAACTACGTTGAAGCTTCCTGCATTTTTTGGATCAAGGTCATTTGAAATAATTCCTGAAGGTCCCCAGGTAACGTCTGTGTGGATTGCGGTTAAGCCTACAGGAGAAGTTACTGTAACTTCAAAGTTTGAATTAGACTCAGGGTGAACTGTGCTTCCGTTTACAAAGTCTGCTTTTGCAAGTTTTGCATTAGAGAACTGAGGTGCAAGTCCTTTTGATTCAATTTCTACTGAAACTGTATCTCCCTGAATACCGTTTACGTCTGTTGGCTGAACGGTAATTCTATGTTTTCCGGCCGGAATCTGACCTTCTTCAAAGAGTTTTGCAAAGAAAACTCCTTTTGTTTCTATGATAATTGGTTCATTTCCGTCGAACTGAACTTTTACAGAGGCAATGCCGTCATCATCTTTTGCAATACCGCGAAGATATAAAGCATCATCGTTACTGAAAATCTGAGCAGCGACAGGTTCAACTATAGTTGCTATTGGTTTATCTAAATCCTGATTAAAGTTGATTACTTTTGTAACTTCAACAATGTTTTTAGCAAGGTCTACAGCTCTGATTGTGAATTTTCCGTTTTTTTCTTTTGTCTGGGTAGAATCAAGATCTACTGCCCAGTATGGGTTACCAGGAATTAAATCAATTGTGCCGCTTTGATTTCCGTAAACCCAGCTTAATTCTGTAACACCAATTGTGTCTTTTGCGTATCCTGCAACTGTGTATTTTCCGTTTAAGAATTCTGTATCTTCCGGAGAAACAATTTTTACATCTGGTTTTGTGTTATCAATAAAGTAGAGGAAGGAATAAAGTCCAACCGAACCAGACTGATCTGTTGCCCTGAACCATAAAATTGCAGGTCCATCAGGATAGTCTTTTGTATTGATTGAGATTGAGAATTCTGAGCTCTGTTTTTTGTCGTTGATTTTTACCGGTCTGAAATACTGACCGCCGTCAACTGAGTATTCAAGGGTTTTGATTCCGTTACCGTCTGAAACTACACCGTCAAATTTAACGTTTCCAGAAACAAGAAGACCCATTTCTTTGTCTACAATCTGTGTTAAAGGCTGATTTCTGTCCAGCTGCCAGGTAAGGGAAACAGGGTTTCCTGCCAGACCGTTTATATCATATCCTATTACCTTAATAGTATGAGGACCTTCTTCCAGGTCTAAGGTATTTAAATAATATGACCAGAATTCGGCACCTTCTGCTCTGATTGGATTTTCTTCATCGCCATCAAGAATCAGCTCAACGTATTGAACCTTATCATCGTCAACACAAGTACCTACAATATTCAGGTTACTTACAACCCTCATGTTTGGATATGGGTTTGTAATACCGCAGACTGGTAAGTCTGATTTTGGATCATAATAGATGTTATGAGGTCCTTCAATTATGGTATTTCCGCCTAAATCCCGGGCAGTAATCATAATGTTGTACTTACCTGGCTTTCGTTCATCAAGGTCGAATAATTCCTGCCAGCTGTTTACATTATCTGCAGCCTGATCTTCAATATCATTCTTTCCGTGAGCAGTTAAAATGCTTGAGAAGATCACACTAAACACTAAAAATAAAACTAAATTCTTCTTAAAATTCTTCATATCGGCACCTTTTGATTTTAAATGAATTTATAGTAATTTACTTATCGGCATAAAACATGTATTTTATTAGTATAACTTTGAAGTAAAAATAATAAGGATACAGTTCTGATGAGTTTAAATACTTTTGATGATGTCTCAATTTTACAGCAGATTATAGATAAAAGCAAATATCTGGTCTTTTTTGGCGGGGCCGGGGTGTCTACTGAATCTGGAATTCCTGACTTTAGAAGCGTAGACGGCCTTTATAACCAGGAATGGAAGTATCCACCTGAACAGATTATAAGTGCATCCTTTTTTTATGCTGATGCAAAGGAATTTTATCGTTTTTACAGGGCTAAACTGCTTCCAAAGGGAAAAAAGCCTAATGCAGCCCACTATAAACTTGCAGAACTTGAAGCCTGCGGTAAGCTTAAGGCCGTAATTACCCAGAATATTGACGGTCTGCATCAGATGGCCGGCAGCAAGAATGTTTATGAACTGCACGGAAGTACCCTTAGAAATTATTGTCTTGACTGTCATGCTTTTTATGATTCAACTTTTATAGACCAGAGTGAAAATAACGAAGATAAGCTTCCTCACTGTACAAAATGCGGGGGACTTGTAAAGCCTGATGTTGTTTTGTATGAGGAAGGTCTGGACCAGAATGTTATTGACGGGGCTGTGCGGCATATTGCCAGCGCCGATACCTTGATAATAGGTGGTACATCCCTTTCTGTTTACCCTGCAGCGGGCTTAATCCGCTATTTCAGGGGAGAAAAGCTTGTTTTACTGAATAAATCTGCAACTGCCCAGGATTCTATTGCAGATCTTGTAATTCATGAACCTATTGGGCAGGTGCTTTCTCAAATAAAGGTCCAGTGATTTGCTTCGGCATATCGCTTAAAAACCCATTGATATGCCGAGTTCACCTATAAGTTCCGGTTTTTTTTCTGCCAGACCTTTAATTCCCACTTTTACGCAGAATAATTCCTTGTAACTGCTGTTAGCAAGCTGGCCAAAGTTTGGGGTAAAGCCCATTGTAAACTTCAGGTAAGGAATATAAGAGAAGTTGAGTTCGCCTTTTTTAATTTTTTCTAAATACTGGTCCATTTTTGTGATTTTCCAGTTCTGACTGTAAAGGTCACTTGTATATGCGATTCCTGTATAAAAATCAAAGGTAAGGCGGAAATCGTTTAAGAGCAGAAATGGCATAAAAGGAATCGCTTTCTGCACATCTTTGTAATAAAGAATACTTTCAAGCCCGCAGGAGAACATGTCGTATTCCGGAAAAACCGCATCTGTAAGAGCGGTATCGGCGGTCGGAAGCAGGAATAAGCTTGCATAAAATCTTGAAGGCAGGGGGAAAGGACAATAGGCTGTAAGAAGGAAGCCTGCTTCTCCTCCGTTTTTGTAAAGAGCCTTGTTTGAACCAGTTCCTCCCCAGTAGTTGTAATAACAGATTCCGGTAAGATTTATACCGCTTTTTGCATATTTTTTTGCATTTGTATAATGAACGGTAGAGAAAGTAATCTGGCTTTGCAGGCTTGAATATATATCACTCTCGACTTTGTTATAATTAAATAAAGCTGTATTAATAAAGGCCAGGGAAGAATATTTTCCAACATTAAAGCCGGATGCCAGGGTAAGTGTGTCCTTGTTTTGTACAAAACCTTTTTTGCTGAACTCTGCAGAAATATCGAAGGCGTATTTAAAAAGCGAAGTATAGGTTCCGTTTGAATAAGAGAACTTTGTGGCAAAACTTTTTCTGTCAAAAGAGTAACCGGTTACAAAGCTGCTTTCTGAAGCATCCCATGGATTTTTTGTAATGAAGGTAGTTCCAAAAAAGTAGGGAGCTTCTATTGATACCAGTTTTGTGCGGTAAGGCATAGTTATGCTTGAAAAAGGTATGAAGCAGCCGCGGAAGACGTATTTCCATGGAGAATATTTTTCAGAGGCTTCTTCAAAAGTTTTTCCGATTTCTTCTGCTTCTTCTATACCTTCAGGGTTTTCAATGATTTTCCTGTCTTCCCTGTCAGGCTCTTCGGAACTTATTTCTGCATTTTCTTCAAAAATAAGATTTGTATATTCTATTTGCTGCAGGTCTTTTTTTAAGAGGCGGTTCTGGTCAGAAAATCTTCCTGTGTAAAAAAGACTTTCTTTTCCGGCAACAGGAGTAAAGATTCCCCCGCTTATATTTTCCTGCCAGACTTTTAAGAGTCCCCGTTCAAGACTTCCCGGTCCAAGATTTCTCAGCTCAAGACTTCCAAGCTGGGGCATGCTGCCAGGCCTTGTGCAGCTGAAAAGAAGCTGGTCTTTGCCAGAATCATAACTTAAGTCCCTTAAAACCATGCCTTTTTCTTGAATCTTGTAAGCAGAGGTAACTTTCCCCTGCAGGTTACAAAACTGAATGCTGTAGTTTAAGCCCTCTTTTTTTATAAAGACCAGGACCTGCTGGAGTTTATCTTCCTGCTCTTGCGCAAGTTCTTGTTCATGGGCTAAACTGCGTCCGTTCTTTTCAATTCCACATATAGAAATTATGGATTCGTTCAGGCCAAGCTCCTGCTTTGCAAGTTCTTCTGTCTTGTACAGGTGGTTATTTTTTAGAATTAATTTTTTTATGCAGAGAGCCTTATTCTGACTGTGGAATTTCTGGGCTGCCAGGTAGTAATCATCATCAATTTTTACAACTGCGCCGTTTTTTATTCCTGTTTCGTCCAGTCGGAAAAGACTTTTTTTACTGGTGTCGTAAATGGCAGTTTTAATTTTTATATTTGCGTAGTTGAGGCTGTAATAGGTAAGGACAATAAATCTTCCGTCTTTAGAAGCCCTGGCATCTGCAATGTTTTTAAAGGTAAGGAGTTTTTTTGCCTTTCCTTTTTCAATTTCTTCCAGCGGAATAAAATAAAGGGCATCTGCTACTGTGTCTATGTAAAAAAGCCCTTTGTCTGTGTAGTTTAAGCTTGTGTAAGAAGCCCCGTAATTGTTTAATTTTGAATAGCTTTTTGCAGAAGGAAGAAACAAATCTTTTACAAGGCCTGCTTCCACAGGATTTGCCGCAAGCTGAGGAACCTGATAGTCCTCCTTAAAAGCCGCCCAGGCTTCCTTTAATTTTATTCCGTAGATATTTTTAAAAGCAATAGAAAGGGTAAGGGCTCCTGCATTAACCATGCAGGACCACATCTGCGAGTATTTTTCCATCCCAAAGTTTTCAATAAGCCAGTGATCAAAGGCGGCATTAAAAGAATAAAAATCTGCGGCAGGGTAGGCTTCCGAAGCACCCTGACAGTCGTGGTAGGAAGGAAAATTTCCCTCTATTTTTGCCTGTTTTACAATATGTTTTGCATATTCGCTGTTAAGTCTTCCTTCCCCAAAAGAGCTTTCGCTGTTAACTGCAGCCCCTTCTGCCCAGCCGGGAGTTATCATAGTGCCGTATAATCCAATCGGATCTCCAAAGGTTTCTCCTAGAAGATAGTTTAAGTTTTTCTTCATGTTAAAGGTAAAGGCATGGGTAACTTCGTGGCGGAAGGTTGAAAGTAATTCTTCCGAAAAAACTTCCAGAGAATCTATGGCTGCTGTATCATATAAAACAATGTGATTGTAATAGCCGTTTGTGTAATAGGCATTAAAAAGTTCAACTTTTGCAGTTAAAACAAGAGGCATTCTTACAGAAGGTTCAAGTCCGTAAGAATCAGCAACTTCCTTATATATTCTGTCTGCATTCTGGTAGAGGATTTTTGCACTTTCTTTACATTCTTCAGGGTAAATAATGTCGAACCAGCTGGTAGAAACTGTATAAAGCTTTCCGCTATTCCATAAGATTCCCTGCTGTGAAAACATTTCGAAAAAAATGAAGTAAAATATAATAAAAAAGACTGTTGTTTTTTTCATAACAAAAAATTATAAAATTTTGCATCATTTTATACAATTATTTTTACAAATAATAAATTATGGTTTACACTAGGTTAAAATGAAAAGTGATTATGAACAGTTGATGGAAGTAGATTCCAGAAAAATTGCAGAAGCAGTCAAACTACAACTTCCGATTATAGTAACATCTTATACTCTTCCCAGAAATATGGAAACTTATATTCGTGAAGTTCTTAAGACTTTTTTAACAGAATGTCGTCAGGAGCAGCTTTTTGAATATCTTAATTTTTGTTTAAGCGAATTGATGACAAATGCTAAAAAAGCAAATACAAAGAGAGTTTATTTTGAAGAACGTAATCTGGACATTAACAATCTTGAAGATTATGAAAAGGGGATGAAAACCTTTAAGGAAGATACCCTTACCAATATAGACCATTATCTTGAACTGCAGAAAAAAAAGGGCCTCTACATAAAGTTACTTTTACAGCTTAGAGGCGATAAAATTAAAATCGAAATACGAAATAATGCAATCCTTACCGGGCGGGAAGCCGGCCGTATTCAAAGCAAACTGGAATGTGTTCAAAAGTTTGAAAACGTTCAGGAAGCTTTCCAGAACGAGCTTGACCAGTCGGAAGGTGCCGGTTTTGGTATTATCATCATCGTTCTTATGCTGCAGAAGGTTGGACTTTCAAAAGACAATTATCAGGTTTTCGTTGATGATAAGGAAACTGTAACCAGAATAATTCTGCCCTGCAACTGGAAAATTTTTGGCGGCATAGAAATGCTCAGTTACCAGTATGTAAAGCTGCAGAATACCTATCCATGTTTGCAGGAGCATTTTAGTAAGGCTCAGAAATTTGTAAACAGCCCTGAATTAGACCGTAACGCTTTTTATGATTATATTTCTAAAGATTTAATTCTTTCCATGCTTATGCTGAAAAAATCCCTTCATAAAATGGATACTAATTTAAATCTTTTAGAAGTTTTTAATACCTTTACGGATGGCGAACTTCGGGAAATCTTTTCTCTTGATAATCCTGATGTAAGTGTAATAAATACGACAGAAGATACAAAAAAGTATTTTGATCATTCAAGAAATGTTGCTTATTATGCCTACAATATTGCAAAGAATTTTCCTTTGCCGGGGGCCCTGTCTCCTGAAAGTCTTTATACTCTTGGTCTTTTGAACAGTATTGGCCTTGTTATGATAAAGACTGCAACTCCGGAGCAGATTCAGTATGTTGATGATTTATTAAAGAACTATGATGTTGCCCAGCAGATTAAGGATATTTTCTACAGGGGAATTACCGCAGATTACATTGGAATGGTTTTTGCTAAAAAAGAAGGCTTCCCTTCCATCGTCAGCTCCGTTTTTGGTTTCTGGAACAACACAGAATCTATAGATTTGGATAATCTTGCCAATCATAAAGTTATTTATTTTGCAGAAATGCTGCAGTGTTATGACGAAGGAAGAATTGAATTTTATCAGTTAGATAAGGAAATCCTGAAGGAATTCAATATTACTGCAGAAGTGCAGTTTACACATATCCTGGACGAGCTGAAGAAAAAAGGGTTATTTTTCTGAAGATAGACTTTCTACCCATTTTTGCATAAGGATTCCAAAGGCGACTCCAACATTCAGCGATGCCTTTAAACCTTTCATAGGAATTGTGACCCGGCCGTAACTTGCTCTAGCCAGAGCCTGGGGACTTACGCCTAGTTCTTCTGAACCGATTATACAGATTCCCTGCTTTGGAAATTTAAACTCATTAATATCTGTTCCGCCTGTTTCAAGGGCAAATACCGGAAGATCCTCAGGCAGTTCGTTTAGGCTGCATCTTGTGTAGCCCATGGTTTCTATACAGCCCATTCCGCTTCTTATTGCTCTAGGCTGCTGGGGATCTGTACAGAAAGGAGAAATATAAACTTTTTCTGCTCCCATGGCTTCTGCGGAACGGAAAATTGAACCTAAATTAAAAGGGGAGCGGATATCTTCTGCATAAACTGCAGTGCCCGGAAAAAAACTTCTCTGGCGGACCAGACCATTTTCGTCATTTGGATTTGCGTGAGGGGCAATAACCAGGTCCCATTCGGCAGGAAAGGTTCCAATTATTGCCAGAAGATGATTTCTTGCTACATTGCAGAGGCGCAGCTCGTCAAAGGGCTCTGCGTGAATAAGCTGATCAATTTCTTTTGCAGCCTCTTCGCTTAATTTTGGGTCCTTTAATAAGACTCTTGCAATTTGCTTTGTATATTCCTGGCGGCTTAAATCTTTAAAAGAATATTCCGTCCCTTTTTCTGCAATTCCAAGTATATCTCTTTCCAGTGCTCCAAAGGTTAATGCAAGTTTTCGGCGTTTTTGTCCGCCTTCCAGATGAAAAAGGTTTCCAGGATCTATCATATTATGCCTTGTAATTAATGTTTTTAGTATGCGACTTTAATAAAGTCAAACAGATCGTCCGTAGTCATGCTGCGGGGCAGGCTGTTTACTAAATCTACCTGACTTACGTCCTCTATTGCAAGAGAAAGCTGCTCGATTGTAAGTTTTAAATCCTTTAAGCGGGTAGGAAGATTTGCAAGAGCTATCTTTTGTCTTACATATTCAATTAAGGCTTTTGCTGCATCTTCACCTTTTACATCTTCTTCGCAGGCTCTAAGCAGATGAGCTGGTTTTTCAAATCTTGCGGCCTTATATTTTGCAGCATCTTCCAGTGCATATGGCAAAAGAATTGATGCAGCCAGAGATTTATTAATTTTATAGCGGGAATAAATTGTAAGCGAAAGTAAAGAACCCATTCCTAAAGAAGATGATGCTGAAGCAAGAGAAATCATACTGCCTGCCTGGGCAAGAAGAATTTCTTCCGGAGTTGTAATATCCAGCGATGGAGAGCCATCCAGAGCATAAGAAAGAATCTCAAGTCCCTTTTCTACAAAGGTGTCGCTGAAGAAGTTTGCCTTTTGCGAAAGATAAGCTTCTATAGCCATGCCTATTAATTCTATAGAAAGAGTTGCCTTCTGGTTATCTGTTAAAGAAAGGGTCAGATTAGGGTCTATTAAAAGTAATTTACAAACTGAGTTCTGAACCTTTAAGAACTTTAACTGATGGCTTCTGGCATCTGTAATTGGAATTTCGCTTGTGAATACAAATGGTGTTCTGTAGGTTGTTGGAATACAAAAGCAGGGAAGGGGACTTGTGTTTGGTAAGGCTCCGTCTACAAAAGAATAGAAAGGATGGATTTCGTTATAAAAAGCTGCTACTGCACGGCCAATGTTCATTGCTTTTTCGCCACCGCAGCAGATTATTCCATGTACGTGTCCTTCTTTTGCAAGAGCTAAGGCTCTTTCGATGGTTTTTGTTGAAGTTCCTTCTGTTAATTCAGAAAAAACAAAGCAGTCAATTTTTCTGTCTGCAAGTGCCTGTAATATTTTTTCTGATGATTTTGCTTCTCCCAGAATCGGATCCATTATTACCATAAAACGGCTGCCCCATTCACTAACGTGGGCACCCAGGCGGCTTACTGTATAAGGCCCTAAAATAATGTTTGGACTGATTCTGAAAATAAAGTCTGACATTTTGCACTCCTTTTTCTAATCACTTTATACAAAAAAAAAGACGGAATTATAGTAATTCCGTCTTTTATGAGTCTAATAATCTTTTATAATTAAAGACCAATTGCAGACAAGAATTTATCTGCTGCAGATTTAATTGTTGCATCACTTAAGTATGAAGGATCCTTAATCTTTTCTTTAATTTCTGCGATTTTATCAGCGCGAACATCAGGGGTTTCAGCTGCTACTTTATCCATGTAATAGATTTCTGCCATCTCTTTAGCTTCTTTTGAAACTGAGATTGAATCAGAAGTATCTCTAGCTTTTACTGGACCTTCAGTTTTGCGGAGATTCTGAACATTGTTCACCTGAGATACGTTGTTTACACCATTTATCATCATAACATCCTTCCCTCTACACACTAAATATCGGTAGATTCTTCAGAAAACTTAATATTTTTTACACCAGAAATAAAAACTGCAAACTCTCCTTTTATGGATTGTCTTGAAGAATAATCAGCTGCCAGTTCAGATGCGCTGCCGCTGCTTATTTCTTCGTGCAGTTTTGTCAATTCTCTGCCAACTACTATTCGCCGGTTACCTTCAATATCGGCAATATCAGAAAGAAGTTTAGTAATTCTGAAAGGACTTTCATAAATTACTACTGCATTTCCGGTAGCAAGCAGTTCCTTAAGGCGGGAACGTCTTTTTCCAGGCTTAGGAGATAAAAATCCTTCAAAAATAAGGGTTTTCCCACCGGTTCCCGCTACGCTGACTAAGGTGGCAAATGCAGCAGGACCAGGAATTGGTACTACATTAAAGCCTGCTTCTCTTACAAGGTCTACTAAAACAGCCCCCGGATCACTAATTCCAGGAGTTCCAGCATCGCTGGCATAAGCAACATCATGACCTTCCTGTAAAAGTTTTACTACCTTTTCGCCGGCAAACTTTTCGTTCTGAGCTCTGCAGGAAATTAATGGCTTTTTAATTTCAAAGTGATTCAAAAGCTGCAAAGTATGGCGGGTATCTTCTGCGGCTACAAAATCTACCTTTTTTAAGGTTTCTATAGCACGGTAAGTAATATCACCAAGATTTCCTATTGGAGTTCCAATTACGTAAAGTTCTGACACGATTATATTATATAAGAAAAATAATAAATTGTACAACTAAAAAGACTGGTCCTGCTTTTATATCTTGTTTCAATAAATCATAAAAATCACTATAATAACGGTAACAAATTGAAGCCCATTATACTTTTTATAACGAGGTAGGTATGAAAAATCTTAAAAAATCTATTTTAGTCTTAATTATTTCTCTTTCGGCTGCAGCCGGTCTTTTTGCCGCAAATGCAGAAAAGTCATTTCTTCCAAACGAAGAAAATGTTAAATTTTTAGGCCGTTCTTATTATGATAAGGATGTTCTCTGGATGTGTTTTTCTTCAACAGGGGCAGCCTTCAATGTTGATGCAAAACGTCTTGATGTTCAGATTGCCGGAGACAGTGCCGCCAATTTTAGAAAAGACAATGGTTCTGCCGCAAGAATTGTAGTTTTTGTAAACGGCGAACGTAAGGTTGATGAAATGATTTTAAAACAGGATCAGACTTTTACAGTTTTTGATGAAAATAAAAATGTAAAGGGCGAGGTTCTGGTATTAAAGGTTTCTGAATCTGCAAATTCCATTGCAGGAATTAAGGCAATCATCACAGATAAAAAAGGAAGTCTTAGTCCTGCTGCAAAAAAAGACCTTAAAATTGAGTTTATTGGTGATTCCATAACCTGCGGTTACGGAGTTGATGACCTTGTTGCAAGCCATCATTTTGCAACTTCAACAGAAGATAATACAAAATCTTATGCATATAAAACTGCACAGGCTTTAAATGCTGATTATTCTATGGTAAGTGTTTCTGGATGGGGAGTGGTTTCCGGTTATACAAACGGTCCAAAAAATTCAGATTCAGTTCTTCCAAAAATCTACGACAAAATCGGCTTTACCTGGGGCAATTCCTTTAACGGTAAGCAGCCAAAAACCATAAACTGGGATTTTTCAAGATTCCTTCCTGACTTTGTAGTTGTAAACCTTGGAACAAACGATAACTCTTATACAAAAAAAGATGCAAAAAAAATCAGCGAATTTGTTGAGGCTTATGTAGATTTTCTTAAAGTCATAAGAGAAAAAAATCCTCAGGCTAAAATTGTATGTACTCTGGGCCTTATGGGAAATGACCTTTATCCTGCAATTGAAGAGGCTGTAGAAGAATACAAAAAAATCACTGATGATTCTCAGGTTTATGCAATTGAGCTTCCTGCTCAGAGAGCTGCTGTTGACGGCATTGCGGCAGACTGGCATCCAAGCGAAAAAGCTCATCAGAGGGCAGCAGATTTACTGCAGGAAAAACTTCTTCTTTTAAAATGAAATAAATCCCCTAAAGACCATAATGGGGGTTCAAGGATAGAATAAAATTATGAGTGATATTTTAAAGTTACAAAATGGAAGCGACATTCGTGGTGTTGCAGTAGAAGGTGTGGAAGGAGAAAATGTAAACATTACTCCTCAGATTGCTAAACAGATTGGCTGTGCTTTTGTAAGCTGGCTTGAAAAAAAGACGGGGATTCCCTCTTATGAACTGAAGATTGGAGTTGGAAGGGATTCAAGAATTTCCGGCCCTGCTCTTGCAGATGCTTTAATTGACGGTATGCTTAGTGCCGGAGCAAATGTTGTAAATTGCGGAATGGCAACTACGCCAGCCATGTTCATGTCTATTGTTTTTCAGGAGACAAACTTCAACGGCTCTGCAATGATTACAGCCAGCCATCTTCCTTTTAATCGCAATGGAATTAAGTTTTTTGATGCAGACGGCGGCCTTGAGCACGAAGACATTACAGAAATCTTAAAGCTTGCTTCAATGCTTAATCCTGCTGCCAATAATTATGCAGCCTCAACTTTTGAACTTTTACCTCTCTATGCAGAGCACTTAAAAAATACAATTTCTGCTTCTTTAAATGCCGGAGACAAACCTCTTGAAGGTCTTCACATTGTTGTAGACAGCGGAAACGGAGCTTCGGGCTTCTTTGTAGATAAGATTCTTAAACCTCTTGGAGCAGATACAAGCGGAAGTCAGTTCCTGGAGCCGGACGGAATGTTCCCAAATCACATTCCTAACCCTGAAAATAAAGAAGCAATGAAGGCTATTCAGGATGCTGTTCTTGCAAATAAAGCAGATTTAGGACTGATTTTTGATACTGACGTAGACCGTATGTCTGCCGTTTTAAGCGATGGCAGCGAAGTAAACCGCGATTCAATTATTGCTATGATTGCGGCAATTCTTGCTCCTCAGTATCCGGGTTCAACAATCATTACAGACTCAGTTACTTCAGACCGTTTGACTTACTTCCTTGAAAAAGTGCTTGGTCTTAAGCACTTATGCTATAAACGCGGTTATAAAAATGTAATTAACAAGCAGAAGGAATTGAATTCTCAGGGAGTAGTTGCTCCACTTGCTATGGAAACTTCCGGTCACGGTGCCCTTAAAGACAATTACTTCCTTGATGACGGTGCATTCCTGGCTGTAAAACTTGTTATAGCCCTGGCCCAGGCCGCAAAAGAGGGTAAAAAACTCGACAGCCTTATAGAAAAACTTCCTCCTTTAGTAGAAGAAGGTGAATACCGCTTTAAGATTAAGAGCGAAAACTTTAAGGAATACGGACAGAAGGTGCTTGAAGAGTTTAAAAAACGTGCAGAAGCAAAAGGTTATAAACTTCCACAGTCTTTTGAAGGAGTTAGACTTTCTTTTGACGGACAGGATGTTGCCGGCTGGATGCTTTTACGTTTAAGCCTCCACGATCCTGTTATGCCTTTGAATATTGAAGGTGCCCGTAAGGGAGACCTTGCAAAGCTTGTAAAAATTGCAAAAGAATTAACAGACGGTTTTGATTTACTGGACCGAAGCTGCTTAAAATAAAAACAAAAGGAAAATATGATGGAAGACTACAAAAAAGAGTTTATAGATTTTATGCTGGAGTGTAAGGTACTTAAATTTGGATCTTTTACACTTAAAAGCGGAAGACAGTCGCCTTTCTTTATGAATGCCGGCGGCTATGTAACCGGCGGACAGCTTGCCCAGCTTGGAAAATATTACGCAAAGGCAATTCACGACAATTTTGGTGATGATTTTGATGTACTTTTTGGTCCTGCCTATAAGGGAATTCCTCTTGCAGTTGTAACTGCGGTTGCTTACAGCGAACTTTATGGTAAAGAAGTAAAGTACTGCTGTGACCGTAAGGAAGAAAAAGACCACGGTGCAGACAAGGGTGGAATTCTTGGTTATAAGATTCAGGATGGAGACCGGGTTGTAATTATTGAAGATGTAACAACAAGCGGAAAATCTATTGAAGAAGTTTATCCTAAAATCAAGGCCCTGGAAACAAAAGAGGGTGGAATAACAATCGTGGGAGAAATTGTTTCTCTGGACAGAAGAGAAAAAGCTCCTGATTCATCAATTTCTGCCCTGGAATCTATAAGCCAGAAATACGGTTTCCCTGCCAGAGCAATTGTAAGCATGGATGAAGTTATTGAAGCCCTTTATACAAAGGGAAATAAAGAAGTTATTACTGAAGAAATTAAAAAAGAACTTGATTTGTATTACCAGCAATGGGGTGCAAAATAAAATATGAAAGCAAAAGTTTCTTTTCAGGTTTCAATTTTCTTATTCGGCCTGTTCAGTCTGGCAAGCCTGCTCTGCCTTTCCGGCTGTGCTAAAAAAAGCGCGGGTGAAAGCGGAGAAAAGTTTCCATCGCGAATCGTGGCCCTCTCGCCCAGCGCGGCCGAGGTCTTGTTCGCGGTAGGAGCCGGAGCTCAGGTTGTGGCTGTCAGTGATTACACAGATTTTCCGCCCGAAGCCTGCAGCCTTCCTAAGGCAGGCGGCTTTGACGGCAAAACTCTGAGCATGGAATCCATTCTTTCTTTTAAGCCGGATTTTGTTTACCTTACCCAGGGCATGCATAATTTCTTAATTCCAATGCTGCAGGAATATTCCATCGATTATTATATTTCCAATGCAGATTCCATAAAAAGCGTAGAGCAGGAGATTCTTGAAGTTGCTGCATTGACTGGTCACGAAGATTCAAAACAGGTAAAAACTTTAATTAAAAACATGGAAGAAAAACTTGCCGCAGCAGAAAAAATAAGGGCTGAGCACAGCGAAAGTGCTGCTCTTTATTACGAAGTCTGGAATTCTCCTTTTATTACTGCCGGAAAAAGTTCTTTTATAAATGATGTTATAGAAAAAGCCGGAGCAGTCAATATTTTTTCAGATCTTGAAGAAGCATATCCCATAATCAGTGAAGAAAGCATAATCAAAAGAAATCCTTCTGTAATTTTGATTTCTAAAAGTTCAGCTTTAACTGCAGAGAATATTCAGTCAAGATACGGCTGGAAAGATATTTCTGCCCTTAAAAATAATCAGATTTTTATAATTGATGACAATGTTTTTACAAGACCCGGACCAAGAATTGCAGATTGCGTAGAAAGTCTGAGTCATCTTTTGTATGATAAAGAATAAAAACTTATGAAAAAAGAAAAACTGATTTTACCCCTGCTTATTATAATTTTGTTTCTGTCCTTTTTGCTCTCTCTTGTTCTGGGAGCAGAAAAGATAAACATTTTTAAAGCACTGGTAAATGATGATTTTTTTCAAAAAGCAATTATCTTTAATCTGCGCCTTCCCCGTTCTCTTTTAGTTTTATTTACAGGCATCCTTCTTGGGGGAAGCGGGGCAGTTTTTCAGTTATTCTTCAGAAATCCTCTTGCCGAGCCCGGCATTATGGGAATTTCTTCCGGGGCAACCCTTGGCGCAGTTATTGCCGGAGTTCTGGGCCTTGGAAGTTTCCGCTTTATTTCTTCCATAAATCTTTTTGCATTTCTGGGAGCCCTGCTTTCCGGAGCCCTTGTTACCTTCCTCGCTTTTTCTAAAGGTGGAAAATCATCATCAATAATGCTGCTTTTGTGCGGAGCTGCCCTTGGAACTCTTTATTCTTCTTTTTCTTCCATGCTGCTTCTTACCAGCAGTAAAGAGTTTCATTCAATTTACACCTGGATTCTTGGAAGCTTTAACGGCCGCGGCTGGAAGGAAGTTCTTTTTATAGTAATTCCTTTTTTTATTTCTGTGATTCTGATATTTATCTGCCTTCCAACTCTGGATTTGCTTACCGGCGGCGAAAAATCTGCCGAAAGCCTGGGCCTTAATGTGTCCGCCCTTAGAATTATGGTCCTTGTTACCGGTGCCTTAAGTGTAAGCTGTGCAGTTTGTGCAGGGGGAACAATCGGTTTTGTAGGTCTGATTTCTCCTCATATCATTAGAAAACTTTCCGGTCCCAAGGCAAAAACCTTAATTCCTCAGAGTATGATTTTTGGAGCAATTCTACTTTTACTTTCAGATACTTTTTCCCGCATTGTGATTGCCCCTTCCGAGCTGCCGGCAGGAATTATAACTTCTATTCTGGGAGTTCCTTTCTTTTTGTCTTTGTGTCTACACAAAAATTAAATAGCCTATAAAGAATACTATCAGAGCAATGATAGTGTAATAAATTATAAGGCCGGTTTTCTTAGGTTTGTTTTCGTACCAGATGAGAGGGATTTTTAATTCATCTTCTGTAATTCCGCCGCCCAGAGCCCTGAAGGTCTTTTCTTTTTTGTTCAAGACAATTGTTCTTGAGCCTTTTGCATAGGCGGTAAAGTCTTCTGTCAAAAGGTAGTCTTCTTCAAAAAAGCGGTTAAACATTTCCCGGAACTTTTTCTGATTTTTTGAACTTACAAAAAACTGAATGCTTCTCTCTTCAATAAGGGGAGCCTTTTCCTGCAGTTCCATTAATTCAGGGTAATCCTCTTCTAAAAAGACGTTTTGAATTTCTTTAAGTCCGTGGTCGCCGGTAATAAAAAAGAGTGTGTTTTTACAGTCTTCGCATAAATCGTAAATGGCAGTATTTATTTCGTTGATATATTTATTTGCTTCTTTTGTTTTAAAGCCCTGATCATTTAATACTTTTTCCTGACTGGTCCAGACTGCAAAGGTAAAGGTGTCTTCGTTAGTCTTCAGGCTCTTTTTAATTTTACCTGTAAAATCATAAATGCTTTTAAAAGGGGCAGAGTGGTCCTGCTCAATAAATTCTGCTTTTGCTTTTCCGCTTTTGTTGATTTTTTCAATTATGCTTTCTTTTTCTTCTGTCTTACCTTTATCCTTAAAAGTGGCAGATGATAAGCTTTCATATAAAAAGGCTTCTTTATTTGCTCTGGAAGTTCCCGGAAAAGTGCATTTGTAATCTGTTAAAAGATGACGGTTAAAAAAGTCCCTGTAATTAAGATTTTCTTCCATGACCTTCATTCCAAGGTTTTCAATCATAACTACAACTATGTGGGGGTAGTTTCTGGCAAGAAGTCCGTCTGCCTGACTCAGTCCTGAATTTTCACTTTCAATTCCGTAGTGTTTCAAAATTGACGCAGCAAGGTTAAGTGATGTGTCTTCCTGCAATGTAAAATCATACTTTTCGCTTTTTTTAGCAGTCTCTTTTGCCTTTTTCATTTTTTTACCACCTTTTTATTCTTTTACGGAGCCGTCAGCATTAAAAAAATCTTCGACGTCAATTACAGGATTTCCGGCCTTATGTCTTTTATAAATATCCTTATATAATCTTATAACAGATTCCCTATTTTGAATAAAGTTTCCTGCATGACTCAGACAAAAATATTTTGCCTTTAAGCTTTCGAGACATTCAATCATGCCTTTTAAAAGCTGGGCGTTATAGGTGTGATGCAGAATTTTAGGTCTTGCGTAAAGGGCATCTCCCATAAAGGCGTAATCCTTGTATTCAATAATAAGGCAGCCTTTTTCGTGGCTGGAAGGAATTGTAAGAATTCTAAAATCCTCATTAATAATCATCTGATTTTCTATGATTGTTCCCTTGTGAACTTTTTTAAAAGTCCAGGAAGAAAGGTAAAGATTATCATAAGTGATTCTGTTCAGATTATAGGTGTGGTCTTCGTGAAAATGC
This sequence comes from Treponema sp., assembly GCA_016286535.1. GTDB lineage: Bacteria > Spirochaetota > Spirochaetia > Treponematales > Treponemataceae > Treponema_D. The sequence continues at coordinate 117,297 of JAEESZ010000003.1, read as the reverse complement.
GAAATAACAATATTCTTTTTTCCGCTAAGGTCTTCTATTAAGTCTCTGGCCTGGTCAGTGTGGCCGGTGTCAAAAATCCAGTTTTCATTATTTTCTTTTATAAAAACTACATCAGAACTTAAAGGATTTTCTGATGCAGGAAGAAAGCTGATATTTTCAGTAATTGTTTTTAGTTCCATTTGAAAGACAATATAGGTTATTTTATTTTATTTTTCAATTTATTTTTTAATTTTGAGGCCAAGGCTTGAAGAAATCATTGGCATGGCATAATTGTCTATGGCTTCGTAATTCTGGTTCAGCAGGTTGTCTATTCTAAAGTAAGGAATAAAGGACCATTCTTTTTTTGTAAAGGTAAGCTGGCTGCAAAGATTTACAAGCAGGTAAGGCTTCATGTATGCGGAGTTTGTATTGTTTTTATAACGTTTTCCCATATAGTTTGCTTCCAGTATAAAAGTTGATTTTCTAAGCTTTCCGCTCGACGGGATATTTACTTTTATGCTTGCGCTTGCCGTAAGGTCCGGTGTCCACATAATTCTTTTACCGTAAGTGTATTTGTTGCTTTTGTTCAAAAGCTTTGTGTAAAGATATTCTGCGCTGCCGCTAAAAACAAGCCGGTCTTTAAAGAAGCTTTTTTCTATGTCAAAATCGATTCCGGCGTAAAAGGCAGAGGCAATGTTTTCCGGATGGTAGCCGCTGCTGGACATAACCCATTGAATTTTACTTTCATAATAATTTGTAAAGGCACAAAGACTGAAGGGAAGAAAGCAGTCGTGAACATTAATTGTAAAGTCTGCACCCCAGCCTTTTTCGGGTTTTAAATCAGGGTTTCCAGTATTTCCATCCCCCTGCCAGTATAAATCGTCCATATTTGGAAACTGAACCATCCTGTAACCGTCCAGCAGAAAGTCTACATAATGGGTTTTATAGGCAAAGCCCAGTTTTGGTGTAAAGGCAAAGTTCTGATTCGAAAATCTTACTGCCAGAGGAATGGTTATGCAGAAGGAATTTGGTGAATCATCTTTTTTTATTATAAAGCCTGCTGTGTTTTTTAAGGCCCCGGAAATCTGATTGTGAATTCCATCGTTGGAAGAATCCAGGTGGACGTAGTCCAGGCTAAGGCCTGCTTTTTCTTTAAAAAAAGAAAGTCTTGTATAATCTGTACTCAGCGAGTACTTTACTGTATTTACATAATGTTCTGAATAATTAGAATTTTCAGTGTAAAAGCGGGTGTTTGAAAGCCAGGAAAGGGAGCTTTCAAGCTTCAGTCCTTTAGTAATTTCCGGAAAGGATAACTGCAGGTTCAAATTATTATCATAATCCTTTTGATTTCCTGCGTAAGACTGACTTTTTGTTCCCGGTGTATTTTTGTTACCTGCGTAAAAAAGATCGTTTACAGAGAAGGAAGAACCGTTTCCAAAGAAAAAAGAATAATTTACAGAGGCTGAGCCGTCTATAACCCGGGAGTTTTCTTCTGTTTTTTTTCTGTTTAAATAATCGTAATAATAAAAATTGTTATTGGCAAAGGTACCCTGAATATTTGTTTTTAAAAATGATGAGGAAGTAAGCTGGCCTGAGTAGCCGAAAGCCTGGCTGAAGGTGTCTAAAGGTCTGGCTTTGTTAAAAAAGGTTTTAAGGCTGGAAGAAATATTAAAGTGATGGCCCAGGCTTTGTTTTTTTGTTGTAATGTATATAGCCCCGCCCACGGCACCTTCATCACTAATTCCTTCTGTAAAACCTCCCTTTACAATTTCAATTCTTTCTATGTCGTGAAGATTTATTGAAGAAAAATCAAAGGTTCCGTACTGGGCGTTGTTAACACAAACTCCATCTATAATTACCCTTACAGTTTCGTCTGTAAACCCTCGGATTGAAGGTTTTTGTTCAAGGCCATAAGTGCCGTAAGAAAGAATTTGAATGCCGCAGCTAACAAGAAGAGAAGGAAGATCACTTACATTAGCCTCTTTTATTTCTTCTGAGTTTAATACAACTTTCTGCTCAACTAAAGAAGAATCAATATAACTGTAAATTACAGAGGGTAGAGGCTCTGAGTAGATTTTTGCTGCCAGTCCCAGTAAGAGAAATGGCAGCAGATTTTTTTTATTCATTTACAAGAGCGCAGGAAGAATAATAGCCATAGTAGTCCTTTGCAACAGTAAACTCAGCTTTTGCTTCTTCTAAGCTGTCTGTTGAAGTTACAGTGCCTGAAGCTCCGGAAATATCAACGCTGCTAGCTGTAAGGTTTTTGTAGTGGAGGGCATACCACTTTCCTACATCTGGGGCTGTGGTTGAATATCTGTAAAAACCTGCAGAAGGCCAGGTTGTAGCAGTCCAGCTGTCATCATCTGATTTATCTTCTTCAGTAAACTCATAAGCCTTTGTGTATATAATATAGATATAACCGGAAGTTGTACTTTCTGGAACAATAGTAACATTGTCTCCTTCGTAGCTATCATATTCTGAACCTTCGTATCCGTAGTCACCGTAATTCTTAAAATAGCTTTCTGTAACTTCATAGTAAGAGTTACCATATTCACCTGCGTCAACCCAGGTTCCAATTACACTTAAAGAAGAGTCTACAGGATCAGAGGTTGGATCTGTTCCGGCGTTGTTTGGACATCCTGTAAAAGCTGTAAGGCTTAATAAAAGCAGAGCGGCAAGGCTAAGCTTTGTAAAACGAGAAAAAATAGAGTTTTTCATTATGTTTCTCCAGAAACCGAGACTGCGCAGTTTCTAAGATAAAGGTTCACCTTCCATACGGAAAAGTGTGAAAAAAAGCCGCCATAAGTCAGGACAGCAGATTTCAGCATGTACCAAAGTTTCCGGACTCAAAAATCCCGCCATATCACATTTTTCAGGTATGTAATAGTCTGGCGGCGGTCCTTCAAATCTTCCCAAAAATAATTTTTCAGTGATTGTTACAGAAGTTCCGTGTATTTAATTTTTCTACCGTTGCGCATTCAGTTCAGGCTTTTGACCTGATTCCATTGAAATACATGAGGCTAGTTTATTGATTTTTTCTTTGTCTTTCAATAAGAATAAAAAATACTATGCAAAGAAGAATGCTTATGGCAGAACCTGCAGGGGCGGCAAAACCCATTGGTGTAAGGGTCTGTGGCCAGATTATGGAAGTAAGATAGGCGCCTGGAATCCTTATTAAAATTACAGAAATACAGTTGTGAATAAAAGAATAAATTGATTTTCCCAAAGCACAGAAGTATCCGCTGAAGCAGAAATGTATTGAGGCAAAAAAACAGTCGGTAATGTAGGCCCTTAAATACTGGCAGCCAAGAATCTGTACGCTCTCTTCGTGTGTAAAAATCTTTAATACCGGCAGAGAAATAAACTGGAAGACCAGGGCAAAAATAAGACCGCAGCCTGCCGCAAGGGCGGTTCCTGCCCAGAGAGTCTGTTTTGCCCTGTGTAATTTTCCGGCTCCTGCATTCTGAGCCCCAATAGCACTTATGCTTGAAAGCATTGAAGAAGGAATCAGGAATAAAAAGGTTATGATTTTTTCTACAATTCCAACTGCTGCAGAAACTTCAACGCCCCTGCTGTTTGCAATGGCGGTAATAACCATAAAAGAAACCTGAATAAAGCCGTCCTGGCAGGCAACCGGAAGACCAATCTTTAAAATATCCTTTGCTTTCTGCCATCTTAAAATAAAATCATTACGACAAAGCTTTAATTTGTTTTTGCCGGCAAACATGAGAAAGAGTCCAAATACAACGCTTAATGCCTGGGCTATGATTGTGGCAAGGGCAGCTCCCATAGACTGCAGGTGAAAATATCCCATAAAAAGATAATCTAAGGCTATGTTTATAATACAGGCAATAAAGACAAAATACATGGGAGTCTTTGAGTCACCAAGGCCCCTGTATATAGAAGCAATCACATTATAGGCAATAATAAAGGGGATTCCTGCAAAGCAGATTCTAAGATAAGAAACGGTTTCTTCAAGACTGATTTCTGGAGTCTTTACGGCTTTTGCAAGTCCTCTTGCTGTAAAATATAAAATAAGGGTCATAAAAAATGCAAGAATCAAAAAAAGAGAGATGGAGTTTCCTATATAGTTTGATGCCTCCTCCCTTTTTTTAGCACCAACAGACTGGGCAATCAGAACACTGGAGCCCATGGCAAGGCCTACAATCATAACTGTAATCATATGCATAAGCTGGCTTCCAATGGAAACTGCGGAAATTACCTCTGCCCCATAAAACTGCCCCGCAATAAACAAATCTGCCATACCATAAAGAGTCTGCAGAAAATAAGAGAGCAGAAAAGGGGCAGAAAAAGAAATGATGTTTTTTAAAATTGAGCCTTCTGTAAGATTTTTTTGCATAATCGTTAATGATTATACTTTAAAACCTTCAATCATTCCAACTACAGTATTACTTGCATTTATACTCTGTTCTGTGGCCTTCATAGCTCCCTGTGAAGCTTCCTTCATCTCTGTTATAGATTCCGAAACCTGATTAGAAAGCTCATAGGTGTGCTCAGAAACATCCTTAAGGGAATTTATTTCCTTAAAAAGGTTAGTACTTTCAGTTTTCATAAGGTTTGATGCCTGATTAATTGAGGCTGTTGCATTTTTTAATGTAGATACTTTATCAAGCATTCTTTCAACTGAATGAGTTTCTTCCTTTATTTCTTCTTCAACCTTATTCATAAGGGAATTTATTTCAAGAATTCTTGAGCCGACGTTCTGGAAGGACTTTGTAGAGATTTCTGAAGACTGAACAATCTGATTAATAGAAGAAGTTACAGCGCCAAGAAGTTTTTCTATTTCTCCTGTCTGGACTGCTGAGTTTTCTGCTAGCTTTCGAATTTCGTCTGCAACAACGGCAAAGCCTTTTCCGCTTTCTCCTGCATGGGCGGCTTCTATAGCAGCGTTCATTGCAAGAAGGTTTGTCTGTTCTGCAATAGAGGCAATAACCTGGTTTGCCATTGTAAGGTTGTTTGACTGTTCAACAATGGTGTTAACCTGGAAGGCTACCAGAGCCTGATTCTCTTTTCCCTTTTCTGATTCTTGAATCAGTTCTTCATATTCAGAACTTATGTTTCCAACAGTTTTGTTGATAATATCGATATTTTCCGAAATCTGCTGAATTTCTGAAGATGATTCTTCTATTGCATTAGTCTGATCATCAATTCTCTGACCAAGACCATTTACAACCTCTTCTACGCTGCCAACACTTTTGGCAATAGATTCTATGGAAGAATTCTGCTGGCTTATACCTAAACCGATATTAAATATATTTGCAACTGCAGTATCTATCTGATTAATATGAGAAGTCATTTTCTTTAAAACATCACTTCCGGCTTCGGAAAGGGTAATTCCCTCTTTCTGCAGTTTTTGAATCAATTCATTAAGACTGAAAATAACAAGGTTACAGTTTCTTGCAAGGGTAGATAATTCTAGTCCTCCTGTTTCCGGAACCCTGGCAGTTAAATCAGCTGTACCCGAAGAAATTTTTTCCATGGCGGAAGAAATCTTTGTCATGGAACCAAAAATTCTTTTTGTAAAAAGGGAAATAACTATTATAAAAATAATTATAAAAAACAGGGAAAGAAGGCTTATTAAGAGCAATTGCTTTTGCATCAGAGAAACTAATTCCTGAGCTTCAAAATCCAGTCCGATTAAACCAACAATATCTCCCCTGGAATTAAAAATTGGTCCATAAGTACTGATTGTCCAGCCCCATTCATCCTGCTGTTCAAAATTAGAAGTTGTAATAATTCCCTTGGAAAGGGTAATAAAAGGCTCCTGGCCCCAGGTAGATAAATCTTCTTCGCTTCCAAGCTGACTGAAGTTATCTGTGTCAGAAGGATCACAGCTTCCGTCAATCACATAAAAAAATGAATCACCTTTTTTTGCCATGGTATAAAGGTAAGAACAATTTATAGACTGCTTAAGATTGTAAAGCCAGAGGCGGGTTTCTTCATAATAGGGATTATCTTCATCCATAACTTTAAGAAAGGCTTCGAAATCATCACCATTTAAATGTTCCATAACCTTTTTTATTAAAGGCAAGCCCTGTTCTTCTGCGCTTACTCTTGCTGTTTTTTGTATAGCCCTTGTTGAAAGAATTGTAACTAGCATTAAAGAAATGACTGAAAGAAAAGTCATAACAAGAATAAAGCGAAGCTTTAAAGATTTAAAAATTTCTATTATCTTCATTTTATAAAAATTGTAGCATTGAATTTTTCAGGGTGCAATTTTATTATTATATTTATAGTATAGAATTTTTTCTGGAGGAAATATGAAGAAAAATTTTGGTAAACAGACCTATTTATATCCTATGCCGGTTTTAATTATTGCCACATATGATGAAAATGGAAATGCAGATATTATGAATGCTGCCTGGGGTGGAATTCACGATACAAATCAGATTGGAATCTGCTGTGACCCAAGTCATAAAACTTCAGATAATATTAAGCTTAAAAAAGCCTTTACAGTAAGCATTGCAGATGCAAAGCATGTTGCCCAGTGCGATTATGTTGGAATTGTAAGTGCCAAAAAAGAAGCAGATAAGGTTAAAAAATCAGCTTTTACATTAACAAAATCTGAATTTGTAGATGCTCCTGTAATTAATGAACTTCCTATGTGTCTGGAATGTCAGCTTGTAAGCTATGATGACAAGACCGGCGTTATGGTTGGTGACATTATCAATGTTAGTGCAGATGAAGATGTTCTGACTGACGGTAAAATTGATGCATTAAAACTTCAGGCAATCACTTATGATCCTGTAAATCACAATTATATTCAGCTTGGAAATATTGTGGGAAAAGCTTTTTCTGACGGAAAGGCACTTAAATAGAATGGAACATAGTCTCTGTGCAAAAATAAAGACTGCCGCTTACGGGGCGCGGCCTGTTTTGCAGGGGGTGGATGTAACTTTTTTTAGCGGTCAGCTGGTCTGCCTTTGCGGTCCCAACGGTTCCGGAAAATCCACTTTACTGTCGCTTATGGCCGGCCTTTGTGAAAGCAGTCTGACGGTGGAAGGTCAGGTCCTCATAAACAATCAGAATCTTTCTCTCTTAAAAGCTAAAGAAAAAGCCCGCCTTATAGCCTATATGGAACAGTCAGCCTTTTCTGCCTGGGATTTTACCGTTTTTGATTTTGTTCTTCAGGGCCGTTATGCCTATACCAGCATGGGCTTTTACAGCCAGACTGATAAAGATTTTGCCCTTGAATGTCTTTCCCTGCTGGGAATTGCTGCTTTTGCAGACAAAAAAATAATGAGTATAAGCGGCGGAGAGTTTCAGAAGGTAAGGCTTGCCAGAGCCCTGTGCCAGAATCCTGCCTTCCTTTTGCTGGATGAACCTGCCTCAAATCTTGATTTTGTTTATGAACCCTCCCTGCTCAAAGTGCTTAAGGAACTTGCAGCAAAAAAGAATATTGGAGTTATTCTTTCCATGCACGATGTAAATCTTGCCGCCCGTTTTGCAGATAAAATCCTTTTGCTGGGCCCTCAAAAAAGTCCCTTATTTGGTCCGGTTAATGATATACTTAATGAAGAGAATTTAGAAAAAACTTTTGGAGTTGCCTTCGAATGTCAAAAAATAAAGTATTTTCAATCGTTACAATAATCTGCTACTGCTCAGTTTTGTTTATTCCTATTGCAGTTGTTTTAATGTGGTTTTATACCGACTGGAAAAAAAAGAAAAAGCTTATACTCAGCGGAATAACCTCTCTGCTTTATATAATTCTAATTGTGCTGCTCTTGAACTTAAAGCCTGCAATTAATACCAGCGGAATAGGCTTGAAGTTTGGCTCTTCCAACAGCGGTTATACGGCTTTTGAAAATTCTACGGCAGGAAAAAAATCTAAAAAAGAAGGCGAGGGTGCAGAACCTTTAGAAAAAGATGATTTTGAAAAACTTATGGAAGAAGAAGAGCAGAGGATGAATCCCGGCAAGTCTAAAAATAAAGCCGGAAATTCCATGCTCATTTATCCGCTTTTATTCTTTTTGTTTATGCTTGCTCTTATTGTGCTGCAAAATCTTAGAAAGGGAAAAAAGTCCGGTTATGAAAATCCTTATGTAGATACAAATCAATATAAACTTCCTCTTCCTGATGATGCAAAAATGCCTATGGTGCATTTTTTAAGACTGAGTCTTGGCGAAGGCGAAAAAATCCTTTTTGCGACAGAAACAAATCAAAAAGATAAGGAAGGTGATTTTGCCGTTACAAATAAAAGGGTAGTTTTGTTTACTCCTGAAGGTGATGTTGACTTCCCTCTGAATGCCCTGACGGCAATTTCTTCTGTTACCAATTCGGTTTTACTGCTAACCAGCGGAGAAAGAAAATATTACATTTTTATGCCCGAAACACAGATGAAGTATGCGCTGGCGGTGGTAAGGTGGGCCTACAAAAAAAGCGTAGAATAAGCGTAATGTCTGGAAAAGATGGCTTTTGATATTGACTTTTTTTTTCTATTTGTGTATTTTTTTTAAACTATCGTTTATTTTGTGTATTATTGTTTTTTATAAGGAAGGATAAATACTATGTCTAGAATGTGTGATGTTTGTGGAAAGGGTGTAATGTCTGGAAACAAAGTAAGTAAATCTTATAACCATACACGCAGAACATGGAGACCAAATCTTCATTCTGTAAAAGCAAAACTTCCAAATGGAGAGGTAAGAACTCTCAAAGTTTGTTCTGGTTGTTTAAATGCAGGATTTATTGACAAGAAAGTAAAAGTTCCAAAGGCAGAAGCAGCTCAGAACTAAGTTCTCTTTTCAGTTTACTGAACTTTATTAATTATTCGTAATTAATGTAAAACCATTCCGGCTTCTTAACGGAATGGTTTTTTTTGCCCTAAGCCTTTTGCTGTAAGCTTTACACCTTTAAAACAAGACCGTCCCAGGCGGGCGAAACATTTCTGGTAAGTTTTGGAAAATCCTTAAGGTGTTCCTTTACATATTTTAAGGTTTCTTCGTGAGAATGGGTGTGGGTCAAATGAGTAAGCCATACATTTTTAGCCCCAATTCTTTCTGCCGCTTCCATAGCCTGCAAAAATGAAAAATGAGTTGAATGAGGTTTTTCTCTAAGACCGTCTATAATAAGTTCCTGTAAATCTTCCTTGTTTTTGTCTATCAGTTCAAAAGATTCTTCCGGAATATAAGAACAGTCTGTAAGGTAAGCAATGGACTTGCCATTTTCTGTAAAAAGCCATCCGGTTGTGTTTAAGGAGCCGTGCTTCATTGGTATCGGGGTAATTTTTGTATCACCAATCATAAAAGATGAACTTACTTCGTTTAGGGTAACTTTTGCGTGTCCGCCGCCTTCCTTTGGCTGAACAAAGAAATAAGAAAAGCGGGATTTTATATCTGCAATGGTTTCTTTATTTGTGTAAACCGGAATTGGAGGTGCATCTAAAATCGAGGCGTTTTTATCTGATCTTTTAAAGCATGAAGCACTGAAGATGCGGAGATCATCAATTCCATGAAAATGATCTGCATGACTGTGGGTTAATAAAAGGGCATCAACCTTGTTTACTTTATATTTTATTGCCTGAATTCTGAATTCCGGTCCAATGTCTACAAGTATGTATTTTCCCTGGTCGGTCTGAAGGTAAACTGACGAGCGGTTTCTTTTGTCTTTTTTGTTATGCGACCTGCAAACCTTACAGTTACAGGCAATTACGGGTACTCCGTGACTGGTTCCACTACCTAAGATTGTCAATTTCATAAAGTCATTATAATTTACTATATTTATAAATTCTATTATATTAATAAGAAAATGATAAACTATCTTACCAGTCAGATTATAAATGAGTTTCTTTTTGAGCAGACAGATGTTTTTACTGTTGATGATTTAGTTTTCTATGTAAAATCAAAGGGAAAAAAAATTAAAAAAAGTGATGCTGAAGATTTTTTAAGAGCTTCAAATAATGTTTTTCCATTAATACGCGGTGAGTTTATTACAAGGGCAGGAGTTTTTTCCGGACGCTGGTTCAGTTTTAAACCTTCAAAAGAAGAAGTAGAAAAAGGTCAGATTTTAATTGGCCATAGAGTAATGCCCTTTGCTAATCAGGAAATTCCGCCGGATCATATAACAATAGTAGTAAAAGGAAATGTTGTAGAAAAAGAGGCAACAGTATTTTCTATGAATCTTGCCTTAGATACCTTTTCTCTTTTTGGCGAAGGTTATGTACTTCCTTATATTTACAATGATGAAGCAAATATTGATCAGAGTATAGTCAACGTTCAGTATAATCTCCCTACCGAAATCCGCCTCACCTCCTGGCCTTTAAAAGCTATACAGGGGGACGAAACCTTTGAGTATGGCGACCGTCTTCTTTGCCGGGTTGTAAACTGGGAAGAAGCAATTGTAGAAATGTTTGTTCAAAAGAATGATTTGAACGAAATGGTAATTTCAAGTTCTGCCATTGAAAGGGAAGAGTGGTACGGCTATTTTGAAGAAGGCCTTATAAAAAGCTTTGAAAAAAACGGTCCCTGCAATTCTATAGAAGAACAGCTGGCCCTGCTTTTTCTGGAAGAACAGGAAGATCTTTGTGTAAAAAACTGCGGCTCAGCTGAAGAATTTTTAAAACATACGAAAAAAATCGGATTTTCACAATTCGGAGTTGAGTCTAGAATATGGTATAATGGTGAATCAGTTCCTTATGTTGGTAACTGGAATAAGTCTATGGCCAAAGAGTTAGTCCTTTCCGACATAATGGTATCTTTCTCTCCTAAAATTATTGATGCTTATATAGAAAACTTTATTTTTGAGGATGGAAAAAACAATCAGACTCTTAAAGATTTAGTAAACGTTATCTTTCCTGTTTATCTTAAAATGTCTGCAGCCGAAAGAAATACCGTTTTATTGAATATAGAAAAACGACATGTTATACTAAAAAAAGAGTACGATAAATTTTCCGATTTCTCTATTGCACCTGTTCGAAAAAGAATTTTAAGACTTTTTTCTATGGTGAACGAGCTTCTTTGTGCAATAGGCTGCTCTGGTCTTGATGTTTCTAATTTTCCTCAGCAGGAACTTGTTGTGCTGACTCAGTTATTCAGTCATATTACAAGATTACTTGAAGAAATTGAAAACACCTATTTAAGGGATCAGCTGCACCAGGGAGAAATTTCTCTGTCACTGGATGGTATGGAAGAAACCTTCGATGATATCAGGGATACTCTAAAAGCATCTTTGGATTACAATATCTATAAAGGATTTAATATAGTAGGAGAAGAAAAAAATGGAAAGTGAGCTGGACATTACAAAGTTAATTCATCGTGGGGGGATTTTCGTTGACGTGGAGGGTAATTCTCCAAAGGAAATATATGAAACTATTTCAAAAAAAATAGAACTTCCTGAAGGAATAAGCGCAGAACAGATTTCAAATGCCCTTAATGCAAGAGAAATGGTCTTGAGTACAGCTGTAGGAAACGGAATAGCCCTTCCACATGCCAGAACCCCTTTAATAAAAGAGGAAGAAGACCAGAGAATTATAGTTGTTTATTTAAAAAATCCAATAGAAATGAAGGCTCCGGACGAGAGACCAGTTTCTACAATGTTTATAATTCTTACAAACAATTCACAGTTGCATTTAAAGGTTTTGTCAGCTCTGGCAGGTTTGTTCAGAAGTTTAAGATTCAGACGGGCTCTGGAAGAGCACGCCGGAGAAGCAGAACTTTTTGCTCTTATAAAAGAGTTAGATTAATATATAGAAAAAATTCAGATTAATGAGGTATTAATTATGGACAAAAAAGGTGTTGAGGCAGTTGCACTTTCTATCCGCAGCTTGTCAATGGACGCAATTCAGAAGGCAAATTCAGGTCATCCTGGACTTCCACTTGGTGCTGCAGAAGCTGCCGCTGTATTATACGGCGAAATAATGAAACACAATCCTGCAAATTCAAAATGGGTTGATCGCGACCGCTTTGTTCTTTCTGCCGGTCATGGTTCTATGCTTTTATACAGCATTTTACATCTTGCAGGCTATAAAGTAAGCATGGATGACATTAAGAGCTTCCGTCAGGTTGGTTCAAAATGTCCTGGTCATCCTGAATATGGTGATACAGACGGGGTTGAATGTACAGGTGGTCCACTTGGTCAGGGTGTTTCTATGGCTGTTGGTATGGCAATTGCTGAATCTATGCTTGCTGCAAAGTTCAACACACCAAAACATACTATCGTTGATCACTATACATACTCGCTGGTAGGTGAAGGCTGTCTTCAGGAAGGTGTTGCTTCTGAAGCATCTTCTTTAGCTGGTAACCTTAAACTTGGTAAATTAATTGTATTCTACGATCAGAACAAGATTTCTATCGACGGATGCACAGATATTACTTTCACTGATGATATTGCTAAACGTTATGAAGCATACGGCTGGCAGGTTCTTAAAGGTGATATGTATGATGTTGAAGGCATTGTTAAACTTGTAGAAGAAGCTAAAAAATGCAGCGACAAACCTTCTTTAATCATGCTCAAGTCAATTATTGGTAAGGGTGCTCCAAAACAGAACACAGCAGATGTTCACGGTGCTCCACTTGGTGCTGAAGGAATTATTGAAGCTAAGAAAACTCTTGGTCTTCCAACTGATAAAGACTTCTATGTTGTACCAGAAGCTTACAAATATTTTGAAGATAAAAAAGCTGCATTTGCAAAAGCAGAAGCTGACTGGAATGCAGAATTTGATGCATGGGCAAAAGAAAATCCTGAACTCAAGAAGCTTTGGGATGCTTACCATTCAGATGCAGTTACAGACGAATCTGTAAAAGATGTTGAATACAAAGTTGGAGATGCATGTGCTACACGTGATGCTTCCGGAAAAGCTTTGAACGTAATTGCTGCCCGCTATGCAAACCTTGTTGGTGGTTCTGCTGACCTTATGGGACCAAACAAAACTGCATTTAAGGCAACAGACAATGGAACTTTCAGTCCTGCTAACCGCGCCGGCCGTACAATTGAATACGGTATCCGCGAATTTGCAATGTCAGCAGTTTGTGCAGGTATTTCTCTCCACGGTGGCTTGAGACCATTCTGTGCTACATTCTTAGTATTCGCAGATTATCTCCGTCCATCTCTCCGCGTTGTTTCTTTGATGAAACAGCCTGTAATCTATGTATTCACACACGACTCAATTTACGTTGGTGAAGACGGTCCAACTCATCAGCCAATTGAAACAATGACTTCTCTCCGCGCTATTCCTGGTGTTCAGGCTATCCGCCCAGGTGACCCTGAAGAATCTATGGAAGCATGGAAAATGGCTTATGCTTCAAAAGACCATCCTGTTTGTATGGCCTTTACTCGCCAGGCTCTTGCAGTTTACGAAAAAGCAGATAAAGACTGGAAGAAGAACATGGCAGAAAAAGGTGCTTATGTTGTACAGGAAGGCTCAGCTAACCCTGACATCACAATCCTTGCAAGCGGTTCAGAAGTAAATATGGCTCTTGATGCTGCTAAACTTGTAAGTGGAAAAGCAATCCGCGTTGTTTCTGTTCCAGATTTGAAGAAATTCGAAGGTCTTTCTAAGGCTGATCAGGATAAGATTATTGGAAATACAAAACGTATCGTTTGTACAGAAGCCGGCATTTCTATGGAATGGCTGCAGTTTACTTCAAAAGAAAACTGCTTCTGTCTTGATAATTTTGGTACATCTGGTCCTGCTAAGAAAGTTGCTGAATACTTCCACTTTACTGCAGAAGATTTAGCAAAATTACTTCAGAAATAATTTAATATACGGAAAATGATGTTATAATAAAAGGGATGCCCGAAAAGAAAAAAAACTTTTCTGGCACCCTTTTTTTTTGGAGGTAAAAATGTCTGTTTCAATTGTTATTGCATTAATCGCAATCGTATTTGTTCTGGTTCTTTTCTTTATTTCTTACAAAAAAGTTCCAAAGAATAAAATTGGTATTAGAGTTGGTCCTTTTGGAAATAAAACTGTTACAGGAAAGGCTATTTTTGTAATTCCTTTTTTGCAGCGCATTGATTATATGACCCTGCAGAATATTCAGGTAGATTTTGTAACAAAGGATTCCATTCCAACACAGGATGCAATTAACATTAAAGTAGATGCTGTTGCAAACGTTTCTATTTCTCAGGACCCTGAGATTATGAAGCATGCTGCCTCTCGTTTTACAGGTTACAGCACAGGCGATATCTGTAACGTAATTACCCCGGTTCTTGAAGGAAATATCCGCGAAATCATTTCTCAGATTAAACTTAAGGAACTTATTCAGGGAGATAAAAAAGTTCTTGCAGATAAGATTGCAGAAAATGTAAAGCCAAATCTTGCCGACCTTGGTCTTGAGCTTACAACCTTTAATATTCAGAACTTTAAAGATGATGCCGGTGTAATTAATAACCTTGGTATTGAAAATACCGTTTCTATTTCTAAAGACGCAAGCAAGGCAAAAGCCGCTGCCGAAGCAGAAGTTCAGATTGCCCAGGCAGAAGCAGACAAAGCCGCAAATGATGCCCGCGTTGCTGCAGAACTTGAAATTGCCCAAAAACTTAATGACCTTGCCTTAAAAAAGGCTGCCCTTCAGACAAAGGCAGATACAGAACTCGCAAAGGCTGAAGCTGCAAAGGGAATTGAAGCAGAAAATCAGCGTAAGGTACAGGAAATTGCAGCCGCAAATGCAAATATTGCTGCTCAGGAAAAACAGATTGAACTTCAGGAAAAGGCTGTTGCAATTAAGGAAAAAGCCCTCGAAGCAGAAATCAAGAAAACTGCAGATGCAAATAAATATGCCGTACAACAGAAGGCTGATGCAGAACTTTACGAAAGGACAAAGAGAGCCGAGGCAGAACTGGCAGAAAGACAGAGAAATGCCGAAGCCGATAAATACGAAAAAGAGCAGGAAGCTCAGGCCACAGAACGCCTTGCCGAAGCTCAGAAGCAGAAGGCCCTTGCAGAAGCAGAAGCTGTAAAAGCTAAGGGAGATGCCGAGGCTGCCGCAATTCAGGCTAAAGCACTGGCAGAGGCAGAAGGTATAGAAAAGAAACTTCTGGCAGAAGCAAACGGTCTTAGAGAGCGTGCAGAAGCCTTAAAACAGCTGCAGGATGCCGGTAAACTTGAAATGCAGTTAAATACTGTAAAGGTTTTATTCGAACAGCTGCCTGCCATTTACGAAGCAACTGCAAAACCTTTCGAAAAGGTTGGAAACATTACAATGTACGGTGGAGCCGGCGACAATGGTGCTGCCCTTACAGGAAATATTACCAAGACTGTAAGTCAGGTAGGAGCAGGCTTAAAAGATTCTCTCGGCATTGACCTTGGAGACATTGTAAACGGACTTTTGACAGGAAAACTTGCCGGAAGCGAAATTGCAAAGGCTGTAAAGAATAATAAAGAAAAAGAGTCTGAATAAAACTGTAAAGTTGAAAAGACTTTGAATACGTTGTAAAATCAACGAATATTTAAATTAAAAGGACAAAACTGATGAAACAACTTATGTTGGGTAATGCTGCGGCCGCCAGAGGTCTCTTTGAGGCAGGTTGTGAGGTCGTTTCCAGCTACCCTGGTACTCCTAGTACTGAAATTACTGAAGAAGCAGCAAAATTTAAGGAAATTTATTGTGAATGGGCTCCTAACGAAAAAGTTGCCCTGGAATCTGCTTTTGGCGCCTGTCTTGCAGGTCGTCGTGCCTTCTGTGGAATGAAGCATGTAGGCTTAAATGTTGCTGCAGATCCTCTCTTTACAATGAGCTATACCGGAGTAAATGCCGGACTTGTTATTGGCGTTGCAGATGATCCTGGAATGCATTCTTCTCAGAATGAGCAGGACAGCCGTCATCATGCAATTGCTTCAAAAATTCCTATGCTGGAACCAAGCGATGCAGACGAAGCCCGCGAGTTTGCTAAAATTGCTTTTGAAATCAGCGAAAAATTCGATACACCTGTTTTATATAAGATGTGTACCCGTGTTGCCCACAGTCAGAGTATTACAGACACAGTTGAGCGTCAGGTTCCTGAACATAAGGCTTATCAGAAAAATATCTCAAAATATGTAATGGCTCCTGCAAATGCAATTAAGCGTCATCCTTTTGTTGAACAGAGAATGAAGGATCTTGAAAAATGGAGCGAAACTTCTGGAATTAACCGTGTGGAGTCTGCTTCGGCTGCTTCAAAGACCGGCATTATCACTTCGTCCACAAGTTACCAGTATGTTAAGGAAGTTCTTGGCGACAGTGTAAATATCTTAAAGCTTGGAATGGTAAATCCGCTTCCTGCCGATATGATCCGCAAGTTTGCTGAAGGCCTTGAAAAACTGATTGTAGTAGAAGAACTTGATCCAATTATTGAAACTTTCTGCCGCGGACTTGGCCTTAAATGCGAAATCCACGGAAAAGATATGTTCCCAATTTGCGGTGAATTCAGCCAGAATCTTATTGCAGCTGCCTTTGGTAAGGAAGTTCCTCAGGGAACAAGCCTTAATGGTGTAGATATTCCTGTTCGCCCTCCAATTATGTGTGCAGGCTGTCCTCACCGCGGTATGTTCTATGCCCTTAATAAACTTAAGGTTACAGTATTCGGTGATATCGGCTGTTATACCCTGGGATCTGTTGCTCCACTTTCCGCAATGGACGTTACCCTTTGTATGGGTGCATCTTTCTCCGGACTTCACGGCTGGAATAAAGCCGGCGGTGCCGAAAACGAAAAAAAATCTGTTGCCGTAATCGGTGACTCTACCTTTATGCATTCTGGTATGACTGGTCTTGCAACAATTGCATACAATCAGTCTAACTCAACAGTAATCGTACTCGATAACTCAATTACCGGAATGACAGGCCATCAGCAGAATCCTACAACCGGAAAGAACCTTTACGGAGAACCAGCTGGCCGCATAGATCTTGAGGCTCTTGCCCGCGCTATGGGAATCAGGCGGGTGCGCGTAGTAGACCCATACAACATTGCGGAATGCGAGAGCGCAGTTCGCGAAGAGCTTGAAGTTGAAGAGCCAAGCCTTATTATCAGCCGCAGACCTTGTGCCCTTCTTAAGGAAGTAAAACATAATCCTCCTTTAGTTGTAGACCAGGATAAATGTAAAAGCTGTAAGATGTGTATGAAGATTGGCTGTCCTGCAATTTCTATGAAGGGTGGCAAGGCTAAGATTGATGCAACACTTTGTGTTGGCTGTGGTGTATGTAGTCAAATGTGTAAGTTTGGTGCATTATAAAGGGTGGTAAAGCTAAAAATTGCTTTCGCAATTTTTTTAACGCTTTGCTATAGAACAAGGGCCGCCAGCGGCCCTACACATGTGTAAATTTGGTGCAATATAAGGTTAAGGCGTAAAATTATGGTAAAAAATATAATGATTGTCGGCGTAGGTGGCCAGGGTGCTTTGCTTGCGTCAAAAACTTTGGGACAGGTTCTGCTTGATGCAGGTTATGATGTAAAAGTTAGTGAAGTTCACGGAATGAGCCAGCGAGGCGGTTCTGTTGTAACTTATGTACGCTATGGCGATAAGGTTTATTCTCCTATTGTAGATAAGGGAGAAGCCGATTTTATTGTTTCTTTTGAACTTCTTGAAGCTGCCCGCTATACCCAGTGGCTTAAAAAAGACGGTCAGATTGTTGTAAATACACAGAAAATTGATCCTATGCCGGTAATTACCGGTGCTGCCCAGTATCCGTCAGATCTTGAAAAGGTTATGAAGGATGCAGGCCTTAAGGTCGATGCCCTGGACTGTCTTACTCTGGCAGAAGAAGCCGGAACTTCAAAAGCTGTAAACATTGTTTTAATGGGACGTCTTTCCCGCTATATGGACTTTCCTGTAGATGCCTGGATGGCAGCCATTGAAAAGCTTGTAAAACCACAGTTCCTTGAAGTAAACAAAAAAGCCTTCCTCCTCGGAAGAGGCCAGTAAAAAAATTAAATCTTCTTTGGTCTTCTCTTCTTGCCCTGAAGACCAAAGAGGTTTATAATCTAGTATCTATTCTTAAATAATCAGTTCTTAAAAAGTATTTTAAATTTAATCCAGACAAATTACTATTTTTTTCTAGGGGATGTTTATGAGATTTAGTCTTAAATTTAAAATCATTGTCTTTGTTGTTGTTTTAATTAACCTTGCAGTTATTCTTGTCGGTCTTGTAGCTCGCAGAGAGTTATCAGATTCCATTTCTAAAAATACCCAGCAGATTATGGAATTGAACGTTCAGAAATCAGCCCAGATTCTGCGGGATGTAAATAAAAAAGAGTTTTATCTGCTTGATTGTGTTGCAAATTTGCCTTTTGTTAGGGACGAAAATGTTTCTCTGGAAGAAAAGGTAAGACAGCTTTCTGCTGTTGCGGCATCAGATCCTGTTCATTTTGAAAACCTTGCCTTTTATAACGATAAAGGTATTTGTATCAGACCGGACGGAGCTTATGTAGATGTTTCGCAAATTGACTTTTTTATTCAGACAATTTCAGGTAAGCGCCTTGTTATAGATCCTTTGCCAAAGAGTTATATGATTGAAGGTGAATCAGATGACACAATTATGTTTTATTGTATTCCTGTTTATGGAAGCAATTCTAAAAAGCCAATAGGAATTCTTTCTTCGCTGGTAAACGGTTCAGATGTTTATAATCTTTCTGAGTCTATTCTTATTGGAAAGAATTCTCATCCACTCATTATTTCTACTAATTCCGGAATGACAATTGGGCCTACAACCTACGATGGTCTTAGCGATGAAGAAATTGCAGCAATTCAGGAAAATGGAGCTACTGCTGGCCTTGGAAAAGAAGAAGATGATTCTCCATGGGGAAAAATGATGGCTTCTGTAATTGCCGGAAAAACAGGCTTTGAAATTCTTACAGATCCTTCAACAAATCATAAAAAAGTTGTTGCCTACGAACCGGTTGGTGATGAAAGCGGCTGGGCAGTTCTTTGTGCTGCCCCTTACGAGGAGTTTTACGCAAACCTTATCAGAGTTTCTATAATTATTGTAATTGCCGTTATAAGCGCAATCATTATTGTATTCATAGCAACCTTTATTCTTGTTTCTTTCCTTATCAAGCCTCTTGGTTTTGTAAACAAATCAATTGATGAAATTGCAAGTGGAGATGCCGACCTTACAAAGAGAATTAACATCGTGCTTAGAGACGAAATTGGAGATGTTGTAAGCGGCTTTAACAAATTTACGGAAAAACTTCAGACCATTATTACTCAGGTAAAGAGTTCAAGAGATGTTCTTGGAACTGCCGGAGAAGAACTTGATGCTTCTACCCAGGATACTGCAAGTTCTATTGACGAAATTCTTAACAGTATAGAATCAGTTCACAATCAGATTGATAATCAGTATAAATCTGTACAAGAGACAGCCGGCGCTGTAAACGAGATAGCCAGCAACATTGAATCTCTTGGCCATATGATTGGACGTCAGACTTCTGAAGTTTCTGACGCTTCTGCTGCAATTGAACAGATGATTGGAAATATTAAGGCCGTTAATAACTCAATGGAAAAAATGTCTGAATCATTTGATGAACTTGCTAATTCTGCTCAGTCAGGTATTCAGTTACAGGCAAATGTAAACTCAATCATCGAAGGTATTAAAAATCAGAGTGAAACCTTACAGGATGCAAACGCCGCTATTGCCGCTATTGCCGGTCAGACAAACCTTCTTGCCATGAATGCCGCAATTGAGGCTGCTCATGCCGGCGAAGCAGGAAAAGGTTTCTCTGTAGTTGCCGATGAAATCCGTAAACTTTCAGAAACTTCTTCTGCCCAGTCAAAAACAATTGGTGAGCAGCTTAATAACATTAAATCTTCAATCGATACAGTAGTTTCTGCTTCTGAAGATTCAAGTAAGGCTTTCCGCTCTGTAACAGACAAGATTATTGATACAGAACAGCTTGTACATCAGATTCAGGCTGCTATGGAAGAGCAGAATACCGGTTCAAGACAGATTTCCAACGCCCTGCATTCTATGAACGATTCAACAATTGAAGTAAGGACTGCCAGCGAAGAAATGTCTCAGGGTAATAAGGCCATTCTTGAAGAGGTTAGAAACCTTCAGGATGCAACCGGAATTATGCAGACCAGCGTTGACGAAATGACTGGTGGAGCCAGAAAGATTAAGGAAACAGGACTTGCACTGCGTCAGATTTCTGAGAAGATGAAAATGTCTATTGATGAAATTGGTGGTCAGATAGACAAGTTCAGGGTATAAGATAGAATTTTTTCTTATAGTGTGTTAAAATAATTTATTATGGCTCTTGCAAACATAAAAGAAGGAATGCCAATGGGGTTGGGAGCAAAACTAACCCCAGATGGAGTAAATTTTTCACTCTACAGCAGAGATGCAACCAAAGTCACATTATGTCTTTTTGATTCCCCTTACAGCGAAAAACCTTCTCAGTTAATAGATTTAGACCCCGTAAAAAACAGAAGTGGAGATATCTGGCATATTTTTGTAGAGTCAGCAGGAGAGGGCCTTTGTTATTTATACAGAGTTGACGGTCCTTACGAACCAACCAGAGGCTTAAGATTCAATTATCATAAATATCTTTTTGACCCTTATGCAAAGGCTTTTACCAGCGGTTCAGTTTTTCATGCCTATAATAAATTACATAACGAGGGCTTTCATATAAACGAAGGCGGAGAAATTCTTGATTTATCAGATTTTCCAAAGTGCGTTGTTGTAGATGACTCTTTTGACTGGGAAGGGGACAGGCCTCTTAATATTCCTCTGGAAAAGTCAGTAATTTACGAAACTCATCTTAAGGGCTTTACTGCTTCACCAACTTCTGAACTTGCAGAAAACCTTGCAGGAACTTATGCCGGTTTTACAAAAAAGATTGATTATCTTAAAAAACTTGGAATTACAGCCGTAGAATTTCTTCCTCTTTTTGAGTTTGACGAAAATGAAAATTCAAATCAGAATCCCCGCACCGGCGAAAATCTGACCAATTTCTGGGGATATTCAACTATAGGCTTTTTTGCTCCAAAAACATCATATTCTTCTGACCGTTCTCCGGCTGGTCCTGTAAAAGAATTTAAGCAGATGGTAAAGGAACTTCATAAGGCAGGAATCGAAGTAATTCTTGATGTTGTTTACAATCACACTGCAGAAGGAAATGAACACGGTTATACTTTTGAGTTCCGTGGACTTCAGAATGATGTTTATTATTCCCTGCCATCAGATAATCTTCAGTATTACAATAATTATTCAGGCTGCGGAAACAGTTTTAACTGTAATTCATCTGCAGGCGGTCAGCTGATTTTAGACAGCCTTCGCTACTGGGTTTTGAACATGCACGTAGACGGCTTTAGGTTTGACCTTGCATCAATTCTTACCAGAAACGAAAACGGAAGCCCGGTTCCTTATGATATGCCTTCTATAACTGCCGCTATCAGCGAAGATCCTCTTCTTGCCCGTACAAAAATCATTGCAGAACCCTGGGATGCTGCAGGCCTGTATCAGCTGGGAGGTTTTCCTGCCGGTGTTCATAACCGCTGGAGTGAATGGAACGGCCGTTTCCGCGATGATATGAGGGCCTTTATAAGGGGAGATGAAGGGGCTGTAAGGGCTGCCGCAACAAGAATTTGTGGAAGTGCAGACTGCTATAATCACAGCGGAAGAAAGCCTTCTGCTTCAATAAACTTTATTACTGCCCACGACGGTTTTACCCTTAATGATCTGGTAAGTTATAACAATAAGCATAACGAAGAAAACGGCGAAAATAACCGCGATGGTTCAGATGATAATTTTAGTTATAACCATGGCTTTGAAGGGGAGTGCGTAAATCCTAAAATTGAGGCTTTAAGGGTAAAGAAGATTAAAAACTTCTTTGTTTACCTTATGATTTCTCAGGGCGTGCCAATGTTTGTAGCCGGTGATGAAATGAGACGTACCCAGAATGGAAATAATAATGCCTATTGTCAGGATAATGCCATCAGCTGGATAAACTGGGATTTAGCAAGAAAAAATGCGGCGCTGGTAAGGTTTACTTCTCTTTTAATACAATTAAGAAAAGCTCATCCGGTTTTTCACAGGACTACTTTCTTTGGCACAGATAAAAATCTTCCTGCCGAAGTAATCTGGTACGACTTAAATGCAAAAGTTCTGGACTGGACAAAGGCGTCTTCTTTCCTTGCTTTTAAGCTGAACGGCGAGTGCGAAAAAGACAATGATTTTTATATTGCCAGCAACAGAGATATATATGATCTTACTATAACTTTGCCTGCCTTAACTGGAAACAGAAAATGGTATAGAATATTAGATACATCTTACGAAAGTCCGGATGATATTTTAGAAAAAGATAAAGAAGAATTACTTTTGGAACAACGCAGATATGTTTTAATTGCGGGTGCAACGGTAGTTTTGATGAGTAAATAAAAAAAATTGGAGGATTTGTATGGAATTTAACAAAGAAGAGTTTAAGGCTAATTTATCTGCCCGTTTGAGACGTCAGTATGGAAAAGACATTTCTCAAGCCAATAAACATGACCTTTTTGATGCTGTTTCTGCATCTGCATTAGAAATTATTATGCCAAACTGGATGGCAACTCGTGCTGAATACGAAAAGAAGCCTACAAAACAGCTTTATTACCTTTCTGCAGAGTTTTTAATGGGTCGTGCCTTAAGCAATAACCTTATTAATGCCGGAATTAAGGATGCTGTAAAAGAAGTTTTACAGGATATGAATATAGATTTTGATATGGTAGAGGACGAAGAGCCTGATGCTGGTCTTGGAAATGGTGGTTTAGGCCGCCTTGCAGCCTGCTTCCTGGATTCTCTTGCAACTCTTGATTATCCTGGACACGGATATGGAATCCGCTACGAGTATGGTATGTTCGAGCAGAAGATTGAAGACGGTTACCAGGTAGAATATCCTGATAACTGGCTTGCCCACCGCGATCCATGGGAAATTAAGCGTTCAGACCTTGCAGTAACCGTAAAATTTGGCGGAAACATTGCTTATGGTCACACTCCGGACGGTCAGCCTTCTTTCCATATTGAAAATGCAGAGGAAGTTACCGCAACTCCTTACGATATGCCAATCATCGGTTATGATACAAAAACTGTAAACACACTCCGCCTCTGGCAGGCTTCAAGTCCAAACGGCTTCGATTTACAGCTTTTTAATAATATGGATTATAACCGTGCAGTTGAACGCCAGAACTCTGCAGAAAATATCAGCCGTGTTCTCTATCCTAACGATAATGGACCAAGCGGAAAGGCACTGCGCTTAAAACAGCAGTACTTCTTCTCTTCAGCTTCTTTACAGGATTTGGTTCGTCACTATGTTGCAGATTACGGTACAGATTTTTCTAAATTTGCAGAACTTCATGTAATTCAGCTTAACGATACACACCCTGTTGTTGCCATTCCTGAACTTATGCGTATTCTTATGGATGAATACAATGTAGGCTGGGATGAAGCCTGGGATGTAGTTACTCATACTTTTGCATATACAAACCATACAATTCTTGCCGAAGCTCTTGAAAAATGGCCAATCGCAATTTTCCAGGGACTGCTTCCAAGAATCTATCAGATTGTAGAAGAAATTAACCGCCGTCTTGTAATTGAACTTCGTCAGAAATTCCCTAACGACTATTACAAACACGAGCATATGGCTATTATTCACAATAACATGGTTTACATGGCCTGGATGGCAATTCATGCCTGCTTCAGCGTAAACGGTGTTGCAGCTTTACATACAGAATTGTTAAAGACTGCCGAATTAAAAGACTGGTATGCAATTTATCCTGAAAAATTCAACAACAAGACAAATGGTATTACTCAGAGACGCTGGTGTCTTAATGCAAATCCAAAACTTTCAAAATTCATAACAGACAGAATTGGTCACGGCTGGGAAAAAGATTTAACTCAGTTAAAGAATCTTGAAAAATATCTTGATGATGATGCTGCTCTTGAAGAACTTATTAAAATCAAGATGGAAAACAAACAGGCTCTTGCAGAATACCTTAAACATACTCAGAATGAATTCCTTGATCCTGAATCTATTTTTGATGTACAGGTAAAACGTCTTCACGAATATAAACGTCAGCTTTTAAACATCCTGAATGTTATGTATTTGTACAACAGAATTGTAGAAGATCCTTCTTACAATCCACCTGCCCGTACTTTTATCTTCGGTGCAAAAGCAGCTTCAGGTTATCGCCGTGCAAAATCTATTATTAAGCTTATCAACACTGTAGCAGATAGAATTAATAATGACCGTCGCGTACGCGGTAAATTAAGAGTTGTCTTTGTAGAAAATTACAGAGTATCTGTAGCAGAAAAAATCTTCCCTGCAGCAGATGTTTCAGAACAGATTTCTACAGCCGGACTTGAAGCTTCAGGAACTTCCAACATGAAGTTTATGCTTAATGGTGCCCTTACTCTGGGAACTATGGACGGAGCAAACATTGAAATCTTCGAAGAAGCCGGAAAAGAAAACGGCTTTGTATTCGGTCTCCTCACCGAAGAAATTAAGAAGATGGAAGCAGAGCACTCATATAATCCTCAGGAATACCTTGACCGCAATCCTGCCCTGGCAAAGGTTGTTGAACAGCTGGTAGATGGAACATACGATCCAACCCATCAGTTATTCAAAGAACTCCATGATTCTTTAATTTATGGTGTTGAAGGTCAGCGTCCAGATGTTTATTATGTTCTTGCAGATTTTGAATCTTATTGTCAGGCAAGAGAAAAAATTGCCCAGGCTTATGCAGATAAAAAAGCATGGGCCAGAATGACATTAAAGAATATTGCAAATTCCGGAAAATTCTCTTCAGATCGTACAATCGAAGATTATGTAAGAGATATCTGGCATTTGAATAAAGTTATAATCAAATAATGATTAAAAGGTTGGTTTTATTATGAAAAAAAGCATTTTTGTATTGGTTACTGCTCTTGTAGTTTTATTTTCATCTTGTTCTAAAGCAAAGAATACTGTTGTAATTAACTCAATTGCAGATTTACAGGGAAGAAAGATTGGTGTTCAGGCTGGAACTACCGGAGATCTCTGGGCTCAGGAAGAGTCTAAAGCTGCTTCTATTGCAGGTTTCAAAAGTGGAATTGATGCCGCTCTTGATTTAAAGAATGGTGCTATTGATGCAGTTGTAATTGATGAACTTCCTGCTCTGGAAATTGTAAAACGCAATCCAGACTTAAAGATTGTCCGCGACCCATACTTTGCAGAAAATAAAGAAGAATATGCTATTGCCGTAAAAAAGGGAAATACAGAACTTCTTGAAAAAATTAATCTTACAATCAACACCCTTAAATCTAATGGTGAATATGATGAATTATTAAACGCATTTATGCCTGCAGACGGAAACATCAAGATTCCTGCTTTCAAGGCTGATAAATCAAAGAGCGTTATTAAAATGGGTACAAATGCTTCTTTCCCACCATTTGAATATGTTGAAGGAACTGAAGTTGTAGGATTTGACGTAACAATTTCTGAAAAAATTGCTCAGACTTGTGGTTCAAGCCTTACAGTTGTAGATATGGCTTTTGATTCTTTAATTGCTGCTTTAGGTGCAGAAACTGTAGATTTTGTTGCTGCCGGAATGAGCGTAACAGAAGAAAGAAAAAAGAATGTAGATTTTTCAGAACCATATTTTGCTTCTGAACAGGTTATCATTGTACGTCAATAAAACTTCATGGATCAAAGAACTCTTATTCAAACAATTTACGATACAATGATTGCAGGGCAGCGCTATCTCCTTATTGTTAAGGGGCTTGGCGTTACCCTCCTGATTGCCGTTTGCGCCATTCTTATTGGAACTGTATTGGGTTGTCTTTTTGCATTAATGAAAATCTCAGATAATAAAGTTGCAAAATCCTGTGCATCTTTATATACAACTGTTTTGCGTGGTATTCCTTTAGCTACCCAGCTGATGATTTTCTACTTTGTAGTATTTGCCCCTTTACACATGCCTCGTCTTTTAGTTGCAATTCTTGCTTATGGTTTTAATTCCGGAGCTTATTGTACAGAAATCTTCAGGGCAGGAATTCAGGGAATTGATCGCGGACAGACAGAGGCAGGCCGTTCCTTAGGTTTGAGCAAATGGCAGACTTTATTTAAGATTGTTTTACCACAGGCAGTTAAAGCTGTCCTTCCAACTTATACAAGTGAATTTATTGTTCTTATAAAAGAAACTTCTGTTGCCAGTTTTATTGCTGTTATGGATTTAACAAAGGCCGGAGATATGATTCGTAACTCAACTTACAATGCCTGGATTCCTTTGTTGACCTGTGCAATAATTTATTTAATCCTGACCGTAGGACTTACAAAGTTCTTTGGTGTTATAGAAAAAAGGTTGGCTCGAAGTGATAGAAGTTAATAATCTGAAAATAAGTTTTGGTAAACTTGAAGTAATCAAAGATCTTTCAATAAAAATAAATAAGGGTGAAAAGATTGTAGTAATAGGACCATCTGGTTCCGGAAAAAGCACTTTCCTTCGTTGTCTTAACCGTCTGGAAAATCCGGATGCCGGTCATATCCTTTTTGATGGCGTAGATTTAATGAATCCTAAAACTGATATTGATAAATGCCGTCAGAAAATGGGAATGGTTTTTCAGCACTTTAATCTTTTTCCTCATCTGACTGTTTTAGATAATATTACCCTTGCTCCGCTTTCTTTAAAATTAAAAAGTAAGGAAGAAGCAGAGCAGATGGCTATGGAATTACTCGAAAAAGTCGGCTTACAGGATAAGGCAAATGTTTATCCTTCAACTTTAAGCGGCGGACAAAAGCAGAGAATTGCAATTGTAAGAGCTCTTGCTATGGAACCAGAAGTAATTCTCTTTGATGAACCCACTTCTGCCCTGGATCCAGAAATGGTAGGCGAAGTTCTTAATGTAATTAAAGAGCTTGCCAGAGAAGGAATGACTATGGTAGTCGTTACCCACGAAATGGGCTTTGCCCGCGAGGTAGCTGACCGCGTTATTTTTATGGATTCCGGCTATATAGCAGAAGAAGGAAGCCCTGAACAAATCTTCAAAAATCCTCAAAGTGCCCGTTTAAAACAATTTTTAAACGCAGTTCTATAGGTAAAATCCCCTAAAACTTAGTAACCTTGGTTATTTTTCAATAACCTTGGTTAAATCGTATTATCATTTACTCTATTTTCTTGCTTTTTTTACTGTAAAAATTTAATATTGAAACATCTTAAAGACGCGAATCCTTCTTTTTATATAAATCGGTTCACGCCGGACATTTTAGAGAGTTTATGGGACTGCGGACCCGAGTTAAAAAAGTCAGCCCTTGTTAAAGGACGCAAAATTATTTTTTCACTTAAAAGCCAGTTGTTTACTGGCTTTTTTTTTATTCTACGAGCTTGTATTGAAGTAATAAGATGTGGAGTTCTTCGGATTTTGTAACACCGAAAATATCAAAGATTTGAGTAAATTCTTTTTTAACTGTTGAAATACTAACGTTGTATTTTTCGCTTATGTCTTTGTAAGCTAATTTTTCTTTAATGTTATCAATTACAAAGTGCTTCTGTCTTTCTGTAAGGTTGTAGTCAGAAAGTACAAGAGGCTCTCCTGGTCTTACTCCATTTATAAGGGAGTGTTTTTCTATGTGTGCTGGAGTAAAGCATTCGAACTTCTGTTTTAAGATTGTGTAAATCCAGAAGAAGAAGGCGCCGTAAAAAACAGAGCAGACTACAGTCAGGAAAGTGATTGCCAGACCATGTCTGTAAGACATAACAATTGAGATTAAATGAATTAAGAGAAAGTTAACAATTGCATAAATGGTTTTTCTGTATGGAACCTGCTGGCACAAAAACAGGAACATGGAACCATAAAATAAGAAAACTCCCATATACTGGTAGCCGACATTAATTGTTAGAATTGCTTCAATCTGCATTATTGAAAATTCGAGTTTAAAAGCCGGTTTAAAAATACAGATTATTGATAATATAAGGCAAAGCCCATGTATAACAGGTGCAAATAAATCAGATCGTGGAATAATACAATTTGGGTCTTCTCCTAAGAAAAAAAAGCTTGCAACAACTGAAAACGATAAAAAAAGTGAAGCAGTGATAGCTACAACCCTCTCCGTTGTAATCCATCTTTTCTTCATATTGTTAAAATTATAATGTAGAAAGCAGAAAATTACAAACTAATTCTCCATCCATTGCACTTGAAACAATACCGCCTGAATAACCCGAGCCTTCGCCTGCCGGGTAAAGATTTTTAATTCCCTGGCACTGACAATTTTCCTTGTCGCGCAGAATTCTTACAGGAGTAGAGGTTCTTGTTTCTATGGCAATCATAACTGCATCGCTGCAAATAAAGCCCTTCATGTTTTTATTGATTTCTTCAAAGCCTTTTTTAAGCTTGTCTTTAAGATGAGGGGGCAGCCACTCGTTCAGATTGGAAGAAACTATGCCCGGTGTGTAACTTGAAGGTGGAAAATCTTTTGATTTTACGTTTTTAATAAAATCTGTAAGGCGCTGGGCCGGAGCTTCCTGGCCATTTCCATTTTCTGCAGCAAGTTTTTCAAGATATGTTCTGAAGTAAAGTCCTGCCAGAGCCTGGCATCCGTCAGCTTTTGCTTCTTCAATAAAGTTTTGAGGAATATCTTCCGGTCTTGTTTCTACAACAATTGCAGCATTAGACCATTTAGAGTTTCTTTCTTTTGCACTCATGCCGTTTACAACAATTTCGCCTTCACTGCTGGCAGAAGGAACTACAAAGCCGCCCGGGCACATACAGAAAGAATATACGCCCCGGCCTTCAACCTGGGCAGTAACCCTGTATTCTGCAGCACCCAGCTGGCCCTGATCTTTTCCGTGGTACTGGATTTTATCAATAAGGCTGCGAGGGTGTTCAACTCTGACTCCTGCCGCAAAGGTTTTTGCTTCAAGACTTTTAGGATTAATTTTTGCAATCATCCTGTAAATGTCGGAAGCAGAATGACCTGTGGCAAGAATTACTGCAGATGCGTAAAAATCT
This sequence comes from Treponema sp., assembly GCA_016286535.1. GTDB lineage: Bacteria > Spirochaetota > Spirochaetia > Treponematales > Treponemataceae > Treponema_D. The sequence continues at coordinate 88,429 of JAEESZ010000003.1, read as the reverse complement.
TTTTCCTGACCGTTAAGGGTGTTCTGGCTTTTTACTCCCTTTACGCAGATTTCATTGTCTTTTGAATCAAGAATAAGGTCTGTAACCCTTGTGTTAAAATGAACTTCCCCGCCAAGTTCAATAATCTTATTTCTCATGTTGTTAATAACCAGAGGAAGTTTATTTGTTCCAATGTGAGGGTGGGCATCTGTAAGAATAGATTTATCGGCTCCAAAATAAACAAAAATCTGGAGTATGCGGTCAATGTTTCCGCGTTTGTTACTTCTGGTATAAAGTTTTCCGTCAGAAAAAGTTCCGGCTCCACCTTCCCCAAAGCAATAGTTGCTGTTATTGTCAACTTTCTTTTCCCGGCTTATAAGGGCAATATCTTTTCTTCTTTGAGAAGTTTCGCAGCCTCTTTCCAGAATTACAGGTTTAATTCCTTTTTCTAAAAGTTTGAGGGCTGCAAAAAGACCGGCAGGTCCTGAACCGATAATTAAAACACTTTTACCTGAGTCTGCCTTTTTCCATTGTGGAAGCTGGTCCTGCCCATTTAAAGTTTTGTCATCAATTTCTTCGCCAATATAGGCCTTATACTTAAGGTGTATTTTTACGCTTCCGTGCCTTGCGTCAATTGATTTTTTTATAAAGACAAGAGAAAAATCTTCGCCTTTTTTAAGCTGAATATTCTGTTTAAAAAGTTCTTTAGCTGCAAGTTTTTTGATGAGGGTATTGTTATTCTGCTCCTCGGGTTTTACTGTGATTGTAATATCTGTAATCATATTTTGTATTATAAAAGAAATGCGGTATTTGGAAAACAAGACTGCAGCATTCAGCGCAAACGCGTTATGTAAATAAACTCAAAATGCGCGAGCAGGGTTCGGCTTTTGCGCGAGCATTTTTTCTGCCCTAGTTTTCAAATAGCTCAATTTTCACTATAATAAAAATATATTTTATATATTTTGGAGAATATAATGGCATCTTACAAAGAATCTGGAGTAGACGTAGAAGAAGGCTATCGCGCAGTAAACAAATACAAAGAGCATGCAAAAAGAACTGCAATCCCAGGCCTTTTAACAGGACTTGGAAGTTTTAATGGTATGTTTGAGGTTCCAAAGGGATACAAAAATCCTGTAATTGTCAGCGGTACTGATGGAGTTGGAACAAAGCTTGATATAGCATTCCAAATGAAAAAATATGATACAGTCGGAATTGACTGTGTTGCTATGAGCGTAAATGATATTCTTTGTTCTGGTGTTCAGACTTTATTCTTCCTGGATTACGTTGCATGTGGAAAACTTGATGCAGACGTTGCTGCTGACCTTGTAAAGGGAGTTGCCGACGGTTGTGTAGATACCGGTTGTGCCTTACTTGGCGGCGAAACTGCAGAAATGCCTGATTTTTATGATGATGGAAAATATGACCTTGCAGGCTTTGGTGTTGGCGTTGGCGAAAAGAAAGAAATGATCAGCGGCGAAAACATCAGCGAAGGTGATGTTCTTATTGGTTTAAGTTCAACAGGCGTTCATTCAAACGGTTTTTCTCTTGTAAGAAAACTTGTAAAGAACTTTAATGATCCTTTCGTAATTGACGGAAAAGATACAGGAAAAACAATTGGAGAAGTTCTTCTTACTCCAACCCGTATTTATGTAAAACCAGTTATGGAAGTTCTTGGAAAATACAGAAAATCAGTTCATGGAATGGTTCATGTAACAGGCGGCGGATTCTACGAAAATATTCCTCGTATGTATCCAAAAGCAAAAGAAGGAAAAAAACAGTTGATTTCTGTTATTAAGAGAGACAGCTGGGACATTCCTCCAGTATTTGGTGAACTTATTCGTCGTGGTGCAGACTTAGATTCTATTTACAATACTTTCAATATGGGAATTGGTTTTGTTCTTGCTGTAAGTGCAAAAGATGCTGATTCAATTATTGAAATGTTTAATAAAAATGCTTCTAAATATCATAAGGATTATTGTCCTGATATGAAGGCTTATAAAATTGGTCGTGTAGAATATGCAAAAGGCGAAGTAAAAGGCCAGCGCGATTCTGTACTTTTTGAAGACTAGGCTACAATCGAAGAACCGTTAAAAAACGAGCTGCGGCAGCGGGTCGTTTTAGGTTCATCGAGAAAATGCCTCAGGTGCGAGACTTGCGAGCACCATTTAGGAATGTGGATATGGATGTTTTAAAAACAGCAGTTCTTGTTAGTGGCGGCGGAACAAATCTGCAGGCCCTTATAGATTATCAGCTTCAAAAAGGGGACTCTTGCCCTTACGAAATTGCTATTGTTATTTCGGATCATAAAGATGCATACGCACTTGAGCGTGCTGCAAAGGCCGGCATTGCTTCTGCCGTAACTTCTCCATATTCTGTAATGGGAGCAGAAGTTGCAAAGGCTGCCTCAAGAGATGAAAAAAGACTTGCCGTTTCTGATGCAGTTTTAGACCTTTGTAAAAAGAATGGGGTTCAGGCTATTGTTCAGGCCGGCTGGCTTACAGTTTTGAGCGGCAACATCCTCAAGCAGTATGAAGGAAAAATCATAAATCTGCATCCTGCTCTGCTGCCAAAGTTTGGCGGAGTTGGTATGTGGGGACATCACGTTCATGAAGCGGTAATTGCAAGCGGCGAAAAAGAAAGCGGCTGTACAATTCATCTTGTAAGTTCTGAGTGTGATGGAGGTAAAATCCTTATTCAAAAAAAGGTTCCTGTTTTACCTTCCGATACTCCGGATTCCCTTTACGAAAGAATTGCTCCTCAGGAACACGAGGCAATTGTAGAAGGGCTTTTGTGGCTTTGTAATAACATTTAAATATTTTAAAGCGTTGTCATCTGACAGCGCTTTTTTTTTTGCAGGTGATTTATGAAAGGTTTAGTTTTGGAAGGCGGGGCTCACCGTGGAATTTATACAGCAGGCGTGCTTGATGCATTTTTGGAAAATAATATTACTTTTGACGGAGTAATTGGAGTTTCGGCCGGAGCCATTCACGGGGCAGGTTTTATGTCACGCCAGAAGGGGCGCTCTGTTAATTATACAGCAGATTACTGTTCTTCAAAAAAATATATGGGCTTTGCTTCTCTTTTAAGAACCGGAAACTACTTTAATGAGCAGTTCTGCTATTACGAACTTCCTTCAAAACTTTATCCTTTTGATCATAAAAGTTTTGCAGAAAATCCTGCCAAATTTTATGTTGTTTGTACAGATTTAGATTCCGGACAAGCCCTCTATCATTATTGTCCTGAACTTACAGTCGGCGGTTTGAACATGAAGTATCTGCAGGCATCTGCTTCCATGCCGGTTGTTTCAAAAGCCTTAAAAATTGAAGGCCATTCTTATGTTGACGGCGGCATTGCAGATTCTGTTCCGGAAAAGGCTTTCCGCAAACTGGGTTATACAAGAAACCTTGTCGTTCTTACCCAGGAAGAAAAATCAAAGGGAAGTGAGTTTAATGCCTTTGTTCCAATGGCTAAGTTTTTTTATCCCCGTCACAAGGCAATAATTAAGGCTCTGGAAAGTCAGAATGAAAGATATTACGAAGAGCTTGAATATCTATATAAAGAAGAGAAGGCTGGTAATATTCTGATTGTAAGGCCTTCGGTAAAACCGTCAGCAGGTGTTATGGAAAGAAAATCCCAGAATATAAGGGATACTCATAATCTGGGGTATAATGACGCATTAAAAATGATGGATAAAATTAAAGACTTTTTAAGCCTCTAGTTTTATGCCTGTAAAGCAGTAACGGCAACTGTAGGTCGCACGCTGGCGCGTGCTTACCGAGTTTCCGCTATGCGTAAACTCGCAACTTAAGCTTGAAGAGCTGTAACGGCAACTGTAGCGATTATATCTTCTACGGAACAGCCGCGGCTAAGGTCATTTAATGGTTTAGCAAAACCCTGACATACAGGTCCAATTGCCATCCAGCCGCCCATTCTCTGACAAATCTTATAACCGATATTTCCGGCATTGATATTTGGGAAAATGAAAGTATTTGCATGTCCTGCAACTTTTGAACCAGGAGCCTTTAATTCTCCTACCTCAGGTGCGATTGCAGCATCAAACTGGAATTCTCCGTCCAAAGCTAAGTCTGGAGCAGCAGCTTTAGCAAGTTCTGTTGCTTTCTGAACTTTTGTTACAGTATCGTAGAATTTTGCATCATTTCCGCTTCCCTTTGTAGAGAAAGAAAGCATTGCTACACGTGGTTCAATACCGGCAATCTTCTTTGCAGTATCTGCAGAAGCAATTGCAATATCGCAAAGTTCTTCTGCACTTGGTTCAATGTTGATTGCACAGTCACCAAATACAGCAACTCCTTCTGGAACATACTTGTTTCCGCCTTCTGGAGCAACCATAATAAAACAGCTTGAAACTGTCTTAAAGCCAGGTGCAGTCTTAATAACCTGAAGGCCAGGGCGAAGGGTGTTTGCTGTAGAGTGGCAGGCACCAGAAACGAATCCGTCTGCATCTCCTGCTTTTAAGATTAAAGCACCATACATTGTGTGGTCTTTAAGAATTGCAGCTTTTGCAGCAGCAACATCAGCATATTCAGGAGCTCCTGTCTTTTTGTTAATTTTTCCTTCTCTTGCCTTAAAAAGAAGTTCTGCATATTTGTCTGCGTTTGCATCTTTTGCAGGGTCAACAATTGTAACTCCGCTTAAGTCTGCATTTGATCCGCTGGCTTTAATATCTTCATCAGAACCAATCAGAATGATTTTAGCAATTCCATCTTTTACAATTTTTGAAGCAGCCTCTACAACTCTCTTGTCTTCGCCTTCGCAAAGAACGATAGTCTTATTGGCAGCTTTAGCTTTGTTTAATAAATCTTCTACAAATGCCATTTATAAAACCTCTTAAAAAATAATTCAGTAATAAGATATATCTTTTTTTACTTATTTTCAATAAATTATCCTGAGGCTATCTCTTGTTACTGTAATAAGCATTATTCCATCTTAATTCATTACGAACTGAATTAACTGTAGAGTCTTTATCAATTACAAGGCATTCTGTACCGGTCATTTCTGCCCAGTCACGAATCATGTCTGAAGTAACAATGTTACTGAAGGCTGTGTGATGTCCGCCGCCTGCAAGAATCCAGGCTTCTGCAGAGGTAGAAAGGCTTGGATATGGTTTCCAGAGCATGCGGGCAACCGGCAGTTTTGGAAGAGCTGCTTTAGGTGGAACAACGTTGATTTCGTTTACAATGCAGCGGAAACGTCCCGGCATTTGAACAACAGCGGCAACCAAACCGTCTCCTTCAAGTGTGTTGAATACAAGGCGGGCAGGAGCTTCTTTGTCTCCAATTCCAAGATGATGAACTTCAATCTTTGGTTTTCCTCTAGCAATTTCAGGGTCAACCTCAAGCATGTGGCTTCCCATATTAACTTCTTCGCCCGGAACAAAGTTGTAGGTGTAATCTTCCATAAAGGCATTTCCTTTTTTACCCGGTACAACAAGGCCTTCTGTCATGGCTTTGAAAGTTCTTACAAGGCAGGAAGTTTTCCAGTCACCTTCTGCACCAAAACCGTAGCCGTCTGCAAGCAGTCTCTGAATTGCAAGGCCAGGAAGCTGCTTCATTCCGTGAAGGTCCTGGAAGTTTGTACATAAGGCTTTTCCATCCTTGTCATCTAAGAAGCGGCGGAGGGCAATTTCAATTTTTGCCTGTTCTTTTATGTGGTCAACAATAAATTCTTTGTCAAAACCATTGTCTGTATTGTAGTTAATTTCGTAAAGGCTGTTGTATTCGTCAAAGAGAGCATTTATTTCGCTTTCTTTTACTTCATTCATATAGGCAACAAGGTCACCGATTCCATAATAAGGAACAGACCAGCCGTAACGTATCATTGCTTCAACCTTGTCTCCGTCTGTAACGGCAACTTCGCGCATGTTGTCTCCAAAGCGGATACAGCGAAGACTCTTTCCGTCGGCAACAGCTCTTGCAACCCTCATCCAGTCGGCAATTCTCTTTCGGGTATTTTCGTCAGCCCAGTGACCTGCAATCACCTTTCTTGGTAAATCCATGCGGCTTGTGATATAACCGAATTCGCGGTCTCCGTGGGCACTCTGGTTAAGATTCATAAAATCCATATCCATTGTGGCATATGGAATTTCAAGATTGAACTGGGTATTCAACTGAAGTAAAGGTTTTTTATAGGAATTTAAGCCTGCAATCCACATTTTTGCAGGGCTGAAGGTATGCATCCAGCAGATTACGCCTGCACATTCTGCGTCAGCATTTGCTTCTTCAAGGGTTTTAAGAATATCGCCCGGTGTAAGCAGGGTAGGTTTCCATACAAGTTCGCATGGAAGCATTTTTGATTCGTTAAGTTTTTCCACCATTTCTCTGGAGTCTCTGGCAACCATTTTGAGGGTGTCTTCTCCATAAAGGTCCTGGCTTCCGGTAAGGAACCAGAATACATATTTTTGACTTTTCATCTTTTATCTCCTTTATTTTTTAATTTTAAATCTGATTACATTCCATGAAGCCTTTTTAAGTTCCACCTTACATTTGCAGTTTTCAACCCGGACAATTTCTTTATTTACCGGGCAGACAGCTTTTTGATTTTCCCAGGTGATTCTGGCTCCAAGGTCATCGCCGCTTAATTCTGTCCAGTAGAACATTTCGGTATTGCCGAAGTTCCAGAGGTTGATTTCTGTCTGGCAGTTTTCGCTTTTGCTGGTGTTGAGGGCAAAAACAGTCACTTCTTCCTTTTCTTCGTTATAAACGGTAGAGAAAATAGCAGCAGGAATTTCGCCGTATTTTTCTGTGACTTTATTGTCGCAGTGAATTACAGGATTCAAAACCTTGCCTCTTCCAAAAAGGGAAACATCCTGGAAAGGATAATATATGGCCTGTTTGTAGGCTCCTTTATTTGGTTCGGTGAAGATTGGAGCAATTACGTTTATCAGCTGGGCAAGGCAGGCAACCTTTACCCTGTCGCAGTGATTAAGCAGGGTGATTGCCATTCCGCCAAAGGTAAGGGCGTCTAAAAGGGAGTAGTGCTCTTCAAGAATTCTTGGGGCCTTTTCCCATGGATGAGGTTCTTTTTTGTTCTGATACCATACATTCCATTCGTCAAAAGAAAGATAGATAGTTTTATTGCTGCGTTTTAAGGCCTTTACATAGTCGCAGGTTGCAATACTGGTTTTAATAAAATCATCCATGTTCCACCAGGAAGCAAGAAAGTCATCATCATTTCCCTTGTTTTCAAAGTAGCGGTGAATAGAAATATAATCTGCAAAATCGTAGGTTTCTTCCAGAACAATGCGGTCCCATTCAGGGTAGGTCTTCATGGAAGAAGTTGCACTTCCGCAAACTACAGTCTTAATTGATTCATCAGTAAACTTCATAAACTTTGCGGCTTCGTTAGCTTTTCGGCCGTAAGTCAGTGCATCCATGTGACCAATCTGCCATGGACCGTCCATTTCGTTTCCAATGCACCAGTATTTAATGTTGAAAGGTTCTTTATGGCCGTTTTTAATGCGGAGATCGCTCCAGTAAGTTCCTCCAGAGAAGTTGCAGTATTCAACTAAATCTGCGGCATCCTGAATGGAGCCTGTCCCCATGTTTACGGCACCAAGAATCTGGGTTCCGGTCTTTTTGGTCCAGTCATAGAATTCGTCAATTCCAATTTCGTTAGGTTCTATTGTATGCCAGGCCCTGTCTAATCTTACTGGTCTTTTATCTCTTGGGCCAATGCCGTCTTTCCAGTTGTAATTGGAAAGGAAGTTTCCGCCCGGATAGCGTACCAGAGAAACTTTCAGTTCCTTTACCAGATCAATAACGTCTTTTCTAAAGCCGTCTTTATCTGAGCAGGGATTTTCAGGTTCGTAAATACCTGTGTAAATTGCCCTTCCCAGATGTTCAACAAAAGAACTGAAGAGATTATCATCAACTTCGCCTGTTTCAAATTCTTTAACAATTGCAATGCTTGCTTTCATAATTTTTCCTTAAGCTTAAAGTTCAACCCTTACAGAAGCAACCGAGTTTGCAGGCATTTCTATGGAAAGGGTATCTTTGCTTATTCTTGTTACTGCAAGACTTTTTTCTACAACCTCTTCAGGTTTTTCAAAAGTATTGCAGGTTCTCATATCTGCTGCGGCAATAAGGCTTGCCTGTGGATTTTCTACAGCTTTACCATCGTTTGCAAAGGTGATTTCTATAGTGTTTGAAGCCTTGCAGTCTGTGTTTACGATTGTAACAAGACAGGTATTCTTTCCGCTTTTTTCGTTTTTCTTTTCTGAAGCAGAAACCGAAAGGCCTGGTACCATAATGTCCTTGTCGTAAAGACCTGCGCTTACGCTTGCAAAGGTGGTTTCCAGAAGTCTTGCATCCTGATGATCCTTGAACATGTGGAAAATGTGCCAGGTTGGGGTAAGCACCATCTTATCTCCTTCTGTAAGAACAGGAGATTGAAGAACGTTTACGGCCTGGGCAATGTTTGCAATTCTTACTCTGTCTGAATGATTGTTAAAAATGTTCAGGTGTACACCTGCTATAACTGCATCGCGCATTGTGTTCTGCTGGTAAAGGAAGCCCGGATTTGTTCCAGGTTCAGGCAGATACCAGGAACCCCATTCGTCTACTACAAGGGCAACTCTTTTTTCAGGATCGTATTTGTCCATAATTTCGCCGTGACGTCTTATAAGCTCGTCCATGCGGAATGCATTTTTTACAGCCCGGTAATAACCTTCTTCATCAAAATTTGTTGAAGATCTTTTGTCTTCCCAGCGGTATTCGTAAGTGTAGTAGTGGAGGGAGAGACCGTCCATTAACCAGTGGGCATTGCGCATTAAAACATCTGTCCAGTTGTAGTCATCAACATTTGGACCGCCTGCAATCTTAAAAATCTTGTTTGGACCGTACTGGCGTACGTAAGTCTGAAAGTTGCGGTAAAGGTCTGCATAGTGTTCAGGCCTCATATTTCCGCCGCAGCCCCAGTTTTCGTTACCAATTCCAAAGTAATCAACCTTCCAGGCATCCTTGTGACCGTTCTGAGCGCGAAGACGGCTCATAGGAGATTCTCCGTCAAAGGTAAGGTATTCAACCCATTCGTTCATTTCCTGAACGGTTCCGCTTCCAACGTTTCCGTTGATGTAGGGTTTACAGCCAAGTTCTTCGCAAAGGCCCATAAATTCGTGGGTGCCAAAAGAGTTATCTTCTACAACTCCGCCCCAGTGAGTATTAACCATCTTTTTTCTGTTTTCGTATGGACCGATTCCGTCTTTCCAGTGATATTCATCTGCAAAGCATCCGCCCGGCCAGCGAAGGTTTGGAATATCTATGTCTTTAAAAGCCTGAAGAACATCTTTTCTGTAGCCCTTGATGTTTGGAATATCTGAGTTTTTACCAACCCAGAAACCGCCGTAAATGCAGCGGCCTAAATGTTCAGAAAAGTGTCCGTATATATCTTTACTGATTTGTGATTTTTTATTCTTTACGTTTACAATTACTGATTGCTTCATTATGTGTTTACACTCCTGTTATTATAAAGTGTATCACATAAAGTTTGAGTTTACAACAAAAATAATTGATATTTATCGGAAAAACTTGTTGTAGAAAAGGGCCGGCCTGCAGCTGCTTGTTGGCTAATTGCAGGCTGCTGCTTTCTATTGTTCGAAGTAGGTGCGGAGGATGATGCCCTGGTCGTAGTTTCCAAAGCCTTTACCAAAAATGTTCATTCCGCCCATATGTTCTGCATTTTCTTTTACACCGACTCTTACGCGGATAGAATGATGCTCCGGAATGGCAAGATCCTGCAAGGTTACATCAGAAATCTTAACACCATCAACAAAGCTTCCTTCGTCGGTTACAGAAAAATGCTTTAAAAGTCCGTACTGAGAACCTTCCAGCTTCCACCACTGTGGGGTATATTTTCCTCTTTTGTCGCCAAAATCACCAGGGGAAATCCAGGTACCAATTTCTGTTCTGTTAATCCACATTGTAATGTCAGAAGGCCAGTTGGAATTTGTGCCCGGAGTTTCAGAAGAAAGTTCCATGCTTATTTCCAGCTTGGAGATTTTTTTCTGACCATATAAGGTGTTGTTTGGGAATTTGTATTCAAAACTTCCGCTTCCGCACCATAAAAGTCCGGCTTTCATTCTTTCAGGATTTAAGAAAGAATCAGGAATATCCAGCATACCGATGATTTTTTCTGTAGAACAAAGTCCGCAAGGGGCAGTTGTAGAACAGTCTGTAAAAATACCGATAGGCATTTCTATTTCTATAAAGTTTTCTTCTGTATTTTTTTCTTCAGGAAATTGAATTAAAAGTTCTCTGAAAGATGGTTTACATAATTTCTGGTTACCCTTTTTTGCCTTTACAGATTCTGTTGTAATTAAGTTTGCTTCTTCAAGAATGGAAATGTGGGTTGCAACAGTAGACTGAGGCAGGTTTAATACTTCTGCAATTTCGTTAATGTTAAGGGTTTTTGACCTTAAAAGATTGAGCATCTGGATTCTTGGTTCTGATGCAAGGGCTTTAATTTTATTCAGATCTTCTAAGGGATTAATAACTATGGTGTTTTCTTGTTCATTCATTTTTTAAACATCTTTCCTTTTATTTTTTTTTATAATAACGAGAATTGTTGATATTGTCCATAAAAAAAAGGACGAGAAATCTATTTTACATAAATATTAAGATAGATTTCCCGTCATGGAGGACTTTTATAATCATTCCAGCTGGTTCTCTGGAAGAATTACCATTTTTATTTTGTAAAAAGTTCCAGAATTGTAAGGGAATTACCTTTTACCTTATATGTAAACTCGTTTGAAGCTCCTGAGAACTCGCTTTCTGCAGGTGCTACATTTTCTGGATCTGCAAAGGAGTTTTCATCAGTCTGTTCCCCGCTCAGAGTAATTACTCTGGCTTTAGAAGATATATCAGGCGCATTTTTAAGCCTGATATCTACATCCTGTTCTGAATCTTTTACATTTACTATTTTAATAATGATTTTTCCATCATTACATTCACCAACATGAGTATAGAGGGCATCAAAATTCATGACATCTCTGAATTCGTGCATGAGCTGTCCGTCCAGGTAACATTTGTAGTTTTCTCCTGAAACTTCAATCTTGATTCTATACCACTGATTGTCGTTAAGTGTCATTGGAAGGCTGTCGCCAATTGTAGAACGGCCTTCTGCAGTTCCCTTTTCTACAACTGACTGAGTATTGCCCCAGCCGCCCATGTTCCACCAGTAAAGGCTCTTTCCCTTTACACCAAACATGATAAGGAAGCCTTCTGCACCACCGGTTTTCATGGCGTCAAGTTCAAGGGTATAGTTCTTTACATTCTTAACAGAAGCTTCGTTATCAAGAATAGCCCTTACGTTTATGTCTTCAGAAGTCTGAATGATGGTGTTTCCTGACTGGAACCAGCTGCCGCTTTCCTGTCTGAAGTCATCTACAGAAGCTTTTTTTGCATTCAAATCATAAATAGTTTTACCCGAATCATTATCTGTAACCTTAATGTTTTTGAACTGAGCTGTAGTTGCCCAGCTTCCAATACCAATTGTTCCGCCAATATAGGCTTTTGCTTCTTTGCTTTCCGGCTGGCTTATGCTGCAGGCAATTGTTCTGTCCGATTTATGTGTAGAAAAGAGCTGCTGTACATAGTAGTCAGGAGTTGCGTAAACCTGGGAATCATTAAACCAGATCATATCCGGAACCCACTGAGTTTTTCCGTCCCTCGCAAAAAGAGGTGCATAAGAAGAGATTTCTACAATATCACCGTTGCGTTCAATACTTGTCATATAAGCGGCTTCTGTAAGGGCAGAGTAGAGATTGTTGCGTCTGCCGTCTACCCAGGAAGCGTATTCACCAATGAAAACCTTAGGCTGGTCTTTACCGCGAGGGTAGAAGTCCAGATTGTCATAGCGGTTTCCGTTTGTAAGGAACCATGATGACGGATTGTAATAGTGTTCATCTATAAGGTCGCATAGGTCACTTGTCTTTTTTGAGCTTTCCCAGCTGCGAACCTGCTTCCAGGTGTTGTGGAAATTGATATCATTCCAGGTAAAGCCGGAAGAAATGATGGTTTTAATATGAGGGTATTTTGCCTTTATAGCCTGGGCAATGTACTGGAAGCGGTCAAAATAGTCTCCGCCGCAGTCTTCGTTACCAATTCCAATGTAGTTTAACTTAAATGGCTGAGGATGACCGGCTTCGGCTCTTTTTTTACCCCATTCAGAGGTAGCAGGACCTGTAGCCCATTCAATTAAATCAAGAGCATCCTGGGCATATTGCTGATAGTCGCTTACAGGAGAAACTTCTCCTCCGTGAGCCATACCAACGCTTAAGACAGGAAGAGGTTCTGCATCAAGATCTTCGCAAAGGCGGAAATATTCATAAAAACCAATACCATAAGATTGCTGATAACCCCAGAAATTGAAGTTCTCCTTACGTTCTTCAACTGGGCCTATAGTGTTTTTCCACTGGTAGCGGTCTGCAAGGTTCATGCCGTGTACAATACAACCGCCGGGAAAGCGGATAAAGGCCGGATGAAGGGCTTCAAGCTTTTCTGCAAGGTCTTTTCTAAGGCCGTTTTCTTCGTTTTTATATATGTCTGCGCGGAAAAGAGAAACAAAATCAATTTCTACAGTTCCCATCTGGTCAGGAAAAATTGAAAGCTGACCTGTCAGGGTTGTTTCTACAGGGATTACGTCAAAAGTGTATTTTTTCCACTGGTTAGTAATGCCCTTAATCTGGGTAGAAAAGCATTTTTCTGTACCATTACCGGCAAGAATTGTAACGCTGGTAACAGATTTGTCTGCAGATTTTAAGTAAATGGAAGCAGGATACTTTTTGCCTTTTTCGAGGTAGAGTCCGCCGTAACCTTTGTTGCAGATTCCGTCCCCTTCCTGTTTTACAGTAAGGGATGCATAAACAGGATTGTTCTTATTAAGAGGGCTTTCTTTTGCACCCTTTACTCTTGATTTTGCTTTGCCACCGTTTTTATTGATGTTATACCAGGCTTCAGTCGGGCTTTTTTTAGAGTTTCTGAATTCGAAGGAACGGTTTTGAATCATTTCTCCATAAAGGCCGCCGTCGGCTGCATAGTTAATGTCTTCATAGAAAATACCGTAAAGGTTCTTGCTGACTTCTCTTTTTTCTTTTGAAAAGTCTGCCTCAAGAAGAGGATTTGCTGCAAAGGCAGAAATACAGGTAAGACTCATGCCAAGTACAGCCGTGATTGTTTTTTTAACATTTTTTTTCATCATAATCTCCATTGTATTACGAAAAAACTTGATAAATAAAAGTTTTTTGTCAAAAAATACCATGATTTTTATACTTTCACCTTAATGATGAGTCATAAAAAGTCCGATGTCAAGGAAATTATCAAAAAAACTTGTTATAAATCAAAAATAATTGTTGACGGATTGAGAAAAGTGGGGTTATTCTGTAGGAGAGATTGGGATAAAAGTTGATATAAATCAATAAAAATCACTTTTTCCTGATAAAAAACTACATTTATATTAAAAAATGAGGAGGAAATGAACATGAAAAGAAGTAAGTTCATTTTAGGTGTTGTTGCCGCAGTATCTGTAATTGTTGCAATGACTGGATGTGATTTGAGTATTAGGGAAAAATACGTTCCACAGGATGCTGCTCCTATGGTTGTTTCTTTAGCAAGTGATGGTTGTACAAGCTATGATATTGATTCCATTACTTTAAATGGCACTGAACTTTTGACTTCATCAGTAACAATGGCTTCTGGTTTTATTAACAATGTTTTTGCAGCTGCTGTAAGTGAATCTTGTGTAGAAACTGAAGGTGGCGATTTTACTATCGTTTATACCTGTTCAAATATTGTTGGTCATCAATCAAGTTATGTATGGGGCCCATGGAATGTTGTAATGCGTGATACAACAAATCAGGGAACTTATGATTGGGTTGCCCGTGTAGATGCATTTGGTTATGACCCAATGCCTTCTTATCCAGTGGTTGATTATGGAACTGCCTTGTCAGATCCATTGGCTTTTGATGACGGATTTATTGTAAAAGTTGTTGGAACTGTAGATACAGTTACAATCACAGCTTATGCTGCTGCAGATCCTAATACAGCATTACGCACAATTACAGCAAGTGCTTCAAACTAATCAAAAAGGAGTAAAAAATGAAATTAAATAAACTTTTAATAAGTGCCGCTGCCCTTCTTTGTGGAGCAGCTCTTTCTGCACAGACTGCAAGTATCCACGGATACATGGATTATACAAACTTTGGTTTAGGTCAGACTTTTAATACATCATCTGCTACAGATGCCTGGACTTATACAAGCCCATCTGCAGAATTCGGTTCTTTCTATAATGGACGTACAGAATTAAATGTAAATGTAAGTGCTGCAAACTTCCAGTTTAATACTGGTGTTCGCCTGGATGCTTCTGGTGGTACCTGGTACAACCTTTATCATGTTGTAGGAATGGAAAATTCAGATGGTGACGGCTATCAGACAACTCCAATTCATCAGATGAACATGAAGGTTCAGTTCTTTAATCAGCAGGTATCTCTTTATACCGGTAAATTCGAAGAATGGAACAACGGCTTTATTTATAACGGCTGGCAGCTTGGCGGTCAGTTTGTTCGCAATGTTGCAGACCGTGACAATGGTCAGCACTTTACAGGTATTGAAGTAACTCCTTACAAGGTAAACGGACTTCGCTTAATGGTTGGTCTTCCTGTAATTCCAGGCTGGGGTAACGGTTTACAGTATGGTACTTCTAACCAGTGGAAAAACCTTTACAAAAAAGTAATGTTCTTAGGTTCTTACAAACTTATGAAACAGAACATCGTATTTAATATGGGATACCGCCCTGGAACTTATTACACAGGCGTTTATGCATACGATACTGCTGATGGTGCTACAACAAATTACTTTGGTGAAGCTTTCCTCCAGGCAGATCTTCCTGCTCTTATTCCTGGCGTAAAACTTAATACAACTTACGACTTCCGCTACCGCAAGAACACAACTGTTGGAAAACTTGCAACAGCTCACTACTTTGGAATTTCAGGAAACTGTACTCCAGTTGCAAATTTAAATCTTAATTTTGAAGACCGCCTTGTTTACTGTGATGATCACTATGTAGCTACAAACGAAAAACTTCTTTACAACATTCTTGGTATTGGTCTTACATACAACATCAAGGGTAAACCATATGCAATCGGTTTGAACACAAACGTAACTTATGCTCAGGATGCTAACGGTACCTGTTACACAGGTGGTGATGGTCAGCTTTCTGTAGGTGGTTCTTATGCTGATGGTTATGCTATGACTACAGACTGGATGACTTCTGCTGCATCTGCAGGTTCTGGAGCTCCTGGCCGCTACTTCGGTCTTTATGCATATCCTTACTTCCAGAAGAACTTCAACAACGGTTACTTCCGTGCCGGTCTTGAAATTCAGTACACAAACTATCACGTAACAACAACAACACAGAATGTAACATACCGTATTCCAGCTGCATTCTGCTTCTGGTTCTAATAAAAGGGGGCTGTTATGAAGAAAATTCAGGGAATTACTTTGTCGCTTGCTGCAGCCCTTACCTTTGCAGGCTGCGTTTCAAAAGGAGAAGTAACAGCAACTCCTGTTGATATTACAAATGATTCAAGCGTTGTCGGATACTACACTTTTGAAGAAGAAGTAGAAGACAACGAAATTAAAGATCATTCTTCAAACGAAATTAACGTTTATACAGGAGCTCTTGACGGCTCTGTTCGTGTAGACGGAATTGAAGGAAAAGGTCTTGAGTTTAATGGCGAAGATGAATTTATTTCTATTGATTCATCTGCTATGGAAGGTTCTGCTTTTACTTTTGCAGCCTGGATTAAGGCTGACATGTGGCAGACCTGGGCAAGAATCTTTGACCTTGGAGATACTAAAACTGACGTATTCTTTGGTGTAGACGGTCGTACTCCTGGTACTTTAGTTCTTCGCGAAGAAGGTTCTCAGATTCAGATTAATACTCCTCTTCCAGAAATGGGTGAATGGGCTCATCTTGCTGCAAGCTTTGGAGACGGCCGCTTTGCAATTTATGTAGACGGTATTTTAGCTGCAGAAGCAAATTGTTCTGTTACACCTTCTCAGGTAGCAGCAAATGCTCAGGGCCTCTTTATTGGCCGTTCAAACTGGGCTGACCCACTCTTTAAGGGTGTAATGGATAACATTGTAATTGCTAACCGCGCTCTTACAGACGGCGAAATTGCTTACCTCTGGAAGGTAAATGCTCCTGTAAAGAAAGCTGAAGCAGAAAGCATTAATGCAGAACCTTTTGTAATTACAGCAGATTCTGGAGTTGCTGGTTTCTATACTTTTGATGAAGGAGTTAAAGATAACGAAGTTATTGATAATTCCGGAAACGGCCTGAACCTTTACACAGGTTCTCTTGATGAGTCTCTGGTTGCTGACGGCTATAAAGGAAAGGCTTTAGTTTTCAATGGTGATGATGAATATGTAACACTTGAACCTGAATGTCTTGCAGGTGAAGGTTTGACAATTGCTGCCTGGGTAAATCCTGAATCATGGCAGGCCTGGTGCCGTATCTTTGACCTTGGAGATCAGAGAGAAGATGCATGGCTTGGTATGGATGGAATCAGCGGAATGCTCCGTCTTGATGTAATTGGTGCTAAAGGAAACGTTACTCTTGCCGGAAAGCTCCCTGCCATTGGAAAGTGGACCCACGTTGCCGTAACTCTCGGTGATGGAGTTGCCTGTCTTTATGTAAATGGAAAACTTGCTCAGAAAAATGGAGTAGGTGTTCTTCCTGCAGATATTGCTGCTAACGCAACTGGTCTTTATATTGGCCGTTCCAACTGGCCAGATCCACTCTTCAAAGGAATGATGGATGAACTTTTAGTTGCAGACAGAGCTTTCAGCAAAGAGGAAATTGCATCTGTATATGCAGGTGTAAAAGTTAATAAATAGTTAGCCAAATATAGCACTTATATGGCTGCTCTCGACGGAGTTTGCCCCGGAAAAAGGCTTCCGCGCTTCGCTTGTGCAGATTTTTTCCGGTTCAAGCCTCCGTCTACGCAGCTATTAATTATACGTTGCTAACTGTTTATTACTCTTAGCAACAAAGGATTGAAAATGAATTTTACTGATATTACTGAAGATGACGAAAAAGCGCCTTTAATTGAACAGCGCGCAGATCCTTATATTTATTATCACACTGACGGATACTATTATTTTACAGCATCTGTTCCTGAATACGACAGAATAGAAATTCGTCGTGCCTGGTTTTTAAAAGGCCTTAAAGATGCTGAACCTTTTGTAATCTGGAGAAAACATTCGGACGGTCCTATGTCCTGGCATATCTGGGCCCCTGAATTACATTATATAAATAATAAATGGTACATCTATTTTGCAGCCGGTCGGGCAGAAGACCCCTGGTGGATTCGTACCTATGTGCTTGAAAACGACAGCCCTGACCCTTTTTCTGGTGAGTGGGTAGAAAAAGGCGAATTAAAATCTGAATGGGATTCTTTTATGCTTGATACAACAACTTTTGAGCATAAGGGAAAGCACTATGCTGTATGGGCTCAGAAAAGACAGGAAAGAACAGAAAACTCTGCCCTCTATATAGCAGAAATGGAAAATCCCTGTAAGTTAAAGCTGCCTCAGACCCTGCTTTCGGTTCCTGAATTCGACTGGGAATGCAGGGGGTTTAAGGTAAACGAGGGAGCTTCAGTTTTAAAAAGAAATGGAAAAATCTTTATAACTTATTCGGCTAGTGCAACAGATGCCTCTTACTGTATGGGGCTTCTTTATGCGGACGAAAATGCAGATTTATTAAAGGCAGAATCCTGGAAAAAATCAGATAAGCCGGTTTTTGTAACTGACCCAGCTAAAAAGATTTTTGGTCCTGGACATAACAGCTTTACCTGTAACAGAGACCGGAATCAGGATTATCTGGTTTATCATGCCCGTCCTTATGCCGAGGTTGATTTACCAAATGCCCTTTACGACCCAAACCGCCACTGCTGGATAAAAAGAATTTCTTACGATAAGAAGGGATTCCCGCTTTTTCAATAGGAGGAAAATATGAAGAAGTTGATTGCGCTTTCGCTAACTGCCGGCCTGCTTAGCCTTTCCTTTTTTAGCTGTAAGTTTGTTAATGAAAATACTAATACAAATAATAATGAAAGTACAAAAGTAGACGAAGGACTTTCTTCCAGAGTTTACTCAAAGTATTCTTCTGCTACATCGGCAGAATGGGGGTGTCATGACCCAAGGCTCTTCCAGGATGAGGATGGAACTTATTATGTTTATTCAACAGGCTGGAAGGCAGGTGTAGAGACAAGAGTTTCTAAGGATTTAATTTCCTGGACAAAAAAATCAGCTTCGCCTTTTTACACATCTTCTTCTACAGGCTCAAGTCAGTATCCTCACATGTACTGGGATGATGATTTCTTAGCCTGGCAGGGCTATCTAACCAACGACGGAAGCGATAAATCATCTTCATCAAAATATACAGTTTCCAGTGAACCTAACAGCTGGGCTCCGACAATCATAAAACAAAAGGGTCTTTATTACATGTTCCATGGAATTGTAACTGACAGCGAAACCTACAACGGAGTTAATAGAAGAGCCGGTACAATCAGTATGAGTATTTCTCAATCTCCAACAGGTCCTTTTATTCCTGCAAGTACTTATGATTCTGAAACATATTCAAACTCGACTCTTGTCCATTCTGTCTTCAATAATGCAGATGCAAGTCTTATTGGAAATGATACTCCCGGCTATTCAAATTGTAATAACACAAGTAATGGCAGCTGGAATAAAGGTTTTGGCTGTATAGACCCGGAATTTGTAATAGATGTTGCAACAGGTAAGCTGATGGAATATACAATCGGTTCAAATACCTGTTATGCCATGACTTATGGTTCCTGGCTTGGCGGAATAGCCTTAATTTATGTAGATGCAGAAACTTTGAAGCCTGTTTGTACTCTTGCCGGAACTGCCACTTACGACGGAAAAACTTATGCTGTCGGCGACGAAATGGACTGTCCTGTTGATGGAATTTCCGGTAATCAGGGAACATTAATTGCCGGAGGCAGCGGGGCTGCATATGAAGGTGCCCAGTTAATTTATAATTCAGATACCGGTTATTATTACATTTTTGTTTCTATGGGGAACCTTACTTATGAATACAGAGTTGGAGTTGGAAGGTCTTCAACTATAGACGGCACTTACCTTGATGCCGGCGGAGTTTCCTTAAAATCAACTACAAGCAGTAATTACCATGCAATCGGTTCAAAGATTATAGGGGCTTTCGCTTTTGACGGAGAATACGGCTTCCGCTGTCAGGGTGGACAGTCAATCTTCAGAGACAAGAGCGGAAAAATCCTTTTTGCAAACCACGCAAGAACGAATTACCTTGGAACCGGAAACTTTGTGCTTCAAATTCATCAGATGTTCTTTAACGAAGACGGCTGGCCTGTATTAAATCAGAATGATTATTATGACGAAGCTGCAGAACTTGAAAGCCTTTCTTTAAGCGATATTGCAGGAACTTACGATTTTGTTCATACCGTTCGCGGAACAGAAACTGCAGTCTTTAACTCTACCGACGGAGTAACAGAAGATGACTATAACGTTGCCGATGCAAACGATACTCCTTCTCAGAAAATTGTTATTGATTCAGAAGGAAATATTAAAGGCTATTACACAGGTTCTGTAACTTTAGGAGAAAAGGGCAGCATTACAATCGAACTTAAATCTGCAGAAGGTCTGGCTCTTGGAACATTTAAAGGCTTTGCAATGAATGCCGTTGACTGGTACAGAAAGGGAACTTCTACAGCAAGAAAAACAATCACCCTTACAGCCTTAGATTCAACTTCCGGCGATTCAAGCGCAGGCGAATATGTTTTTGCAAACAGAACTTCAACCAGTACAGAAATCTCTACAGACATTTCTTACAGCGATTACAAGGTTGCTGCTGTGTCTTCGATTAATACAGACACCGGTGTATCGGTAAGTTTTAATCTTAGTGAAGGTTACGCAAGTGACTGGGATGCTGTAATTGCATCTACCCAGGCAACTATAAATCTTGCAACTATGGAATACTGGCCTTCGGGAATATGGTCTGCAAATATTTTTGAGGCTTCTGCCACTGCTGGAAGTGCAGCTGCAAGTGATGCCTGGCAAACTTATTTTACAGATGCTTCTTATGTAAGCATCAGTTTTAATGCGGACGGAAGCATTGTCTTTTATAAGGATGGGGTTGCGGCCCTTACTTACCAGGCAGATACCGCTTTTGACAGTTCAACAAATACTGTTTCGCAATTGTGTTATGCCTTTATAAACGATGTTTCTACATCCGGTTTTACCTTTATGCCTTCGGCAAAAATCGAGACCGGCGGCTTTACTGTTTCCAATTTGAAAGTGGGAAGCGCTCTGGATGCAGCTGCTGCAAAGGCTTTGTTTGATGAACAATAAAAAAAATAAATAAAAAGATTTCTTTAGGAGGAAATTTATGAAAAAAAACGTTTTGAAAAAGGCTTTAGGTCTTGCATTTGTGTTTGCACTTTCCTGTGCATTTGTTTCTTGTAATCGCGATAAGGATGCAACTTCAACTTCTGATCCAGTTACTGGCGGTGAGGAAGATACAGGTACTGCACTCAAAGCTGCTTCAGGCTGGTGGGTAAACATGATGGAAAGTGATGTAAAAGTTGATTCTACTTCAGTAGTAACATTAAAGTTTACTGTAGATGATGTCATTGGAACTGATAACTGGTCAACTCCAGATATTTATCTGCTTACACAAACAACAGGCGAAGATGGTATTCTTGCCTGGACTTCTGATGTTGCCTGTTTAAGAAGTGATAACTATGGATGGTGCGGTGATTATAATTCTTTTGCAAATAATGATGTTCTTGGCTGGACTCTTGAATCTGCCTGGGACTGGGATAACTTCCTTTCAATCATTGAAGGTTCTGAGTATGTAGTAAAAATTTATAACTATGGTGACACTGTAGATGTTTGTATGACTATTACTGCTGCCGATGGAACTGAATACTTCCAGAATTATAAAAATATCAGCCTTTCAGATGCAGATAACCTGTATGTAAGAATTTCTGGCGATGCAGCTGCCTGGACAGGCACTTTCTACGGAGCAGAAAGTGCAAGTCTTACAAAGTAAAGTTTAAAAATTTAAGAATTTTCTAATGAAAGGGCATGTAATTTTCTGCATGTCCTTTTGTTATAATTATAATTACCGGTACAATTGTGGAGAAATAAATGGTGAACAAAATTGTAAAAAAATCCCTGCTGATTACTTTTTCTGCACTTATGACTTATGGTCTTTTTGCAGCTCCTTCTAAAAGAGATGTAGACCGTTATGTCTATACAAAGTATTCAAATGCAACTTCAGGAGGAAGTCAGGCAGAATGGGGTGCCTTAAACTGTCATGACCCTAAGATTTTTCAGGATGATGACGGCACTTATTATGTTTATTCAACAGACGCTGCTATTGGTGGAGCCGGCCAGAAGGGTATCCAGATTAGAAAATCTACTGATTTAGTTCACTGGGAATGCTTACCCCGTTCGGCTACTCAAAAAAAATGGGATAAAGCCTGGCTTCAGTGGCTTGGTTATAATGCAGTAACAGCTTCTACCTGGGCTCCAACAGTAATCAAACAGAATGGACTTTATTACATGTTCCACGGAATTATTACAGATGTCCGCTCTGCAGGTTATCCTGATGCGGCAATTACTCTGGCAATTGCATCTTCTGCAGAAGGACCTTTTTATCCTGCTGCACTTGCGGCCAGTAAGGATGAAGTAATTGCAGAAGCCTTAAATAAAATTGGGGTAGAATACAGTCAGTCAAATCTAGTTCGTTACACATATTACGACCGCTCTTTTGATTTTGACGCTCCTGAAAGCGTTACCGAATTCGACTGTTATAATACTGGTGCTTACGATACCCATAACAAAATGGAAGCCGATATAAATTCCTTTAGTTACGGTTTTGGCTGTATAGACCCTGAGTTTGTTGCAGACGTTGCTACCGGCAAAAATATGATTTACGAAATTGGCGGCCGTAAATGTTATGCCCTTACTTATGGTTCCTGGAAAGGCGGTATTGCCCTTATGTATGTAGACGCCCTTTCTTTAAAGTCTGTAAGTCCTGACGGACAGGAAATGAATGCCCCTGCCGACTCAAAAGACGGAGCCTTTGGTATTTGTATTGCCGGAGGTTATGGAGCTGCCTATGAAGGTGCCCAGGTAATTTATAATTCAGATACCGGTTATTATTACATTTTTGTTTCTATGGGCGGTCTCGAAAATGAATACAGAGTAGGTGTGGGCCGTTCAAAAACTCTCGATGGTCCATATTTTGATGCCGGTGGAAAAACCATGTATCTTGATCCTATGATTGCAAGCCGCTACCACGAGTTTGGTAGTAAAATTATGGGTGGCGAAGAATTAAAGGGAGAATTCGGCTGGAGATGTCCTGGTGGACAGAGTATTATGCGAAGTAAGGATGGAAAAATCCTCTTTGCCTGCCATTCTAGAACAAATTTTAAGCCGGGTTATTTCTTCTTCCTTCAGATAAGACAGATGTTCTTTACTCAGGACGGCTGGCCTGTATTAAATCATAATGAATATTACGAAGATGATGATTTTACAGAAAAACTGGCTCCTTTAAGCCCTGCTGATCTTGCAGGTACTTATAATGCAGTTCTTACTGTAAGAAGTTCTAAAATTGAACACTACACTCCTTATGGAGAAGGTTCTGTTGCAGATGTTCATATTGATGATGCTGTTCCAACTCCAT
Organism: Treponema sp.; assembly: GCA_016286535.1. Classification (GTDB taxonomy): domain Bacteria; phylum Spirochaetota; class Spirochaetia; order Treponematales; family Treponemataceae; genus Treponema_D. Next base: position 65,677 of record JAEESZ010000003.1, on the reverse strand, counting down.
CTCAGGAGCTTACTCTTAATGAGGATGGAAGTATCGGCGGAAAAACTTACAGTGGCAGCTGGAAGCTTATGGAAGATGGTTACACAGTGGAACTTTTGCTCAAAGATGCAAAAGGGGCAGAAATTGGAACTTTTAAGGGTTATGCTCTTTCTGCCGTAGACTGGGCTATAAAAAATCCTGTAGCAAGAAAGGTAATTAGCTTTACCAGTATTGATTCAGAAAAAACAGGAGAATACTTCTGGGGAAACAAAAAGAATAAGTAAAGTATCAAAAAACTTTGAATAAATAACGATAAAAATTGATATTGTATCTTAAAAAGCCGTTTTTAACCCGATTTTACTTGATGGAAATCGGAAAAAACGGCTTTTTTTGTATTTATTTATCAAAAATAATGATTTATATCAAAAAAAATTAAAATAAAGTTTGACAGATAAAAAAATCCGTTTTACAATTTTATTTAGACAAAGAAAAGTAAGTGTAGGAGGAATTACACATGAAAAAACTAATTATTGCACTTTCAGCATTACTGGCTTTTTCAACCGGTATTTTTGCTGAAGAAATCACCCTTATGATTTACGCTCAGCCACAGGAAAAAGCAATTCTTGATAAGGTTGTTGCCCGTTTTGAACAGACTCACAAGGGAACAAAGGTAAACTTTATTTCCAGCACACAGGATGAATACGATGCAAAAATTCAGGCACAGTTAGCTGCAAATGCTTTACCTGACGTATTCTACTTAGGACCAGGAGCTGTAAGACAGTATGTTGATAATAATAAGGTTCTCGACCTGGCTCCATATGTAAAGAACGTAAAAGGCGTTAACTTTGAAGACCTTTACGAAAAAGCTGTAGATACATACCGCTACGACGGAAAAAATCTTGGAAAAGGTGACGCTATCTGGGCTCTCCCTAAAGACTTCGGTCCTTTTGCCTTTGCATATAACAAAACACTTTTCCAGAAATATGGCATTCCATTACCAAGCAAAACAAAGCCTTACACATGGACAGAATTCATGGATGTTTGTACAAAACTTACACAGGACACAAACCGCGATGGTCTTAACGACACTTTCGGAACAGGTCTTAATGTTCACTGGGCTTTCATTCAGTTTGTATGGGGTAACGGAGCAGACTTCCTTGACGAAACTCACACAAAAGTAACAGTAACAGATCCAAAATTTGTTGAAGCACTTCAGTTCTGGGCAGATATGACTTTAGGCGGAACTGTAGACGGTAAAAAATACAAACCTGTAACTCCAACAGCATCTCAGGCTCAGTCACTCGATACTTACCAGAGATGGATTAAGGGTGAACTTGGTTTCTTCCCTGCAGGTCCATGGGATTTAGCTAAATTCAATGACCCTGAAGTTATTAAGTTTGATTATGACTTAATTCCATGGCCAGTACACACTTCTGCTAACAAAACAGCTACTTACCGTGGTGGTGTAGGATATGCCGTTGCAAAAACTGCTAAAAATCCTCAGTTAGCAGCAGAACTTGCCCTCTATCTTTCTGCAGATAAAGAAGCTAACGAAATGTACAGTGATCTTGACCTTCAGATTCCTAACTTAAAATCACTTGCAAGCCGTTATACTTCAAAACCTGGAAAACCAGAAAACCGTCAGGAATACATCAATATCATTCAGGAAACAGGACGTGCATGGCCTGCTGACTATACTTACAACAGCGTATGGTATGACGATTTCTACATTGGAATCCAGAAGGTTCTTGATGGAAAAATGACTGCAAAAGAATATTGTGAAAAGGTAGCACCAAAAATGCAGAGAGACCTTGATAAGGCTCTTGCCCGTGCCCGCCAGAAGAATCAGTAAAAAATGATATTTACTAAGCTGTCTGACCCCGGTTTGACCTTAATCAGACTCTGTGTCAGGCGGCTTATTGTAAGAGGTTTAAATTATGGAAAAAGATGCTGTAGTGTTAAATAAAAAGAAAAAGTGGAATGAAGAGGCAATTGCCGGATTAATTTTTGTTCTTCCACCTGTAATCGGATTCTTCTTGTTTACAGCAGGTCCTTTCTTATTTTCAATTTTTGCAAGCTTTACTTCCTGGGATTCCATGGTGGATCTTACCGGCTTGTTTAAAATGGACGAAATTGACAGGGAGTATTTTTATATTGGCTTTGAAAATTATATAGAGCTTTTCCAGGACGGCGATTTCTGGCGTGCTCTTTTTAATACATTCTGGTACATGATAGGTATTCCTATCGGTATTATCTGGGCTTTTGGTCTGGCTATGGCCTACAACAAAGACTTGCCTGGAACAAAAGTTTTTAGAGTTATTTACTATATTCCTGTTGTATCTTCAATCGTTGCTGTTTCTCTTTTGTGGAGATGGCTCTACAACGGTGACTATGGTTTGTTAAATCAGTTTTTAAGAAGCTGTTTTGGCATTAAAGGTCCAAACTGGCTGGAAAATGCCCATACAGTAAAGCCTGCCATTATGCTTATGTGTGTATGGCGCGGGGTAGGTGGAACAGCCCTTCTTTATCTTGGCGGTCTGCAGAATCTTCCAAAATCTGTTTATGAAGCTGCCTTAATTGACGGTGCAAAACCATTTACAATTTTTAGAAAAATTACCTGGCCTTTAATGAAGCCAATTACCTTCTACATCATCATTACAGGAATTATTGGTGGTGCCCAGATGTTTGTTGAACCACAGATTATGGCTCCAAACGGTGGTCCAGATTACAGTGCTGCAACAATCGTATTCTACATCTGGCAGAAGGCCTTTGGTTCAGCTGATGCAAAAGGTTTTGCCTGTGCCGCAGCATGGGTTCTTGCAGTAATCATCTTCGTTGTAACTGCAATTCAGTTCAAGCTTAGTCCTTCAAGCGAAAATTATCTTGAGTAGGAGCCTATATGTCAGAGTTAACTATGAATGCTAATACAAATATTATTGGACAGGACAGAAGAGTACAGAAAATGAGATCGAATAAGACTCAGTCAACAATCTGGAATTTCTGGATTTATACCTTCCTGATTCTTGGTGCTGTAGTAATGATTATTCCTTTAATCTGGATGTTCTTTTCTTCACTTAAGAGTCCGGGACAGTTCTTAACAACCCAGCTTTCTTTAAAGATGCCGGAAAATCCTCACTGGGAAAATTACTTCCGCCGTGTATGGCAGATGGAACCAGCCTTACAGAGGGGTGTATTAAACTCTTTAATCATTTCTTTCAGCACAATTATAGTAGGAACTTTTGTTTCTTCTCTTGCAGCTTTCTCTTATGCAAAGCTCCGCTTCCCTGGAAAACAAAAGCTCTTCCTTGCAGAACTTGCCACAATGATGATTCCTTTTGCAATCATTATGATTCCTCAGTTCATCATTTATGCCCGAATCGGCTGGCTTAATACCTGGTGTCCTTTAATCATTCCTGGCATGCTTGGAAATGTAAGTATGATTTTCTTCTTGCGCCAGTATATGTCCGGAATCCCAACTTCTTTAATTGAGTCTGCCCGCATCGATGGCGCCGGATACTTTTTTATCTTTATAAAAATTATCTTCCCTAATGCAAAACCTGCTATTGCTGCTCAGGCAATTCTCTGGTTCATGGGAGCCTGGAACGACTACTTCGCTCCAAGTATTTATCTGAACAATCCTAACAAGCTTACTGTTCAGGTTATGATTTCTCAGTTAAACGCAATGTACGCAATTCAGACAGACTATCCTTTACTGCTTACAGCCTCTGTGCTTGCCCTGCTGCCTTGTCTGATTATGTTCATGGTATTCCAGAAACAGATTATTGCTTCTGTTGCTATGACTGGTCTTAAATAGGTCTTTAAGATTTTATAAATCTTTCTACCATAAACTCTCTGGCTGCTTTTGGGAAACTGAAGGCAGCCTTTTTTTAGGAATTTTATTATCAGGAAAAATTATGCTCTTAGAACTTAGCGGCGACTTACAAACTCACGACCCTACAATCATTAAAGAAAAGGGAAAATATTACAGAATACAAACCGGACCAGGTATCCCCCTTTTTGTTTCAGACAACCTTAAGGAATGGAAGGAATACGGCCATATTTTTAATGACAGCCCCTCCTGGGTAAAGGAAAAAGTCCCACTTGCAAGAAAAAATGATTTCTGGGCCCCAGACTGTCTTTTTAGGAAGGGCTCTTACCGCATTTATTATTCAGTTTCTTCCTTTGGAAAAAACACTTCTGCCATAGGAATGTGTAAGCTTTCTGCCCTGGACCTTAAGTCAAAGGCTTTTACAATTGAAGACTGCGGGCCTGTTCTTTGCAGCGGGGAAAAGGATGATTTTAATGCAATTGATGCCCAGGTTTGCAGCGACGGAAAGGGCCAGGATTATCTTCTTTTTGGTTCCTTCTGGAAAGGGCTTCAGCTTGTAAAATTAAACGAAGAAGGCTTTGTTCAAGAGGGGGCAGATTTTATACATATTGCTTCAAGAAATCTTATTCCAAATTCCATAGAAGGCGGCTTTATATATAGAAGAAATGGTATGTATTTTCTTTTCGCCTCCCACGATTTTTGCTGCCGGGGGCTGGAAAGTACCTATAAAATTGTAGTGGGAGCTTCTCCTTCAATTGAAGGTCCCTATTACGATGGGGAAGGAAGGCCTATGCTGCAGGGGGGCGGAAGCCTTTTAAGGGATGGAAATTCTTTTTCAGCTTTTGCAGGACCCGGTCATAATTCAATTTTTGAAGATGAGGATGGAAAAACTTATATTGTTTATCATGCCTATGACAGAAAAAAAGGGGGACGTCCTGCTTTACAGATTGAAGAAATAAAATGGAAGAATGACTGGCCTTATTTGGAAGAATAAACTTCCATAAACGCCATATCTTTGATATACTCAAAAAAATTAACAAAGGGGATTACGAATGCTAACCGGTCGTCATTTAATTCAACCTGATGATTTAACAGTGTCTGAAATTGAAGAAATTTGTTCATTAGCAGAACAGATAATTGTAGATCCAAAATCTTTTAGTGATGTGTGTCGCGGGAAAATTCTTGCGACACTTTTTTTTGAGCCAAGCACCAGAACAAGGCTCTCTTTTGAAGCAGCAATGCTTCGTCTTGGCGGTTGTGTTGAAGGTTTTTCTGATGCAGACAATACTTCAACCTCAAAAGGAGAAACTCTGGCCGATACAATCAGGGTTGTTTCATCTTATGCAGATGTAATTGCCATGCGTACACCAAAGGAAGGGGCTGCCCTTCTGGCAAGTAAATATTCTGCTTGCCCAATCATTAATGCCGGTGATGGTGGTCACTATCATCCTACACAGACACTCACAGACCTGGTAACAATTCGTCAGCTGCTTGGTGGTCTGGAAAATCATGTAATCGGTTTTTGCGGAGACTTAAAGTTTGGAAGAACCGTTCACTCTCTTGCAGAAGCCCTCAGACATTTTAAGGGCAACAAGTTTATTTTTATCAGTCCAAAAGAATTAACAATTCCAGATTATCTTATTACAAATATTCTTGAGCCAGCCGGTGTAGAATATGAAATTGTAGAAAGTCTTGATGAAGTTATTGGTCAGCTTGATGTTCTCTATATGACTCGTGTACAGAAGGAACGCTTCTTTAATGAACAGGACTACATCAGATTAAAGGACAGCTATATTCTTGATACAGAAAGAATGAAGCTTGCCCGCAAGAATATGATTATTTTACATCCTCTTCCAAGGGTAAATGAAATTACTCCGGAAGTAGATGATGATCCTAGAGCTGCATATTTTAAGCAGGTTAAATACGGTATGTATGCCAGAATGGCTTTAATTGCAAAACTTACCGGAGCAATAAACTAGGAGGATAAGATGTTAAACGTAAATACCATTAAAAACGGCTTAGTAATAGATCATATTAGTGCAGGTGCCGGCTGGAAGATCTTTCAGTGGCTGGGTTTAGATAAAGCTCCTTTTACCTCTTGTCTTATTCAGAATGTTCCATCAGAAAAATCCGGAAAAAAAGACATCATCAAAATTGATAACATCATAAATATTGATTATTCGGTTTTAGGATTCATTGATCCAAACATCTGTGTAAATGTAATTGAGAACGAAAAAATTGTCCGCAAAATTACAATGGAGCTTCCTTCAAAAGTTCAGGGAGTTTTCAACTGTAAAAATCCCCGCTGCATAACACAGACAGAACACTATGTAAAACCAACCTTTCTTCTGGCAGACAGAAAAAAGGGAATCTACAAGTGCGAATATTGCGATACTTTGTATTTAGCAGGAAAAAATAATTAGCGTATGAGTAACAGTGTATTAATTTATAATGCCAGGCTTTTAGATAAAAAACTTTCGTGTAAGGGTGCCCTTTTAATTGTAAATGGAAAAATTGCAGCCCTTTTTCAGGGAGATTTTACAAGCGAAGAAAGTGCCAGAAAACTTTCCCAGGCTCTGTTAAAAGAAGGGGAAGCAGAAAAACTTGAGTATTTTGATGCCAAAGCATTAACCCTTACGCCTGCCTTTATAGATATGCACGTACATATGAGGTATCCGGGCCTTACCCAGAAGGAAGACTTGAATACCGGACTCAGGGCTGCCGCTTCGGGTGGTTTTGGAACTGTTGTAGCAATGGCAAACACAAAACCTGTAGTTTCTTCTTTACAGGCGGCAGAGAAAATTGAAGAAGAAGCCCGAGAACTAGGCCTTTCAAATTTATTCCAGGTTGTAAGTATAACTAAAGATTTTGATGGTCAGGATACATCACATCTTAATGAACTTGACCCTTCAAAAACTCCGGTTATAAGCGAAGATGGAAAAGACATACTTTCCAGCGAAGCTATGCTTGAAGGAATGAAGATTGCCGCAAAAAAGAATCTTATTGTTGCCTGCCACTGCGAGGACCCAACTTTTGTTGCTCCTGCAAAGGCCCTGCGTGCCCAGTGGACAGAAGAAGCAATTTCTAAGGCAAACGAATTACTGGCCCTGGCAGAAGATTCTTATACCATAAGAAATATCATGCTTGCAAAAGAAGCGGGCTGTGCCTTACATCTTTGTCATGTCAGTACTTCAAAATGTATGGAAGAAATCCGCAGGGCAAAAAAAGACATGCGTCTTACCTGCGAGGTTACCCCTCATCACATAGGCTTGAGCGGAGAGAAAGCTCCGGAAATCTTTAATATTGTAAATCCTCCCTTAAGAAGCGAAAAAGACCGCAAGGCCCTCATAGAAGCTGTAAGGGAAGGTCTTGTAGACTGTATTTCAACCGATCATGCTCCACATACCGAAGAGGACAAAAAGAATGGAGCTCCGGGTTTTACAGGCCTTGAACTTTCTTATGCAGTCTGCAATACAGTTCTGGTAAAGGAAAACGGCATTTCGGAAAACAGACTTAGCGAACTTATGTCTGCAAACCCGGCCGCAATTCTTTCCCTGAAGAAAGGACTTTTACAGCCAGGTTATGATGCAGATTTAACCCTGCTGGACCCGGATTTTGAGTGGAAGGTGGATTCTTCTAAATTCTACAGTAAGGGAAAGTTTACTCCTTTTAACGGAAAAGTGCTTAAGGGAAAAGTAAAGTCGCTTTTTATAGGCGGAAAAAAGGTTTGGGACAATTAAAATGCAGATAGATTTAAGAGCTATTCCTTCTTTTGGTGTGGCAGGAAACTTTACCGGCCACCTTGAACAGGCAGGCGAAGCCCGCGATTTTGTTAATGTAAAAGCAAGGGAAGGGGCCCCAAAAGCTCTCTTTCCAACTTATATCCCCCTGGACCGGAATAAATCTTCTTTGAGCCCGGACCAGACTCTGCTTTCAGACAAAAGTTCAGTTCCTGCTTTTTTAACCGTCTTTCCTTTTGATGCAGGAAAAATCATTTACCCCGAGGGCGAAGATAAACTTCAGATTGAACCTGAATGTGCCCTTATCTGTAATCTTGAATATAAAGACGACAAGGTTTCTGCTTTAAAGCCTCTGTATTTTACCGCTTCAAATGACTGTTCCATTCGTAAGGAAGGGGCCAGAAAAATAAGCCTTAAAAAGAACTGGGGGCCTTCTTCCAAAGGGCTTTCTGACAATCTTATAAAAATTGATTCATTTTCAGAGCAGGGAAATATTAATAACTATAGAATTGCAAGTTTTCTTGTAAGAAAGAGCGGCGACAGTTTTTTAACTTATGATTATGGAGAAGATTCTGCCATAAGGGATTACTCATATATTTATGACACTCTCCTGGACTGGATTATAGAAAAACTTAATAATCAGAAAGATGAAGGTCCTGCAGAAAATGTAGCTTCTTACCTGCTTGAAGCAGGTAAACCTTCCCAAATTATAGTTTCCATAGGGGCAACCCGCTATACTTCCTTTGGAGAAGCGAACTTTTTACGGGAAGGGGACTATAGCCTTGTAATTTTGTATCCGGAAGGAAAATATACAAAAGAAGAAATTAAAGCTATAGCCCTTAAAGAAGATTGTGATTATGAGGATATTTCAATTTTAAGGCAAAGAATAGAAAAAAAATTGTAAAAATACTTTTCATAGAAACGTCGATTGTGGTATATTTATTCTAATGGAATGTATAAATATGCATATATTTATAATCCGAGGAGTCAAAATAAATGAAAAACGCTTACGTAAACAGAATCTGGGAAGATGTAAAAGCAAAAAATGCTAACGAACCAGAATTCCTTCAGGCTGTAGAAGAGGTTCTTTCAACTCTTGAACCAGCTGTTGATCAGATGCCAGAATTAGAGCCAAATGCAATTCTGGAAAGAATGGTTGAACCAGAACGTGTAATTATGTTCCGTGTACCTTGGATGGATGATCAGGGTAATTATCATGTAAACCGCGGTTATCGTGTACAGTTCAACTCTGCAATTGGACCATATAAAGGAGGACTCCGTTTCTCTAAAGAAGTTAACCTTTCAGTTCTTAAATTCTTAGGATTTGAACAGGTTCTTAAGAACTCTCTTACAACACTTCCTATGGGTGGTGGTAAAGGTGGTTCAGACTTTGATCCTCACGGAAAATCAGACAAAGAAGTTATGCGCTTCTGCCAGAGCTTTATGACAGAACTTTATCGCCATATTGGTGCTGACGTTGACGTTCCAGCTGGTGATAAAAACGTTGGTGGACGCGAAATCGGATATCTCTTCGGACAGTACAAGAGAATCCGCGATGAATATACTGGAGTTTTAACAGGTAAAGGTCTTACTTTCGGTGGATCTTTAATCCGTACAGAAGCTACAGGATACGGTCTTATTTACTTTGCTCAGGAAATGCTCAAGAAAAAGGGACAGGACTTCAAAGGTAAGACATGTGTTGTTTCTGGTTCAGGAAACGTTGCTCAGTATGCTGCAGAAAAACTTATTCAGCTTGGTGCCAAAGTTGTTACATTATCAGATTCAAACGGATACATCTATGATGCAGACGGTATTACACAGGAAAAACTTGACTGGGTTAAAGACCTTAAGTGCGTAAAACGCGGTCGTATTTCTGAATATGCAAAACAGTTCCCATCTGCAAAATACTTCGAAGGAAAGAAAGTTTGGGAAGTAAAATGTGACTGTGCATTCCCATGTGCTACACAGAACGAACTTTTAGGCGAAGATGCTCAGAAACTTCTTGATAACGGAGTTCAGTTAGTAGCAGAAGGTGCTAACATGCCTTCTAACTTAGACGCAATCAATAAATTCCAGGCTGCAAAAATTATGTATGCACCAGGAAAAGCTTCTAACGCCGGTGGTGTTGCAACATCTGGTCTTGAAATGAGCCAGAACTCAGAACGCCTTGCATGGTCTGCTGCAGAAGTTGATGAAAAACTCCACAACATCATGATCAACATTCATGACAACTGCTATAACACAGCAACAAGATTTGGCCAGGTTGAAGGTAACTGGGTTAACTATGTAGCTGGTGCAAACATTGCAGGATTTGTAAAAGTAGCCGAAGCAATGATCGCACAAGGTCTTGTATAAGCAGAAGCAATGATTGAAGGTTTACAATTTATTGGAAACCTTCAAAACGGCTGAGTCAAGGCCATGAGCGAAAGCGAGCGACGCTCAGGGATTAGTATAATCCTAAGATTAATTGATGAATTTGACTTCGGGCCTTGTTCCCGAAGCATAAAAAAAGGGAATTGCAGTTTTTGCAGTTCCCTTTTCTTTTTTAACCCTTAAAATAATTCTGATAAAAACTAATAATACAATTCACATTCAAAGCTTGCAGCATCATTTACAAGGCCCTGAACCACGTATTTGTTTTCTTCTGCAATATATTTAGCCTTAATTACCATTGTGTCGCCAAGATGACTTTCCTTTGAATAATTTAATCTTAAATCTTTTACAGGCTTTCTCTGGAATTCTTCAGGAAGGGAATCCAGGGCAAAATTAATATATTTTGAATTATTTGTGTGGCCGTTGGCATCAAGCTCAGAAAATAAAATCTTATGTTCTGCAACAACTTCAATATCTGCTGGAATGCTGATTTTTCCAGCCTTAATGCCTTCGTACTCCATAGGCCTTGCAGGACATTCTCTGTAAGGGTAGGCCTTTGCAGCAACAAGTTTCTGATTCTTAAAATCAAGAATGGTCCATAAGGTTTCTGCTGTTATTAAAAGATCCTCTGTTTTTGCATCATAAATTTCAAACATACGGGTGCATAAAGGCCCCTGTGGAGCAACCTCATAAGTTTTAAGGCGGATAACTGTATCATACTGAGGCATTTTTAATATGTGGAAGGAAACTCTTGTAACAATGAATACAAGACCCTTGTCCTGTAAAAATTCCCATCCCATATCTCTATCATCAAAATCTTCTCCTGCCATATCAGAAGTGATTCTTAAAAGTTCGGCCAGTGTAATATTGTGTTCTGGTGTACATTGTGCAAAAGAAAGTCTGACATCCTTATAAAAGGTAAAATCTTCTGTGTGGTACTGTCTAAAAGTGTATTCTTTCATTTCTAACCTCTTCCTGTATTATGACAGATTCTGCAAAAAATGTCATCTTAAGTGCATTTATGAAAGTTGACCGGACATAAAAAGGCCCTCATTTTCATTAAGGCTGTAAATCACTATAATAAAAAAAGTTATGGAACTATATATAATCAGGCACGGAGAGACTGTCTGGAATTCTAAAGGACTTTTACAGGGAAATAAAGATATTGAGTTAAACGAAAATGGAATTGCAGCCGCAAAAGCCTTTGGAAAAGAAATCAAAAATCTTTATTTTGACCGGGTTTACTCATCTCCTTTACACAGAGCCTATACAACTGCAAAATTAATTACCGAAGGAAAAAATATCCCCATCATAAAAGACGAAAGATTAAGGGAATTAAGTTTTGGCGACTGTGAAGGTACCGATTTTAGAATCTGGAAAGAAGCTTCCTGCCCATATCACTGGTTCTTTGATAATCCCGCAAAATATAATCCCCCTGCCGGAGGAGAATCCCTCCAACATCTGTGCGCACGCACTCAGGACTTCATTAGCAGCGAAATTGAAAAAAACTGCCGGAGCCTGGAGCGGGTAATGATAGTTGCCCACGGGGCCTTAAATGCTTCGATAACTACCTTCCTCGAAAAACGAAGCATGGAAAATTTCTGGGGCCAGGGCCTTCAGAAAAACTGCCAGGCTACGGTCTATCTTTACGACGGCCAGTGGCATAAAAAATCCTGAAAGAAGAGTCTTATGTTTTTTCTTTATTTGCCGAACATTTATATATGCCAGCAAATAGTTACGAAAAACCCGATTATTGGTCTCAAAAAGCATTCTCAGAAGGTTATCCTGCCCGCTCTGTTTATAAACTCAAGGAAATTGATGAAAAATTCGGTATGATTAAGAAAAATTATACCGTTCTTGATCTGGGAGCAGCGCCGGGAAGCTGGACCACCTTTTTATTAAGAAAGATGGATGGCAGCGGAAAAGTTGTATCCTGTGATTTAAATCCTCTTTCCAAAAGTGTAAAAGGTGACAATCTTCTTTTTATTCAGGGAGATTTGAACGCACCTGAAATTCGTAATCAAATTAAAGCAAATGGTCCTTATGATTTAGTTGTCTGCGATGCCGCTCCAAAAACAACCGGAAACCGCATTGTAGATACCGCCAGCAGTGAGCAGCTGGTAGAAATGGCCATCTGGTATGCTCAGACAATGTTAAAAAGTGGTGGTAACTTTGCCGTAAAAATCTTTCAGAATGGTGATCAGCAGAAACTTCTTAAATCTATGAGAGAAATTTTTACTTCGGCAAAAGGATTCAAGCCAGAGGCCTGTCGTTCCGAAAGTTTTGAAACTTATCTGGTGGGGATAAATAAAAAATGAAAAAGAACTTAAATTTAAATTGTTTTAAAGTTATAATAGAAAAAATTGCAGATGGCATTTATATGTTCAACAAATCAAAATTGTTAAAGATAACAAGTCTTTCAGTTTTAGGTTTTTGCTTTGGGCTTGGTCTTGCCTGGTCACTTATTTTGACCAAATCTAAAATATCACAGTCCAATGGTGTGGGGGGATTCGAAACCGCTAAAGGACCTGAATTTACAGAGAATCTTGAACCTCTTATTGATGCAGTAGAAAGTGATACTGCTATAGATAATTCATTAATCACATATCAGACTTACCGTGTAAAAAGTGGTGATATGATTGGTTTTATTGCAGATGAATTTAACGTTACCCAGGATACCCTTATTAGTGTTAATAATATTCGTCAGACCCGTTTAATTCAGGTAGGTCAGTATCTTAAAATTCCTTCTATGCCCGGAATTATTTACACAGTAAAAAAGGATGGCGAAACTCCTGCTACCATTGCAGAAAAATATGAAGTAAATGCAGAAAAATGTGCCCTTGTTAACTCAATTCAGACAGATACTTCCCTGACCGCCGGAGCTTCTCTTTTTGTTCCAGACGCAGAACTGGACTGGGTTACAAGACAGGAAATAAACGGAGACCTCTTCCACAAACCTTTGCATCAGCGCTACTGGCTGTCTTCTTATTACGGCTGGCGTAACTCTCCTTTCGATGCAAGCAAACGTACCTTCCACGGTGGTATTGATATGGCTGCCCCTTCCGGAACCCCAATCTACGCAGCCCTGGATGGTCGTGTAATAGCAACCGGAACTAACACTGTATACGGAAACTATGTAATTATTCAGCATCATTCGGGTTATAAAACCCTTTACGGACATATGTCAAAAATCACCTGTAAGCAGGGTAATTTTGTTTATACTAACACTATAATTGGTAAGGTTGGTTCTACCGGTATGTCTACCGGTCCACACTTACATTTTACAGTGTATAAAAATAACAAGAGTATGAACCCTCTGCTTCTCTTAAACTAAAAGTAAGATATATCAGGCGTCTATCATTTTTCTTTCTTTTCTGATATATTTCTTTTATGGAAACACGAAATATATTTGAAAACCTTTCTTGTATCGATCATCGATATTCTGTGTCGGAAGAAGCTGAACAGTTTGCTCTTTTATCTGCTTATATTTCAGAACAGGCTTCTATTCGTTCTATGGCAAAATGCGAAGCCGCTCTCGTAAAAGCGCACTTAACAGTACGCGGTACACTTACAGATGATATCGCAAAGACTCTGGACCAGGTTGCTGCAAACATTGATCCTGAAGAAGTTTATGCCGAAGAAGCAAAAACAAAACACAACGTACGCGCTCTTGTAAATGTAATGAAAACCAAGGTTGATGAAAAAATCGGACCTTTTATTCACTTAGGTGCAACCTCTGTTGATATTCTTGATACAGCCCTTTCTTGTCGTATGAGGGATGTTACCAAAAATGTTGTTTTACCGGAATTAAAGAAACTTGAACAGCAGCTCTGTGCAATTGCAGAAAGAGACTGTGCAATTCCTCAGGTTGGTCGTACTCACGGTCAGCATGCAGTTCCTATTACTTTTGGATGGAGTATTGCAGAATTTGTAAGCCGTCTCGGAAAATCAATTTTACGCATTGAAGAGTTGTCTGACCAGCTGGTAGGAAAACTTGCAGGTCCTGTAGGTTCATATAACGGCCCTTCTATGATTGTAAAGGATCCGGAAGAACTGGAAAGAATCTATACAGAATTCTTAGGTTTAAAACCATCTGAATATTCAAATCAGCTTGTTGAACCAGAATACTTGTTACGCCTTCTTCTTGAGATGAATGTTGCCTTCGGTATTATTGCAAACCTTGCAGATGACCTTCGTAACCTTCAGCGTTCAGAAATTGGTGAAGTTTTTGAATATTTTGCTTCTACCCAGGTTGGTTCTTCAACTATGCCTCAGAAAAGAAATCCATGGAACAGTGAACATGTTAAATCTTTGTGGAAGGCTATGTGTCCTCGTGTTATTACTTTCTATATGGATCAGATTTCTGAACACCAGAGAGACCTTACAAACTCAGCAAGCCAGCGCTTTATTGCAGACTATGTAAGCGGCTTTGTTATGGCTGTTGCCAGAATGAACAGAGTTGTAAGCGGTCTTCAGGCAGATAAAGAAGGTATGGCCCGCAATTTACAGGGTGCCGGTGGTAAGGTTAAAGGCGGCGTTCTTGCTGAACCTGCATACATTCTTCTTGGCGAAGCCGGTTATAATGACGGTCATGAAGTAATTCGTAAGATTACACTTGAAGCAGAAGAGTCTGGAAAAACCTTCTTTGAAGTTCTTAAAACTCACGAAAAAGAATTCAAAGATATTACTGCCCAGCTCGAAAAACTTGGTGTAGAAAATCCTGCACAATTCTTTGAAAATCCTGCAAACTACTGTGGTCTTGCCGCAACAAAATCAAAACGCCTTGCATTAAAATACAAAGAATTATGTAAATAAAAAAAAGGAGAGAAGATGGCTTTTAGCTTCTTCTCTCCAAAGTCTTAAAACTTAAACTAGTATTAAACCTTAAACTGGTCAATCTGACCGCCAATCTGATTGATTGAATTTTCCATTTGTCCGGCAATCTCTCTGAGAGTTGCACCTGTTTCATTAATCTTCTGAGCTCCAACTGCCATTTCCTGCATGCTTTCCTGCATAATGCCGGTAGCCTGCTGAAGTTTGTTTACTTCATCAAGAATTGCCTTGTTTCCTTCTGCCATTTCCTGTCCTGCAGTTCTAACTTCAAGAGTTGAATCGTTCATGGCGTGAAGAGCTGTGCTTATCTGTTTTGAACCTTCATTCTGTTCTTCCATGGCAGCACGAATCTGCCTTACAAGTTCATCTGTTTCTTTTATTTTATTAGTAACGGTATCAAAGGCCTGGCTTGACTGAATAGAAGCACTAACAACATCTGCAATAGAGTTCTGGATGCTTGTAAGCTGGTCACCAATTGTTTTAGACTGCTGGCCGGAGGTTTCTGAAAGTTTTCGGATTTCGTCTGCAACAACGGCAAAGCCCTTTCCTGCGTCTCCAGCGTGCGCAGCTTCAATTGCGGCGTTCATGGCAAGCAGGTTTGTCTGCTCTGCAATGGCGGCAATTGCAACGTTTGCTTCCTGTAAAGTTTCACTCTGATTTTTAATCTGTTCAATCTTCTGGTTTACTTCGGCCTGAACCTGTGAACCGCTTTTTGCACTTATAGTCAGTTCATTAAAGGAGTCAGACATTTTTTCCATAGAAGAATTAACGGAAGAAATATTTCCAATCATCTCTTCTACAGCAGAAGATGCGTCAGAAACTCCGTCACTCTGGTTTTTAATCATTCTTTCAAGAGATTCAATGTTAGAAGCAATTTCGTTTACGGCGCCGGCAGTAGATTGAACACTGTTTGACTGGGTGTTAATCTGCATATGTACTGATTCAATGTTTGCAAGAATCTGGGTAATGGAAGAAGATGTATCTTCCATACTTGATTTTAAGTTTTCTCCGGCTGTTCCAAGGTCAGATTTTGATTCCTTTAACTGAGAGATAATTTCGTGAAGTTTACCGGTAAAGGAGTTAAAGCCCTTTACAATTTCTCCAAGTTCATCCTTGTTTTTGAGGGAAAGTCTTTTTGTAAGGTCTGCATCTCCGGAAGCAACATCTTCAATGGCATTTTTAACATTTGTTAAAGGCTTAAAGGCCCTTATAGAGAAGGATGCAACAAGTACAATTGTAATAAGTACTGTAATGGCAAATCCAAGGAAAAGTAATTTAGTAAGTCTGTCAATTGTGCCGTAGAAAACAGAGCGATCTGCTATACAGAAGATAAACCAGTCTGTTCCAGGAATAGCTTTGTAAGCAGCTATTTTTGTTTTTTTGAATTTCTTATCATAATACTCTGTAGAACCTGTGCGGCCAGCTACGGCGTTCTTTAAGGCCGAAGAAATTCCTTCGTCAGAATTAAGTCCAACATTAATATTCAGGCCGGCTTTTACATCATCTACATTTGTAGAAGCAACTATAACACCAGTCTTATAGCTTACAACCTGAATCTGTGAATCTTCCGAACCAAAAATAAGGCCGGAAATTTTTGTTGAAAGCTGTTCTACAAAGGCATTTGCAACAAGACAGGCAATCGGCTTTCTGTTTTCGTCATAAACCGGAACGGCATAAATCTGAAGCAGCATATCTGTAATATCAGTATAAATAGGATCCTTAATTGTATACTGTCCGTTTAAGGCATTTGTAATGTAATCTCTTTCAAGCTTAATATACTTTCCGCCGGCAGTATAACTTTCTCCGTCTTTATTGTAGTAACCGAAATTTTCGTAATCCGGATTAGCGTTCGCAATTTCGGTTAATTGCCGGCATTTGTCTATTAATGGAATTGTCTGGTCTTTTACAAGCGGGGTTTCTGCAAGAACCTTTAAGGTCTGCAGGTGTCTTTCTGTTTCGCCCTTTGCTTTTCCAAGAGCGGCATCTGTTAATGCATTCATGTATTCTTCTGTGCGTGCGGTAAGGGCAGTAGAAGCCATATGTTGAAAAACAATACCCATAATAAGTAGCGCGAGGCTGACAATAATGCTCATTATGAGAGTAAATTTAAACTTGAGGGACTGAAATAATGTCATATAACTCTCTCCTATAGGTGATTTCTATATCAAATATTATATTCGCCTTTATTAAAATCGCAAGTCTTTATTTTCCTTCAATAATTTTTTCTACAAAGCGCCAGAAGGCCTTCTGTCCTTCTTCAGTACGCTTAAACACACCGGCATCTTCAAGAACCTGACTGAATACAAGACCAACTTCCTTTTGAAGTACCAGAGTGTCAATTGTCTTGTACTTTGTCTTAAGTTCATCTACCCAGTCGGCATGTTTAGCAAGTTCTTCGTCCTGACGGATATCTTTGTTTTCTTTAAGGGCAAGCTCCAGGTCTGCAAGTTCTTTTTTGAGTCTGCTTGGCAAAACTGCAAGGCCCATAACTTCAATTAAACCGATGTTTTCCTTTTTGATGTGGTGCAGGTTTGCATGTGGATGGAAGACTCCCAGAGGATGTTCTTCGGTTGTAATGTTGTTTCTTAATACAAGGTCCAGCTCGAACTTGTCGCCGCGTTTTCTTGCAATTGGTGTGATGGTGTTATGAAGTTCTCCGTCTGTATGGTCAAAAATAAAGGCTTCTTCGTCTGTGTAAGACTGCCAGGCTTTAAGTATGTGTTCTGCAGCCCTTACCAAGTCATAGTCAAATTTTGAAGAAAGTCTGATTACGCTCATCGGCCATTTTACAATGCCTGCGTGAACGTTAGGGTACATCTTCATGCGGAATTCTTTTTCTACAGGGGCCTTTTCCATTGGGAAGGTGTAGCAGCCGCCCTGAAAATGATTGTGGGTTAAAATTGAGCCTCCTACAATTGGAATATCGGCATTTGAGCCCAGAGTGTAGTGAGGGAACTGTTTTACAAAATCCAGAAGGCGGATGAAAGTTTCGGTGGAAATCTTCATAGGTTCATGCTTTGAATCAAAAACAATACAGTGTTCGTTGTAGTAAACATATGGAGAATACTGCAAATACCAGTCTTCCTTGTTTAATTTAAGTGGGATTATGCGGTGATTTTGTCTTGCTGCGTGATTCATTCTTCCGGCATAGCCTTCGTTTTCCTTACAAAGAAGACAGGCTGGATAGCCTCCCTGCTTCATGCTTCTTGCCATGGCAATAGCTTTAGGGTCTTTTTCCGGTTTTGAAAGGTTGATTGTGATGTCTAAATCGCCATACTCAGTTGCAGTTTTCCATTTTAAGTCCTTGCAGACTCTGTAGCGGCGGATGTAGTCTGTGTCGCAGCTGAATTTGTAATACCAGTCTGTTGCGGCTTTTGAGCTTACATCCTCTTTTAAGGTATTAAAAATCTCCCTTACATCGCTTGGTGGAGGCACCAGCTGTCCCATAATTTTTGTATCAAATAAATCTCTGCTTACAGTTCCTGTGTCTTCAAAAAGTCCCTGAGCAGCGGCATAATCAAGCATTTCTTTTAAGATATTTTCCAGGTTTTCGGTTTTTACCTTAGGAAGTGTAGTGTCCAGGCCTTCTTCAAAACCATCAAGTCTGAAAAGCTCTAGAAGTTTGTTTTCTGTATAGATAATATCATCTTCTGTAATAAGCGAATTGCTTAAAGCATAAGAAGTAAGTCTTAAAATATTTTCACAAATTGTCATATAAAAACTCCTATAGATTATAAAAGCTTATCAAGCTGGTCTACAATTTTTGCAAATTCATCGCAGGCAGCCTGTACTGGTTCTGTGCTTTCCATATTTACGCCTGCAATTTTAAGGCTTTCAATAGGGTAGCGGGAACCTCCACTCTTAAGGAACTTAAAGTAATCTTCCCTTTCTTTATCTCCGCCGTTTAAAACTCTGTTTGCCAGAGCAAGGGCCGCACTGATTCCTGTTGCATATTTATAAACATAGAAAGAAGAATAGAAATGAGGGATTCTTAATCCTTCCATATCTGAATTATTTTCAAAGTGCATTTCAGAACCAAAGTAAAGTTCAAGAAGTTCGCGGTAAATCTTTCTTAAAAGCTCTGGAGTTAAAGGATTTCCGCCTTCAACAATTTCGTGGGCTTTTAATTCAAATTCAGCAAACATGGTCTGGCGGTGCAGGGTTGCAAGAATATCATCAGCTCTCATTGCAAGAAGATATTTTTTCATTTCATCATCTTTTGCATTCTTCAAAAGATATTCAAAAACCAGTTCTTCGTTAAAGGTAGAGGCAACTTCTGCTTCGAAAATTGTGTAGTCATAGCACATGAAAGGATTGTTGTGAACAGAATACCAGCTGTGCATTGAGTGACCGCCTTCGTGAGCCAGAGTAAATACATCGCGGATATTTTCTTCCTGGTAGTTTAAAAGAATGTATGGTTCTCCAATATAGCTTCCTGAACTGAAGGCTCCGGATCTTTTTCCTGCATTTTCGTAGCGGTCAACCCAGCCATTTAAAAGTCCATTGCAGAGACGGTCTGTGTATTCCTTTCCAAGTGGGGCCAGGGCATTTCTTACAATTTCAACTGCTTCTTCGTAGCTTGTTTTTGTCTGTACAGATTTTACAAGAGGCACGTAAACATCATAGTGGCGCAGTTCGTCCAGGCCCAGGGCTCTTTTTCTGATTTTGTAATATTTGTGCAGGGTATCAAGATTCTTGTGAATACAGTCAATCAGGTTGTGATATACAGAAAGAGGAACTTTGTTTCCGTAAAGGGCCTGTTCCAGACTTGAAGAATATCCTCTTGCCCTCATTGAAAACACATCCTGATTAACATTTCCGGCATATAAAGAAGCGATGGTGTTCTGATGTTCTTCGTATTTTGCATAGAATTTTTTATAAGCTTCTTCGCGAACCTTTCTGTCCTGACTGTGCATAAAAAGAGAATAGGTGCTTTCTGTAAGCTGCAGCTCTTCTCCATTGATTTTTACGCTGCCAAAGGTTTTGTTCATATCTACATTTGTAAGTACGCTGAAGGTATTTTCTGCAGTCTGGGCACTTTGATTTTGCAAAGAAAGGATTCTTTCTTCTTTTTCGCTCAGAATGTAAGGCTTAAAGTGCAGGAGCTTTTCAATGTAGATTTTGTAATCTGCAAATTCAGGAAGCTTTATCCATTCAGAAAGTTTTGCTTCATCAATGGCCTGAATTTCAGGATCAATAAAGCTTAATTCTGACTGCATCTGGGTGTAGGCAATTACAGCCTTTCCTTCCATTTCGGCAGCTTTTGTATCATCTTCGTCAGCTTCGTGTAAAAGTGATGCATAGTGATATACTGTCTCAACTTTTAGACTGGCAGCTTCCAGTGCCTTTAAACATTCCAGCAGGGTAGAAGAACTGTCTGCAAGTTTTGATTTAAAAACTGTAACTTTTTTTGTAAGAAGAGGAATTTCCTTTAAGGCCTCTTCCCATTCATTAATTGATTTAAAAATAGATGAAAGATCCCATTTATCTTTTTCTGGGACATCTTTGCGTTGAGGAATTGTTTTCATAGTTTATTTCCTTGTTTTCTTTTGATTTTTTTCTATGTATAGCTGTTCGTCGGCAGCTGTTAATAATTTTGTCAAATTTTTGTGTTTTGAATTAAATTCGGTAACACCAATACTGCAGGAAAGAGTAAAAGGAAATTTCTTTATTTTTGATTCCCTCTTACAGGCCTGTTTTAATTTGTCTCTAACCTGATTTATATGGTCCTTTGTCATTCCCACTGTGACTGCGGCAAATTCATCTCCGCTTAATCTTCCTACAATATCATTTGCACGAAGCACCTTTGTAAATACAGAAGCCATGGCCTTTATAGCCTTGTCTCCCATTTTATGTCCGTAAGTATCGTTGATTTTTTTAAGTCCGTCCAGGTCTGCAAAGAAGACAAGTCCCGAAGCATTCATCTCTATAGCCATATCAATAGAACGCTGGGCTAAGTCGAAGAAGCCGCGGCGGTTTAAGATTTTTGTAAGTTCATCTGTTGTTGAAAGCTGAGATAAATCTACGTTGTTCTGGGTTAATTCTTCGTTCTTTGACTGAAGGGAAACATTTTCCTGTACAGAACGGTTGTATTCATAAGACTGAGTAATATAATTTGTAAGAATTTTCAGGATAATACTGTATACGGCAAAGTTCTGGGAGCTTAATTTACATAGCATATAACCATATTGAATTGGACCGCTGAATAAAGGCTGAAGAATAAAGGCTCCCGGAGTATCTTTAAAATATTTATTAAGCAGAAGGGTTTTCTGAGGATTAAAGTTGATCTGAGGCTCATAAAGATTTGTGGCATCATTTTTGTTTATGTACATGTTAAGATTCATGTTGTAAGGAACCTTGTAACTGTCATTTCTCTGATATTTTACCGGCTGGTCTAAGAGACAGATTTGAATGGCATCCAGCTGGGCAGTGTCCATAAGATAAGGCATATCAAAAGAAAGATTCTTTAAAGTACTTTCAGATTTTACCAGATCAAAAAGTGTGTAAATGTTGTCTATTTCTGAAAGGAAGTTAAAATAGTCCCCGTTTGATTTTCTTCTTTCCTGGAAGATTTCGTCAGATTCGCAGATGGAACCGTATTCATCCATGTAAATATTTGTTTCGCAGTCCAGACTGATGCAGCCGCAGGATTGTCTGTAAATAGGGTTTACGCTGATGGAAGTAACCTTTGGAATTTCATGACCGTTAAGTTTTTCCCAGGCTAATTCTGCCGCAATAATTCCCTGTTCAAAAATATTTTGATTAATTGTTGAAAGCTTTGGTTTTGTTTTGTAGGCATATGTGGTATCGTCAAAACCGATAACCTTTACATCCTGGGGAATCCTCACTCCAAATTCTTTAAGGGCTTTTATGGCGCCAATGGCCATAAGGTCGTTGGAAGCAAGAATAGCATCAAACTCAATGTTGTCCTTTGAATTAAAGCGGGTAATAAAGGCGTTGTAGGCTGAGAGGCTGGTGAACTCAGAGTTTATTACAAAATCTTCCCTGAATTCCAGGTTATTTGCCTTAAGGGCATTCTTGTAGTTTTCTAATCTGACCTGTCCTTCCTGCGAGGCAGTCTGTGCCGCAGAAATAAAGGCAATCTTTTTGCAGCCGTGCTTGTTTTTTAAGTGACTTACAACATCAACATAAGTCTGTGCCGATTCTGTTTTTGTGTAATAGTTGTTTTTTATGCCAAGATCTGCCGCAACAGAAATAATAGGAATATCCCTGATTTTTTTAAGATAGTTTATAAATTCTTCTGTATGTAAAACTGAAGAAAAGGAGCCTGAAACAATAATCATGGCATCGAATTCTTTGCTTTTTAAGAGTTCTGCAGCGGCCCAGTACTGATACTCATATAAACCAGCAGTACAGTGAGGTCTTTTTACCTGACTTATAACAAGATGAACGTCTTTATTTTCGTAAAACTTTGCAATTCCATTCAGTATAGTAAGAGAGTATTCAATTGTGAAACTGTAAATAATAACTGCAATATTCTTCATATTTCTATAGAATTCTTCCTTATCTTAACATTTTTCAAAAAGAATTCCAAATCAAATATATACTCAGATTCCAGATATTCTGCAGGATAATTCAGACTTATTTTTTGTCTTTTTCCGCTTTCTGTAGAGCGTGAAAGGGCCCCGTAATAACGGATTAAATCTGTAAAAATATTGTTAAAGCGGCTAAGCCCCTTTTCTTTTGCAAGCATTAATACAAAAGCCAGCTGCCATTCTTCTATGACTTTTGAAAGCCTTTCCGAATTGTTGTTATCCTCCCTGTTGCAGGCATCTTTGCAGTCTGAATATTCTTCCAGTCTTTTTTCTTTAGAAAGAAAGTCATTATAAAAGCGGTTTAAAAAGACCCAGCTTTGAAGTTTTAGCTGACGGCAGATTATGTTAAACCATGGAACAGCTCTTCCGTCGTTGTAAAAAACATTGCAGGCTGCGGCAAGTTTTCCGGCATTTTTAAGGTCTTCCGGACTGAATTTTGAAGTCTTTGTTACATTGTAGGGAGGCATTTCCTGGTATTGCAGGCCAAGTTCTGCCGCTCTTTCATGTAAATCTGTGCCCGGAAGAACTGAAAGGCAGAAGATTTCCAGATTGTTGGGGTAAAGGGAAAGGGCAAAGTTTATGCCTTCTTTAAAAGATGCAAAACTTTCACCGGGCAGTCCGTAAATAAGGTCAAAACCAAAGGTAAGCCCGGCCTGGTTCAGGATATTTATCTTTTTTATAAAATTCTTTTTGTTAAAGGGTCTGTTTACAAGTTTTAGAACTTCTTCGTTTGCCGACTGAAGTCCAATCTGCAGGGCACAGGGAATTTTTGAAAAGGCTCTGGCAAGCTCATTGTCTATGAACTCGGCCCTTGCTTCAAAATAATAAAAGGTATCCGGCGTTTTTTTAGCAATAAGATTTAAAAGCTTTATGGCTCTTTCTTTATTTGCATTGTAGGTAGGGTCCAGTACAAAAACCTGAGGTATTTTCTTTTTTGCAAAAAGGTCCAGCTCGGCTTCAATTCTCTGCATGTTAAAATGGCGTACAATTTTTTCGCCTTTAGATTCATAGCAGTAAGAGCATTTAAAAGGACAGCCCCTTGCCAGCTCCCAGAGGGCACCGCCGTACTGCAGGGGGTCCAGGGTGTTATCGAGGTAGGGGGATGACAGTTCTTCAAGGTTTTTTATTGAAGAGGCAGGGATGATTTTTCTCTGGGGCCTTTTATCAGTTAAAAGGTCAGATATGAGGGATGGAAGGGAGACTTCTCCTTCTCCGCAGACAAGATAATCAAAACCTTTTGCTGCCCCCGGATTTGCCGTAATTTCAGGGCCGCCTGCAATGCAGATAGTTCCCTGCTTTTGTAAAAGTTCTGCAGTCTTTTCAAGGATGATTTTATTCCATACAAAAACAGAAAAGCAGACAATGGGAGCCTTAAGCTTTTCTGCAAGATAGCGGGCTGCAGTATCTTCTGTCTGAGCATGTTTTTTGTATTCCTCATCTTCTATGCAGAAGGCTTTAAGGCTTGCCTGGCAAAGGTCTTTAGTCAGCTTTGAACTGTTAAGGCTTGAAGCAATGCAGGCTGCCCCTAAAGGCAAAGATTGAGGTGATTTTTCTATTAAAAGAGTCGTACAGATTACAGGTGTTTTCATTGTTTATAAGAATAAAAAGTCAGTAAAGTATATGTCCTGGATTTTTCCAAGAGCAAGTATTTTATTTATTTCGGAAATCAGTTCTTCTTTTATTTTTTCTTCGCCGTAAGAAAGAATTTCTTTCTGGCTGTAAGATGTAAAAAACTGAAGGAAGACGCCTTTTATAAGGCCGCTTTTTCTGCTTATTTCTTCAAAAAAAACGGTATCGTCTTTTGCGTAAGAAATCCATGGAGTAAGAATGAGAATGGATTTTTCCTGCTGGGAAGCTTTTCCTTCCATGTCCCTGGGCAAAATGCGTAAGGTTCCCAGATTGTAATAAGTTAATTCTGCACAAGACTTGGGTTCGGCAAGATTTATTGCCTTTCCCTGGGAAATAAGAATTTCGGGTTTTTGATTATGGCGGTTAACTAAACCGGCAGTTGTTCCGCTAATCAGAATCAGGATTAAAAAAGCAATTATGGCAAGAAGGACTTTGTTAAGGGTGATTTTCATTTTAGTCCCTTACAAATGGAGAAATTAAAGCTAAAAGTCTGCCTGTTGCTCTTGCTGTAATATGAACTCCGTCATCCAGCCATTCTTCTGACTGAATGCAGCCGGCCTTTCTTAATTCTGTAATCAAAATATTCTGACTTACCGGAATAACGTAATTTGCAATTTCTCCATAAAGGAGCTCATAAATTTTATCCTTTAAGTCTAAGAAACCTGTCTGATCTTTTGCACTTACACAAATTGCATCCGGGAAGCGGTGGCGAAGCGTTGTAAGCATGCCGTTTTCATCCCCCTTATCAATTTTGTTAAGAAGAATAAGGCGGGGATTCGAAGAAGCGCCAATTTCATCAAGAACATCACAAACTGTATCGTACTGGAATTCTGCATTAGGGTCAGAAGCATCCAGAACCAGAAGAAGTAAATCTGCATCGCAGGCTTCTTCCAGAGTTGACTTGAAGGCATCTATAAGATGGTGAGGAAGATTGCTGATAAATCCGACAGTATCGGTAATTAAGGTTCCTGCACTATCGTTTAATGGCAGTTTGCGGGTAAGCGGATCAAGGGTTGCAAATAATTTATTTTCTACAAAGGCTTCTGAGCCTGTAAGGGCATTCAAAAGCGAAGATTTTCCGGCATTTGTATAGCCGACCAGGGCGCAGGAAGGAATCTTTCCCCTCTGTTTGCGCTGGGTCTGGCGGTTTAATTCAACTTCGGCAAGCTCGTGCTTAATGGCTGAAATTTTTTCGCGAATCTGACGCTGGTCAAGTTCAAGCTGGGTTTCTCCCGAACCTTTTGCACCAAAAGCACCACCCCTCTGGCGGTTAAAGTCCTTGTTCATGTGGGCAAGTCGGGGGAGGGAATATTGCAGGCGCGCGAGGTCGACCTGCAGGGTGGCTTCGCGGGTTTGGGCGCGGGAAGCAAAGATGCGGATAATAACCTCCTGGCGGTCAAAACAACTCAGACCGGTAAGTTCTTCCCAGTTGCGCTGTTTTCTTGGTTCCAGATTAAAGTCAAAAATAATGCAGTCTGCCTCAATCTGATGGGCAAGCTCATTAATTTCCTGGGCCTTTCCGGTTCCCATTCCATATTGAGGATGAACTTCCATTCTATTAAGAGTAAGCCTCTGAATAATGTCCATTCCCAGAGTTAAAACGAGACCCTTTAATTCCTGTAAATCGTTGCCAGGCTCTCCAATAAGAAGGGCACGTGGAACTTTGTTTGCTTCCTTTTCTACTTCAACCATGCTTACATTATAGCAGATATTTGCTTTTTTTTATTTATAAATATTCATTTTTTTTACCTTTTTTGCCGAAAATATAAAGGTATAATTATGACTTCTGGCCAGAAGATAGCTTTCAGCCTATTAACGACAATCATTTTAGTCGCAGGCTTTGCACTTACGGCGCGGACCACAAATCTTTTTAAGATTCTTGATGACCGCTACTATTCGCAGGTGCAGGTGAACGAAAAAAATGCAGAACTTAACAGGCTTTCGCAAAGCGTAGATTTGTACATTCAAAAAGTTCTCGAAAAAATAGAAAATTCCTACATAAAGGAAGGCTGTATACGCAGTTATATGGACCAAAATCCGTCCGAAGCCCTGCAGCAGGAAAGAAGAAATCTTACTGCCCAGCTTTTCAGCGATATACCGTCCCTTTCCGGAATAAGACTTATAGATAAAAACGGTAAATCACTTCATTATTCCTCATATGATTATGATGTCCTTAAGGTAAACGGCAGTTATAAGACTTATAAAAATTATCCGGACGTGGTTAAGGATGCTTCTGAGCTGGAATATAATCTTATAAATGTTGATGAAGGAAATCACGAAAGAAAAGTTCTTGTAGATGCAGAAAAGAAGCGCTTAATAATCTCTATGCCTTTTTACTGGATAGGTGATATTTATTCTGCTTCCATGCTCTTTTACTTTAATTTTTCAAAAATTGAGCAGGAATTAATAAATGCAAAAGAATTGTCTCTTAATCAGAGTCTTACCCTCTGTTCATATAATCTGAAGGGAGGATTTGTACTAAATCTTCCAAATATCAATCAGGAAGAATTTTTTGAGCCTGTAAGTCAAAAGTGGCAGGAAAAGCGCTCTGTCACAAGTCCTGAAAAAATCCTTCAGTCAAAGAACAATAAAGACTGGCTCATGCTTTCTTCTTCAGATGGAAAATATCTTCTTGCGGCAGGTGTTTATCCTTCAGAAACCTTTACCCTTCCAAAAGAGTTTATCTATCTGCTTTATGTTTGTGTAACAATTACTCTCTTTTTAATTTCATTCCTGCTTTTCAGTTTAAAAAGAAGTTCTGAAGCTGTGCTTAAAAAACGAATCAAGAAGATTCAGTTTGGCGTAATAAAAGAATTCCTTGATAACAAAGAAAAGGTTGAATGGAATGCGGTTGTTAATCAGCTTAAGAGCAGAAAGGATGATTTAAGTTCTGATATTTATTCTTCTCTTGGGGTACATTCTAAAAAAGAAAAGAAGCACCTGGAAGAATTTCTAGAAAAGAGCTGGAAGGAGATTTTTGAAGTTCTGGAAGGCTCTGCTCCTAAAAATACAGTTACTTCTGAGCAGGCTCAGGGCGGTCAGACTGGTCAGAGCGGCCAGAGTGATGCGGCTGCGCCTCAGTTTGCAGGCATTACAATGGAGCAGCTTCGTTCAATGCTGGAAGAAGTGCTGCAGGAAACAAGCCTGAATATCAATCTTTCTAATGCAAATATAAAGTCTCAGCCTGCAGTAAAAGCAGCTCCTCTTACGGAAGTTGAAGATGTCGAAGAGGTAGAAGAACTCGACGATGTAGAGGAAGTCGAAGAACTTGATGATGTTGAAGACGTCGAAGAATTAACTGACGACGTAGAAGAGCTGGACGATGTAGAAGAAGTTGAAGAAGTCGAAGAATTAACTGACGACGTTGAAGAGCTGGACGATGTAGACGACGTTGAAGAGCTGGATGATGTAGAGGAAGTTGAAGAACTTGATGATGTTGAAGAAGTAGAAGAAGTTGAAGAATTAACTGATGACGTTGAAGATGTCGAAGAGGTAGAAGAACTCGATGATGTAGAGGAAGTCGAAGAAGTTGAAGAGCCGGAAATCACCTATAATCCTGTAAAACTCAGTGAATATGAACCTGAAGCAGAAGAAGTTTCCGAAGAAGAACTTGAAACACTGGAAGCTGTAGATGATGTACAGGTTTCTGCTTTTGATTCACCATTTGCAGTGCCGGAAGTTAAACCAATCAGCGAATACGACAACGACAGTAAGGACTCTTATATTAAGTCAGATAAGTTTGCAACCTGCGATAATCTCTTTAGTGACGAAATCTGCCTGGGAGCTGAATATACTCTTGCCCAGACTGAATACATACCTGTAGATTTTACAGTTTACTCTTTGCCTGGCGTTAAGAGTGATAAAGATGAAGAAAAAATTGAAGAAGTAAAAGAAGAACCTGTAAAAATCCTTAAGGGAAAAGGTCTTCTTGCAGCCCTTTCTTCTATCCGCGAAAGCGAAGAAAAACTTGCAAACAGTCAGCCAATTGTAGAAGCAGACGGAGTTTTCTCAATTTCTGAAAACTTAAGATATAACGAATCAAATTTAGATAAATCCTTCCAAACTTTAGTCCACTCTGTTCTCAAACAATAGTCAAAACTGTATAATCACCTTGTTATTTCTATATTAATTTAATCTTCTGGAGGAACATATGCAGCGCAGATTTGAAATTGGTCAGGCATTTGAAACTACGGTAGTTGCCGTAACAGATTCAACCGTATTTATAGATTTAAGTGCAAAAAGTGAAGGAGTTGTGGACAGGGCAGAGTTTGGTCCTGAATCATCAATAAAAGAAGGCGATAAAATCAAGGTCTTTTTTACAGGCGAAGTTGACGGCGAAATGCGTTTTACAACAAAAATTGCCGGAGAAAAGGCAGATAAATCAATGCTTGAAAATGCCTGGAAAAACTCAATTCCAGTTGAAGGCCGTGTAGAAAGCGAAATTAAGGGCGGTTTTGAAGTAAAAATCGGTCAAACCAGAGCTTTCTGTCCATATTCTCAGATGGGCTTTAAGAAAAAGGAAGAAGCTTCTTATTACATTGGCAGAACCTTACCATTTATTGTAACAGAATATAAAAACGAGGGCAGAAACGTTCTTGTTTCTAACAGAAAATGTGCAGAAAATGAATACAATCAGGGACTTGCTTCTCTTGCCAGTCAGATTGTTCCTGGCGCAGTAGTTGAAGCAAGGGTTGAAAGCATAGAAAAGTTTGGTGCCTTTGTTAATATTCAGGGCTTCCGTGCACTTTTACCAATCAGTGAATTATCTTTTGAAAGAGTTTCTGATGCCGGAGAAGTTGTAGAAGTTGGACAGCAGCTTAAAGTAAAAGTTTTGTCTGCAGACTGGAAAAACGAAAGGGTAAGCGTAAGCTTAAAAGCTCTGGAAGCAAATCCATGGGATAATGTAACTTCTTTAGTTCATGTAGGAGACAAAATTACCGGTAAGGTTGTCCGCATTGCAGATTTTGGTCTTTTTATTAATCTTGCAAAAGGAATTGACGGTTTACTTCATGTAAGCGAACTTGAAGATATTTCTGCAAGCACAAATTTACGTAAGGTTTATAAAATTGGACAGGAAATCAGCGTAGTTGTAGAAAAAATAGATGAAGCAAACAAGCGCATTTCTTTACGCTCATCTGCTTCTCTTGAACAGGAAGAAACTGCATCGTCATATATGTCTAGCCAGGATGAAGACGGCGAGACATATAATCCTTTTGCAGCCCTTCTTAAAAAATAGTTCTATTCAAATCTGAACCATTTGAAATCAAAATTACAGCCTGGCAGGAAGACAAAACTAATCTTTTGATCTCCTGTTACAGGCGGAATTTCAAAGGTCTTTTCTTCGTAATCATCAGTATGTGTAAATTCAATTACACTTGTTGAACTTGAGCCGTCTGCACCAAAGAACTTAACGTTAATGGTGTTGTTCTCTGTATTACTCTTACCGCAGATTACCAGTTTCTTTGCCTGGCTGCTTCCAAAGTTCATATTAGAAAAATCCAGGTTTACATTGTTTCCAATGCCTTCAACATTTTCTGCAGTCTTTGTAAAGGAATCTCCGGCAATTACGTCTGCGTCCAGGGCACGAAGTTTTGCAAAGGCCTTAGGAGTCTTATCAAAATAGAAACCGTGGAAGTAGATTCCGTCCGGAAGAACAATAGAAATTGTTTCTACGCCAAAAAGACGGCGGCTAAGGGTAAAGACATTTTCTGAGTAAACATTATAGATAGATTCATGTTTGTAGGTGAACTTTCCAAGACATTCGCCCTGTTCAAGTCCCCCTTCCGCATCTTTGCTTCCATTCCAGTCGGTACCTTTGCCTGGTCTTCCCCTCCATACTTCAACAGGAAGTTCAGTAGCGTGGCTGAATACCGGAATATGGATTGAGTCTGCCCCGTCTGCGCCGAATTCAACCTTTTCAAATGTAATCCAGGTTGGGCCGCTCTTTCGGGTAGAAATACCGCTTTCCAGAGAAAGCTCAGGTTTTTCTTTTTCTGTTCCCGAGCCCGAATCATAATCATTAAAGCGGCAGGCCTCTACCAGCTGATATGGATTAACATTAGGATTTCCCATTCCGCTAACGGTAAATGGTAAGTCACTTATTACCTGGTCTAAGTTTGAACCGTTTGTTGCAGTACAGCGTAAAATACATTCTCCGTCCCCGACTGCAGTTACCCTGGCATTTACAAGGGCAGTCTTGCTGACCTTTCCTTCCTGGCCTTCAATCTCAACTGTAATGCTGTTGCTTGCAACGCATTCTTTTAAAACCGGATTCCAGTTGATTTCCTTGATTGTGGCGTTTTCCGGAAGGACCTTTGCCTTAATTTTTACTTCTTTGCAGTCTTTACTGAGTTTTGTAGAGCCTTCTGCAATCAGTTCAATTTTTCTAACAGGAACAAAATCTTCTACGGCGTGAATTGCATTGTAAGGAGCAGCTTCTACCCATTTGCCTTCTTTACCGTCATATTTCAAAGAAACATTTGGTAAGTCTTTACTTGCGGCAGTAATCACAAAGCTTCCGATTCCTTTTTCGCTTTTCTTTGCACGTACAATGGCAATAAGTCTGTTAGAAAAAAGTCTTCTTGTGTGGGTTTTTCCGCCTTCGGCAGTATATTCTTCGTAGTCGGTAGAATCTCCGTTATCCATGCCAAGAAGTTCTGCATCGCCGGTTACATTAAAGGTGATGTAGTTGCGGGCATTTTCTACAAGAGTTCCGTTTTTATCGGCAAGTTTTAATTCAATAAAGAAAAGATTATCGTAATCTTCTTTTTCAGGTTCCATTACAATTACGGCAGGATCTTCAAAAGAGCGTTTTGAGTCGCTGGCAATAACCTTTCCCTGAGAATCGTAAGCAAGGGCTTTAATTTCTCCCTTGTGGTATTCCAACTGCCAGTGGCCAAAAGGTTCTGCATCTTTTGTGTGATCGATTTTATGTTTTCCAAGTGATTTGTCGTTAAAGAAAAGCTCAACTTCATCTGCGTTGGTGTAGGCTTTAACGTCAATCATCTGGCCTTCATTCCAGTCCAAGTAAGGAAGAAGGTGAACAAATGGAGCAGCCTTTTTTCCTGCCCATTCAGATTTATATAAATAGAAGGTATCTTTTGGGAAACCTGCAGTATCAATCTGACCAAAGAAAGATGACTTTGAGTGGTAAGGAGTTGGTTCTCCAATGTAGTCCCAGCCGGTCCAGATAAATTGTCCGGCAGAGAAAGGACAGTCGCGGTCATTTGCAATTACGGTCTGGGTGTTTGCGCAGCCCCATGGAGTTGTACAGTTTCCAAGAGTTGAACACTGGCCGTCGCTGAAGGTTACCAGCTTAAGGCTGTCCGGGAAGTGGTAGATGCCGCGGCTTTGAACGGTAGAACCGGTTTCTGAACCATAGATTTTCCATTCAGGATATTTTTTATGATGTTCATTATAAAGGCGTTCCAGATAGTTGTAGCCGACTGTGTCAATTTCTGTAGCGCAGTGTTCGGCACCTTCTGTCATCATATAGTTTGAGGCAATTGTTATAGGAGCAACCCGCCAGAAATCATTCTGGACAACATACTGGTAAAGTTTTTTGGTAATTTCAAAACCGTTTCCCATGTGGGTATCATAAATCTCGTTTCCAATAGACCACATTATGAGGGAAGGGTGATTTCTGTCTTTACGAACCCAACTGGCAACATCTTTTTCGCACCAGTCATTAAAATAGTTACCGTAGTCAAACTGAGTTTTTGGTTTTTCCCACATATCAAAGGCTTCGTCATCAACTAAAATTCCTAATTCATCACATAAATCCATCCAGGCTTTTGGAGGAGGATTGTGAGAACATCTTATGGCATTAACTCCCATCTCCTTAAGCTTTAAGAACTGACGGCGCAGGGCGTTTTTATCAAAAGCTGAACCAAGAGCACCAAGATCGTGGTGCTGGCAGGCACCAAAAAGCTTTACGTGATTTCCGTTTAAAAAGAAGCCTTTGTTTGCATCAAAAAGTGCAAGCTTAAAACCAAAGTTTTGAGAAAGGGAATCTATAACATTTTCTTTATCGTCTAAAAGTTCTACGCATACAGTGTAAACATAAGGATTTTCTAAATCCCAGAGTTCAGGATTTGTTACGGTAAGCTCTTCGTAAGCTTTTGAAATCTGATATTTTTCAAGAGAAGGAAGATTCTTGTGCAGGCGCTCTGCTTCATCTTCTGCAAGAGGAAGGGGATGAACAGGTTCTGCAGATGAAATAAAATCCTTTCCATCCTTATCCTTTATTGTGGTTCTTACCTTATGACCATTTACAGGGCCTGCAACTTCAACGTAAATCTTAGTATTCCATAAACATTCGGAAAGTTCATCACCGTTATTTATGAGTTCTGCAAGGTCTTTTGATGCAGGTTTTGCACAAATATAAAGACCGTCGGTTGGAAGGTGGGTAAGGGGAGTGTTGATGTATGTAACATCGCGGAAGATTCCGGCACCTGAATACCAGCGGGTGTTGCAGTTCTGGTAAACAACTATAACGATAATTTCGTTCTGACCTTCCTTTACAAAATTAGAAATATCAAATTCAAAGGTTGAATAGCCGTATTTCCATTCGCCGGCCAGGGAACCGTTTACCCAGATGCCGCAGTTCATGTAAACGCCTTCAAAGCGGATAGCATTTCTTCTGTGCGAAACTTCTTCGCCGGTAAGAGTGAAGGATTTTTTATAAAAGCCAACGCTGTTTTTGTACAAATCATTTACATGGCCAATCATCCAGTCGTGTGGAAGAGTTACGCTTTTGTAAGAAAGAGAGCCGGCCTTGTCTAAAAACTGCTGAGGATTAAAAAGTACGGGATTTCCGTCCTTAAACATTGAATCATAATCTAAAGGAAGTTCTGCAAACTGCCACTTATCGTTAAATAAAGTTGTCATAATTGTACAGTATAACTCATTGCAGAAGATTTTAAAGGTAAAAATCTATTAAATTTTATTAAAAAAATATACTTTTTAAGTAAAAAAAAGGGCCAGATAATCCTAAGCACAGCTCTAAGCGCATACCGTTGCTGGATTCCTCCTCTGGCGGGGTTTTGCGATAGACACTTGAAAGGCATCTGACCCAATAAAATTAATTTACAGTAAAGAGGTGGCTTTGTCAAATGGAGGGAAGGAGCTTTTGTTGACAGCTTATAAATTGCAGGATAAAATATAACAAAATATTATATTTAAAAACACGGGAATTATTTATGAATCACAAAATCAAAGGCTTTTTTATTTTAACCTTATCATTAAACGTTTTACTATTTATTTCCTGCATACCTTACTGGGACGACGGAAAGGTAACCGGCAAGACAACTATTAAAAACTTTGAACATTTAAATGACCCGCTTGTTATAATTGCTGATGTTATGTGGGAGAAGACCTTTTTAGGCCTTCCCTGCTTGGACGGAGTATCTTATAACAGAGGAAATGTTTTTGTAGTAATAGACTGGGAGACAAATACAATTTTTGACTGGGTTTATTATCCAAGTAATCCTGGTTCTGTAATGAAAAGAGCTATAGAATTAGGTACATCACCAAAAAAATACTATTCATCATCTTATGGCGGAGTTGTAGGCTGTATAAGTCCTGATTCAAACAAGGTAACAATTTACGACACAAGTGATGTATTCAGTTATATAGAGCCCTGCTTCTTAAAGGGTGAAACTGCAATTTTGTGGGATTACAGAGAAAAATACCCTATGACAGCCTGCTACTTTTTTGATGCAAAACAGGGAAAACTTTTAGAAGATAAGTTTTTAATTGATGCAGACGTAAATATTGATCATCCTTTGGAAAATGAAAATGGAGATTTATGGATATGTTTTGAAGATAATACATCATATAATACACACGTTGGAAAAATAGATGTAACAAATAAAAATTATAATGAATTCCTAGAGTTTAAAGGGTATGGTACTGATACAATTTTAGCAGAGAAGAATGGTAAGTTATATATGTCTGCTTCTGGTTCTGATAGAAACTATGATTCACTTTTTATTTATGATGTGGTATCAGGAGGTTTATTACTTAAAAAGGATATCTATGTAGGTGATAAGGCTAACTATGGTCATTTTACATGCTGTTTCATTTACAAGTCTAATATGTATGCGGTTCATTTTGGTGAAAGTATAGAAACAGGTCATTTTGCTGTATGGGTATATGAAATTAATTTAGACACTCTCGAAGTAGAGCGCGTTAGTGACCGCATTGATATCTGGGCTACAGAAAACAAATGGCTGAGAGACAGTCGTATATATTTTATGTACGGCAACGACTCTTATACATATTTTGACTTAGATACCTGGCAAAAAGCTCCTTACACTTATGTTATGGACTACTCTACCATGACAATTAATCCCAAATAATTCAAATTATGGGTTATAATACCTGTATGAATAAGATCAGACTTTTTTATACAGGTATTTTATTTTTGACGGGGCTTTCTGCAGCTTTTGCCGCAGACTTTTCTTCAGATTTTTCACCATTCTCTTTTACTGCAAGGGCAAAAAAAGGCAGCGACTTTGATGTTTCTTATATGAATAAGCCTGTTGATGAAAGTCAGAGGGTAGTGATTGGACAGGACGGGCATCTTTATTCAAATGGAAAGAGAATAAGAATTTTTGGAACAAATCTATCTGCTTTTCCACAAAAAGAAGATGCCGCCTACTGGGCCGAAGTTCTGGCAAACCAGGGAATAAACTGTGTTCGTTTTCATCACACAGATTCTTCCTGGGCTCACTGCTTTTTTAAGCGTAATTCAAATGGAAAATATGTTTTTGATGAAAGTGCATTTGACCGCTTTGATTTATTCTTTTATGAACTTAAAAAGCGGGGCATATATTCAAATATAAATCTCCTTACCGGGCGCAGCGTTGCAGTGTCAGACAAGCTTCCTGCCCAGTTAAATTCCGTAAAAGACTGGAAGGACCGTCATCTTTTTGGATTTTGGGACCAGAGGGGAGTGGAAGACCAGAAAAAATATGCAGAAAAAATTCTTACCCACAAAAATCCTTATACAGGTCTGTCCTATGCAGAAGATCCTGCTGTAATTTTTGTAGAAATTAATAACGAAAATTCCATGCTTAAAGGTTATTTTGACGGGGCTCTGGACCGCTATCCTGAAAACCTGAAGGAAGGACTTTTACAAAAGTGGACTGATTATCTGAATAAAAAAGATCTTTCCTACCAGAAATTAAATGCAAGCTACAATAAGAGTAATAAACTTAGCAGCAATCTGCTTTCTGGAAAAGTTAATCTTGAGCAATACGAAGGGGCTAAGGCTGATTTTACCAGCACAGCCTTTAATTCAAAAATAAAAGTGCTGGAAAATGGAAAGCAGGGCTGGCATATTCAGCTGGATTATTTTGATTTTGCAACAGAAGAAAATCAGCTTTACACAATAAAATTTAAGGCCAGGGCCTCTGCAGAAAGTACAGTTTCTGCCTCTGTAATGATGAATCATAGTCCCTGGAAAGATTTAGGTTTTTCTAAAAAATTTGAGGTTGGAAAAGAATGGAAGGAATACACTTTTACTTTCCTGGCCTCTGTAGATGATGATATGCCCCGCCTGACTTTTGGTGATATGGGCCTTAAAAAGGGCATAACTTTTGATTTTAAGGACATCAGTCTTTGTAAGGGTGGAGAGTTGATTACAATCGGACAGAAGGGAAAATATGTAGATTTTCCGGGCATAGAAGATTTTAAGAGACTTCCGCTTGAACTTAGATATCTTAT
Organism: Treponema sp.; assembly: GCA_016286535.1. Lineage (GTDB taxonomy): Bacteria > Spirochaetota > Spirochaetia > Treponematales > Treponemataceae > Treponema_D. The sequence goes on along the minus strand of JAEESZ010000003.1, from coordinate 30,008 downwards.
AGTAGATTTTATGCGGGAAATTGATGCTGATTACTGGAAGAAGATGAATGACTATCTTAAAAAAGATCTTGCCATAAAGGCTCATACCTTTGGAACAACCATAACCTGCGATTCAATTTCTTCTGCAGCAATTTTTGATGTCATAGATAATCATGCTTACTGGAATCATCCTTCTTTTCCTAATGACAGTTGGAATGCTTCAGATTTTTATGTAAAAAACAGAAGTCTTCTAAAAGCAGAAGACGGTGGAACGCTTACAGAACTTGCTGCCTCAAGAATTTATGGAAAAGTCTTTTCGGTTACAGAATATGATCACCCTTACCCAAATCAGTTTTCTTCAGAAATGCTTCCAATGCTTTCTGTATTTGCAAGTCTTCAGGACTGGGACTGCATCTATACATTCTGCTATGATGTTTCGCAAAAAAATCCGGATACTGCAAGAATTAACGGTTACTTTGATCAGGATTCAAATCCTGCAAAGATTGCTGCCCTCCCAATGGCTGCTAAGATTTTCCGCGAATTTTTAATAGAACCTTTTGAAGAAAAACGCAGTTACAATGTAAGTCTTGAAAAAGAAGTAGAAGTAATTTCTAAAATTGGAATGACCTGGAATGTTACTCCTGTAGAGGGCTTTGGCTGCAGGAGGGAAGATGCCTTTAAGTATCAGCTGGGAGGAATTCTGGATTTTGACCAGGCTGCTGCCGGTGCAGGAAAGCAAAGCGTGGCAGAAAATCCAAGCGGGGCTGCCGCCGTTACAGGTGGCGAGGAAGGGGCCGGACAGACCAGCCGGAAAGAAAAATCACAATTATACTGGAACACTCAGAAGGGCTATTTTATATTCACTAATAAGGATGTTTTTGTAAGCGTAAGCCTTCCTCAAAACTCCACCGACCTTTTCCAGGCCGAAGGAATCCCTCTTAATTCAGAAATCGCTATTCTTCCGGGTCAGGATTTTGCAAGCTTCTGTGCTGTAAAAAATGCAGAAAAAGTTGGGGGAAAAGGTGGCGGAAAGTGGATAATCTTTTCTTCCAGCTGGAGTGGAAACAGCGGCGAAAAACTCAGGGAGTACGGAAGTCCTCTTCCTGCCTCTGGCCGGGACGAAGGTAAGAAAGCAAAGAATCTTAGAACTCTGGACGATGTAAAGCTTACCTCTTCCTATACAGAAAATGGGCAGAAGGCACTTGCTCTGGGCTCTTACGGACAGATAAAGACAAAGCTTTCAAAAGGCAGTCTTTATAAAATTCTTGCAGACGGCCGGAAGGGAGATTTTAAAGGGGAGTTAAAAGGGGGCTTAAAAGACAATCTTACCCTGTATAACGATGAAGGCTGCCTCTGGTACCTGCTTGAAGAATAGAAAAATGCTTTTTTAGGGTAATTTATGGTATTTTCTTTTATTTTTTGTTATAATATATGATATTTATCATATTTATTTAGTAAGAATGGAGGGGTGCTTTGAAAGGTATCATTTTAGCAGGCGGCAGCGGAACCAGACTTTATCCTATTACAAAAGCTGTTTCTAAACAGATTCTTCCTCTTTACGATAAACCTATGGTTTATTATCCTTTATCTTGCCTTATGCTGGCTGGAATTAAGGATGTCCTGATTATTTCTACCCCACGCGATATTTCATCTTTTAAAGAACTTTTTGGCGATGGTCACTGGCTTGGAATGCATTTTGAATATGCTGTACAGGATTCTCCCCGCGGTCTTGCAGATGCTTTTATAATTGGAAAAGACTTTATTGGAAGTGATGATGTTGCCCTTGTTCTTGGAGATAATATTTTTTACGGACAAAGTTTTACTGCAACTCTTCAGAAAGCCCGTAAGATTGTAGAAGAAGAAAAACGCAGTGTAATCTTCGGCTATTTTGTAAAAGATCCTACCGCCTATGGCGTTGTTGAGTTTAATAAAGAAGGCAGGGTACTTGGAATAGAAGAAAAACCTGCTCAGCCAAAATCTAATTACGCCGTTCCAGGCCTCTATTTCTACACAAATTCTGTAGTAGATATTGCGGCAAATGTAAAACCTTCTGCCCGTGGCGAAATAGAAATCACTTCTGTAAATAACGAATATCTTAACCGTAATCAGCTTTCTGTAGAGCTTTTAGGACGTGGTATGGCCTGGCTTGATACAGGAACTTATGACGGTCTTCTTGAAGCAAGTAATTTTATTGCTACAATTCAAAAAAGACAGGGCATGTATGTTAGTTGTATAGAAGAAATTGCTTACAGAAAGGGCTGGATTAGTAAAGATGAGGTATTAAATCTTGCTAAGGGCTATAAAACAGAATATGGCCGCTATCTGGAATATATTGCAAATTCAGAAATTGGGAGCATAAAGTAATATGTCATTCGAGTTTAATACCTGTAAATTAAAAGACGGAAGTCAGATAGAAGGACTTTATGAGATTCAGCCAAAACTTTTTGGCGATTCCCGCGGATATTTTTTAGAAACTTACAGCGAAAGAGATTTTTTTGCAGCCGGCCTTACAATGAAATTCGTACAGGACAATCAGTCAAAATCTACTAAAGGGGTATTGCGGGGCCTGCACTTTCAGACAAAGCATCCACAGGGAAAACTTGTTCGTGCCTTGAGCGGCAAAGTTTATGATGTGGCTGTAGATTTACGCAAAGATTCAAAAACCTTTGGAAAATATTACGGGGTAATTCTGGACAGCGAAAAGCAGAATATGTTTTACATTCCGGAAGGCTTTGCCCATGGTTTTTATGTTCTTTCTGAAGAAGCCGTTTTTACATATAAATGTACTGACTTTTATGACCCTACAGGCGAGGGCGGTTTAATGTGGAATGACCCGGTAATTGCCATCGACTGGAAATCTGTAGCAGAGGGTATAAATCCTCTTTTGAGCGAAAAAGATCAGAAACATCCTTTGTTTAATCCTGAAGAAAAATATTTTAACCTGCAGGGTAGATGGCAGAGAGATTAGTTTTTAATGGAGTATAAATTGCGCAGCTTAAAAAATATAATGGTAACTGGCGGAGCCGGTTTTATTGGTTCAAATTTTATTAATTATCTTTTTGGTACAAGTGCAAGCGGTCAGGCCGCTTTTATGGACAGTGGCTTTACAGGAAAAGTAGTAAATGTTGACTGCCTTACCTATGCAGGTAATCTTGAAAACCTTAGCCAGGTAGACCAGCGTTTTGGAAGCGGAGCAGACGAAAAACAGCGCCGTTACTTTTTTGAAAAGGTTGATATTTGCGACAGAGCTCAAATAGAAAGAATCCTTAAAGAATATGATATAGATACAATTATTCATTTTGCTGCAGAAAGTCACGTTGACCGTTCTATTTTAGGACCTGAAGCCTTTATAAAAACCAATGTTATGGGAACTTTCACCCTTCTGGATTCTGCCCGTAACTTCTGGAAAAAAGCAGATGGTTCTATGCGAGATGATGTTTTATTCCATCATATTTCTACAGACGAAGTTTATGGTTCTTTAGGCGAGACCGGTTACTTCCGTGAAGATACCCCTTACGACCCCCGCTCTCCTTATTCTTCAAGTAAGGCAAGCTCAGACCACCTTGTAATGGCATATTTTCACACCTACGGCCTTCCGGTTACCCTTTCAAACTGTACCAACAATTACGGACCATATCAGTTCCCTGAAAAACTTCTGCCACTTATGATTTGCAACATCAAGGAAGGTAAAAATCTTCCTGTTTATGGCGATGGAAAAAATATCCGCGACTGGATTTATGTAGAAGACCATAACCGCGGTGTGTGGCAGATTGTAAAAGAAGCCGAAGCCGGCAGCAAGTGGAATCTTGGCGGCGAAAATGAATGGGAAAATATTAAACTTTTAAATACAGTTATAGACCTTACTTCTAAAGAAATCGGAAAGGATGCTGAAGAAGTCCGAAAAACTATAACTTATGTAAAAGACCGTCCGGGTCATGACCGCCGCTATGCCATTGACTGCACTAAGGCAAAAAAAGAACTTGGCTGGCAAAGAAAAATGTCCTTTGAAGAAGGCCTTACAAACACCATTAAGTGGTATTTACAGCATGCTCAGTGGATAGAAAATATAAAAAACGGCTCTTATAAGGACTGGATTACTAAAAATTACACCCAGTTTGGCCGATAATAAAATGTTGATTATAGATTTCAGGAAGTATTTATGAGTGAAGAAGTAAAAAAACAGGAAGAAGAAATCTCTCTACTTGATTTACTTGCAGTTATGCTTAAGTATAAAAAACTTATTATAGGTGTAACTATTGCAGGTGCCCTTCTTTCTGTAATTATATCAATTATCTCTATCATTCTGCCTCCGGAAAAATCTTTCCTGCCAAACCAGTATGCGCCTCAGGCTCAGATGCTCATAAATGATGATTCCTCATCAGGCTCTTCTGCCCTGAGTTCCCTTTCCAGTGTTGCCTCTCTTGCCGGCATAAGCCTTGGTTCTGGAAGCGGAGTTTCAAACAGTGCCCTGGCCACCTATCTTGTAAATTCAAACACAATTCAGGACGCAGTAATCAATAAGTTTAATTTTATAGAAGCCTGGGAAATAACAAAATCACCGCTTTTTAACAGCCGAAAAATGCTTAAAGAAAAACTTTCCTGCAATTACGATACAGATTCCTGTATTTTTACAATCAGTTTTCTGGACATAGATCCAAAACTGGGCCAGGAAGTTGTAAATTATGTAGTAGAACTTCTTGAAAAACGTTTTAAAGAACTTGGTGTAGATAAAAATCAGCTTGAAAAAACAAATCTGGAAGAAAACATTAATTATGCATATGACCAGATTATTACCTTGCAGAAACAGCTGGAAGAAATTGAATCTTCCGTTTCAAATGTTATGAATCCTTTTGCAGCTCCAAATGTTGTTACAGAGGCAACTCTTGTAAAAACAGAGCTTGAAGTTCAAAAGGAAGTATATAAACAGTTAAAGGTTCAGTACGAATCTTTAAAAGTCTCTATGGCTAGCGAAAAACCTGTTTTTCAGATACTTGAGTATGCCGAAATTCCTGACAGGAAGGCAAAACCAAGCCGTGGAAAACTGTGTATCATAATTACTCTTGCTTCCGGTTTTTTGTCAGTGTTTTTAGCATTCTTATTAAATGCAATTCATAATATCAGACAGGATCCTTTATCCATGTCTAAATTCAAGAATTAAAAACAACTAATTAAAAACAACTAATTAAAAAAAATTGGTGAGAATTTAATTTTATTTTAGTTTGATGGGGGAAGTATGGGAGATACCAGTATAAAATTAAGTAAGAGAGTTTTTGTATATTATTTGGGCATGTTCTATGGACCAATCATAATTGGCTGGATAAATTTCAGCCACATGCACGTTTTTAATCTTTACGATACCTTTATGTCTTTTAGCAATCCACTGGGAACTATAGGACTTCTTGCTATTACAGCTTTTATTTTTACCTGGTGGTTTACTCAAACAAAAAAAATAAAGGAATTTGAACCTGGTAATCCGGAGTCTGTAACAAAGACAAACTTAAGGGCAAAGAGATTTACAAGTATAACTATGATTGTAGCTGTTTTAAATGGTTTTATTACTCCGGCTCTTGTATCATTTACTTTAAAGGTTCAGGGTTATTATGTAGATATTCTTCCTTTGTTTTTAGGTTGTGTTGGTAATGTATTTTTAATTTCTCTTTTATTCTACATTTTGTTTTTACAGAATTTTGAGAAATCAATTTATATGGTTCCTTTTAGAGAAGAGTTTAAATCTATGTCACTTATTGTACGTTCTGTTCTTGTAGCAGGCTTTGGTGCAATTGGTTCACTTTTAGTTACTGTTTCACCTGCAGTAACAGCATCAATCAGAAATATGCCTGTAACAGACCTTCTTTTAGGTTATATACTTCCATCTGGTCTTATGGGTGTTTTCTGTATTATTCTTTCAAACTTTTTACAGATCAGAGGTTCAAGCCATCGTTTAAGAATGATTACAGAATTTACAAAAAAGGTTGCCTCTAAAGATTATACCGGAGAAAATCTTGAAATTGAAAGTAGAGATGAATATGGTTTATTAATTAATGATTTGAATGAATTCCACCAGGTAACAAAAAATCTTTTGATGGACATTGAAAAATCTGTTGATATTTCTAATCAGACTGCAAACGATTTCTCTGCAAACATGACAGAAACTTCAAGCGCTGTAGAAGAAATTATGGCTAACATTCAGAGTGTAAAAGACAGAGTTGAAAATCAGGCTGCAGGTGTAGAAGAAAGTGATTCTACAATCACAAATATGATTTCGCGTATTAATGAATTAAATTCCAGTGTTGATTTACAGGCAAGCGGAGTTTCTAATTCTTCAAGTGCAGTAGAAGAAATGGTTGCAAACATCCGTTCTGTTACCCAGATTCTTGAAAATAACTCAAGAACTGTTGAAGAATTAGGTATTCAGTCTGAAAAAGGCCGCGAAAATATTAATGGTGCTGTAGAACTTGCAACAACAGTTCTAGAAAAATCAGCAGGCCTTATGGAAGCTTCTTCTATTGTTCAGTCTATTGCCAGCCAGACAAACCTTCTTGCTATGAATGCCGCAATTGAAGCGGCTCATGCAGGCGAAGCAGGAAAGGGCTTCTCTGTAGTTGCCGACGAAATCCGTAAGCTCGCAGAACAGTCAAATGCCCAGGGTAAAACAATCGGAACTCAGCTTGGCGATTTACAGAATATTATTGAAAGTGTTGCAGTAAATACAAAAACTGTCCAGAACCAGTTTGAAGTAATCTTTAATCTTACAAACAAGGTAAAAGAGCAGGAATCTGTAATTAAAAATGCAATGGAAGAACAGAATGCCGGTTCTACACAGGTTTTAGAGGCTATTTCTGATATTAAAACTTCTACTGACACTGTAAAAGAAAATACCCAGGTACTTCTTGAAGGTGGAAAACAGATTGGAGAAGAAATGCATATTCTTGCAGATGTTACAAGCGAAATTAACTCTGCTATGAATGAAATGGCTGCAGGTTCTACCCAGATTACAAAAGCCATTGAAGTTTCTCAGGCTTCAAGTACAGAAAACCTTGATAATATTTCATCATTGACAGAAGAGGTTAAATTGTTTAAAGTTCGTTAAAAAAAAGGTAAAATATGTTAGATATAGCAATCTTTTCTGCGGTTTCATTAATACTCTCTTTAATTTCAATGCCAGTTATAATTAAAATCTGCCAGTTAAAGGGAGTATATGATTACCATGACGAGCGAAAAATTCACACGGGAAACATTTCCCGTTTAGGTGGAATAGGAATATTTCTTTCTTTTACAATCGTTTCAATTGTATTCAGTATTTATTCAAAGGATTTTAATCTTTCTTATTCCATCCCTCTTCTCTTAGCCAGTTTTTTAATTTTTATATTTGGTGTAATAGATGATGTCTATAATATTCCGGCTGTTCTTAAACTGATTGTTCAGATTGTTGCTTCAATCATTGTTGTTCTGTCAGGTTTTAGAATTACAAATCTCTTCGGCTGGATTTTACCTCTTCCTTTGAGTATCGTTTTTAGTATCTGCTGGATTGTTTTTGTAGTAAACGCTTACAATCTTATAGACGGCCTGGATGGCCTTTGCGGAAATCTTGCTTTTATTACTTTAATAAGCCACGGTGTTTTATGCTTTGTAACAAGATCGAGTCAGGACTCTTTCTGCTTTATACTGGCAGCATCAGTTTTAGGCTTCCTCTGCTTTAACTGGCCGCCTGCAAAAATCTTTATGGGTGATGGCGGAAGCCAGTCTTTAGGTTTTTTAATTGCAACCCTGCCTTTATTTGAAGTAAACCGTACCTTCGAAAGCAACAAGTTCCTCATCATGCTGCTTTTATCAAGCATTCCAATTCTGGATGTTGTAGCTTCTATCTGGCGCAGATTACGTGAACACAGACCTGTAATGTCTCCTGATAGCGCACATTTACATCATAAACTCTTAAATATAGGTTTTTCTAAGAATGCTGCCCTTTTTACAATTACAATCATGCAGCTCTTAATTGCTATTTCTGTATTGGCATCTGTACTGGTAATTGAAACCTCTTCGGTTCTGCTTCTTCTTGTAACCTTTATTTTTGTAGTTTCTTTCTTTGCAATTGTTCATTATTCAAACCGTGCTGTTATAAAAATGCAGAAAAAATAAGAAACTTCTTAATTTTCTCTTAAGTTCTTTTTAAGATTAATGGTTCTAATTCGTATATATTAGGTATTGTAAACGGGACGCAGAAATCCCAGGAGGTATATTATGAATAGAACTATTAAAACTTTTGTAGCAATCGCAATTATTTCTTCAGCTTCAGCAGGCTTATTTGCCTCTCCTAAAGTTAGTAACAAGACTCTTAAGAAACTTGATGTCAGTGTAGAAAAATCAGAGTCTGCAAAAAAAGAAATGGTAAAACTTTCAGACAAAGATAAAAAAGACGAAAAAGAAGAAAGAGCAAAAGACTTTCTTAAAAAGAACGTTAAAACTTTGACTGGAAAAGTAAACGTTACAAAGAAAGGTTTCGTAACTTTTGATACAAAAGAAGGAACCTACATTCTTACTGTTGCAGCTTTTGAAGGCCAGAAAAATCAGATTTCTATGAGAGACATTAAGGTAAAAAATGGAAGTAAACTCGTTCTTTCTGGTTTTGTAAACGAAGAAAGCAAGGTATTTACAGTAATTAAAAACGGATTTATGAAAGAGTCTCATCCGGACGCAAAATAAAAAGACTCTGACTCGGGCAAAAAAAGGGCTCCAGCAGGTTTATGAAGTGTTTAAGCGCTTCTCCTGCCGGAGCCTTTTTTTTTATATTTTGTGTGTTTTTTATTTTTTCTGCAGGATGATAAAGGTTATATCATCTTCCTGTGCTTTGTTCTTTGTAAAGGAATTAAAGTTTGCCATAAAGTTGTCGAGCTTTTGCTGGGCTGTTCCGTCACCTGATTTCTGGAAGGCTTCGCATATTCCGCTTGTTCCGAATTCTTTATTTTCTTCATTCTTTGCGGTTTCAAGTCCCTTACAGTAAAGAATCAGAGCATCTCCCGGATTCATTGCAAAGTTGATTGAAGTAAAATTAACCTTTAAGTCTTTAATACCAATCATACCAAGCTGACCAAGGTTTCCGGATTCCTGTCCCTTTACTTTAATTGGAATACATTTTCCAGTTCTTGCGTTTTTATAGAAAACTACAGGATTTCCGGCATTAATTAACTGAACATTAGAATCATCCAGTCTTACAAGAATACCGGTAAGATAACTCTTAACGTCACCTTTTTCTTCGGTGATGGTTTCGTTAATGTTCTGCATAACAGAGCCAAGTTTTATATTCATATCGGCAGTGAATTTTCTGCTGATTGCATTTTTTGCAAGCATGGTAACAAGACCAGCACCAATTCCCTTGTCAGAAACTTCGAATAAAGAAAGACCGGTGAGTTTTCTTCCTTCAGAGAAGAAATCATAAAGGTCTCTTGAAACTCCAAGGGCAGGCATAAACTTAAAGGCAAGGTCCCAGTCATCAACCATAGGAGAAAGGCGGGGGAAGAAGGTCTGCTGAATGTGCTTTGCAAGGCGAAGTTCTTCTTCAGATTTGTTTTTAGCCTTTTCGAGTTCTTCATTTGCGCTTGTAAGCTTTTTGTTGGATTCTGTTAATGCTTTTGTTTTTCCTTCAACTTCGTCTGTAAGGTGCTGGGTTAAGTATTCGGCCTGAGATTTTGCACTTGAAAAACGGCTTGCCAGAACAAAAAGCAAAGAAAGAATTACAAGCTGCCAGCCGTAAGAGGTGAAGTATGGAAGGGTGTAAGTCTGCATCCAGTCGTGAATAACAAGGTCCATAACTGCAGTAATAAGGAATGGTGAAAATCCAAGAAGTAAAGGAATAACATCCTTTTCTTTTTTTACGCAGTAAATAATCAAAAGAACAATAACGTAAGCCATTGGTGGTAAGAGCAGCCACTGAACATAAGTTCTCATACTTCTTAAAATTACATAATTTGGAGTAAAGAGAATTAAAACTAAAGGCGCTACAAGAAAGATAGTTCTTAAATAACTGATGATTTTATGGTCTTTGTGGTGCAGGTATTCGTTTACAAAGCTTGTAATCATGTAAGGAAGAATAAATGGCATTGCACTTGAAAAGATTTTCTGGAACCAGAGGAAGGAGGTTCCCCTTACAGGCATGCCCGGAATCTCCGGCAGGTAAAGAACAACCATGTAGATGATTGTAATAATGTTGATGATTGTAAAATAAAGGGCTTCCTTCTGCTTTTTATTTTTAAGCCATACCATAAAGTGGTAAATTGCAATAATGAGCATAAAGAAGGCAAAAAAGGCGTTAATCTGGCTGTTCCAGAAGCGTTCTGCCTGAGCAGATTTTTTTGCCAGCTCATGAAGTCCGATGTATGGACGCGAAACAATTGAGCCTTCGCCGTCAACGTAGATTTCTACCAGAAGCTCGTTTAAGCCATACTGGTCAATAATTGATTCCGGTATTTCGTAAAAGCGGGCTGTGTTCCAGGCTGTGAATTCGTAAGGTGGAAAAAATCCTTCGTGGCCAATTAAAGTGCCGTTCAGGTAAGTTCGGTCTGCTATGGTAATTCTTCCAAGATAGCAGGAAATGTCTTTGTCGCGAAGACCATCAGGTACAACAAAAGTTCTTCTAAGCCAGATGCTGCCTTTTTTTCCAGGCACCTTATTCTGAAGATTATCTAATTCTGAACCATAGAGTTTATGGAACTCTGCTTTTTCTTCAAAAGGATTCTGCAGCGAGTAATCCCATCCGACAGAAAGGTCTACAATCTGATCTTCTTGTCCATGATTGCAGCCGGTATAAATAAAGGTAAAGAAAAGCACAGTAAGAAAGAAAAGTTTTGAAAAGTGTTTCATAATCCCTCACTATGACGCCAAACACTAATAGGCGCACATTCTAACTGGAAGTTATACTATCATTTTAGAGGGATTATGTAAATTACGGCTATCTTACATCTATAGCGGGGCTGTGTTAAAGGTCAAAGTCAGACAATTTTTCTGAAAGCGCTTTTGTATTCAAAAGATTTTCTTCAGAACTGTCAGTAACCTGTCTTACAGAAGAGGAAATGCTTTCGACATTTTTAGTCATTATTCCCATAGAGTCTGTAATTTTTCTTGTAACTTCAGAAAGTACATTCATTTCTTTTACAACCTGATCGGCTCCTGTAAGCATTTCGGAAGAATTAGATTTTACAAGTACAGTAGTATCATTAATACTTTTCATGGCTTCAAGAACCTGTTTGTTACCTTCGTTCTGTTCTGTCATGGCATTTTTTACAACATTTTCCTGTGTTCTTACAGTCTGGGTAAGTTCATAAATTTCTTCAAACTGTTGTTTTACCTGAAGAATACTTTCAGAAATCTGGGCAATCAGGTCGGAAAGAGATTTCAGGCTTGCATCAATATTTTTACCCTGAGCACTGGACTGTTCGGCAAGTTTACGAATCTCGTCGGCAACAACACTAAAGCCGCTTCCTGCTTCGCCCGCATGTGCAGATTCAATGGCGGCGTTCATTGCAAGAAGGTTTGTCTGGCTTGCTATAGACTGTATGATTTTACTTGCCTCTAAAAGTCCGGAACTTTGCTGCTGAACTTCTTCTGCAACTCCTACGGCATGCTGAATTCTGCTACGGCCTTCCTCAGAGGCAGTTCCTAGTTTATCTACAGCGGTAGAGTTCTTTTCGAGAATCTGAGTAACCGAATTAATATTGGCAACCATCTGGTCTACGGCGGCAGAAGACTGTGATACGGCAGAAGCTTGAGATTCAATACTGTCATTTAAACTGCGTATATGTCCTACAATCTGATTTACAGATGCATTCGATTCTTCTACTCCTGCAGACTGATTATTCATTTCCTGGCGCACACTTTCTATATTCATAGAAATTTCATCAACGTTATGAATGGCAGAGTCCAGATTAGTTTTAAGTTCGCCGGCACTCTGGGTAGAAGTGTTAGATGATGAAAGCATTTCGCTTAAAAGACTTTTTGTAGTCTCCCGGAAAATATTAATATTATTTACAAGCTCACCAATTTCGCAGCGGCATTCAACCTTTAGAGAAGGAATCTGATAGTTTTTATTAGAAAGTTCTTCTGTATGTGCTTTTACCTCGTTTATACCTGCATTTATGTTACGAATTGTAAAGAAGGTGCTTGCAAGATTTGTAAGGGCAAAGGTAATGCCTATAGGCAGGATTTTTTTTACCATAAGGAATGTAGTTCCTTTTTCGAGGTTAGCAGGAACGGAAACAATGTGTTCAAATATAAGAACAAGAGAAGCGACGGCAAGAATGATTACGATACTTGTTCTCTGACTGAAAGACATAAGTTGAACTTCCCTATAATGTGGCAGCCAGGAAAGCGATTTATCAACATTTACCAGAAGCAGAACAAAGCCAATCATGGAAACGCCAAAGCAAAGACTCCACAGAAGGGTAAACCAGGAGGCAAAGGAGGCCCAGTTGTTGTCAAAGTTATGAAACTTAAGTCCCAGAGAATCGGCTCTGAGAATACAGCCAAGCGCCAGCAGGGCATAAAAACCAAGGACAAAGCCAATGTTTATATTGTACCAGTTTTTAAAGTAGAGGTTTGTTGAGCGGATAGATTTTTCGCTGCCATCGTAAGAGGCCCATTTTTTTCGAATCAAAAAATAAACAAGTATTGGAAATAAAATAAAGGCAAAAACTGCAATAATGTCTAAAAGCGGATCAAAAGCAAGAGTTTTATACTCATGAAAATCTACAGCCTCTGTAAACATGGCAACAGGGCCAAATAAAAGAACTGGCGAAACATAGCAGAAAAGAAGCCAGCCAAAAATACTCCATTTAAATTTTGTACGGTTTTCAAAAGTGTGTTCCATAGATAAACCCTCCAGGTTTTAATCTGTTGTATAGACAAGTCAAAGTAAATTATAAGGTCAAAAGTTTGTTTTCACAACAAAATTATAGTAGAGGAAGGGGGGTATATGTTGAATGAATCTACCTAGTTATGGTAAGGAATTCTTACCAGGTCTTCGCGGAAACGGATGTTTTCAATAGAGATGCTGGAAGGCGAAATGCCGTTTTTCCAGAGCACGTAAGATAAAGAAAACTGGTCTCGTTTACAAAAATCACGGATTAAAAGCCACCATTCTTCCATAATTGTTATGATCGCAGGATCATTGTGTTTTCGGAAGATGATGTTATTTTCGTTTAAGCCGTAATGAGCAGGAAAATTTTCAGCTTTTAAGAAATCTATAATCTTAATGCTTTCTGCTTTTGTCAGTTTCTTTAATTTAACTGCATATTTTGCTTCATCATAAATACAGTCATTTTTAAAATGCCTCTGAATTACAAGAGGGGAATCCATTTTTTCTATTTCTTTGTATACAAAAGAGGTGCGCAGAGCAATGTTTGAATCTATATAAATGCTGCTTTCGTATTCTGGAAACAAAATATGAGGATGAGTTTTATGCCAGCGGTTATTAAAGTGATTGTTCAGTTCGTTAAATACAAGAGGGCGAATCTGCCAGGCTCCGAACTGTTTCAAATCTATTAAGGACTGGTTATCTGTAAAGCAAACATAATCATAGGAAGGGTCTAAATATTCCTGTAACTGAATGTTGTCGTAATTTCCGGTAAGGCAGGTGTATACAACTCTGGAATTTTTACCCTTTGTTACAAGGTAATTCTGGTTTGCAGTCCATATTTTATATTCCTGAGGAAAAACCTTGTTTATTACAAAATTATAGATAGTCTTTTTTACAGTCTTTTTAATATTTTTAATTTTCATTTTGATTCATTCCCCTTTTTAGTTTTTAAGTGGAAAATCTTTTCTACTATTAGAATAACAAAATCTTTTGAATCTTTAAAATATGGCAGCTTAAAGAAAAAGAGCAGTAACAGAATTGCAGAAGAAATAAAAAGAATCAGGCCCTTTACAAAGAAAGTCAGCCAGTTAACAGGTAAAGCAAGTTTGTTTAATACAAAATAAGAAAGACCTGTAATTAAAACTGTTGCTAAAAAGTAATAAGCCAGAGGAAAAAGATAGTTTCTTAATTTTTTCTGAAAATACTTTTTAAAAAGAATACGTGGAATTAAGAAAATATTTGTTAGCCCCAGTGAAAGAATTGTAGAAATTATAATACCGGTCAGTCCAAGTAGCTTTCCTAAAATAATATTCAGGGTAAGGTTTATAATGATTTCTGCAATATATGCAGACTTTGCATACTGCCATAGCCCGTTGGCTCCAAAATAGCCTGCGGTAAAATCGCCTGCCTTAAGGGTATAAAAATGAATACAAATAAGAATGGTAATTATTGCAGAGAATAGATATTCTTTTCCAATCCATAAGCTAATAAAATCCGGATAAAGGCAGAAAAGACAAACAGAACATATACTGCAAATATACATGTAAATAAAATTAAACTTGGTAAAATCCTTGTGATTTTTTTCTATACTTTCTGTTGCAATGCTGTTACCAATGGAATTTCTTACCGATTCAGGAATAACTGCGAGAATGCCGATTAAACCGTTCATAACTGTAAGATAATTGTTATACATGGCAACATCTCTAAGGCCTATTAACCAGGAAATAATAATAATATCCAGAGAAGATTCCATAACAGAAGTAATTCTTTCTACAAGAATTCCTTTTACCTGTTCTTTTATACTTTTCTTTAATTCAGGAGAAATCATTCCTTTAGGTGTGTATTCTCCAAAATAACGTCGGGAAAAGAAATAAGTTATTAAATTGTTTAAAACTGTAGTAAGAGGAATAACAATTACATAACAATAATAATTCTTAAAAATTATAAGAAGCAGAAGCTGCACCAGATACAAAAAGAGTTTTGTAAGAATTGTAATTTTTGTGCCTATATCGTTTCTTTGAAAAGCATGAAAAATACAGCCTCTGTATGCAAAAAGAAAATAAGATACTACAGTATTAAAAAGATAAATGTAATATAAAATATATATATTAATATCGGAAGGAACTTCTCCTTTTATAAAATGAGATAAGAATGGAGAAATTGAAAGACCAAGAACTAAAATTGTAATGCCTACCGTTCTATAAATCTTTTTATAATAATTTAATATTGCACATACAAGTTCTTTGTTGTCTTCTGCAACAGGTTTATATAAGGAATAAACTATAGCGGTTCCAAAACCAAGTTCTGCCAGGGAAAGCACACTTAAAACTGATGTAAATAAACCGCTTAACCCAAGGTATTCTATTCCCAGTTGTTTTATAATTATGTTTCTTATTATAAAAGGGAATAAGAACATAATAAGCTTATATATAATATGCCACTTTGAATTTCTTAGAGAGTTCTGTGTCCTGTTCTGATTGTTTTTACTCATACTATTGTAATATAACTTCCTAATTTATAGTCCCATTCAACTGGTTCTATTTTATCAAATCCTGCTCCGTCAAAGAAGGTAAATTCGCCAAAATAAATATTATTTCCATTTGTAAATAAATCTACCCTTACGGAAGGAATCCCCTGGGAAAGCTTTTCTGCTATGGCTTTAAGTTCCGAAATATTTTCCGGCAGGGGAAGAGGTTTTTCGCTGTTGTTAAAACCCCAGTTAATTTTTACACTGTTATAGTTTTCGTCATAAAAGTCATAAACTGTATTGTCATGAGATTTATGATTATTTACATGCTCTTTACCATTGTCTATGTCAGAGGCTCTTAGAAGTAATTTTACCTTGCCGTCAAAACAGTAGAATTTATAGTCCTTAAGGTCTGAGCCGCTTTCATCTGTCATAAACTTTTCTGCAAAAAGACAGGGCTGAACTTTTTTGTAAGGCCATTCTCTGGAGGCCCAGAAAAAATTATGCTTAAGGTGTTCTTCTGCTTCTTTTTTGATCTGTTCATAGTTTGCACTATTTTTATTAATTATCCACACACCACCAGAATCGTGGTTTGTTTTTAAAACGAATTTTTCAGGCAGTTTATTAAAATCAATGTCTGAAAACTTTTCCCAGTGACCTAAAAGAGGAATTACATACTGGCTGCCTATTTTTTCTTCTACATAGAATTTAGCCTTATATTTATCTACCATATCAGAATATATTTTTTTTCTGTTATGAAGTTTAAGCCACTGGCATTTTTCGTTGTAACTTACAGGATGTTTTAAATCGAGTTTATAGCCGAGTTCTTTTTTGAATTTATATTTTAAATATAATGAGTCTGGTACGCATTTAATAATTGCACTTTTAATATTTAAAAATAATCTTGTCATAAGTCTATTTACACCTGTAAGTGAATTGAGTTCCTAAAGTAAAATTAAATCTGAGCATATCTTTACTATGATTGTATCTTTTAATTAAAAGTAGTCTGCGACAGTTCAGTTTGCGGCGAAGCTTAAAGGCTTCTTTGAATTCATGTATGTAAGAATCAACTGGAGCGATAAAAACTTTGTTTGGGAAAAGGTGCAAAAGATATTTTCTGAAAAAGATATCATCGCCATAGTAGCCGCAAAAATCTTCGTCATAGCCGTTAAGGTAAAAATAATTAGATTTTGAAAGAAAGAAAATATTTGGGTGAGGGGAATGCAGGTTTTCACTTCTGCCATCATCATAAAACTCAATCTGATTAAAGCAGAGTATATTGTCTTTTTCTGTTACTTTCATGCAGAAATCTATAGTTTCTTCCGGGAAGGTATGATCAATATCAGAAATTAAAAGTCTTTCACTTGAGGCAAAACAAACACCCAGGTTCTTAGCCCCGCCGGAATTCCATTTTATGTTTTCTTTTATATTTAAGACGCTGAAATTTAAATTAAATTCAGGCCAGTCAATTGTAAGTGGGGAACCGTCATTGACGATTATAATATTTAAGTTTTTTAAAATTTCCGGAGAATATGATTCATATAGTTTAATATTATTGAAGATTTTTGAAAGGCTTTCTTTATTTTCTACGTATACAGGGTAAATAAGAGAAAGTTTTTCAGCATCGCCCAAGGTGTATTGTGTTAGCGGCGGCATTTCCTTCATTTCTCTGCATTTGCCATAGATTTTTTTGTGTATATGTAATTTAAGTTTTTTTACCGGATTCATATTAGATTTCCATTTTACGGGTGTTCTTTATTTGAAAGTATATATTCAAGACTTTATACTGTCAAACCTTGATTGAAAAAGGCATTTATTAATGATATGGTGTTTTTATGACAGCAACAATAGTACTTTCAACCTATAATGGTGAAAAATTTATTACAGAGCAGCTGGATAGCCTGAGGTTGCAGACCCGCCCTGCCGATGAAGTATTAATTTCTGACGATTGTTCTACAGATTCAACTCCTCAAATTGTAAAGGACTATATTCAAAAATATAAACTTAGCGGCTGGCATTTTAAACAAAATGAACAAAATGCCGGATGGAAGAAAAATTTCTACAAACTGCTTCAGGAAGCTGACTGCGACCTTATTTTTTTATGCGACCAGGATGATATCTGGCATAAACAGAAGCTTGAGTTGATGATTTCTGCTTTTGAAAATCAGAATATAAATGTATTATGCTGCCGTCAGCTTCGACGTAAAGACGGAAATCTTTCTTTTTCAAATAAGAAAATAAATAAAGTGCGTCCTCATCACAGAAAATTTTCAGAAAACTTTTCTTATATAAACAGACCCGGCTGTACTTATGCTGTGCGCAGGGAATGGTTTAAGAGTATAGAACCCTGGTGGAAAGATACAATGCCTCATGATGCCCTTTTGTTCCGTAACGCCATGCTGGATGATTCTTTATACTTTATGCAAAAAGGCCTGATAATCCGCCGCATACACGAAAATAATGCCAGCATAGGGAAGGGTAAAGCAAAATATCAGATATATCTTCCATATTATGACGAGGTATGTAATTTACTTGAAGACCGTGTAAAAAATGACAGCAGGATAGAAAAAGCGCAAAAAAAACTGAAAAAAATTAATAAAGTAAGGCAGTGGACAAAGGCCCGCAGTCGAATGTACGAAAAACCTGGCCTTATAAATTATTTAAGACTTTGCCGTTATTACAGGTGTTATGTTCATATTGTGGCATTTATAAAAGAAATTAAAATTATAAAGGCGATGAAAAGTGCAAAATAAACCTTTCAATTTAAAAACGTAACTGTGTATATATTTAAGGAAAATCATGAATTTTATAAGTCTAATTTTACCTGTTTATAATGTTGAGAAATATCTTGAACGCTGTCTGAATAGTATCCTTTCACAAACCTATTCAAATTTTGAGTTAATAATAATTGATGATGGTTCTACAGATAGTTGTCCTCAAATCATTAATAAATATGAAAAAAACGATTCTCGAATTAAGGCTTTTAGACAGGAAAATAAAGGTTTATCCGCTGCGAGAAATGCAGGACTAAAAAAAGCTAAAGGTGAATATATTGGTTTTATTGATTCTGATGATTACATTTCAAAGTATTATTTAGAGTATTTGTTAAATGCACTTACAGCAAATAATGCAAGTATATCCTGCTGCACCTATGAAAGCGGAACAGAAGATAACTATTATCATGATGAAAAATACGAAGGTTTTGAAAATGATTTAGAAATCTATGATCACACAGGTGCCGGAAAAAATATGATGGAGTACAAGGGAATATTTGTGACCGTCTGGGCCAAACTTTACAAAAAAGAAGTTTTATCAATTTGTGATTTTCCCGAAGGTCGTTTTGGAGAAGACAATTTTACTACATGTCAATATCTATGGAATACTAAAAATTATACAGATAAAGTACTCCTTATAAGGAAAAAACTTTATTATTATTATTCTAATCCAACTTCCATTGTAAATACACCAAACAGAAAAAAAATCAATGATGATTTATGGGCAAAAAAAGAAAGAATAATTTTTTACAAAGATAAAAATGAAACAGAATTATGTCAGCTTGCCTACAATAATTTGGAAAACAGAATTTACTATTTCATGAAAAACTATCCTTCAAAACGAGGTTATTTCTTTTATTTTAAATATTTTTTCTACTGCTTAAAGAATAATTTTAGAATAAAAGCACTTTTAAAATTTCTGCTCATTTATATTTCTCCAGGATTTTTTAGACTCATAAAGAAGGTAGGGCACTAATTAAAATAAGAAGTTTATAACACTATTTTCTTTTGAAATATATTTTTAAAGGAATATAATGTATTTTATGAAAAGTGAAGCTAGAAAAATTGATGTTGTTTATACCTGGTGCGATGGTTCTGATCCGGAGTTTCAAAGAATTAAACAGGAAACTGCAAAAAAAGAGAATCTACAGATTACAGTCGCAAATGCTGATAAATACAGGTATCAGGATAATGACGAATTAAAGTATTCCCTAAGGTCAGTTGAAAAATATGCCCCCTGGGTTAATCATATTTATATAGTAACAAACAATCAGCGTCCAAAATGGCTTAAAGAAAATGAAAAAATAACCATTGTAGATCATAAAGAAATTATTCCCACAGAAAAATTACCAACTTTTAATTCGGTGTGTATAGAAAATTATCTGGTAAATATTCCGGGACTTTCAGATCTTTTTTTATATTTTAATGATGATATTTTTCTGAGTAAGAAAACAAGACCAGAAGATTTTTTTGATGGAGATAAACCGATTGTAAGGTTGAATGTTTTTTCAAAAGACTCTTGTAGAAAGCTTCTTTTCCAGTCATATATGCTGTCAGTTTTTACTTCTTACGGAACCGTTATAGAAAGAAATTCAATATATTTTCCATTATTAAAGCCGACACATGGCGTTGATGCATACTCTAAGAAATTGATTTTACAAATAAATAAAAAATATCCAAAAATAGAAGAGTTAAACACTACTCCTTTTAGAACAGAAAGATACTTTCAAAGAGTAATATACAGTTATGAAATGGCCTATGTTTTTAACTGTCCTTTAAAAATATATAATCTCTGTACTTCCAGATTTAACAGAGTGTTTTCCTTTTTGTTTGGTAAAAATCGTATCTTTTGTGTGGAACATCAGGACCGCGAAGAAAGAATAAAAAAAGCCATTCTTAAAATAAAATTATTTAAGCCAATCTGCTGCTGTTTTAATGAAGTTACTGATGGCAGAATAATGCTGCAGTTTTTGAACAAGGAATATCCTCTTAAAAGTGCTTTTGAAATTTAGCATAATGAATATTGAATGATTTATTTCTCATGTGCTAATATTTTTGCATGCAAAAAAGTGCTTATAAGGTTTCAGTTTTAATTCCTGTTTACAAAGTAGAAAATTATATAGAAAAGTGTGCAAGATCTCTTTTTAATAATACAATTGCCTCGGACTGTGAATTCATTTTTACTAATGATTGTACGCCGGATTCTTCAATGGAAATTCTTTCAGCAGTTATTAAGGACTTTCCGGAATTACAGGACAATATAAAAATCATTAATCACGAAAAGAATATGGGGATTTCGTTAACCCGTAACGAAGGTTTTGAGCTTGCATGCGGTGAGTATCTTATTTGTACAGACAGTGATGATTATGTAGAACCAGATTATCTTGAAGCTTTGTACACAGAAGCAAAAAAAGGTGATTACGACCTGGTTGGCTGCGATTTTTATATGACACCCGATTACAATTCAGCAAATACACAGTCTGAAGAAAAAATTATTAAAAGGCAGCCTTTAAGCAGAAATCCAGAAACTTGTATTATAGATTTATTCGAAGATAGAATAAGTGCCTATGCATGGAATAAACTTATAAAGACAGAAGTCTTAAAAAAAGGGAATATACAGTTTGTTGATGAATTGTATTGTACAGAAGATGTCCCTTTTATAACTGAGTTATTTTCATACAAACCTTCGATTTCTTATCTTTCAAGGCCTTTATATAATTATATAAAAAGAGATACTTCCTGTACAAATGGAAGGTTTACCTTAAAGAAAACAAATAATGTTCTTTTAATGGTTACCTATTTGGAAAAAATTCTGAAGAATAACAGCATGGACTGGGCTTATGCTTCCTACGATTATCTTGTTTGCAGGTTAAAATATCTTTTTTTAATGAATGGAACTAACCTTGCGCAAAAAAATATTCTGAATATGAAAAAAGAAGTAAATGCATATGCTGATAAAATTACAATTAAACCTTTTTATAAAGGCATAATAAAAATATCAAACTTTTCATCTTCCCTTGCTTATACTATTTTGCATGCTTTCTTTCTTTTAAAGTGCATGCTTGGTAGAATAGATTATAAAAAATATATAGAGAAAAAAAATGAATAACAAAGACAAACATATAGTCCTATAAGTCCAAACTGGATGCTTGATACCTTTGTGCCATTTACAAAGGAGATTTTCCTCAGGAAGCATATGCTGTGGAAGAAGGATTTTTACGTTCACTTGTATGATTTAAAATTTCTTTTGTGCTACAATTAAGCGGGAGTTTTAAAAAATGAATGACAACAAAAAACATATAGTCTTATGTATAACTCCAGCATGGATTATGCAGGCATGTGTATTAATTACATCAATTTTATATTTTAATAAGGAAGAGTTTACTTTTCATATAGTTGGTAAAGGTTTTTCAAGCGAAGATATTGCAAAGATTCAAAAGTATGCAAAAACTTGTACTATTGAATACCATGATATGTCTAAGCTTGATACTTCAAAATTGGTAATTCGTCCGGAAGATCATGTTACGGTTGAAGCCTATTTTAGATTTTTTATTTCAGAACTTTTAGATAAAAATATAGATAAATGCTTGTATCTTGATTCAGATATTATTTGTACAGGTAATTTTGAAGAATTATTTAAAAGAGATATATCAGACTATGCCTTAGGTATGGTTTATGATACAAATTATTCAGATATAAGATTCTTTAATCGCCTTCAGTACGATATGAAATATGGTTACTTTAATTCTGGTGTTTGTCTTATAAATCTTGATTACTGGCGAGAGAATAAAATTCCAGAAAAGTTATTTGATTATGTTGCAAACTATCCTGAACGCTGTTGGTTCCATGATCAGGATGCAATTAATTATGTATGCCATTCAAAAATACTTCCATTGCCGGTTTCTTACAATGTACAGAAACATTTCTGGTGGATTTATTACTGGAAGAATCATAAAACTTATAAAAAAAGTGTTCCAAACTGGGATTATATCGAAAGAGCAAAATTTGATGATATAGAAGCTGGCTGCAATAATCCGGTTTTTGTTCATTTTACCTGCATACAAAAACCCTGGAAACTTGATACTTTTGTTCCTTTTACAAAGGTATGGAGATACTTTCTTGATACAACAGATTTTAAGCTGCCATTTCAATTAAAGCTTAGAATTAAGATGTTCATAAAGAAAATAATCAAAAGGCCATTTGATAATAAATATCCTCCAGAGGCCTATGCTGTGGAAGAAAAGGTCTTGAAAAAACTTGCTTGAATAGGTGTGGAAAATGTATAAAGTCTCTGTTTTAATTCCAATATACAATGTAGAAGATTATATAGAACGCTGTCTTGTTTCGGTTTTTGAAAACACCATAATAAATGACTGTGAAGTTGTCTTGTTAAACGACAAAACTCCTGACAATTCTTTTGAACTTGCAAAAGAAATTGTTTCAAGATACCCGCAGATAAAGAATAATGTAAAATTCCTGGAACACAAAGAAAATACAGGAATTGCACAGGGAAGAAATGATTTATTACAGGCTGCCAGCGGCGAATATTTTATATTTGTAGACAGTGATGACTATATCGAAAAGAATTATCTGGAAGCACTATATACTTCTGCAAAATCTAATGATGCAGATGTTGTTGAATGCGATTATTATACTCATGATTTTAACAGAAATATTTTAAAATGTTTTTGTGGTGTAAAATCTTCTGCTTTTGATTCAATTATTGCAAAATTAAAAGGTGAAAATACAGCTTATCTTACAGTAAAACTGATAAAAACATCTATAATAAAAACACATAATCTTAAATTTATTTCAGGTATGAATTTATGTGAAGATGAATATTTTACTTATTGTATTTATTGTCATGCAAAAGAAATAAATTATGTTCCTCAGTTTTTGTATCACTATGTATTAAATAAAAAATCAATTACACGAACTTTGTTTGATGACTATAAAATAAAAAGTGTGTTAGATTGTATTAATTTTTCATCTGAATTGTTGTTAAAATTTTATGATAATGATGAAATAAAACAATGGATTTCATTTAGGAAAATGGACAGAAAGAGATATCTGTTATTTAATACAACTAGAAGTAAGCAGAAAAATTTAAGGACTTTGTGGCAGGACCAGTGTGAGATTTTAAACAAAATGAAAATTAATCCTGTTACAAAAACTATTCTTAGGGGAAAAAGTATTCTGTTTTTTAATTTGTACTTGTTTATAATCATGATGTTAAAAAGAATAAAGAATAGAAATTTTACAATGAAAGATTATCTAAAATAGGAGTTTATATGACACATGCAATAATTATAGCCGGTGGAAGCGGGCATAGAATGGGACAGGATATCCCTAAACAGTTTATTAATGTTTATGATAAACCTGTTTTGATTTATACCCTGGAAGGTTTTCAGAAGCACCCTTTAGTCGATGAGATTACTGTAGTTTGTATTGATGGCTGGCATGATGTTGTTAGTGCCTATGCTAAACAGTTTGGAATTACAAAACTTACAAATATTGTTTCTGGAGGAGAAACCGGCCAGGAATCAATAAGAAACGGAGTTTTTTCACTGGAAGGAAAATGCCAGCCATCTGATATAGTTATTATTCATGATGGAATTCGTCCTCTTGTTGATGGTGAGGTTCTTACAGATGTCATTAAAACTGCTCAAAAATATGGTAATGCAGTTACATCTATGCCATATAATGAACAGATTTTTATTGTAGACGAAAATGATGAAAACACTACCACAAAATATGTAAAAAGAGAAACAATTCGCAGGGTTTCCACACCTCAGGCATATTCTTTTGAAAAATTGTTATGGGGTTACAAAAAAGCCTTTGAAGAAAAAATAGGAATTTATGGTTCTTCATATACAAATACAATGATGGTCGATTTAGGCGAGAAACTTCACTTTGCCTGTGGCTCAGACAAAAATATCAAATTAACCACAAAAGATGATTTGGAGTTATTTAAAGCTTATTTAAAATCTGATAAGGATAACTGGCTAAAATGACCGATAGCAAAGAACTTCTCTGCAATTCAAAATATTTAATATCGCTCGAGACTATCCTTTCAGACAATCTTCCCTGGAAAGAATTACAGGATAAAAGTTTTGTAATTGCAGGTAGTTCAGGGCTTATAGGTTCCTGTTTAATTGACAGTCTTATGTTCCTGCAAAAGCAGACTGGCATAAGTTTTAAGATTTTTGCCTTGGGAAGAAATCTGTCAAAGCTGCAAAAAAGATTTTCTGCATATAAAGACAATAAGAATCTTAAACTGATTGAGCAGGATGTGTTAAACACAATTGTTATTGATAGCGAATGTAAAAATGTTGATTACATAATTCATCTTGCCAGCAATACTCATCCAGTAGATTATGCTACAAAGCCTGTTGATACCATACTTGCAAATATTGAAGGAACAAAAAATCTGCTGGATTTTGCCCGTAGTCATAATAATAAAAGATTTATTTATGCTTCGTCCGTAGAAATCTATGGTGAAAACCGGGGAGATGTGGGCGCTTTTAAAGAAGACTATTGCGGTTATATAAACTGCAACACTTTACGGGCCGGTTATCCCGAAGGAAAAAGAGCAGGGGAGGCTTTGTGTCAGGCTTATATAAAAGAACATAACATAGATATTGTAATTCCCCGTTTTTGCAGAATATATGGTCCAACTATGCTTATGTCAGATACAAAAGCACTTTCTCAATTTATAAAAAATTCATTGAATGGCGAAGATATTGTATTAAAATCGGAAGGAAAACAGTTTTTCTCCTACCTCGATGTATATGATGCTGTTTCTTCTATTTTTTATTGCCTCTTTTATGGAGAAAGGGGAGAAGCTTATAATGTTTCTGACAAAGCCTCTGATATTACCCTAAGGGATCTTGCCCAACTTATTGCAAAGGCGAATAATACATCTGTTGTTTTTGAATTACCTTCTGAAATTGAAAAAACAGGTTTTTCAAAAGCAACAAAAGCTATTCTGGATTCTGCTAAACTGCAGAAGTTAGGCTGGAATGCAAAACTCACAATCGAAGATGGATTAAAAGAAACAATTTCTATATTAAAGGATTTAAATCGATAATAACGAGGTTATATGAAACAATTAAATATACAAGAAATCAAACAAACTGAATTAAATATTCTTATTGCTTTCGACAAATATTGCCGCGAAAACAATCTTACATATTTTCTCTGCGGAGGAACTTTGCTGGGGGCAATCCGTCACAAGGGCTTTATTCCCTGGGATGATGACATTGACGTTTTTATGCCTCGTCCAGATTTTGAAAAGTTTGTTTCTTTAACCGGCTATAATCCTATTGCACCGGAATACGACACAAGTTTTTACCGCGACACCAAACTTGTAGCAGATTATCCCTTTGTAAAGGTTATTGATAACAGAACAAAGGTAATTGAAAAAACAAAACTCGAAGAAAAATGTACTGGTATATGGGTAGATGTTTTTCCGATTGATGGTTTTTCTAACAGCCGCTTTATAAATAAACTCTTTTGCACCCGTAAACTTTTCTGGAAAAAACTCTGCTTTACCTATTCAGATGACCTTTCTAAAGTTACAGATGTAAAAAAGAAAATTGGAAAAGCACTGGTACTGCCATTTTTAAAATTGATGGGCCAGAAAAGACTTTTTAATAAACACGACAGAATCTGCCGCAAGTACGATTACGAAAAATCAACAATTGTAGGCTGTACAGTCTGGGGGTATAAGATCAGGGAAGCTATACCAAAGGATTCTTTATTTCCTCCTTCAAAAGTCTTGTTTGAAGGTTATGAGTTCCTGGCCCCTGCAAAACCAGAAGTTTACCTTACTTCTATATATGGGGACTTTATGCAGCTTCCTCCTGAAGAAAAACGCATAAATCACGAAATGCTGGCATATCAATTATAATTGCAGGAAAACATATGAATTACCTTACCCTGAAAAAATTAAATCATATTTCTCTTATACTTTCCAAGTGTTTTTATAAAGTGGGATGTTTTACTCCTGGCCGCTGGCCTGGATATTTTCGTCAGAAACGCACTCTTCCTTTCCTTGAACAAATTGGTCTGGAACTTTTAGATAAAGACTATACCTATGAAGGAAAGCCTCTGCCGGTAGAAGAACTTCCAGTCTTTTTTATGTGGTTTCAGGGAGAAAATAATTTGCCTGAAGTTATTCAAAAATGTCTGGACTCTATTCGGAAGAATATGCCCGGTCGTAAAGTTTTAATTATTACCCGGAAAAATATTACTCAGTATGCAGATATTCCGGATTATATTCTGCAAAAAGTTGATGATGGTTCAATTACAAAAACCTTTTTTTCTGATATAGCCCGGGCAGCTCTTCTGTATAAAAACGGCGGAACCTGGGCCGATGCAGCAATTTATCTTTCAAAAGAAATTCCTTTGGAATACTGCGAAAAAAATTATTATTGTCCTGCAGGTATTTATTCAGAGCATAAAAAAGATTTCAGATATCTTTTTAACGGCACAAAAGGCTGGAATGTAAGTTTTCAGGGAACAAATCAGAAAGGTTTTCCTTTGTATGATTTTTTATTCCATTATTATTGTAAATACTTTTCAGAATATAATACTCATGTTGATTATTTTATGAATGATTTTATGATGTCTCTTTTCTGCAGGCATAATAAACAGTTTAGAGAACTGCTTGAAAATCAAACAGAAAATAATCAGAGAGAATTTGATCTTGCATTGATGATGAACAAAACTTTGAATACTAAAACTCAGAATAAACTGGAGAAACTTTTATCAGAAAATTTTATCCACAAACTTACATATAGAAAAAACTGGCGTCCTGAAATAAATGGAAAAAAGACAGTTTATTCGCTTATAATATAAAATAGATAAAGCCTTTTTACACAAATTTCTTTTCATTAGCCAAAGGGGACTTTTAATATGAACATAAAACTTTTAGTTGCAGCACACAAAAAATATCAGATGCCCGAAGATGCCATGTATCTTCCTCTTCACGTTGGAGCAGAAGGCAAAAGTCCAATAGAAGGTTTTACCCCGGATAATACAGGGGATAATATTTCTTCAAAAAATCCTTACTACTGCGAGCTTACCGGCCTTTACTGGGCATGGAAAAATCTTGATGCAGACTACATTGGTCTCTGCCATTACCGCCGCTATTTTTCTGCCTGTAAAAAAGTTCCCAAAACAGAAGCAGAAAAGTTTAAGGTAGTGCTTACCGGGGAGCAGGCAGAGGGACTTCTTTCGAACGCAGACATCATCCTTCCAAAAAAACGCAATTACTATATTGAAACCATTTACAATCACTATAAACACACAATGTACATAGAACCTCTTGATATTACAGGGGATGTTCTTCGCGAAAAATATCCTGAATATGTAAAAGAGTTTGAAGGCCTTAAGCATACAAGGAAAATGCACGCCTTTAATATGTTCATTATGAAAAAGGAACTTCTTGACCAGTACTGCAGCTGGCTTTTTGACGTTCTTGGCGAAGTTGAAAAGAGGGTAGATTCTTCCCAGTATTCAGATTTTCATAAGCGCTTTTTTGGCCGAATCTCAGAGCGTCTTTTAGATGTATGGATTCGTACCAACAAGCTTTCTTATGCAGAAGTTCCTGTAATAGATATGCAGAATATTAACTGGCCTAATAAAATTAAGTCTTTCCTTGTTGCAAAGTTTACCGGTAAGCGCTACGAAAAGAGTTTTTAGTTTTATTTTGAGAACCTTTCTTCCCAGTCCCAGCTTATAGGAAGATAAAAATCGCTGTCTTCATCTGTTTCGAATTTTTCGTATTCGGTAGACCAGGTTTCTACGTGAATCTGCTTTGAGTTAAAATCAAAGTTCATAAGACGAAGCCAGCCGTCTCCACACCAGCGTTTCTTGCCCTTGTATTCAGGGTAGCGGTCCTCGATTATATGATTTCTGGTCTGAAAATCCGAAAGCAGGGTGTAAACAGGGTAGCCTGCCTCGTTTGTGTCAATCCTGCTGTTTTCGCTGTTATCGCCGCTTGAAGCGTGTGCGCACAATACCATAAAAATATTTTTGTTTTTTAGAATAAAGTTTTCGTGAATCTCTTTTGGAGCAAGTCCGTCTTCCCTGTAATGGCGGCCAAGAAATCTTCCCTGACCACTTTCGTCATCGGAAACATCAAGGTAAGAGTGGGTTGCAACAATTACAGGAAGATCTGGATGAGAATCAATAACAGACTGGGCCCAGGCAAGAGTTGCGGCAGAAGGTTCAACTTCAAAACCGATAACCAGGAACTGGCGGCCGGCACCTTCAAAAATAATCCAGTTGTTAAGCCCGTTTTCTGAAGAGCCTCCGTACCATTCTTTATCTTTATAATATTTTGAGTTGGCTCCAAAGTACTTGTTGAACATCTTAGAGCCCTTAAGCCAGTCGGCCCTGCCTGCAATCATCTTATAGTGATTATCGTAATCGTGGTTACCAATAACAGAAATTAAAGGAATCTGGCCGTCCAAGTAAGAAAGAGCTTCGTCAGCCTTTTTCCATTCGTATTTAAACCAGGAACCTTCGTTTACAAAATCTCCAAGGTGAATGGCGCAGGCAAAATCGCCTCCATTTTTTACAGAGTTCTGTGCAATAAAAGCCATCTGTCTGTTATTCATTAAATACTGGTTGCAGGGAAAGGATTTTTTATGTTCAGTCTGGGCAAAAAAATCTACATAGCCCTGAGTGTCCGGAATGGCAATGAGGGTAAAGGAATTTGTCCCCGGCTGGCGGAATTTTTCGCTTTTAGAAGCGGCTGGAGTAAGATTTTTTGCGGCCTCCGGGGAAGTTACAGCGCCAGAGCTGGAGTCAGATATGTTTTTTGAAGAATTACAGCCTGCAAAAATTATAAGTGCAGAAAATAAGATAAGAGATAAGTTTAAGTTTTTCATAAGTTAAGTTTAAATCCCAAAGAAAATTTTAGCAATAAAAAAACATTGAAGAGTCCTTTTCTGGCGCTTTAAAAACTGCTCGCAAATTTCTCCTTTCCTTTAATGATGTAGATTTTCTTTCTCTTAAGTGTTATCTTTTTTTTATGAAATACGATTACTTAGTTGTTGGTGCCGGGCTTTTTGGTGCCACTTTTGCATACGAAGCTTGTAAAAAAGGAAAAAAATGCCTTGTTATAGATAAAAGGCCTCATATTGGGGGGAACATTTATACCGAGAATATCGAAGGTATAAACGTTCATAAGTACGGGGCACACATTTTTCATACCAGCGATAAAGAAATCTGGGACTATGTAAATTCTTTTGCAGACTTCAACCGCTATACAAACTCGCCGGTTGCCCGCTACAAGAATGAAACTTACAATCTGCCTTTCAATATGAATACCTTCTCTAAGCTTTGGCCGGAGGTTTTTACGCCGGACCAGGCAAAGGCAAAAATTGCAGAAGAACTGGCCGGAGTTCAGATTGAAGAGCCAAAGAATCTTGAAGAGCAGGCTATAAAACTTGTAGGAAAAACAATCTACGAAAAACTTGTAAAAGGCTATACCGAAAAACAGTGGGGCATGAAGGCTACCGAGCTTCCTCCTTTTATTATCAAGCGACTTCCGGTCCGCTTTACCTACGACAACAACTACTTCAATGATTTGTATCAGGGAATCCCAATTGGCGGCTATACACAGATTATAGAAAAGATGCTCGCAGGTTCAGACCTTCGCCTTAATTGTGATTATTTTGAAAACCGTGCAGAACTTGATTCCCTTGCAGAAAAAATCATTTTTACCGGACCAGTTGACCGCTATTATGATTACAAGTTCGGCCCCCTTGAATACCGTTCAGTTCGCTTTGAAACAGAAATCCTGGATACAGATAACTTTCAGGGAAACGCCGTTGTAAATTACACTGAATACGAAGTGCCTTACACCAGAATCATAGAGCATAAACATTTTGAGTTTGGAAATCAGAGTAAAACGGTAATCAGCCGCGAA